>NZ_BMOC01000011.1 GCF_014646875.1 Halobellus salinus | reverse complement strand
GAATCCACAGTCTGACGAGCAGTCCTCGCTTCGCTCGGACAGCATAGTCCCGGGCGGATTCGAACCGCCGTCGTAGGCTCCAAAGGCCCACATGATTGGCCACTACACCACGGGACTTCATTTGAGACTCACACCGGGATCTTTGAAAACCCATCGGGTCGCCGCGCCGTCGGCGGCGACACGCCACACCAGTACGGTCCCCGACTCCAATAGCGGGTTTCACCCCACCGTGTAACCCCGTGGGCTTCGCCTCGAACCCCCGATACCCCTGTCAGTCCGCCCGTTGTTCCCCGGCTTCGACGTGCTCGGCAACGACCTCGAGGTGGCAACACGCGTCAGCCTCGGGGTCGAAACAGTCCGGGCAGTTGGGGTTCCGGTCGATGATCGTGTCCAACCGCTCGGCCACAAGGTCGTCGATGACGGGTTCGAGTTCGCGGGCCTCAGAGCGGAACTCGTCGACCGAGAGAACGTTCGCGAGGAAGCGCTCGATGATGCAGTACGTCTGGAGCGCATCGCGGGCGCTGACGATCCCCTCATCGGTCAACGTGACGCCCTTGTATTTCTCGTGTTCCGCGAGCCCGCGGGACTCGAGTTTTCCGATCATCTCGTTGGCGCTGGCGGGGCTCACGTCCAGCCGGTCGGCGAGCGCGCCCGTCGACGCCGGCCCGTCTTCCATCTGTTGGAGCAGATAGATCGCCTTGACATACTGGTCGGCCGTGTTCATCGTTTCCCCCCGTCGCGCGTTGTGGTGTGTCTCATTGCCGGGTGTTCATGAGCTTCGTGACCTCTTCGACGCCTTGCGCCTCCTCCTCGCGGATCTCCACGAGGAGATCAATGAGGCGGTCGCGGCTGATACTGAACGACGCTTCCGACGCCCGAAGCGCGCCGACGAGGTCGTCGTAGAACTTGTACGCGGTCTCCTCGTTACAGAGCTGGTCATAAAGGATGTCGTCGAAATCTTCCGGTTCCGTCGCGCCGTACTGGGCCTCGACGAGCGCCTCGATCTGCTCGAACGGCACGCTCTCGGCATCGAGTTGGTCGACAAGATCCTCCAGGCGCTCGCGGTGGTTCGCGGACTCATCGGCGGCGTCTTCGAGCAGCGACTCGATCGCCGGGTCGAGCCGCGGCTCGTCGTCGAGCGACTGGTAGTGGTGGTACGACCGGGCCTCAACCACCTCTTCCAGGACGATCCCGATCTGGAGGAGACGGGCGAGCTGGTGGTCGGAATCGACCCGATGGCTGACGCTCACGCCCGCACCACCCGGTTTGCGGACGATGCTCCGTTCATACCGTGTGGGTGGGTACTAACGGACTTAAGCGATTCCCTCCGTCCGGCCGGGGGCTCACTCCCGACCTTCGCCCGCCAACGCCGCCGCCCGGAGCGTCTCACACCGCTCGGACCCGACTTCGAGCTCCGGGACCGGCGTCGGATCGCCGCTTTCGTCGGTGGCGACGAACACGAAGTACGAGTCGGTGGTCTGCTCGCGCTCGCCGGTTCGCGGAGACTCGTGAAACGCCTGTAGCCGGACGCGGAGGCTGGTTCGGCCCGTTGCGTAGACGTAGCCCGTGATGACGCAGGTGTCGCCCTGCGGCACCGGACGCTTGAAATCCAGGTTGTTGACGTAGGCGGTCACACACGTCTCGCCGGCGTGCCGCATCGCACACAGCGCGCCGACCTCGTCCATCCAGTGCATGATGTTGCCGCCGTGGGCGCTGCCGTAGTTGTTGGTGTCATTGGGCTGGATCCGTTCGCGGTTTTCGATGAACGTCTCGCTGATTGTCGCCATACCCGGATACGCGGATCCGAACCCAAAACTCCCCGCACCGTCCGTCGCGACCCGCCCCTACGCCAGCCGCGCCGACGCCAACTCGGCGCCCTCGACGAGCGCCTCCAGTTTCTTCCACGCGATCTCGGGGTGGACCGCGTTCGCGCCTTCGACGACGGTCTCGAACCCGCAGTCCGCGCCCGCGACGATCCGGTCGGGGCCGCCCACGGCGTCGGCGAACCGCTCGAGTCGTTCGGCGACGACCTTGGGGTGTTCGACCACGTTTGTCTTCACGTCGATCACACCCGGGATCAGCCGCCACCCGTCGGGTAAGGGGTGCTCGGCGAACGTTCGGTGTTCGTGCTGATGCCGGGGGTTCGCGCCTTCCACGACCAGCCCACCCACGTCGGCCTCGTAGAACGCCGGGAGCACGTCCTCCAGGGCGACGTCACAGTGGTGCGGCCCCTCGTAGTTCCCCCAACAGCCGTGGAGCCGGATCCGTTCGTCAGGGATGTCCGAGAGCGCGCGGTTCAGCGCGTCGACGTGGGTTTCGACCCGCTCGCGGAACGCCGCGACCGAGTCGTCCTTGTACGTGAGCGTAAAGCCCGCGAGCAGGTCCGGCGCATCGATCTGGAGGATCGCACCCGTCTCCGCGATCGCCTCGTACTCGGGTTTGAGCGCGTCGGCGAGGTCGAAGAGGTACGCCTCCAGAGAACCGTGGTGTGCGGTCTCGGTGAACCGGAGGACCGCCCCCGGCGACGGCGCGGTGTGGAATCGCGCGGGGAACTCGACGCCCTCGGCGTCGGTTGCGTCGTCGAACCGCGCGAGGTCGCGACGGAGCGCGTCCCCGCCGACGTACTCGATCGGCCCCGTCGCGACCGGGCCGCCGATGTTCTCGGTGCCGCCCAGAAGTTCCCGGGCGTACTCGGGGTAGTCGTCCAGATCCGAGGGCCACGCCCGTTCGACGGTGCCCTCGCCGAACCCCGACAGTCGGTTTGTCACGTCGACGGAGTAGGCGATCCGGCTCTGTTCGCCGTCGTTCGCGATGTCGATACCGACCTCGGACTGTCGGCGCACCACCTCGCGGATCGACTCCGCGACCGCTTCTTCGAACGCCGATTCGTCGTGCCCCGCCGTGTCGATCAGGAGGTCGCGAAGCCGCGTCGACCGGGGCAGGCTCCCGACGTGGGTGGTCTGGATCGTGGGCGTCGTCATCGCTCGGGTCCTGGAGACGGGTTCACAAAGGGGTGGCGGACCGTGCCGGCTCGATCCCGCTGTCGAGGCGTCACTCACCCACGACCCTGGTCGTCGGCGTCCGCCCCGTCAGAGAGATCCGGTGGGGGATTCCGGGTCGCTCCCGGCCTCGACGCTCCTGGCTGAACGCGACCGGCAGAAGGTGATTTACACGCTGTCGAGGCGAATCCCACGGGGCTTGACCCCGAGGCGGTTCACTCCGTCCTCACATGTAGCCGAGGTCGCGGAGCCGCTCCATCAGGTCCTCCTTGTCCTGGGCGCGGCCCGCGCGCTCGGTCGTGTTCTCCATGTCTTGGAGCCACGCGGGCTCCTCGGTGGTCTTGTCGGTCGAGACCTCGCTGCCGAGCGACCGAAAGCCCGCGAAGTATTTCGGCGAGATGGGGATGTCGTCCATCGTGATGCCGTCGGGGAGGTCGTCGGCGCTCTGCGGGACGTACCCGTCCTCGGGGAAGCCCTCGACGGTGTCCGGCACCACGAAGTTCCAGAACGCCTCCCACACGGCGGCCTCCTCGAACTGGAGAATGGGCTGGATGCGGTCGTGGGGCGGGTAGATGTCGGGGTCGTGCCGCGGCGAGAAGAACGTCTCGTCGGCGCGAGCCTCCTGTTCGTCCCATCGGACGCCGGAGATCACGCCGTCGATGTCGTGGGACTCGAGCGTGTCGTTCAGCGCGACCGTCTTCAGCAGGTGGTTGCCCACGTAGGTGTCGAGCAGGAACGGGAAAGAATCGTCTTCGTACTCCAGCAGGTCGCGGATGTGGTGTTGATTGTGCTCCGAGAGCGCCGAAACCGGGATGTCGTCGCCGGGGTCGAGACCGTGGTCGTCGACGTAGGCGCCGACGTCCTCGTTGCGGGCGTAGACAACGTCTAAGTCCCACGCCTCGGCCCACCGATCAACGAAGTCGTGGATCTCGTCAAAATGCTGGTAGTGGTCGATAAACACCGCGGTCGGAACGTCGAGGTCGAACCGTTCTGCAACCTCCTTGATGAAGTACAGCGTGAGCGTGGAGTCCTTGCCGCCGGTCCACATTACTGCGGGGGTGTGGTACTGTTCGAGGCCGCGCTTCGTGACTTCGATCGCCTTCTCGATCTTGTTCTCGACCGCGGGGTAGTCCCCCGGCGCCTCGCCCTCGCCGTCGGTGTAGTCGACCTCGAGGTAGTCGGGGAAGTCGTCTGTCATAGCGTAATTACATCTAATTAGACGTAATAAATGTCTTGTGACTCGGGTTGGTGCTGTCTATCGCAGCGTTTGCGAGTCTGTACTCATTTGGTCACACGCGGTCGCACGATCTGCTGAGCAACCCGTTCCGAACGCTACTATACTACCCTCGGGTTGGCGACCCCGATTGTCGCCGGTCCGTTCGAAGACGTTTAGAAGCCCGCCGGCGATACGGAACTGATGCCCGAAACGCCGACAGTCTACGTTACCCGTCAGATTCCGGCGGTTGGACTCGATCGACTCCGGGAGCGATACGAGGTCGTGGTCTGGGACGGGAAACTCCCGCCCGCCACCGAGCACATCGAAGCACAACTGGCGTCGCTGGACGCTGATGGCCTGGTCTGTCTCCTCTCGGACGATATCGACGCCGACGTGCTTGATGCGTCCCCGAACCTTTCGGTCGTTAGCACCTTTTCGGTGGGGTACGACCATCTTAACCTCGCCGCCGCGGCCGAGCGCGACATCGCCGTCGGCCACACGCCCGGGGTCCTGACCGAGACGACCGCGGACCTCGCGTGGGCGCTGCTTCTGACCTGTGCCCGCCGCACCGTCGAGGGGCACGCGTACGTCGACGCCGACGAGTGGGAGACGTGGGGACCGCGACTCCTGACCGGGGCGGACGTCCACGACGCGACGCTCGGGATCGTCGGTCTCGGGAAAATCGGGACCGCGGTCGCGCGGCGCGGTGCCGGGTTCGGAGTGGACGTGCTGTACACCGGACCGACCCGCAAACCCGATCGGGAGGCCGAACTCGCCGAGGTCGGGGTCGACGCCACCTTCGTCGGCCGCGACGAACTCCTCGCGGAGAGCGACTTCGTCTCGCTGCACGTCCCGCTGACCGCGGAGACGGCGGGGTTCCTCGGCGAAGCGGAGTTCCGGCGGATGCCGGAGGACGCGATCCTGATCAACACCAGCCGCGGTGGGGTCGTCGACACCGACGCCCTGGACACCGCGTTAGCGCGCGGGTGGATCGGTCGTGCAGGGCTCGACGTCACCGACCCCGAGCCGCTCCCCGGCGACCACCCCATCCTTCGGCACGCCCCCGAGCGCCTTGTGGTCACGCCACACATCGGGAGCGCCAGCGTCGGGACGCGAGATCGTATGGCCGAGATGACGGCGGCGAACGTTGAGGCGGGGATCGAGGGTGACGACCTCCCGACCTCCGCGCTCGGCGACGCCGGGACCGAATGAGGTTGGTCACTCCGGCACCAAGAGCACCCGGAGGTCGCTGACGTTGGTGCCGGTCGCGCCGGTCCGGACCACGGCGTCGCGTTCGTCGAGGTAGCCATGGACATCGTGTGCCGCAAGCGCCGCCCGGGCGCGCCGTGCGTCGTCGACCGTGTCGGGGTCGACAATCGCGCCGGCGGCGTCGGTCGAGCCGTCGAGCCCATCGGTGTCGACGGCACAGCAGACCGTCCGCGCCGGAAGGTCGACCCCGGCGCGTAGCGCGAACTCCTGGTTCGGGCCGCCGGTTCCGTCCCCGTCCCCGACTGCGACGGTTGTCTCCCCGCCCGAGAGGATCGCAGCCGGCGGTTCCACGGGGTCACCGCGCCGTTGAATCTCCTCGGCGACCGCGACGTGGGTCACCGCGGCGGCCTGGGACTCCCCCCGGATCGACGACGACAGCACGAGCGGCTCGAACCCCGCCGCCGCGCAGACCTCCCGGGCGGCCGCGGTCGCGGTAGCGTTGTCCGCGAGTATGTGGATCGATACGTCGTCGAAGGCGGAGTCGCCGGGGCCGGGGGTCTCGCCGACCTCGCCGGCCGCCCCTCGCTGGAGGTGTCGGGTCACCGATTCGGGTGCGTCGACGCCGTACGCCGAGAGGACCGCCAGGGCGTCGTCGTAGCTCGTCGGATCCGGGGACAGCGGGCCGCTCCCGATCACCGACGGGTCGTCGGAGGTCACGTCACTGAAGACAACGCCGACCGTCGTCGCCGGCGCGAGTTCACAAGCGAGGCGACCACCTTTCACCGCCGAGACGTGCTTTCGGACGGCGTTGATCCGGTCGATCGGTGCGCCCGACCGGACCAAAGCGTCGGTGAGTCCTCCGAGGTCAGCGAGTGACACCTCCTCGACGGGCGCGGCCAGCAGCGCGCTGCCCCCGCCGGTCACCGCGACCACCGCGAGGGTGTCGCTGCCGGCCGCCCGGGCGGCTTCGAGCAGCCGGCGCGCGCCGTCCCGGTTGGCCGCACTCGGCACGGGGTGGGTGCCTTCGACGACATCCACCGGTCCGGCGGGTACGGGATCGTCGGTCACGACGACACCGCCGGAGAGGGTCGGACCCAGCACCGACGCGAGGTGGCTCGCGATCCGGCCCGCGGCGTTGCCGCCGCCGAGGACGAACACGTCGTTGTAGCCCGAGAGGTCGAACGCCGAGTCGCCGATCGTGAGCATCCCGTCCGTGACACTGATGCTGTCCCGGAGCACGTTTTCGGGGCTGGCGGCGTCGATCCCCGCCTCGACCGCATCGAGTGCGACCGTCATCCGGTCGGTGGTCCGTATCCGTTCCCGATCGATCACAGCCGTGTATTCCTCCGGTGTCGTATTAAACCGTCAGCTCCCGGTGACACCGTTCACACTCACCTCCCCCGCTGACGGGCGACGGGCGCTGCGATCGGTGGCCGCTTCGGCCCCACAAGCAAATTTATGTGCAACTGGGTGATACCGAGTGGCATGACCCTCGACGGCTTCGCCCTCGCCGCCACGACGAACGACCTCACCCGGGAGCCGGACGCCCGTGGGGCGGCGGATCTCGTCGAATTCCGGATGGACAAGGCGACGGACCCGATCGCACAGCTCGAGGCCTACAACGGCGAGCTTCCGGTCGTCGCCACCAACCGGAACCGGTGGTTTGGCGGCAAGGCCCGCGACACCGGTCGGCTGGACATCCTCTTCGCCGCCTCCCGGTTCGACGCCGTCGAGTACGTCGACCTCGAACTCGAGACCGTCCGGGCCAAGGAGTGGCTCGTGGGGGAGTTCCGCGGGAACGACGTGGACCTCATCGTCTCGCACCACGATTTCGACGCGACGCCGGAACGGGAGGTCTTGACCGCGATACTCGAGCAGTGCGACAGCTACGGCGACGTCGCAAAGGTCGCGACCCACCCCGAAGACCTCTCGGACGCCCTCACGCTCCTGCGTGCGCTCCACGAGGCCACCCAGGCCGGGATCGACGCCGCGGGGATCGCAATGGGCGAGGTCGGGAGCCACACCCGCGTGATCGGCCACGTCTACGGCTCGAAGCTGGGGTACGCGCCGCTGCAAGACGACGACAGCGAATACGCGCCGGGGCAGCTTCCGCTCCGGACGCTCGCGACGCTGGTCGAAGCCACCCGCACCGACGGTGGCCCCCCCGACATTGAGTCGCTGGCCGACGACGCGTCGGTCGCTTCGGAGCTCTCGCTTCCGAACTGAACCGGCGGCTGTCTCGAACGCCCCAGCGGCGGCGCGTCCCCACGTACACTCGAGCGTCGCGGACGGAACGGGGATCAAGATACTGTCAGCGAGCAGAACGCGACCGACCCGCTACCGACTGTGGTTCAGTCCGAGATGAACTTGTTGTCCCGCCAGTTCACGCCGTTAGAGCCGCTTTCGCTCTGTGCGGGGTTCTCGACGACCTCGATGCTCGCGGGGCGCTCTTCTCCTTCCACGATCCGGTGGGCTCCGAGTTCGTCGTCGACCTCGGTGATCGCGGTGAGCGTCCCCTTCTCAGCGCGCAACGCGATCTCCCGGAGCACCAGAAACATCGGGTACTGGAGCGCGGTGTTCTGCAACACGGTCTCGCGGTCGCCTTTGAAACACGCGAACTCCACGAGTTCCGAGGGGATCTCCTCTTCTTCTTCTTCCCACCGCGGCGCTCCGGCCCGTGGGGGTTCCTCCTCGTAGACACGGTTTTCGGTAATACTGGCCTTCAGCTGGGCAGTCGGGGTGTACTTGCTGAGGTTGTCCTCCGCGGCGACGGCCTTGAGAATGAGCGTGTTGTTGCGGCGGGTCACCTCCACGTCGTCGACCTCGGGGGGCAGCTCCGGGGCACCGTTCAGGTACTCTTCGACATCTTCCAGGGGCAGTTCCAGTGTCGAGTGTAGTCGGTATACGCGGCCTGACATAGTTGTGTGGGGTGGTACCCGTACGAATTGGACGCGACGTGACGTCGGTACCTATGTGGGAATAGGGTCCCCGGACTTATGGATGTTGCGAGGCTAAAACATTGCCCTCCAGGGCGAGGAGGATGCCACATGACTTCCCCTCTACGATCGATGTGTGTGGCCCTTCGCCGCCCAGCGGTCGCTGCGGCCGTCGCTCTCGCGTGGGTGCCGGCGGATGACCGTCAGTGGTCCCGAGGACCGGGGTACTCCCGGACTCCCGGACTCCCGGACTCCCGGACTCCCGGACTCTTTGCCGGCCGCGACGTGGCCGTTAAGCGTTTAGGGTCTCTTCGAGTTCGCCGCGCTCGTCGAGCTCCGCCAGGATGTCGCTGCCGCCGACGAACTCCCCGTCAACGAACGTCTGCGGGATGGTCTCCCACCCACTGTGTTCTTCGAGTGCCGCCCGGTACTCCCCGAGAGCCGGCAGGGCGTCAACGGTCTCGAACTCTTCGACGTACTGGGAGATGAGGTTCACCGCGCGCTGGGAGTAGCCACACTGTGGCATCAGCCGGTTGCCCTTCATGAACAGCACGACGTCGTTCGATTCGATGGCGTCGTCGACAGCTGTCTGTACCTCATCCGCACTCAGGTCCGCCTCGGGCTGAAACGTCATACCACGCCATAGAACGCCGGCAGTAAAATGGGTTGTGTCCCTGAGCGTCACGATGGGGCCGCGGCCTGGGGTGTCGCCCGCCGCTCGCGACTCACTTGTCGCCGACGCGGACGACGTCGATCAGCGAGTACACCGGGACGTCCTCAATGGCTTCGATGCCCTGTTTGTCGACGACGACAACGCACGCAACCGGGTGGCCGCCCTCATCACGGATCGCGTCGATGGTCTCCCGCATCGTGGTTCCCGAGGTCACAATGTCGTCGACCACGTAGCACTCCCGGCCACGAATCCCCGCGAAGTTCCGGGAGAACGACCCCCCGAGGTCGTCGATATCGCCGTCATCCCACTGGTGTTTTGCGGGGGCGTACGACCCCAGGTCGGTGTCGAGTTCCTGAGAGACCACCGTCGCCAGCGGCGCGCCCGCCTTCTCGATCCCGATCGTCAGGTCGACCGCCTCGCCCTGCTTCGACAGCAGGTCCGCCATCGCCCGACCCACCTGCGTGAGCCGTCGGGAGTCGCGCCCGACCGCGCTCCAGTCGACGTGGATGTCGTGCGGGCCGCTCTCGGCGCCGGTCGGCTCCGCAGGCGTGGGGGCCACCGTGGCCTCCCCCGACCCGCCGCGTTCGACCAGCCAACTCGCCGTCTCCCGAGAGACGTTCAGTTCGTCCGCGATCTCGCCTTTCGACAGCCCCCGCTCGGCGAGCTCGGCGGCACTCGCGATCAGGTCATCGACGTTCTTCATACTCGCTGAATTGCACGGCGGTTTTTATAGTGGTATCGTCGTCGTCGAACGCCGCTGCGAGGTCGTCGAGGCCACAGATTCCGGTCACAAGCCGGTCGAAGAACCACCCCGGAAACGCCGACAACGCCTCCGCGGACGCCTCGAAGTGCCGCGCCCGGGAATTAACACTGCCGACGAGCGCTTTGTTGTGTAACACCATCTCCCGGTGGAGCCGCCCGCCGTCGACCTCGAACTCCCACGGCTCCGGGACGCCCAGCAGTGCGCCGACCCCGTTCGGCGCGAGCGCGTCGATCGCCTCGAAGGCGTGTTTCGCGTAGCCCGTCGCCTCGAACACCAAGTCGACCGGCTCGTGGGCGTCCGGAATCTCCGACACTGGCGTCTCCCGGGAGTCGACGTACGTCGCCCCCAACTCCTCGATGATATCGATCGTCGGGTCCGGCCGGTCACGACGCCCCACGCAGTAAAGCCGGTCGTACCCCTTGACGCGTTTCAGGTACGCGAGGGTGAGCAGCCCCAAGCTCCCGTTCCCAAGCACCGCCGCGGACTCGGGGTGCCAGGTGAACGACGACCGCGACGCGGTGGCGAGTTCGACCGCCTTCACCGCGATCGAGAGGGGCTCGACAAGAAAGCCGACGTCCGCGAGCGACGGCGGAACCTCGAGTAGGAACGCCGCATCGGTCACGAAGTATTCAGCCATGTATCCGTGAGCGCCCACGATCCCGCGTTCGAGATACTGCCCAGCGGGTGCCATGTCCGGTTCGCCGCGCTCGAAGTAGCCGTTCTCCTCCCCCGGCGGGGGCCGACGAACCGTCGGCACGACGACGTCCCCCGCGGAGAACCGTGTGCTGCCGCCGTCTTCGACCACGCCGACTGCCTCGTGGCCCAACACGAGGTACTCCTCGTGCGCGGGGAACTCGCCGTGAGTGCCGGCGATGACCTCGTGGTCGGTTCCGTCCACACCCACCCGGAGTGTCCGGACCAACACCTCGCCGGCAGCGGGGTCCGGTCGCTCCCGTTCGCGGATCGCCGGCCTGCCCCGCCCCTGTTCGACCGCGATGGCTTGCATACACCCGCATACCACCCGCACGAATAAAAGATTTATTTCGTTGCGAGTTAATTATCTGGCGTTACGAGCTGTCCAGTTCCGCAACGAGTTCGTCGCCCATCCCGACGTACTCGGCGGGTGACAGCGCCCGGAGTTCCGCGCGGACGTCGTCGTCGACCGCGAGGTCGTCGAAGAGTGCCCGGAAATCCGCAAGCGTCACGTCCTGCCCGCGCGTGAGTTGTTTGACCCGCTCGTAGGCGTCGGTGTCGCCCTCCCGACGAAGGATGGTCTGGACGGCCTCCCCGATGAGTTCCGGGTGGGCGTCAAGTTCCTCGCGCATCACGGCCTCGTTGGGCACGACCTTTCGGAGGCCCGCCCCGGTCTTGCCGTACCCGACGAGACAGTGAGCGAACGCCGCGCCGATGTTGCGTTTCACCGTCGAGTCCGAGAGGTCCCGCTGGAGTCGTGAGGTGGTGATGTAGTCCGCCAGGAACTCAAGATCGGAGTTGGCCTTCGAGAGGTTTCCCTCGGAGTTCTCGAAGTCGATGGGGTTCACTTTGTGCGGCATCGTTGACGACCCGGTCTCGCCCGCCGACGCCTCCTGACCGAGATACCGGTCGGAGACGTAGCGCCAGACGTCGCGATCCAGATCCAAGAGAACGTTGTTGGCGCCGCGGAACGCGTCGAACAGCGCGGCGAGGTCGTCGCAGGGATTCACCTGTGTCGACAGCGGTGTGTGACCGAGCCCCAGGTCGGTCACGAACGACCGCGAGAACGCCTGCCAGTCGATGTCGGGGTAGGCGGCGACGTGGGCGGCGTACGTGCCGGAAGCGCCGGCGAGTTTCCCGGCGAGACCGTCGGCGGCCCCGGCGATCCGACCCGTTGCGGTTCCGAGCCGCGCGGCGTAGACCGCCATCTCCTTGCCGAACGTTGTCGGCGTCGCGGGTTGGCCGTGCGTCCGGGCCAGCATCGGCGTGTCGCGGTACTCGTGGGCGAGATCGACGAGTTCGTCGCGGACACCGGCGAGTTCGGGCAGGAGGACCTCCTCGACCGCGGGGCCGACCAGCAACCGGTGGGCGAGGTTGTTCACGTCCTCGGAGGTCAACCCGAAGTGGATCCAGGGGTGGACCCCCGCCCGTGTCTCGGTCCGGAGGAAGTACTCCACCGCCTTCACGTCGTGGTTGGTGGCGGCGTAGCCGTCCGCCCCCTCGGTCTCGAGGCGCTTGATGAATCGGGCGTCGTCGGCGCCGAACCCCTCGACGACCGCCCGGAGGTCGCGGCGGTCGTCGTCGGAGAGCAACAGCGGCGTCGCGTCGAGATCCGCGAGCGCCACCAGATACTCGACTTCGACGCGGAGTCGCGCGCGCATCAGCGCCGCCTCGCTCACGTACGGGACCAGCGGTTCGGTGCGGCCCGCGTACCGTCCGTCGAGCGGCGAGACGGCCGCAAGCGGGTCCGAGCGCGGAATATCGTCCATACTCCTGGTGCCGGGGTCGGTTAAAAAAGCGTGTCGGTGGCGTAGCGCGGCTACACCACGTCGGGCGCGTCCACCTCGCCCCGGGCGATCGCCCGAAGCCGCTCGTCGGACAGCGACTCGATGACGAACTCCGGCATCCCGTCGGGGAGATCCGCCGGAATCGACACCTCGTTGCCGCCGCCGGGGTGAGCGACACCGCCGTCGGCCGCCGCCTCCTGCTCGGTCAGTCGCGCGACCGACCGCTCGACCTCGGTGACCATCGCGGACTGTTCCTCGTTTGCAGCCGCCAGCTCTTCGACCTCCGTGGCCACGCGGTCTGCCTGCTCGGACACCTCATCGACCGTTGCGGAGATCTCCTCGGCGGCGGCCGCCTGGTCGTCGGTGGCCTCGGACACCTCGCTGATCCCGTCTGCGGTCTCCTCTGTCGCGGCCGTGATGTCGGACAACTTCCCCATGCTCTCTTCGACGCCGCCGATGCCCTCGGTCACCTGCTCGGTCATGTCTTCGAGGCTCGCAACGGCCTCCTCGGCGTCAGCTTGTATCTCCGACACCATCTCCTCGATCTCGGCGGCTTCCGACTGTGACTCCTCAGCGAGTGATTTGATCTCGTCGGCGACCACGCTGAACCCATCGCCGGCCTTCCCTGCCCGCGCCGCTTCGATCGAGGCGTTCAGCGCCAGCAGGTTGGTCTGGTTCGCGATCCCGTTTATCGTCTCGACAAACTCGTCGATCTGCTCGATGCGCTGCCGGAGGTCGTCGACGTCCGCGCTCACCACGTCCACCTCCTCGTTGATCTCGTCCATCACGCCGACCGCCTCATCCGCTGTCTGCTGTCCCTCCTGTGCCAGGTCGGTGGCCCGTTCGCTGACCGACTCGACCTTTTCGGCCGTTGCGGCGACCTCCTCGACCGTCGCGGTGAGGTTCGAGACCTCCGAACTCACCTCGTCGACCCGTTCGGACTGTCGTGCTGCGGTGTCGGTGATCTCCGCCGCGCTGTCGGTCACCTCGTCGGACGTGTCGCGGAGTTCGGTGATCGGCTGCTCGACGTCTGATTGGACCTCTGACATCAACCGCTGGTTCCGCTGGATCTCCTCTTCGAGTCGCTCGCTGTAGGAGTGGATGTACGTGTCAGTGACAACCTGCATGTCGAGATTGATGATCCGGAGAATCGACAGGATGTCCTCGATGGCGTCGTCGACTTCCGCTCGCACCACCGTTTCGACGGCGTCGCGCGACGGGTCATCCCCGCCGTCGGCGCCGCGTCCGTCCGCGCCCGCGACTTCCGACTCGACCCTGTCGGTCAGCGACTCCACGAGCGCGTCGCCGACCAGCGGCAGGATGAGGTCGTAGTACACCCCGTACTGTCCGAGGTACTGTTTCATCGGCATGTCGAGCATGTCGTGAAGCTTCCCGATGCGGGCGCGCTCCCGGAAGTACTCCGTTCCGTAGGACCCTCTCACAAGCGTCGTCAGGTACGCCGACTGGGTCCGTTTGAGCGCGTCGAGCCCCTTTGGAGACCGACCGATCACCTCAACGGTCTCGTCGTGGCCGCTCAGATTTTCGTAGAAGTCGTCTGCAACCTGTTCTGCGTTCTCCGCGAACCGCTGTTCGTACGCACTGAGACGCTCGACGTCCTCCTCGTCGAATCCGATGAACTCCTTCCGCCACGCGATCTCGTCGCTGTCGAGTCCGATCTCGTCCACCAACGCGTCGAGGTCGAGTTGGTCGTTGAGTTTCCCCCGCCCGAAGTCGGCCGTTCCGTACTGATCGAGTTCCGCCATTGATTATACGCGACCGAACAGGGGCAAATACGCTTCGTCCCGATTATCACTGCAGATACTCGAACGCGAAATCCAGCCCGTATCCTCACGGCGCCCCGCCGCCATCACAACTGACTTACCACCCGCGCGAGGTGTCGGAGGTATGACCCGGATCGCCGGCCTGGCGAGCAACCGCGGGCGGAACCTGCTGCACATCGACGACGAGCGCCCCGGCGGCGCGGCGCTTGAGGTTCTCGTCTCGAACCACGCCGACGCACCAGTTCTGGATGCTGCTGCCGACCGCGGGATCCCCACGGAGGCTGTCGAACACCGTGACGGCGAGACCCGCGGGGACCACGACCGTCGCCTCGTCGACGCCCTCGCCGGGCACGACATCGACCTCGTCTGTCTCGACGGCTACATGCGGATCCTCACCCCGGAATTTCTGGATGCAGTCCCAACGACACTCAACGTTCACCCCTCGCTGCTCCCGGCGTTCCCCGGTGACGACGCCCACGAACAGGTGCTCGACGCCGGCGTCAGGGTGACCGGGTGCACCGTCCACGCCGTGACCGAACCCGTTGACGACGGCCCGATCGTCACCCAGGAGGCCGTTCCCGTCTACGACGACGACGACGCCGACGCGCTGAAACGGCGGGTCCTCCGCGATGCCGAGTTCGCGGCGTATCCCCGCGCGGTTCGGTGGTTCGCGGCAGGTCGGCTGCACGTCGACGCGGGTGTCGGCGCGGGAGACCCGTCGGTCACCGTCGAGGGTGACGAGGCGGGTGATTTCCCCGAGCGCCGCGCGGTGTCCGGCGACAGGGTGTCGACACTCCGGTACGGCGAGAACCCTCACCAGGCGGCAGCGGTCTACGCCGACGCCGGCGCCGGCGCCGACGCGACCGGGGTTGTCGACGCCCCGCAACTGAACACGGGCGCGAAGGCGCTGTCGTACAACAACTACAACGACGCCGACGCCGCTCTCGACGTGATCCGCGAGTTCGACGCCCCCGCGGCGGCGGTGATCAAACACACCAACCCGGCGGGGTGTGCGACCGCAGACACCCCGGCGGACGCCTACGCCGACGCCCTATCGACCGACGCGATGAGCGCGTTCGGCGGGATCGTCGCGCTCAACCGCGTCTGCGACGCCGACACCGCGGATCGGATCGCGGAGTCGTTCAAGGAAGTCGTCGTCGCACCCGGCTACACCGACGCCGCCGTCGACGTGCTGACCGACGAGGACGACCTGCGGGTGCTCGACGTGGGCGAGTTCGACGCCGACAGCCGGTCGGAGCGGCTGACCGAAACCTCGCTCGCGGGCGGCCGCCTGGTCCAGGAACGGGACCTGTGGGCACCGACCCGCGAGGATCTGGAGGTCGTGACCGAGACCGACCCGACCGACGCCCAGGTCGAGACGATGGTGTTCGCGTGGAAAGTGCTGAAGCATGTCAAATCCAACGGGATCGTCCTCGCCGACGGGACCGAGACCGTCGGCGTCGGCGCGGGGCAGGTCTCTCGGGTCGACGCCGTGGAGTTGGCTGCGATGAAGGCCGACGAACACGCCGAAGGAAAGGACGCCGCGGGTACCGTGATGGCGTCAGACGCGTTCTTCCCGTTCCCCGACGGGGTCGAGCGCGCCATCGACGCGGGGATCGGGGCGGTGATCCAGCCTGGCGGGTCGGTAAACGACGACGACGTGATCGCCGCCTGCGACGATCACGGGATCCCGATGGCGTTCACTGGCCGGCGGTGTTTTCGGCACGACTGAGCAACGCGAGGGAGTGCCGAAAATCAGTGAGACGAACGGAGTGAGTCTCACGCGATTTCAGACACGATTGAGCGAAGCGAAATGTGTCTGAGACACGCGGCAGAGACGCGAGGGAGTGCCGAAACTCAGTGAGATGAACGGAGTGAGTCTCACGCGATTTCAGACACGATTGAGCGAAGCGAAATGTGTCTGAGACACGCGGCAGAGACGCGAGGGAGTGCCGAAACTCAGTGAGACGCCCAGATGAACACCGCTAGGAGACGGGGTGTCAGCGTCGGCTACCGGCCACCGCCGCCAGCTACTCCGCGTCCCGGGAGGCGACCGCCGCGATCGCCCGGCGCTCGATCGCGAGCACGGCGAGGTAGAACGCGATGCTCCCCGCGACGGCGAGCGCGCCGAAGACCTCTGGATAGACCACCGCCCGGGTCTGCGGCAGCCCCGTGACGCGGGCGACCACGTACGCCGTCGCGGCGAGGGTGGCCGACCCGCCGCCGACGAGGAGCATCGACCGCCGGAGCACCCGGTTCCGGGCTCCGGTGATCGAGACGGTGACCGCCACGGCGGCTCCGAGCGCGAGCAGTACCACCACGTCAGAACCGACGGCGGTCCGTGGCGGGACGACACCAACCAGCTGTCCGCCCAGCACCACGTAGCCGAGTAGGATGCCGCCCGCGGCAGTGCCGACGATCCCACCCCGAACGACGCGAACGGCGGTATCAACGACGACGGCGCAGACGCCGCAGGCCACCGCCGCGGCGGCGACCCCCCCACTGGCACCGGGGACTCCGACTCCGTCGGCGGCGAGCACCGCCGCCACGACAACGCCTCCGGTCAGCCCGTAGACGGTCGTGGGCTCGAAAACGGGGGTGTACCGAACCGGGGCGTAGTCGACCGCCCAGGTCGGAGACGACCGTCGCCGACGGACGAGCGCGGTGTGTGCGACGAACCCGAGACACCCTCCGACGACAAGTCCCCACCCGATCGATTGCGGATATCCGACACCGGGACCGGGTTGCACCGCGACCGCGACGGCCGCGGGCACAGCGTACGCGACCCGGGCGGTTTCGACGAGCGACGACGAGTACAGCCCGGTCGCGAGCACGATCCCAACGAGGGCTGCTCCGGCGCTCGGGAGGTATGCGTGAGACGCGAGCGACGCGATCCCGCTGTCGACCCACACCCCGTTGGCGGCGGCGAGCAGCGCGACCAGTCCCACGACCGCGACCGCGACCGCGGCGGCCCGGTCTGTGACCGATCGACCGGCACGCACCGACGGCGACACGCCCGTGAGCGGCACGATCGACCGCACGGGGAGCCGCCACCCGACCACCGGCGCCTCCCGCCGGGCGAAGCCGCGTTCGACCATGGTGGTGCCTTCGGCTTCGAGCGCCGCCCCCAGCGTGCTGTCCGACGCCCCCTCGTCGTGGTCCTGCGTCGACCGTAACACCGGTTCGTACCCCCGGAGTCGCGTCCCCGCCCGTTGCAGCGTCGTCCGAGCGCTCCGAAGTCTCCGCCCGGTCGCCTGCAGCGCGGTGCCCAGCCTGACCTCCGCGGTGGCTCGCCTGCCCGTGACCGTCCGCCGGGCGCGCTCGCGGAGGCCTCGGGACTCCCGGTCGGCGAGCCGCGCCGCGATCGCGTTGTTGTCGATGTCGAGTTCGTCACGATACCGGTGACAGAACTCCACGCTCGCGTAGCGGTCGATCAGCCGGACCAGGTCGTGTCCGTCGACCAACCCGACGCCCAACTCCGCTGCGCGGTCCTCCGCCGGATTGGTGAACCTGCCGGTGGTGACGATGAGCCCCTCGTCGGCGCCCTCCTGGTATTTCATGGCGAAATACTGCTGGATGTCCGGGCCGCCGACGGTGGTCGACTCCTCGTACCGCTTCGCCTGGATGGCCTCGGTCGCCCCGCCCGGCCCGCGTTTGCGCGCCAGCACGTCGATACCGCCGTCGCCCGACTGTTGGCGCACGGTCGTGCGGTACCCCATCTCCGCCCAGAGGTCCGCGACGAACTCCTCGAAGCGGTAGTCGTCCATCGACCGTAACGTCTGGAGCGACGGTCTAAGGCCGTCGCCGTCGATACCGCGCTCGTGATCGGACGACCGACTGCGACGACGGGAGTGAGGCGACCAGTCCTGCATAGCGATTCGCGCGATCTACTCGTACCCAGAGATGTCGCTGGTATGAATCTGCTGTTTCGGGCAGAACGTGGCGCCGGGGGTTGCGCCGAAGTCGACGGCCGACTTCAGGAGCCGACGACGCCTTACGCACGACTTGGCTGTGTGTCCACCTCGGAATCGGCGGGCTATCGGTCCGGGGCGACCCCCTAACTGTGGATCCCCATCGCCTCGATCTGCTCTTGATACCGGTTTCGGATGGTGACCTCCGTGACTTGGGCGACGTCGGCGACCTCGCGTTGGGTCTTTTTTTGATTACACAGAAGCGACGCCGCGTAGATCGCCGCCGCCGCGAACCCCGTGGGGGACTTCCCGGAGAGCAGCCCCTTCTCGGCGGTCGTCTCGATGATCTCGTCGGCCTTCGATTGGACCTCCTTCGAGAGCTCCAGCTCCGAGCAGAAGCGCGGGACGTACTTTTTGGGGTCCACCGGCTTCATCTCCAGCCCCAACTCCTGGGAGATGTACCGATACGTCCGGCCGATCTCCTTCCGATCGACCCGAGACACCTCCGAAATCTCTTCCAAGGACCGCGGGATCCCCTCCTTCCGACACGCCGCGTACAGCGCGGAGGTGGCGACGCCCTCGATCGACCGGCCGCGGATGAGGTCCTCGTTGAGCGCGCGCCGGTAGATCACGGAGGCGACCTCCCGGACCGACCGGGGGACGCCCAGCGCCGACGCCATTCGGTCGATCTCCGAGAGCGCGAACTGGAGGTTGCGCTCGCCCGCGTCCTTCGTCCGGATCCGCTCTTGCCACTTCCGGAGCCGGTGCATCTGCGAGCGCTTCCGCGACGAGATCGACCGGCCGTAGGCGTCTTTGTCCTTCCAGTCGATCGTCGTCGTCAACCCCTTGTCGTGCATCGTCTGCGTCGTGGGCGCGCCCACGCGAGACTTCTCCTGCCGCTCGGAGTGGTTGAACGCCCGCCACTCCGGCCCGGGATCAATCCGCTCTTCTTCCACGACAATCCCCGTAGGCTCGTGGATGAGCTCCCCGTCAGCCGTCCGAACGAGGTCTTCCTCGTCCATGTCGTTGACGTCGATGTCGTCGGTTTCCTCCTCGGATTCCTCCTCGCGGTCGCCCTGCCATCGCGTCTTGTCGGCGTCCTGTTCCCGCTGGCGGGTGGGCCGTGTCATCGCATTTTTATATTCGATGTCTTGTAAGTATTAAGTGTTTTGCCCGTACGGATGGTAGTGTTCAGATAAGCTGGTGACCCTGTGACCACCTCGAAAGTCCCCGCCGCCGGCCGGTTAACCAGCCGATGTGGGCGGGACTGAACGGGGCCGGTCGCTCGTCAGCCGAGACGACGTAAGCACCGCAACGTAGTGAGGAGCGCAGCGAGTCGCAGGCGGGGAGGGACCTGCGGTCCCTCCGGCAGCCGGCGCAAAGTGCCGGCGACGGCGAGCGACGGGGGCTTTCGAGGTGTCTCCAGTCGCACCGCCCCCGTCTGAACACTGCCGTATGGATCCAGCCGGACGGGTGATTTCGTCGGCGTCGTCCAGCAGCACCCCGGATTCCGGAGCGGAAATGGCGCTCAGTCGACAATCCGCGGGACGAGCATCGTCGCGAGTCCGACTCCGGTGAGAGCCAGCAAGCCGGCGCTGTAGGGTTGAACCCAGCCGGTCACGACGTTGATATCGACCGAGACCACCCCGGCGGCCAACAAGAGACACAACACCGCAGCGGTGCCGCCCCACCCGACCACAAACACCAACAGACCTGCACGACGGAAGAACGTCGGGCCGAGCGTCCACGCCGCCGGCGGGAGTTCGTTGCGAAGCCCGTGTTTTGCGAGCGTGGCGTCGTTGACGGTCAACCGGCTGAGGAGCGCATCCCGCTGATTGGCCACGTACGCCAGACGGTTGCCCTCGTAGTCGAGCCACGTTCCGACCCGCCCCGCCCACAGCCCCAACGCGAGCATCGATGCCTGCCACCGCACGAGTTCGGTGCCGATCGAGGCGGCGAAGGCGCCCCCCGCAAGGAGACAACCCCCGGCCGGCAGCAGTAGGTCCCACCGGGAGTATGCGTTTTGACTCTGCAAGCCCCCGGCGGTATCGCGGTCGTCCCAGAACACGGTGAAGACCACGGCGGCCACCCCGAGACTCGCGACCGTACCGATTCCGTAGAACAACGCGCTCTGCACCGTCTGTCCGAACAGTCCGCCGATCGACGCGACGATCGCAGCAACCGCGAAGACGACTGCCAGCACGATCACGGCGCCGATGAACTTCGCGAGGTCGGTGAGGAGACGCCGAGCGCTCGTCGCAAGCGCAGTACCCGTGCCGACCCGCGATCGAAACCCGAAGACGCCGTTTCGCTTCGCCGATGCGATCGACTCCGCGAGGTGTTTCGGGTCGTTCGGGAAATCATCGAACCGGAGTTCACCGTCGACGCGGGCAACCCAGTAACGCTCGCTGTCGTACGTGTAAAACGCGAACTCACACCCCGCACGCGCTCGGGAGACCTCGTGGCGGTACAGGTGGGCACTGAACGTCGATCCGCCCGGTATGTCGGCATCAACGGGCCGCGTGGTCGAGGTTTCGGTGCCGTCCCCACGCCGGAAAGCCGCTCCCGGGACCGATTCCGGGTCGACGTCGATCTGAGTGGTCCGCTCGAACGACAACGCCCCGAGCGTGACACTCGCGGCTCGGCCCTCGCCGTCGCAGCGATCGCACTCGACGTCGCCATCGCCCTCACACCCCTGACACGTGACCTCACCATCACCGGAACACGCGCCACACCGCGTCGTTTTGTCCCCGCCGCAACTCCCACAGACCGTTGTTCGCGAGCCATCGCAGTCCGGGCACGTCTCGGAAACGTCTCGCTCGACAACGCCGGTGGTGTCGCAATCAGGGCACGAGACGGGCGATTCTCCGTCACAGTTCGAGCAGTCGTCGCTGGCTCCGAGACAGTCCGGACACTCGATGCTGCCGCTGCCCTCGCAGCGTTGACACTGCCGCATCTTGGCCCGCGTGATCGATCCGCTACCGCTACAGGTCAAACAGGTGTTCGTTCCGGTGCCGTTGCACCCGCCGCACTCGGAGTCGCCGCTCCCGCCACACTCGGAGCAGGGTTCCACCGTCGACCCGTCACAGGTCGGACACGGTTTCCGGCCGGACCCGCGGCACCGAGAGCAGTCCGACGGTGTTGTGTCGGTGATGTATTCGACCGTCTCCGTTTCGAACTCGTCCGGAGCCTCCTGCCAGCGGTCCGCCCGTGGAACGCGACTGACCGACTTGCGTTCGTACTCGGATTTCGGCAGGACGTCCTGACGGCTCGTGTTTGTGACCCGAAGCCGGTCGTGTGTGGCCACCTCAGTGGTCTCGGTTCCTTGGGTAGTGATCGTCGCCGTGCGGGCGACGCCGTCTGCTACCTCCGTTCGATCGCTCAACTCGGCGAGCAAGGACTTTCCGACTCTCTCATCGTCTTCCGCAGCTCTCCCCGACACGTATTGAGGTCCCGATGTCCAGTGATAGTTCTTTCTCTCCGACCGACCCACAATCGCGGGACAACGCGCGCCCTTCCGACACCGAATGGTTCTTTCCTTGCCTCCGAGTTATTGGGGTATGCCGAGCGTGAACCTCGATCCCGATGTTGCCCGCAAGCGCCTGGAAGCGGCCGGGGTCGAGATCGAACCCGGGAACGTCGATCACGAGCACTGGCGCGCCTCTCGTCGGCACGCAAACGCCGTCGCGTACGACGACAACGTCGTGGTCCAGGGGGCGAACCCGACCGACCTCCTCCCGCTGCTCCGGCCCGCGGCGGGCGGGCGGGCGCACGTCTACTTCGACGGGGCGAGCCGCGGGAATCCCGGCCCCGCCGCGATCGGGTGGGTCCTTGTCACCGACGAGGGGATCGTCGACGAGGGCGGCGACCGGATCGGCGAAACCACCAACAACCGCGCGGAGTACGCCGCGTTGATCCGGGCGCTCGAGGCCGGCGACGGCTACGGCTTCGACGAGGTTGACGTCCGCGGTGACTCGGAACTGATCGTCAGGCAGGTCCGCGGGGAGTACGACACCAACAACCCCGCACTCCGGGAGCGGCGGGTTCGGGCCCGGGAGCTTCTGGCTCGGTTCGACCGGTGGACGATCGAGCACGTACCGAGGGAGGTAAACGACCGCGCCGACGCACTAGCTAACGAGGCATTCGACAATGCGTGAGGACCGACAGCGGCCGGACGACCAGGACCCCGACGGTGACACTGACGCCGGCCGGGCGGACAACGCGAGCGACCCGAACCGTGAGATCCCTGACGACGTGGTGTCCGAGGCCGAGCGGCTGACCCGACTCGCGGCCAACGCCGCCGTTGAGGCGGAGGCGGAGGTGTACCGCGACCGTCGGGCGGAGGTCGCCGGCGACTACGACTTCGTCCCGCGCGTCCGCGAGGCGGACGACACGCTCGTTCTCTACCCCGAGGAGTGGGTCGACGACGGCGTCGTGCAGTTCGACCGGATCGAGGACACCGACCGAGCGGTGGAGGTGTCGCTCTCCGGCCCCGACCACAGCGCCGAGTGGGAGGCCGTGGAGGCCGACAACGAGGCCATCGTGACGGCGGTTGCCGAGGAGCACGGGCCGACCCACGCCGCGAACGTCCGAGCGTTCGCGGACTTCATGGGGAACCACTACCTGAAACGCGTCGGCGACGCGACCGAGACCGAAAAAGAAGCGTTTCTGACGGAGTATTACCCGCGGAACGCGTGGCCGTCGGCCGAACAGCGAGCGGTCGTCGAAGACAGCGTCGAACTGGCGACGGACGCCGCCGACAGCGTATAGCGAGCGCGGGCGCGACAGCTACCGGTTGGCGTCAATGAGGTCGCCGAGTTCGGCCGCACGCCCGTCACCGGCGACGAACTTCGAGAACATCCAGTCGAACTGATCGAGGAGAGCGGCGTGGCCGTCGTCGGTGAGTTCGTACTGGTTGGTCCGCTTGTCGAGTTCGCTTTTTTCCACCAGCCCCATCTCCACGAGATCGTCGAGATTGGGGTAGAGTCGGCCGTGGTTCACCTCGGTGCCGTAGTACGTTTCCAAGTGGCTCTTGATTGCGAGCCCGTACATCGGCTCTTCGGCCAGGATCACGAGGATATTCTGTTGGAACGCCGTGAGATCGCGAACAACACTGTGTTGTTCGACAGCACTTTGTACTTCTGCCATACCCCAGACGGAGGTGTCGGTACATTTAAGACTTCCCAAAATCGCCCGGAAGAGCCGGTACATATTCGGTGTGAGGGCGGTGTGTGACAGTTACGCGAGCCGAGAAATATGTCTGATACCAACACGGATGGTACCTACCCGTATGACTACCTTCTCTACATACGCAAAGAATATTCGGAGAATACTGTCGGCATTCTTCGGAAGCACCGTTCGCGCAGTCTGCACCGCCCGCCCACAACGGACCGGCTGTCCCGTTGTTCGAGGCGATGCGAAAGGACTTTTTGTACGTTCGGAGTCGGATCAACCATGACGAACCTCTGGGAGGACCTCGAAACCGGACCCGACACGCCCGACGTGGTCTACGCCGTTGTGGAGTGTCTGAAAGGCGAGCGGAACAAATACGAGTACGACAAGGATGTGCCCGGTGTCGTCCTCGACCGCGTGCTCCACTCGAACGTCCACTACCCCTCGGACTACGGGTTCCTGCCGCAGACCTACTACGACGATGGGGATCCGTTCGACATCCTCGTGCTCGTGGAAGATCAAACGTTCCCAGGGTGTGTGGTCGAGGCGCGTCCCGTCGCGATGATGCGGATGGACGACGACGGCGAGAAGGACGACAAAGTGATCGCCGTCCCCGCGGAGGACCCCCGGTACGACCACGTCACGGACGTCGACGACCTGACCGACCAGCGGAAAGCCGAGATCTCGGAGTTCTTCGAGACGTACAAGAACCTCGAAGCGGGCAAGCAGACCGAGACCCTTGGGTGGGAGAACGCCGACGCCGCCAAGGACGCCATCGAACACGCGGTGGACCTCTATGAAGAACAGTTCGCGTAACCGGACGGCGAGGTCACTTCCCCGGTACTCGTCGTACACCTAGCCGGGCCTACCGGTATCCCCGCCGGTTATCGGTCGCGCCCCTCCCGATGCGTTATGCGTATGGGTAATCTTTTCTCCGCCCGAGGCGTACCTCAAACCAGGTATGAACGAGTCCACCACCCGGTTCGGCGTTGCCCACCCCACGGTCGTCCCCGCCACCCACCCGCACCACGATGATGACGACGACACGGGACGTGAGTCGGGGGACGACGACAGCCCGGTGTGATCCGGTCTCCGTGTGTCCGGCGTGCGCGGAAGGGAACCGCTTTTACTCCCGCCGCGACTACACGGAATGATGGCTACCTGCGACGAGTGCGGGGAGCACGAGAACCTCCCGTACCAGTGTCACCGGTGTGGGGACACGTTCTGTGGTGAACACCGGCTGCCGGAGAACCACGACTGCCCGGGGCTGAACGGGTGGGATGACCCGTCGGGCGTCTTCGACAGCGGCTTCGACGACTCCGTACAGCGGCGCCGCGGCACGTCGAGCACCCGCGGATACCTCGATCGGCTCACCGACCGGGGCGGCCCGCTCGGCTACTTCCGGGGGAATATGAGCTACACCCTCTTGGGCGTGATGTGGATCACGTTCGGGTTCCAGTATCTGGTGTTCCCGTTTCTGCTGGGAATCCCCATCGGGAGCGACCTCTGGCAGGCCGTGTTCGTGCTCACACCCGGCAACGTCGAGTTCGTGTGGACGTGGGTCACCTCCGTCTTCGCCCACGGCGGGTTCACCCACATCGCATTCAACAGCATCGCGCTGTACTTTTTCGGCCCGGTGGTCGAGCGCTACCTCGACACCCGACGGTTCACCGCGCTCTTCTTCGGGGCCGGTATCGTCGCGGGGCTGGCGCAGGTCGGTTCGACACTTCTGACTGTCGGCCCGTTCGGACAGGGTGTCGTCGGCGCTTCGGGCGCGATTATGGGCGTCTTGGGCGTTCTCACCGTGTTGAACCCCGGGCTTCGGGTATACCTCTACTTCATCATCCCGATGCCGCTGTGGGTGCTGACGTTCGGATTCGCCGCGTTCAGCATCGTCGCCGGGTTCGGCGCCCTCGGCGGCGGGCTCGCCGGCGGCAACGTCGCCCACCTGGCGCACCTCGCCGGACTCGTGATCGGGCTGGCGTACGGCGCCCGCGTGAAGGGCCGGGTCGGCGTCCCCAACTCCCTGGAGTTCGGTCGCGGCGGCGGCGGGATGGGCGGTCCCGGCGGTCCGGGCGGCCCCGGCCGTCGTCGCTGACCCGATGCACCCGGTTCGCCCCGAGTTCGTGCCCGACCCCGACCCCGACCCCGACACGACTCGCGAGAGAATGGAGACGCTGCAGTCAGACGTCGCAGCGGCCGCGACGTGGACCGACGCGTTCGAGTTCGTCCCGGAGTCGGTCGGCGCCGTCGATCGGACTCTCTCGACACCCGATTCCGACCCGCCGCTGGTCGCGGGCGTCGACCAGGCGTTCCTCGACGACCGCGCGGTGAGCGTCGTGGTCGTCTCCCGCGGCGGGACGGTCGTTGAGCGGGTCCACGCGGTGACCGACGTCGCGATCCCCTACATTCCGGGGTTGCTCGCGTTCCGCGAGGGCGGGCCGATCCTCTCGGCGTTCGCGGAACTCGGCTGCGACCCCGACCTCGCGGTCTTCGACGGCAGCGGCCGGATCCACTTCCGGCAGGCGGGGCTCGCGACCCACATCGGCGTGACGCTCGACGTGCCGAGCGTCGGCGTCGCCAAGGGGTTGCTCTGCGGAACGCCAGACGAGGGTGTCGACGGCCGGGAGGAGGGGTGGCGGACGCCGATCCGTGCCGACGCCGACGTGACGAACGCCGATCCCGGCACCGCCATCGGCCACGCCCTGCAGTCCCGGCAGTACGACTCCACTCGAAAAATCAACCCTCTCTACGTCAGTCCCGGCCACCGCGTCGGTGTCGGAACCGCGACCGATCTGGTCGAACGGCTGTGTGCGGGGTACAAACTCCCGGAGCCGACGCGCCGTGCGGACGCGTATGCGGACGACGTGAAACAGGAATACGTGTAGCGGTCGGGGTGACCGGTCGCCTCAGCAGTCGTTCGTGCCTCCACAAGACCCTTGTGTCCAGTGGCGGTCGTACAGGCGTGATGCTCGCCACGAAGCCGCTGGCTGCCGCCCTTGCGGTGCTCGTGCTCGTGGCCGGTTGTGTCGGTCCCGGATCACCCGGGAGCGGGTCGGCGACACCGACGACGGAACCGCCTACCGATACCGCGGCGCCGACACCCGAACCGGACACGACAACAGGGATGGGTGGAGCCGGGACCGACACGAAGGCGGTCTCCACCCGCGGCGCGTCGAACCAGCCCGACCCCGACAAGACGGTCCGGCTCGAAAACGCGTGGAACCAGCCGGTCGACATCCGGATTCGCGTCGTCCGGGAGGCAACCGACGAGACGGTCCACGAGGGAACCTACACCCTCGACCGCGGCGAACAGCGCGAGGTGTACAACGTCGCCGACGCCGATCCCGACGGGATCGAGTCGTTCCGGGTGACCGCGACCGCCCGGAACACCACCGAGAGCGTCACGATCGAGACCAACCGGTGTTACGGCGGCGCCTACGTCGAGGTGCTGGAAGACGGGACGCTGTACCCGTACTACGCGATCTGTTGAGTCGCGCTCGTCGACGACAGGCCCGTCTCCGATCCGGTGTCCCGCCGACTCGAAAACACTTATTCGTGCGGTAGCATTCCCACATCATATGAGCGAAATCGTTGTCAGCCTCCCCGACGGGTCGGAACTCACCGTCGACAGGGGGGCGACGGTCGAGGACGTCGCCCACGAGATCGGACCCGGACTCGGCCGCGACACCGTCGCCGGGGTCGTCGACGGGGAACTCGTCGACAAGGCCGACCCCGTCTCCGACGGCGCGGAGGTCGTCATCGTCACCGAGGACAGCGATGAGTACCTGCAGGTGCTCAGACACTCCGCGGCGCACGTCTTCGCGCAAGCGCTCCAGCGCCGGTATCCGGGCGCGAAACTCGCGATCGGGCCGCCGACCGACGACGGCTTCTACTACGACATCGCTGGGGTCGACCTCGACGCCGACGATCTGGACGCGATCGAAGCCGAGATGGAATCGATCCTCGACGAGAACCTCCCGATCGAGCGCGAGACCCGATCTCGGGAGGCCGCCTTCGAGACCTACCCTGACAACCGCTTCAAGCGCGAGATCCTCGCGGAGGAGGCCGCCGGCGAGGATCCCGTCTCCGTCTACGTCCAGGGCGATTTCGAGGACCTGTGTCAGGGTCCGCACGTCGAGTCGACCGGGGACATCGGCGCGGTGACGCTTCTCAACATTTCCTCGGCGTACTGGCGCGGCGACGAGGACAACGAGGCGCTCACGCGGGTGTACGGCACCGCCTTCGAGTCGGCGGCCGACCTCGAACACCACCTCGAACGGCGCGAACAGGCCAAAGAGCGCGACCACCGGAAGCTCGGCCAGGAGCTCGACCTCTTTTCGATCCCCGACGTTACCGGCCCCGGGCTGCCGTTGTACCATCCGAACGGTAAACGGATCCTGAACGAGCTCTCGTCGTACGCCCGGTCGCTCAACCTCGAGGCTGGCTACGAGCCCGTCGAGACCCCGCACCTCTTTCGGACGGAACTCTGGAAGCGGTCGGGCCACTACGACAACTACGTCGACGACATGTTCCTCCAGGATGTCAACGACGAGGAATACGGATTAAAGCCGATGAACTGCCCGGGGCACGCCACCATCTTCGATCAGACGTCGTGGTCCTACCGCGACCTCCCGGTCCGGTATTTCGAGGACGGCAAGGTGTACCGGAAAGAACAGCGCGGCGAGCTCTCGGGGCTCTCCCGAGTGTGGTCGTTCACCATCGACGACGGCCACCTGTTCTGCCGGCCCGAACAGATCGAACAGGAGGTGAACCAGGTGATAGACGCCATCCGAGACGTGCTCGACACGTTTGGGCTCGACGCCCACGTCGCGCTTGCGACCCGACCGGAGAAGTCGGTCGGCGGCGACGAGATCTGGGAGCAGGCCGAGTCCCAGCTCCGATCGGTACTGGAGTCGGCGGGGATCGACTACGACCTCGAACCCGGCGACGGCGCGTTCTACGGCCCGAAAATCGACTTCGCGTTCGAGGACGCCCTCGGCCGGAAGTGGGACGGCCCGACGGTCCAACTCGATTTCAACATGCCCGAACGCTTCGAGTTGACCTATACCGGCGAGGACAACGAGGACCACCGCCCGGTGATGATCCACCGCGCGCTGTACGGCTCCTACGAGCGCTTCTTCATGGTGCTCATCGAGCATTTCGACGGGAAGTTCCCCACGTGGCTCGCGCCCGAACAGGTCCGGATCCTCCCGATCAGCGACGACCAACTCGGGTACGCCCACCGCGTGAAGAACGAACTCGACGACTTCCGGGTCTCCGTCGAGGACCGATCGTGGACGCTCAACCGGAAGATCCGGGAGGCACAGGAGGAGCGGGTGCCGTACATGCTCATCGTCGGCGGCGACGAGGCCGAGGCGGGCACCATCTCGGTCCGCGATCGAAAGGAACGCGAACGCGGGGACGTCGACATCGAGACGTTCCGTGACCACCTCCAGAGTGAGGTCGATGACCGACGGCTCGAACCCGATTTCCTCGGGGCGTAATCGGGCGACGTCCGGCACCCGGTCGCCTTTCCGCTGGCGCAACGCGCCGGCGTCGATACGACACCCTTGTGTGCGAACGGATCGTATCCTATGTATGAACACGCAGGATGCGGGCCACCTCGAGGCGGCCGTGGAAGCGATCGCCGTCGACGAGTTCGTCACCGCGGGCGACGAGTATACCAGAGCCGGGTGGCGGGTGCTGGCCGATCCGCGCCCGGAGGTCGACACCTTCGACGTCGGCGACCGCGGGTGGGTCGGGGCGGGCCTCGCCCACCTCGTCGTGGCCGCGGTCTGTTACCGGGTCGCCGGCGCCGACGCGCGGGCGACCCGACGGGCGATCGCCGGGGTCGCAGACGCCACGGAGTTGGCATCGGTCACCGACCACCCGGCACAGCGGGCGTGTTTCTTAGAGCTCGTGGGCGACTTCCGGGCGGCCGGGGGACTCGACGGCGCCAGCGACGCGTACCACGACGCCGGCGACGCCTACCAAGCCGCCGGAGACACGGTCGAGGAGCCGCAAACACGGGCGACAACACCGCTGTTTCAGGCCGCGGCCACGCCACTCACGCAGGTCGCACGCGGCCTCGCGAACGGCGAAATTGCGGTCAAATGGGACGACCTCCACGGCCCGGACCCGGCCGATCCGGGGGCGTTTCTCGCGGCGCGGGCGTCGTACAAGCGACAACGCTTCCGGTCGCTGGTCGAGCGGGCCGCCGACGAGGGCGACCTCGCTGCGCCGCGGGGGACGACCGAGTACGACACCGACCACCACCAGTGTCCGGCCTGCGGGTCGACCGACGTGAACTGGGTCGAAAACACCGTGTTGTGCCTGCGGTGCTCGTCGCCGACAGCCGAGCAGTAGCCCGGGTGCGGCTACCGCCCGCGACCGCGTCCGGTTGACATCCTCCTCCGGCTAAACTCGGAGGAATCCCGAGCGTTGGGATATCAATAAGTGGTGGAACGCTGAACGGGAAGAGTCACCGGCAGATTGCTGGTGACTGATTGCCGGGAGTCCACATCAGAGCCCCAGCCTCAAGAACCGAGGCGCGTATGCGCCGAGGGAGTAGGGTGGGGTAGTTCACTCGCTGTCGCCGAGTCGGCGTTCGATGCCGCCCAGTTTGAGGTACGCCGCGAGCCCGAGGATGGTGGCGGGCCACAGACCGATGAACTGCCCCCGCTTTTCTTCCCCGCGGACGTAGTAGTAGTACAGCGCGAGCAGGACCGAGCCGACAGCCGCCAGCCCAGCCGGCCCCATCCCGCTGGGATCGAGTTGGTTCGTCTGTTTCTCCGGTGTCGCGTCGTCAGTTGTTTCGCTCACACTCTCACTTCGGCGCAACAGTCATATGTGTTCTCACTAGCTCACCCACCCGGCTTCGGCGGGGCGATCCCGCGTCGTCGACCGGATGGACGCCCGCCGGGAAACACGCCGCCGGGTCGGTGACAGCCGGCTCACCCCGACGGAGGAGTCCACCGCAGCCGACCGAACGTGTAATGTCGGTCGATGGCCACCTGTGAGGTATGCTCTACGACGCGATCGACGACCCCGGCGAACAGTCACCGGCGGCGGTACGCAACGCGTACGAGGCGCAACTTCGAGGCGTGGTCGACGCGGTCGGCGCGGAGACCGCCGCCGTCGACTCCGGCGTCGACCCCGACCGGATCTCGGCGATCGAGAACGGGGCGGTTCCCGATCTGCGGGTCGAACACGCCGCGGCGATCCTCGCAGTCGACGCCGAGCGTCCGGACGCCGAGGCCATCGTCTTGGAACTCCGCGACCACCTCCTGATGGCGATGACGACCGGCGTGGTCGATGTCGACACCCTTGCGGCCAACGTCGACCTCGACCTCTCGGGCCAAGAGGTCCAACAGGCGCTCGAAGGTCGAACCGAGATGACGCTCGAACAACTCGCCGCGATCCACCACTTTCTCGCGGCACGGAACCACGGCTGATGGCCCGTGTCGTCATCGTCGGCTGTGGATACGTCGGCCTCGAACTCGGCCGCCAACTCCGGGGGGCCGGCCACGACGTGGTCGGCGTCCGCCGCTCCGACGCGGGGCTCGATGCGGTCGCGGACGCGGGGCTTGAGCCCCACCGCGCCGACGCCACCGACCCCGAGTCCCTCGGGGAACTCCCCGACGCCGAGTGGGTCGTCTTCGCCGCCAGTTCCGGCGGCCGCGGCGCTGCGGCTGCCCGCGAGGTCTACGTCGAGGGGCTCCGGAACGTCGTCGCGGAGTACGCCAGCCGGGTGTCGTCGCCGGATCGCCTCGTGTACACCTCCTCGACTGGTGTCTACGGCGACCACGACGGCGCGTTCGTCGACGAGGGGACGCCGCTGGACCCCCAGACCGACAAGACGCGCGTGCTCGCAGACGCCGAGCGGGTCGCGACCGAGGAGGCCGCCGACGCGGGTATCGACGGCACGGTCGCCCGGTTTGCGGGGCTGTACGGCCCCAACCGCTACCGGCTGGATCGGTATCTCGACGGGCCGGTCACCGAGGGGTATCTGAACATGGTCCACCGCGACGACGCCGCGGGGGCGGTCGCGTTCTGTCTCGAATCCGACTGTGCCCGCGGCGAGGTCGTGCTCGTCGTCGACGACGAGCCGGTCGACAAGTGGGAGTTCGCCGACTGGCTGGCCGCCGAATGCGGTGTCGACACCCCGCCGAAGCGGACGACAGAGGAACGCCTGGCCGACCCGGACCTCTCTGCGGCAGCGCGCCGTCGGATCGAGACGACCAAGCGGTGCTCGAACACCCGGTTGCGCGCGCTGGGGTATGCGTTCGCCTACCCGACGCATCGGGAGGGCTACCGGGCGGCGATCGAGGCGTACCTGTCGGGGACGGACGCGGCCGACGTGTGAGTCGGCTCACGTCGACACATTCACCGGGCACGTACCGTTCCAGCGGTGTGTTTCGAGCGCTCTCTCCGGTAGCAAGCCCGTCAGAACGGAGCACGGAACCCGCCGGCATCGGTGAACCGAAGGAATCTTCTTAGGGGTGCACTCTGAGGACTGGGGTATGGGCGCGGCGCTTCCAGAACTCGGGTCGGACATGCTCGGCCGTCTGGTCTCGACGGCCCTCGCGAACCCGGCGGTCGTAGCCGCGGTGCTCGCCGGAGCGCTTCTCGTGGTCGTGGCGCTGTACGTTGTCCGTCGGGTCACCCGGCCTCGGGGAACGCGGTTTCTCGAGGCGCTTTCGCGGCTCGACGAGGTTGCGATCCTGCTTCACCCCAACCCCGATCCCGACGCGATGGCGACCGGCATGGGGGTTGCGAGCCTCGCCGGACAGGTCGACACCGACGCGCGACTCCAGTACCCCGGTCAGATCCGCCACCAGGAGAACCGCGCGTTCCGGACGGTGCTGGACGTCGACATCGAGCCGATCGACCACGTCAGCGGCCTTGCCGCCGAACACGTGGTGCTCGTGGATCACAACGAACCCCGGGGGTTTGCGGGCGCCGACAGCGTGCTTCCGTTTGCGGTCGTCGATCACCACCCCGGGGAGGGTTCGGGAGAGGCGTTCACCGACGTCCGCACCGACTACGGCGCCGCGTCGAGCGTCGTCGGCGAGTATTTCCACGACGTGGGCGCCGAGCCGGTGCCCCCGGCGAAACACGAGAGCGAGGTCGGCAGCGACTACACCGTGTCGTCGACGGTCGCGACTGGACTACTGTACGGCATCCTGACCGACACCAACCGACTCACCGCCGGGTGCTCCGCGGCGGACTTTGCCGCCGCCGGGTACGTCTACCCCGGGATCGACGAGGACCGCCTGACCCGGATCGCGAACCCCGAGGTCTCGACGGAGGTGTTGGAGCTGAAAGCCCGCGCGATCGCCGGCCGGGACGTTCGCGGACCGTTCGGTGTGAGCGATGTGGGCCGGCTCTCGAACGTCGACGCGATCCCGCAGGCGGCGGACGAACTCGTCCAACTCGAGGGCGTCACCGCGGTCGTCGTCCTCGGAGAGTGTAACGGCACCATCCACCTCTCGGGTCGGTCCCGCGACGACCGCGTCCACATGGGTGACACACTGGACGCGGCGGTGTCGGTGCTCCGGGAGGCGTCGGCCGGCGGCCACGCGCGGATGGGCGGCGGCCAACTATCGCTCCGCGACGGCGGGATCGAAACCGCCGAGGGGGATATCGTCCCCCGAGACGGTCTTCGAGAGCGGCTCTTCGACGCGATGGCCGGCGATATCTGACCGGGAACGTTCGCAGCCCCGGTCGGAGCCGCCGCCCGACGAGTTTTATCCGCGGACCGCCAACCGCACGGTATGGCGACAAGCGAGGGAACGTGGGGGTACCGCGACCGCTTCGGCGACGCCTTCGCGCGGACCTACTTCCGGCGGTTCGGTCCCGGTGTCGTGTCAAGCGTCGGAGTCGGGACCTACCTCGGCGATCCGACCGACGAGCGCGACCGAGCGTACCGCACGTCGATCGCCGAGGCCCTGTCGAGCGGTGTCAACCTCGTCGACACCGCGATCAACTACCGGTGCCAGCGGAGCGAGCGGGTCGTCGGCGAGGCGCTCGACCGCGCCGACATCGACCGCGAGGCGGTCGTCGTCGCCACGAAGGGCGGGTTCCTCCCGTTCGAGGGGGCACCCCCCGCTGATCCCGGCGCGTTCCTCCGATCGGAGTACGTCGACACCGGACTCGTCGCCCCCGACGACCTCGCCGCCGGGAGCCACGCGATGACGCCGGCGTTCCTCGAGGCGATGCTCGAGCGCTCGCTGTCGAACCTCGGGCTCGATTCGGTGGACTGCTACTACGTCCACAACCCCGAGACCCAGCTCCGAGCCAGGAGCCGGGAGGCGGTGTACGACCAACTCCAGGCCGGTTTCGAGCGGCTGGAGCGCCGGCGGGTCGCCGGCGACATCGGCGGTTACGGCGTCGCTACCTGGGACGCGTTCCGCGTGCCCCGCGACCACGACGCGTACCTCTCGCTTCCGGAAGTGCTCGCCCGCGCCGAGGCCGCCGCCGAGTCGGTCGGCGCCGACAACCACGGCCTGCTCGCGGTCCAACTCCCGTTCAACGTCACGATGGCCGACGCGGTGACCGTTGACGCGCACCGGCATCCCACGGACGACCGGGACGTGAGTGCACTCGAGTACGCACAGGCCGTGGACCTCGATATCGTCGCCAGCGCGACGCTCGCACAGGGGTCGCTGGCGGCGTCGCTCCCGCCGGCCATCGACGCGGAACTGAGCGGTGACACCCCGGCGCAGCGAGCGATCAACTTCGCCCGGAGCGCCCCCGGGGTGACGGTCGCGTTGGCCGGGACGGGCTCGCCGGCGCACGTCCCCGAAAACGTCGCAAGCGGGACGTTCGAGCCGCTCGGCGCACGGGCGTTCGACGCCGTTTTCGAGTGAGACGACCGGATCGGGCGGGGTCGGAAAACGGTGACCGGCGGGTCCTCCCGTCAATCGCGACCGGTCAACAGGCCACCGACGCTTCAAGACCCAAACCCCGCGGTTCAGGCCGAGGTGGGTGTCACCGGAGCTTCTTCCACTCGGTCCCACACTCGGGACACGCCCTCACGCTGAACACCTCGTCGGGGTCGTTTTTCGTTCCGAGCGTCTCGCCACACTCGGCGCAGTTCAGCCGCTCGTAGGTGTCTTTCTCCAGTTCACCCTCCCGGAGGCCTTTGCGTGCGCTTTTCATACCTCTGCTGTCGGGGCCGAGGAGTAAAAACCCCACCACCCGACGAGACCGGAATCGCAACTGTTGAACGCGGCGACGGCGAATCTGGGGTGTGTCCCGCGGCCGCCTGTTCGGAACGCTGTGCTCCGTCGTCTTCCTCGTCAACCTCGCGAGGGTGATCTTCGCGCCGCTGCTCCAGGAGTTTATGACGGTGTTTTCGGTCGGTGAGGGGACCGCAGGGCTGATTGCGACCCTGGCGTGGCTGGGCAGCGCCGCTCTCCGACTCCCCACCGGGTGGGTGCTCACGCGGCTCCCGCGCCATCACGTGATTCTCGCGACCGGGGGGATCCTCACCGGGGCGGCGGCGTTCATCGCGAGCGCGACATCAGTCGCGATGGTCGGCCTCGGCGCACTTCTGTTGGGGCTGTCGTCGGGGACGTACTTCGTGGCCGCCAACCCCCTGGTGAGTGAACTCTACCCCGACCGGGTCGGGCGGGCGATGGGCATCCACGGGATGTCGAGTCAGGTCGCCGCGGTCGGGGCCGCGCCCCTCGTCACCCTAGTCTTGACGCTGGTTTCGGACTGGCGCGTCGTGTTCGTCTGCGTCTCCGTTGCCGCCGCGGTCGCGACGCTCACGCTGTTTCTCACGGCGCGGGCGGCGGATCTCCCCGACGCGGGGGGCGACGACACCGACATCCTGGGCGCGGTGCGCTCGGAGTGGCGGATCGCCCTCGTCGGCGTCACCATCGTGGGCACCACCGGGTTCGTGTGGCAGGGGCTGTTCAACTTCTACGAGCTATACATGGGCACCAAGGGGCTCGACACCGCGACCGCGCGGAACCTGCTGACGGTCGTCTTCGGAGCGGGCGTCCCCGCCTTCTTCGTGTCGGGACGGCTGGCCGACCGCCTCCCGCGGGTGCCGTACCTGCTCTCGATCGTCGGGTCGTTCGCGGGGTGTCTGCTGCTTCTCACCCTGGTCGATGGATTCGGCGCCATCCTCCTCGTGACCGCCGCAATCGGCTACGTCATCCACAGCCTGTTTCCCGCGATCGACACGTACCTCCTCGACGCGCTCCCCGACGACTCGCGGGCGAGCGCGTACGCGTGGTACTCCGCCGGGATGATGGCGGTCCAGGCCACTGGGTCGTCGGCGGTCGGCCAACTCAGGGAGGTCGGGATCCCCTACGACGTCGTGTTTACCCGGCTCGGGTTCGGACTCGGGGTCGTCGTGGTCGGGCTGGCAGTGCTCCAGCGGCGGGGGGCGCTGCCGGAGTAGCGCGCGCAGGCCGCCGGGAGTGATACTGTCGGCTACAGTCACGCGACGGATTTCGACACCCCGGGGCGTGGAACATCTTCACGTAGTTATAGCCGACAGTATGCGGCCGACCAAGTCGTGGCCGGCGCCGGGCGCTCCGGGGCTCCGGTCGCGCTCTTCGACGACGTCGGCCACAAGCCTCATATTCCAGGCGTATAGCCGCCGCAACCCGCGAACTTTTCATTGCCCCGTCCCCAGGGGCGGTAGATGGAGTACGTGCAAGGTCGGGTCGCGACCCTCCACGACCTCGCGGATCCGGTGCCGGGCGCACCGGTCGAGCGCGCAGCGGTCGTCGTCCCGATGGCGGAACGCGACTGCCTGGGCGACGCCGCCGACCGGGTGCTCCGAACGCTGGAGCGGCTCGACCCCGAGCGGGTTGTGATCCCGTTGCGTGCCCCCGCCGGCCGCGTCGGTCCCGTCCGCGAGTGGCTCGCGACGTACGACTTCCGGTCGGAACTGGTGTGGTGTGACGGCCCGCGGCTGAACGACCTCCTGTCGGACGCCGGCCTCGACGGCGACCGCGGGAAGGGCCGGGACGTGTGGCTGGCGATCGGCCGCGCTGCTGCCTCGGAGTTTGTCGTCGTCCACGACGCCGACACCACCACCTACGACGAGTCGTTCGTCCGCCGGCTGCTGTTCCCGTTGGGGCGGGGCTACGAGTTCTCGAAGGGCTACTACGCACGCGTCGAGGACGACCGGCTGTACGGTCGGCTGTTCCGCCTGTTCTACGCGCCGTTGGTGCGGACGCTGCTCAACGCCCACCCGGAGCCGTTCCTGCGGTACCTCGACGCCTTCCGGTACGCCCTTGCGGGGGAGTTCGCCGCCACCGCCGCGACCGCCCGCCGGATCCGGGTGCCGCGGACGTGGGGGCTCGAGGTCGGGACCCTCGGCGACACGTTCGACGTCGTGGGCTTTGCCGGGACTGCGCAGGTGGACCTGGGGCGGTACGAACACGACCACCGCGGAGTCGGCGGGTCGAGCGGCCTCTCCACCATGAGCCGATCGGTTGGGGAGACGCTGCTACGGAGCGTCGTGGATCACGGCGTCGACGTCGACTTCGACACGCTCACACAGCGGTACCGGACGACCGCCGAGCGTCTGATCGACCAGTACGAACTCGACGCGGGGTTTAACGGGTTCGGGTTCGACCGCGAACACGAACGCGACCAGGTGTCGCGATACGCCGAGGCGGTCGCGGCGCCACGAGGCCCGGACGACCGGTTGCCCGCGTGGGAGCACGCGCCGCTTGCCCCCGGCGCGGTCGCCGACGCCACCGCGGCCGACATCGCGGATGCGGTGTCTGACGCCCCCGGTGCGGCGTCGCCGCCGGAGGCCGGCGAGTGAGCGACGCGTTCGACCCCGACGAGCTTGCCGGGGTGATCGACCTCTTCGGTGCGCTCACCCCCACAGAACTCGAGTCCGCGCTCGGAGAACTCGCGTTCAAACGGGGCGAGTCGGTCGACCCTGACGCGGTCACGGCAGCGGTCGACGACGCGGTCGCGTCGTACGCGGTCGTCCGCTACCGGGACGGCGACCGGACGCTGCTCGCCCCGGGCCCCGCGGCGTTCCCGACGCTCCCACCTAACGCGGAGGACCTGCCCCACATCCTCGACGTTCCCGACCGCGAGATCGACCACAACGCCGGCGTGACCGCGGTCGCAGACCGGCTCGGAGCCGACGCCGCAACCGCGATCGACGCCGGGGACACGGCGGCGATCCGCCGGCTACTCGACGTGACCTACGACGTCGAGGTGTGGTCCGACGCGGCTGCGGTCGACGACATCCGCGACCGGCTGGACACCGCCCTGGCCGGCGAGTAGCCCACGCCGACCGGGCGGTCCCGGCGGGGCGCGTCCGGCCGTGTGACCGACAGTATAAACCTGCCCATCCCGTATCTGAAGTCGAGACCGATGGACCTCTCCCGGATGCCGGCGCACACGCCGACCGCAGTCGACGATGCGGACAAGCGGGCGGCGGTGCTCGCGCCCGTGCTCACCCGGGACGGCGAGGCGTACATCCTGTTTACCAAACGCGCGGACCACCTCGGTGAACACCCCGGGCAGATGAGCTTCCCCGGCGGCTCCCGCGAGCCCGAAGACGGTGGGTTAGAAGCGACCGCGCTCCGGGAAGCCGACGAGGAGATCGGGCTGCGAGCGGCCGAAGTCACGGTCGCGGGCCGGCTCGACGACATCCGGACGGTGACGGGGTACTCGGTCCGGCCGTTCGTCGGCCGGGTCCCCGACCGCGAGTACGACCCCGACGACCGGGAGGTCGCGGAGGTGGTCACACTCGCGGTTTCCGAACTGACTGACGCTGAGAACTACGAGTCCGAGCGCCGCGATCACCCCGTCTACGACGCCCACCGCATTCACTACTTCCACGTCGGACCGTACACGGTGTGGGGCGCCACCGGGGTGATGCTCACCCAACTGCTCGAACTCACCACGGAGTGGTGCCCCCCCGAAGAGCCCGACCGGGTGGTCGACGCCGACGCCGACTTCCCGGTCTGACCCGGAGCCCCGCCCGTCGCGTGCTCACTCGTCGGTGTGACGCTTGGGGAGGTGGACCTCGAGCGTGCCGTCGTCGGTGACGGTCGCGGTCGCGTCTCCGGGGTCGACTGCCACGTCCTGCGGGATCGGCGCCGAGCCGTCGAGCGCCAGCCCGCGACCGGGGAACCGCATCTCGAAGCCCTCGTGGAAGTCCCGGAACCGGTCGATCCGGACTTTGACCTCGCTGTCGAGAAATCGGACCTGGACGTCCTGGCGGCGGACACCCGGCGCGTCGAAGACGATCAGGTACGCGTCGTTGCTCTCCAAGACGTCGTAGGGCAGCGGCCGCTCTTCTTGAATCCGCGAGACCCCGCGGCCGACGCGCTCGACGGTGGATTCGGCGATTGACTCGCCGAACTCCTTCAGCCGGGTCGCGGGCCCCGAAGGCACCTCGTCGCCGAACCCGCTCATAGCTCGATCACATCCAGGCAGGCGGTTCCGCCGCAGAGTGGACACGAAAGATCAGCGACCGAGTGGTCCTCGGAGATGTCGTACGTGTAGTGGTTCTCGAACATGTCCAGTTCGCACTCGTCCGACGTACATTTGATTTCCTTGGTCGCAGGCATACCATAGATTACGATCGTGTGGCTAATCAACGTTGGCTTTCCACCGGCGACACGGGCCCGCGGCGTCGGTCTACGCCTCGACTGAGAGTCCCGCGGCGTCGGTCTACGCCTCGACTGAGAGTCCCGCGGCGTCGGTCTACGCCTCGACTGAGAGTCCCGCGGCGTCGACCGCGTCGGCGACGGCAGCGTCGTCGTGGATGATGGCGCTCACCGCGCGGGTGATCGCCTCAGGGTTGTCGTGTTGAAAGATCGACCGCCCCATCGAGACGCCGTCCGCGCCGGCGTCCATCGCGCCGCGCACCATCTCGGCGGTCTCGCGGTCGGTCCCCCGGCTGCCGCCCGCGATGACCACCGGCAACCGGGTCGCCTCACACACCCGGTCGAACGTGTCGGGGTCTCCGGAGTAGGCGGTTTTGACCACGTCAGCGCCCAACTCCTCGGCGATCCGGACCGCGTGGGCTAAACTGTCAGCGTCGTGTTCGTCGACGCCCGGCCCGCGGGCGTAGCTCATTGCGAGTACGGGGACGCCGAGCCGGTGGGCGGTCTCGATCACGTCGCTGAGTCGCGTCAGCTGGTCGGGTTCGTAGTCGCTGCCGACGTTGATGTGAAACGACACCGCGTCTGCGCCCGCCCGCAGCGCCGCCTCGACCGAGCCGGTCTTGCGCTTGTCGTTGGAGTCAGGGCCGATAGACGTAGAGCCGTTGAGGTGGACGATGAACCCCTTGTCGTTCTTGGCGCCGTGGACGCGCGGGGCGACGCCCTTCTGTGTGAGGACCGCGTCGGCGCCGCCGCGGGTGATCGCGTCGACGGTCGATTCGAGGTCGACGAGTCCTTTCACCGGACCGAGTGTGATGCCGTGGTCCATCGGGACGACGAGGTATCGCCCCCCTGTCGAGATCCGTTCGAGCCGCGCCGCAAGCCCTGCGTTCATCGTGTGTGAGACTGTGGCAACCGTCGGTTAAAACGGTTACGAGGTGGGTGAGAACCACTGTCCTCGTGCTGCACTCGCGTGCTGCGGCTCACACGGTTCGCGCAACCGATACAGTACCTACCGGAAGCCGCCGGTGACACGGGTGCACCACCAACTTATACACGCCCTGACCGTAATCTCTGTATGATTTCACGAGTTCTCGTTCCGATGGACGACTCGGAGATGGCCCAGAAAGCGCTTACGTACGCCCTCGAGAATCACCCCGACGCGGGCATCACCGTCTTACACGTCGTAGCCGGACCGTCGGTGTGGGGGGGAGCAGCCACGGCGCTCGCTCTCGAGGAAGACGTAGAAGAAGCCGCCGAGGAGCGTGCGAAGGAGGTGTTCGACGACGCTCGGGAAGTCGCCGCTGCGTACGATGTCGAGCTCACTACCGAGGTACAACTGGGACACCCGGCCCGGGCGATCGTGAACAGGGCAGACGACTTCGATGTGGTTGTAATCGGAAGCCACGGCGGCTCGTTGGCCGATCGGCTGGTCGTCGGGAACATCGCCCGGGGAGTGTTCCGTAACTCGCCTGTTCCTGTCATCGTTGTTCGGTGAGTGGCGGCGGTGACCGAGGCTGACGGACGCGCCTCGCGCACCGTCGGCTACCGGGAGACCGGACGCTATCGGTCCCAACTCTAGTGAGGTCCGTCGAGCACCTCGATATCCGGTCCGTCGCGGCCTGTGAGTGACGTTAGTTGCCTCCCGCTTGGGGCACACGCTGTTCGTATCCCCGCTCGGCCCCGGTTTTCAGTTCCCGGGCCATCGCCTCCAACCGCGCCGCCACCTCCTCGGTCGGTGTGTCGTTTTCCACACCCTCCGCGACGATGTCGACCAGGGCGCTCCCGACGATGACGCCATCGGCGCCGCCGGCAACGATCCGTGCCGCGTGCTCGCCGGTTTTGATTCCGAACCCGACCGCCTTCGGCACGTCGTAGTCGGCGAGGCGCTGTAGGCTGCGCTCAGTCTGGTCGGAGACGTCGTCGCGCGCGCCGGTGACGCCGGTCCGCGCCTGGACGTAGACGTACCCCGAGACGTGCTCCATGTTCCGACGGAGCCGGTCGCCCTCGGTTGTGGGGGCGACGATGAAGACGAGGTCCACCCCGAACTCGTCGCAGGCCTCCCGCAACGGTTCGGCCTCCTCGGCCGGGAGGTCCGGAACCACGAACCCCGAGAGCCCGGCCGCCGCAGCGCGCTTGACGAAGGGACGGGGCCCCTGCCCGCCTCCCGGCTCCGTCGCTCGACTGTCCGAGGCGCTCGGCGCCTCGCTCGAACCGTACTGGTAGATCAGGTTGTAGTACGTCATGCACACAAGCGGCACGTCGACGTCGAGGTCTTCCACGAACGCGAAGAACCGATCCGGGGTCATCCCGGCGTTGAGCGCGCGGACGACCGCGCTCTGGATGGTCGGTCCCTCCGCGATGGGCTCGGAGAACGGAAGCCCGAGTTCGATCACGTCGGCGCCACCGCGCGCCAGCGCCTCAACGTACGCAAGCGCGGAGTCGTAGTCGGGGTCACCCGCCGCGAGGTACGGCACGAACGCCGGCCCGTCGGCGAAGGCGGCCTCCAGGTCCGAGCCGCCACCCCGGTCTCCAGCCATCTCAGATGCCCCCCGAGAACTCCGCCATCGACGGGGCGGCTTCGATGTCGCGTTGCTCGGTTTCCTCGATTGCGGCCTGGAGGTCCTTATCTCCCCGGCCGGAGACGTTGAGCACGATGGTCTCGCCCAACTCCTCGTGGTGTTCTTCGAGGTAGCCGAACGCGTGGGCCGTCTCCAACGCCGGGATCACGCCCTCGAGTTGGGACAGCCGGTGGAACGCCTCGAGCGCCGAGTCGTCGTCGACGTTGACAGCGTTGACCCGCTCCTCGTCGACCAGGTGTGCGAGTTCGGGGCCGACGCCCGCGTAGTCGAGCCCGGAGGAAATGCTGTGGCTTTCCATGATCTGGCCGTCGGTGTCCTGGAGCAGCTTGGTCCGGGCGCCGTGGAGCACGCCCTCCTCGCCGGTTGACAACGACGCTGAGTTGGGCGCAACGCCGGCTTCCTCGTCGACGTCCAGCGTGGAGCCACCCGCTTCAACGGCGTAGAGTTCCACGTCCTCGTCGTCGACGAAGTCGGTGAACATCCCCATCGTGTTGGAGCCGCCGCCAGCACACGCCAACACCGCGTCGGGGAGGCCGCCGGTCTGCTCGCGAAGCTGACGACGGGTCTCCGTCGAGATCACGCTGTGGAAGTCCCGAACCATCGACGGGAACGGGTGCGGGCCGACGATCGACCCGATCACGTAGTGGGTGTCCTCGACGTTGGTCGCCCAGTCCCGCATAGTCTCGGAGATCGCCTCCTTCAGGGTCCCGCGGCCGGTCGTCACGGGCGTGATCTCCGAGCCGTTCAGCCGCATCCGGAACACGTTGGGGCGCTGGCGGTTGATGTCGCGTTCGCCCATGTAGATCTCACACGGCATCCCCAGGTGCGCCGCCGCCATCGCGGTCGCGGTGCCGTGCTGGCCCGCGCCGGTTTCTGCGACGATCCGTTCTTTGCCCATGTACTTCGCGAGCAGCACCTGCCCCAGGGCGTTGTTGAGTTTGTGCGCGCCGCCGTGAAGCAGGTCCTCGCGCTTCAGGTAGACCTCGCGGTCGTACCGGTCCGAGAGCCGCTCGGCGTACTGCGTCGGCGTCGGCCGCCCGCCGAAATCACGGAGCCGCGCCCGGAATTCGTCCATGAACCCGTCCTCGTTGCCGAGGACGTACCGCTCGTAGGCGTCGGTGAGCTCTTCGATCGCCGGCATGAGCACTTCCGGCACGTACTGTCCGCCGTAGTCGCCGAACTTCCCGTCCGCGTATCGTTGTGTCATCGTGTTGTAGATTCCGTGGTCGTGTCCGCGCGTCGGTCCGCCGGTCTGACGTCGGTAGCTGTGGTCAGTCGCTCGGTGTTCGTTTGCACGTCCCCGTTCATTATAGCCGTCCCGATCAACAGCGCGTCCGCACCCGCCTCGCGCATCCGCCGGACATTCGCTTCGGTCGCGATGCCGCTCTCAGCCACGAGCGTCACGTCGTCCGGAACGTCGGACGCGAGCCGCTCGAACGTCCCGAGGTCGACCTCGAGTTTCGCGAGATCACGGTTGTTGATCCCGATGATCCCCGCTCCGACGTCGAGCGCCCGCTCCAGTTCCGCGCGGGTGTGGACCTCCACGAGCGGCTGGAATCCCCTTCCGATGGCGGCGTCGTGGAGATCCGCTAACGAGTCGGTATCCTCGGCGTCGAGAAACCGTGCGATGAGAAGAACCAGGTCGGCGGCGACCGCGTCGAGTTGGGCCTCTCGCACGACGAAGTCCTTCCGGAGCACCGGGACGTCGACCGCCGCGCGGATCCGTTCGAGCCGCGCGGTCGACCCGCCGAAGAAATCCGGTTCGGTCAGCACCGACAGCGCCGTTGCGCCGCCCGCAACCATCCCCTCGGCCAGTTCAACCGGGTCGCCGTCCCGCTCGCCGTCGGTGGTCGGACTGGTGGGTTTGACCTCCGCGACAACCGGGACACGGCCGTCTGCGGCCGCCGCATCGACAGCGTCGGGGAACGACTGGGGGTCGACCGCGACCCGGTTCTCACCACCGGAGCGCCCCCGCGCGGCGTCGAGGATTGACCGCACTTCCGGAGCGAGTTCCTCACCACTAGCGTTCATCTATGTTCATTAACGGACTCTTTTGCACATAAGGCTTGCGCGTTGCAGCCGGTGTCGGGCGGGTGTGCGCACCGGGACCATCCGGCTACCGTCACCGTTAGACACGTCGCGGACGGACCGCCGGGTATGGACGGCGTCTTCGCGCGCGAGTTCGAATCGCTGGAACGGGCAGTCGAGATCGGGATCGCGAGCGACAGCGTGATCAGCGTGTCGTTCCCCGCAGACCTCGACGACGCTGCCGACGGTCAACACCCGCTTTTCGACCGGATCGGCGCGTATCTGGGCGGACGTTCCGACCACCTTGACGATGTGGAGGTCGCGCTCACGGTCCCAACCGACCACCGGCAGGTTCTGGAGGCGACGCGGAACATACCGCACGGAAAGACGGTGTCGCTCGACCGCGTGATTCGGATGGCGGGGCTGGACCCCGACGACGACGCCGCCCGCGAGACCGCCCGAACCGCGCTGGCGGGGAATCCGACCCCCCTGTTTGTGCCGGATCACCGCGTCCGCGACGCGCCCGGCGGAGCCCCCGCGGGGGTCGCCGAACGGCTTCGAGCGATCGAGTCCGCATAAGACCGAACGGGGGACGGTCGTGTGCGGTGTCCCTGCCCGGCGACCGCGGGGTGGGCGCTACCCGCGTCGAATGACGAAATACCCGAGAAACCCGCCGACAAAAAGCACCGTCGAGACGGCCTCAAAGCTCGCGAACCCGGGGAACAGCGCGATCACCTGCGCGACGGCCGCACCGACCAAGGCGCCGACCGACCCGAGGACGACCCGCCGGTCGTCGGACGGCGACGCGCCTGCGTAGATCGCGTACGCAAAAAACCCCGCGACGGCGGCGAACCCGAGGTCGGCCGCCGTCGCCACGATCGGGCTGTCGATCAGGAGCGAGGCGGCGATCAGCGCGATATACCCGATGAGTACTGACCGGAGGACGGTCTGCGAGCGGGTGTCCATACCTCCCTGTGGGTCCGGCAGGCAAAGTAGTTGTGTGGACTCGATCGGGTCACGCCGAGTCGGGTGACCACTCAACGCCGACTCCTTCGTGGATGACGAACTCCAGGGCGTTCACCAGGTAGTGGGCGACGATCACTGTAAGCAGGCTTCCGGTGACCACGAACGCCGCCGCGAGCACGAACCCCAACGCGCCGGTCACGACCACCCCGAGCCGGCCCTGCGCGCCGTGGCCGAGCGCGAACGCCCCGGAGGCCACGACCGCCAGCACCCACGGCGACACGTCGTACCCCGCCGCGACGACGCCCACCAGGGCACCGCGGAAGAGCAGCTCCTCGAACCCCGCGATGACCGGGAGCACGACCAGGAGCAAGAGCGCCCACCCGAGCGGGGTGTCGGGCGCGAGTGCGCTCCTGAGCCGCTGTCCGTCGCCGACGTTGAGCCCGAACCGCGCGGCGACGACCGCGCCGGCCTCGTTCGCGATGTAGAGACCCACGCCCAGGCCGACCCCGGCCGCGACGGCCGTAACCCCGGTTGTTCCCGGGCCCACGCCGAACGCCCGCGCCGGGATCGCGGCGTACCACGCACCGACGAGCACCAGCGCGCCGAACACCCCCTGAGAGACCGCCACGTTCGCAAGCAGCGAGGTCGTCGACGGCGACGCCGCGCCGTCGCCAGGGCGGTGCGGCCGAGAACGCGGCTCCGTCGGCCGGTAGGCGACGCCCGACTTCGGGAGGACGAACCCCTCCGAGTCGGCCCCGACGTCGGCGTCGGTGGCGACGGTCGTCGACGCCGACGCGTCCACGCTGCCGGAATCAACGGACCGCGCGGCACTGGGCGCAGTCGAGCCGTCGTCGACAGCGCGGGACCTCTGCCGATCCGGGTCGGACTCGTCGGCACCGGTGGATCCGACCCCGTCGGCAGCGGGTGCTTCGGTCGAACTGCCGGGCTCTCGGGACGGATCCGTTCCGCTGACAGCCCCACTGCCGTCGGCGACGGCGCCGCGTGAGGCGTGTGATAGAATCAGCAACCCCGCGGTGGCGACGAACGCGAAGCCGACGAACGTCGCCCACTCGGGCATCGGGCGGCTACTGCGGGCTCGGGCTGGAGGGCCCCGAAACCGTCTCGCTCTTCGGGAGCGCCGAGCCGGTGATGCTCTTCAGCCGGGCGACAAGCGAGTCCTTCTCGGGCTCGCCCTCAAGGGCGATGTCGAGGACCTCGCTGATGTGGCTGACCGGGATGATCTCGACCATCTCCTCGTACTCTTCTTCGATCATCACGTCCTGCATATTCGCCGCAGGGATGATGACCCGGTCACACCCGGATTTCGCGGCGGCCTCGATCTTGTGCGTGACCCCGCCGACGGGGAGCACGTCCCCGCGGACCGAGAGGCTGCCCGTCATGGCGAGTGACTGATCGACGCCCATGTTCTCCAGCGCGGAGATCACCGCGGTCGCGACCGTGATCGACGCGGAATCGCCGTCAACGCCCTGCTGGCCGGTCTGGATGAACTGGATGTGGATATCCTTCTCGGAGATGTTCTCATCGGAGAACTTCTTGATGATCGCCGAGACGTTCTGGACCGACTCCTCTGCCATCTCTTTGAGTTGCCCGGTGGCGATCACCTGGCCGCCGCCCTGGGTCGGCGTGACCTCGGCCATCACGGGGAGCATAATCCCCGAGTCTTCGCCCATCACGGCGAGGCCGTTGACCCGGCCGGCCTCGTAGCCGGCCGAGACCTGCAGTTCGTAGTCTTTCCGGCGCTCGATGTAGTCGTCGGCGAGCTGTTGTTCGATCGAGCGGCTCCGACCCTTCGCTTGGAGCACGTGGTCTCGGGTGACGCGATCGGCGTCCTCCGAGCGGGCGATGTCGCCCGAAACACGGACTAACCCGCCGAGGTTCCGGAGCTTCAGCGTCAGGTGACCCTTCCGGCCCGCACGGCGGCGGGCTTCGAGGATGACCTCCTCGATCGCCTCCGCGGAGTACTCCGGGAGCCGACCGTCCTTGCTGACCTCTTGGGCCACGAACCGGGCGTACTTCCGGCGCATGTCCGGCGTGTCCTCGATGGTGTCGTCCATGTACACCTCGTACCCGTACCCCTTGATCCGCGAGCGCAGCGCGGGGTGCATGTTCTCCATCGCGTCGAGGTTCCCCGCCGCGATCATGATGAAGTCCGTCGGAACGGGCTCGGTCTGGACCATCGCGCCCGAGGAGCGCTCGGACTGGCCCGTGATGTGGAACTCGCCCTCTTGGATCGCGGTCATGAGGTGCTGCTGGCTGCGGATGTCGAGTGTGTTGATCTCGTCGACGTACAGCACGCCCTTGTTGCCCTTGTGGATGGCCCCGGGCTCAACGCGGTCGTGGCTCGGCGTTTCCATCCCACCGGACTGGAACGGGTCGTGGCGGACGTCGCCGAGCAGCGCACCGGCGTGGGCGCCCGTCGCGTCCTCGAACGGTGCGGTCGTCGTGTCGGCGTTGTTGACGATGAGGTTCGGCACCATCGCGTCGCTTCCGCGGGAGCCGTAGCGGAACGCGAGATAGATCACGCCCGCAGCGAGGATCCCGAGCAGGATCTGGCCCGCGATGATGAACGAGTACCCGATGACGATCGCGATGATGATCCACATCAGGAACGACCGCATCTGGTTGCGTTTCCGGGCCTCTTCTTTGTGTGCCTCGACAATCTGGTCGCCCTTCCCGGCGGGAACGGTCCGTACCTTGGGGTTGTTCCCGTCGTCGGGGTTGTGGTAGACGAGGACGTCTTGGAGCTCTTCCGGCGGCAACAGTTCGGACATCGCCTTCGCCAGCATCGACTTGCCCGTTCCGGGCGAGCCGATCATCATCACGTGGCGCCGCTGCTTCGCGGCCTTCATAACCACGTCGCGGGCGTGTTCCTGTCCGATCACTTGATCCACGAGCCGGTCGGGGACGTCGATCTCTTCGGTGGAGTCGATCTTCAGCCCGCCCAGCAGGTCGTCTTCGCCGATGTCGTCTGCGACTTCGGCGTCAACCTCGACGTCGCTTCCGAGGTCGTCGATCGTCCCGCCGGTCTCGCCGTCGGAGTGGCCGTTCCGGCTGCCCGGGTGGTCGCCGGGGTCCGGTCCGAGGCTGCCGTCGTCCGGTTCGTCGGTGATCCCGTCGGGGAGCCGGTCTTCGCGCTCCGGCGGCGGCGACTCGGGGGCGTCTTCTGCGACGCCACCCCCCTCTTCGGGGGCGTGTTCGTCGGCTTCCGTGTCGTTACTCATAGAATTATTCGCTATTTGTATGGACGGTCGGACGACTCATATACTTTCTCCCCGTGTGTGTCGGGGTGAACCGCTATACCCGACGTTTACCGGCTTTTCGCCGTATGTATCCGGATTGTGCTATCTCGGGGTATTTATAAGAGACGCGGGCCTCACGCGAGGTATGCGGGGGTTCTACATCGGTCGGTTCCAGCCGTACCACAACGGCCACCACCGGATGGTGACGGAGATCGCAGACGACGTCGACGAACTCGTGCTCGGGATCGGATCCGCGGGCGACTCCCACACGCCGCGGAACCCCTTCACCGCGGGTGAGCGCGTGATGATGGTAACCAAATCGGTGGCGGAGCTCGATCTCACGACCTACGTGGTCCCGATCGAGGACCTCGAACGGAACTCGGTGTGGGTGAGCCACGTCCAGAGTATGTCTCCAGCCTTCGATGTCGCCTACTCCAACAACCCCCTGGTGATCCAGCTGTTCTCCGAGGCAGCCGTTGAGGTACGCCAGTCACCAATGTTCAACCGCGACGTTCTGGAAGGCGCGGAACTCCGCGCGCGGATGATTGCGGGTGGCGACTGGCGGAGCCTCGTGCCGACGGCTGTCGTTGATGTGATCGAGGAAGTCGGTGGTATCGAGCGGATCGAGCGGGTCAGCGACACCGACGCCACCGGCGACGGGGCTGACGACCCCGCGTGACGACGATGCTCACCCTTGCTTCCGACTTCGGGTCGCCGTATCCCGCCGCGATGAAGGGCGTTATTCTCCAACGGACCGACGCCAAACTCGTCGACATCTCCCATGACCTCCCCCGCCAGGACGTGCGCGCGTCAGGGTTTTGGTGCCGTGAGACGGTGCCGTACTTCCCTCCGTCGGTCCACCTGGTGGTAGTCGACCCCGGCGTGGGTACCGATCGGAACGCGCTCATCGTCCGCGCTGGCGACCACGCGCTCGTGGGCCCCGACAACGGGGTGTTGCTCCCGTCCGCCCGTCGGATCGCCGGAGCACGCGGGGTCGAACTCGACTGCTTCCGGTACGAGTACGCCGACCCCGCGTCGTCGACGTTTCACGGCCGCGACGTGTTCGCGCCCGCGGCCGCCGCGGTCCACGCGGCCGGCGTTGACGCGATCGAATCACTCGACGCCACAGCACCCATCGAGTCGTTCGTCCCCGACTCACCCGCGGATATCGTCGTCGACTGCCGGTTTCCCGATCCCGAGGTGAGCGCCGAGTCCGCCCGCGGTGAGGTTCTGGTCGTTGACGACTTCGGGAACGCGATCACGAACATTCCGGGGTCGTTTCTCGACGGACGGGTCGGCGAGACGCTCTCGGTCGACGGGACGCCGGCGACCGTCGTGACCGCATTCGCCGACGTTGACGCGGGCGAGCGCCTGGTGACAGTGGGGAGCCACGGGTTCGTGGAGTGTGATGTCAACCGTGGTCGTGGGGACGACGCGTTCGGGCTAGCGCCCGGTGACGACGTTCGGTTGGCGGCCGAGTGACCCGACGCCGTTCCGCCAACCTATATCTACGTCGGTTCGACAATGTCTCACGATGCTGGAGTTGAACCACGGGTTCAGGGTGGTCGACGTCCACGCCCGGCTCGACCCAACCGACGAGGCGGAGGTTGCGAGTCGCGGGCGCGAGACGACTCCGGAGGTGCTCGAACGCGAACTCCGGCAGGCCGGGGTCGTCCGGGCGGTCGTTTCTCCGGGAGAACGCCCCGCAGGGGAAGGGTACCTCCAGGCCAATAACGCCGTAGCCCGACTGAGCGTTGACCGGCCGTTTCTCGCGTTCGCCCGGATCAACGGGCCGTGGGAGCCGGCGTCGGCGGTGTTGAGCCGACTGCGGAACCTGGCGTCCTCCCGCGAGAGGTCACACACAAGCCCCGAAGACATTGAGCAGTACGCCTACGACGACCGGTTCCACGGCTTCACACTCGCACCCGGGGCCGACGGAATGCCGGACAGTGAGACCGTCGCCGTGTTGGAAGACGTTGGGTTGCCACTGGTGGTACACGGCGGCCGGTCGTTCCCGCCGGACACGGTGGCGGAGACCCTCCTCAACCGTGAGATCCCCGTGATCCTGGCGGGGTTCGGCGGCCACCCGCTCGACCGCGACCTTATGGCCGACGCGATCGACCTTCTTGACCGGTACGACCGGCTCTACCTCGACACCGCGGGAGTTCGGTTCCGGAGCGCGCTCGAACGCGCCCTCTTGGAACACCCCGACCGGGTGCTCTTCGGAAGCGGCGCCCCGGAGGTCCACCCCAACGTCGGCGTGAGTGAGATCCTGACGCTCGACGTCTCCGAGGACGCGATGCGACGGGCGTTTTCGGCGAACCCCTCGCGGGTCGTGCCCGGGTTGAGCCCTGGCGAGTCGTGACCGTAGGGCGCCAAGAGACGCAGCAAAAATAGCGAACAGCCGGCACACCGTCGTTCCCGCACCGTGGTGCCGGACACCCGCAATCCGGCGCGGGGCAGTTCTCACCGCACGCCGGTGGTGGTTCCGTGAACTATAATAAACCTCAGGGCCCTCGGTCGGGTGGTGTTTCGTTACGCGACGACCGACCGGAAACCCGCCGCTGGGTGGGACCGGACGGGGCCGCGGTTTCGACGACGGTGACGAGAGCACAACTCCAGCCCTCGTCAGCCACCCAGAACGCGACGCGTTCTGGTGGTAACGGGCGACGCACGCAGCGGGTCGTTCACCGCGGCTCGCCACCGTGAGCTCGGAGCACCCGGCTCTCCCGGCGGCAAAGCCGAAGCCGCCGCAGGCCGTGCGAACGAGCGCGAAGCGCCCGTGAGCAGCGACCGCAGGGGCGAACCTGTGAGCGACGAGGACCGAAGCGAAGCCGTCGAGTCGAGACCGCGGGGGCTTCCACGGCCGTTTCGACACTACTCCACCGGTTTCACTCCCAACGAAACAGTCTCCTCGGTCGTCGTCCGGACCGCTTCCGGGTTCGGCGCCCGCTACCGCCGGTCGTACGTCGCGACCGCTCGGTCCGCCCGCTTCGAGCAGCCGTGGGGGTTCCGCGCTGGACTCCGGTCCCGAGCGCGCGCCACCAACCCGTCGGAGTAGCCGGTGGCCATCCCCGTGACGACGTCGCGACCGGTCCCAAACCAGTTCGTCGGGGTGGTACCGCCGGCGACGACGTCACGGGCGGCCGACAGCGCGTCGGCCCCGGCGTGGGAGACGACCCGGCGGAGCACGGTTGGTCTGATCCCGTAGTTCTTGGCCAGCCGGTAGGCGAGCGCGCGGTATTTCCACCCGTAGTCCCGGTCGGTGACGCCCCCGTCGGCCTCGTACTCGGTTCGGACACACATGTCTGAGCGCCACTCAACGTCACAATCGAGCCCCGCGAGCCGGTGGGCGGCGTCGCGAGCCCCGCCGGTCTGTAAATACTCGTCGAAGCCATCCAACTCGTCGAGCGTCGCCGCGCGGAACGCGACATTCCCGCCGTTGAAGTAGGCCACCTCCCGGCCGTGGATCTCGCGGCGCTCGGGGGCAGTGGTGGTCATCCCGGCGGGGAGAGTTTCGTGAACCGGCCCCGTGACAACCGGCGCGCGTTCGACCCCCGATTCGACCGCGGACACCCACGATTTCTCGACCCCGAGATCCTGTCGAAGGAACGCGACAGTGTCCCCGGACGCCGCTCGCACCCCGGCGTTCCGGGAGATATTCAGGGTCCGGTCGGAGACTTCCACCAGCACGTCGACATCCTCTCGGTTACGCACCATCCCGGTGGTGCCGTCGGCCGACGGCCCGTTGACCACCACCACTTCGGCGTCGGGTGCGTGCGACGCCAGGTCGTCGAGGGTGGCCGCGAGGCGGTCCCGCGCGTTGAGCGTCGGAACCACGACCGAAAGCTGCATACCGCCCGGAGGCGACCCGCGAACTTAAACACTACACCTCGGCCCCGGGCCGGCGCCACGGCGTCCGGGTCACGCGACGGACGTCGTCCAGTAGGAAACCGACGCCAGCGCGTCGCCGACGGCCGTCTCGCCGACAGCGGTGTCGACGTCGCGGAACTGCTGTGCCAGCCCGTTGGGGAGCTTCCGGTAGAACCCATACGGGAGGCCGAAGTCGTGTTCGGCACCCACCAACCGCACACCGGCAGCGTCGAGCAGCCGGTCGACCTGTGACCGCGAGTAGAGGTGCGACCCCATCGGGAGGAGCCAGTTGTACGCGACCCGGGTGCTCCGGCGGTTGAACGTGTCGAAAAAGACCAGATCCTTCGAAACGCGTGCCATCTCGGTCAGGAACTTGGTCGGGGTGTCCGCGAGGTGGAAAAACCGCATCGCGAAGACCGCGTCGAAATGGTCGTCGGGGAACGGCAGCCGGGCCGCGTCGCCACGGAGAAACTCGATATGGTCGGCGACGCCGGCGCTGCGGGCCTTCGCACGCCCTTGTGACAGCATCGCATCGGAGATGTCGATCCCGACGATGTCCGCTCCCCGCTCGGCCAGCATGACGGTGAACCGGCCGGTTCCGCAGGCGATCTCGAGGATGTTCTCACCTTCAACGGGCCCGATGGCGTCGACGACCGCACGCTTCTCCCGGCTGTCGATGAGTCTCCCGCCTCGCGAGAACCGCTTCGAGTCGTACTCCTGGGCGACGTCGTCGGCCTGGTACCACTCTTTTCCTTTCACGCTACCAGTTCGTCCTCACTCGCGGATTAAAACCGTACTGGATACTGTCGGGCGTGCGTCAGCGGGGCGGCTGTCGACTCCGAAGTCGGCTATAGGAGGGTCTGCAAGTGTGTACTCATACTGTCGGCTATAATTACGTGAAGATTTTCGACACCCCGGGGTGTCGAAATACGTCACGCGACTATAGCCGGCAGTATCACTTGATCGCACGCAGCCGTGCGATCTGCTGAGCAATCAGTTGCAAACGCTGGTGTAGAGCGGCTGTATTGCCCTCCGTCGGGGGAATCGATCCGGCTCTCCCGTGGTCGCCACCGTAATACGAATATAAGGTGTAAGTATTGTACCGTCACACTTGTAGGCAACCTTTACCCGAGACAGACGCCTGGCACGTGGTATGAGCACCAGTACCGCAGACCTCGAAGGCGAAAATCCGCTTCCGGAGCCGGAGTTCCGCGACAGACTCCGTGAACTGCCGCCGAGCGCGAAACTCGTCGCCAAAGTCCTCGAAGGCGACGCCCCGCTCTCGCAGGGGCAACTCGCCGAGGAGTCGCTGCTCCCGGACCGCACCGTCAGATACGCACTCAACCGGCTGGAGGAAGCCGGACTCGTCGGCTCCCGGTACAGCTTCCAGGACGCCCGAAAGCGGGTCTACTACCTCAACACGTAGCTGCGGCCCTCGCTATCGGACCCGGGGCACCGCCTCGGTCCGACGCCGACACCGTTTTTGGCGGATCAGTGGTAGTTACGCTCGTGAGCGGATCGTCGAACGCTTCGAGTGAACTGTCGAACGTCGCACGGGGAATCATCCGTGTTCCCGTCCCGGTCACAGAACGCGTGCCGACCGGTGCAACCAACGCGTATCTCCTCGCTGATGAACTTCTGATCGATCCGGCCGGCCGTACCGACGATCTCGACGCCGCGGTTGACGCCGCCGGAATCGAACACGTCGCGGTCACGCACGCCCACCCGGACCACGTCGGAGCGGTTGACGCGTACGCGGCCGAGACGGATGCGACCGTCTGGTGTCGCCGCGGGTTCGAGTCCCGCTTTGCGGCCGCGGCGGGCATCGAACCGGACCGAATCTTCAGCGAGGGAACGGAGATCCCGGTCGACGGCGGGATCCGTGTGATCGATACCCAAGGGCACGCCCCCGATCACGTCGCATTCGAGGCCGAGGGTGGGACGGTCTGCGGCGACGTGGCGGTCGCAGCGGGCAGTGTCGCGGTCGCGGCACCCGAAGGCGACCTCCGGGGATACTTGATCGGGTTGCGCCGTCTCCACGCCCGGACCCCCTCGCGACTGCTCCCGGGTCACGGCCCGATCATCGACGACCCGCAGGCCACCTGCCGACGGCTGATCGCCCACCGGCTCGACCGCGAACGGCGCGTCGTGGCGGCGGTCCGTGAGGGTGCCGCCGACATTGACGCGGTCGTCAACGCGGCCTACGACAAGGATCTCTCCGGATTCGAGGACCTCGCACGGGCGACGGCCGTGGCGCACCTGGAGAAACTCGACGTCGAGGGGCGGGTGGCGTTCAACCCCGAAACCGGGGCCGTCACGCCGACGTAGCGGCGACGACGGTCGGCCGGACGCGACCGCCCAGCCGCGGTGTGCGACCACCGGGAGAGTTTTGTTCGCGCCGCCGCGAGAGAAGGGCGTGAGCGACCCCCCGGCGTTGGAGACGGAACTCGACCGCGCCCGCGACCTCCGCGTCTCGGATCTCGCGGACGCCATCGAGTCGATCGGGTTCGAGTGCACGCGGTGCGGTGCGTGCTGCAAAGGGCACACGACCGACGACGGCGATCGGGAGCCCCACACCGCGACGGTGTTCCCCGACGAAGTGCGGCAGTTACAGGGGGCTGCGGACGCTGACGAAAACGGGGCCCACGGTGACGACGGAACCGCTTACGACTGGCGCGACGTCGCGCGGCCGATGCCGTACGGGATCGCCGAGGGTCCCGAGGGCCCCGAGGGCGAGACCTTCGAGTGGGCGCTGCAGACTGACGCCTGCGGCGACTGCACCTTCTACGATGAGACCGACGGGACGGGTGCCTGTACCGTCCACGACGACCGGCCGCTGATCTGTGCAACCTACCCGTTCAGCGTTGCGCTCGGCGGGACCACACAGCCGATGGGTGAAGCCGTCGACAGTGCGGGACCTCCGGTCCCGCGGGCAGACGGACCCGCCGCGGACGGTTCCGCCGACACCGAGAGGATGGTTCGGGCCCACGAGTGCGAGGGGCTCGGCCGCGACATCTCCCGGTCGGAGGCCGAGGAGTTGGCGGCGGCGCTGAAAGAGCGCGCGGTCCGCGAGTTGGCGGAAGCGATCGCGGTCCGCGACGAGTACGAACCGACCGACGCCGACGGCGTGGTCGTCCACGACTCCGAGGGCGCGAAGCGGCCGGACGGGGCGCCGGTCGCCGGCGAGGAGTGACCGCCGGCGCGGTCGAAACCACTACCACCCCGCCCCGAGAGCCGCCGGTATGCGCGTTAGCGTCATCGGCGGCAGCACCGTCACCGAGTTGGAGGCCGAAACCGCGGAGGCAGTCGGGCGGCTACTCGCCCAATACGGCCACACCGTCGTCTGCGGCGGCTACGGCGGCGTGATGGAGGCGGCCTGCCGCGGCGCCTCGGAGGCGGGCGGCCACACCATCGGGATCCTCTCGACCGACGACCCCGACGACGCCAACCCCTACGTCGACGACCCGATCGCGACGGGGCTGGGCCACGCCCGGAACGCACTGGTGGTGATGAACGGCGACGCTGTCGTCGCGGTCGACGGCGGCGGCGGGACGCTCTCGGAACTCGGGTACGCGTCGATCTACGACCGGCCGACAGCCGGACTCGGCACGCACGACGCTGACCACGTCGAAACCGTCGAAAGCGCCGAAGAAGCGGTTCGCTACGTCGAGACCGCAGTGGGCATCGACGAGGAGTAGTCGGTGTCGAACCGCTCCGCGGCGACTACCAGGTGCCGTGGAAGGTGTCGAACGACAGCGAATCGAGCGGCTTGTCGCCGACCGCGATCCGGTACTCCCCGGGGGTGAGCATCGGCTTGTGGAACTGCGGGCCGTCGTCGGTGGTGATCCGCGGGCAGCCGGTGTTGACGAACGCGTCCATGTCGAAGTTCCGGAGCCTGTCAGGTGTGACCTCATCCATCGTGATAAGGTAGGCGTCGTCGTTGTCCTCGATGATCGACTCCGCAACGTCCATCCGGCCCTGGCCGATCTTGGTGCAGAAGATCACGCCCCACTTCTGGGCGTCCATCGCGCGGTGGACCGCGCCGTAGCGCTGCTTCAGGAACTTTTCGGTGTCCGCCAGCGTCACCACGTTGTTGACGGGGTCGGCGATCAGGACCCGCTTGTCGGGGTGTTCCATAGCGAGGCCGAGGGGGTGGAACTTCCCGCCGCCGACGTAGAGCACCTGGCCGGCGTCGATGTCGGCGGAGGCGTAGTTGCAGCCGAGCACCTGGCCCTCGTGTGTGAGTCGGTCGTCGCCGCGCCGGGTGTGGACGTCGTAGTCGCGCTCTTCGAGCCACTCGACCATCTCGTCGAAGCGGTTCATGTGCTGGGCGGTGGTGACGAGACCCACGTCTTCCTCCGGGAGGTCGTCGACGGCCTCCTCCATGATCGGGAACGGGTCGACGTTCGAGAACAGGGGGACATAGATGATCTTGTCGGACTCCTTCATAGGGGAGTGGCCGAAGTGGACGAACACGTCGGTCCGGCGCATCAGGAACGTGTCGAGGTCGCAGGCGCCGTAGCAGGGCTGCCCGGAGAGCAAGAACGTCACGTCGTTGTCGCACAGCGCGCGGAGATCGTCGGCGACCGCCGGGCCGCGGCGTTTCAGCCCCTCGGGGAACTGGAGACCGACACGGTCGGCGTCCCTGTCCTCGACGGCGTCGACGATACGGTCGAGTTCGTAGTCCCACTCCCGGTCGTGCCGCAGCGACATCCCGGTGTTTCGGAGGTCACCCTCGGTGGTAGCATCCTGACTCATTATAGAGAGCTACTCCGCCGAGGTCCATAACCCCGGCGGTCCCCAAGTGTGGGCCGTCGCGTGCGGCCGCCCGAACTGTCAGGCGCGGGTCGGTCCCATCGTCAGGCGCGGGTCGGTCCCATCGTCAGGCGCGGGTCGGTCCCATCCCTCCGGCAGGTTGAAATCGACCCCGTCCCAACTCCGGTTGATGAGCGTTCAGACCGACCGGCTCGAAACCCTCGGCCGCGAGTTGGGAGACGCGATCGCCAAGACGCCCGAGTACGACGCCTTCGAGCGGGCGAAAGCCGCAGTCGAGGCCGACGACGAGGTCCAATCGCAGATCGCAGAGTTCCACGCGGTCCGGGATCGGTACGTGCAGGCCCGGAAGACCGGTGGCGCGACCCAGGAACTCGTACGCGAGGTCCAGTCGGCCCAGGAGGACCTCCACTCCATGCCGAAGATGGCAGACTACCTCGACGCCCAAAAAGAACTCCAAGAGCGGCTCGAATCGATCAACGAGGCGATCTCGGAGCCGCTCGCGGTCGATTTCGGCGGCGAGGCCGGCGGCTGCTGTCAGGAGTAGCTCTCCGCGATTAGGGTTCGCTTGGTGTCTGTGGCTCGGCGAGTCGCGGCCAGGCTTGAAATACCAAGCCGTGACCACCCCCGGTATGCTTGCGATTGCCGGCGGCAAGGGCGGTAGCGGAAAGACGACCACGACCCTGGGGTTGGCGCGTGCGATCGACGGGCCGACCCTCGCGGTTGACGCCGACTGCGACCTCCCCAATCTCCACGCCCTGGCCGGTGTCCCACGCGACTGTCCGCCGAACGGCCCGGGACACCCGGACCCCACCGCTCCGTCGGAGACGCGCGTCGTGCCGGCGCCTCGCGACCTCCCGGAGGGTCTTGGCGACCGACTCCGACACCTCCGCGCGCACGACTCTCACCTCGCGCTTGTGGACTGTCCCGCCGGTGCCGGCCCGGACGCGACCGTCCCGCTCCGGATCGCGGACCGCGCCCTCCTGGTGTCGACCGCGTGCGTGGCCGGACTCCGCGACGCAGCCAAGACCGCAGCGATGGCGCGGGCGGTCGGGACGTCGGTGGTCGGTGCCGTGGTGACCCGCGCGCGGATCGCACCGCCCGGCGTTGACGACCTCCTGGGGTGTCCGGTGGTCGCGACCGTCCCCGACGCCCCGGACCCGCTGGCGGACCCGGACGTACGGGGGGCGTACCAACGCCTCGCGCGGACGCTCCGACACCAGCCGAAAACATAAGCCGGGCGGCGTCCAACCGGCCCGTGTGACAGGACGGCTCTCGACCGGGATCGACATCCTCGACCGCCAACTCGACGGCGGGATCCCCCCGGGGAGCATCGTGTTTCTCGCCGCGGACCCCGCCAGCCAGTCGGAGCTGTTCCTCTACGAGCTCACGGGCGTACGGTCGACGCTGTATCTCACCACCATCCGGTCGGACCAGGCAGTCCAGGACGCGCTCGACCGGACAACCGGTCCGGTCGGTGACCCCGCGCTCCGGGATGTCGGCGGCGACGCGCCGCTGGACACCGCAAACCGGTTTATTCGCGACCTCCCCGAGGGTGCGAACCTCGTCATTGACGCCGTCGACGTTTTAGAGACGACCGAACCCGCCCGGTACCGACAGTTCCTGAACGAACTCCAGACCCACATGGTCAACACCGGCGGGTTGGCGGTCCTCCACGGCATGAAGGCCGGCGAGGAGCCCGAGAACAGGGGATTCACGAAGCACATGGCCGACGTGGTGTTCGACCTCCGGACCCGGATCGACGGCTCCGAGGTCGAAAACCGGCTCGCGGTGCCGAAGTTCCGCGGCGGTCGCCCGCCGGAGGAGACGATCAAACTCCGGCTCGGTGAGCGCGTCACCGTCGACACCAGCCGGGACATCGCGTAGCCGACCGCCGGTAGCGTCGTCCGCCGGAGGCCGACAGCACGCCGAAGGAGACGAACAGCGCTGTGACCGCGAGCGTCACCGCCGACCGGTTCCGCGGCGTGTCGAGGCCGCCGAGCGGGAGCCGGTCCACGAACGGCGACAGAAAGGACGGGTCCGGCGGCAGAAGTCGGTCCACGAACGGCGACAGAAAGGACGGGTCCGGCGGCAGGAGCCGGTCCACGAACGGCGACAGAAAGAACGGGTCCGGCGGCAGAAGTCGGTCGCGAGCGTCCGGGGGTTACTCCTCGATGTCGGCGTCGAGTTCCTCGGCGAGTTCGTCGGCGTCGACGTCGACGTCCTCGATGGCGTCCTCGATGTCCTCGGGCGCAGCGCCGCCGGCACCGCCGGCGCCCATCATGCCGCCGAGGCCGCCCATCATCCCACCGCTCCCGTCGATGGTCTCCTGGACGATGACCCGGTCGAGGTTGAGTCGGTCCATCACGTCCTGGGCGATCTGCTGTTTCGAGAACATCCACTGCTGGTTCATGGTCATCTGGGGGGTGGCCTCGATGTACAGCGTCTCCTCTTCGGTCTCGACGACTTCGAGTTCGGTCTCGACCTCCTCTTCGTCCTCGTCGTCGACCTCGACGACCTGCTCCTCCTCGACGGTGTCGGTCTGGATCCAGACCTCGGGCGACTGCTGGAGATACATGCCGAGCAGGCTCTGTGCCTGTTCCTCGCGGTCGTCGACCAGGTCGAGAACCTCGTACTCGTATTCGAGGTCCTCGCCGGCCAGCGGGTGGTTGAAGTCGACGCGAGCGCGGCCACTGACGACGGTGATGATCCGGCCCTGGTCGCCGTCGATCTGGACCTGCGCGCCGGGGTACCGGTTCTCTTCGTCGATCTTGTTGGCCGACACCGTCCGGACCTCGTCGTCGTCGTACTCACCGAACGCCTCCTTGGCGCTGATCTCGACCGTCCCGGTTGCGCCGACGGCTTGGCCGATCAGCGCGTCGTCGACGCTCTCGAAGACGTGTCCGGCGCCGATCACGATGATCCGCGGCTCGAAGTCGTACTCGTCGGTGTCGATTTCGGCGTCCTCGGCGACGTCCGCGTCGGTCGTATCGACGACCTGGCCGTCGTCGGTCGTCCGGAGCGTGTACGCCAGTCTGACGAAGTCGCCGTCCTCGACGACGTCGTCGGGCGTCTCCTCGGAGACGTCTTCGGACGACTCCCCGGCGACGTCGGCATCGTCGTGTCCGTTCGGTTCGTCGGTGGGGACGTCGCCGTCGTCCGGCGAGTCGTCGGCATCGGCCTGCTGTTCGTCACTCATATCCGGATAGTCACCCGTGCGACTCTTAAGAATCACGTTTCGGTCCGGCGCGGGCCGTCCCCGTCCGGAGCCCGACGGGACCCCGGAAACGGACTGTTTTTGCGGGTGCCGTCCGACCGGCCGGTGTGTACGAGGTCGAACTCAAACTCCGCGCCGACCACGACTCCGTGCGAGAAGCGCTCAACGACGCCGGCGCGTCGCTCGACCGGCGGGTCCGACAGGTCGACACCTACTACGACGCCCCGCATCGGGACTTCGCCGAGACCGACGAGGCGTTGCGGCTCCGTGCGGAGACCCGGGAACGGGTCGGAGCGTCGGGCGCGCAGGCACCGGGTGACCACTCGGACGTGGCGGACGCGGAGCCGACGACCAGAGTGACGTACAAGGGGCCGCTGGTCGAGGCGGAATCGAAGACCCGCGAGGAACACGAAACGGAGGTCGTCGACGGCGACGAGGCCGCAGACATTCTCGCGGGGCTGGGGTTCGAGCCGGCGGCGGTGGTGGAAAAGGACCGCACGTTCTTCGAACTCGACGGGTATACCGTCTCGCTCGACCGCGTCGACGGGCTGGGAGAGTTCGTGGAGGTCGAAGCCGAGACGGCCGCGAGCGACGCGGTCGCCGAAGTCCGGGAGGGGGCCGCGGACGTGCTCTCTGATCTCGGACTCGACCCCGACGACCAGATCCGGACCTCCTACCTCGGGCTGTTGCTCGACGCGGAGAACTGAACCCCGTCCCGTTCGACGAGCGACGCTTTGCACGCCGCGCTGTTCGGTGCGCGACGCTTTGCACGCCGCCCAAATGATGTCTAGAGGTAATAATATTCGTTCCAAACAGTTCCGCAAGTTATAGGATCGGCCGGGGTGAACGCTCGGCAAATGACCGAACGGAACATCAACGTCAAGGCGGCGGAACGGGCTGCAGTCGAGGACCAAGGAGTCGAAATCGTCGAGCGGAAGGGGATTGGCCACCCCGACTCGATCTGCGACGGGCTCGCCGAGAGCGTCTCACAGGCGCTCTCACAGCTCTACATCGAGCGCGTCGGGCGCGTTCTCCACTACAACACCGACGAGACGCAGCTAGTCGCCGGGGAGTCGGCACCGCGGTACGGTGGCGGCGAGATGGTCGAACCCATCTACGTCCTGATCGTCGGCCGCGCCACCACGGAGTACGACGGGCAGAAACTCCCGGTGGACGCCACGGCGCTTTCGGCCGCCCGCGAATACCTCAACGAGTATGTCCCCGAACTCGACGTCGGAACCGACATCGTGGTCGACACTCGGCTGGGCGAGGGCTCCGGCGACCTCCAAGACGTGTTCGGGGAGGACGGCGCGGAGGTCCCGATGGCCAACGACACCTCCTACGGCGTCGGCCACGCGCCGCTCACGGAAACCGAGGAGATCGTCCTGACCGTCGAGCGTGAACTCAACGGCGCGTACGCCGACGACAACCCCGAACTCGGTCCGGACGTGAAGGTGATGGGGAAACGCGAGAGCAACCGGATCGACATCACGGTCGCCGCCGCCGTGATCGACGCCTACATCCCGGATCTGGACGCCTACGACGACGCGGTCGAGCGGGTCCGGGAGTTCACCGAGACCGTCGCCGCGCGGCTGACCGACCGCGAGGTCCGCGTCGACGTCAACACCGCCGACAACTACGATGAGGGCTCGATTTACCTCACAGTCACGGGCACCAGCGCGGAGATGGGCGACGACGGCTCGGTGGGCCGCGGTAACCGCGCAAACGGGCTCATCACCCCGAACCGCCCGATGAGCATGGAGGCGACCTCCGGGAAAAATCCAGTAAACCACATCGGGAAGATATACAATCTGCTTTCGACCGACATCGCCGAGACGGTCGCGGCCGACGTCGACGGCATCCGCGACCTCCAGGTCCGGTTGCTCTCGCAGATCGGGCGCCCGATCGACCAACCCCACGTCGCTGACGCGGAGGTCGTCACGGAACCGGGAGTCGACCTCGCGGAGATCGAACCGGAGATCCACGCGCGGGTTGACGACCGGCTAGCGGACGTGACCGACATCACGAGGCAGGTCATCGACGGCGAGCTGTCGACCTTCTGAGCCGACCCGGACGCGAGTCCCGGTCCGGGACCACGCCGATAGCGTGATTTGTGTCGCCGTCGAACGAGGAGTGACACGTGTCTCCGAACAGCGCAGACCCACTGGATCCGACGAACGCGGTCCTCCTCGGCCACGGCGATTTCGGTGTCAAAAGCAGCGTGGTCCGCGCGCGGATGGCCGAGCGCGTCGCCGCCGATGTCGACGCCGCGCTCGCCGCCGAGGGGATCACCGCCGACGTCGAGCGCCCGTGGTCGCGGATCGTGGTCCGGACCGATCGCCCGACAGCTGCGGCCCGGACCGCGGCGACCATCCCGGGGGTGGGGTTCGCGCGCCCCGCGGTCGCCACCGACCCGCACCTGGCGGCGATCAGCGACGCGGCCGACACCCTGGCAGCAGCCGGGGCACACACTCCGGCGGAGACCTACGCCGTCGACAGCGATCGTGTCGGCCCCGACGGCGTCCACGAGTTCGCGAACGCCGATCTGAAACGCGAGGTCGGTCGCGTTGTCGGCGCAGCGACGGGCGCCGACGTCGACCTCGACGACCCCGACCTGACCTACCGGATCGAAGCCCGAGAGCGTGAGGCGTTCGTCTCGGTCCGGCGGATCGAGGGGCCGGGCGGGCTCCCGGTCGGCACCCAAGGCCGCGTTGCGGTCCTCATCAGCGGCGGTATCGACTCCCCGGTCGCGACGTGGCGGCTGCTCCGCCGCGGGTGTACTCCCGTTCCGGTGTACGTCGACCTCGGCGACTACGGCGGCGCAGACCACCGCGCTCGGGCGATCGAGGCGGTTGGGACCCTCGCCCCACGGGCGCCTCGTGCCGACCTCCGCCCGCGCGTCGTTGAGGGCGGCCCGCTGATCGAGCGGGTCGTCGCGGCCACCCACGACACTCGAATGGTGTCGCTCCGCCGGGTGCTGGTCGCGGCGGCAGACGGCGTTGCCGACCGCGCGGACGCCCACAGCCTCGCCACCGGCGAGTCCGTCGGCCAGAAATCCAGCCAGACCGGCGCCAACCTCGCGGTTACCGACACCGCGTCGTCGCGGCCGGTCCACCGCCCGCTGTTCGCCGCCGACAAGGCCGACATCGTCTCCGAAGCCCGCGAACTCGGCACCTACGCCGGGTCGACGGTCCCTGTCGGCTGCGAGCGGATCGCACCGGCGCACCCGGAGACGAACGCGACGCCCGACGGAGTTGTCGACGCCGAACCCGAGGGGCTGCTCGACGCGGCCCGGGCGGCCGGCCGGAACGCGGAGATCGTTCCCGTGTGACTCGTCGCCGCTCCGCGGTGTGTGTCTCGTCACCGAACCCCGTAAAAATAGTGACGATCGTTCAGGATATGTGTGATCGACCGGGTCAAAATGGATTTACATACCTGCAGGCCCAACGTTTCGTCAATGTCAAAGACGTGTAGCCCCTCCCCGGCACCCCCCGGATCCGAGTGGACCGTGCGGCAGGTGGTGTCCCGTTCGGAGTGGGACGCCGCCACCGAGGCATGCCCGACGTGCGGTGACGGCGTCGATCGCCGACTCCCGCATTATCAGGTCGAACTCGACCGCGAGCGGGCGACAGACGGCGCCGCGAAACTGACGCACGAGCGTCGCCTCCTCTCGTTTTGCGACGAGATGTGCGCGAACGCCTGGCTTGACGACGTCGAGAACCGGTAGCGCAGCCCCGCGCGGTCCGCCCGAGGAGGCCACCGCAACCGATTTGCGTGCTCCGACTACAGTTTGAGTGTGACGCGGGTCTGTCTGCTCGGCGCCGGGGACACTGACGTGCAGTACGAACTCCTCTCCCGGGAGACCGCCCGGGAGGCTCTTGCCACCTACAAGCGCCACGCCCCCTTCGAGAACTCGCTCGCGGTCGACACGGTGAGCCTGGGCGCGGCCGTATCGTTGTGTAACGACCTCAACTGGTATCTGGTCCGGTTCGTCGACCGCGCCCTGATTCGCGACCCCAGCGTCTCGGAGACAGAGTGGCTGACCCGCGACCTCGCGACCGCGATCCGCGACGGCGACGTCGACCCCGAAGCCACCGGCGACCGGCTTGCGGTCTACGGTGTCGACGGGGATCGGCTCGTCGAGCCCATGTATGTGACCCGACGCCCCGACGGCACGGTGCCCGACTACGACCTCCGGGCGGTCGAGGAGACGGTGACTGTCCGGGTGACTGGCCCGGAGTTCGACGCCGGGTGAGTCGGCGCGGGCGCGGCCGTCACGGGAACTCGAGCGTCCGACGCACGTCTGCCGCACCCGGTCGCTCCGGGGCGCTACGGCCGTTCGGCTACGAACAATTAAGACGGACGCTCACGATCACCGGAGTATGGACGACACTCCCCAGAAGATCACGACGCTTGTCGGCCGTGAGGTGTACTCGAACGAAGGCGTCTTTGTCGGCGAAGTCGCCGACGTTCGGCTTGACCTCACCGGGAGCCGCGCGGTCACCGGGTTGGCGCTCACACAACTCAACGACGAACTCTTTTCGGATGTCGTCGCCGGGCAAAAGGGCGTCATCCTGCCGTACCGGTGGGTCCGGGCCGTCGGCGACATTGTCCTGATCAACGACGTGACGCTCCACGACGTCATCGAGCAGATGACTCACCCCGACGGAGAGGAGAGCGACGACTCCGCGATCGCGTAGTCCACGTCGGGTCCGCCGACATGTTCCGCCGGACGGCCGGCGATCCACCCAGCCGGACCGTCTGCGATTACGGAGAATCGAGGAGAAAGCCCCATGCTTTAGCGCTGTCTTTTACCCACAAATCGAGTTGTTGCCGAGGTCGATTACTTCGGGCAAAATATCGATATCTGCGGGCGTTATACCGTTATGGACCGATTTTGGCGATCTTGGTTACCCGTGTTCAGTAACCCCCGACTGCCGAGATCACCGCCCGACTCACTCCTTACCTCGATCTTCTGAGTGTAGATTGGGGTCGACAGCGTCTGAAACGTCTGTTTGGAACTTGGTGGACTTATTGGTAAGAGACAGTGCTTTAGCGCGGGGATGAATCCGACACTACCTTTCACGAACCACCGTCGATAGCACAGCCTGATATTCCAACAGGTTCTTATTACAGCATATCTGATTACAGTTGTAATGGTCACGGTGACTATCACCACGAAGTTCCATAATCCATCCCTCTCACGGCGCAAGGAGTGGCAACACGCCGCTCGCCTCTACCGTGACACCAAGCAGTTCTGTATCGACGGATGGGAGAACGGCGACTTCGACAAATCCGTGACCACTGCCAGCATTGACAACGACCTCTACTCGGCCATCCAGAACCAAGCCATCCGAGAGGCGAAAGCCGACCACAGTAAGGATGGGGAAGTTCGCTACCGAGAGAGTCAGCCGTTCGCCGTCAACAATCAGAACTGGGAAATCGACACAACTGAGAACGGCACAGTCGTCGTTGGCTCCCCGTGTATCTCTCAATGGTGGTACACTCCCATCGAAGTGTACGACGACATTGTTGACCCTGTAGACCGACTGGTCAAAGGCGATGCCAACAAAACCCGCCTACAGATCTACCGTCGTGGCGACGATTGGTTCTGTACGTTCAACATCGAGTACGACGCCGATACGTCGGGCGAAACGGCCATCGGTGTCGACATTGGTGAACGGCACATCCTCGCTGTGACGGCCTACGGCGAGGGTGAGTCGATGCTGGTGTCGGGTGATGAGGCGAAGTACGTTCGGCGCAAATATCGTTCCCTACGCGAGTCGCTTTCAGAGGCGGGTGCGCTTCGCGCACGAAACCGTGTGGGTGACAAAGAACAGCGTCGAATCAAGGACTTGAACCACAAACTCTCCCGTCGTCTCATCAGGTTCGCGGAACAGTTCGAGAACCCCGTTATTCGGATAGAAGACCTCGAAGGTATCCGCGAGAACAGTTCGTGGTCGGGTGTCCACTCGTGGCATTTCCACCAACTCCAACAGTTCATGACGTACAAAGCCGAACGCGCTGGTATCCGTGTCGAGGAGGTCGACCCCTCCCGTACCAGTCAGGAGTGTTCGGCGTGTGGTTCGATGGGAACTCGTGATGAAGACCACTTTTTGTGTTCGGAGTGCGGTCGTGGACGCCACGCTGACCTGAACGCTTCAGAGAACATCGCACAACGGGAGGGAGAACCGTGCACGGCGTAGCAGTTCGGCTGACGCGAACCGTGCGACCTCGCTGGGTGAATAGCCAGTCGTCATCATCGGGCTACGCCCGATTGCTCGTGCAACGTCGTTCCACGCTGTTGACGCCCGCTGTATGCGGGGAGGAAGGCCCCATTGACAGGGCTGTACGCGCTGCAACGCACGTCCTTGGTCACAACTGGACGGCTACCGCTGACGTTCCACGCGAAAGCGTACTTGAGAACCGAGGAAACGCGCAACCCGAATATCCCCTTCGGGGAATCCTCGCCCTTTAGCGCGGGGAGGATGTCAACCCCGAGTGCACCCGACGGGTCCCCGACCACCGACCAACAGCCATTTGCGGGACGACAGTATACGCGGAGGTATGTCGGACGACCCAGACGACGCAGCCGAGGAACCAACTGACGCCGGTACCGCCGGTGACGACGGCGGGCACGCCGGCGATGACTCTACGGGCGAGGAGTCCACCGACGAGGAAAAATCCTTCCGGGAGCGCGTTGAGGAGATCCGGGAACGCCGCGCCGAGGAGGGCGAAGAGGGCGACCGCCCCGGCCCCGAAGAGATGATGGGCGGCGGCGGCCCCGGTGGTGGCGGCGGCAACCCATTCGCGCAGATGATGAGCGGGATGATGGGCGGTGGCGGCGGCGGTCCCCCCGGAATGGGCGGCGGTGGCGGCCCGCCGGGGATGGGTGGTGGCGGCGCGGAAGAAAGCGACGACAACGAGGAACTCGTCCGGGAGGTCCGACAGCTCCGCGACGAGGTCCGCGACGCGACCCGCCAACTGCAGCGTATCGCCCAGGCAGTCGAAGATATCGACGAGTAGCTTCTGCGGCGGTTCACCCCTCCGCGTTCTCCGCGAGGATCCGGTCGTAAAGCGCCGAGAGCTCCGCGATCGCGTTGCCGACGCCCGTTTCCTCGCGACGATCGAGACACGACGCCGACAGCGACGCCCGCTCGTCGAGTACGCGCCGGATCGTGTCTCGGCACCCGTCGGTGTCGCCGCGGGCGTAGTGGTAGCCGTTGGCACCGTCCTCGACCGTGTTCGAGAGCGCGCCCGCGTCAACCGCCACCACGGGCGTCCCGCAGGCGTTCGCCTCCAGGGCGACGAGCCCCTGGGTCTCCACCGGGCTGGGGAAGACGAACGCGTCGAGCGCGGAGTAGAACTCGGGCAGGTCCCCGCGGGGTAGAAACCCCAGGAAGCGGGCGTCGATGTCGAGGTCGGCGGCGAGCGCCTCCAACTCCTCCCGTGCGGGGCCGTCGCCGCCGACGACGACCGTGGCGTCGATTCCCTCGGCCGCCCGCAAGAACTCCGAGAGGTGCTTTTCGTAGCCGTGGCGCCCGGTGTAGCCGAGCAGCGTCCCGTCGGGAAGGTCGTATCGCTCCCGGAACGCGTCGCCGTCGTCGGGCGCGAAAAACTCGGTGTCGACGCCGTTCGGGACCACGACCGCGGGCGTGTCGACCGTCACGTTGCGGTCGATCCGAGCTTTCGCGTCCTCACTGGGGCAGACAATCGCGTCCGCCCGCGAGAGGAACCACCGCTCGTACCGCTCGGCGAGCCGTTCGACCCGGCGTTCCACCCACGGTTGCGAGGTGAGGTACTCCGCGTACTCCGCGGTCGGGGTGTGATACGACGTGATGAGCGGGAGGTCGGCGCGGCGGGCGAACCGGACGCCGCCCAACCCGACCGCAAAGGGTGTGTGGGTGTGGACGAGGTCGACGCCGCTGACCGCACCGGGGACCTTCGGCAACCCCAGCCGGAACCCCTCGTACATCGGGAACGGGAGGCTCCCGACGGGGTGTTCGCCGGGCGCGGGGGCGTAGTCGTCGCTGCCCGGGTAGACGACATCCATCCGTCCGTCGCGCTCGCGCCACCGGTCGCGCCACGTCCGGACGGTGTAGGAGACGCCGTTGACCGTCGGGAGGTAGGTGTCGGTGAACGCCGCAACCGAGGCGGGAGCCATCGGGCGTGGTTCTCGGAGGTGTGGTTAATCAGTTGCGGAACAGCGAGGGTATGGCCTTGTCCAGGACGGAACTGCTGGGAATGGTATCGTGGACACCCCGGAAGCCCCCGCGCTCTCGACTCGGGGGCCTCGTTGCGGTCCTCGTCGTTCGCTCCGTCACCAGCGGTGAGCCGCCGGTTTCCAGCGAGACCTCCGGTCTCGCCCGGCTCACTCCTGCGGTCCTTACGTCGGCCACCTTCACCAGAACGCTCGCGTTCTGGTTGGCTGACGAGAGCTGTGCGCTCGTCACCGTCGTCGAGAACGCGGCCCCTTCCATTCCCACCCGATGGTGGTTTTCGGGCAGACAGCCACCGTCACCTCTTATCCTCGACCTCGACCGGCCGCCCCGCCCGCTTCGCGTCGCGGACCTCCCGGTAGGTCTCGGCGAGCGTCTCCCCGACGCGGTCGAGGCTGTGTTCCGCCGCCGTCGCTTCCGCGTTCTCGCCCAACCGCGCCCGGAGGTCGTCGTCGCCCGCCAGCCGTTCGACCGCCTCGCGGAACTCCGCGTCGGTCTCGCACTTGAGACAGTCGTGGCCGTGGGTGTAGAACTCCTCGAACACCGGGATATCGCGGAGAACGACCGCTTTCCCGCACGCCATCGCCTCGAGGACGGCGATCCCCTGGTTCTCGTTCTTCGTCGGGAAGAGGTAGATGTCGCCCGCGCCGTACGCGCCGCGGATGTCGTCGACCCACCCGGTGAAGGTGACGTTCTCCGGCGGGTTCTCCGTCCACCGCCGGACGGCTTTCGACGCGTGCGGCCCGGTGTCGTACGGTCCGAACCACACGAAGTCGTAGGGGGTCGCCTCCGCGACCCGGCAGAACGTCGACAGCCCCTTGCGCTCGAAGACGTTGCCCACGAGGAACACCACCGTCCCCGAGAGATCATAGCGGTCGCGGTACGCCTCCCGGCGGTCCTCGAACCCCGCCAGCGCGTCGACGTCGACGCCGTTGGTGACCGGGCGGATCGGTGGCGTCACCGGGTAGGATTCGAGGACTCGCTTGGTGTACTCCGAGGGGCAGAGCACCAGGTCGGCCTGCGAGTAGAACCGCTTCAGATACCGGCCCAGGGCGGGCGCGACCGTGGTCGACCCGCGGAACGACTCCGCGAAGTCTTCGCGGGTCACGTGGGCGTGGAGAACGAGTGGAATATGGTTCCGAACGGCGTGTCGCGCGACCGCGAGCGACCCCGGGCCGACCAGGTTGCAGTGGGCGAGGTCGTACTCGCGGAACAGTCTCTTACCCGCCGCGAGCGACCGGAGTCCGGCCGCCGGGTCGCCGCCGCGCCACGGCGACGTGGTCACCTCAACGTCGGTGCGATCCAAGGCGGCCCGCTGATGATCGGTCGCGGTACCGATGCCGCTGCGCGACAGCCGGGACTCCAGTTCGAGGTGGTTGAGCACGCGGAGCGCCACGTCGTGTGGGATTCTTTGGGGCCGGCTTAGAGCCTGTCGTTTCGCACCTCGCGGACACGACACGGGTTCGGAACGCCTTTGACGCTGCCCGCATCCCCCTGGGTATGGGCATCCCGGCCGAGCGAATCGACCGGCTTCAGGACCTCGCTCGGGAGGCGACCGCCGAGGGCGACATCGACCGCGCCAGAGAGTACGTCCGGTTGGCCCGTCGGATCGGCGAGCGCCACCGGATCAGCCTCCAGCGGCGGTTCCGCCGCTTCAGCTGCGACGACTGCGACGCGTACCTTCGGCCGGGCGCGACCGCCCGGGTTCGGCTCCGATCGGGCCACGTCGCGATCCGGTGTCTGGCCTGCGGCGCGACCGCACGGTATCCATACGAGGGGTAGCGTCGGGGCCGCGAGCCGGCACCCCGACACCGACGACCGAAAATCTCAACTTTCAAACCGGACGCTGTCGTATCACGCAGGTATGAACCGACAAGAACTGCGGAAGCGGGCCCACGACCTCGATGTGACGCTGTGGGTTGGCAAGGATGGAGTTGACCCGGTCGTCGAGGAGGCGGCCGATCAGCTCTCCGACCGTGACCTGCTCAAGGTGAAGTTCCTCCGCGCATCGCAGGGTGGCACGACCGTTGCGGACCTCGCCGCGGACCTCGCTACCCGTGCCGACGCCGAGGTCGTCGAAACCAGGGGGAACACGGGAGTCTTGCACCGATGAGTTTCGGGGGAGCGCTGCAGGTCGGCGTCGGGCTGAGCGGGTCGATCAGCCGCTTCCTCGCGGGGATCGGACTCCCCGACACGGCTGCGGGGCTGCTCGGGCAGCTATTCGCGTTCCTCGCGGTGTTCGTGGGCGCGTATCTGGCCGGCCGGAACGTCCTCATCCCGCTCGTCAACCGGATGATGGTCTCCCGGGACCTGGAACCGCACGCCCGGCGACCGATCCGACGCCTGATCGCCGTGCTCGTCGGTTTCGCGGCGATCACCGCCGCCTTCGGGGCCGCGGGATACCCGGATTTCCTGCGGTCCCTCGCGACGATTGCCGCCGCGGCGACGCTGGCGATCGGGTTCGCGATGCAGGACGTGCTGCAGAACTTCGTTGCGGGCATCTTCATCTACACCGACAAGCCGTTCAAGATCGGTGACTGGATCAAGTGGGACGGCAACTCCGGGATTGTCGAGGACATCAGCTTCCGGGTCACCCGGGTCAAGACGTTCGACAACGAACTTCTGACCGTCCCGAACTCCCAACTCACCGACGGCGTGATCAAAAACCCCGTCGCGAAGGGGACACTCCGGCTCCAGGTGCCGTTCGGGATCGGTTACGACGACGACATCGAGACGGCGACCGACATCATCCTGGAAGAAGCACGCACCCACGAGGACATCCTGGAGGACCCCGCGCCGAGCGTCCGGCTGACGGAACTCGGCGACTCGTCGGTGACGCTCACATCGCGAATCTGGATCGACGACCCCAGCCGGTCGGACTTCGTACGCACCCGCGGGGAGTACGTCCAAACGGTGAAACGCCGGTTCGACGACGAGGATATCAACATCCCCTACCCCAACCGGACGCTGGGTGGCGAACTCACCGTCTCCGGACCGGGAGAGGTCGAACCCGCCGGGGAGTAGGCGGCGTCGCGAGACGAGCTACAACTCGAGCCGTTCGACGAGCGGATTGTCGCCTTTCGTGTTGACCGCGACGATTCTGATGTGGTCTTCCAAGCCCGACCCGTCGAGTTTCGCTTTCAGCAGGTTGTCAACCTGGTAGACGCCCGCGGCGTTGACCATCTTGATCTCGACAAGCACCGGCTTCCCGTTTCCAGAACGGAGCGAGACGTCCTCGATTGCCTGGCTCGACAGCGTGTTGATCCCGCGGCCGCCCTCCTCGTATGGGATCCGCGAGCGGCCGCGCTCCATGTCCAAGGCGTCGGCGACGCGGATCACACCCGCCTCGGTCGTGAGCGGGTCCTCGGGGGTGTGGTGACACAGGATGGCGTGGAGCACCTCGCCTTTCACGCGGACCGCCTCGCCCGCGTCGTAGAAGCCGAACTCCGGAAGCAGCCGATCGAGGAGGTCGGCCGCCAGCGGGATCGAGTAGTACGCGTGGTCGTCGCGGTGGACGACGTGGCCGATGTCGTGGAGCGTCGCCGCCAGAGCGACGATGACCGCCTCGTCGGCCTCGCCGAGCCCCTGCTGTGACGCGCCGTTGAACGCCACGTCACCCCCCTTCAGGAGGTCATAGAGACACAGTGCGCGGTTGCGGACGATCTCGATGTGCTTGGCGCCGTGGTCGTTGTACTTCTTGCGGGCCACGGCGTTGACGTTTTGCGCTTCCAGGTACGTCGTGATCTCGGGATCGGACCGGAGCACGGGTAACACCTCGTTCAGTCGGCCGTCGGGGAAGTTGTGCGCCGCGTCGGCGTCGTACTCGCGACCGCCGTTACCGGGCGAGCGGGTCATACCGGATGGTGGCCGGGGACGGACAAGTACCTCAGGGTCGGCTGCGCTCGGCGGTGCGACGACCTGCTACACCCGGGCCTCGTCGGCCGCGCGGGCGACAGTGTCGTAGTCGGGTTCGGCGCCGGGGTCGTCGCTCACCCACGTGTAGGTCACCGTCCCGTCGGCGTTGACGATCACGACCGCACGTTTGGCGACACGATCGACGCCGTAGGCCGCAAAGTCCATCGACACACCGTAGGCGTCGACGACCTCCCGGTTGGAGTCGCCCAAGAGTCCGAAGTTCAACCCGTTCCGCTCTCTGAACTCGTTGAGCGTGAACGGCGTGTCGATGCTGACGCCGTACACGGTCGCGTCGATCGCCTCAAACTCCGAGAGCCGGTCGCGGAACGTGCACATCTCGGTGGTGCAGGTCGGTGTGAACGCCGCGGGAAAGAACGCGAGCACCAGCGGCGCTTCGTTGAGGCGCTCCGAAAGCGTGAACGAGTCGATGGACCCGTGCGCGAGCGGGACGGTGAAATCCGGGGCGGTGTCGCCGACTGAGACCATACACCTCCTCCGACCGCCTCCGGATTCAATGTTGCTTTCGCGGGGTGTTGGCCCGGCGGGATCGTCGTATCACGAGCAAAAAGCCTATAATCGCGACTGGGCAAAGACCGTGTAGCGATGTTCGGAACCATCACCCCACTGTTCCCGGGCCTGCCGGGCGGCCCGGAAGTGCTCGTCGTCCTGCTCATTCTGGTGCTCCTGTTCGGCGCCAACAAGATCCCGAAACTGGCCCGATCAACGGGGCAGGCGATGGGCGAGTTCAGGCGCGGCCGAGAGGAGATCGAAGACGAACTCAGCGACCTGGAAGGCGAGAGCGACCAGGACGGCGACGTCGTCGCCGACGCCGACTCGGAGACCGCACCGTCCGGGTCCGCGACGACTGAGACCTCGACCGAGACGAACTGACCCCCTCTCCTCCCCGGCACGTTCTCCGCTGCGTGTTTTCCGACGGTCGTCCTCCGCTCCGGTCGGACGTGTGGCCTAGTGGATCAGGGCGAGGGGTTCCTAACCCCTAGAGCGCGGGTTCGAATCCCGTCACGTCCGTTCGTTGCACTCACTTCCGTGACGACCCCTCGCTCGCGAGGCTCGCGAGGGTCCCGTCACGTCCGTCTGTTGCACTCACTTCCGTGACGACCCCTCGCTCGCGAGGCTCGCGAGGGTCCCGTCACGTCCGTCTGTTGCACTCACTTCCGTGACGACCCCTCGCTCGCGAGGCTCGCGAGGGTCCCGTTGAGTCGGATCGGTTACTCGAACGCCCGAAGCCGTTCGGAGTCCTCGCCGACGCAGACCACAAGCGACCCCTCAGTCGTGCCGTAGACCGTCATCTCGCGACCCTTCACGGAGTATTTTGTTCCCACAACTCGGACCAACCCCGCGTCCCGGAGGCTGTCAAGATGGTGTCTGACGTTCTGCAGCGAGGTGCCGGCCGCGTCGGCAAGTTCGGAGGCGGTCGCCGACTCTCGCTGTAACGCGGCGAGCGTTGACCGTGCAATATCAGAAGTGAGACAGTTAATGAGCCGCCCGGCCTCATCGTCATCAAGCGGCAGGACGCGGAGGCTGCCGTCCTCCTCAACGGCGCTGTGATCGGTGTCCGACGGCTGCAGACTCGACATACCGATTCATACCGGTGTTAGGGGGCTAAACGTTTCGCATTTCCGACACACGTTCAGTCACGTGTGATCGGATCGGTCACACCACGCGACACCAGCTGTTCCGGGGGGAAGGGCCGACAATGGACGAGGACCGATCCGTAGCCCGTCCGAGTGGATACGACACGTATCAGACTTTGTCACCGGTTGTTCCACCGGTTTTTAATCCGAGTCGCCCCCACCGGTACGTAATGATCTCACGCGACCGGATGGCCGCGGTTGACCGCAACGCTGCGGCACTCGGAGTCCCGCGGAAGCAGTTGATGGAGTCGAGCGGTAACGCCGTCGCTCGGGCGGTGCGCCGGGGGGCGGCCCCCGGGGCGGCTGTCGCTGTCGTCGCCGGTCGGGGGAACAACGGCGGTGACGGCCTTGTCGCCGCCCGCTTTCTCGACGACTACGAGGTGACCGTCCACCTGCTCGGCCGACCCGCGACGATCCGAACGCGGATCGCCCGCGAGAACTGGGACGCCCTCCGGACTGCGGCGTACGACACGCGGACGGTCACCGACTCCGCCGACTTCGACCTCGGGGACCCGGACGTGGTCGTCGACGCGATGCTCGGAACCGGGGTGACCGGCGACCTCCGCGAACCCGAAGCGACCGCCGCGCGCGCGATGGCCGACGCGACGGCGACAGTCGTCTCAGTGGACGTTCCCTCGGGCGTCGACGCCGACACCGGCGAAGCGGGAGGCGTCGCCGTGGACGCGGATCGAATCGTGACGTTCCACGACCGGAAGCCCGGCCTCGACGGGCTCGACGCCGAGGTGACGGTGGCGGACATCGGGATCCCGGCCGCCGCCGAGCGGTTCGTCGGCCCCGGCGACCTGCGCTTTCTCGACCGCGACCCCGATAGCCACAAGGGTGACGCCGGCGAGGTGCTCGTGATCGGGGGCGGCCCCTACACCGGCGCGCCCGCACTCTCCGGGCAGGCGGCGCTCCGGGCGGGTGCGGACCTGGTCCGCGTTGCGTGCCCCTCCTCGGTAACCGAGGCGGTCCAGGGGTACACCGAGAACCTGATCGTCCGACCGTACGACGGCGACCGGCTCACGCCCGAACGGGTCGACGACCTCCTCGCGGCGGCCGACGGTCACGACGCCGTTGTGCTCGGCCCCGGCCTGGGCGACCACACCCGAACGGAGACCGCGGTCCGGGCGTTCCTCTCGGAGTACGACGGCGTCGCGGTTGTCGACGCCGACGCGCTGGCGGCCGTCCCCCACACCGACACCGACGCGACGCTGGTGTGTACTCCGCACCAGGGCGAACTCCGCGGGATGGGCGGCGACACCGCCGCCGACTGGCGGACCCGGGCGGAGTTGGTGGCCGAATTCGCAGCCGACCTCGGCCACCTCCTCCTCGTGAAAGGCCCCTACGATATCGTCTCCGACGGCGACGAGACTCGCGTGAACCGCACGGGCAACGCGGCGATGACGGTCGGCGGTACTGGCGACGTGCTCGCGGGCGCGGCGGGCGCGCTCTCGTGTGTGCTCCCGCCGCCACAGGCGGCGTCGGTCGCGGCGTACGCAACCGGACGCGCAGGCGATGCTGCGGCCGAGGAGCGCGACCGCGGCCTCCTCGCGACGGACCTGCTGAATCGGCTGCCAGCGGCACTCCGAGACCGGGCGGTGGGAGAATGACCCGCGAGGAGGCGTCGCCCGAGAACGCCGCTGAGGGCGCCGCCGGCGACGGCGACCCGGCCGCCGACACCGACCCGGCCGCCGACACCGACGCTGATCTCACCCACGTTGACGAGTCGGGCGACGTCCAAATGGTTGACGTCGGACAAAAACCCGACACCAACCGCCGCGCGGTCGCCCGCGGCACTGTCCACCTGACCCCGCCAACGGCGGCGGCGATCCGCGACGACGGCATCGACAAGGGCGACGTGCTCGCGACCGCGCGGGTCGGCGCGGTCCAGGCGGTCAAACACACCTGGGAGACGATCCCGATGTGCCACCAGATCCCGATCACGAACGTCGACACCGACTTCGAGGTCCGTTCGGACCGCGTCGCGCTCGCCGTTACCGTCGAGACAACCGGCAAGACCGGCTGCGAGATGGAGGCGCTGGAGGGCGTCACAACGGGGCTGAACGTGATCTGGGACATGGTCAAGGCCGCCGAGAAGACCGACGACGGCCAGTATCCCGACACCCGCATCACCGACGTACGGGTGGTGTCCAAGGAGAAGCGACGGGTCGACGGGACGTAGCGGATCGGAACCGCCGGACCGGGGACCTGTGGTGGGAACCGGCGGGGCGGCGACCCCGATCACCGGTTAGTCGGCAGACTCTGTTTCGCCGGCGGGTGCGCGGACCTCGGCGGCCTTCGATCGTGCCTGTTCGACGATCGCGGGCCTGGCCGAGAACTCCACTACCACCTCCTCGCCGGTGTACTCCTCGCGCTCGACGTTGCCGTGGTCGTAGAGCCACGACACCAGGCTCATGGCGCCGTCGGCCAGCGGCAACAGGAGTCGTTCCTCCCGCCACGCCGGGAGTTCGGCCTCGATCCGGTCGGTCAACTCGCCGACGCTCTCACCGGTGAGTCCCGAGACCGCCACGGGGTTGGGCGCCAGCGCGTCCAGCGCCGCCCGCTTCCGCTCGAGTTCGGGACCGTCAACTCGGTCGATCTTGTTGAGCACCGTGACGATGGGCGCCTCGTTCCGTTCATAGAGGGTATCGTGGCAAGTCACCAACTTGTCGCGCATCGCTTCGACGGACTCGGAGGCGTCAACGACGAGTAACACGAGGTCCGCACGGTAGACCGAATCTAGCGTGGACTCGAACGACTCCACCAGCCAGTGCGGGAGGTCCGACACGAACCCGACTGTGTCGGTCAAGAGCACGTCCCGGGTTCCGGTGTCGGCCCGGCGCGTGGTGGTCCCGAGGGTTGTGAACAGCCGGTCCTCCGATTCGGCGGTCGGGTCGAGGTCCGGGTGGAGGCCCTCGTTCTCGCCGACGTCTAAGTCGTCCGCAAGCCGGCGCATCAGGGTTGACTTCCCGGCGTTGGTGTAGCCCGCAAGCGCAACCAGGTCGAACCCTGACTCCCGGCGTCGCTCTCTCCTGCTTTCCTCCTTGTCGGCGATGTCGTCTAACTCCTGTTGGATCCGGGAGATCTGGGCTTTGATGTCGCGTTCCCGAGATTCGTCGTACTCCCCGAGCCCCATGAACCCCGGCCGCTCGTCGCGCTTCGCCAACGACGCTTTCGCCTCCGCGCGCGGGAGTTCGTACCGAAGCTCCGCGAGCTCGACTTGGAGTTGTGCCTTCCGGGCGTTGGCGCGCTGGCCGAAGATCTCCAGGATGAGGGTGAATCGGTCGATCACCTCGACGCCGGTCGGGAGCTTCCCGCCGATGTTGTACGTCTGATACGGCCCCAACCGGTTGTCCACGACGACCGCCGCGGCGCCCGTCTCGGCGACCGCCCGGGCGAGCTCCGCGGCTTTGCCCTCCCCGAAGTGGTAGGCGGCGTCCTCCGTCCGAGACTGTGACCGGGTCGCGACGACGTCGTACCCTGCCGCGCGGGCCAGATCCGAGATCTCACTCAGATCGGCGTCCTCGCCGCTGTCGACGCGCTTGGCGACGACGACCGGGGTTCCGTCGCTCATCGGTGCCTCCCTCCGGTGGTCCGCGGGCGTGATCCTGACACTGTCTCCCGGACAGTAGGCCGTCGAACCACTTGAACGCTACCCGGACCCGGCGGATCGCGTTCGGCTCCCACTTTTGACCCCTCGAACGCGGATCGAGAGCGCGAGAAACGTCGCGAGGAGCGTCAGCGAGACCGCCGCGGCCGCGGCGATGTCGTGTGCAACGACGTTGTGGTTGCCGACGCTGACGAGGTGCGGGCCGAAGTACGTGTGGTGGTAGTCGCCGACGATGGGGATGAAGTAGTCGACGATGTCGTTGCACCCGAACCAGACGGCGGCGGCGCCGACGGCCGGAACCGTGAACCTCGCGTAGCGGTGGATCACGAGCGCCTGAAGCGCCATTCCGAGGTGGCCGACCAGTAGGAACCAGTAGTAGGGATCGCCGCTGGTGAGTACGTCGTTGATGGTGAGCTGGACGACGACGACCCAGAGGCCGTACTTGAGGTTCCCAACGAACGCCAAGGCGTGGAGCCAGTTCCGATTTCGGCCCGCCTTCCACGACACCAGGCTCGCGATCATACACAGCGTCACCATCGGGCTGTCGGGGACGACCGGCCACATCACGAGCGCGGTGTTCCCCAGCTGGAACCGGTAGTACCAGAACCCGAAGACAGTGCCCGCGAGGTTGACCGCGACGACCACCCAGACCAGGCGGAGCGTCAGGGTTTCGACCCTGGTGGGGAGGGGAGCGAGGTACGCCGGCAGGTCGTCTGTGGCGGGGATCGACGCCATCGTGAGTAGGTCTGTCGAGGCGGGGGTACAAGCGTTGCGGTTGTGAGTAGTTGCCGATGCAGACCCAGATGGGTGATCTCCTGCGTAACGAACCGAAATATCACTCGCCTCTTTCCCGGTACGTTTCCACGCCCAGCCCGTCGATATGAGTAAAATGATCGTCGGCGACGACGAGCGGAACGTCGAGAGACCGTGCTGTCGCGGCGATATAGATATCGCTCTTGTTGATCATCTTCCCGTCGGCACGAAGTTCGACGTAGATCTCGGCCGCTTCCGCGGCAGTCCCGTCCGTGAACGGAATGGGTACCACCCATTCGTACTTCGCCCTCGTTTCCTCCCGTGTCATCTCCTGAGTGATCATCAACCCGCGATACAGTTCGGAGAGTACGATGGTCGAAGCGCCGATCTCCTCTTGGTCGTGCGCGGCAAGGTAGGCGACCGCACCGTCGTCACCCGTGGCGTAGTCGACGAGAAACGAGGCGTCGACGAGCTTCACATGTCCTCCGAGAGGCGCTCGTCGATCCCGTCACCGAGTTCCTCCAAGGAATCGTCGGTGTCCGCGAGCCCCCGCGTGACTTCCGCTTTGAGGTCCGCCGCCTCCTCGCCGGCGAGAAAGCCGACGTTCGTTCGCCAGTCGGAGTCGAGTTCGTGGAGGATACGGTCGAGCATCTCGCTGAAGCTCTCGTCGCCGCGTTTGTGCGCCTTGAGCCGCTCGTATACGTCCTCTTTGATGCTGATGTTCTTCGATGCCATCCGTTGCTTTGTGTATGAGTGTGTGTACACATTAAGATTGCTGCCGGTTGTGGTCCGGTGACGTTGGAGGGTCAAAAATCCCGATAGAAGTCCCTGTCCGGCGGTTCGATCCTACAGCTACACACGCTCAGATGACTGGAATTTGCGAATCCGGCTCGGCTAAAAACAACCAGACTATGAAGTTGTGGCTGCTTTTTTGTACCGCTCTCGCCGATCAACAATCAGATACGCTGTCACCGACGAACCCCAACTTCCTCGGTGATCTCTTTGTACGTGTGCCCACCCTCACGCATCTCGAAGATCTCCATCACATCCTCCCAACGCTTCCCAGGAACCTGTCGACGCCTCTCTTCATCGTGGGCCATCCCGAACCGCGGACGCCCCAGATCATCACCGCGCTCCTTCTTCTCCTCGGTCGCGTTGATTGCCTTCTCATACTGTCGGCTATAACTACGTGAAGATTTTCGACACCCCGGGGTCTCGAAATACGTCACGCGACTATAGCCGACAGTATCAGTCTCCTCTATCTTCTCCTCGTACGCTGCGGCCGTCATCAAGATCTCGATGGCCGCCTGCATCGGGCCGGAGAGCTCGAAATAGCCCGCCGTTCTACAAACGGTCTGTCGCCACACGACAGTTACGGACTCGGCGGGAGTCACGCGAGCGACCGGAGGGAGCGAGCGTGACATCGCCGAGTCCACGACTGAGCGAACGAAGTGAGCGAAGAAGTGGACTCGGCGGGATTTGAACCCGCGGCCTTCCCCGTGCCAGGGGGATGATCTACCGCTGATCTACGAGCCCGAACGACATCGGATCGTACTGTTGTTCCGTTCTTAAGCGCTTCGACTCGGTCACCCGCGGCCGCGGGTCGCAACCCTTTTGTCGCCGTCTGTGGTGTTTCTACACGGGAACAGCACGGCCGCAAGTCCGACTCGCCGCGTTCTCGCGGCTTGGGATTGCGGAAGTGCGATGCGGTCGACACCCTCGACTGCATCACATCGTATCTTCTGCGGCCTGTGCCGTTCCAACCAACACAATGGCACGAATGCACACCCGCCGCCGCGGCTCGTCCGGTTCGGACAGGCCGGTGGCAGACGACCCCCCGGAGTGGAGTGACGTCGACCCAGACGACATCGAAGCACGCGTCGTCGAACTCGCAGAGCAGGGCCACGATCCGAGCGGGATCGGGCTGAAGCTCCGCGACGAAGGCGTCAAAGGCGTTCCCGTCCCCGATGTCAAGGCCGCGACCGGAAAGAAGGTCACCGAGATTCTCGAGGACAACGACTCGGCACCGGAGCTCCCCGAGGACCTCCGGAACCTGATGGAGCGTGCGATCCGGCTCCGTCGCCACGTCCAAGAGAACGGCCAAGACATGCAGAACAAACGCGCCCTGCAGAACACCGAGGCGAAGATCCGCCGGCTCGTCGACTACTACCGCGGTGACGAACTCGACGAGGAGTTCGTCTACACCTACGACGCCGCCGTCGACATCCTCGAAAACTGACCACCCGATGGCCTCACGAACCGACACCACCGCGGCCGCAGACGACCCCGTCGACAGCGTCGCGGCGGCGCTGTCGAGCGCGTCGTTCGTCCGACTGCTCGCCAGCGCGGACGGCGACGGGCTGGCGGCCGCAGGGCTACTCGCTCGGGCGCTTCGGCGCGTCGACGTCCCCTTCCAGGTTCGCGTCGACGCGCTGGGCGCCGGCAGACCGTCCAGCGGCGACGACGGCCTGTTTGTCGGTGTCGGTTCGGCGTACGTAAACGCGGACGCGACAGTCGCACCGGAGACCGCCCCCGCAAGCCTCCGGGCGTCCCGGATCGCCGCGGAGGTGGGCGGGACCGACGCCGCTGCGCCCGACCCGGTGCTCGCGCTCGCCGGCGTCGTTGCCGACGGAGCCCACCCGGCATCGGTCGCGGGCGAACTCGTCGCGGCCGCCGAGGACGCCGGCTCGGCCGTCCAGCGTCCCGGGGTATCGATCCCCGTCGACGACGCTGTCGACGGCCTCACCCACTCGACGCTCCTGCACGCGCCGTTTTCGGGCGACCACGATGCCGCGGCAGCCGCGGTGTCGTCGCTGTCGCGCTCCGACAACGGGGCGGATTCGGACTCCGCGGCGGACACCGAAACTCGACGGTCGCTCGCCTCGCGCGTCGCGCTCGCAGTCGCCGGCGACAACGATGCGGTGCCGCGGGCGGCCGACGCCGTCGAACGCGCGGTCCGGCCGTACACGACGCCCGACGCGCCGGTCGCGACCCTGGGTGGGTTCGCGGACGTGTTGACCGCCACGGCTCGGGAGCGACCCGGGACGGGAGTCGCGCTCGCGCTCGGTCACGGCGGCCGCGACGCCGCCCTCGACGCGTGGCGCGAGCACGGCCGCACGGTTCACAGCGCGCTCGACTCGGCGTCGACGACCCGCCACGACGGCGTGTTCGTCGCCCGGGTTGACGAGGCGGCAGCCGGAACGCCGGGTCGGCTGGCGACGCTCGCACGGCTCGCCCGGGATTTCCGGTCGCCCGAACCGCTCGTTGTTGCGGTCGGCGACGGTATCGCCGCCACCTCGGCTCGTGAGTCCGGCGCGGCCGACGCCGCCGCGACGCTCGCCGCCGAGTTCCCCGCCGCGGCGGTGGGGTGGACCGGTGGGCCCACTCGGGCGCTCGCGGGCATCGCCACCGGCACGCCCGTCCCGGAGATGGTCGCCGCGATCAGGAGGCAGTCGACGTGACCGCCTGCACGGCCGTGGCGACCGACACGACGGAGGGGCCCGCACAATGACCGACCGATCCGACTCGAGCCACGACCGATCCGACTCGAGCCACGACCGAACAGACGCGCAACCGACGCCCGAGAGGGCAAGCGACTCGCAGTCGCGAACCGCCCGCCTCCGGACCACCCACGCCGACGCCGAGACGGTGGCGGCGGCGCTCCGTCCGGACAACACCGATTCGATGGAGGTGGCCGTTGAGGGCGACCAGCTCGTGACGACCGTCTCCCGGAAGACGACCGGCGGGCTCCAATCCACGGTGGACGACACCGTGGTCAACCTGACGGTGGCCGACGCCATCGTCGACACGACACGAACACACAACTCATGAGCGAACGATCAGTATCCAAGCAGCGAGACGGCAAGCGATGGTACGACCTGATCGCGCCGGAGCAGTTCGACCGGACCGAACTCGGCTCGACCTTTGCGGACGAGCCCGACAAGGTCTACGGTCGAACCGTCGAGGTCACCCTCGGCGACATCACCGGCGATCAGGGCGAGAACAACACGAAGCTCACTTTCAAGGTGAACGACGTGTCCAGTGACGCGGCTTACACCGAGTTCGTCAAACACGAACTCGCACGCGACTACGTCCGCAGCCTCGTGCGGCGTGGGGCCTCGAAGGTCGACGTCGCGATCACGGTGCTGACCACGGACGACTACCGCGTCCAGCTCCAGCCCGTCGCGTTCACCACAAAGAAGGCCGACCGGAACCAAGAGAAGGCGATCCGGCGCGTGATGATCGACCTCGTCAGGGAAGCCGCAGCCGAGCGGACCTTCGACGAACTCATCGACAGCGTTATCGAAGGGCGGCTTTCGTCGGCCATCTACGGCGACGCGAAGACCATCTACCCGCTCCGGCGGGTCGAAGTCCAGAAACTCACCCTCGAAGCGCGGCCCGAGGAGGTCGCCGCCGAGGAGGAGGCTGCCGTCGACGTCGACGAGGGCGACATCGCGGTCGACGACGCCTGACTGGCCGGCCGACTCACTTTTTCCGACGCGAGTGCCGACCCGGGCGGCTCCGCATTACTCCTTGACGACGACAGTTCCGACCATACCCGATGCCTCGTGAGGGAGACACACGTACTCGTACTCGCCGGCGACCTCGAAGGTGTGCGACCACGTGTCGCCGCTGTCGATGAGCCCGCCGAGTTCGGAACCGAACGCGTCCCGGGCGGCTTCGGTCGAGTCGTAGCCGCCGCTGGCGAAGAACGCCGCCTCGTCGGGGATCCCCGAGTCGTACGCCGTAACGGTGTGCCCGCGGGAACTGGTGTTGGCCCACACAACGGTGTCGCCGACGGAGACCGTGATCTCCGTGGGGTCGTACGCGACGGCCGTCATGCCGACATCGTAGTCGCCTTCGGGGCTGTCCCCACCGCCCGCACACCCCGCGACGCCGACCGCCCCAACACTCCCGAGGGCGGCGAGCACACGCCGACGGGTGACGGTACTGAGGTCCCGCGATTGGTGTTCTGTCATACTCGGATCTCGGGGGGCGAGCGGTATATGCGGCGCGGTCCGGATATAAAAAGGTATACCTGTCCTCCGAGACGGCCGTGGTATGAAGCCGCGGTTCGTGGGTCGATTGGGGCTCGCCGACGTGGTGACAGTCTCCAACGCCGCACTCGGGTTTCTAGCGGCCGTCGCCGCAACCGTCGACATCGGGCTCGCGGCGCGGTTGTTGTTGCTCGCGTCCGTCGCAGACGCCCTAGACGGCGTGGTGGCCCGTCGCCGCGGCGGGACCACAGTCGGCCCCTATCTCGACTCCCTCGCGGATGTCAGCTCCTTCGGCGCCACCCCCGCGCTGGTGGTCACGATGGCGGTCGCCGAGGCGTGGGGGCTCGCAACTCCCCGCGGCGCGGTTGCTGTCGCCGGTGCGGCGCTGTTCGTCGCGACCGCAGTGACCCGGCTCGGACTCTACACCGCCTACGACAGCGACGCCGCCGAGACCGAGGGTGTCCAGACCACGCTCGCGGCGACAATCCTCGGCGCAACCGTCCTCGCGGGGTTCACCGCTCCGATCGTCCTGGCGCCGCTGACATTCTTGCTTGCGGGTCTCATGCTCGCGCCGATCACCTACCCCGACCTCCACGCCCAAGACGCGGTGGTGATGGGGATCGTTCAGGTGGCCGCGATCGGGCTCGGCGGTCGGATGGGGCGCCAGCTGGTCGGCTCGATCGGCCGCGGGTTCGCATTCGGCCTCTTGTTCCTCTCGCTTTCGTACCTGTTTTTGGGACCGCGGTTCTACTGGCGCCGGGATTGAACCTCGGTCGTCCGCGCTACGTCGGCGTGTCCGCCCGGACCTACATTCCCATGTCGGCCGCGGCGTCGGGAACCGGAATATCGTGCGGCGACACGCCGAGCAACTCGCCCGCGTGGTCGAGCGCCATGTCGAACCCGTAGTAGCGCTCCAACTCGTCGCCGTCGGTCGTGGGGCGGACCTTCAGCATTGCGTAGCCCTCGCTGTTCTGCGCAATCGCGGCCGTCCGACCGTCGGCCTCGAAGGAGAGCACCCGTTCGGTCTCGGTTTCGCTGTACCGGGCAGTGATGCCGTTCGTCGTCGTCTCTTCGCTCGCCATACGCTGTTTTGGGATGCGGGACAGTCGAAGGTGTCGGTTCCTCGGACCGGAAGCGAAAACGGTGTGACGGTTCGGAGCCACGCTCCGGTATGACGCAGTGGCTCCAGAGCGGGCGGCGCCGGGACATCTGTGCGCTGCTCTACGACGCGGGGACGCTCCGCGGCCAGCGACTGAAATCGGAACTCGAAGCCGCCTACGACACCCGGATCGATCCGACGGCGTTCCACGGCAGCCTCAACGCACTCGTTGATCACGGACTCGTTGCCGAGGAGCGCAACGGGATCCACGACGTCTACCGGCTGACCGATGCGGGCGTTGACGGCGTCGAGTCGTACTATACGTGGCTCTCAGTGTGCGTTGCCGATGACTCCCCCGAGAGGTCGGACGCGTGACCGATGTGTTGTGGATGACACCACACTCAACAAGAAGCTGGCGTGTGTCCGCGACGCCGCCCGAAGCGCCCCACGAAGCTTTTTATTCCGCCCGTCGTAGGACTGATTACTCCGAATGTCTCAGCAGGATGACCCTCCCCACGTCGACCGGGCCGACCTCCAGTGGTGCCACGACTCGGTACAGGGGGTGTCCCGCACCTTCGCGCTCACCGTGGACGTGCTCGAAGAGCCGATGTCGTCGTACATCTGTCTCGGGTATCTCGTCTGCCGGATCGCCGACACTGTCGAGGACGCCTCCCACATTCCGCCGGCTGAACAGGCCGAACTGCTCCGAACCTACGACGCCGTCCTCGACCCCGACGACGACACGGACGCCGACGTGTTTGTGGCTGCCGTCGAGCCGTACCTCCCCGCCGACGGGGAGCTGACCGACGACTGGGCGGTCGTCCGCGACAGTCCCCGGGTGATCGACACCTTCCGAAGCCTCCCCGCGGACGTCCAGCGCGCGGTCGTCCCACCGGCGCGGGAGTTGGTTCGGGGAATGGCCGAGTTCGTTGAGCGGTACGACAACAACGGCGGACTCCGGATCCAAACCCGGAGTGAACTCGAAGAGTACTGCTACTACGCCGCTGGGACGGTCGGTAACCTGATCACGAACCTGGTGACGCGCCACGACGTGACCGCCGACCGCCGCCGCCGGCTCTACGACACCGCCGAGGAGTTCGGGCTCTGCCTCCAACTCGTGAACATCTCGAAAGACGTCTACGACGACTACACCGCCGAAGACAACGTCTATCTCCCCGCAGAGTGGCTGGCCGACGAGAACGTGCCCCAGGAAGCGGTCCTCGACGACGACCACCAGTCGGGCGCGGCGTCGGTGGTCCGCCGGACCGCGGAGTTCGCCGGGTCGTTCCTCGACGACGCCCAGACCTACCTGGAGGCGGTCCCGCTGCGGGACGGAAACACCCTGGCTGCCTGGGCGATCCCGTTCCTGCTCGCGGTCGGCACTCTCCGCGAACTGCTCGCCCGACCGGAGGACGCGCTGGCGTCGACCGGGGTGAAAATCTCTCGCCAAGAGGTGCTGGCGGTGGTCACGGAGATGCGCGACGACGGGACCCGCGAATCGCTCGGCGACCTCCGGGAGGAGGTCGCAGCGGGACCGTACCACCGCGCGGCGTCGAGTTTGGATTGAACAGTCCCCCGCTCCGAACCGGAGGTTCATACCGGATGCCGCGGCCACCGGCGGTATGCCGACGGAAACGACGCCGAGTGAGCCGAGCACCACCACACCGCCGACGGCCGACCGCGTCGCCCACGACCGCCCCGCCGACACGACTGAGGCGACCGGGTCGGACGAACCCGGATCCGGCCCCTCAGACGTGCCCGAGTCGGTGGCGGCTCCCGATCGGGGTGCCAACGGCTCGGACACCGACCGAGTCGCGGCACTCGAACGCCGAGTGACTGACCTCGAAGCCGAACTCGACGCGGTTCGCGGCCTTCTCGACGGCGTCGAAACCGTCGACGAACGGGTCGAACGCCGGGCGTCGGCCGCGCTTTCGAAGGCCGAAACGCTGGAGAAGCGGTTCACAGCCGAAGCGACGCTGGTCCGCGAGCGGCTGCCGGACCCGGGTGGGGACCGCCGCCGTGAGGGGAGCGACGACCGAACACCTCGGCGCCGCACTGCCGAACCGGATCCGGAGGACGGGCCGCAAGCGGGGTCGCAGATCCGGGATGGAGTCGATCAGGGCGCCGGGCGGCACGCCGGCGCGCCCAGCACACCCGAACCTGACGCCGGGGCGTCGACAGGGCCGCCCGGGAACGGGCGGAGCAGCCCCGCCACCGCGAACGCGACCGACGGGGGGTCGGCCGGACCCGGCGCGATCACCAGTGTCGGGTCGGGTAGGTCCGCCGACAACGCGACCCGAATTGAGGATAACGCGACCCGGACCGACGACGCAGAGCGGTCGCTCGCCACACGGCTCCGCGACGCGTTCCGGTGATCCGGCTGGTCGTCGCCGCCGCGCTCGCGGTCGCGACCCTGGCGGTGGCGCTCCCGGCGGTCGACGACGCGCGGACGGCCCGGAGCGACACGCTGATCGAGAGGACCGCCGACCGAGTCGAACGCGCGGGACGGGCGCTCGCGACGACGGAGGACGCCGTCCCGACGCGGTCGACAGCGGCGACGCGGCGCGTCGCGTTCACCCTCCCGGAGCGGTCGCTGACCGCGGCACAGCCCGGGTTTGTCGCGGTCGGCGGCCCCCCTGGAGGCCCCGGAAACCGGTCGACGGTCACCTACGCCGTGTCGTCGCCGACCCACCGCCACCACCTCGGGATACCGATCCCCGTCCGGACACCCCAGGGGCCGGTCGTGTTCCGTGACCCGGGTCCTCACGCGGTGGACCTGGCGCTGGTCCGCGGTGACGACGGACCCGAACTCGTGGTCACCAGGGCCGCCGACTGGTGACCGGTGTGCGGCGATGATTTATATACCGGAACGGGACCACCCGGCGTATGCCTCTGGACGGTATCCCGTCGCTCGGAGTCGATCCCGCCGGGTCGCTCGCGGGGGTCACAGCGGCTCTCGGGACGGCGGTTGGGACCGACACGGAGAGAGACGGGTCGACGACGGCCGACACCACGGCGAGGGACGCAGTCGCGGAGTCGACCTGCCGGTGTCACGTCACTGTCGAACGCACCGGCGGCGTGACCACAGCAGACCGGCGGGACCTCGTGGTTGACGCCGACGCGTGCCCCGGCGACGGCGACCTGTCGACCAGTCCCGAGTGCCGGGCGACCGTGATCGGTGCACTCGCCGACCGCGACGTGGACGGCGTCCGGACGCGGTCGAGCGGCGTCGAGCGGACCTACACCGACGAGTCGGTCGGGGTGCTCGTCGCCGCGGGTCGGTTCGTCGAACGGGCGGCGTTCCACGACCGCGACCTCGCCGACCACGCACGCCGGGACCCCATCGCCGCAGCGCACAGCGCCGCCGGACGCGCCGGCGCGATGGCTCGGATCGCCGCCGAGTCGGGACTCGCCGCGGGCGCCGACCGCGTATCGGAGCGATCGGAGTCGGGGCTCACTGAGGGGCGCGCGGCCGACGGCGACACCGACGCTACCGACCGCTGCACGTTCCACGCGTTCGTCGGGCCGACGCTCTCGAAGGCACTCATCTCTCGTCGGCTGCCCGCGGATGCGGCGCGTGAGGCGACGCACGACCTCCCGACGGACGCCGGCGTCCGCCGGTACCGGACCGACAACGGCCCCGTCTACCACCTCCGCCCGGTCGCACACGACCTCGCCACCGACGCGATGGCGACGCTCGCGACCGCATACGACCTCCTCGCCAACGGCTCGGTCGGCGGCGGGCCCCGGGCACCGGGGCGGGCGGTCCGGCGGGTCGCGGGCGACGACGACCCGGTCGAGACGCTTGCAGCGATCCTGACCCGCCACACCCGCGGTCTCGGCGTGCTGGAGCATTTCTTCGCGGACGACCGCGTCTCGGACGTTGTCGTCTCGGCGCCGGTGACCGAGTCGCCGGTCAAGGTCGTGGTCGGGGGAGAGCGTATGCGGACGAACGTCCGGCTCACCCCGGACGGGGCGGCGTCGCTCGCCTCGCGGTTCCGCCGGGAGAGCGGCCGGTCGTTCTCCCGGAGTTCGCCGACACTCGACGCCTCGGTCGTCGCCGAGACGGGGCGACGGGTGCGGGTCGCCGGAGTGACCGCGCCCGCGAGCGACGGCGTCGGGTTCGCGTTCCGCGTCCGCGACGACGACGCGTGGACGCTCCCCCGGCTAGTGGCTGCGGGCGCGCTCCCGCCGCGTGCCGCCGCCACACTCTCGCTCGCGGTCGAACGCGGCGCGGCGACCATCGTGGCCGGCACCCGCGGAGCCGGCAAGACCACGCTCTTGGGCGCGTTGCTCTGGGAGCTCCCGGTGTCGACGCGGGTTGTGACCATCGAGGACACGCCCGAACTCCCGGTGGAGTCGCTTCGGGACCACCACCGCGACGTCCAGGCGCTTCACACCGACGCGGGGGGGAGCGTCGGATCGGGGCCCGACGCCGGGTCGTCCGGCCGGTCGATCCCGCCGGCCGAGGCGCTCCGGTCGGCGCTCAGGCTGGGTGAAGGCGCGCTCGTCGTGGGTGAGGTCCGCGGCGAGGAGGCGAGTGCGCTCTACGAGGCGATGCGGGTCGGGGCTCACGGCCACGCGGTGCTCGGGACGATCCACGGCGACTCCGCGGCCGCGGTGTGTGAGCGCGTTGTCTCCGACCTCGGCGTCCCGGTCTCGTCGTTCGCTGCGACCGACCTGGTGGTGACCTGCGCCCGCGACGGCGAGGACCGACGCGTCGCCGCCATCGAGGAGGTGCGCGGCAGCGACGGCGACGTGTCGTTTACTCCGCTTTTCGATCGCGGCAACGGCGAGCTCCGCTCGACCGGCGTCGTCGACCGCGGCGACAGCGTCGCCTTCGAGCGGCTCCGTGCCGACGGGGAGTCACACGCGGCGCTGCTTGACGCCGTCGAGCGGCGCGCAACCCGGTTCAAGCGGCTCTCGGACGCTAGACTGACCCGACCGGACGACCGCGACCGGGTGCGTGGAGGCGCCGGACGGTGACCTGGGTCGACCCGCGGATCCGGAAGGTCACCCGGGGGGTGGCGGAGCAGTACCCGGGAACGGTCGAGCCGACGAGCGAACTCCATCGTGCGCTCGCGTTCCTCGATAGCGACCTCCGGGCCGACACTGTGGTCCGCGCCGGGTATGTCGTTGCGGTGCCCGCAGCGATCCCGTGTCTCCTCGCGCTTGTCGTACTTCCGGGAGTCCCGCTACCGGCGGCGGTACCGGCCGCTATCGGGATCGGGCTCGGCGCGACCCACGTCTGCCACCGGCTTCCGGTCGCCGCGGCGACGCTCCGCCGAACACGGGCGCTCGGGGACGCGCCGGGGCTGGTGGCGCGGGCAGCGCTCCGGCTCAGGCTCGCGGCGACGCCGGAGCGGGCTGCCACCTTCGCGGCCCGATCGGGATCGGGGCCGCTCGCCCGGAGCCTCGCGGCCCACACCGACCGCACGCGTGGGGAATCTGCGACTGGCTTCGAGGGGTTCGCCGACGAGTGGCGGTCGTGGTTCCCCGCACTCGATCGCTCGGTGTCGCTCCTCGTGTCGGCGGTCGACGCCCCACCCGACGAGCAGGAGGCCGCCCTCGACCGCGCGCTTGAGACGGTCCTCGACGGCGCACACGACCAGATGGCCGCCTTCGCGGGGGAAGTCCGCGCCCCCGCGAGCGGGATCTACGCGTTCGGCGTGCTCCTGCCGCTCGCGCTCGTCGGCGTTGTCCCCGCGGCCCGCGCCGGCGGTGTCTCGATCCCGGCAGCGGCGTTTATCACTCTCTACAACGCGGTTCTCCCGGTCGGGCTGGTCGCCGCCGGCGCGTGGCTGCTTCTCCAGCGGCCGATCGCGCTCCCCCCGGCGCGGGTCCGATCCGCCCACCCCGACGTGCCGTCCGGAAGGATTCGAGGAGTGGCTGCGGGGACGCTCGGAGCCGTCGGCGGCGGGGTGGGTGGGTCTGTGGTCGCGTCGTGGGCCGCGCCGATCGCCGCCGTCGGGGTCGGCGTCGGTGCCGGCCTCGCCGTCCACTACCGACCGATGGCTCGCGTCCGGGCTGACGTTCGTGACATCGAGTCGGGGATCGCCGACGCGACCGCGGTGGTCGGACGCCGGGTCTCCGCGGGCGAGTCCGTCGAAACCGCGGTCGAATCCGCCGCAGACGCCACCACGGGGCGGACCAGCGACCTATTTGCGACGGCCGCGGGCCTCCAGCGCCGGCTCAGGGTCGGTGTCCGGCGGGCGTTTCTGGGTGAACACGGCGCGCTGGCCGACGTTCCGAGCCCTCGAACCCGAGCGACGGCATCCCTCCTGTCGGTCGCGGCCGCACAGGGGCGGCCCGCCGGGGCCACGCTCGTCACGCTGGCGGATCACCTCACCGAGCTCCGGCGGGTCGAGGCGGAGGCGCGGCGGGAACTCGCTGCGATCACCGGGACGCTGCGGCACACGGCCGCGGTCTTCGCCCCGCTCGTCGGCGGCGCGACCGTGGCGATGGCGACGCAGATGGCCGCCTCCGAGTCAACGCTCGCCACCAGCGGATCGGTCTCCGGGTCGGCCCCGGGCGCTGCGGTTCTTCCGCCGTCGACTCTCGGGCTCGCGGTCGGTGTGTACGTTCTCGCGCTGGCGACGATCCTCACCGCGGTTGCGGTTGGACTCGACCGCGGACTCGACCGGGCGCTGGTCGGCTACCGGGTCGGGATTGCGCTTCTGTCCGCGACGCCGACGTACGTGGTCGCGTTTCTGGGTGCGTCGATGCTGTTCTGACTCGGGGCGCCACGACGGTGGCCCCTGCCGTCACGAGACTTTAAATCCCATCCCGGGACCATCCACCCCGTGTTCGACTTCGCTATGGAGGCGTGGTACGGGTGGTTCGGGCTGTCGATGGCTGGCGTTGCACTCTTCGGCGCGGCGGCGGGGCTCCCCACAGCACCGCCACCAGACGCCGGCGCCGCGGGCGCGACGATCGATCGGGTCGCCGCCGCGGAGTATACCGCCACGGCGGAACACCCGCTGGACGCAACCGAGGTCAGGCTGGGGACACGCCGGATCGGGCTCCGGTCGGACGCCGGGACCGCACACGCCACGCTCTCGTTCGGGCCGGTCACGCCGGTTCCGGCGGGCGATTCGGAACTGCGGGACGTGCTGTACGGAACGCCACCGGACCGGGCCTTCGAGTCGCCGACCGAGTTCCGGCAGTCGGTTGTCGACGCACGAGCCAACGCGAGCAACGCCCCGTGGCGCACTGTAGACCGGACGCTGATCGTCCGCCGAGTCTCGTGGGAGGGGGTCGATGTCGTCCTCGTCGACGCGTGAGGCGGCCGGCCGCGGGCAGACGACGCCGATCGTCGCACTTGTCGCGCTGTTCGCGATCTGTGCCGGCGTCTCGCTGTACGCGTCCACGCTCCTCGGGGTGACACCGACCGAAACCGGGAACGCGCTCGCGGAGCCGACGCTGGAGCGCGTCTACGACGCTGTCAACGAGGGGGGCGTGGTCTCGCCGACCGGGCTATCACAGGCCGAGCGCGTCGCGCCCGACGGCTACCTGCTCGCGGTGGCGATTACGACCGAAGACGGGCGCTGGACGAGCGGGACCCGCCCGCCCGCCGGATCCGAGGGTGTCGACACCGCTACCCGGCCGGTCGCGGTTTCGACCGCGGAGGGCGGCGTGATCTGGGGGCGCCTCCGCGTCTGGGTGTGGCGATGAACGCCGCGATCGACGCGGTGGTCGCCCTGCTCTTGATCTCCGCGGCCGTCGGCGTGGTGGTGACGGGGAGCGACACGCCGGCGGCCGAGCCGGAACCGGACCGCGCCGATGCCGTCGCCGACGCGCTCGCGGCGACGACCGCGACGGTAAACTACTCGCTCGCACCGGGCGTCAGGGAACTGAACCGATCGGGCTGGGGCACCGACCGACGGGGACAGACGGGGAATCAAGAACTCCGCCGGACGACACACGGCAGCCTCGCCGGCCTCCTCGCCCGGGCCGCGACCGCGTCGAGCGGCGTCGCGCTCCACACTGACGAACCGCCGGAACGGAACCCGATCACCGGAACGCGAGCGGGGTTTCGGTCCGCCGTCCGCGACGCGGTGCGGGCACGGACCGGGGCGGGAGCCCGTATCGACGCCGTGTGGCAGCCATACCCCGATGCACCGGTGGGCGGACGCGTCGGAGTCGGCCCGGAACCGCCGAGCGACGGCGTCCACGCCGCGATCCTCACGATCCCGACGGGCGTCGAACCGGTTCCGGCCCACGCGACGGCGACGTTCGGGGGCCTCGGGCACGCCGTCGCGTCGCGAACCGTGGAAGTCTTGCTCCCGCACGGGTCCGCGCGGATCACGCTCCGCGGCGACGACCCGGAGGCCGCGCTCGTGGCGCACCGCTACGCGCGGGTCGCGGCGGCGACGAACGCGTCGGTCGCGGAGCCGCTTGCGACTGAGGACACCGCCGCCGCCAACGCACGACTCACCGAAGCGCTGGCCACGCGGATGACGGCGGAGCTCAGATCCAAGTACGACCACCCGAGCGACGCCGCGGAGGCGGCTTCTGTCTCATCGGTCCGGATCGTGGTCCGAACCTGGAGCGCCCCGCCGGAGGTGGCCTGATGCGGCTCGCCGACGACAACCGCGCCCGGGTCCCGTTTGCGCTGATCGGCGTGCTGCTGCTCGTCGGGAGCGCGACGTTCGCGGCGTCGCTGTCGACGCGCGGCCCCGGACCCGTCGACAAGTCCGCCGACGCCGCCGCCGAGCGCGTTGACGCCGAAACGACCGCTGCGCTCCGGACCGCCGTCCGGGACGCCGCCCGCGCCGCCGCACGAGACCCGGTCACTGTTGCCGCCGAAGACGGCCCCGGGAGCGCGCTCGTGGGCCCGAACACCTTCCGCCGGTATCTCCGACTCCGGATCTTCCTGTCGGCCCGCGACGCGGTCACGCCGGTCGAACACCGCCGTGGCGACGCCGTTGCCCGCGTCTCGCTCGGCGGGTCGGTCGACACCGTGTCAGAAGCGATAGACCGCGTCTCTGTGTCGGGCGTCGACGGCGGGACCGAACTCCGGGCGACGGTCCGTGGACTCGTGTTGCGCGTCGAGCGCGACGGCCGCGTCGTCGACACCCGACGTCTGAACCGGACCGTGACCGTGGCTGTCCCGACCCTCGCGCTCCACGACCGCACAACCGCGTTCCAAAAGCGGCTGGACGCCGGCCCCTTGGAGTCGCCCGGGCTCGCGCGGCGGATGACGGTCGGGCTCACTGCCGTGGCGCAGGCACGGGGGCTCGGACAGTACGCGGGGCTCCCGATCTCGAACGTTGTCGCTACCCACCACGTCTCGCTCTCGACGAACGCCGGACTGCTCGACGCCCAACGCGCGGCGTTCGGCCGCACTGACCCCGACGCCGCTGCCGGGGTGCGCGCTGCGACCCTCCGGACCGGCGCGACCGACCTGCTCTCCCCGCACGCCGACTCGCAGGTCGTCTCCGCGGTCACCGGCGAACTCCCGGACCCCAACGCACCGGAGCGGGCGGCGGGCGGTGGCAGCGGCGCGCTCCCGGCCACCCGGACGGTGTCGGTCAGCGTGAACGGAACCGCTGACGCGGCGTTCCTGTCGCTGCTTCGAGGGGAGAACGGCGAGTCCCTGGAGTCGATCCGGCAGAACGGCTACGGCGCCGATATCTCGGTCGGGGCCGACCGCCGGACGATCACCAGCGGGGACCGACCGGGCCCGGACCCGCCGGGTGAGAACTGGACGCTTGCGTACGCCTCCGTTTCGACGACCGTCTCCGTCGCCGGTGGGGGGAGCGCCCGCCCGGTCGAGCCTGTCGGAGTGGGTGAGCGGCTACTCTACCGAGCGACTCGCCGGGTCGTCGAACGACACACCGTCCAGCGGACCTGGGTCAAGCCAAACATCAGCGCGCGGACGACCGCCGCGTCGTGGCGCGACACCCATCGGGTTCGCGTGACCGCCACCGCACGCCTCGACGACAGCCGTGCACCATCCCGACCCGTCCGGCCGGCCTTCGAGTCCGGCGGCGTACTCGATGGTCCGAACCTCAGAGATGCGAACGCCGCGGCCCGGACGGTCGTGTCCGGCCTCGGCGGCGCAGACGGGATCGCACGGAACGCGGTGACCGGCGGCCGGACGAGCGCGTCGACCTCGGTGGCCGGCGACCGTCCCGACGGTCTCGACCCGTGGATCTACAAGGACCTCACGGGGCTCCGTGAACGGGTACGGAACATCTCGGTGACTGTCGCCGCGAGCGACGCCGCGACGGGTGGTGATAACGGCGCCGCACGGCTGGCCGCCGCCGTCCGTGATCGACGGGCGGAACTCGTCGATGCACCGCGGGAGTACCACGGCGTCGCAGACCGGAGCCGGGTGGCCGCCCGCGTGGCCTACCTCGATCGGGTGCTCGCCCGCCTCGACAGCCGCGCGGGCCGGACCGACGACCGGAACGACGGCATCGGGCGGGCGCTGGACGCCGCCGGCATCACCCCAGAGCGAGCGAACGAACTCGCGGACCTCACCCCCGAACCACCCACGCCGCGGGCTACCGTCGGATCCGACACGGGCGTCCGTGGGACGACGGTGTTCATCCCCGACGGCGACCCGGCGTACCTCTCCTCGGGGGCGGTTGACGGCCGGCTCGTCGACGGCATCGCCGACGACGAACAGTACGTCGGGCTCGCAGTCCGGAACCTGAACGTTTTTGCGATCCCCTACGGTGACACCGCTGACCTCGTCACCCGGACGCTGCTCGGCGATCCCGGACGTGTCTCGCTGCACACCGCTGGCGGGGCACTCGTCGCCGCAGACCGGACGCTCGCGGAGCACCCGGATCCGACGCTCCGGAGCCGACGCGACGCGCTCGAACCGAACGTGGAGCGCTCGATGCGGGCGGTCAGACATACCGCGATCGAATCTCTCGCCCGGGAAACCTCGCTCACGACCGAGCAGCGACGCAACGCCGTCGACCGCGCGTTCAGTCAGTGGGACACCCCCGGGGAACGCGCTCTCGCGGCGACGGACGGATCGCTCGCCCGAGCGACGGCCGAGGCGGCGGTCGCGGAGGTGTCAACCCACGGCGGCGACAGTGACGTGGTCAAGGATCGGCTCCGAACCGCGCTCCGTGTCGACCTCCGCCGGGTTGCGACCGCAAAGCGCGTCCGCGTGCCGGAAGACGCTGTCGACGGTGTGGTCTCCGAGCGGCGGAAGATCGTCGAACGGGAGACGAACAACCTCGCGGAGAACGCGACTGAGGTCGCGATCGAGCGCGGGAGCAAGGGCAAGGTCGGTGGCGTCCCCGCCGGACTACCGATCTCGCCCAGTCTCAGCCCGTGGGTCGCGACGGTCAACGTTTGGGTGATCGAGTCGAAGGGGGCATACGGCCGGTTCGCCGTACACACCGAGTCGGGGTCGACCACCTACGTCCGCGACGGACAACAGGTCGGACTCGATGTTGACGGCGACAGCGTCGCAGAGCCGATGGGCCGGAGCAAGCGGATCGAGTTTAGCGTGCGGACGGTTTCGGTCGTGGCTGTGCCGTCAGGTGGGCTTGGCGTCGGCGACACCGACGGCAACGCCGACGAGCGGTCGGTCGCGTGGCGCGATCCCAAACCGGGGCCGCGGTGCGTGACGCCGACCGGGGAGTGTTCGCGGGAGTGACTCAACCGGAATAAAAAAACCGACGAACGGACGCGCGGCCTACTCGAGCCGCGCAGCGATGAGTTCCTGGAGATCTTCACGGAACTCGTCGACCGCAATCTCCTCGAGAACGGGCACGAAGAACCCCTCCACGAGCATGTTCCGGGCTCGGGTCGGACCGATCGACCGGGAGATCATGTAGAACAGATCCTCCTGGTCGACCTGCCCGACCGTTGCGGAGTGCGACGCCTCGGTGTCGTGGTTGTGGATGATCAGCTTCGGCGACGCGTCGGCCTCGCTGTCGTCCGACAGCATCAACGTGTTCTCACGCTGGTACGACGAGGTGTTCCACGCGTCGTTGCCGACGTCTTGGACGCCCTCGTACACCGAACGGGCCTCGTCGTCGAGCACGCCACGGGTGACGAGATCGGCCGTAGTGTTCTCGCCGTGGTGCCGCACGCGGGCGTTGACGTCGAAGTGTTGGTCACCGTGGCCGAAGAAGGCGCCGACGATCTTCGTCTCCGCGGAGTCGCCGTTGAGGTCGGACTCCACGTCGCTTCTGGTCAGCCGCGAACCGAGGTTACCCTCGATCCAGTTGACCGTGCCGTAGGTGCCGACATCGGCGCGCTTGAGCGCGTAACTGTAGGTGTCAGCCACGAGGTTCTGGAGCGACCCGTACTGGACGTACGCATTCTCCCCGGCGTCGATCTCGACGAGGTTCGAGAAGTACCGCGATTCGGCGTCGACGGTGTCTTGCGGGCTCTGCCCGCTCGCCGATCCGGAGGCGCTTTGCGCCGCCCCCTCGCCGGACTCGATGCTCTCGAGGATGGTGACCGACGAGGACTTCTCGGCGATCACCAGGGTGTGGCTGAACAGCGACCGGGAGCTCATCTCCGCGCGGACGGTCACGTCTTCGGCGTCGACGCCCTCGGGGACGTAGACCACCGTTCCGGTCGTGAAAAGCGCCGCTGAAAGCGCCGTGAGGTAGTTCTCGGTCGGATCGATGGTCGACCCGAACGACTCCTCGATCAGGTCCGGGTGTTCCTCAATCGCCTCGGCGAACGTAAGCACCTTGACGCCCTCGTCGCTCGTCCGCTCTGTCTCGTCGGCTTGGTTCAGCGGATCGACCAGGGAGCCGAAATCCAGCGCCTCGAGGTTGGTCCACCGGCGGCCGGGTGTCTTGATGACGTCCGGCAGGTCGAGGTCATCGAGCGCCTCCAGCGCTTCGAGGCGAGCGTCGAGCAGCCACTCGGGCTCGTCGCGGCGCTCTGATATCTCTTGGACCATCTCAGCCGAGAGGTTCGCCGGCAGTTGTGTCCCGCTCATACTACCCGAGGCTCCCTTCCATCTCGAGTTCGACGAGCCGGTTGAGTTCGACCGCGTACTCGATGGGTAGTTCCTCCGTGATCGGCTCGATGAAGCCCGAGACGATCATCTGCTTTGCGTCGTCGTCGTCGAGGCCGCGCGACTGGAGATAGAAGACGTCCTCGTCGCCGATTTTGCCGACCGTCGCCTCGTGGGCGACGTCAACTTTCGACTCGTTGATCTCCATGTACGGCATCGTGTCCGACGTCGACTCGTTGTCGAACATCAGCGCGTCACACTCGACGGACGTCGAGGAGTTCTCGGCGCCGTCGGCGATGTGGACCAGGCCGCGGTAGTTCGTTCGGCCGCCGTCTTTCGAGACCGACTTCGACTCGATGGTCGACTTCGTCTCGGGGGCGTTGTGGTAGACCTTCGCGCCGGTGTCGATGTTCTGACCCTCGCCCGCGAAGGCGATGGTAATGTGGTTGTCGGAGGCGCGCGGACCCTTGAGAACCGTCGAGGGGTACAGCATCGTCGCCTTCGACCCCATCGACCCGGAAATCCACTCCATCCGGCCGCCGGCCTCACACAGCGCGCGCTTGGTGTTGAGGTTGTAGGTGTTCTTCGACCAGTTCTGGACCGTGGAGTACTGCACGTGGGCATCCTCGCCGACGAACACCTCGACGCCGCCGGAGTGGAGGTTGAACGCGGAGTATTTCGGGGCGGAACAGCCCTCAATGTAGTGGACCTCCGCGCCGTCTTCGGCCACGATGAGGGTGTGCTCGAACTGGCCCATCCCCTCGGAGTTCATCCGGAAGTACGCCTGGACCGGCATCTCGACGGTCACGTCCTCCGGGACGTAAACGAACGACCCGCCGGACCAGACCGCGCCGTGGAGCGCGGCGAACTTGTTGTCGCTCGGCGGCACGCACTTCGTCATGAAGTGCTCTTTGACGATCTCCTCGTGCTCTTGGACGGCCTCGTCCATGTTGCAGAAAATGACGCCTTTCTCCTCCCAGCGCTCCTGCATATTCTGGTAGACGACCTCGGACTCGTACTGCGCACCGACGCCTGAGAGGGCGTTCTTCTCAGCTTCGGGGATGCCCAGTTTGTCGAAGGTGTCTTTGATTTCGTCGGGGAGTTCCGTCCAGTCGTCAACGCCCGCGCGGACGTCAACGTCCGGTCGGATGTATGGGACGATCTCGGCGATGTTGACCTCCGAGAGGTCGGGCTGGCCGGGCCAGTCGGTTGGCATCGGCATCGCTTGGAACTGGTGCAGCGCGCGGAGGCGCCGCTTCAGCATCCACTCGGGTTCGCCTTTGTCCTCGGAGATAACGCGGACGGTCTCCTCGGTCAGTCCCTTCTCGGTCTGGAACGCCGACTTCTCTTCTTTCTTGAAGTCGAAGCGCTCCTCGGTGTTCGTGTTCTGAAGTTCCTCGTTTGAGCTCATGCGTATGTTGTTGATCCTTGTTTCTTATATGTCTGTGCGTAACTCTCAGTAGTTACGCCGCTTCGTAGACTTCCTCGCGAACCCAGTCGTACCCCTCGTCTTCGAGGTCCTCGGCGAGCGACGCGTCGCCGCTCTTTGCGACCTTGCCGTCGAGCATCACGTGGACGTGGTCGGGTTCGACGTAGTCGAGGATCCGCTGGTAGTGGGTGATCTGGAGGATTCCGGTGCCCTGTTCGTCGCGAAGGGCGTTGATTCCGTTTGAGACGTCTTGGAGCCGGTCGATGTCCAGCCCGGAATCGATCTCGTCAAGCACTGCAACCGACGGTTCCAGCAGGGCCGCCTGGAGCACCTCGTTCTGCTTTTTTTCGCCGCCCGAGAAGCCGGCGTTGAGGTAGCGTTGCATGAACTTCTCGTCCATGTCCAGTTGCTCCATCTTCTCTTTGAGGAGCCGCTGGAACTCCGCGACACCGATCTCGCCTTCGTCGGCTGCGCCCTCCATCGGAGAGGAGTCGTAGCCGGCTGCGTCTTCGACGTCCTCGTCGGCGTCCGCGTCTTCCTCGCCGTCCTCGTCCTCGAAGAGCTCGTCTCGTTCGTCGAGTTTGGCGTTGAGCGCGGTCCGGAGGAAGTTCGTCATCGTGACGCCCTCGATTTCGGCGGGATACTGGAAGCCGAGGAAGATCCCCAGCGCCGCCCGCTCGTTGGGTTCGAGGTCGAGCAGGCTCCAGGTTCGCCTGTCTTCGGGGATCTCGAAGTCGTCGCCGAAGTCGCTCTCTTCGAGGTGGAGCAGAATATCCCCGTCGGTTACCTCGTAGGCGGGGTGGCCGGCGATGACTTTCGCGGTCGTGGACTTTCCGGACCCGTTGGGGCCCATAAGGGCGTGAATCTCCCCGGAGTTGACTTCCAGGTTGACGCCGCGAAGAATCTGTTCGCCGCCGTCCTCTGCGACGCTTGCGTGGAGGTTGCTGATTTCAAGTGTGGCCATTGTTGTAGTGGTTCCTCGCACTCGTTATATGGGTAGAGCCACCCATAATGGTTACGCATTCGCCAGCCGAAGGTTTATTGTAAGGAAAATTTATTTTGTGCTTTCTGAATACGTGGGTTGTGGTCGGCTACGTGAAACTCCCGAGGCCAGTCTGTTCCTGCCCGGATTTCACCTCGTCCCACGACATCCCCAACGCTTCGATGATCCGCTCGATCGGCCCTTTCAGCGTCTTCTCCAGCATCTTGTCCCAGTCCACCTCGAAGGCGTCGGGGAGTTGGTCGTCGTACTCAATGCAGATCACGTCGGGGTCGCGCTTGAACTCGGTGTACAGCGGGTCGCGCTGGGGATCGTACCCCTGCGATTCCATCTCGCGGAACCACGAGGGGTGGACCTTCCGGAGGTAGAGTCGCTTGGGTTTGGACCCTCGGCCGAAGTTGGTGCCCAGGAACTCGTTTGCGTACTTCGCGCCGCGGACCTGTGCGGTGTCGGTGTCGTAGGCGTCGAGTCGCTTGCCGATCCCGCCGGGGATGCCGATCTCCTCGACGGAGACCTCGCCCGTCTCGAAATCCTCGATGATCCCGTTGAGGTAGTCCGCGATGTCGTCGGTCTCTTCTCCCCGGACGATCATCTCGATGACGCGCTTTTGGACCTCCTTCGTGATCGGCGCGATGTCGGAGCGCTTGTACTCGAAGCCGGTGATGTCGATGTCGTCGACGTCTTTACCCTCCTTCCAGACGATGTGGCCGGCGTAGCGCTTCTTTTTGCCCGCCTGGAAGAAGCGGCGGTAGAGCTTCTCGAACTCGATCTGGAACCGGTGGGCGGCGGCGTCCAGTTCTTCCAGCGCGAACTCGTCGTAGGAGTCGTTGATATACTCCTCCAACTCGAAGGACTGCTCGATGGCGTCTGCTTTGGAGACATCGTGTCCGAGTTCTAACATAACGCTGTCAGTATCGCCGTATATAACTTCTCTGTCAAGTTCGTTGGCGGCCTCGGCAGTGTGTTCGATCACTTCACGACCCGTTGCGGTGACCGCAGCGCCCATCTCCTTGTCGTACAGCCGGAACCGATCCCACCCCAAAACGCCGTAGAGCGACTGCCCAACAAACTGGAACTTTCCGTTTCGACCCGCGAGCAGGGTGTTGTTGTCGGCGACGGTCACGCAGTAGACGCCGTCGTCGGCAGTGCTCCGGCCGCCGCTGCGGTGCATCCGGAACGAGTTCTTGGCACCCTCCGTGCAGTAGATCCGCCACGACCCGCTGTCGTGATTGTAGCTCGCGGTCTCGCCCAAGTGTGTACACAGCCGGAGCACGTCGTCGCGAAGCCGTTCGCTCAACGTGGTGTACCGCCACGATCCTACCTGGCGGTCACCGTCGCCCGCGACGAGCGTCTCCAGAAACAGACGTTTCTGCGCCTCGTTGGCGCCGAAGACGAGGTCGGGTATCCGCTTCGTGAAGCTGTCCTCGCCACACAGACGCTCGAGAAGGTCACCGAAGAGCCGGGAGGTGAACTGGTACGACCGGTCGTCGACGTAGTAGTCCAGTCCCAAGCGGTCGAGTAGTGATCCGATCCGCGCGTGATCGGTTTCTCCCCCGTCGCCGCCGTCCGGGATCGCGTTCTCGCTACCGTCGGATCCCGCGTTCCGTGCGATCTTGACCGTGGTCGCGGGCCCGCGGTAGTTCTCGCCGAACTGCTTCTTGCTCGATGTGTGGACGTTGCCCTCGGTGACGTACCACGCAAGGAGTTCGAGGAAGTCGTCACCGTCGTAGGTGCGCGGCACCCATTTCCGTCCGGACTCCCGGTGGACGAAACTGGTCACACAGACCGACTCGATGTACTCGCGGTGGGTCTCGAACTCGTCGGCGGTGAACACGTACCCGGTCTCTCCGCGACCGGCCTTCGGAACGCGCCGCGGTGTCCACCCCAGTTCCGCAGTGAAGGTATGCCCGTGAACGGATGGCCGAACCCATACCTCATACTTGTCGTCGAGGAGTTCCGTAAGATCCACCTCCTCGATCGGATCCCCGTGGTCGGCCGACCAGTCGTGCGGGAGTTCGTAGTTGGAGTACTCGTCGAGGTCGCCGGCCTCGACGAACCGGTAGCCGTCCCACGTCGCCCCGTTCTTCGAGTTCTTCCGCACCAGCATCCGGTGGTTCGGCGTCACTCGGAAGTCGGTCTTATTCGTCTGAATGTCCACGAGGTCCCCGCGATACTCCGGGTACTCGTGGGTCTCCTCGACTGGCTTCGTCTCCATCCGCAGTGTGTCAGGATCGATCGAGTAGACCTCGTCGCCGACACCGAGATCACGGATGTTCTGAACGCCTGCGGGCGTGAGAACCTCGGTGTCCGGCGTGAAACAGTTCATAATTACCTTGACAGCCTGCTGCTGGCGGTCGTACTGTTCGTACGGTTGGGTGTTGGGGTCGTAGTCGTTCCGCAGCGACTTCTTCTCCTCCCGCTCGGACAGGAGGGTGTCGATCATCTCCCGGATGATCCCATCGGGCTCCCGCCGGAAGTGGGTCCCGTTGGGCGCCTCGAACGTCTCGCCGCCGTGGGCCTCGGGGTCGACCTTGGTTTCGGGCGAGGCGTTAATTGTTGTCATACACATAGGGTACAAAGACTTCAGATCTAGAACAGTTACGTTCTCCTTGACCCCCGAGATCGGATCGAACACCGCGCCGCCCTCGTACTCCTCGGCGTCGGCCTTGCCCTTCGACGGCAGCGCGAAGCGGTTGTGGGCCTCGTGGAGAATATACTGGTCGACGGTGTCGCCCGGCGTCGGCGCGTCCTCCAGTTTGCACCCGACGAACGTGCGGACCTCGTCCCAAAAGGCGATGATGTCCTGTTTGCGGTCGATCTCGACGCAGAGCTCCACGTCGCGGACGTTGTACTCGAGCAGTCGCTCGGGCTCTTCCTCCCAGAGGTCCCCGATGTCGCCGGTGTACCGCTCCTTGCCCGCGTTGAGTTCGAGTTCGCCGACGGCGTCGAGCCGGTAGGACTCGAGTTCGGTGAACTGGGTGCGCTTGTACGCGTAGAGCAGATCGAACACGGCCCGACCTTTCACGTCCGGGCCGCCCCACCCGCTGCGCCACACCTCGTCGATCCGGGAGAGCCGATCGGGGTTGAGGTCCTCGGCGGCGGCGGGGTTGAGCACCTCCATTCGATCGAGGAGGTAGGGCATGTCGAAGTCCTCGAAGTTCCACCCTGTCATAATATCTATATTTGTCTCCTGGATGTAGGACACGAAGGCGTCGAGCATCGCCTCCTCACGTTCGAAGGTACGGACCTCGACCTCAGTGTCCTCTCGGAAGGGCTCGTAGCCGGGGAGGTCGTCGGGGCTCTCCACCCCATCGACGGTGGCCGGCGCGTTGTAGAGCCACGCGATATACTCGTCGCGGTAGGAGTCGTGACTCGTGAGACAGACGATGGGCTCTTCGCCCTCTTCCGGGAACCCGGAGCGGTCGTCGACCTCGATGTCGAATGTGTTCACGCGGAGGTCGGCTGCGACCTCGACGGGCTCGACCTCGTCGTGGGGGATCTGGACCGAACCGTCGTCGAGCCGGCGAGCGGGGACGCTCATTCCACTTTTGATGTCCTTGTCGATGAGCAGCCGGTTGGGAAAGAGGATGTCCGCCTCGTAGTGGTCGAAGTCGTCGCGGATCGCGCCGACGTCCCGCGGCGTTCGCGTGCAGATCTTCGTGAGGTCGTCGCCGCGGATGCTCTCGAACCCGTCCTCGGTGCGGGTGATGACGTCGCGGTCGAGGATGTCGTCGTCGAGGCTCTCCGTGGGCGCGTAGAAGTACGGCTCGAACCCGAGGACGCGGACGTGCTCCGGTTCGTTGTCGGCGGTGCGGCCAAAGACGTGGACGACCGGGTACTCCCGACTCCCGCTGCCCTCGATCGAGTAGTTCACCTGCGTCACCATCAACTCGACCGTGCCGTCGGCGTCGGGAAACCGGATGTCCTCGCTGTCGACGACCTCGGAAACGTGACCGCCGCCGTTGCCAGCGACCGCGACCGCCTCTGCGTCCGGCCGGGCGCCGGCGTCGTCACCGTCGGTCCAGCCGTCGGTGAGCCCTGCCTGTTCCATACCGATCCTTCGCCGCTCCCGAGTAAAAGCTTCGGCATTACCTCCGGGCGGACCCACTGACCCCGCTCCGCGTCCGGCTGGATCCCGCTTCGGTCGTGCGGTTTCGGATCGCCCGGCGATAACCGACCCGGACGCAAGACATATACTATGCTACCGCATACCAAACATCACGATGGTGGATTCCGAGAACTCCGAGCGGACGGATCAGTCGCCGGCCGCACCCGCGCGGCTTGGTGAAGCGAGCGGGCTCGCGGCGGTCGAGTCCTACGAGGTCGACGAGGGGATGGTGTTCTACGACCCCCAGAACCCGCTTGCGTGGGTTGAAGCGTCGCGGACGGTGTCGCTCGCCGAGCGGTGCTGATCCGGGGCAAACCGTTTTTGCGGCCGCCGGCCGTGTTCTGATCGTGCCTCCCGAGTCCGACAAGTGGCCCGACGAACCCGATGAACCGGACCCCGAATCCCGGTGGGGCGACCCCGAAGACGACCTCGTTTCGGTCCCGAGCGTGGAGTCGCCGGCTCTTGACCCCGGAGCCGAGGGTGCCGGCATCGAAATCGATGGTGAACTCGCGAGGCTGTTTTGGGCCGCGGTGGTTTACGCCAACATCGCGCTCGGCGGCGTCTCCATCGGACTGTTGTTGGTCCTGTTCCGGGGGCAGGTGACGGTGGGTGGAGCCGGGATCGCGGTCGGACTCGTCGCGCTCTACCGGACCTACGACCTCTACCGGACGCACCAGGAACGCGTCGTTGAGGGGGACGGCACCGGCGGTGGCAGTGGCGAAGACGACCGCGGAGTCGACGGCGGACGCGAGACCAACCACCTAACCAGCGACGGACGCAACCAATAAGCCGACTATCCTCCTCCAATCGAGTATGCAGACCGTCCGCGATGACGCCGGCGACCGATACCTCCTCGTGAAGCGCTCCGCGGAATCGAGTCGGATCCGCGACCCCGACACCGGCGAGGAGGAGTACCGCCCCAACAACGCGCTGACGTTCGAGTCCGAAGCCCCGCTGTCGGTTCGGGCGGCCGCCGTGCCCGAACCGGTTCGCCGGGTCGTGGCCGCCACGCACGACGACCGCTCGCTGGGACTCTTGATCGAACTCGTCGACCGCGGGCCGCTTTCGGCCGCGGAGCTGCTCTCGACCACCGACCTGTGTGAGTCGGACCTCCACGGGGTGGTGACGGAGCTCCGCGCCGCCGACCTCGCGGCCGAGACGACCGTCCACGGCGAACGGGGGTACGACGCGACCGCTGCGGCGCGGGCGGGGGTCGCATCGATCCGGACAGTCGGCGGCGACAGCGACAAGTAGGCGCGAAACCCGGTCGGAAGAACCAGAACCCGCGGATCAGGCGAACGCGCGGCTCGGCTCGCCCTCGGTGACGGCGTCGGCTTGGATCTTCTCCCACGCCTCCACGAAGTCCGCCATCGCGATCTCGGTGCGGTCGTCGCGGATCGCGAACATACCGGCCTCAGTGCAGATCGCCTTGATGTCGGCGCCGGAGGCGTCGTCGGCCACGTCGGCCAACTGCTCGAAGTCGACATCGGTCGCGACGTTCATGTCGCGGGTGTGGATCTGGAAGATGAGCGCGCGCCCCTCGCGGCCGGGTTTCGGCACCTCGATGAGCCGGTCGAACCGGCCGGGCCGGAGGATCGCCTCGTCGAGCATGTCGAACCGGTTGGTCGCAGCGATGATCCGTACCTCGCCCCGCTCGTCGAAGCCGTCCATCTCCGAGAGGAGTTGCATCATCGTGCGCTGGACCTCGGCGTCCCCGGAGGTCTTCGAGTCCGTCCGCTTGGAGGCGATGGCGTCGATCTCGTCGATGAAAAGCACCGCGGGCTCGTTCTCGCGGGCGACCTCGAAGAGGTCACGCACCAGCTTCGCGCCCTCGCCGATGAACTTGTGGACGAGTTCCGACCCCGCCATTTTGATGAACGTCGCGTCAGTCTCGTTGGCGACCGCCTTCGCCAGCATCGTCTTCCCGGTTCCGGGCGGCCCGTACAGCAGCACGCCCGAGGGCGGCTGGATCCCGACTTGCTCGAACATCTCGGGGGATTCGAGCGGCATCTCGACGGTCTCTCTGACCTCCTGCATCTGCTCGTCAAGCCCGCCGATGTCCTGGTACGTGACCTCGGGGCTGTGGTCGACCTGCATCACGCGGGCCCGAACGTCCGTTTCGTCGTCGAGCCGCTTGACGATCGACAGCGAGTTGTTGACAGCGACCCGGGAGTCGGGCTCGAGTTCGCCCCGCATCTCGTCTGTCACCTCGGTGAGCGCCTCCTGGTTGTTGCCGTGCTGTTTGATCACGACGCCGTCGTCGTTGAGCTCTTGGACGGTGGCGACAAAAAGCGGCGACTGCTTCAGCTTCTTGTTCTCGTGGGTGAGCCGCTCGAGCTTCTGCTGGTACTTGTTGTTCTCCGCGTTCGCGTCGAGAAGTTTGTCCCGCATTTCCTCGTTTTGGGACTCGAGAACGTCGAGGCGCTCCCGAAGCGCCTCGATCTTCTCCTGCTGCGACGCCGCTTCCTCATCGTACGGAAGCTGGACGTCGTCAACGGTGTCAGTCATCACCAGTCGTACGTTTCGGCTTCATAAGAGGCTTCGGGTGGACGAAATTTCCCCACACCCGATGCGGTCGGCACCGAGCCCTGCGACGTTTTATGCAATCGGGTAATAAATATACACAGAAAATATTATTACCCTACATTCACTATCGGGAGACACGAATGAGTGCCACAGAACCACTCGCACCGGACGAGGAATCGGCCGACCGTTGGACCCAGGTTCGGGAGATGCCTCCGAGCGCGAAGCTCGTGGCGAAGGTCCTCGACTACAACGACACACTGACACAGAGCCAACTCGCCGAGGAGACGCTTCTCCCACCCCGAACTGTTCGGTACGCTCTCACCCGACTCGAAGACGCGGACGTCGTGAACTCCCGGTTTTCGTTCACCGACGCCCGTAAGCGGCTGTACACGCTGGACATCTGAGGCCGCCGGGTGGGTCGGTCCTAGTTACTCTCACGTCGGAGTCAAGCCCCGAGGCACTCGCCTTGCTTATTTGTAGAAACTGTACAGCACGGCCCGCGTGTCCTCCTCCGACCGGTCTTCGACCACCGCGTACAGCGCCCCGTCGACGGGGATCGGCGACTGGACGCTCGTCCCGTCGACACCGAACGACCACCGGAGCTCGCCGGTGGTTTTGTTCACCGCGCGAACCCGCGCTGGCGCCTCGTCGGAGAACGCACTTCCGAGCAACAGCGTGTTCCGGCAGACGATCGGCAGCCCGTTGGCGTCGCCGCGGATCTCCGGCCCGGTCTCCGGTGAGAACCGCCACTCCGGGGAGCCGGTGTCGGAGTCGACGGCGTACAGTTGGTTGCCTGCGACGAGGTACACCCGCTCGTCGTCGACCGAAACCCCGGTCCGCGGCGGGTTCTGCACCTCAAACGTCCACGCGACGTCACCGGTGGCTTTCGACATCGCACGTACCTGGCTGGTGACCGAGTCGGAGTCGTACCCCTCGATCGGCAGGTACAGGTGAGAGTCGTCGAGCACGGGAACCCCCTCACCGACCGGCAGCCGCGTCGACCACCGGACCGACCCGTCGTCGCTGGCGAGCGCCCAGACGTTGTTCTTCCCCTCGACTGTCTCGTCGGACGTGATGACGACTGCGTCGGCGTCGGCACCCATATCCTCGAGGCGCAGGTCGACGCCGCCGATCGGTTTCTCCCACACCACCGCCCCGTCCGCCCAGTCGTACGCGAGCACTCGCGTCTCCTCGTTTGCGCTGTCGCTGCTAACGAGGTACACCCGATCGCCGACGACTCTCCCGGTCGGGATGTGTGCGTCGTTCAGCCCCACTGCCTCGTACACGACCGCAGACTTGGCCGCGCTTCCCGTGTCGTCGATCGCGACGAGCATCAGGTCGTACGTCCGGCGGTTCTGTCCGGAGACGAGGAGGTTTCCGTCCAGCATCCCGACCGGCCGTATCTTGCTGAGTCCACCCCCCGGCGTCCCGGCGCCGTCCCACGCCACCATCCCGTCCGTTCTCCGTCGCGCCCGGAACTCCCGACTCGAGTACAGGATAACGTGTTCCCCGGTGACCACCGGACCGGTGAACACGCGGTTCGCCTGTCCCGAAAGCGATTGCGTCCACGCCAGACACGGTTGCTCTGCGGGTGCATCCCGCTCCGGAACCGCGAACGAGTTCCGGCTGTCGCCGAACGGGTGGGTGAACCGCTCGGCTCCTGTCGGCGGTTGCGTGTCGGCCGTACACGAGATCGTTGCCCCGTCGGTCCGGGACTCGGTCCCGGTCTCGGGTTCCGTGCCGGCAGCCGTCCCCGCTGTCGACCGCTCCGACGGTCGAGCGGCTGTCGACTCGGCCGCGGAAGCCTCCTCCCCGCTGTCAGTCAGACGAAGACACCCACCGAGTGCCCCGCCGCCGGTGATGCCGAGCGCCGCAAGCAGCCGCCGACGCGTTCGATCCATACCTGTAGCGGTTACGCGTCGGCATCAACAGTTTCGGTCGAGTCCCGCGTCCCCCCTCCGAACCCACGACGGTGTTCACCCGGGGGTTGAATCCGCGCAGTGTTCAGATGAGGGCGGTGCAACTGGAGACACCTCGAAAGCCCCGCTTCGCTGGACTCGGGGAGCTCGCTGCGCGCGCTCTTGCAGTCGCGTGCTTGCATCGCCCGCCTTCCTCCAGCGAATCGCCCGTTTCATACTGTCGGCGATAGTCGCGTGACGTATTTTGACACCCCGGGGTGTCGAAAATCTTCACGTAGTTATAGCCGACAGTATCAGTCCCCGCCGGCGGCGGCCGGTTAGCCAGCCCATGTGGGCGGGGCTGAACGGGGCCGGTCGCCCGTCAGCCGAGACGACGTAAGCACCGCAACGTAGTGAGGAGCGCACCGAGTCGCAGGCGGGGAGGGACCTTAGTGCCTAGTGAAAGTTATGAAGGTAGAGTCTGATGATGAGGTATGTCTGGGGATCGCCGCAAAGA
>NZ_BMOC01000010.1 GCF_014646875.1 Halobellus salinus | reverse complement strand
GAGCATACGAACCCGCAAGTTGGCTCCGTGGGCGGGTAAGCGATACCCCCAGCGTGAGGAAACCCCGGTGTTCACGCCGGGGAGGATGTCATTCAACGCGGTCGGTGTCGGCGCCACCGGCGCCCCCGTCGTTGCCCTCTCGGTGAGCCGCGAGCGCCTCCCCGACGGTGAGTTCGCCCGCGGCGACCCGTCGAGCCAGCCCCTCGTCGATACTCCGGTCGTCCTCGGATGCCTCCCGTGACCGGTCTTTGATCCGCTGCAGTTCTCCGGGTGTGGGGTCGACGTCCCGGGAGTCGGTGACCTCTCCGGAGCGTCGCGCGATGTTGACCGCCGCGAGCACGTCGCCCATCCCGCGCACACCGGTTCCGAGGTACGGGGTCGTCCCAGTTTCGTCGACGACTTCCACCGTGCAGTCGTTGAGGTCGTTGACAAGCTGTGCGCTCCGGAGCCGCGCGCCGTCACCGACCCGGATCAAGGGGTCGGGGGCGTCGTCGGTCTCGCGCCGGACGACGGCCGCCACCTCCGACAACGGGACCTGAAACGCCGCGAGAACGGTCCCGCCGGCGAGCACCGCGATCCCGGGCCGGGGACCGGGGTCGATGCCGACAATGGTCCGGCCCTCTTCGCCCCGGAGAACCGAGACCGCCTCCTCGACCGCCCGGCGGCCTTCCCCCGCCGCTGCGACCACCGCCGCCACGCCGACCGGGAGCGGACTGCCCTCGTCGGCGGCGTGGATCACGATCCGGGTCCCGTCGGGGAGGGCCGCGCCCGGCTCCCGGGTGGTGAACGCGACGCCGCGGTCCCGCAGCTCCGCAACCACGTCGTGGTACACCTCGAAGTCCTCGGTCGCGACGACGATCACTGTGTTTCTGTTCCGGTCTCGGAGCAAAAAGCTCCGTCCGTATCGGCGGGCGGTGAGCTCGGAACCGGATACGACAGCGAACAGCCGGCACATCCCATCCCTGCGCCGACGTGCCGGGCAACCGCGACCCGACGCGGGGCCGATCTCAGATCACGCGGAGCGTGGTCCCTTGACATCCTCCCCGCGCTAAAGCACTGTCTCTTACGCATAAGTCCACCAAGTTCCAAACAGACGTTTCAGACGCTGTCGACCCCAATCTACACTCAGAAGATCGAGGTAAGGAGTGAGTCGGGCGGTGATCTCGGCAGTCGGGGGTTACTGAACACGGGTAACCAAGATCGCCAAAATCGGTCCATAACGGTATAACGCCCGCAGATATCGATATTTTGCCCGAAGTAATCGACCTCGGCAACAACTCGGTTTGTGGGTAAGAGACAGCGCTAAACCACGGGGCTTTTTCCTCGATTCTCCGTAATCCATGATAACATCCGGGGCGCGCTCGGGGTACCGTTCCGTTGGGGGTGGAACTGCCGGGACCGGTGCGAATAAGCCCTCGGAGTCCCCCGCGCTCGGAGACCAGAACGGTAGGTTCCGCCCGCGGACCGGGGGGTTTTTCGCCGGAGCCGCCGGAAACCACGGCGTGTCCGACGCACTCACCACGGGGTGTCAGTCGATCGACGACCTGCTGGGGGGCGGGTTCGAACGCGGGACCGTGACCCAACTCTACGGGCCGCCCGCGGCCGGGAAAACAAACGTCGCGCTCTCCGCCGCGGTCAACGTCGCCGCTGGCGCCGGGACCGCGGTCTACATCGATACCGAGGGGCTGTCGCCCGACCGGTTCCGGCAGCTCGCAGCCGCTGTCGCCGGTGACAGTCACTCGATCGAGGACGTGACCTCGCGGCTGATCGTCTCCGAGGCCCACGACTTCGCGGCTCAAGAGGAGGCGGTCCGCGACGCCGCGGAGTTCGCCGAGCGCGCGGAGCTGATCGTCCTCGATAGCGCCACCGGATTCTACCGGCTGGAACGCACCGGTGACGCCGACGCCGGCGACTCCCTCCGCCGGGTCGCCAAACAGGTGACGCACCTCCTCTCGCTCGCGCGGAAACACGACCTCGCGGTGGTGATCACGAACCAGGTGTTCACCGACCCAGACACCGACCGTGCGACCGCGCTCGGCGGCCACACGCTCAACCACTGGACGGGTGCGGTGCTCCGCTTGGACCGGTTCCGCGGCGGGAACCGCCGGGCCACGCTCGAGAAACATCGGGCGAAACCCGCTGGCGACACCGCGACGTTCGAGATCACCGGCGACGGGGTGACGAGCGTCGAGCGGTAGGGAATCGAAACGGCGGGTCGGTGGCGCGCCTACAGCTCGCCGAGCTTCCGGAGGAGCTGGCCGCGCTGTTTCTCGTCGGCGTTGACGCCCTTGACTTCGAGGACGTTGCGTTCGAGCTTGTCGAGTGCGACGTGGAACGCGTGTTCCGCGCCGTACCCCTCGCCACTGCCGCCGACCTGTCCCCGGTTCGTTCGGAGCCGGATCTGACACCGCATGAGGGGCGTCCCGCGGAGCTTCTCTTTGTGCTCGTGGAAGCGGACGTGGGCGTGGAGCACCTGCATCTTCTGGTACTTGTCGACCACCGCGGTGATCGACTCCACGACCTCCTCGCGGGTGAGCGTCTCCAGGAGGCGGACGTTCGTGATCTGGACGTCCATGTGCTCCTCCTCGGTGAAGGTGAGCGCCCGGAGCACATCGGTTTTGGTGACAATCCCGTGGACCCGCTGGTCGGACGCCTCAGGCGTCACCACAAGCCCGGAGACGTCGTTGTCGAACATCCGCTCGACGACGGCGTCGACGGTCTCAGCCGGAGTCGCGGTGACCACCGGATCGCTCATGAGGTCGTAGACGGGCAGATCTAACATCCGGTCGAGGTCGCCGCGACGGTCGCCGCGGCCCTGACGGCTGTCGTCCCGGACCACGAACTCGACGAGGTCGTGGGTGGTCACGATGCCGATGAGCGACCCGGTGTCCTCGTCAACGACCGGGAGCCGGGAAACACCGTGCTCGCGGAGTTTGTTGATGACCTGCCCCACGTGGGCCTGCTCGCCGACGCTGACCACGTCGGTCGTCAGGATGTCCCCGACCGTGATGGCGTCGAGGTTGTCGAGGACCGCGTGGAGGATGTCGTCGGTGCTGACGACGCCGTAAAGCTGCTCTCCCTCGAAGACGGGCGCGACTTTCACGTCGCCCTCCACGAGCATCCGGGCGGCCTCCCGGACGTCCTCGTGGCGGTCGATCCGGGGCGCAGATTTCATGACAACGGAGGCTTTGGTGTCGTCCTCCATGCGGGAGCGGACCAGCTGTTTCTCTCCGATGACCCCGGTGTAGTCGCCGTCTTCGGTCACGACAATCCCCCGGGGGTTTTCGCGCTCGAAAATGGCGCGGATCTTACCCAGGCGTTTGCCCGCATCGACGGCGACGAAGTCAGGAGTGGCAATATCAGTAATATTCATCGTGGAAGCAACCTCCGCTTGCGCGTACGCCGGCGACCGTCTTGAAACCTCGTCTCGTTCTCACAGACCACACACGTTGCCGGGTGAAGTCGGGAGTGAGCGGTCCGCTCGCGGTCCGTCGCCCGAGCGCCGAAAGAAAATCCATAAGTTTAGGCCACCCTAATCTGTCGGTGTGGAACTGACACGGCGCGACGCGGTGGCGGCGCTTGCTGCCGTCGGCGTGACGGTCGGCGGGGGCGTGCTCGCCGGCCGGTTCGACCCGCCGAGAGCCGACAGGGTTAGCCACGACTCGGACGGTGGCGCCGGCACAGAGGTGTCGCTGTCGACGGGCGTGCTTGACCTCCTTGACGCGGCCGCGGAAGTCGTCTACCCTGACGGCGTCGAAAACCGTCGGTCGTTCGTCGAGTCCTACGTTGTCGGCCGCGTCGCCGAGCGCCCGACGTACCGCGCGGGGCTTCGTGAGGCCGCCGCCCAACTCGACGCCGTCGCCCGCGACTGGCACGACACGCCGTACGCCGACCTCGACGCCGACACCCGGGATCGGCTCCTCCGGGAGTTGGGGGTCGAAACCGCCGACCCCGACCCCGAGGGACCGATTTCCGACCGGATCCGGTTCTACGTCGTGAACGACCTGCTCTTTGCGTTTTATTCGTCGCCGGCGGGGGGCCGGTTGGTCGGCATCGAGAACCCGACCGGCCACCCCGGCGGGATCGAGAGCTACCAACAGGGGTCGATGCCATCCGGGCGCGAGGGGTCCGGGGGAGCCAATGAGCGCTGACCTCGACGACGGCGGTGTCGGCGACGGCGTCGACCGAACCGCTTCGTCGCGCGCGGACGTCTGTGTCGTCGGCTCCGGGCCGGCGGGCGCGCTGGTGGCGCACCGACTCGCCGAGGCGGGTGCGGACGTGGTCGTGCTGGAGGCCGGCCCACGCTTCGACCCCGCCGACCGCCGTCGCCAGCAGGAACAGCACATCCGGCCGGGGATGGACGACCCGTGGGAGATGGGTGGCCCCCGGGACGCCTACACCGACGCCGGGCGGGGATATCCGTTGAACGCCGCCCGCGTGAAAGGTGTCGGCGGGACGACGCTCCACTGGCAGGGGATGGTGATGCGGCTCCACGAGCGGGATTTCGAGTTGGAGTCGAGACACGGCGTCGGGACTGACTGGCCCATCGACTACGCGGACCTCCAGCCGTACTACGCCGCCGCCGAGCGCGCTTTGGGCGTCGCAGGCGCCGCGGACAACCCCTACGCGCCACCGCGGGCGGAGCCGTTTCCCCTCCCGGCGTTTCCGCCCTCGCACTCGGATTCGCTGTTCGCGCCGGCGTGTGAGCGCCTCGGGATCGATATGCATTCGGTCCCGAACGCGCGCAACTCCGAACCCCACGACGGCCGCGCGTCGTGTCAGGGGTACGGGACGTGCAAGCCGGTCTGTCCCTCGGGCGCAAAGTACACCGCCGAGTCCCACGTCGCGAAGGCGGCCGAGGCGGGCGCCCGGGTCGTCGACCGCGCCGCCGTCCAGCGGCTCGAACACGACAGCGTCGGCGACTGGATCGAGGCCGCGGTGTACGCGACGCCCGACGGGACCGAGCACCGGCAGGAAGCCGGCCGATTCGTTCTGGCGGCCGGCGGCGTCGAGAACGCTCGCCTCCTCTTGCTCTCGGCGTCCGGGCAGTACCCTGGCGGGTTGGCGAACTCCTCGGGCGCGGTCGGTCGGTTCTTCACAGACCACCTGTTCGCGGGCGTGGGCGGTCGACTCGACGAACCCACCCGGCAGAACCACGTCGGGTTCAACACCAGCGAGACCCACCAGTTCTACGACGGTGACGACCCCGTCGAGGGGATGAAGCTGGAGTTCCTCAACTACGCCGGTCCCTCGCCCGTGATGGAGGCGCTCGGCGCGGAGACGTGGGGCGATGACCTCCTGGCGCAACTCGACGCCTCTTACGGCACCCACGTCGCAGTTGGGGGGCTTGTCGAACAGCTCCCCGACGCCGACAACCGGATCACGCTGGACCCGTCGGTCCGCGACGACCACGGCAACCCGGTCCCGCACGTCGAGTGGTCGCTGTCGGAGCGGACGCGCGATGCGATCCGGCGGGCCAACCAGATTCAACGCGCGATTCTGGAGGAACTCGGCGCCGACATCGCGTGGACCGTCGGCCCCGACGCCACCGGCCCGGCGTCCCACCAGATGGGAACCACGCGGATGGGCGCGGCTCCCGACACCAGCGTGGTTGACGCCGACTGCCGCGCCCACGACCTCCGGAACCTCCGGATCGTCGGGTCGTCGACGTTCCCCACCGGCGGCGCCATGAACCCCACGCTCACCATCGCCGCACTCGCGCTCCGGGTCGGCGAATCGATGGCGGAATCGTTTTGACATCCTCCCCGCGCTAAAGCGCGAGGATTCCCCGAAGGGGATATTCAGGTTGCGCGTTTCCTCGGGTCTCAAGTACGCTTTCGCGTGGAACGTCAGCGGTAGCCGTCCAGTTGTGACCAAGGACGTGCGTTGCAGCGCGTACAGCCATGTCAATGGGGCCTTCCTCCCCGCATACAGCGGGCGTCAACAGCGTGGAACGACGTTCCACGAGCAATCGGGCGTAACCGCGCTCCGATGTCGGGTGGGAACGGAACGTGGCTCCGGTGGTCACCGTCGCATCCGTCACGACACAGCAGTCGAGCACGGTTGCTCCCCCACCTACACGGTAAGAGACGGACCCTTCAAGTCCCGCGGGCGACTGGATACGCGTATGCAACCGAGGGACCTCTCCGAACACGAGGCGTACGTACCCGGCCGGGGCGCCGAGGAGGTGGCCCGCGACCTCGGGGTCGACCCCGAGGACCTCATCAAACTCTCCTCGAACGAGAACCCCCACGGGCCCAGTCCCGCCGCCGTTGAGGCAATTGAGGCCGCCGCGCCGACGGTGAACGTCTACCCGAAAGCCTCCCACACCGACCTCACCGACCGGATCGCCGAGAAGTGGGGCCTCGGCGCCGAACAGGTGTGGGTCAGTCCCGGTGCCGACGGCGGAATCGACTACCTCTCGCGGGCGTTCCTCGACCCCGGTGACGCCGTGTTGGTCCCCGACCCCGGCTTCGCGTACTACTCGATGTCGACACGGTACCACCACGGCGAGGTGACGACCTACCCCCTCGAGAAGTCCGCGGACTTCGAACAGACCGCCGCGGGCATCCTCGCGGCGTACGACGGCGAGCGGATCGTCCACGTGACCACCCCGCACAACCCCACGGGGTCGACGGTCTCCCGCGACGAACTCCGGGAACTCGCAGAACGCGTCGACGACCACACCCTCGTCGTCGTCGACGAGGCCTACGGCGAGTACGCGAAGGCCCCATCGGCGGTCGAACTCCTTGAGGAGTACGACAACCTTGCGGTGGTGCGGACGTTCTCGAAATCCTACGGCCTGGCCGGACTCCGGGTCGGTTACGCCGCGGTCCCCGTGGCGTGGGCCGACGCCTACGCCAAGGTGAACACGCCGTTTGCCGCCAACGAGGTGGCGTGTCGGGCCGCCCTCGCGGCGCTCGACGACGACGACCACCTCGAACTGTCGGTCGACACCGCGCGGTGGGCACGGGAGTACTACCGCGAGGAGCTCAACGCCCCCACCTGGCCCTCGGGCGGGAACTTCGTGCTGTGTGAGGTCGGTGACGGGGCCGCGGTCGCGGCGGCGTGCCGGCGCCGCGGTGTGATCGTCCGCGACACCGCGAGTTTCGGGCTCCCGGAGTGTGTCCGCGTTTCGTGCGGCACACGAGAGGAGACGAAAGACGCCGTCGAGATCCTCAACGAGGTCGTCGCCGAAACCCGGGCGGAGGCGTCGGGGCCGTGACGACTGTCGCGCTCGCCGGAACGCCCGGCACCGGAAAGACCACGGTCTCGGACCTCGCCGCCGGCCGGCTCGGGGTTGAGGTGGTCCACCTCAACGACGCGATCCGGGATGCGGGGCTGTTCTCCGAGCGCGATATCGAGCGCGACTCCCTGGTCGCGGACCTCGGCGCTGTCGAGGCGTGGCTCAATGACTACCGTGCTTCCGACACCCAGAGCGGCCACAACGGCGACGACCACGGCGGAGGCGGGGTTAACCTCCTCGTGGAATCGCACCTCGCGCACCTGCTCGACGCCGATCGGGTGGTCGTCCTCAGGTGTCACCCCGAGTCGTTGAAACCCCGGCTCCGCGACCGCGGCGAATCGGAGGCCTCAGTGGCTGAAAATGCGGAGAGTGAGGCGCTCGACCAGATCCTTGCGGCGGCGGTCGACCGCCACGGCCGGGAGTCGGTGTGGGAGATCGACACCACTGACCGCGCGCCCGAGGCGGTCGCAGACGACGTCGCGGCCGCGATCCGAGGGGAGACCGACCCCCGCGTCGGCGTTGTCGACTTCATCGAGTACCTGTGACCTTAGACCAGTACCGCGACCTCGCTGACCGGCTGTTGGGACCGTTCGTCGCCGCCGCGGAGCGGTTGGGGTTGACGCCCGACGGCGTGAGCGTGATCGCGTTCGGGTTTGCGGTCGCTGCGGGAGTCGTGTTCGCGATTGCCTCCCCGCGCTGGTACGTCCTCGGCGCGATGTTCGTGCTGGCCAACGGGTGGTTGGACCTCGTCGACGGCGCGCTCGCCAGAGCACAGGATGTCGCCAACGACGGCGGGGACCTGCTCGACCACGTTCTCGACCGCTACGCCGACATCGCGATGCTCGTGGGGCTGGCGGCCGGGATCGACGCCTACGCGCTGGGGCTTGCAGCGGTCACGGGAGTGCTCATGACCTCCTACCTCGGGACGCAGATCCAGGCGGTCGGGCTAGGCCGGGAGTATGGCGGGTTGGTGGGCCGCGCCGACCGCCTCGCGCTCATCGGGGTCGGCGGGCTCGTCGCTGCCGGCACCCGCGCGATCCCCGCGGTACCGGCCCGCTTCGCCGGGCTCGACGTCGTCGGGTGGCTGCTGGTCTCCTTCGCGGTTGTGGGGCACCTCACCGCGCTCCAGCGGTTCCGCGGCGCGTGGGCCGACCTGTGACTCGTGTCTGAATGGATCCCACTGGCGCCCTGTCAGTGCTCGACGCCTTCGACCGGTGCGCCCGGGCAGTTCTGCCGAACGCTGCGGAGCCCCTGTGTGGCCTTCTGCTTGGAGGCGTAGCCTTGACCGCCGTCGGCGATGATGTTGCCGTTGTCGTGGCGGAGCCGCCACCGCCACTTCCCGCCGGTGTCCTCGAAGATCTCGAAGGTCGCACTGCTGCCGCCCTCGGTGGCGTCGGGTTCGGGATCGTCCGTCGAGTGGTCCTCGATGTACGCGCCGGGAGCGTTGGTGCGGACGCTCTCTAACCCTTGTGTGGCCTTCTGCTTGGAGGCGTACCCCTCGCTGCTGTCGGCGATGATGTTGCCGTTGACGTGGCGGAGCCGCCACCGCCACTGTTCGGCGCTGTCCTCGTAGACCTCGAAAGTGGCCTTGCTGGCGACGACGTCGGCCTCGACGTCGCCGTTCTCTCTCTCCCACGTCATCCCGATTCCGACGCTGACGGTGTCGCGCTCGCGCTCGACGTCGACCTGGAAGTCGGTGTCGGTGGGTGGATCGACTGTGACGGTCCGGTCTTCGTCGACTGCGACGCGGTCTCCCCGCCCTAGCGCCGCCGCCAACCGACGGAAGTACGACGCGATGCCGCGTCGGGTTCGCTCCCGTTCGGAACCGTGGATGGTCTCTTCGTCCATACCGTACACATCGGCCAACGGACACCTAATAGTACGCCCGCGGCGCCGAACGCGTCCGCCGGTGGACCGACGTCGGTCACGGGCCGGACGGACAGCGGTTCCAGCCGGGACCGCCGCCCGCCCGACAGTACTGTTATCCGCACGGATCGAATAGGTGCGAACACATGTCTAACGTCACGCTCATCGGCGACAGACTCGCGACGCCCGGGGCGGAGTTCGTCTACGAGGGTGAGTCGCCGGCGTGTGAGGGCTGCCCCTACCGGCAGCAGTGTCTCAACCTCACTGAGGGCGTCCGCTACGAGGTGACGTCGGTCAGGGAAAACGGCCAACTCCTCGATTGCGCCGTCCACGACACCGGGGTCCGCGCCGTCGAGGTCGAGCCTACGTCGATGACGGTCAACGTCGCCTCGAAGGGCGCCTACGCCGGGAGCAAAGTCCAGCTTCCGGGGGGGTGCCCCCACACCGAGTGTCCGAGCCACGAGTACTGCGTCCCCGACGGCGCGGAGTTCGACACCGAATACCGGATCGACGACGTCCACGGCGACCCCCCGCACGAGTTCTGTTCTCTCGACCGCGACCTGACACTCGTCGAGTTGGCGCCGCCCGAGGAGTAGCGTCGCTTCGGGACGCCAAGCCACCGACGCCAATGGCTTCCCCCGACTACACCGGCAGTCCCCCGGCTACGCCAGCGTCCCGACCCGATCTGCGGCGTACCCGAACACCTCGTCGTAGCCGTCCGCCGAGAGCAACACCGGATAGAACTCGGTGTCGGCACTGACGGTGTCGCCGTCGGCGGCGGCCACCCGGTCGCCCGGCGCGACCCGCTGGAAGTTGTCGACGAACACCCGGTACTTGTCGGCGGGACCTTTGGGGATCCGGTCCAGCAGCTCGAACACGACCACCTCGTCGGCGTCGCGCCGGCGGAGCGACAGTGGCGGGTCGTCGTCGCCCGAAACCGGCGCGGGCAGCACCCCAGTCGCCGACAGGAACGCCCGGAGGATCCAGTAGGCGTTTGTCGCCGCCTCCGCCGTGCCCTGGAGCCCGCACTCGACTTCGACGGTGTGGGCGTGTTCGATCAGCCGCCCCGCGGAGAACCGCCCGGTCTCGACGAGATACTCGGTGGGGAGGTGCGGACAGATCGACCGCGCCACGGCGCCAACCTCGTCGACTAAGGCGAACGGCTCGGCGTACGACTGCGTGGAGTGTAACGACAGCACCGTCGTCTCTCGGATCTCCCGCGCCAGGTCGTGGGCCAGCCGCCGCTCGTGGGCCTCGGCCTCGGGGTCGCCGGGAAACGCGCGGTTGAGGTCCTCATCGAGGTACCGGACGCCGGCGTTGAGGGCCTCTTCGTTCGCCACAATCAGTTTGACCGGCCGCTCGACCGCCGGATCCTCGCCGACGAACCGCTCGACCGCCCGCTCGCCGCAGGGTTCGTCCCCGTGGATCGCACCGACGACCGACACCTCGGGGGTGCCGTCCCCGAGCTCGTAGATTCGCATTACCGGCACTCAGGCGCCGAGGGGTGAAGTCTCTTTAGTTGTGGGTCCGAACCGCCAGCCATGACCGACCACACTCGTGACGACACCGTGGGGCCGCCGACCGCCGGGGAGCCCGCCGGGTGGGACCCCACCAGGGCGTCGTCGAACGGGTGGGAACACGGCACGCTCCGGCGGGCGACCGTCCACGGCGTCCGGCTGTACAACTCGGCGGCGTACCACGAATCCCACGACTGTTTCGAGGACGAGTGGTACAACTACGGGCGCGGAACCACCGAGAGCGCGTTTCTCCACGGGATGGTCCAGGTCGCGGCGGGCGCGTACAAACACGTCGACTTCGAGGACGACGGCGGTATGCGGTCGCTGTTCCGGACCGCGCTGCAGTACCTCCGCGGCGTTCCCGACGACTACTACGGCGTCGATGTCGCGGACGTCCGGCGGACCCTCGACGCAGCGCTCTCGGACCCGACCGCGCTCAACGGGTGGCGGATCGAACTCGACGGTGTGCGCCCGGAAGCCCGGACCGAGGACTACGACCACGCCCACGCGCTCGAGTAGTACACCCCGGATCCCCCACCCCTCTGCACCGTCCGGATCCCCCACCCCTCTGCACCGTCCGGATCCCCCACCCCTCTGCACCGTCCGGATCCCCCACCCCTCTGCACCGTCCGGATCCCCCACCCCTCTGCACCGTCCGGATCCCCCACCGCCTCCCCCCGGAACACGCGCCCGCTGTCTGACCGGTTCGACCACCGGCCCAACCGGTCCCGTGCGCCTCATTTCTAGTAACCTAGACAACACTTATCCGTTGTTGATAACACATATCACACTCGGAGGTTCCAACTATGGGATCGAACGACCCCGATACGAGCGTCCCCTCGGAGTTCGAGGACGTGCGAAAGAGCCGCGCCGAAGCACAGACCGAGACCTCAGCGGAGTGGACCTCACCCGACGAACGGCGGCGGAGCCACAGGGAGCGGGCCGTGGGGTCGTTCACGAAACTGCTCGAACACGACCCCGACACGGGGCTTTTGACCCCGGACGGCGTCGAGCAGTACGAGACACTGGTCAACGGGATCACCCACAACGACGGGAGCAAGTTGGACGCGGTCGAGCGACCCGACAGCGACCGGAAGTGGATCAGCCCCCGGTCGTCGAACGCGGGGTCGATGAAGGGCGCACACCCGTCGGTGGTCGGCGACGCACACGGCGACGGCGAGATGCTGGCGCCGTGGGGGGTCGACTCCGCCGAACTGGTGGTCGAACAGGTGGAAGCGTACCTCTTCGCCGCCTGTCGGGACGTCGCGTTCCGTGAGTACGGTACCGGCGAGCACACCGACGACGCCGACGCGTTCGACGCCATCGACAGCCACGGGTCGATCACGCGGTGGGCGGCCGACCGCCTGAACGACGTTTTGGCGGTGGTGGCCGACTCCGAGGACCGCTACGACACCCCGGTCGAGGTCGCGGAGACGCTTCAGATCCCCACCGCCGACACCGGCGGCGTGACGCCGGGGACGCTGTTCAGGGGCTACTCGCGGGTGGCGGATCCGGACGGTCCGGACGACACCACGGGACAGTACCACTCGCAGTTCCTCCTCCAGCGGCTGTATCCACTGTTCCCGTCGGGGTGTGCCCCGTACGTCGCCGGGCTCACCGGCGTGACGGACCTCGATCTGGACGCGATCGCGTTGGAGCGGCACGTCCCGATCGCCAACCGGCGGGAGTTCGGCGTCACCGTCGACGACTACGTCGCGATCCGGAACGGGGCGATCCCCGAGGAGTTCGTCGAGGACGACTTTGTCGCCGACGCGGGGCGCTACCCCTACATCGGTCGGGACATGGGCACCCACGTTCACACCGACGGGCCGTACCAGGAGTACTACCGGGCGGCGACGGTGCTGCTGTTCTGGGACTTCCCGCGGGCGTCGACCTCCCCGTACGTCGGCGGCTCACCCAACGAGGCCGACGGCGTCACGTTCGGCCCGGTCGACCCGTTCGCGATCGTCGGTGCGGTGGCGTACGAGGCGTTCAAAGCCGCCTGGGCGCAGAAGTGGCGGTCGTTCCGACGGCTGCGCCCCGAGGCAGTGGGCGGGCTCGTGGACCTCGAACAGCGCCGGGCGCAAACCCCGCTCGGTGACGCGGTCCTCCACGACGCAGTCGAGTCCGACCCCGTACAGGACGTGCTCGACGTGGTCAAAGAGCACAACCGCCGGCAGGCCGAACAGGGGTTCGTCGACGCGGCGTCCGACGCCGAAACGATGTTACTCGGGCAGATGTACCCCGAGGGCTCGCCGACGCACCCCGCCTACCCGTCGGGCCACGCGACGATGGCAGGGGCGGGCGTGACGGTCCTCAAAGCGCTGTTCGACGACGATACACGGATCGCGACCGACGGGGTCGGGATGCGGCCGGTGGCCATCGATCCGGACGATCCGACGTCGCACGTGTTCGTCGACCGCGGCGACCACTTCGACCCCGCGGTGGCCGACCAGACCGTGGGTTCGGAACTCGACAAACTCGCCTCGAACATCGCCCACGCCCGGATGTTCGGCGGCGTTCACTTCCGGTCCGACGGCGAGCGCGGCATCCGGCTCGGCGAGCAGGTCGCGATCCGGTTCCTCCAGGACCACCTCCGAGAGTACCCCGAAGGCGAGTTCGGGTCGCGCTTCGAGTTCACCAACCGGGACGGGAACCGAGTCACGGTGACGGCACACTCGATCGACATCAACGCGCCCTGACTCCCCCCGGCCCGGTCGGTCAGGCCGCGTCGGGGTCGGACCCTCGGTCGCTCGCGGCCGCCAACTCCTCGTAGGCCGCCCACGTTGGGTCGGTCTCGGGGTGTGTGACCGCTTCGCCGTCGACAACGACGCCTGACCCCCGCTCGACGGTCCCCGCGACGCCGACAGCGGTGTCTTCGGCATCGAGCGCGTCGCGGACGGCGGCGGTGTGTTCGGGGTCGACCGCGATCACGAGCGTCCCGCCCGTGCCCGCCGTCCAAGGGTCGATCCCCACCGCGTCGCAGGTCTCGCGGACCCCCGGGCGGATCGGGACCCCCTCGGTGGAGACCTCGAGGCGGACGCCAGCGCTCCCGGCGACTTCCGCGAACGCGCCGTAGAGCCCACACTCCGTGGCGTCGTGCATCGCGTGGACGCCGCCGTTCCCCGCCGCGCTCACCGTCATCGCGTCCCGGACGCACGCCGCCTCGTCGAGACGGGCCTGCGCGGTCGACAGCGTCGGGTCGTCGAGTCCGATCGCGTCCGGGAACAGCGTCGAGAGCAGTCCCGTGGTCTCGACTGCGGGGCCGTTCGTCACGAGGATCTCGTCGCCGACGCGCGCGCCGTCGGGCCGGATCACTTCCCCGTGGTCTCCGACCGCGATCGCGGTCGCGCCGCCGACCCACGGGAACGAACACCCCGCGTACCGGGCGGTGTGGCCGGTGACGATCGAGACTCCGAGTTCCCTGGCCTCGTCGTCGATTGCGCCCCACACCCGCGAGAACGACTCGTCGTCCATCTCCGGGGGGAGCGTGAACGCGATCGCGAGATGTGACGGCGCGAGCCCCGAGACGGCGACGTCTGCGAGCACGAAATCCACCGCGAACCGGCCGGCGCGCTCGAAGCCGAGCGTCGGGAGAATCGAGACCGGGTCGGCGGCGATCGCGACGGCCGTCCCCCCGATGTCGAGCAGGCCGAAGTCGACACCGTGAGCCGGGCCGATCGATACGTCGTCGCGGTCGGCGCCCAGGTTCGGGAGGACACGGTCGGCGAGGAACGTCCGGTCGGCCTTACCGAGGTTCGGCATACCTTCCCGTCCGTCCGTGCGGGTTTGAAGATGGCGTTCGCCCGGCCGGGTGCGTCTGTCGGAGCCGGTGCGGTCACGGCTCGTCCGCGATCTCGAACTGCCGCGTGAGCTGGTCGACAACCCGTCCTGGGTGTTCGTGGTGGAGCCAGTGGGTGGCGTCCTCCCAGAGCACCAGCCGACCCCGGTCGCAGTACGCCGAGCTTTTCGCCGCCAGTGACCGCCGGAGGAACGCGTCTTCAGCGCCCCACAGCACCAGAGTCGGGGGGTCGACCCGGTCACGACGGGGCCGGGCGTTCTCCCGGACGACCGCGCGGTACCAGTGCACCATCGACCGGTAGGCGCCTGCGACGTTCCACGCTCGGCGGTACCTGTCGAAATCGACTGTGTCGAACGCGCCCGGGCGGCTGGTGTCCGCCATCGACTCGACCGCGATGCGCCAGTTGTCGAACCGGGCGGCCGCCTCAGGGAGCCACGGAAGCTGGAAGAAAAGCGCGTACCAACTCCGGAGGAGCTGTCGGGGGTCCGAAACGAGTGCGCGCCGGAACGCCGTGGGGTGCGGGACGTTGAGCGCCGAGAGCGTCCGCACCCGGTCGGGGTCGTGGAGCGCGAGCCACCACGCGACGAGGGCACCCCAGTCGTGGCCGACGACGTGGGCGTCGGCGGCACCGACAGCGTCGAGGAGGCCCGAGATGTCGCGCGCGAGCGCGTCGGGGCGGTACGCCGACACGGGGCGGGGCTTGTCGCTCCGGTTGTACCCGCGCTGGTCGGGGGCGATCACCCGGTACCCCGCCGCGGTAAGCGGCCCCAGGAGGTCGTGCCACGCGTACCAACACTCGGGGAAGCCGTGGAGGAGCACCACCGGCTCGCCGTCGTCGGGCCCGGCGACGACCGCGTGGAGGGTCACCTCGCCGACCTCGAGAGACGTCGCGGTCCCGGGGCAGTCCGTTTCCGACAGCTCGAGCCCGTTCATCCCTCGGAGTCGGTCGCGATTCGGTCCCCGAGTGACTCCTCGATCGGTTCGCGGTTCGACCCCCCGCTGGCGGTGCCCGTGACCGCCGCGCGGACCCGCTCTTCAAGAAGGCCCACCGCGACGCTGTTTGCGCCCTCCGGGACGATGAGGTCCGCGTGCTTTTTCGTGGGTTCGACGAACCGCTCGTGCATCGGTTTGACCGTCGAGAGGTACTGGTCGATCACGCCCTCGAGGTCGCGGCCGCGGTCGATCACGTCGCGTTCGATCCGTCGGAGAATCCGGACATCGGCGTCGGTCTCGACGTACAGCCGGAGGTCACACAGCTCCCGGACCGCGTCGTCGTAGAGCGCGAAGATCCCCTCGACGAGGACGACCTCCGTGGGTTCGACCCGCGTTGTCTCGTCGGTCCGGTTGTGGACCTCGAAGTCGTAGGTCGGCATCTCGACCGGGGAGCCGTCGAGCAGCGACGACAGCTGCTCGCGGACGAGTTCCCACTCGAACGCCGAGGGGTGGTCGTAGTTGACGCCCTCGCGCTCCTCGAACGGGAGGTGGCTCAGGTCCTCGTAGTAGTTGTCCAGCGGGATTCGGGTGGCGGCGTCGCCCACGCTCCGGGCGACCAGCCGCGCGACGGTGGTTTTCCCCGCGCCGGTGCCGCCGGCGATCCCAATCACGAACGAGGGGGTCGTCATCTACCACTCACACCACGTTCGGGACGCTTCACACTGACGGTTCGCGCCACCGGCCGGCTCGGGGTTCCCGATACTCGACAGATCCCGGATGCGGTTCGGAGTTGCCGCCGCGACCGAGCCTGAAAAACGGGAACATATCCAGGGTGAACCGCCTCGGGGTCAAGCCCCGTGGCATTCGCCTCGACAGCCTGTAAAACGACAGTTGCCGACCACCGAACCCGGCGAGTGCCCAGTGTCGAAACGGATACATTTATAACGGGAAAACCCGACCCCGTGTATATGGCACGTGATATCGATCGGCGTGATTTCGTCAAGCGCGTCGGCGTCGCGGGCGCGATCGGTGCATCAGGACTGGCCGGCTGTATCGGGAGTCCAGACGATGGTGGCGACGGCTCCGGCGAGGACGACTCCGGCGAGGACGGTAGCGAGATGACCGAAACCGACTCTGGGAGCGGTGGTAGCGCCGAGGGCCCCGGCGGCCTCGTCGTCATCGGGTATCCCGAAAGCGGGATCCAACTGTTCCGTGACTACTACAGCAGTTCGGACGGCAGCGAGGAGATCCTGGTGTCAGACGGCCTCCGCGATCCGGCGATGCCAGGCCAGGTCGGAAACGATATGCCGAACGTGACCGGGACAGCGCCCGCCGCGGGCGGGCCGAGCCAGGAGGCGTTCAACGACCTGTTCCAGGACGCGTACGACACCTCCCCCGGTATTTTCACCTCCCAGTCGTACGACTCGGTGGCGATCCAACTGCTCGCGAACGCGGCCGCCGGCGAGAACAGCGGGACGGCGATCCGCGACCAGATGCGGAACGTCGCCAACCCCGGCGGAATGGAGGTCACCCCCGGCAACCTTGTCGAGGGGGTCGAGGCCGCCGCGAACGGCGAGGACGTCAACTACCAGGGGGCGTCGTCGGCAACGAACTTCAACGAGGCCGGCGACCCCGCCTCCGCGGCGTACTCCATCTGGGAGTTCAACGCAGACGACGAAGCCACAGACAACGTCGCGACCGAGAACTTCGAGGGCGGGAGCCCTGACGGGTCCGGCCCCTCGGCCGACAGCATACCGGGCGGAACCGACCGCGAGATGTCGGTGGGGATCCTCCTGCCCGAAACGGGCGACCTTGCGTCGGTCGGCGGTCCGATGATCCAGGCCGCACAGCTACCGGTCACGCAGGTCAACGACGCCAACCCCGCCGGGCTCTCGGTGAACGCCCAACTCGAAGACACCCAGACGTCGCCGAGCGCCGGGACCGCCGCCGCCGAGTCGCTGGTGAGCGCGGGCGTCCCGAGCGTCTGCGGGTCCGCCTCGTCGGGCGTGAACGTCCCGGTGTCACAACAGGCGTTCATCCCGAACGAGATCGTCGGCTGTTCGCCGTCCTCGACGGCGCTGTCGGTAACGGATCTCGAGGACAACGACTACATCTTTCGGACGGCGCCCTCCGACCTCCTCCAGGGGCGCGTGATGGCGGCGGTGATGTCCGAGCGGCTCGGTGTCGACAGCGTGTCGGTGCTGCACGTCAACAACGACTACGGCCAACAGCTCGCCGGTCGGTTCGCCGAGACGTTCGACGGCGACGTCTACCACCAGCTCGCGTTCAACATCGGCGAGTCGTCGTACACCTCTGTGATCGACACGGCGCTATCGCCGCCGGACAACTGAGGCCGCGGCGACGCTGCGACCCAACCGTTCTGTCGGCAAGAACTGCTACGCCGTGGGTCCGTCGGCGCGGTGGGTTGTTTTCGACGACCGCATTAACCGAGGCCGGTCTCCGGGAACGCCGCCGGAAACGCACGGTCGGATCTGGCGTATTTTGGGTTGACGGCGCCCAAAACCTCCAAACTGCGCTGACCAGCGCCGGGTCGGCTGCGCGCGTGCGCGACGTGGATATCAGGAGTATTTTTAAGCCCGATGGCGTACCAGACTCCATATGTTCAAGGCCATCGTGGGTGCGTCGACGCTGCAGGACGCACTCGACTCGGTGAGCGTGCTGGTTGACGAGTGCAAGATCCGGCTCAACGAGGACGATCTCTCGATCCGCGCCGTCGACCCCGCGAACGTCGGGATGGTAGACCTCACGCTCGACGCCGCCGCGTTCGAGTCTTACGAGGCTGACGGGGGCGTAATCGGCGTCAACCTCGCGAAACTCGAGGACTTCGTCGGGATGGCCAGCGGCGACCAACTCGTCGAGCTCGAACTGGACGAGGAGACTCGGAAACTCAACATCCGGATGGATGGCCTCTCCTCGACGCTCGCGCTGATCGATCCCGACTCTATCCGACAGGAGCCCGACATTCCCGACCTGGATCTGGCGAGCGAGATCGTCCTCGAGGGCGCCCAACTCGACCGCGGGATCAAAGCCGGCGACATGGTTTCGGATCACGTCCGGCTCCGAGTCAACGCCGACGCCGAGGCGTTCCACATTGAGGCCGAAGGCGACACCGACGACGTGGACTTCCAACTCGACGCCGACGACCTGATCGCGCTCACCGCCGGCGCCGCCGACTCGCTGTTCTCGCTGGACTACCTGAAGGACATGAACAAAGCCATCCCCAAAGACGCCGAGGTCACGGTCGAACTCGGCGAGGAGTTCCCGGTGAAGGTCCACTACGCGGTTGCGGAGGGACAGGGCAACGTGACGTACATGCTCGCCCCGCGGATCCAGAGCGAGTGATACGCGGGGAGACCGTCGCGACCCACCGCACTCCCGCCGGCCTGGCGCTCACCCACGGTGACGTGTGATCACGCGCTTTGCGGCGTCGGCCTTCTCCTTCCACCCGTACCCCGACTCGTAGACGTGGCGCTTCGTGTCGACGAGCTCTCCCGGTGTTGACTCCTCGAACCCGCCGCGGGTCCACGCCCCGCTGTCGTGGAGCCACTCGACGACGTTCTCGCGGGTCTCGGCCCACGATAGCCCCACCATCTCGTACCACGCGATCATGGCGAAGACGGCGTTGTCGTGACACCCGGGAACGCTGCCCTGTCGGTAGATGGTTCGCATCGGGTCGCGGGTCGGCTCCGACACCTGCTCTCGGAACTCCTCGGACGTCCGAAGCCGGAGCACGTCGTTACGCTCGGTGACTCGCTCGTCGCGCTGCAACCGTTCCAGCGCCGCGCGGTGGAGCGCGCCCCACTCGCCGTCAACCGCATCGTAGAGCGCCCGCTCCTCGGTCGGGCCGGCGGTCAGCTCCGCGACGATGTCGGTGTAGGCCCGCTCGATCTCCGGCCACGCGCGCCCCTCGAACTCACAACCGGCGTCGTGGAGGCTGCTCGTGGCCCGGCAGTCGGGACACGGGTAGTCGAACTGCGGCACGGCCTGAGCCAGGACGCGCCGCGTCTTAGGTGACACGGTGCCGGGCCGTCGGTGCCGGCCGCCCCGGCGACGGTCACCGTCCCGGTTTCCGTGTTCGTGACACACCAGACCCCCGTTTTGCGACCCCAATATAAGCGGATTAAACAATTAAGCTACAGAGCCATACAGATCCACCCACTCTCTTTAGGTGTATGGCACAGAGCACTCATACGGAGCGAGACAGTGTGGCCGAACCGAAGTTCTACATCCCCGCCGGAGCGGGCCCGTCATTCGTCATCGACCGGGTTGAGGGCGTCTGGGTAACGCTCTTCGATCACCAGGTCGGGGTGGAGTGACGCCTGCAGTGGTCGCAGGACCGCCCGGAGCCGCGACCCTGATATAAGTGGGTTAATCGTTTAAGATACAGACCGATACGAGTTCGGCGCCTCCGACTGTAGTGTATGGCGCAGCACACCCACGCGGAACGCCAAGACAGCGCGACAGAACCGGAGTTCTACACCCCCGCCGGGGCGGGGCCGTCGTTCGTCATCGATCGGGTCGAGCGCGCCTGGACGACACTGTTCAACCACCAGGTTGGACCGCTGAACTAACCCCCCTATGTCCGGACACGACCCCCATCCGAACCATTCCAGCGTCGACCAGTCGGACCGTACCGTTCCGCGGAACCTCCGGCAGACGGGCGACGCGGACATCGATCTCGTCATTTCGACCCGGGTCCGGAAGTCGCCGTTCTGGCACCTCTCTGTCGAGGAAGGCTGCCACGAGGCGACGGTGTACAACCACATGTACCACCCTCGGGCGTACATCGACCCCGAAGACGGCGGGGCGGAAGCCGAGTACGACCTGCTGGTCAACGACGTCGCGCTGTGGGACGTCGCAGTCGAGCGTCAGATCCGTGTCGAGGGGCCGGACGCCGAGGCGTTCGTCAACCGCGTCATCACGCGGGACGCAACGGATATTGACACGAAGCGCGGCAAATACGCCATCTGCTGCAACCAGGACGGCGGCATCCTCAACGACTTCGTGCTGTTGCGCCCCGACGAGGACGAGTTTTGGTTCTCCCTCGCCGACGGCGACCTGCTGCAGTGGTTGCAAGGGATCGACTACGGAACCGGCTTCGATGTCGACATCGACGAGATCGACGTCTCGCCGATGCAGGTCCAGGGTCCGAAATCCCCCGACGTGATCGAGTCGCTCATTGATGCCGCGGTCGAAGATGTTCCGTACTACGGCCTGCTGGAGGCGACGATCGGCGGCGTCTCGGTGTTGGTGAGCCAAACCGGGTTCTCCGGCGAGGCGGGATTCGAGATATACGTCCGTGAGGCGACGGAGAACGCCGAAGCGGTCTGGAACCCGGTGCTCGAAACGGTCACAGACCACGGCGGTGCCGCGGCGCCGGTCAACGGCCGGCGACGGATCGCCGCCGGCATCCTCTCGTTGGGCCAGGACATGGACCACGAGATGTCGCCGTTTCAGGTCAACCTCGGCTACCAGGTCCCCGACGACAAGAACGCGGAGTACGTCGGGAAAGCCGAACTGGAGCACCAAAAGAACGCGATCGAGGACAGCGAGTTCCCGTTTACCCACAAACTGGTCGGGCTGAAGATGGCGGGCGAGCCGATCATCGACTGGGCCTCGGACTTCTGGATCATCTCCGACCCCGAGACCGGCGAGGAGTGCGGCTACCTGACGTCGGCGGGGTGGAACCCGGACCTCGAGGCCAACGTCGCCCTCGGATACGTGCCGGCGGCGAAACTGCAGGCCGCGACCGACGTGCCGCTCGACGACTCGGTCTACAACGCGGACATCGACTTGGAGTTCGCGGTTCATCTCCCCGACGAGTACGCCGAAACGCCCGGGGAGCCGGTCTACGCGACGGTGGCGGAAGTCCCGTTCAAACAGTCCGAAAACCCCAGCGCCCGTGAACAGGCCAAGATCCACTCCGGAGACGGCGGAGACGAGTGACCGCCGGCTCGCCGACGGGACACCGTGACGACCGCGTAGGCCACAGTCGCACCCGCGACTCACGCGGTGGGTTCACGACCGACCCAGTTAAGCCGTGCCGCGGCGATCGATACAATCCACCTCCCACGTGTCGACGCGTCGGACCGACCTGCGCCCGAGTGTCCGATGTCGAATACGACTCCGGATCCCTCACACCACCATGACTGATATCAAGGCGGTTGTTCGAGCCGAACACCCCGACATCGTACTCACCGGGACAGTGGCGCACGACCGGACCTCCAACGTCTCGTCGGTGTCGGAGGCCGGAACCGACCCGACGTCGGGGAAGTTCTTCTATCGGATCGAATCGGCTGATTTCGACCGGTTCGAGCAGGGACTCCGGACCGATCGGACCGTCGGTGCGTTCGAGCGCGTCATCGAAACACGGGACGAAGAGGCGATCTACAGCTTCGAGTACACCGACGAAGCGAAGCTCCTCTCGCCGGTTGTCTCGGCCGCTAACGGGGTGATCCTCGACATGAAAAACGACGGGCGCGCGTGGATCCTGACCATCTGGGCGCCCGACCGCACGGATCTGGTCCACCTCTGGGAGTACGCACAGCAGCACAACATCGATATCGACCTCCTGCGCGTGAACGAGTACGACAGCCTCGGGAACACCGACGCCGGGCTGACAGACAGCCAGCGGGAAGCGCTCCTTGTCGCGTTCGAGACGGGGTACTTCGAGGAGCCGCGGGACGCGACGCTCGGGGACCTCGCAACCGAACTGGATATCTCACAACCCGCGGCTAGCGGCCTCCTCCGACGCGGCATCAAGCGACTCGTGATCTCGTCGCTGGTGGACGACAGCGACACGGCGGAGTGAGCGTCGGCGAAACCGTGGGGCACTGCCGGCGTCGACAACCACAACAGCTCCGAGTGGTGTGGCCGCCACGTGCGTTCTTTGGTGTCCTCCCCCCGGTCGTGTTTAAGTAAGCGATAGCCGGCCGGAAAGCCGCCCTCGGGCGGGACTGGAAGGGGTTTCAATTTCGTCTCGCTTGTTCTCACCGATTGCACGCCTAATTAATCGGTACTATCGCTCCGACCGCCGTGTTTATTCGCCGGCGCCCGCAACAATCGGCACCGATGGATCCGCGCTACGCCCGGTATCCGTTCTTCGAGGGGGCCCGCGAGGCCGTCCGCGAGGCGGAGCTTTCGCCGGCCGCCTTAGTCCGGGACGGCGCTCCGGCGGTCGAGCGCGGCCGCGAACGGGTCGAACGCGCGCTGATGGAGGGCACCGTCGCGAGCGAGACACCACGCCGGTGGGACACGGACACCGAGGTGCTTTCGTACCCCATTGCGCGGATCCTGGTGTCGCTGATCGACACGCCCGCGGCCGTCGAAAAGTACGCCGTCGCGGAAGCGGCGACCGCTCGTGAACGGTTCGACGTCGACTTCGCGGCGGACGATGACCTCGGGCGCGCCGGCCGTGCCCGGGCGTCTCACGGGGAGGTGCTCCGGGAGTTCGACATAGCGGACGCGGTCCGCCCCGAACGCGCGGAGCCGCCCGGATCGGAGCGACGCGGCGCCTCGAGTCGCCGGGAACCAACCCACTACTGGGTCGGCCTCGGGTCGTATCTGGATCTCGCCGAGGCCGGGTGGGGGCAGCGGTGGCGGCTGGTCAACCGCGAGGTGGCGGCGGGGGAGGTCCGGGTGACCGCCGGGGGCCTCTCGCGGCTGCTCGAAGCCGCGGTTGAGCGCCGCGTGGCCTCGGGGCTGCCCTTCGAGGTGCGCGGCAGCGACGGCGGCGACGCCATCGCGGCGGCGCTCGCGCCCGCGGTGGCCGACCTTCGGGAACTCCTGAACGACCACGACGCCGCGGGCCGGACGCCGGTCGACGCGGTCGTTCCCGCCCTGTTTCCACCGTGTATGCGCACGCTCCTCCAGCGGGCCCGCGACGACGGCGACCTCCCGACGACCGCGGAGTTCTCGCTCACCTCGTTTCTGGTCGCGCTCGGAATGGACGGCGCGGACGTCCGACGGCTCCTTGACGCCGACGGCGACACCGCAGAACGGATCGGAACCCGGGTGGAGTACCTCGCGGAACGCGACGGCACCCAGTATCCCCCGCCGTCGTGCGCCACAATGAAAGCCTACGGCGACTGTGTCGACCCCGACGACCGGTGTGAGACCATCTCACATCCGCTGTCGTACTACACCGACGCGGTGCGCGAGGCCGGCGACGTCCGCGACTGGCGGGAAGCGGCGGGAGAGGGGTAGGCGTCGGGCTCTCGACCGTGGCCCGCTGCGGGGCCGGGACGCCCGGTCACTCGTCCAAAAAAACGCCGACCGCAGCCATAACCAGGATGAAGAGCACGATCGCGCCGACGAGCACGAGCCCGCCGGTCTCGCCGAGGTCGGGGCCGTAGGTGGCGCCGATGCCGACGAAGAGCGCGAAGAACGCACCGACGGAGACGATGGAGACGACGATTTTCCGGCGCATCTCCGCGTCGATATCCATACTCCGCGTTCCCTTGGCCGTCTCAAAAGGGCTTCGGATGCGGCTTCGTCGGAGAATCCGTCCACCAGGAAGGCTTAGGCGTCTCCGGCCCGTATTTGCTCCAAGGAGGATCCCGGAGATGACGCACCCAGCATACACACCCGCGTCGACCGATCCGGACGGCACCGCGGCCCCCGATCGCCCCGACTCGGATCCCGATCGCACTGCCACGACCGACCGCCCAGGCCGCTCCCGAACGGGACTCCCGGTTGACCTCGATGGCCACGACCACCGGACGTTCCCCGCCGAAGGGTACGACGGCCGGGCGTCTCGTGCCCGGGCGGAGCCGATGGCGGTGTGGCCGCTACGGGACGGCCGCTACCTCGTCGACCGGGAGGACCGTACCTACGTTGTCGACGCCGAGCGCGCGACGTGCACCTGCCCCGACAGCGCCATCCGGGGCGCTCGGTGCAAACACGTCCGCCGGGTCGCGATCGAGATCGATGCGGGGGTGCTTCCCGCGCCCGACGAGCGCGAACGGGCGTGTGCGGTCTGCGGCGGGTCGGCGTTCGTCACCGTCGACGCCCGCGGCCCGGCACTGTGTCCCCGGCACGACCACAACCCCGGCTCCGTTGTCGCCGACCGGGAGACGGGGACGCTGCTCGTGGTCGTCGAATCCGTGGGACAGCGTGCCGACGACGCACGGACCGGCGAAGGACGCCTCGTCGCCGACTACGACACAAACGCGGCGTACGGCCGCCACGAACCGGTGTTCGCCGCGCGGTACGTCGAGGCGCTTCCCACGGGGACGTCCCGTGGTCGTTCCGACGCCGCTACCCGACGCCGGTACCTGTTTCCGGCGTCTCGGCTCCGCCCGGTCGACGCCGACTCGGCGGCTGACCGGCCGACGGATCCGACCCGAGAGCAGCGGGCGTCGCCGGCACGGGCCGGGTAGTTTCGACCCGGAGACGCCCCGGAGGTGCCGTCACTCCGGACCCTGGGGACTCCGCCCGGCACCGTGACCCACCGACCCCTCGGACAGCATCGCTTCGACGATCCCATCGATCTCCGCTTGGACGAGTTCCAACTCTTCGATGTTCGTTTTGTTGTACGCCCGTTTGCTCACGTCGGTGTGCTGGGGCACGATCTCGTGTGCCTCCATCGAGAGGTCAGCCAGTCGCCTGGTTGCTTCGGTCTCTCTGTACTCCGGTAGCGCCAATCTACTGATGAGGGCCTTCGAGAGGCTCGCTTTGCCGTCCGACGCCATCCCCTCGATCGACTTCTGGTAGACCGAGGAGTTGAGCAGTGCGGTAAGGAAGTGGGCCTCGTACGCGTCGTCGGTCGGGATGAACATGAAGTGGTCACCGGGAACCACTGTGGTCTCCCCCAGATCCTCGTCGTCGACGGTGCTGACGACTGCAAAGTGTGGCTTGAACCCGAGCCGACACCACACCACCTTGTAGTCCGACCACGTGTACGCACCGAGTCCGAACACGTTGTAGAAGGGTCCCTCCTCCAGCCACGCCGACGACCGCCCGTCGAGCGCCTGCTTGTTCGACCGCAGATACTCGTGGGTCTTCGGGCAGTCCCGCGCCAACTCGGCTTCGTTGTCTCGGTTGACCTTCCGCATCGGTACGAGGTGGAGGTCGTGGCCGAACAGCCCGTATTTCACCACGTGTCGTGAGTTGATATACGGGTAGACGTGGTCGTGTTCCAGTTCGGCTAGTTGGGTGCGGTCGATACTGTACACCTCCTGTGCGTCGTCTTTCACCCCGTGGCGGATGTCGTGTTCGCACGCACCGAGCGCGCGGTTCTCGGCGTCCTCCCGCACCCACGACGACGGCGGGTCGTCGCCGTCTACTGGAACCAATCCGGTCCGGTCGCGTTCCAGGGTGTCCCGCATCGCCTCGATACTCGAGAACTCCGGGTCCTCGGTCGCCCTCGTCCACGAGTCGGTCGGGATCGGAAACTCGGCGTCGGTGTCGGCGTCCAACGTGTAGATGGCGGAGTGTACCGCCACGTCGGCACCGAACGGGCGCAGGCGGTTGAAGTCGTGGATACGCCGCACCGCGACCGGGCGGGAACGCACCCGCTGTGCGCGGAACAGACGGCCGGCCGGCCCCTTCGTGATATCCCGCTTCAGGACGAAACTCGCGTCGCCGCGGTCGTCGAGGTAGCGGTGAATACAGACCCAGACGAACGGCACCGAGATGTCGTCGTTTGCGTGTCCCAACCGCGTCTCGACGCCGTGGTGCGGAACCAACTCCAACTGCGTCACGTACGTCTCACGCCACGCGTCCCGCACCCGCTCGGAGAGGTTTCCCCACGTGATCCACGGCGGATTCCCGACCACGTGGTCGACAGTCAGGTCGAGTTCGTCGCCGCCGAACCGGATCTCGTCGTCTCTCGTCACCCCGAGGGCGTCGGTCAGGAACACCGGAAGCTCCAGCCGGTCGACCCCGCCCGCCCCGAGCAGCGGGAGAAGCGCCAGGAGGTATGTGAGCTTCGCGCTCTTGACCGCCACCGGGTTCAGGTCGATCCCGTACACCGTGTTCGTGATGCTGTCCACCACCACCTCCGGCGGAAGTTCGCCCTCGAGCGCGTCCCGCTTTGCGTCGATGCACGCCGCGAGGAACACGCCCGACCCACACGCCGGGTCGAGAAACGTCTCCGACTCGAAGTCGTCGACGTCGAGTTCACCCACCGCCAGTTCCGATACGCCCACCGGCGTGTAATACTCCCCGAGCCGAAGGCGCCGCCCGTGTGCGGCGATGCTCTCGTAGAGTTCCCGGGGGAGTCCCGTCCCCGCGTTCGCCGGCTCGACCCTCCGGAGGAGTTCGTCGATACTCCGCCCGATGGAATCGGTGCCGGTGACGGACTCCTGCAGGGACCGGAACTCGAACGGGAGCGCGTCGGTGTTGTCGCTCGCCTCCCGGTTGCGGACACGCACCCCGAACCGCCGTTCCACGGACTCGATGAGCCGGTCGACAACGAGATCGTAGTAGAGAGTGTCGACGAACAGGGTCTCACGGGGGTTCTCGACGCCGATCTCATCGAAGATGTCGCCGTGACTGGTGACGAAGAACCGCTCCCACTCGGCGTGTGCATCCCGGAGCGCCCCGGTAGTCGAAAGCGCCGCAACCGCGTTCGACGCATACCGCCCGTACAGCCGGCCACGTCCGCCCAGCACGTCGACTATCGGTGTTTGGCCCGTCATCTCCGACTCCTCGTGGTGCGTCGGCGCTCCGCCATCACGACCCGTTGTCCGCGTCGCCGCCCGTCCGGGTGTCACTGCCGGTCGTCCCGTCGCCGTCGCTGACGTCGGTGTCGTCACCGATGTCGGTCAACCGCGCCTGCGCGGGGCCGCCGACGAACGACTCGAAGCCTTCGCCCTCCGCGAGGGCAGTCTCCTTTTTGACCCGGTAGTTGCCGCCGTCGGTGGTGTGGAGGTCGCCGGGGTGGAAAAAATACCACGCCTCGCGGTCGAACCTGACGGCAACCCGGGCCTTCGCGCCGAAGTTCCGCGCGAAGTAGATCAGCGCTTCAACCTCCTCGCCGGAGAGGTAGATGGGACGGCCGGCGCTGGATTTGGCCTCGATGGCGTAGAACGTCTCGCTGTCGCCAGCGAGCACGTCCGGGAGTTCGCGGTCGGTCGCCGACCCCGAGGCGGGCGCGCGCATCACCGCGAACCCCGCTTCGTCGAGTCGGTTGACGAGCTCCCGCTCCCGGCGGTCGCCCTTCCGATTCGAGGACATACCGTGGGCCACTCGCCGGCCGAATATAAATCGGCCGGAGCCGTGCGGCGGATATGCGGGTCGGCTACTGACACAGAAACCGGTCGCGCCTCCTCCCGACGGCGGAGGTCGGCACGGCGTGCGGTACCGGCATCCGAGTGGTCGCGGCGGGGTTCGTTACTCGATGCGGCTGCGTGTCCTCGGGGTCACCACGCCGATCCCGAACTTCCCCGTGGTCGGACTCCTCGGCCACGTCCCGTGAGGAGCGACGCTCGGCGGGATGTTCGCGCTTGGACGGCGGTGGCTGAACTGATACGTGGGCATCGGAACCTCTGTGGGCCGATGCGTGGTGGTAGCGGCAATCCAAGAAATATATACGTGATAGGTGACCCATAAAGGGTAACGCGGTACGTCGGCCCGACGGACCGAGGCCGGCACCCGGTAGTTCACTCATGGAAACAGACACACCGGTCTCGAACGTGGTCCTCGTGACGGTCGACTCGCTCAGAGCCGACGCGATCGGCGCGTACGACGGCGACCGACACACTCCGGTGATGGACGACCTCGCGGCCGACGGCACCGTCTTCGAGCGCGCCTTTGCCACCGGCAACTGGACGCCGTTCTCGTTTCCATCGATCCTCGCCTCACGCCCGGCGTTCGCAGACAACGGTGAGATCGGCGTGGAGGACTCCCCAACGCTCGCCGGAGCGCTCTCCAACAACGGCGTCGCCACCGCGGGGTTCAACGCCGCAAACGGATTTCTCACCTCTCATTGGGGGTACGACGAGGGGTTCGGCGAGTTCGAGCCGTTCGTCGCCAGCATCGGGTCGAGCATCTACACCCGGTATCTCGCCACCCACCCGACGGTCGAGGCGTGGCTCCAACTTGCGGCCTCGCCGCTTCGGCGGATCCGCTCGCGGTTCGCGGGCGACACCGACGACCGTCCGTTCCTCGACACCTCCCGCATGTTCGACGTCGAGAACGCCGCCACCGACTTCCTCGATGGCGCCGAGGAGCCGTTTTTCCTGTGGGTTCATTACATGGACACCCACACCCCGTACGTCCCGGCCCCGCGGTACATCCGAGAGGTCTCCGACGGTTTCTTGGGCACCCACCGGATGCTCCACGCCCACACCCGGACCGGGCTGGGGTGGGAGGTCGACGACCGCACCCTCCGGGAGCTCCGGACGCTGTATCAGGCCGCCACCCGCCAGGTCGACGACAGCATCGGCCGGGTGCTTGACGCCCTCGCAGCCAACGGTCTCGACGACGAGACCGCGGTCATCCTCGCGGGCGACCACGGCGAGGAGTTCCAGGACCACGGCCACCTCTCACACTACCCCAAGCTCTACGACGAACTGATCCAGGTCCCGCTGATCGTCGACGTTCCGGGCGTCGACGGCGACCGGGTCGACGGCCAGGTCGGGCTGGACGCGATCCCCCCGACGGTGACGGCGCTCGTGGGCGCTGACGCGCCCGAGGCGTGGCAGGGGGCGTCGCTCGCTCCCGTCGTCGTCGATGGCGACGCGCCCGTCGACGAACCCGTTGTCTCGGTTGCGGTCCGCGGCGAGGAGGTCACCACCCAGCCGATCCCCCGGTCGCTCGACGACGGCAACCTGCTCGTGAGCGTCCGCGACCGCGACTGGACCTACATCCGGAATACTGAAACTGGTCGCCAGGAGCTGTACCACCGACCGACCGACCCGGGCCAGACCGCCGACCACTTGATCGACCCCGACAGGGAGGCTGAACGCGTCGTTGAGCGGTACCGACCGGTCGTCGACGCCCACGCGGAGTTGCTCCAAGCGGGCGTGTCGGGAGCGGACCCCTCCCCCGAGGTCGACGACGACCTCAGTGCCCGCCTGGAGGCGCTCGGCTACCGGTAGATGGTTCGACGCTTCCTGCGAAACCTCCACTCGGGACCGCTGGCGCTCCAGCTCCGGCGGTTCGTCATCGTCGGCGCGGTCACTGCGGGGATCCAGCAGGTGTTACTGTGGTTTTTCATCAACGTTGCGGGGCTGTTCTACCTCCTCGCGGCGCTCGTCGCCATCGAGATCACGATCGTCCTCTCGTACGTTCTCAACAACGCCTGGACGTTCCAGGTGAGCAAAAACACCGGCACCGTCGAGTACCTCGCGGGGCTGCTCAAGACGAACGTGGTCCGCGGCACCGCGATCCCGATCCAACTCGGGATCCTCTACGCGCTGGTGGAGTCCGGAGCGCTCCACTCGTTGGCGGCGGGCGCCAAAACGGTCGGGCCGGCGGTGGAGTTGGGGGCGCTCGAGCCGTTGGCGGCGGCCATCGGCCCGATCGAGCCGTTGGTGGCGAACGCCGTCGCGATCGTCGTGAGTGGGCTCTACCGGTACGTCCTCGACGCGAAGTGGACGTGGGGACAGTAGGACGGAAACAGTGGAATTCCGAATATAGCGGGTAAGAACGGTGCAGATGCGACCTCGGAAGCCCCCGCTGGCTCGACGGCTGCGACTCGCTGCGGTCCTCGTCGCTCACTACGTTCGCTCCTGCGGTCCTTATGTCGCCTCGCCTGTCGAGCCAGCGGCCCCTTCCAGTCCCGATGGACGCTCCCCGTCCATCGATGTCCCGCTCGTTCCATCGCCGGCGCGTAGCGCCGGCTTCCAGCGGGACCGCAGGTCCCGCCCGGCTCGCGGGACTCCCGCCCGCGGATACTCCTTCGGCCGGCAACCGCTCGCCGAAACACGGCCGCCGCCTGCGTCCAGAACTGGTCTGTCGGCGCTGGTCCGACCTGACCCGCTCTACGTCCCGTGGCTCCAGCTGTCCATGTACTCCGCCTGCGTGTCGGTCAGCGAGTCGATCTCGACACCCTCGGCGTCGAGTTTGATCTCTGCGACCTCCCGGTCGAGGTCGTCGGGGACGTCGTGGACGCCGGCCGCGTACTCGTCGCCGTGTTCGACGAGTTCGCGCACGCAGACCGCCTGGATCCCGAACGACTGGTCCATGACCTCCGCGGGGTGGCCTAAGGCGATCGGCGACGCGAGGTTGACGAGTCGGCCCTCCGCGAGGACGTTGAGCCGGCGGCCGTCCGCGAGCTCGTAGGCGCGAACGCCGTCGCGCGCCTCGTACTCGTCGACTGCGAGCTCCGAGAGCGCGTCGAGGTCGATCTCGATGTCGAAATGGCCCGCGTTCGCGAGCAGGACCCCGTCCTGCATCGCCTCGAAGTCCTCGCGGGTGATGACGTCGCGGTTGCCCGTGGTCGTGACGAACACGTCGCCGACCGCGGCGGCCTCGTTCATCGGCATCACGTCGTAGCCCTCCATGTGCGCCTCCAGGGCGCGGCGTGGCTCAACCTCGGCGACGATGACGTTGGCGTTCTGGCCGGCGGCCTTCTTCGCGACGCCCCGGCCGCAGTCGCCGTACCCCGCGACGACGACGTTTTTGCCGGCGTACGAGAGGTTGGTCGTCATCGCGATCGTCGCGAGTGCGGACTCGCCGGTGCCGTGGACGTTGTCGAACAGCCGCTTCATCGGCGTGTCGTTGACGGCGAACACCGGGTAGTTCAACTCGCCGTCGGCCGCCATCGCCCGCAGCCGGTGGACGCCGGTGGTCGTCTCCTCGGCGCCGCCCACGATGGTGTCGACGAGTTCAGGGTGGTCCTCGTGGATGGCGAACACCATGTCCATGCCGTCGTCGACGGTGATCGTCGGCCCGTGGCTCACCACCGACTCGATGGCGGCGTAGTAGTCGTCCTCGCCGACGCCGCGTTTCGCGTAGGAGGTGATCGACTCGTTGGCGTCCAAGGCGGCGCTCACGTCGTCGTGGGTCGAGAGGGGGTTACAGCCGGTGATCGCGACCTCCGCGCCGCCGAGCGCCAGCAGTTCGACGAGGTTCGCGGTCTTGGCCTCGACGTGCATGGCCATCCCGAGGGTCTGGCCCGCCAGCGGCTGGGTCTCGGCGAACTGCTCGCGGAGCTCTCGGAGGATGGGCATGTGCTGGAGCGCCCACTCCATCTTGCGGCGGCCCTCCTCGCGGGCGGATTCGACGTCGTCGAGTTGCTCCCCGATCGGCGGGTACGACTGCATACTCATACACATCCCTTGCCGGAGGCGAGGCAAAACGCTACCGACACCGGGACGAGTACCGTTCTGGTGGAGACAGAAACGGCAGCGAGTGGAGGGACGAGGACCCCGGAAGCCCTCTTCCAGTCCCGCCCGACGGTGGGGGCTTTCGTGTGCTAACGGTCACCAAAACACGACCCGGCAGAGTCACTCCTCGTTCCGCAACGCCTGGTACGTCGACCGCAGCGTCACCGGTGTCACGTCCGCCACGTCGGCGGCCTCGCGTTGTGTCACCCCGCTGTCGACGTCGCGGCCGGCGGTGTACAGACACGCCGCGGCGACGCCGCCCGGGTTCCGTCCCGCCGAGATCCCGCGGTCGGCCGCCGCCGCGACGTACTCCCGAGCCCGCCGCTCCACGTCGTCGCTGAGGTCAAGCCGCGAGGCGAATCTGGGAAGATACTCCGCGGGGTCGATCGGCCCGACCGGTAGCCCGAGATCGCGGTTGATCGCGTCGTAGGCCGCGGTCTGTTCGTCCCGCGTCGCCTTCGCGGCGTCGGCGACTTCGTCCACGGTCCGGGAGACGCCCGCGACCCGGCAGGCAGCGTACACGCACGCCGCGGCGAATCCCTCCAGCGACCGGCCGCGGAGCAGATCCTCCGACTGCGCGGAGTCGAACAGCGAGCACGCGTGGTCACGGATCCGGTCCGGCAGGGAGAGAGAACTCGTGAGCCGCCGGATCTCGGTGAACGCATACACTTGGTTGCGGTCGCGCTTAGTGGCGATCCGCGCGCGATTGTGCTGGCGGCGCATCCGGGCGAGCCGTTTCCGCTTTCGTCCCTTCACCCGCGTCGAGCGCCCGATCTCCGTGGAGAGCCCCTTGTCGTGCCGGGAGCGCGTCAGCGGCGCCCCCGTCCGCTTCGGGTCGGTGTCGTCGTCGTCGAACGAGCGCCACTCCGGGCCGTGGTCGATGTGGTCCGACGACAGCACGAGCCCGCAGTCGCCGCAGACAGTCTCACCGCTCCCGCTTTCGGGGCGACCTCCACACTCGGGACATGCGTTCGTCGTGGTGTGCGCCTCGGCAGTGGGTGCTTCGCTCATCACATTCGAGAATTGGTCGCGATGGAATATTTAAAGACGGGTGAAAACCGCCGTTTCGACCCCGAAACCGGCTCTCAAACTTACCGGTCACCGGTATGTTTCCCCCGGCAATCAGTATCAGATCCGAAAATTAATGTGCCATCGGACGGTCACACATCACCGATGGGGTTGTCGGAGATCGCCGCGGGCGTCGAGTCGACGACAGAACAGATCGAGCGCGGGGTCGCGACCGTCGACGACACGGCTGTCGACCTCGACCGGCGCCTCCGGGAGCACGAAGCGGCCCTTCCGTGTACGGCCGCCGCGGCGGCGACGGTGATCGAGGCGTACCGGTCGGGCGCCGGCGTAGGGGCCGCCGGCGAGCCCGCGGCGCTGGCGCCGGTCACGGCCGCGAAGCTGCTTCATCGAACCGGGTTCGACGGCATCACGCCGCTGTCGCCGACCGCGCGGCGCGTGCTCCGGGACTGGCTCGACGGCCGGATCGGCCGGACCGAGGCGCTGGAGTTGACCGGTGCCACCGACGCGGAGTTCGCGCTAGCGGCGTACATCGAGACCCACGACCCGATCCCCGAACTCGACGACGCGGTCCGCCGCGAGGCAACGGCGCCGATCGCCGGCGACGCGGCGGTCTCGAAGCGCGACGCGCTCGCCGACACGATGAACGGGATCGGCGACCTGCGGTAGTCCCCGCTGTTCCGACCGCTACCGACTCACATATTCGCCGACCGCCCCCAACAGCCCGTCATCACCGTCTAGATCCCGGAGTTCCTGTCCCGTCACCCCGGCTGCGACCCGCTCGATGGCGGTCCCGAAGGCGTCGCCGCCGAGACACGCCGGCGCCGACGCCGTCTCCTCGGCGTCGGTCGCGGGGACCGCGATGTCGGCGGTCTCTAACTCTCCCCGTGTCGACACCACGAGCGACGCGCCGCTCCCGATGTCGGCCAACCGCTCGTGGCACCGCTGGACGCCCTCAGTGCCCCTGGGGGTCGCGGGCGCGACCACGGCGACAGTGTCAGCGACGTTCACCGCCGCGACCGCCTGGTTCGCGGCGATCGGCGGCACGTCGAGCAGCACGTGATCGAACCGCTCGGTCGCGGTCCCGACCACGGACTCGAACCGCTCGGCGGCCGCGGTCGATTTCGCCCGCGCCAGCCGCGTGAACGGCGCGTGGGCCGGACAGACCGCGACCTCTCCACCGATGTCGCCGGTGTCGAGCGCGTACAGCCCCGCCGAGAGGTCGGTGGCGGTGCCGGCAGCGTCACTCCCGGCCCCGGCGTCGACGAGCAGACTCGTGACGTCGGGGTCGATCCGGCCCGCAACGTAGTCAGCGAGGCCCTGCGTTGCGAACGCGGCGTCGATCACTGCGACCGACCGGTCGTCGGCCGCGAGCGCCCACGCGGCCTCCACGACCGTCCGGGTGGTTCCCGCACCGCCTGTCGCGCCCACGAACGCCGCGACGCTTGATCGCTCCGGTCTCGACGGGTTCGGCGTCTCCGACATACGCGAGGTGGCTGCGTCCTCGGGGTTAAAAAGTGCGGTCGCGACGCGGCCAACCCGCTCCTACTCCCCGCTGATATCGGCCGCGATCCCGTCGAGTTCGTCCTCCGAGAGATCCGGCCGGTCGCCGGCGGCGGCGTGGATCGGGCCGCCGCCGTCGCCCTCGAACCGCGGGACGATGTGAACGTGAGCGTGCGGCACCTCCTGGCCGGCCGCCTCGCCGTCGTTGACGCCGACCGTGGTGGCGTCGGCGTCGACCGCGGCCGCAATCTGCGGGACGAGTTCCTGGACCGCGGCCCACACCGCGGCGGCCTCGTCGTCGGGAATGTCCTCTAACCGCTCGTGGGGTTCCTTCGGGACAACGAGGGTGTGACCGGGCGCGAGCGGGTTGGCGTCGAGGAAGGCGGCGACGGTGTCCGTCTCGTAGACGATGCGCGCCGGGATGTCGCCGGCGACGATCTGCTCGAAGATGGTCGGGTCGTCGCTCATGCGCGAGAAGACGGGCGAATCGCGCAAGTAAGTTCGGGTTGCTCGTTCGACGCAGGACGACTGCCCGTCCCCGCCGTGTCACACACCGCCCCGCGGCACTCCGTAGGGGTGTCTTCTAACCGCGACTGCCGTACGCCCTGCTACGCGCACTATCCCCCCGCCGTACACTGCGGGTCGCCGTCCGGTGTGCCGTCGGCGAACGGCCGGCGTCGTGTCGTTACTGATTCTCCTTGATGTCTCCGTCGACCGTCGCGCTCCCGGAGACGGTTACGCTCCCCTCAGCCAGAACGTCACCCGTGGCTGTCGTCGATCCCTTGAGCAACACGTCACCGCCGGCGTCGACGGTCCCTTCGATCCGCGAGTTCTTGATCTTCCTCACCTCGCCGCCGGTCGTCACACCGCCCTCGACCGTCGACCCCTTGATTTTCGTCACCTCGCCGCCGAGGCTGACCGCCCCCTCGACCGTGCTCGAGTTGAGTGTCAAGTCACCGTCGGAACCGGTCGTTGTCGTGATTGCCCCCGTTGTCGAGTCCTTCACCGTCACGTCGCCGTCGGCGGTCACCGCGCCGACCGCGTCCGTCGCCTTGATTTTCCTCACCGGCCCACCGGCCGTCACATCCCCGGTGATACTCGCGGACTTGATTTTCGTTACCTCGCCGTCGGCGTCGATGCCGGCCTCTATCGTGGCCGACTCGACCGTCACCGATCCGCCGTTTTTTGTCGTCACTGAACCCTTGACGGTTGCACTCGACCCTTTGATCGTCGCATCGCCGTCCGACGTGACCGCTCCCTCGACGGTCGAGTTCTTGATCTTCTCGACACGCCCGGCGGCGTCGATGGAACCACCGACCGTGCTGTCGCCCTTGACCGTCACCTTCCCTCCGTTCTCCGTTTTCAATCCGGCGCCAGTGGCCGTGCACACTTCGCTACCTTTGATCTTGATCCTGCCGCCGGCTGTGACGTTCCCCTCGACCGTGCTCGAGTTGATCTCCGGAACCGGCCCGGCGGCGCTGACCGAGCCGAACACCGTACTTCGGTTCTTGATGTTCAATTCGGCCGCTGCGTCCGTGGTCTCGACGTTACCGCCAACCTCGGTCTTCTCACCTTTCAGCTTCCCGACTTCCGCTGCCCTCACCGAGCCGTTGACCTGTGAGTTCTTCACCTTCTCCACGCGGCCGTTCGTCTCGACGCTGCCGCAGACGACCGATCTCTCATTGTTTCGTTCGATGGTGATGGCTTTCGCCGTTCCGTCCGTCGCCGTCACGCCACCGCCGATCCGGGCTCCCTTCAGTTGGTCGACTTCGGCGGCCTCGATCCTGCCGCCTACACTCGAGGCCTTGATCTTCGAGACTGTGCCGTCGACCGTCATCGATCCACCAACGGTGCTGCTCTCGACGGTGACGTTTCCGCCGTCGGTGGTCGTCACGCTGTCACCGAGCTCCGAGTTTTTGATCTCGTCGATGCTGCCGCCGGCAGTGACGGACCCGGCGACCCTGCTTTCCGATTTGATCGCCGATATCTTCCCGTCAGCGTCGATGGCGCCGCCGATGTCGCTGCTTTCCACCTCGACCGTGCCGTCACTGCCGTCGACCGTGGTCACGTCACCACCGACGTCCGACCCCTCGATCGAGGAAACGTTCCCGTTTGCGGTCACGTCGCCGTTAATCTCGCTTTCCGATTTGATCGCCGAGATCGCCCCGTCGGCGTCGACGGCGCCGCCGATCGTCGCTCCCTCGATCGTCACCGATCCGTTGCTCCCACTGGTCGTGGTCACGTCGCCGACGACCACGGAGTTCTTGAGCTCGGGGATCTCCCCACCGGCGGTCACGTTGCCCCCGACCTCGCTTCCCGATTTGATCGCCGAGACTGCCCCGTCGACGGTGAGTGAACCGCCGACGGTGCTTTCCTCGACGGTCACCGTCCCGTTACTCCCGTCGATCGTCGTCACGTCGCCGCCGACCGTCGACTGCTTCACACTGGAGATGTTGCCACCAGCCTCAAGCGAACCGGTCACGTCCGATCCCTTCACTTCGGGGATGGCGCCGTCGGCGAGGACGTCTCCGCCGACGGTGCTCTTCTGCTTGACGTAAATATCGCCCTTGCTATTGCTCTTCGTCTTCACGTTCCCCACGATCGTCGATTCGTTGATCTCGCTGATCTCGCCACCGCCAGTCACATTCCCGTCCACGCGAGACTGCTTGATCTGTGACACCGGACCGGCGGCGTCGACGGCGCCACAGACGAGACTCCCGGACGTGATCGAGACGCCGTTGGCCCCATTCGTGGCCGTGAGACTCCCGAGCAGGAGCGAACTCTTGACCGCCTCGACGGTATCCGTGGTGACGTCGCCAGCGACGGCGGAGCCGTCTTTGAGTTTGAACTCCCCGCCGACGTCGATAGCGCCCACGACAGTCGAGTCGTTCTTGATCTTGACCCGTCCGGGCACGTCGGCGACCGTCCCGCCGTTCGTCGTTCCGATCCGCGCCTCCTTATCGCTCCCGCCGAGAACGATGTCCCCCGGGCTGGACGGCATCGGCTTGATGCGGTTCGACGAGAGGCCGTCCGACAGCACGCGCGTCGTGATGTCGATCCCACTCTCGTCGTTAAGCGCCGACCGGATCGTACCGGGTCCCCGTGAGAGGTCGATCGAGTCCTCGACGTCGCGGAGCGTCGCCTGGTCGAACGCGAGGCCGGCACAGTCCGACTTGGGTATCGTGACCGACGGCTGCGAGACGGACGGCGAGAACGATGGCGACGGGAGCGACTGGGTCACCGACACCGGGCAGGCGAGTTTCTTACCGGCCACCCTCAACTGCGGACAGTCGTACTCGAGTGAGACGGTCCGCACCGACGTTGTGGCGACAGAGACCGAGTCGCCGCTGGCTTCAACGTCGAACACGAGGTCAGTCGCGCCCTGCCCAGCGAAGCTATCAACTTTGGCGGTCACTGTGCTTGCCTGCCCGGGTGCGAGCGTTCCGCTGGCGAGCGACACTGTACTGCCGCTCGGCTTGGTGTATGTGCCGGGTCCGCTCACACTGAGACTCGCTATCGACCCCGCTCCGAGCGTGAACTGGACCGTCAGTGCGTCAATCCGTTGGCCGGTCCGGTTGCGAATCGTCACCTGCACGCTCCCGTCGCAACTGACCGAGACCGTGTTCTGCGGGAACTCCAACGTGAGGTACGCGTCGCTATCGCCCACAACGGCCACCGACATCGGCCGGTCCAATCTCGACTGTGAGAACGCACCGGAGCCGATAGCCAGGCTCCCGGTGAGAGAGCTGCCGCCGATCAGGGCCAGAAGGGTTCTTCGTCTCATATGATGTGTGGGCGGCGACGTACCAGCCGTCAGCCCCCAGTCCAGCCGGTGGAACGCGTTATCGACGCTCCTCGGCGGTGGGCAGTCGCCAGTGGCGACGTGGGACGTCTGGTATCATAGCTCACGTACGGTCTCTCGTGCTACAATCTACTATACACGTTGAGAGATACTATCAGATAGTCTTAACGATCTTGCGAAAACGTTCCCGCGTTTGAGTCGCGTGTACTTCGTGCCCGCCGTTTTGAGACCGCACCAATATCCAACGGTAGTGAACACAGCGAGACGGCAGCCACGACGCCGACAGCCCCCGTCGTCCCGCTGATCACGAGGACCGCCGCGTCGGGCTCCTCGGTCCCTCACGAGATCCGCTCGCCGCAGCCGACGAGACCGGGACACCGCGAACACCCGGGTTCGAGAACGTGGCTGCGGTCGGGGAACGGCGGGTCGGACATCGGCGATACGGCTACGCGGCTTCGACGGCGTCGACCGCGGCGGCGACAACCGGCGCGACCGACACCCTGCTCACGTCGCGCTCGACGGTGTCGGTGCCAATGATCCGCTCGATTCCGGCGCGCTCGAGCTTGAGGCGGGCGTTCCCCGCGAGCAGCGGGTGGACACACGCCGCGAACACGCGGTCGGCGCCGTCGGCGGACAGGTGCGCGACCGCCTCGCTCATCGTTGACCCCGTGGCGACGATATCATCGACGAGCACGACGCTGCGGCCGGCGGCGTCGGCGTCGCTCGGCGAGATCTCCACGTCGATTCCGGAGTGCCGGGTCTTCTCGAAGAAGTCAACCTCGCCGCCGCCGTAGGCGTCGCGGGCGGCCTCCGCAAGCCCGACAGCGCCCGCGTCGGGCGACAGGAACAGCGGGTCGTCAAGGTTCCCGGGAAGCGGCTCCGCGAGCCGGCCGGCGGCGTCGCAGACGGTGACGTGACACGCAAAGAAGTCGGCGACGGCGTCCTCGTGGGGATTCACCAGCACGACCCGGTCGGCCCCGGTGGAGACCGCCCGCGCCATCGCCCGCGCGGAGACCGGTTGGCCCGCCTCGAACGACTGGTCCTGCCGCGCGTAGCCCATGTACGGGAGGACGGTCACCACCTCCGAGGCGCCGGCCTCCCGGACGGCGTCCTGTAGCTGGAGGAGTTCGACCCACGCGTCGTTTGAACCGGTGGTCGCGACCACGACCGCCCGGCCGCCGTCGAAGTCGGGGACCGTCGCGAGGGTCTCGCCGTCGGGAAAGCAGTCGTACTCCACGGCCGCAAGCGGTTCGCCCAGTTCCGTCGCGAGCCTCGCTGCGAGGACCTGCGAGGCCGCCCCGGGTACGATCATACCGGAGTCTCACGACCCGTGGTAAAACCCCTTTCCGTCTGCGCCCCACTCGCCCGTCTCGGGGCTCCCGCTTCAGACGGCGGCGGCGGCAACCTCCCGGACCCCCAGGTTCCGGTCGCGCCACGCCCCGCCCGGGACCCGGACCGCGAGCCGTCCGGCCTCGGTGACGGCGTACGTGGCCGCCGCGCCGTGGGCCACGGCGGCAACCGTCGCGTCGCCGTCGAACGGTGGCTCGGTGATCGTCCACTCCCCTGCGTCGGCCGCGCGGGCGTAGAGGTCGCCGTTGCAGACTGCCGCGCCCCGCTCGCCCGCGGCGTCGACCGCCGTCGCAGATCCGGACGCGACGTCCATCCACCCGTTCCCGAGTTTGTACACTCCGGATCCGGCCGCGACGAGCGGTTCGGCGTCGACATCCCGGGCGTCGTCGAGTCCGACCGGCCGGAGTCCCGAGTCCCCGATCCGGTGGACCCCATCTGCGGCGGCGATGAAATCGCCGTCGATCGCTCTGACCGCCTCGACCCTGCCGAGGTCGCCCCACTCGGCGTCTGCCGTGCCACCGGCCGCACCCGCCTCGGTGTCGCCGAGGTCGAACCGGCCGACGCGCCCGTCGGTATCGCCCGCGAGCAGCGCGCCGTCCCGGAACCCGACCGCCGTCGCGGGGCCGAACCCGGTCGCCGCGAACCCGGATCCGCCCCCCTCTTCGGCGTCGGCGCCGGCGCCGTCTCCCGCGTCCGTTGTCGCGTCGCCCCGCCGGTCGTGGACGAGCACGCCCCCGTCGGTCGCGACCGCGACGTAGGGGCCGGCGGTCGCAACATCGCGGGCACGACACCGGTGGGCGACCCTGAACTCGCCGATCAGGTCGTCGGACACAGAGACGGAAACGACGCCGAGTCCGCTTGCGAGATAGACCGTTTCGGTGTCGGACGCGTCGGTGTACACCCGCTTCTCGTCGATCGTGGGCATACGCGGCATTCGCCGAGGCGTGGTAAAAACAGTGCGGGGCAGCCGCTACATATTCGTGTCACCCCGCCCTCACTGCGTCCGGGTATGGATCGGGATCGATCGCTCGACGAGTTCGTCGGCGGCCAGTCGCACGGATCAGCGGATTCGGTCGCGGATGACGACGACGGATCAGCGGATTCAGTCGCGGATGACGACGATGGATCAGCGGATTCGGTCGCGGATGACGACGATGGATCAGCGGATTCGGTCGCGGATGACGACGGCGACTCGGCAGACCGAGCGCCCGACACCGGCGGGCCTGGGGCGGCCGCAGCCGGCGGCGCGGACAGCACCGACCCGGCGGCCGTGACCTACCGGTGGGATCCCGACGGCGTCCGGTGTGCCGAGTGCGGGTCGGCCGCCGACCAGCTCTGGTCGGGGGCGTCAGGGCAGGTGTGTGCGGCGTGCAAGGAGTGGTAGCCGGGGCACCGCTCACTCCAACCGGGTGGTGCGTCGGCCGAACCCCCGAACGAGCGTCTCCTCGGCCACCGTGAGCACCGTCGGCCGGCCGTGCGGGCAGTTGTAGGGGTTCTCACACGCGCCGAGCCGGTCGATCAGCGTTTCGGCCTCCGCGTCGGTCAGGTCGTCGCCGGCTTTCAGCGATGGGTGACACGCGAGGTCTTTCAGAAGGTCGTCTCGCCCGTCGTCGGGGGTCTCATCCCGTCCGAGCGCGTCGATGGCGTCCCGGACGCTCCCGGGGGCAGCGGGACGGGACAGCGGCGCGGGAACCGACCGGACCCGGACCGTGGCATCGCCGAACGGGTCGACGTCGTACCCCAGATCCGCGAGTTCACTCCGGTGTGCCTCCGCGGCGGCGTATTGGGCCGGAGACAGCGACACGCTCGCCGGCGGGTCGACCGGTGCCGTCGGGGTGTCGCCGCCGACCGCCTCGCGCAACCGCTCGTAGTTGATCCGTTCGTGGGCGGCGTGTTGATCGACCACTAGGAGGTCGTCCTCGAACGCACACAGCAGGTAGAGGCCGCGGAACTGGCCGACGAATGCGGCGTCGGCGAACGCGGTGTCGCCGGGCGAAACGGGCTCGACCGCGTTGTCGAGGTCCATCGCGAGGTCCTCGCTCCGCCGGCGGTCCGCAGTCGACAGCGCATCGGCGACGGCGGATTCGACGGCGTCCGCGACGACACCGGGCGCGCGGAGCCTGACCTCCCGTTTCCGCGGGTGGACGTTGTGGTCGGCCCACCCCTCGGGGACGGACACCGACACGACCGCGACCGGCTCGCGGCCGTCCGGCAGGAGGTCGCCATACCCCTCGACGACGGCCCGGCGGAGCCGGGTGTTACGGACCGGTCGGCCGCCGACGTCGACGTAGACGTGATCCCGGCGGGCCCGGGTGATCGACGGCTGGACGAGCGCACCGCGGAGGGTGACCTCGGACGGGCCGGTGTCGGCCGACCCGTCATCGACCCCGCGAGCCGCGCTGAACCCCGTCGCCCGCGACGCCACCTCGCGGTCGTAGACGCCGAGCACGGCGTCGGCGTACTCGACGGTTCCGGGGGTCGAGAACACCTCGCTGCCGTCGTGTGCCAGCGAGAGGCTCACGTCGGGGCGGGCGAGTGCGTACCGCGAGATCGCGTCGCTGACCCGGGTGAACTCGGTCCGGGAGGTCGACAGCGACGCCCGGCGGGCCGGCGTTCCGGCGAAGAGGTCGCGGACGGTGACGGTCGTCCCCCGGCCGCGGCCGGCGGCCTCGACGCGGTCGGCGCCCGGGCCGCCCGCCGCAACCACCCGCGTCCCGCGCGGGCCGCCGTCGTTGGTCACGAGTTCGAGGTCCGCGACGGTGGCGATGCTGGCGAGCGCCTCCCCGCGGAATCCGAGTGTGCCAGCCGTATCGACACTGCCTCCGGGTTCGAGTTTGCTCGTGGTGTGGCGCTCGACAGCGAGCTCCGCATCAGATCGACGCATCCCGCGGCCGTCGTCGCGCACGCGGAGCAGCTCGGTCCCGTCACCGGCCACGTCGATGTCGACCCGCGAGGCGCCGGCGTCGAGGGCGTTCTCGACGAGCTCGACCGCGACGTCCGCGGGGCGGGTGATGACCTCGCCGGCGGCCACGCTCGCCACGGTCGCGTCGGCGAGCCGTCGCACCGGGCGGCCAGGTGCGGACCCGGGGGGGTCGTCACTCATCCAGTCGGCGCTGTAGGTCCTCCAGCGTGTTGAGGGCTTCGAGTGGGGTGGTTCGGGCGATGTCGGCGTCCCGGAGCGCGTCGAGCACGTCGCGTTCGGCGCCCGTGTGAGTCTCTTCCCCGGCGCCGTCACCGCTGCCGTCGTGGTCGCCGTTTTCGAGCCCTTCGACGTACGCGGTGAGGGTGTCGCCCCGGTCTGGCTGTGCGGTGGATGCCGGGTCGGCGCCGGACCCCGATCCCCGCTGGGTGTCGGATCCCCCGTCCGATGTGGCCGAGCGGGTCGCGGCCGCCGCGTCCCCGTCAGCGCCGCGAATCGCCTCTCCATCCGCCCCACGAACGTACTCACGTGCGCGCTTGACGACTCGGTCCGGGACGCCCGCGAGCTTCGCGACCTCGACGCCGTACGACGACGAGGCGGGGCCGTCGGCGACGCGGTGGAGGAAGGTCACCTCGGTGTCGGACCGCTCTTTCTCACCAGTCCCGCCTCCCTCCCTGTTCACGGTGAAGTGGCGGTTGAACGCGTTCGGGAGCTCGGTCGCGAGATCCGTCAGGTCGTGGTAGTGGGTCGCAAACAGGGTGGCCGCGCCGACGTCATCGTGAATAAACTCAGTGGCAGCGCGCGCGATCGCGAGTCCGTCAGCCGTGGAAGTGCCGCGGCCGACCTCGTCGAGCAAGACGAGAGAGTCCTCGGTCGCGTCGTGGAGGATATCAGTGAGCTCCGACATCTCCCGCATGAACGTCGACTGGCCGCCCGCGATGTCGTCGGAGGCGCCGACGCGGGTGAAGATCCGGTCCAAAACCGGGAGTTCGGCGGCGTCGGCGGGCACGAAACTCCCGGCCTGCGCCAACAGACAGATCAACGCGACCTGGCGCATGTAGGTCGACTTCCCGCTCATGTTCGGCCCGGTGATGACCGCGACGCGGCCCGCCGTGAAGTCGATCCCGTTGGGGACGAACTCGTCTTGGGTCCGCTCGACCACCGGGTGGCGGCCGGCGTCGATCCGGAGGGTCTCCGCCCCCACCGTGGGGCGGACGTACCCCGCGTCGGCGGCGACGGCGGCGAACGTTGCGAGGGTGTCCAGCCTCGCGAGCGCGTCCGCGAGCGACTGGAGCCGCTCGGTCTCGCCGGCGACCCGCGAGCGGACCTCGCGGAAGATGCCGTACTCCATCGAGTCGGCGCGCTCCGACGCCGAGAGGATCTCCTCCTCGCGGCGCTTCAGTTCGGGGGTGTAGTACCGCTCGGCGTTCTTCAGCGTCTGTCTGCGGGTGTAGTCGTCGGGCACCCGGTCGAGGTTGGGGTCGGTGACCTCGATGTAGTAGCCGTGGACCTGGGTGTACCCCACCTCGAGGGAGTCGATCCCGGTACGCTCGCGTTCGCGCTCCTCCAGCGACGACACCCACTCGCGGCCCGCCCGCTCTGCGGCCCGGACCTCGTCGAGGTCGCTGTCGAACCCCTCGCAGACAACGCCGCCCTCGGTGATCTCCTGGGGCGGGTCGGGGACGATCGCGCGCTCGATCAGGTCGCGGACGTCCGCGAGGCCGTCGAGTGACGCCCGAAGGTCCCGAAGCGCCGCCGACTCGGCGTCGTCGAGCGCGGCGTTCAACTCCGGCACGACCGCGAGCGTCGTCCGCAGCGACCGGAGGTCGCGGGCGTCGGCGCGCTCCTGTGCGATCCGCGCCGCCAGGCGTTCGAGGTCGTAGACGCTCGCGAGGTGCTCCCGGACGGCCTCGCGGGCGATCGGCCGGTCCAGCAGCTCCGCGACTGCGTCGTGGCGGCGGTCGATTCGAGTCGCGTCGACCAGCGGACGGCGGAGCCACGACTCCAGCCGGCGACGCCCCAGCGCCGACACCGTGCGGTCGACGGTCCCAACGAGGGTCCCGCCGCCGCCCGGCTGTCGGGACTCGAACAGTTCGAGACTCCGCATCGCGGTGGCGTCCAGGCGGAGCGACTCCTGGAGGTGGTAGCGTTGCACCCGCGAGACGTACGGGAGCGCCCCGTCGTCGCCCTGGGTGTACTCGGCGTACGACAGCAACCCGCCGACCGCGCGGCGCTCGATCGGCGCATCGAGGACAGCCGCCGGCTCCGCGACGTAGCCCGACAGCGTCGCCTCGGCGGCGCCGAGGCCGAAGACCGCGGGATCGCGTTCGGTCACCATCGTCTCGAACCCCAGCACCGACGCGTCGAGGCTGGTCTCGGAGTCGACGACCACTTCCGCTGGCGCGAGGCGTTCGAGTTCCTCGCGGATCCGGTCGGCCGATTCCGCAGTGACCCGACATTCGCCGGTCGAGACGTCGAGGGTCGCGAGCGCTGCGGCCGAGTCGTCGGAGCCGGCGTTGTCTCGGGCAGCCTGACCTGGATCGCGCTCGACCAGCCCCGCCAGGTACGTCGCGCTCGCCCGGTCGAGGAGGTCGTCGTCGACCACGGTTCCGGGGCTGACGACGTTCGTCACCGCGCGGTCGACCAGCCCGGAGGCCGCCTCGGCGTCCTCGACCTGGTCGGCGATCGCGACCCGGTAGTCGGCGTCGAGCAGCACCTCCAGATACGACGCCGCGTTGTCGATCGGGATGCCCGCCATTGGGTAGGTTCCCGTGGAGTCCTCCCGCTGTGTGAGTGTCACCTCACACACCCGAGCGACGGTCTCGGCGGCCTCACAGAACGCCTCGTAGAAGTCGCCCACCTGGAAAAGCACGACCGCGTCGGGGTGGGCCCGACAGAGGTCGAGATACTGCGAGAGCATCGGCGTGAGCTCCTCGGCGCGGTCGAGCAGCGTCGCGGGCGGGCCCTCGGGTCTCGCGCCGTCGGTTCCGGTGCTATAATCCGTCCCACTGGGGTCGCCAGTCGGCGTTTCTGCCCGGTCGCTGTCGTCGGCGCGGTCGCCCGTCTCACCCGTCACGTCAGCGTCCGCCCCGTCCATACCTACCGGACGGCGGTCGAGGGATAAAAACCCAACTGGAGCGGGGTCGTGCGGCGGGGGCAGCCTCCCGACGACTGCGCCCGCCCGCCCGCCGCTACCGAGGGGTCCGGAGGCCTCCGGATCGATACGCCGGCTCCATACCCTGCACTCCCCGGTGCACGGCCCCAGCAGAGTTAGGTAGCCGCGGCAGCTACAAAGGATTGATTCCACGGACCGATGACAGCCACACCACCCTACCCGGTCCGACCCACACCGCCGAATACATGACCGACGTAGACGCCGTCACAGACCAGGGCCGCGGCGAGGACCTCCCCCCGCTCGATCTCGACGAAGCGGCGGAACTGACCGCGCGGATCGCCGACAACGTCGAACGCGTCATCGTCGGGCAGCGCGACGCGATCGAACACATCCTGGTGACGCTTTTCGCCCGCGGGAACCTCCTGTTGGAGGACGTCCCCGGCGTCGGCAAAACCATGCTCGCCCGGGCGGTGGCGACCTCGCTCGAGTGCTCGTTCAACCGGGTGCAGTTCACCCCTGACCTCCTGCCCTCGGACGTGACCGGGGTGAGCGTGTTCAACGAGAAGACCCGGGAGTTCGAGTTCCAGCCCGGCCCGGTGTTCGGAAACGTCGTCCTCGGCGACGAGATCAACCGCGCGCCGCCGAAGACACAGGCGGCGCTCCTGGAAGTGATGTCCGAAGACCAGGTCACCGTCGACGGTGAGACCTACCCGGTCCCGGACCCGTTCATCGTGATCGCAACGCAGAACGACGTCGAACCCGGCCGGACGTACGAACTGCCGGTCGCGGAGGTCGACCGGTTCACGAAGAAGATCCGGCTGGGCTACCCCGACGCCGAGGAGGAGACCGAACTCCTCGGCCGGGTCACCGGCGAACACCCGATCGAGTCGCTGGAGGCCGTCGCCTCGGTCGCGGACGTTCGGCGGGCGCGGGAGACCGTCGCCGGCGTGACCGTCAGGGAACCGGTCCGGTCGTACATCTCCCGGCTGGCGGGGTACACTCGCGAACACGCGCGGTTGGGTGCCAGCCCCCGTGGCGCGATCGCCGCGGTCCGAGCGTCGCAGGTCAGGGCGGTGTTCGAGGGGCGGGACTACGTCATCCCCGACGACGTCCAAACCGAGGTGCCGACGGTGTGGGGCCACCGGGTGCGGACCGACGCCGACGCCGACGCCGACGGAACGGCAGTCGTCGACCGGGCCCTCGAGGAGGTCGCCGTCGAGTGAGTATGCGGCCGACACAACGTGGGTATGCGGTTGTTGGCGTTGTGCTCGCCGCATTACTCGCCGGCGGCGTATTCGGTGCACGAGCGCTCGACGCGGTTGTGCTCCCCGGTATCGTCGCGCTGGTCGCCGCCGCGATCCAGCTCCGCCGGACCCCCGTTCCCGACGTCGCTCGGACGCTGCCGCCGGCCGACGTCGCCGGCACGACCGGGACCGTCGGCCTCGACATTCGGGGTGACCGAACCGCCCCGGTCACGGTCCGAGACCGGCTTCCGGCCGGCGTGACCCCCGCTGACCGCCCCCGGAGACGGGGTGGAGGGAGCACCGAGGCGGTCGTCGACGCCGCGGTCGGCGGCGACCCGGTGACGTACGAGGTCGTGCCGCAGCGCCGCGGCGAGCACGTCGTCGGCCCCGCGACCGTCGTTGTGACCGACGTGCTCGGACTCCTCGAACGATCGACAGTCGTCGAGCGCCGTGACACCCTGGTGGCGTTCCCACGGGTCGGGACCCTCCCGGGGCCCCTCGGCGCGGAGCTTCGGGCGGCCTACCAGTCTCGGGCGATGACACAGCGCGATGAGTTCGACGACCTCCGGGAGTACGTCCGCGGGGACGCGCTCCGGGACATCCACTGGAAGTCGTCGGCGCGCCACGACGAGTTGATGATCCGGGAGTTCGACGACCGGGTCGACCCCGAGCGGGTGACGGTCGCCGCGGGCGTCAACGTCGATGCATCGGGCGGCGTCACCAACGGGGACGTGGCGACCCGCGGGGGCGCCGGAAACGCCACCGACACGCCGGCCGACAGGATGGCGGACGCCGCCGCGACGGTGTGTGTCTCGCTCGTCCGCGGCGGGGCGTCGGTCACGCTCACCACGCCGTCGGGCAGCGCCGACGCCGCACCGGGACGGATCCGGCCGGCGCTCCGCCACCTCGCGGTCGCTGCGGGCGGGCCGGCTCCGACCGTTGACGCCGACGTGATCGTGGTCGCGGACGGTGACGCGGTGTCGGTCCGGTTCGACGGCCGCGAGCACCGTCTCGAGGGGCGGGTCGGCGATGTGGTCTCTCTCCGGGATGTGCCCGACCCCGTCGACACCTCGCAGGAGCGATCCGGGGGTTCGGTCGCCGACCGCGACGACGCACCCGTATCGGCCGGTGCGAGCGATCGCGGGGTCACGCCCGAGCCATCGAGCGGGGACGACCACACCAGTCCCGGCGGCTCCGAACGGGGGGACGCCGATTGAGCCCGCCGGAGCGTCGGTCAGGGTCGCCGGACGGGGCGGGGCTGCCCGGACTGCTCGGCCGGATCGACGGGGACCGGGCGCTCGCGACCGCCGGACTCGCGGCGCTGACCTGGACGTACGTGAGCGTGTTGTTGGGCGTGACCAATGTGGTCGGCGGGAGCCTCCGGTTCGTGGCCGCGGTCGCGGTGGCACTCGGGTTCGCGGTCGTCGCCGGCCGGGTTCTCAGCGTGCGGGTTGCGGTCGGCGTGGCTGCGGTGTTCGTTGTGGCGGGGTTTTCGGGCTACATCCTGACACTCCCCGCAAGCCAGCTTCAGCTCCTGACCCCTGCCCGAATCCTCAACGACACCATCGCGCTCGTGACCGGGCTGTCGATTCTCCGGCTGGTGGGCGCTGGGACGTGGGCCACCGCGATCGTTCCCACACCGGTGTTTCTGTCGTGGTATCTCGCGGTTCGGCGACGGTATGGCGCCGCGGCGGCGGCGGGCGGTTCAGCCCTCCTGCTCGTCGTGCTCACCGGCGACGCCGACGGAGCCACAGCGCTCGTGGGCGCGCTCGGCGCGACGCTCGCGGCAGCGGCAGCGACCGCTGACCGCCACGGAACCGGATTGGGACAGGCGGACGTGTTGACGGTGGTGGTTGCGACGATGATCGTCGCCTCGGCGACCCTGTCGGTGGTCCCGGGCGCGGCGACGTCGCCGGTGCTGCCTGATCGTAACTCGCCCACCGTCGAGGCCAGCCTGGTCGAGGCCGACGACAGGGTCGAGGTCGTCGGGAGCATCCGGCTGTCGCCGTCGGTCCGGTTCACCGTTGAGAGCGACGACGCGTCCTACTGGCAGACCGCGTCGTACGACCGGTACACCGGCGAGGGGTGGGTCCGGACCGGCGACGCCCGCCCGTACCGGGGCGAGCTGGCCGGGCCGCCGGGCGAGACCCGGACGCTCCGCCAGCGCGTCACCGCCGCGGACCCGTTATCAGTCCTACCGGCGGCGTGGCAACCGGTCGCGGTCACCGACAACGTGGGGTCCGACGCGACGGTGACCCCCCAGGGGAACGTCCGGCCGGGCCGGTCGCTGCGCCCCGGCGAGACCTACGGAGTGACGAGCCGCGTCCCGAACGCCACCGCCGCCGACCTCCGCCGGGCGGGCACGGACTACCCCGACCGCGTGACGGAGACGTCACTCCAACTTCCGGAGCGTACGACCGACCGCGTGCGCGACCGCTCGGCGGACGTCGCCGGCGACGCCGAGACGCCGTACGACACGGCGGTCGCGGTCGAGCGGTATCTGGAGGCCCAAAAGGAGTACTCCTTGAGCGTCCCCGCGCCGTCCGGCGGGATCGCCGACACCTTCCTCTTCGAGCGCGAGGCGGGCTACTGTACCTACTACGCCACGACGATGGTGGTGATGCTCCGGTCGCAGGGGGTGCCCGCGCGGTTCGCCACGGGTTACACCCCGGGCGAGGCCGTCGGCGACGACGAGCGGGTCGTCCGCGGGCTCAACTCTCACGCGTGGGTCGAGGTGTACTTCCCGGACGTCGGGTGGGTTCGGTTCGACCCCACACCGGCCGGGCCGCGTGAGACCGCAGAGACCGCCCGGCTGACGGAGGCGCGACAGAGCGGCGCCACCGACATCGACATCCCGGGGACCAACGGCTCCGCGACGACGCCGTCGGTCAGCGATGGGCGCCCCGGCGAGATCGACGTCAGCGAGGGGGTGACCCCGGTGGGCGTGAACGTCTCGAGCAACGGGAGCACGAACACCACCCCGAGTGCGGGCACGCCGGACGCGGGGGCGACAACCGATGACGGCGGTGCCGGGGGGTCGCCGCTGCCGTCGCTCCCCTCGACGCGGACGCTGCTCGTCGGGGTCGCCGCCCTCGTGGGCGTCACTGCGGGTGCGTACCGGACCGGCGCGGTGGGGCGGGCCGCGGGGCTGCTCGGCGTGCAGTTCCAGCGCCGCCGCGACCCGGACACCGACGCCGTCAGGGCGTACCGGCGGCTGGCGGTCCTGCTTGAGCACCGATACCGACCCCGTCGGCCCGGGGAAACGCCGCGGGCGTACGTCGACTCGGTCGCTGTCGGGCTGTTCGACAGCGATGACGTCCGGCGGATGGTAACGCTGTACGAACGGGCGCGGTACGGTGACGGCGTCGACTCCGAGGAAGCAAACGAGGCGGTGGCGACAGTCGACCGGCTGGTGCGGTCGTCGACGCCGGTCGTCCGGCGGTTCCGGTAGCCAGGGAGTTGCAGTCTCTCGGAGAGCCGGCGCCTCGCGCCGGCGACATCGAGAGCGCGGGGGCCTCGAAGGGTTCTTCGGTGCCGCTTCCAGCCGTTCGCTCCCCGCCGAACCGTACCGGTCTGAGTCCCGATACTGTTTAATATCCCCATACTGTAGCTTCGGGCTGTAATGTCGGAAGTCTGCTCGACGTGCGGACTCCCTGAGGAGCTCTGCGTCTGCGAGGACGTCGCCAAAGAGTCCCAGGAGATCACCATCCGCATCGACGAGCGCCGCTACGGAAAGGAGGTAACGGTCATCGAAGGGTTCGATCCCAAGGACGTGGACATGGACAGCCTCTCCTCGGACCTCAAATCCAAGTTCGCCTGCGGTGGCACGGTCGAGGACGGCTCCATCGAGCTCCAGGGCAACCACACCGGTCGCGTTGAGGACTTCCTCCGCGACAAGGGTTTCAACGTCGCGTGACCGCCACCTGACCGTCCCACGTCGGGCGGGCCCCGCTCGCGTCTCCCCAGCCGGATACGCGCCGGCGGGACCCCGGCTTCCACCCGAATCGTCCCAAACACTTCTTGCCGCGCAGCCCTGGCTCCGAGGTATGGACCGGCGCCCGACCGCTCTCCTCCGACGCGCCCGCGACGCCGTCGAACCCCCAGCACGGCTCGTCGACTGGTCGCTCTTTGCGATCGTTGTCTTTGAGGCCGTCTCCGGGTTGGTCTCGTTCACTGTCGGGTCGGCGTCGTGGTGGCCGCTCTTCTGGGCCCACCGGGTCGCGGGCGTGACGTTCGTCGCCCTGTTGGGGTTCAAACTCGCTCGGGTTCGACACCGGGTGACCGACCGCCGGCAGTGGCGGCCCTCGACCGGGCTATCCGTACTGACCACTATTGCGGCCGTCGGCGCGCTCGCGACGGGGACCGCGTGGGTGTTCGGGCTCGACGTTCGGCTCTCCTACTGGACGCTTCTGAGTGTTCACGTCGGATTCGGGCTGGTGTTGGTCCCGCTGGTGGTGGCACACCTTTCGACCCGGTTCCGTCTGCCGCGGCGCCGCGACTTCGACCGCCGCCGAACCAGTCTGAAGTACGCGGGGCTGCTCGTCTCCGGCGCGGTCGTCTACCGGGGACAGGAGTTCGCGAACCGCGTCCTCGACTCGTCGGGAGCGGACCGGCGGTTCACCGGGTCACAGCCCCGCGAAGGCGACGGGAACGGTGCGTTCCCCGTGACCTCGTGGGTCGCCGACGATCCCGACCCCGTCGACACCGACGAGTGGACGCTGGACGTGGCGGGTGCGACCGGCTCGGACCTGGAGTTCACCTACGACGGGATCGCGCCCGACGCGGAGCGCGAGGCACTCCTCGACTGCACCAGCGGGTGGTACACCGTCCAGCGGTGGCGGGGACTCCGGGTGGGCGATCTGCTTGAATCGGCGGGCGCCGCCGCCGACGCACGGTACGTCCGGTTCGTGTCGGTCACGGGGTATCGGTGGTCGCTGCCGATCGACGAAGCGCGCGACGCGCTGCTCGCGACCCACGTCGACGACGAGCGGTTGACCCACGGTCACGGTGCGCCGGCGCGGCTCGTAGCGCCCGGCCGCCGCGGGTTCCAGTGGGTGAAGTGGGTCGAGCGGATCGAGGTCCGACGGCGAGGCGACCCCGCCCAGTGGGTCGTCACGCTCGTCAGCGGGTTCGAGTGACCGTCACGAGACCCGGCGCGGCGCGGTCGGGCGGACCCCGGCACCGACCGTGTGAAACCGGAGCATACTCCGCAGAACCCGCCGTATCCGTCGATTTCGCCGTCGGCAAAGCACTACCCTTTTGACCCTCCTTCCGGTACACGTGGGTATAATGGGCCGACGAAAGAAAATCGTACAAGAGTGTGAGCAGTTGATGGAGGATCCGGAGCAGATCCGGAACATCGCCATCGCGGCTCACGTCGACCACGGGAAGACGACGCTGACAGACAACCTTCTCGCCGGGGCCGGGATGATCGCCGACGAGGGCGAAGCCACCCGGCTGATGATGGACACGGAGGAGGACGAACAGGAGCGTGGGATCACCATCGACGCGGCGAACGTTTCGATGACCCACGAGTACGAGGAAGACAATCACCTGATCAACCTGATCGACACGCCCGGCCACGTCGACTTCGGTGGCGACGTGACGCGGGCGATGCGCGCGGTTGACGGCGCACTCGTCGTCGTTGACGCCGTCGAGGGCGCGATGCCGCAGACCGAGACAGTCGTCCGGCAGGCCCTCCGTGAGGGCGTCAAGCCCGCGCTGTTCATCAACAAGGTCGACCGGCTGATAAGCGAGCTCCAGGAGGGGCCCCAGGAGATGCAGCAGCGGCTGATGGACGTCATCGGCGACGTCAACGAGCTGATCCGCGGGATGACCGAGAACCGCGACGACATCGACGACTGGACCGTCTCGGTTGAGGACGGCACCGTCGCGTTCGGGTCGGCGCTCTACAAGTGGGGCGTCTCCGCGCCGTCGATGCAGCGGACCGGGATCGGGTTCCCGGAGATCATCGAGATGGAGCGGAACGACAAGCGGATGGAGCTTCACGAGCAGACGCCGCTGTCCGACGTCGTGCTCGACATGGTCGCCGAGCACTTCCCGAACCCGCTCGCCGCCCAGCCGCGGCGGATCCCACGCGTCTGGCGGGGTGAGGCCGACTCCGACCTCGCCCGCCAGATGGAGGGGGTCGACGACGACGGCGAGGTCGTCTTCATGGTGACCGACATCTCTATGGACCCCCACGCCGGCGAGATCGCCACCGGGCGGCTGTTCAGCGGGACGATCAAGCAGGGCCAGGAGCTCTACGTCTCCGGGACCGTGGGGAAAAATCGCGTCCAGTCGGTCGGGATCTTCATGGGCGGCGAGCGCGAGGAGCTCGACCGTGGCGTCCCCGCGGGCAACATTGCGGCCGTGACAGGCTTGCGCGACGCCATCGCGGGGTCGACGGTTTCGTCCGTGGAGATGACGCCGTTCGAGTCGATCGAGCACATCTCCGAGCCGGTCATCACGAAGTCCGTGGAGGCCCAGAGCATGGACGACCTGCCGAAGCTCATCGAGACGCTCCAGCAGGTCGCAAAGGAGGACCCGACCATCCGAGTGGAGATCAACGAGGACACCGGCGAGCACCTCATCAGCGGGCAGGGCGAGCTCCACCTCGAAGTCATCACCCAACGCATCCAGAAAAACCAGGGCATCCCGGTCCAGACGGGTGAGCCGATCGTGGTGTTCCGCGAGTCGGCGCAGTCGAACTCCCGCGAGGTCGAAGGCGTCTCGCCGAACCGTCACAACAAGTTCTACATCACCGTTGAGCCGCTCTCGAACGACATCGTCGACGCGATCAAGCGCGGCGAGGTCTCGATGGACATGCCCGAGCTGGAACGCCGCGAGGCGCTCCAGGACGCCGGGATGGGCAAGGACACCTCCCAAGAGGTCGAACACATCCACGGCACCAACATCCTCATCGACGACACAAAGGGGATCCAGCACCTCAACGAGACAATGGAACTCGTCATCGAGGGGCTCGAAGAAGCCCTCGACGACGGCCCCCTCGCCAACGAGCCGGTTCAGGGCTCTTTGCTCCGGCTCCACGACGCGAAGCTCCACGAGGACACCATCCACCGCGGCCCCGCGCAGGTCATCCCTGCCGTTCGGGACGCGGTCCACCGCGCGCTGATCGACGCCGACATCAAGCTGCTGGAGCCGATCCAGGACGTCCGGATCGACGTCCCCTCGGCGCACATGGGGTCGGCCTCCGGCGAGATCCAGGGGCGTCGCGGCCGCGTCGACGATATGTTCCAGGAGGGCGACCTCATGGTCATTGAGGGGATTGCTCCCGTCGAGGAGATGATCGGGTTCTCCTCGGACATCCGCTCGGCCACCGAGGGCCGCGCGTCGTGGAACACCGAAAACGCCGGGTTCCGCGTGCTCTCGGACAACCTCCAGCGCGAGAAGATCATGGGGATCCGCGAGCGGAAGGGAATGAAACTCGAGCTCCCGGCGTCGGTCGACCAGTTCTAAAACGGTCGACACCGACGTCGTGTTCCGTCGGCCCACTCGCTTTTTGCGGCTTTCGCTTTTCATACTGTCGGCTATAACTACGTGAAGATTTTCGACACCCCGGGGTGTCGAAATACGTCACGCGACTATAGCCGACAGTATCACTTCGCACACCGGTAGTTGGTCGGCCGGATCCATCCGCGCTCACTGGTGCGGTTCGTGTGTCGTTGAGCTGGCCGGAAGGCCGTCGTTGGGTCGGGCTGAAAGGGGCCGCGCTCTCCTCCGCACCATCTGTCACGAGTCGGCTTCTCACGAGTCCAGCTTTCGCCACACAGTACCGTTCCGGCGGCGGCAACGCGTGCCACCGACGAAGGCTTATATCGGTCGGGGAGTTGAGGTAGTGGTATGCGTACGGGTACGACCCCACGACCGAGAGCCGTCGACGCGAGACCCGACCGCAGTGCCGCCGTGTCGCGCCCGACACCGGTCCGTGGGACGCCGTCGGGGGAGGGTCGACGGTGACGTCCACGCTCGGCTCCGACTCCGACTCGGAGGGATCGCGTGCGGGTGAGGACGCGGGCCACGACGGCGCTCCGCAGCCCCACACGATCCGGCTGGAACTCGCGGACGAACCGGGGGAACTGCTCGCTGCGCTCGAACCGATCTCCGAGAACGGCGGCAACCTGCTGTCGATCTTCCACGAGCGGGGGAGCATCACCCCGCGGGGCCGGATCCCGGTGGAGGTCGACGTCGAGGCCACCCCCGACCGCTTCGAGGCGATTGTAGCCGCGCTCCGCGACGCCGGCGTCAACGTGGTGCAAGCGGGCGCAGAGCAGTACGCTGAAGAACTCGTGGTCGTCCTCGTCGGCGACATCGTGGGTGCCGACCTTTCGGATACGCTCCGACGGGTGGAGGCGTGTCCATCGGCGTCGGTCGCGGACGTCTCCGTGAACGCCCCAGCGGGGAGGGGCGAGTCATCGAGCGCCCGGCTCCGGTTGGCGACTCGGGCCGGCGGTGGTTCCGAAGCGCTCCAGACCGTCCGAGACTTGGCCGAAGAGAAGGGGCTGCACGTGATCGAGCCGCTCGCCGGAGGTGGGGTATGACCGCGGGCAAGCGGCTCGCGGTCGTCGGCGCGGGCGCGGTCGGCGGGTCGGTGGCCGACCTCGCGGCGGCGTACGGCCACACGGTCGTCGCCTTCGCCGACTCCTCGTCGGCGGTCGTCGACAGCGGGGGCGTCGACACCGACGCCGCTATCGAGCAGAAGTCCGCAGACGGCTCCGTCGGTGACGCCGACCCCGAAGAGGCACTGCACGCCGACTACGACGTCTTGGTGGAGGCGACGCCGACGACGCTCGACGACGCCGAGCCCGGCTTTTCGCACGTCCGGGCCGCGTTGGAGCGGGACCGCCACGTCGTGCTCGCGAACAAGGGACCGGTGGCCGAGCGGTACAGCGACCTGCGGGGGCTGGAGCGCGACAGCGACGGCGCAGTCCGGTTCGAGGCCACCGTCGGCGGCGCAATCCCGATTCTCTCGACGGTGGGAGACCTCAACCCCACACACGTCACTGCAGCCCGGGGGGTGCTCAACGGGACGGCTAATTTCATCCTCTCACGCATGGCCGCGGAGGGAATCGACTACGAGCACGTGCTGGCGGAGGCTCAGGACCTCGGCGTCGCGGAGGCCGACCCAGCGTTCGACGTCGAGGGGACCGACGCCGCGCTGAAATGCGTTATCCTCGCGAACGTGCTCGCGGGTGACGACCAGGAGTTCACACTCGAGGACGCCGACGTTGCGGGGATCACTGACGTCCCCGGTAGCGCCCTCGAGTTGGCTGCTGAGGACGGCCGAACCATCCGGCTGGTCGGGGAGGCGACCCGCGAAGGGATCCGCGTGGGGCCGCGGTTGGTGCCGCAAAACGCCGCGTTGGCCGTGACCGGCACCCGAAACATCGTACAGTTGGAGACCGCCCACGCGGGGCAGTTGAACCTCAGTGGCCGCGGTGCCGGCGGCGAGGAGACCGCGTCGGCGGTGCTGGGCGACGTCGGACGGCTGGGATAGCCGAACGTCTCGGAGCCTGCACGGACTGACGGCACGCGGTGTCCCCGTGAGACGTGCTCGCACAAACCGCGATACATCGGCGCCTCGGCCGCCTACGTATCGAAATGGTTTTAGGTCTTTCTGGCAAAATATCACGGTACACAGCGCCTTAGCGCGTGACACACACCTATGAGTGACAAACCGCACCAGAACTTGGCCATCATCGGCCACGTCGACCACGGAAAGAGCACGCTGGTCGGACGGCTTCTGTACGAGACAGGCTCCGTTCCCGAGCACGTAATCGAGCAGCACAAAGAGGAAGCCGAAGAGAAGGGCAAAGGTGGCTTCGAGTTCGCCTACGTTATGGATAACCTCGCCGAGGAACGCGAGCGCGGCGTCACCATCGATATCGCCCACCAAGAGTTCGACACCGAGGAGTACTACTTCACCATCGTCGACTGCCCGGGCCACCGTGACTTCGTGAAGAACATGATCACGGGAGCTTCCCAGGCCGACAACGCGGTGCTCGTCGTCGCGGCCGACGACGGCGTCGCGCCCCAGACCCGCGAGCACGTCTTCTTGGCCCGCACGCTGGGCATCAACGAGCTCATCATCGGCATCAACAAGATGGACCTCGTTGACTACAGCGAAGACTCCTATAACCAGGTCAAAGACGAGGTCAACAAGCTCCTCAAACAGGTTCAGTTCAACTCCGACGACGCGACGTACGTCCCCATTTCCGCGTTCGAGGGCGACAACGTCGCCGAGAGCTCGGACAACACCGCCTGGTACGGCGGCGAGACGCTGCTGGAGTCGCTCAACAGCCTGCCGGAGCCGGAGCCGCCGACGGACGCGCCGCTTCGACTCCCGATCCAGGACGTGTACACCATCTCCGGCATCGGGACGGTTCCGGTCGGACGTATCGAGACGGGGACGATGAGCCCCGGCGACGATGTCTCCTTCCAGCCCTCGGACGTCGGCGGCGAGGTCAAGACCGTCGAGATGCACCACGAGGAAGTGCCGCAGGCCGGCCCCGGCGACAACGTCGGGTTCAACGTCCGCGGCATCGGCAAGGACGACATCCGCCGCGGCGACGTGTGTGGTCCCGCCGCCGACCCGCCGTCGGTCGCCGAGACGTTCACAGCCCAGGTCGTCGTGATGCAGCACCCGTCGGTCATCACCGCGGGGTACACGCCGGTCTTCCACGCCCACACGGCGCAGGTCGCGTGTACGGTCGAGTCGATCGACCAGAAGCTCGACCCCGCCTCCGGTGAAGTCGCCGACGAGGATCCGGACTTCATCCAGTCCGGTGACGCCGCGGTCGTCACCGTCCGGCCGCAAAAACCGCTCAGCATCGAGCCATCCGGCGACATCCCCGAACTCGGGTCCTTTGCCGTCCGTGACATGGGACAGACCATCGCGGCGGGGAAGGTCCTCGAGGTCAACGAGCGATAGATGCAGCAGGCACGTGTCCGTCTCGCCGGGACCAGCCCGGACGACCTCGATAACATCTGCGATGACGTTCGCGAGATCGCGTCGAAGACGGGGGTCAGCCTCAGCGGTCCGATCCCGCTCCCGACGAAGACGCTGGAAGTGCCCGCACGGAAGTCCCCGGACGGCGAGGGGACCGCCACGTGGGAGCACTGGGAGATGCGCGTCCACAAACGGCTCATCGACATTGACGCCGACGAACGCGCGCTCCGGCAGCTGATGCGGATTCAGGTGCCCAACGACGTCAGCATCGAGATCGTCCTCGAAGACTGATACGGATCGTTGCAACGAATCCCCGATCATCGCCGAATCGTGTGGGCGATAATCGTGGATTGACTACAACGGTCCGTATACCGGCGCGGACCGACGCACGGCGCTAAGGCGCGCCGCCGCGGGGTCGCCCGCGGCGCCCGATTCGAAAACAGAAGGTACAAACGGGACACCGCCGTTCCGTGTAATGCGGGCTCGTAGATCAGCGGTAGATCGCTTCCTTCGCAAGGAAGAGGCCCTGGGTTCAAATCCCAGCGAGTCCACTTAAGTTTCGAATCGTCGGACAGCGGCGGTCGTTTTATATTGGATTTGCTGGAGAGTTCGTGATGATTCGTACCAGGAGTACCCGCTGGCTTCCGATTCGTAGATTCAACACAGGGAGTCAGAGAGATACTCAATCGTCCATCGGTCAGTACAATCTAACGAAATGGTCCCTACAGCCGGGTGGGTGACTTTGATCCATCCACAGGTGAACAACCCAGCCACTCGGCGGACGGAGATCATTTCTCGTCGGCGTCCGGTGGCTGTTGTACTGGAACTCTGAACTTGACGCGTGTCTTCGTGCCCGTCGCCTGTGCTGTTATCTCACCCCCAACCGTTTTGATCATCGTTCTAACAACCCAGATGTCGAGTCCCTGTGCGTGTGTAAGTGCTGTCTCTTCTCCGGTGGCGAGTACTTCCGTATCCGTCTCAGCCAACCCGGATCCGGTAATGAATATCTCAACCTCAACCCACCTGTCAGTCGTATCCGATAATGACACCGTAACCCCGGTATCCGAATCCGTCGCCCGGCGGACTGCGATCGTGATCAACTTTTCCAGTGCTTCCTTGACCGCACCAGGGATCCATACGGTCTGGTCATCTGACACGGTTGAGTCTACGTCGAGAGTGAACTCAGTTTCTTGGTTCCACGCTGTCAGGTACTCTGTGACTGACCGCACGTCGATAGCTGGCCACTGGTCCTCAGAGGAGTTGGTGAGTTGCCGGATCTGTCTCATCCCTTCGGTCATTGCTTCCCACCCGTCAAGTATCGTCTCGATCCGGTCGAGATGTGCGGCCCTCGCATCGGCGTCTACTTCCTCTGCAAGCACCTGTGTCCACCCGCGTACCTTGTTGAGATCGTTTCGCATATTGTGTCGCATCACCCGTTGCACCATCGCCATCTGCTGTCGTTGGCGGCGCTGGTCCGTGATCTCTCGGCCCTCGACGACGAGCAGGGTCACTTCACCAGCGTCGTTCGTGACCGGCTTCGCTGAAAAATCGATGGTTGCAAGCCCCGAAACTCCACGAACGTCCGTCTCGTACCGCACAAACTCTCCGGTGGCCGCCGTGTCGAGCGCGTCACGAAGTCGCTCCTGTACTGCCGTCGAGTGAGTCCACCACGATGCCTCGTCGAACGGCTCACCAATAATCTCCTTGCGGTCAAACCCGCCGAACTCAAGTGCGGCGTCGTTGGCATTGAGTACCGTTCCGTCCGGTTCCAACAGCCCAGCGAAGCTGAACGTGCCGTTAAACAGGGCTTCCAACCGGCGCGTCCGTGCCTTCGTTGCCGTCACGTCACGGAGATACAAGAGCATCCCATCGATGGCGTCATCGTCAAGCATATTCCGACACCGAAGCTCCATCTCACGCCACGCGCCATCGTTCGACTGGAACCGGCAGTCGATCTGGAACGTCGCTTCAGGATCCTCGGTACCATTGAAGAACGCTTCCATCGCTTGGGTACGATCGTCCGGATGTAACTGGTCGAAGAGGTTCTTCTTTGTGAGGGCCTCGTGTTCATACCCGAGAACCCGGTCCGACGACCGGCTGGCATAGGTGATGGTTCCGTCGGGGTCAACGATGGTCACCACGTCTTCCGATTCCTCAACGAAGCGTTCAGTCCGCCGTCGTTGTTGACGTTCGTCCGTCATATCACGAACGATCTGAGCGTACCCCTTTGAGTCGCCGTCGTCACCTTCCAGAGCGGCATAACGGACATCAGCGTAGAACTCAGAGCCGTCGGCCCGCACGCGCCACCCCTCGTCGCTGGCCTCGCCGGCGTACCGGGCCTGCTGAAGCAGGCGGTCCGGCAGTCCCGCCTCGCGGTCTGGCGCAGGGTGAAGTTCACCCATCGGCATCCCCACTGCGGTTTCATCGTCATACCCGAAGAGGTTCGCTGCGCCGTCGTTCCATGTCGAAATCGCGCCGTCCTCGTCAACGACAAGGAAGGCGTACTCGTCGGTACTCTCGATCAACAACTCGAACCGTTCGCGCTCTGCCTGCAGCTCGCGTTGGCTCTCCCGCACCGCTGTCACGTCCTGTTGGATCCCGACGTGATTCACTAACTCGCCAGCCTCGTCGTAGATCGGGGCCACCGAGAGGCGGTTCCAGAACTGCTCACCGTCCTTCCGGTAGTTTCGGAGCTCAACGGTTATGGGTTCGTTACTGGTGATTGCCTCACGGAGATCATCAAGCGCGGGCTGGTCTCTATCATCTCCCTGCAGGAACCGGCAGTTTCGGCCGAGGACTTCCGCGCGGTTGTACCCGGTCTGATCGACGAACCCATCGTTGACGTAGATCAGCGGGTTGTCCTCTTGGGTCGGATCGCTGATCGTGATCCCCACACTCGCTTCGTCCATCGCGCGTTCTTTCAGTTCGAGTTCCCGCTTCCGGGACTGACGCTCGGTGACATCTCGAACGCTGGCGACCAACCCGACGGTTTCAGCGCCGGCAGTCATCCGATTAGCTATCACCTCGAAATACCGGGTGGACCCGTCGATGTCAACAGTGAATGTGTCTTCGCTATCGAAGCCGTCACCAACAGGTCTGAACGCCTGCTCAAAGGTCTCGACGGTTGGGCATTCAACGCCGATCTCCGACTGCAGCTTCTGGGCCTGATTATTCATTTCGACGAGCTTGCCGCCGGTGTCGTACACGAACGTGGCGTCGTCGGCCTCTTCGAAGAACTTTGAGCGAGCAGACTGCTCAACCTGGCGGAACGGCTCTTCGACAGTCACCAGTACCCCCAGTAGGAATGCGGTTACACCGACCGGTTCGAAGCTTAATCCCAGGATTAGGGGTGGAAGTATCTCGTTGGGGAGCGCTTGGATGGCGGCACGTGGCACAACCGGCGACAGCGAGAGGACCGCGAGTGCGCCGAGCCCTACGGTCGGAGACGACGACTTGCGGAACGTCTGTATCAGCCAGTAGAAACTGATCGCCACGAGGGTGTAGGTGAGTGAAAACGAGACCCAGTAGAACAGTTGCGGCTCAACGACGAGGTGAGGGTACGGACTCTGTTGCAGTTCCGTTGAGACGTACAGCCCGTACAACGGGTTCGTGAGCTTAACCCCGATGAGCCCAACGTAGATGCTGACGGCGAGCGCGCGATAGCGTCGGTCGCGGTGGTACGACCGGCCGGTGTACGCGGAAACGAAGTACACCCACGCGCCGACACCGGTGAGGCCACAGATCAGACCGCCAATGTAGAAGACACTACTCAGGCCCCCGTCGGTGGTCACCAATCCGAACACTTGGAAGCTTAACCACAATCCGTTCGTGATGAGTACTGCTCTAAGCCCAAGCTGCGTATCTCTCCCCTGCAAGCGCGATCCGCGGGCAGCACCGACGAAGCAGCCGATAGAGATGGCCAGAAATAGGATAATGAGCAGATAGTGGGTTGTGCTGAAGTTGTCAAATATGATCATAAGCTACTATACAATTTTCAACTGATAACCCTATCTACTATCCACACCTCAGGCTGAAAGACAACAGCGAGAGTGCCCGCATCAAGATCTGGCTTGCGGCGACCCGGAGCGACACAAGCCGCTGTTACGTGATACGGTATGATGCTGCCGCTGTTCAGCCTGTCGTCCAATTGAACGAACCCTTCGGCTCAAAAAACCTTAGCGATCAGATCTGAGCAAGTTGTAAAAAGAAACGGCTTCTCGTATCAATCGAACCGCCAGACAACGTGGAGATTTAACCAGTTCTTTCACACGATGTGACGAAACCCCAGCGAGTCCATCCCGAGGCCGCTTTCTCCGTACTCCGCAGCCGGTGTAGAGGCGCTTATAAAGAACGAGGAGAATACCCGCGGCTTTAGCCGCGAGATGAATCCGACACTCTGACTGTCACTCTACCGACGCCACTCCAACTTGACATTCAACGCTCGGTCGTTAGTTTCTAGCACTTATGTTCTCGTAATGTATTATGAAGCCAGTTCGATGCTAGAGACAACCCGCACCTACGTTGCACGCATCACGAACCACTCACAGGTTCGTGACGACCTCAACCAGTACGGGTTCTCCGCGTCCAAACTGTGGAACGTCGGCCGATACTACATCCGAGAACGGTGGGATGACTGCAGTGAGGTACCCGACGAACCCTCTCGAACCACTCGACCCCGAGGCAATTTACAGGCTGTTCAAGGCGAATGCCACGGGGCTTGACCCCGAGGCGGTTCACGTATTTAGCTTAGACACTCTCAGATATACTTCAAGCTTACTACCGTCTGAAAAATAAAAGATGACAGTAATGTCAGAGTTCGACTCGCTGTTGACTAAGTCGTAGGTGCTCTTCACATTCCCTTTGTTCAATTCACCCATTAACACATCAATTTCAGTTCCGTCTTCAAAAATAGCAGTCGTGTCTAGTGATTCCGCTCCATCAGTACCAATATTATATTTTCCGTTCCAATCGCCGGCTTGATTATTTCCTGTAGTGACCGTAGGGTCTAACTCCACCTCTTCCTCGTTCCCGGTTCTTTGTAAACTATTAATGGGATCAACATTATTCTGATTGCCTGGCTTTGTTACTTCGAAACTCACAATATCTGCATAAGCTCCATCCTCAGCCTTGAGTTTGAAATCAAGGAACGGCGACTCACCGCTTGGGGTTGAGCCACTAACGATGCTCACACCCTCACTTATGGGTTGAGCTGGTGCTGGAGTTGAATCTCCCTCCCCAGTGGTACTCTCACTACTCCCAGTACCCACTCCTTGACGTGCTGACTCTTGACGTTCGGGCGCCGAATTTATTCCAACGGTGTTGAAATTGAGTGCGTCGGCCTCGACAGTCAGAACCACCCAGTAAATGTCTGATTCTCCAGGGTATGACTCGGTTCCCTCATACGACAGGTTATCCGATTCGGTTGTATCAATCGCCTCATCCCAATACGTGGACCCATTCAATCGGCTGGGTACTTTGACCGTTATATCCCCGGTTAAATCGCTGGTGGTTATACTAGCGTTCTCGGTTGGATACAGATTTACTGTTACCCTACCGCTTGATGAGACGCGAAATTCGTTTTGTAATGCGGTTACACGCGCTTCCTCATTTCCGGAGACAATGTTCTGATCTTGATAAATTACTATTTCTCCGCCCATGCTTCGCTCATCGAGATAGAGAACAGAATGTTCGTACCATAGTGACCCAATGCGCATTTCATTGTATCCATTCTGGTATTTAAGAAAACGGGTTGACACAGTCTTTGGATCGGCGCCAGTTTGATTCGTTATACTGATATTATACGGTTGGCTCGTTCGCAAGGTCCCAGACGGTGGAGGGGGATTGACCGTGACCACACGCGTCGGATAATATGTCCCGAGTTTCACTGTCGGAAATTGGGAAACGTCTGCTTGTCCGGCCGTGGAAATCGAACTCCGGACTTCGATCATATCATTCCGCACTTCTTCGAAGTGCTGGAATTCCACCTCGCTGTTTTGCTGGGGAATTATATATGCTTGGTAGCTTGAGAGTGCGATAATAAAAAAACCGAAAAGTATGATAAATCCAATAAGCGGTGCTACCCCCCGATCATCTTGACGAAGTACTGAGTCAGATGGGGATTTTGTCACCTCAACCCGCACCTCCGTTTGCTGGCATTTCGGGAGTAACTAGGGCTGATCGAAGGTCAGCAGGGCTTGGTGAGGTATACAACAACCAATTGATCCCAACAAGATAGTGTAAGTAATACGGGCCGATATTTTGGAGTCGTTTCCACAATCCGCTTTGGGTAGCGACAACCACAACTATAATTCCGACAAACAGCGGGGCAAGTGCAACGAGTCGGCATCTACGCTGGCTAACGGGATGGTCAAAACCAACCTGCAATCGGAATGGGACGTATGAAACGATGTCAACCGAAACAGGAGATAGCGTCCGAGCGGCTGCTAGGTGCGTTATTTCGTGTAATCCAAGCATTATTACTGGCAATCCAACAATCAGAAGGGCGAGTTGAAGAGCGCCCACTATCTATTTATTGCCAACCCACGCATTTGAAATTGGTGGATACATAGCCCTGGTGTTCTGGTCTAATACTGTCGGCTATAACTACTGAGGCTCACAGCACCCCGTTGCGCTGCTATGAGAGCTACCGCTGGACGTCCGGATCGGGTCCAGAACATCGCCCGACTGGAACTTTTGTACATTGAGTGACTATACTCAGCACGTCGTCTGTATCACTTCCGAGGGTTCCAACAGAGCCACATGGATCCATACTGACCACCCGTTTCAGTAGGTGTTCCGACGTCCTAGCGGTCTTGCAGGCGGTTTTTTGGGGCGACGACCGCTTCCCGGTGGCTCCGGAGGCGCGGTCGGATCACAACGATGGCTGCAAACCCCGGGGCTCACACCGCCCGGTTGAGCCATCCCAGAGCGGGAGAGCCTCTTTGATCCGCGATTGGTACCAGTGAATCGGTGGCCTCGGCACTCATAGGGTTCGTCATTGCCGAGCGCCACCCCGGCTCGGAGCGGTGCCGTCGTCATCGGCCGAATGGGACTACGAAAAGCGAACAAAAGAACGTTCCGCGCCGCCGCTTCCGACCTACACCACGCGAGCGAACGCCAGCGTCCCGCTGGTCCGTTCGACGATCGCCCGGACCGTCTGGCCCTCTTGTGCGCCCGTGACGAAGATGGTGAACTTCCCCTTCTCGGCGACGCCGTCGCCCTTCCGGCCGGTACCGGTGATCTCCAGTTCGTAGGTCGTGCCCTCCTCAACGGCGGGCCCGGACTGAGAGGTCTGCGTGGACGCCGAGCGCTTCGCGACCGGCCGGAAAGCGCCGCAGGCCTCACACCGGAGCATATCCACGCCGTCCTCGGTCACCAACCGGGTGTCGGGGAGGCCACACTCCGAGCACGCCACGTACTCGGTGACGTACTCGTCGATTGCGGCCTCGAAGTCGGCCACCGTGAACGACCCGTTGTACCGCGCGCGGTCGTCCTCGAGTTGGCCGTTGGTCCCCAGTTCGCCCTGGATGTTCCGGTGGACGTGTTCGACCTCGCGACCGAGGGCGTCGGCGATCTCCCCGAGGTTCGTGAGGCGTGTGAACGCCCCATCGGTTTCGCCTTCCGGGTCGGGGACGTTCAGCCGCGACTCCTCTACGTTCCGTTCGGGCAACTCCTCGAGCGCTCTGTCGAGAGAATCGGCGTAGTTCATACTATGTGGTGTGGTTGGGGGCGTAAATCCGTTCCGTGAGACGCGTGTGCATCGTGCACTTTCGGGGGTGACGTGGCCGACCCCTCGAGCGATCGGGGTCGGACTCGCACACAAGCTATTTGCTTTACTCGGCGGAGACGGGTGTATGGCCCGGTTTCTGATCTCCGATCACCACTTCGGCCACGCCAACATCATCGACTACTGCGACCGGCCGTTCAGTTCGGTCGGGGAGATGGATACGACCCTGCTCAACAGGCACTACGAGACCGTCGACGCCGACGACCTCCTCGTCCATCTCGGCGACGTCGCGATGGACATGTCGACCGGCGAAGACACCATCGCGTACTTCAGCCAACTCGACGGGGACCTCCTGGTTCGCGGCAACCACGATGTCGGGTTGAATCCCGAGGACGCCCCGTTCCCGGTCGTCGACCACTGCACACTCTCCCACGACGGGTACGAGTTTTACTGCACGCACCGCCCGGCGGACGTCCCCGAGACGTGGGATGGGTGGGTGCTCCACGGCCACCATCACAACAACGACACCGAGACGTTCCCGTTCGTGGCTCACGACCGGCGGCGTGTCAACGTGAGCAGCGAACTCCTGGACTTCCGGCCGCTGCGACTGGACGCGCTGACGGCTCTCCTCGACGAGTGCCCCGACGGGTCCCGGTTCCGAGACGTCGACGCCGCAAGCGAGTGCCTCGACCGCGGTGAGTGATCGGCTCGGAGACGGGCGCCACGGGGACGCAGTCCGCGACTCCGCCCGACCGCGCGCTACTCCCGCTCGCCGGCCCGTTCGCGCGCGGCGGCGACGACCAGCGGCAGCGTGACCGTCGCGTCGCCGACCACAGTGGCGTTCCGCGCGGACTTCTCCAGTTTCCCCCACGACCGCGCCTCGTCGAGCGTCGCGCCCGACAACCCTCCCGTGTGGTCGGGGTCCATAGTCAGCTGGACGGCGTAGTCGTACGCGTCGGGAATCGTCAGCATCGTCTGGAGCACGTAGTTCTTCGGGACGCCGCCGCCGACCACCATCGCGCCCGCCCGGTCGGCGTCGAACGCCAGGTCCGAGAGGTGGGTCATATCGCTCAAGGCGTCCAGCCCGAACTCCGAGGTCTGCGAGTAGATCCACGCCTGGATCCCCAGCACGGAATCCTGGATCGCGGGGCAGTAGATCGGGACGTCGCTTTCGTACGCCGCGGCGGCGATCCCGCTGTCTTCGTCGACATCGCGCTCTGCGTTCTGCGCGGCGTTCGCGCGTCCGAGCTCTGCGGTAAACTCCTGAATCGACACCCGGCGCTCCACGGTCGGAAACACGTTGTCCCGGAGGTGGGTCTCGAACAGCGCGAAATGCTCCTGCGGGAGGTAGACGTTGTAGATGCGGTCGACACCCTCGTCGCGGAGGGTCTCGTCGTGTTCCCGCGCGGTCTCACTCCCGTTGCCGCTGCCATCGCCGGCCCCGCTGTCGCCGGCGGGGTGTGGATCGTGGGGGTCGGCGCGGCCGTGGTGGTGTTTTCCGCCGATCGCCTCGATCGAGTCGTGGGTGAGGTTCGCGCCCGTCGTCACCAGGGCGTCGATGTGGCCGTCACGGATCAGATCAGCGACGATCGCCCGCATCCCGGTTGGGACCATCGCGCCTGCGAGCCCGAAGAGGTTGGTCACGTCATCGCGGGCCAGCATCTCCGCGTAGATGTCGACGGCCTCGTCGACCGTCGCGGCGCCGATCCCGGCCTTCCCGTACTCCGTGGCGAGTTCGCCGACGGTCATCCCGCCGCGGACCTCCGCGTGGCCGATGGGTGCCTCGTGGAACTCCTCGCGGTTGGGGCCGTGCCCTCCCTGTCCGTGGGTGTCGTCGGAGTCGTCGTGCATACGACCCCGTGGACGGCCTGCGGGGTTAGGTGTCGCGGTCCGGCGCGGCGACGGTCTCGGAGGTGGCGTCCGGTGTCGGACCCGCTCGGTCCCGCTCTCCGATCACAGCCCGGTCGGGTGCGAGAGACTCGTCGTCTCGACGCCCCAGTCGGCGACGAGATCGGCGAGCCGTTCGACGCCGACGGTCTCGGTCGCGTAGTGACCGCCGAGCGCGACCGTGATGCCCGCCTCTCTGGCCTCGTGGTAGACCTGCTGTTTCCCCTCGCCGGTGACCAGGGCGTCGGCGCCCGACGCGACCGCCTCGTCGAGCCAGTCGACGCCCGAGCCGGTCACGATCGCGACCTCCTCGATCTCGTCGGGACCGAACTCCAGTACCTGCGGCTCCCGGCCGCCGGTGGCCAGCTCCGACAGTCGCTCGCGGAGGTCATCGGTCGAGTACGCGTCGGCCGCCCGGCCCTGTCGCCCGATCGTCACGGGGCCGATCGTCCCGAACGGTGTCTGGTCGTCGAGGTCGAGGTGGTCGGCCAGCCCCGCGGCGTTCCCCAGCGAGGGGTGACCGTCGAGCGGGAGGTGTGAGACGTACAGCGCGATGTCGTGATCGACGAGCGCGGCGACGGCGTCGTACTCCCGACCGGTCACCCGGTCCATCCCACCCCACACGAGGCCGTGGTGAGTCACGAGCAGGTCGGCGCCGGCGGCGGCGGCGTCCTCGATGGTCGCGGCCGCGGCGTCGACCGCGAACGCCGCGCGCTCGACGGTGGCGTCGTCGGGGCCGACCTGGAGGCCGTTGGCGCTGGCGTCGACGTCGGCGTACTCTCCCGTCCGGAGCCGGTCGTCGAGTCGATCGACGAGGGTCGAAAGCTCCATACCGCCTGTGTCGGCCGCCGGCGGCTTGTACCCCCCGGTCGGCGGCTCTCAGTCGGACTGTTCCCGGCTGTCGGCGTGCGCGTACACGAACGCCCGACACAGCTTCGCCGCGAGCGACGCCGCCTGGCCGTCGTCCCGGTCGTTGACTTCGACGACATCGAACCCCTCGGCCGACGGCGCGACGGTACGGACCACGTCGCGCATCGTCCGGGGCGCCAGCCCGAACGGCTCGGGGGTCCCCGTCCCCGGCGCGAACCCGGGGTCGGCGGCGTCAATGTCGACGCTCAGGTACGCACTCCGGCCGTTCACGCGGGCGTCGAGGTCGAACTCGGGAACGTCCTCGGGGGCGACAACGGTGACATCCGGCCGCCCGGCCCGATCCCACTCCGCAGGCGAGCCGGTTCTCGCCCCGATGATGACCACCTCCTCGACGCTGCTGGCGTCGTCTCTGCTTCCGTCTCGGCCGACGCCGGCGCCGACCCGGTCGAGAATCCGCCGGGTTACGGTGGCGTGGCTGTACCCGTTGCCGTCGTACTCCTCCCGGAGGTCGAGGTGAGCGTCGAGACAGACGAACACCTCGGGGGCGACCGCGTTCACGCCCGCCGCCGAGACCGTGTGTTCACCGCCGAGCACCACCGGGGTGGCGCCGTCGCCAACGACATCACGCAACGTACCCGCCAGCCACCGTAGGTACTCCGGGATGTCGTCCCACGCGCGGACGTCGCCGCGGTCGTGGACGGCAAGGTCAGAAAACCGCAGGCCGCTCGCCCGGTCGTAGTCGTCGAACGGCCGGGCGAACCGTCGGATCCGCTCGGGGCCGAACCGGGTTCCCGGGTGAAACGACGTGGACGCGTCGAGCGGAGCCCCCACAACGGCGTACGCCGCCTCCTCCTGTGACGCGGTCGCCCCTGGGAACATCCGCGTCGCCTCAGACGATCTTCCGCTGGCCCTCGTACTCGAGGTACTCGATCTCGTCGTCGGGCGAGAGCGCCTCGTCGTCGGGGATCAGCATCGTGAACGTCTGGTAGGTCTCGAGGTCCATGATCTGGGCGTCATCGCCGGTCACCGAGACGACCTGCCCCTGCTTCCGCTCGATGATCGGGACCCACACCTTCGCGTCGACCGGCTGGCTCAGCGATCGCTTCCGGCCGTCGAAGACGCCGCGACCCTCGACGCGGGCCTTCGCGCTCCCGTGTTTTCCCGGTTTCGCTGTGCTGTAGGCGTTGATCTTACACGGCGACTCGTCCATCATCACATAACTGCCCTCCTGCAGATCACGGACCTGCTTCTGCTCTTTCGGCATACCTCGGGATTGTCGTGTGGCCGGTATAAACGGTTTGGAAACGCGGCCTCACGGTGTTCGCCAGCCGGTACCGCCACCCCGGGTGATTGCTTCGCAGGCGGTATGAGGCGGATGCCCCGACCCCTGCACTCGGGTCGGAAGCCGACACCCGAAGACATAAGCCACGCTACGGTGGCAGTCTGACTCCCCAATCATTTGCGTGAGCGACACGTTCAGGCCTTTGCAACCAGTCACTGTTCCTGATCCTCGATTGGATTCACGGAAAATCGAAGATTTTCCTGAAGTCGAAAACGCTTCGCGTTTTCGGAATTCACCGCTGGCTTCGGAAGAAGCCGCCCTCGACGTTGGCGCGAACGACCTTATCGCCTGTTCCACGACCACTGGTTCGCAGTCCCGCTGCGACGGTCGGGAGTTGTTCGGACGGGTCCGCGAGACGACCGACGAAATCGCCCGGCGACAGTCGAAACTCGCCGAGGGACGCAGTCTCTCGGAATCACGGAAAACGGAGTCTTCCGGACGACTCCGAGAGAGACGCTACAGTTCCAAGCGGATTCGACGGCTGTACCGACAGCGGACGAGACGACGTGACCACGCACAGAACGCGTTGGTGCGCGATCCCGTCGAACGACTGTACGGCGACGGCGTACGTGGGCGAGTTGACCGACATGCCGGAAACGCACTGGTCGGCCAGGGTGAACGAGAGGGCGCACAACTCTCGGGCGTTCAAGAAGTTCATCCACTGTCTCGCGTGCGTCTGTGAGGAGTACAGCAGTAGTCTCGAAGCCGAGGCTGAAGCGTGGACTTCTCAAACGCGTCCTGCGTGTGGCGATCACGAGGAGACGGTTCGCCACGGAGAGACGCTGACGTGTTCGTGTGGCTCCGAGGGGCACGCCGACCTCACGGCGTCAGAGACGCTCCTTCGAGAACGCGGCGATTGCGAACTCAGGCCGATGGCACGGCCCGTGCGATTCGAGTGAGACGACCGCGGGTGGCCGGGGCAACCACACCACGACAGCCCCAACGAAGCGCGTACAAACCCGCAAGTTGCCTCTGCGGGTCGGTAGCCGACCCGCCCGACGCAGGAATCCTCGCGCTTTAGCGCGGGGAGGATGTCACGTCTCCTCGGCGTCGCCCCCGGACGGGGACTGCCCCTGTCGGTCGGTCGCGTCGTCGGACCTCTTGCGGTCGTCCTGCCGCCGCGTCAGGCTCCCGAACGCCCCGGCTGCGACGTTCGGGAGGCTGGCGCTCAACAGAAGCAGCGCGGTCGCCTCCCCGGCGGTGTCTAACAGCGGCACCAGAAACTCGATGGGGAACGGGAGCGGCGCGTCGGTGACGACCGACAGCACGACCAGCCCGGGAATGAGGACGATTCCCCACGCCATCGCGGTCAGGAGGCCGTGCCACGCCCCCTCGGCCAGTTCCTCTCCGACGACGTAGCCGGCGAGGGCGCTCCCCGCCAACCCCCCGATCAGGGTCACCCGCCCAGTCATAGCGAACACGAGCGCCTCGCTGGAGGCCGCAAGCGCGAACCCGGCCCCGACAGCCCGCCACCGAGCCATACCGCCCGAATCCACGCATCCGGACATAAAACCACGCGTCACACACTCAAACCTGATAACTGCGGCGGCCATCCACCGCGCGGACACACAGGCTCCGGTGTTCCACAGAAGACCAAGCCGAGTGCCTCGGGGCTTGACCCCGAGGCGGTTCACCTGCCCGGACGCTCCTCTTGATCGCGACCCTCGCGCATGCTCTGGCGAGTGAACTGGGGTTTCGCCTTGAGTCCGCGCTTCTGGCGGAACGACCGGTAGAGCGCGATCAGCGGCGGGATCGAAAGCGCGGCGGCCACCGCTGCCGGCAGGACGCTCGTCCCATCGAACGCAAAGAGGATCGCAGTCGAGAGCGCGCCAACCGCGACGAACAGCCCGTAGACGATCCGGCGCGCAAGCTGGTCGAGTACGTCGTTGTCGTCCTCCAGCCGGACGTTGACAGTGAGGTTGTCGTTTTCGACCCGGTCGAGCGTCCGGTTCAGCTTCGGCGGCACCTCGAACAGTGCCCGGGTGGTCGCCTGGATCTGCTGGCCGCCCTCAGTGATGAGCTGTTTTGCGGTCTCCTCGTAGTAGCCCTCCTCTTGGAGGTAGTCGGTCGCGACCGAAATGAAGTCGAAGTCGGGGTCGAGCGTGACACAGACGCCCTCGACCACGGTCGCGACCCGGAGGATCAAAGCGAGGTTGCGCGGCAGCCGGAGCGGGAACTCGTAGATGGTCGACTCCACCTGCTCGATGATCTGCTGGACGCGGTACTGCTCGATGTCTTCGCCCCGTGCGTCCGCGATGGCGAGTTCCATCACGTCGCCCATGACCTGGCGGTCGGCCTCCGGCGACAGCGTTCCCATCTCGATGAGGGTATCGAGGATAGCGTCGATGTCCTGGTTTGCGACCGCGAGATAGAAGTCGATGATCTTGTCTTGGATGAAGGGATCGACCGTCCCCGACATCCCGAAGTCGTAGAAGATGATCTCCCCGTTGTCGGTGACCGCGAGGTTCCCGGGGTGGGGGTCGGCGTGGAACACCCCGTCGTCAACGATCATCTGGAGGTAGACGCGCTGAAGCGTCGTCGCCAACTCGGTCCGGTCGATTCCCTTCTCGTCGAGGGTGTCGGTGTCGTTGATCTTGGTCCCCGGGAGATACTCCATCGTGAGCACGCGGGGGCCCGAGCGGTCATCGATCGCCCGCGGGATCCGGATCTCCGGACTCTCACGGAAATTCCCGCCGATCTCCGCTAAGATCCGCCTCTCCCGGCTGTAGTCCATCTCCTGACGGATGGTCTTCGAGAACTCGTCGGCGAGGTTCTCCAACGAGAAGGCTCGGCCCTGCCCGATGAACCGCTTCACGAGCGGGAGCGACCACTTGACAACCCGGAGGTCGGCTTCGACCAACGACTCGATCCCCGGCCGGCGGACCTTCACCGCGACGGGGTCGCCGTCGTGCTTTGCGGTGTACACCTGGCCGAGGCTGGCGCCGCTGATGGGGTCGCGGTCGAAGTCGTCGAACGCCTCGTCAACGGGGCCGAGTTCGTCCTCGATGACCCGCTGGGACTCGTCCCACGGGGCGGGCGGCACGTCGTCTTGGAGGCTGGATAGCACATCGATGTACGCCGGCGGGAGGATGTCCGGGCGAGTCGACAGCAACTGCCCGAGTTTGATGAACGTCGGCCCGAGCGTGAGAAGCGAGTTGAGCAGGATGTCCGCCCGCTTGAGCTGCGTCTCGGGGTCGACCCGCCGGGTCCCGCCGAAGAGGACGTACCTCCGACGGTCGCGGGTGTAGGCGACGATCAACGGGAAGAACTGCCGGATGACGCGGAGGAACCGCCAGTACGCGCGGAGATTCACGGGCGGCGGTTACGCGTCGTCTCCGGCCGACGTGATCGGGATTGACTCCTTGGGGGCTGCCTCCCGCTTCGGGATCTGTACCTCGAAAACCCCGCTGTCCGACTCCGCGGACGCCCCCGCACCGGTCGCGTCCGGTGGCAGCGGGAGTTCGGCGTCGACGAACAGCGACCGCTCCTCGTCGACGTAGCGGAACTCCCCCGGTACGTCCTTGCGACGCCGCGCCTCAACGACGAGCCGGCCGCCCTCGACGCGGAGCTCTGCGGTGTCGGCGGTCACCCCGGGGAGGTCGAGCACGATGAGGTAGGCGTCGTCGGACTCCAGCAGATCGGCGAACACCGACTCGGGGAGGTCCCGAAGCGCGTTCCGCAGTCCTTGCATACCAGTCGGTAGTGACGGGAGGTCGAAAAAGGCCGCGGTTGTGGTCGTTGTCCCGGCCACAAGGGATATACTGTTCTCGCCAGAGCAGGCCGCGGACCTTTTTGCGTCCGCGGGCGCAATCGACCGTATGGACTCCGCGGACACCGACGACGCCCCCGACCGCCGATCGGCCGGGTTCAAGAACCGCACCCGCATCGACGACGCCCGCGAGCGCGTTCTCGACGCCGTGACACCCCACGATCGGACCGAACGCCTCGCACTGATCCCCGCCGACGGCCGCGCGCTCGCCGACCCCGTCGAATCGCCGCGGGCGGTTCCCGACTACGACCGAGCCGCCATGGACGGGTGGGCTGTCCGCGCGCAGGACACGTTCGGGTCCTCGGACCGCTCGCCGGGCGCGCTCCGCGTCGCCGACGACACCGCCGAGTCGTCGCCGGAGACAGCGGTCGCCGACGGGTCTGCCGTTCGGGTCCACACCGGGAGCGAACTCCCCGACGGCGCGGACGCAGTCGTCATGATCGAACACGCCGACCACGTCGGCAGCGAGTTGGAGGTGTTCGATGCGGTCACTGCAGGCGAAAACGTCGCGCCGGTCGGCGAGGACGTCTCGAAGGGGCAGCCACTGTTCGACCGCGGCCACCAGCTTCGACCCTCCGATCTCGGGCTGTTGAAATCCGTCGGCGTTGACCGCGTGACCGCCTATGAGCGCCCGACCGTCGGCGTGATCCCCACGGGCGAGGAACTCGTCCAGTCGGATCCCGACCCCGGCGAGGTCATCGAGACCAACGGACTCACCGTCTCCCAACTGGTCCAGCGGTGGGGCGGCGTCCCCACCTACCGAAACGTCGTGACCGACGACGAAGCGGCGCTTCGCGCGGCGGTTCAGCGCGACCTCACCAAAGACATCGTGGTGACGACCGGTGGGTCCTCGGTCGGCGCCCGCGACCTCATCCCGGAGGTCGTCGACGACCTGGGGGAGGTCCTGGTCCACGGGGTCGCGCTCAAACCCGGCCACCCCGTCGCGCTCGGCGTGGTCGACGAAACGCCGGTGGTGATGCTCCCCGGCTACCCGGTCGCCGCCATCGTGAACGCGGTGCAGTTCCTCCGGCCGCTGGTGAAACGGCTGGGCCACCTCCCGGACGACCCGCCGCCGACACTCCGAGCGCGGCTCACGCGGAAGATCCCGAGCGAACCCGGCGTCCGGACGTTCGCGCGGGTTGAACTCGACGAGGAGGGTGACGCCGATACAGCGCCGGACGACGCCGGCGACGCCTCCGTGCCCGCCGCGACACCCACCCGCGCGTCGGGGTCGGGGGTGCTCTCCTCGGTCGCGCTCGCGGACGGGTGGGTCGCCGTCCCCGAGGGGCGGGAGGGGTACGACGCGGGCGAGACCGTCGCGGTCGAACGGTGGGAGTGGTCGGCGTGAGTGACCGGAAACAGTTCCGTGACCTCGCCGCGCCCGAGGCCGCCCACGACGCCATCGACTCGCTGGATCTCGCCCCGGACCCGGAGACGGTCCCGCTGTCGGACGCCCGGGGACGGATCCTGGCTGAGCGGGTCGACGCCGACCTCGACGTGCCCGGGTTCGACCGAGCGAGCGTCGACGGCTACGCCGTCCGCGGCCGCGACACCTTCGGCGCCGACGAGGCCGACCCCGTCGCGTTCGATCTGGTCGGAACCGTCCACGCGGGTGCGGAGCCCGATGTCGTCGTCGGCGAGGGCGAGGCCGCGGAGATCTCGACGGGAGCGGTGATGCCCGACGGCGCGGACGCGGTCGTGATGGTCGAGCGCACCGAGGAGGTGGAGGCCGACGGCGCGGTCCGCGGCGTCGAGGCCCGGACCGCGGTCGCGCCCGGCGACAACGTGATGCTCGCGGGCACCGACATCGCCGCGGGGGCCCGTGCGCTCGGCCCCGGGACCCGGCTCACGCCCCGGGAGATCGGGCTGCTGTCGGCGCTCGGGGTCGACGAGGTCCCGGTCCGTGGCCGGCCCACAGTCGGTATCGTCTCCACCGGCGACGAACTCGTCCGCCCCGGCGGAGACCTCCGGAGCGAGGCGGGACAGATCTACGACGTCAACAGCTACACGGTCGCGGCGGGCGTCGAGGAGGCCGGTGGGGAGGCGAAACTCTACCCACACGCCGGCGACGACTACGAGCAGATGGAACAGCTCCTGTTCGAGGCCGCATCCGAGTGCGATCTCGTGCTTTCCTCGGGGTCGACGTCGGCGTCGGCGGTTGACGTGATCTACCGAGTGATCGAAGAGCGCGGCGACCTCCTGCTCCACGGCGTCGCGGTCAAGCCCGGCAAGCCGATGCTAGTGGGCGAACTCGGCGGGGGTGCCTACGTCGGCCTGCCCGGCTACCCGGTTTCGGCGCTCACCATCTTCCGGACGTTCGTCGCGCCCGCGATCCGTGAAGCCTCGGGACTCCCCGAACCCGAGACCGCGACTGTCCGGGGTCGGATGGCCGTCCGCGAGCGGTACGCCGAGGGCCGGCTCCGGCTGATGCCCGCGGGGCTCGTGACCGACGCTGACGGCGACACGCTTGTGTACCCCGTCGACAAGGGCTCCGGTGCGACCACCTCCCTCGTCGACGCCGACGGCGTCGTTGCGGTCGACCCCGACACCGAGTATCTGGGCGCGGGCGACGAGGTGGCGGTCCAGCTCTTCTCGCCGGATGTCCGTCCGCCGACGCTGCTTGCGGTCGGCGAGGACGACCCCGCGCTCTCCCGGCTGCTCGACCGGCTGGACTCGCCGCGGTTCCGCCCCGTCGGCAGCCGCGAGGGGCTGCGCCGACTCCGCGGCGGTGTTCCCGACGTCGCGGTCGTCGCCGGCCCGACCAACCGGGAGGTCGACGCCGTCGATCTCGGGGGATGGACTCGCGAGTGGGGGCTGGTGGTCCCCGCGGGCACCCCTGACGACACCGAGAGCCTCGGGGACCTCGTCGACCGCGATCTCGGGTTCGTCAACCGCAACACCGACGCCGGACTCCGGTCGAGTCTCGACGCCGCGGTCGACGACCTCGCGGACACCCGTGGCGTGGCGCGCTCGGATCTCACCGACGCGATCCGCGGGTTCGCGGTCGGCACGAAAGGGGTCGAAAGCCCCGCGCGAGCGGTCGCCCGCGGCGACGCCGACGCGGGGCTGGGGCTCCGCGCGACCGCGGAATCGCTGGGGCTCGGATTCGTCTCGCTCGGCACTGAGTCGGTCCGGGTGCGCGCGAATCCCGACCGCGTGAAAAAACCCGGTGTGGAGCAGCTCTCGGCCCGACTTGACGCTCTCGACCCCGTCACCGATGGGCTCGCCGGCTACGACCCGGAGTGAGACGGGTCGGTGTCGGCCCCACCGGTGGCCCGAACCCCCACGTCCGACAGTTCCGCGAACGACGAGATCCGCCGGTCGGCGAGAACGCAGTGCCCCCGCCGCGTCGGTGAGTGTCGCTCGATGTGAATCCCGTCGAGTCCCGCGTTCCACGCCGCCCCGATGTCACTCGCGCCGTCGCCGACGAGGACGCCACGCCCCGGCTCTGTCGGGTCCCGCCCCAGCTGTTCGATGGTGTGGTACACCGGTCGGGGGTCGGGTTTCCACCCCAGATCGGGGGTGCACGACACGAACGCGTCGAACCACCCGCCGATGTCGAGGCGGCCGACCACCGGCTCCGCGAGGAACTCCTGACAGTGGGTCACCACGCCCACGGGGACGTCCGCGGCCGACAGCTCCGAGACCAGGTCGGCGGCGTCGTCGTGAAGATACGTTGCTTCCGCACGAGCCGTGGGGTTTTCGATGTCGTGGAACGCGCTCCAGAACCGGTCGGGGTCGACTCCCCATTCCCGAAGCTTCCGGTCGCGTGAACCGTCGAGGCCGTGCCAGATCACCTCGGCCTCCCGGTCGGTGAACGCCCGTCCGAGCCGGTCTCCCACCCGATCGAACACCGTGCGCGTGTAGGACCACTCCGCGTCGACGAGCGTCCCGTCAAGATCGAACAGCCAGAAGTCGTAGCCGACGTCGTCACCACTCATCGCGTTCGAATACGGTCCAGGGCAGCAAGTGGGTTTCGTCCCGTGTGTCCGGAGACGGGGTCGGCCGCGACCGATCAGTACTCCGCGTCGAAGAGGTTCGCCAGCCGGATGTCCTGCTCGGTGATTCCACCCTCCTCGTGGCTGGTGAGCCGGACTTCGACTTCTTTGTAGCCCACGACGATCTCTGGGTGGTGGAACTCCTCTTCTGCGACTTCGCCGACCTGTGTGACGAACGAGATTCCCGAGAGGTAGTCCTCGAACCCGTAGGTGCGTGTTATTTCGTCAGCGTCGCGCTCCCAACCCTCCGGTAGCTGCGATCGGACCTCCTCGTCTGATAGTAGTTCCGGCATACCTCAACTCTCTCCCGCCGGCCGCATAACGTTTCTCCCGGCCTTCGACTGACAGCCCCGCCTCAGTCGTCGGAGGTTCCCTCGATCGGGAACCCCGGTTTCCCGCCGTCACGGCGCGGCGGTCCCGGCGCCCCGTCGGTCCCGTCGACCGGCACCCCGTCGGGGGGGTCGTCGCCGCCCGGCCCGGCGTCTCCGAACTCCGGGTCGAAAAGCTCCATCGCGGTTCGGATGGTCGCCCAGTCGTCCTCGACGGCAGCCTCGCGCAGACTCTTTGTGGGCGCGGCGAGCAACTGCCCGACCAGAGCGTCCGCCATAGACTCGACGACCTCCCGCTGCTCGTCGGACAGGTCGCCCCCGGCCTCCAGTTGCGAGACTGCGGTTTCGACCTCCCGGGCCTTCATCCGCTCTGCGGCCTCGTACATCGTGCTGATGACTTCGTCGGCCTGCCGTCGCTTGTACTCCTCGAGCAACCGGTTGAACTCCGCGTCGATCATCGCCTCGACCTCCCGGGCGGCCGCCTCCCGGTTCGCGCGGGTCTCGGCCGTCACCGACTCGAGGTCGTCGATGTCCCGGATCTCGACCGCGTCGACGCCCGCAGCCGCCGGGTCGACGTCTCGGGGCTGTGCGAGGTCGATCACGAACGTCTCGCCGGCGACCGCCACGTCCTCGGGGTCGACGAGGTACTCCGAGTGGCCCGTCGCGGTCACGACAACGTCGGCGTCCGGGAGGACATCCCTGACGTCGTCCAACGCGACCGCGTGGGCGTCGGCGTCGACGTAGCCCGCCACGTGTTCGGCGTGTGGAATCGTCCGGTTCGCGACGGCCACCTTCGCGACGCCCGCGTCAGCGAGCGCCCGCGCGGCGAGTTTCCCCATCTCGCCCGCGCCGACGACCAGGGCGGTCGCACCGTCGAGGGTCCGCTCGCGTTCGGCGAGCCTGACGGCCGCCGACCCGACCGACGTCACGCCGTCGTTGATCACCGTTTCAGTCCGGGCGCGTTCACCCACGTGGACCGCTTTCGTCAGCCCCGTCTCCAGTGTGGGGCCGAGTCCGCCGGCGCCGCGGGCGATCTCGACGGCGCGTTTGAACTGTCCGAGGATCTGGTCTTCGCCGATAACCAGCGACTCGAGCCCCGACGCGACCCGCATAAGATGCCGGAGGCTCTCCTCGTGGCCCGTCTCAGCGACCACACTCCCGTCGTCGAGCCCGGCGCCGAGCAGACTGAGCGCCGCCCGCCCGGCCTCGGTGGAATCGGCGACCACGTACGCCTCCGCGCGATTACAGGTCTGGAGCGCGAACGCCTCCGCGATGCCGTCGTGTGCGAGCAACGACTCGACAACGCCCCGGGTGTCCTCGCCCGCGGCCGTCTCGATCTGGCCGACGCTCGCTCGCTCGTGCGACACACGAGCCCCACGGATCACCTCTGTGTCCATCGGTCACCCCCCATCGTGTTTCGTATCACGCGTGTCGCCTCTTGGCGGGGGTTGGAGGTCCCCGTACGTAAAGCCTTCCAAACATCAGGCGCCCGAACCACCGCCCGAACCGCATCACGGCGCTCGGACGGAGCCAGCTCCGACGACCGGAGTTCCGCCCGGAGATCGGCGGTGAGTGCGGCCATCCCCTCGGCGCCGTCGACCACCGACTCGATCCGCTCGCGGAGGTGTTTCGCGAGCGCCGGGCTCCGGCCGCCAGTGGAGATCGCGACCCGGACGTCGCCGTCGGCCACGGTCGCCGGGACCACCACGTCGATCGGGGGGCCGTGGGTGTCGGGGCCGTGGGTGTCGGCCCCCCCGCCGTCCCCGGTCGCTGCACTCCGGTCGGCCCGGTTCACGAGGATGCCGCGCGCCCGCGCCGCCGCCGCCACCGCGTTGTTCACCCCGTCGTCGTCGGTCGCGGCCACGGCCAGTGCGGGGGCCGTCCGGTCGACCCACGCCCCAACGTCACCGGGAGCGGGTCGCGCCCGAACCAGTTCCGCGTTGCCGAAGTCGTCGGCGTCGAACGCGGGACTCACGACGACCACCGCCGCCTCCTCGGCGAACCGCCGGGCCTTCCGCGCGCCGATCGGGCCGCCGCCGAAGACCAGGACCGTCTCGTCGGTGAAGTCGTGGTACAGCGGGATCATCCGTGCCTCACTCCGTGTTGGCGTCGGCGCGCTCGTCCAGCCTGATCCCGGTCTTCTTCAGGATCTCCGTCGAGAACAGCGAGTCCCAGTCGCCGCTGTCGACGTCCCAGTACTCCGCCATCTTTTCGCTTACTCTCTGGATCCGGCGGTCGCTCTCGGCCTCCGAGCGCCCGTGGGTCATGGCGAAGAAGTTGTACGGCCACACCCCGTCATGACGGGGGCGCTGGTAACAGTGCGTGACGAAGGGCAGCGACGCGACCGCGGGCCCGACCTCATCGACCAAGTCGTCGGGCACGTCCCACACCGTCATGCCGTTCTCGGTGTATCCAAGCGCGTAGTGGTTTGGGACGACGCCGACGCGACGAACCTTCCCCTCCCGCTCGAACCGCTTGATCGTCTCGACCACCCACGCCGTCTCCCGTCCGACCGCGTCGGCGACACCCGCGTACGGGGTGTCGGTAATCGGGAGTCCACCCTGAATCTCGACGACCAGGTCGCGTTCGGCGGGCGTCAACGTCCGCCGGTCGGTCGGTGTCACCTCGGGCCCGAGGTGCGAGAGGTCGACGTCGCCGCCCTTGATGGGACCGTCGACCAGGAACTTCGCCTCGACCCGGAACTCCCGCTGTTTCGGCATGTTATACGTCTCCTGGCCGGTTTCGGCTTCAATCTCGTCGAGCACTGCCCTGACCCGGTCTTCGTCCGCCACGCTGACGACGAACCACATGTTCAGGTGGGGGTGCGCCCGCTCGTAGTTGTGTGCGACCTCGCGGTGGGCGTTGACCGCCTCTGCGACCTCGTCGAAGCGCTCCTCCGGGGCGTGCATCGCGACCAGTGTGGCGGTGCCGCCGATCTCCTCGGCGTTCACCAGTGCACCGAACCGGCTCAGGGTCCCCTCGTCGTCGAGGCTGGCCACCCGCTCGCGGAGGTCGGCCGCGGTCACGTCGACGCCGCGGTCTCCCAGCGCTGCCGCAGCGGGCTCGAACGGCCGCTCGACGACCGGGAACCCGCCTTGGAACGCGTTGAGTATCGCCCGGTCGAGGCGGGCCAGTTCCCCGGTCTCGGCGTGTGCGTCGCTCATACTCGAAGTGGGGGTGCGAGGAGGATAAGCGTCTCGAAGCGGTCAGACGCCGGGGCCGCCATCCCGGTGTGGCGCGGCCTACGGAACCGCGGTCACGCCGTCGACGTGGGCCAGTGCTGCGAGGTCGTCGACCAGCGACGCCTGATCGACCGTCGCCTCGTAGTAGAAGACGATGTCGAAGGTCCCGTCCCGGAGGAGTTGCTGGCACTCCCACACGAACGACTCCTCGTCGAGGGTCAGCCCTTGGAACTGGTTCGACGCGAACTCGTCGGTGTCGTTGCCGGCGTAGATGTAGGTCTCGCCCTTCCCGGCGTGGTCGGCGATGCTTCGGTTGATGTCGACCGTGAGCTCGTGCATCTCCAGGTCCTCCTCGCCACCGAGGTCGGTGTGGACGACCGCGCCGAGGAGCTCGATCTCTCCGGGCTCGAGCAGCGCCTTGGTCCGCCGGTAGAGGTCGTCGTCGAGTGTCTCGCCCATGTCCGGATGGTGGTCGGCACCGAATAAACGGGTGGCGGTTCGCCGCTCCGGACGGTCCGGCGGCCCGCTGTGACCTCTCCGCGCTGGCTCGCCGACCCACTGCGGAACGCTTTTTTCGCCGCCGGGCGGCCCTCGGGTATGGCAATCGGGGAGCTGTACTCGGTCGACGCCGCGAGCGATGTCCACTACGTCGACGTGGGGACGCACGGAGTCCCGAACTACGGGTCGGTCTATGTCGTCGACGCCGCGGAACCGGCCATCGTCGACACCGGAACCGGGCAGAACAACGACCTCGTGCTCGACGCGCTCAACGACCTCGGTGTCGACCCCGAGGCCGTCCGACACGTCCTCCTGACGCACGTCCACTTGGACCACGCCGGCGGCGCCGGCCACCTCGCGGAGGCGTGTCCGAACGCGACCGTCCGGATTCACGAGGCGGGCGCTCCCCACCTCGTCGACCCCGAACGCATCGTCGCGGGCACGAAGGAGGCAGTCGGCGACCAGTGGGAGTTCTACGCCGACCCGATTTCGATACCGGCGGCGCGCGTCGCGTCGCTGACCGACGGCGACGCGGTCGACCTCGGCGACCGGACGCTCACCGTTCACGGCGCGCCGGGGCACGCGCCCCACCAGACGACCTTCTTCGAGCCCAACGACGGTCTGCTCTTTACCGGGGATGCGGCCGGGATCTACGTGCCCGGGCGTGCGGTGGTCAAAGAGACCTCACCGCCGCCGCAGTTCGATCTTGAGGCGTGTCTCGACGACGTCCGGGCGATCGAGGCCATCGACCCCGACACGCTCTGTTTCGGCCACTTCGGGTCACTCGCGTACCGTCCGGAGCTGATGGCGAACTACAAACGGACCCTGGTGGAGTGGGTCGAAGCGGTCCGGCAGACGCGTGCCGAACTCGGCGACGACGACGCGGTGGCCGCCCACTTCGCGGACACCGCCGAGTTGGAGACGGTGTGGAGCGACCGGAAGGCACGCGCCGAGGAGCGCCTGAACGCACGCGGCGTGCTCGTGGCGTTGGATCGCGGCAAGGCGTAGGCGTCGGCGGACGGGTACACCTCCCGACAGTCGCGCGGCTCGGTGCCGATGCCTCCGTCAGAAAGCGGGTTCGCGTGGTTCGATCCCGCCCGCCGCCCGATCCGGCCGGGCGTGTCGTGCCGGCGCGTCAACGCGCCGTGCCGACACCCGGGATTCGGGACCGCACCAAATCAGCGTTGTCGTCTCGGGCTGTCGTCGGGGCGGCCATCACCACGCGGACGACCCGGAACCGGCCCGACGCCGACGGATCCGATCAGTCGTCGGCGGGCGCGGGGCTGTCGCCGGTGGAGACGCCCGTGCCGGGCCCGACGTCGATCCCGAGCTCTTCGAGGCGCTCGTTTGGGACGACCCCGTCGACCCACCCGCGGCGGTCGTAGTACTCCTGCTTCATCTCATCGAGTTCACACAGCTCGCCCTCCATACCGCCCTGGCCGGGAATGGCCTCGTCGTGGCCGTCCACGAAGCGTCCCGGCAGCGAGTCGTCCGCGCCGTCGAAGCCGGCGAGGTTGTTGTAGTAGCGTTCGAGGGTGTAGATCCGGTCGCCGGCCTCCATGAGTTCGTCCTCGGTGACGTCCCGGCCGGTCATCCCGTTGTACTGGGCGACGTACTCGTCGATGCCCTCCGCGAAGGCGTTGAACTTGCAGATGTCGAACGAATCCGAGATCGCGTGGAGGTCCTGGAAGAGCGCACACAGCTCGCCTTTGCCTTCCCACTCGGTGGGGTCGACCTTCTCCGGGATCCCCAGAATCTCCGCCGACGGGGTGTACCCGCGGAGGTGACACGCGCCGCGGTTCGAGGTGGCGTAGCCGATCCCCATCCCTTTCATGGCACGGGGGTCGTACGCGGGAATGGTCTGGCCCTTGACCGCAAGCGAGTTGTCGTGGGCGTTCCGCTCGTCCGCGACCCGGCGGGCGCCTTTCGCCAGCAGGTCGCCGAGGTCGGAGTCGCGGTGGGCCATCTCCTCTAACAGGTCGAGCATGTGCTCGGTGTCGCCCCAGTCGAGGTCGTCGTCGAGGTCGTCGAGTTTGCCCTCCTCGGTCATCTCCATGGCCATCGCCATCATGTTGCCGGCCTCGATGGTGTCCATCCCGAGGTCGTTGCACATATCGATCATGACCGCGATGCTGTCGCGGTCGTCGTTCATGGAGTTGGGGCCGAGCGCGAACGCCGACTCGTACTCGTAGGACTCGCCGCGAACGTTCAGTTCTTCGCCCTTCCGCTCGTACGTGACTTCGGTCTCCTTCTTGCACGCGACCGGACAGGAGTGACACGTCGGCTCGTCGACCAGGATGTTCTCTCTGACGTTCTCGCCGGAGACCTTCTCGGCGTCGATGTTGACGTCGTCGGGTTCGGCCTCCGCCTCGGAGTGCGTTGAGGTGTACTTGCCGTTCCGGGTCGGCAGCCCGTCCATCTCCTCGGTGAGATTCATGAGGACGTTAGTGCCGTACATCGAGAGCCCGCCCTCGTTGGGGGCGGTCACGTCCGACTCCTGAATGAGCTGCATGGCCTGCTGGTAGCCCTCGGTGAACGTCTCGGGCTTTGCGGGCTTCGGCATCCGCGTCCCGGACTTGACCACGACGGCTTTCAGGTTCTTCGAGCCCATCACGCAGCCGGTGCCACCGCGGCCGGATGCGCGGTCGTCCTCGTTGACGATGCAGGCGTACTTCGCGCCGTTCTCGCCGCCGGGGCCGATCGCCATCGCCGAGAGGTTCTTGCCGAACGCCCCCTCGTGTTCCTCCTCGATCAGGTCCATCGTCTCGTGGACGCCGAGCCCCCACAGGTCGGAGGCGTCACGGAGTTCGACTTCGCCGTCCTCGACATAGGCGTAGACCGGGGCGTCGGCCTCGCCCTCGAACATGAGGCCGTCGAAGCCCGCCCACTTGAGCCGCGCGCCGGACCAGCCGCCGTGGTGGGAGTCGGTGACTGTCCCGGTCAGCGGGGATTTGGTACAGACCGCGATCCGACCGCTCATCGGGGCCTGCGTCCCCGTGAGCGGCCCGTTGGTGAACGCGAGCAGGTTCTCCGGGCCCTCGGGGTCGACATCGGGACCCTGATCGAAGACGTATTTCACTCCGAGCCCGCGGCCGCCGATGTACTTCTCGGCGTCCTCCTCGTCGATCCCCTCGTACTGCACGTCGTCGCCCGACAGGTCGATCCGGGCGATGTGGTCGTTGAATCCGCCTAATTCGGTCATTGTTAATGTACATTATCTACTACACCCTCTACTATGTTAGTCGTTACCCCGGAGGAGTAATCAAAAACGGTTTCGTGACGTCGGGTGAGGGGGTGTCGGCGGCTGGGGGTCGCCCGGTCCCGCTCCGATGAGGATTTACCCCGGGGTCGGTTATCTGCGTCCAATGAGCCAGCCGAGCCCGGAGGTCTACGAGCAGGGAAAGGGTATGGACGCCCACAACCAGGTGATGCGGGGGATTCGCGCGGAGAAGGACAAACACTACGACCCGCACGAACCCACGCGGGTCTGGCTGGACGAGGACAACACCCCCGACGGGGTGGTCCGGTCGCTGACGATCATCCTCAACACCGGCGGGTGTCGGTGGGCCCGCGCCGGTGGGTGCACGATGTGCGGGTACGTCGCCGAGTCCGTCGAGGGCGGCAGTGTCGCTCACGACGCGCTGATGGACCAGATCGACGTCTGTCTGGAACACGAGGCCGAAAACGCAGCGGAGCCCGCGGATCTGATCAAGATCTACACCTCCGGGTCGTTCCTCGACGAGCGGGAGGTCGGCGCCGAGACCCGACAAGCGATCGCGGACACCTTCGCGGATCGCGACCGGATCGTCGTGGAGTCGCTGCCGGACTTCGTCGACCGGGAAACCATCGCAGACTTCACCGACGTGGGCCTGTCGACCGACGTCGCGATCGGGTTGGAGACCGCGACAGACCGCGTCCGTCACGACTGCGTCAACAAGTACTTCGACTTCGCGGACTTCGAGGCCGCCTGCGCCGAATCCCGCGCGGCCGACCGCGCGGCCGACGGCGTTGACGCCGGCGTGAAGGCGTATCTCCTGTTGAAACCCCCGTTCCTCTCGGAGTCGGAGGCGATCGACGACATGGTCTCGTCGGTCCGGCGGTGTGCGGCGGTCGACGGCTGCCACACCGTCTCCATAAACCCCACCAACGTCCAGCGGTACACGATGGTCGACGAGCTGTTCTTCCAGGGCGGCTACCGCCCGCCGTGGCTGTGGTCGGTCGCGGCGGTCCTGGAAGCCACCACCGACGTCGACGCCATCGTGGTGTCCGATCCCGTCGGCCACGGCTCCGACCGCGGCCCGCACAACTGCGGCGAGTGCGACGACAGAGTACAGAAAGCGATCAAGGATTTCGACCGCCGGCAGGACCCGTCGGTGTTCGAGCAGGTGCGCTGTGAGTGTGAGACGACCTGGGACTACGTTGTCGACGCGGAGACGAGTTACGGGATGCCGCTTTCGCGGTAGGGCGTCTCCTCCCGGCCACCGGTCACCACGTTCGGGCCCGCGCAATCAGGAACCCAGTCCCCGCAACGACGAGGAGGACCGCCCCGACGACGACTGCCTCGCTCCGGGCGGCAGTCCCGACCGCGACGCCCGCCCACGCGACCCCGAAGATCCCGTGTGCGATCCCGAACACCCGGCGGCCGCGCCGGAGGAACACGGGTGCGCCGAGACAGAACCCCGCGGCGAGGGCGACCGTCGAGAGCGCCACCGGTCGGGCGCGGACCGGCCCGACCGCGACCGGGCCGACCACCGGTTCTAAGAGGAAGAGGAGGCCGCCCAGCCCCACCAAAAGCCCGACCGCGGCGGGCCAGGGCTCGACGTCGAGCGCGGCGACGATGGCGCCCCCCGGGCCGTCGCCTCTGTCCGACTGTCCGTTCACGGCGGCCAACGCCTCCCCGCTCGCCGCGTTCGTTGGAATCGGTTCACACCACCGCTTCGACCCGAACGGATTGAACCCTTTCGCCGGCGTCGAGTCTGCCGTTGAGGAGTCAGCCGAACACCTGCAGAATACCCCGCCCGTCGACACTACGATTCAAATCCGGCAGCGACGCCCGTTCGGGGTGAGGCATCAGCACGGCAACGGTCTCCCGCTGCCCGAGGATCCCGGCGACGTTGCCCTTCGAGCCGTTGGGGTTGGCGTCGTCGGTGACGTTGCCGTCGGCGTCGCAGTAGCGGAACAGGACCCGGTCGTCGGCGACGAGGTCGTCGTACCGGTCGTTGGCAATCTCGAAGCGTCCCTCCCCGTGGGCGATCGGCACCGACACGATCTCGCCCTCGTCGTACGCGGCGGTCCACGGCGTATCGGCGTTCTCGATCCGGAGGTGGACGTACTCACACTGGAAGCGGGCGCTGGCGTTGGTGGTGAACGCGCCCGGAGTGAGCCCGGCCTCGCACCCGATCTGTGCGCCGTTGCAGACCCCGAGGACGGGCACGCCGTCGGCGGCGGCGTCACGAACCGCGTTCATAATCGGGGAGTGCGCCGCCATCGCCCCCGCGCGGAGGTAGTCGCCGTAGGAGAACCCGCCCGGGACGACGATCCCCTCGGTGTCTTCGGGCAGGCCGTCCTCGTGCCAGACGCGCTCGGCGTCGACGCCGAGGTGTGAGAGCGCGCGGACGGCGTCGCGGTCGCAGTTCGAGCCGCCGAATTGGACGACAGCAACTGTCACGGCGACCACCTCTTGTGGTGGAAAACGACAGTTGGTGTCGTACCCTCGGAAGCCATCGTCATTCCGGGTCCTCACCCTCGACCTCGACGTTGTAGTCGTGTATCGTGGGGTTCGCGAGCAGCCGCTCGGCCATCTCGTCGGCGCGGTCGGCCGCTGCCGACGCGGAGTCGGCGTCGAGATCGACCTCGAAGCGGTCGGCCGATCGGAGGGCTTCAAGCTCGAACCCCAGACGTTCGAGCGCCCGCTTCGTGGTCTCGGCTTCGGGGTCCAACACGCCCCGCTTGAGCCGAACGGTCACCGTCACGGTGTACGTCATCATCGACCCCAACTCCGCGGTGACGTGGCAAAGTCGTTTTGGACCGGCCGGCGGCACCGACCCCCGACGCGACACCGGCTCACAGTTCGCGTACTCGATCCACCGCGGCGTCCACCGCCGGCGCATCGAACCACTCGGTCCCGGTGTAGGCGTTCGCGCCCGCGGCGTAGAGGTCGGAGACGGCACCGAGCACCGACTCCGGGAGCGGCTCCGGCGTCGGCTCACACAACCCCCGCCAGTCGGCGACGCCCTTCTCTCGCGCCCGCGATTTCGCCGCCGAGACCGCCTCGACCCACTCTGGGTCGGTCCGCCGGTAGTACTGTCTGATCACCTCCTTTGAGACCTCTTGACCCCGGTAGGCGAACCGGTTCTCGTCGAACGTCCCCACCACGTCCGCGACTTCGATCGTTCCGTCGTGGTAGAGACACTCGATCTTGCCGTCCTCGTGGTGGAATCCCTGCGACTCGGCCTGCCGGGTCAGGACGTCGTTGACCGCGAGCGCGACCGACTCCAACTCGTCGAGGTCCGCCGCGCCCGCGATCCGGTCGGCCTCCTCGCGGTCGAGGTACCGGTCCTGTTCCTCGTATTTGGTGGAGAACTCGACCACGGGCTCCGGCAGGTCGACGGTCTCCTCGGGCCAGGTGTCGGTGTCGAGGCCGTAGTCCGCCGGCGACCCCCGCGACCGGAGGCTCGACCCGACGGGGACGGTGTTCCGGAAGACGATCTCCAGCGGGACCAGGAAGTTCCCGTCAGCGGCGTCGTGGTAGGCGTCGTAGTCGTACTCGGCGTTGAGGTACGGGAGGTCCGGAACCCGCGTGAGGTCGATCGCCATCGCGGTCGGTGCCGCGGCACAGGCGTCGAGACCGACGGGGCGGTCGCCCTCGCGTACTTCGGGCCCGTAGACGCCGCGGTAATGCGTCGGGACGCCGTCGTCTTCGAGCACCTCGAAGTTGTGCGCACCCATCGTACACAGCGACGCCCCCTTCTGCGGGACGTGATCGGGCATCTCCCCCCAGTCGAAAACGGAGTACCGGTCGGTGAAGACGAACCGGCCCCGCCCGAGGTCGGTGCCGGTCGGCTCCTGTGCCACCCGGAACTCCTTGACGCTCGTCATACGCCGAACTCGCGGTGCCGTAGCACAAAAGGGTTCACCTCCGCGCCTCGGCGACGGGTCCGCGACCGTTCGATGGGTTCCGGTACCACCGCTGTTTTTGCCGTCCGACGCCCTCAACCCGGTATGCGCGAGTCACCCGTCCCGGCGGACGACGACTTCGAGTTCTCGATTGTCCCCGAGACGGACCAGTCGTTCGAGAACGCCCTCGCGACCGCCCGGGCCGGCGACCGGCTCGCGGTCGACGACGGAATCGAGCTCATCACCACCGGGACCGACACCGACGGGATCGACCCGGTCCGGAAAGAACAGGTGCTGGAGGCCGCAGACAGGCGGCGCGCGGCGGTCGTCGGCGACGACGTGACGTTCGTGGCCAACCTCAACAACAACGTCACCACCGCGTGCAACACCGGCTGTCTGTTCTGCAACTTCAAGGACAGCGCTCACCGCTTCGAGGCCGACTCCGACGCCGACCACGCCGGGTTCACGAAGACGCCGGCGGAGTCCCGCACGGCCGTTGAGGACGCGCTCGAGATGGGGATCTACGAGGTCACGTCGGTGTCGGGACTCCACCCCGGGTTCGCGCTGAACGACGAGCACCACGAGATCCTGGCGGGGTACGACGACCCCGCGACGCAGGTCGACTACAAGCCGCCGACGGTCTACGACACGGACCCGGGCACCTACCTCGACCAGATGCGCGCGATGTCGGTCGGCGACGTCCACCTCCACTCCGTGACCCCCGAAGAGGCCGCCCACGCCCGCCGCGGCACCGAGTGGTCCTACGAGTCGGTCTACCGAGCGCTCCGGGCCGCCGGCCTCGACTCCGCGCCCGGGACCGCCGCCGAGATCCTCGTTGAGGAGGTCCGCGACGTGATCTGTCCCGGGAAGATCGGCAGCGACGAGTGGGTCGCCGCGATGGAGGGCGCGATCGCGGCCGGGCTCGACGTCACCGCCACGATGATGTACGGCCACGTCGAGAACGCCGCCCACCGGATCCACCACCTGAAGACCGTCCGCGACCTCCAGGACCGGACTGGCGGGATCACGGAGTTCGTGCCGCTCTCGTTCGTCCATCAGAACACCCCGCTGTACGAGCGCGGCGTCGTCTCCGGCGGCGCCAGTGACGCGGAAGACGAACTCGTGATCGCGGTGTCGAGACTCTTCCTCGACAACGTCGAGAACCTCCAGTCGTCGTGGGTGAAGTTCGGCGACGCGAAGGCGCTGAAACTCCTCAACTGCGGCGCAAACGACCTGATGGGGACCATTCTCTCCGAAGAGATCACCACCCGCGCCGGCGGCGACCACGGGGAGTTCCGGTCGTTCGCCGATTATATGGAGATGATCGGCGCGATCGGGCGCCCGGCGGTTGAGCGCTCCACCGACTACCGGACCCGGCGCCGGATCGATCCAGACGACCCGCCGTACGGCCCGGAACTCGGGCCGCGTGCGGACGGGACACCAATGCTCGGCGGCCGGGCGGCCGTCAGCCGCGACGTTGCGAGCGCGGACGACTGAGTCGGGCGGCCGTCGGCCACGGCACCGCGGTGCCCCCACCACTGTCCAGCGGACGCTGTCGCCGCTCAATCGCCACTGACGGGACGGGGAACCGCAAGCGGCCCCTCCCGGCGGGCGACGCTTCGGTACCGCTGCCCGTGGACGTCGTCAGCATCGATCGCGTCGGTGACCCGTTCCGGGAGCCACCGGCCATCGGCGGACCGTCCGCCGAAGCTGTCGCGGCGGACCCCGGTGGGAAGATACCGGTCGTAGACCGGCAGCCGCTCGTGGAGTGGGACGCCGGCAGTGTCGGCAATCTCACGGAGTTCCCGGAGCGCGGGCCACTCGTACTCGGGGTTGATGTAATCTTTGGTGACCGGCGACACGCCGCCCAGGTCGTCAACGCCGCAGTCCAACAGCTCCCGGGTCGGCGAGAGGTTCGGCGGCACTTGCACCGACACCTCCGGCGGGAGCGCGGCCCGGGCCATCGCGACGGTCCGGCGCATCGTCGCCACGGCGGGCCGCTCGAAGTCAGACCGTTCGTTGGGGACGACGTTCTGGACGATCACCTCCTGAATGTGGTCGTACCGATCGTGGAGGTCGGCGATCGCGAGCAGGCTCTCGGCGCGGTCCCGCCACGTCTCGCCGATCCCCACGAGGAGCCCGGTGGTGAACGGAACTCCGGCCTCGCCCGCGGCCCGGATCGTGTGCAGCCGCTGGCCCGGTGTCTTCCGGCGGGATCCCGAGTGGGCGGCGACGTCAGCGGTGGTTTCGAGCATCACGCCCATGCTCGCGTTGACCGGCGCGACCCGCTCGAAGTCGGCTGCGGTCAGGTCACCGGGGTTGGAGTGGGGGAGCAACCCTTCCTCCAGCGCTATTTCACAGCACCGTCGGAGATACCCGACGATATCGTCGTACCCCCACTCGGCCAGCTGATCGTGGATCCGGGTGTACCTGTCGTCGGGGTCGTCGCCGAAGGTGAAAAGTGCCTCCGTACACCCCGCGTCAGCACCGACACGGACGCGCTCGCGGACCTCTTCGGGCGATAGAAGCGTCGCCTCCCCCGGCACGTCGTAGTAGGTGCAGTACGTGCACGTATACCGGCACGCGGTGGTCAGTGGAACGAACACGTTCCGCGCGAACGTCAGCTCCGCGGTCGCGTCGACGTCCGCCGGCGTCGTCGAACGCACCGCTGCAACGTCTGACTCGTCGAGGTCGATCTCGACGCCGTACTCCTCGGCCGCGGGGAACATCGTACTCGGACCTGAGCGGTCGACGCACAAAAACTGTCGTGGTACCGGATCCCGGCTCGGCTACCGCCTGTCAACCTCGCCGCACCCCGACGCGACCACCGGAGGCGTCGAGTTCGACCCCGGCGTCGACCAGCCACCCGCGGGCGCGTCCGTCACCGTGGAGCAGCACCTCCGCAAGATCCGCCGGCTCGTCGATGTCGGTCGCGAGCCGCATTGAGTCCACGACGCCGACCGACACGCCCGCCGTCGCGGCTGCCTCGCGGTGATCCCGGTACGACGCGCCGTGGTAGTCCACCGAGAATGACGGCTCACGAACCACCAACGCGTTGGTGCCGCCCCCGCGCCCCGGCGCGATCCCGACCTCGCCGCCGACAGCCGTAAGCCGGCGGAGCGCCGCCGGGGTCGCAAGCGCCAGATCCGCCATCACGATCCCCACCTCGGCGACGCCCTCGCCGAGCCGGTCGAGAACGGCGTCAACGGCGGGCGTCAGCGCTCGGTCGTCGACAGTTGTCGGCACGCCGTCGACGCCGACAGCCGTGTCCGCGTCCGCGAAGTCGATCGGCGCCGGAACCAGGAGTTCGGGTTCGTGGCCCGCGTCCCGGACGACCGCGACGACGTCGCCGAGCATCACACGCGCGAAGGCGCGACGCTCCGGTTCCGAGAGCACGGGGGCTAACCGACTCTTCGGGTCGCGGTCGGTGTACGGGATGACAACGCGCATCGGGCCGTTCAGCCCAGCCTGTCCGGGCCGTCCTGTTGGGACCGCCAGTAGAGGAACCCGCCGATCAACACCCCAACCACGACCAGCGCACCGGCGCCGTACAACGCGAACCGGACCAGCCGGTTCGACTGCTGGGTCTGATCGGCCGTCTCCTGTGCTCGGTTCGCGAGGTCGACCGCGAGCGAAAACTCCTCGCCGCCGCCGTTGTACGCCTCGATCGCGCTCTGGAGATCCTCACCGGCTTCCCGGGAGTCGACACCCTCAATCGCCGCGGCGGCGTCGTCGATCTCGTTCCGCGCCTCGCGGCTCTCCTCGGTGTAGTGGGTCGCAGACCACGAGTCGATGTCGTTGCTCGACCCCCCTTCACGGGCCTGGGTCAGATCCAGCACTATGAACGACTGCGCCGGGTCGTAGGAGTACTCCGTCACCGCGGGAACTGTTCCGGTGATCCGGACCTGGACCTCGCTGGTTCCGTCCTCGGCGGCGATGTTCGCACCGGAGAACGACTGGCCGTCGAACGACTGTTGGTTCACCCTCGCGCCGGTCTGGTCGTAGTATTCCACCGTCCACGTCACGTCGGTGAGTTCGGTCTCGCCCTCGAGCGTCCACGCCTCCAGGGAGGGGTTCTGGTACGGTTCGGTCAGCGTGACCGTTGCCGTGACCTGCTCGCCGACCGCCGCGTCGCTCGTGACTGTCGAGTCGCCGACCGAAACGCCGGCAGCGGGGACCGAAGCCACCGAGAGGCCCAGGAGACAGACCACCGCGATCTTAAAAAAGCGACTCCAGCTCGTCTTCGTCATCGTTGATGAGATCGTCAAGGTTGTCTTCGCTTTCCTGTCTGATGTCGTCGATGTTGTCTTGCGCCTCGATCGCGACCTGCTGGAGCTCCTTGATCCGCGGCACGTTGGTGACGCCCGAAAGCAGGACAACCGACGCAACGCGGCCAGAGCTGGTGATAGGGTAGTCGCCGCCCCGGACCTCCATGCTTCCGGTCTGCTCTTCGATCCACTTCCGGCCGCGCTCTATTCCCTTCCGGTTGAGATGCTGTGGCGGACCCGCAAGAACCAACAGCGCACGCTCGGACCCCTCGATCTCACACGGGAGGGTCAGGCGGCCGAGGGCGGCCTTCCGTACGAGAGAGGTGATCCGGTTCGTGGTGTGGGTGGTGTCGAGGTCGTCGGTGTCGTTGCCACCGGTGATCCGGGAGAGGAAGCCGCCACCGGAGGAACTGGTCTCGACCGTCTCCGAGGCGTACCCGATCGTGGAGACCCCACCACCCTCGAGGGTGTTGATGATCTCCGAGGAGTCGACAACGCTTTCGGCCACCTCACCGCCCTGGCCGATCTCGCCCGCACCGAAGAGCACGCCGAATCGGGTGACGATCTCCTCGTTGATCTCGTCGTAGCCGCCCTGGACCGACTCGCCGGTCTTCCGCCACGCGTCGTTGTCGAAGACCAGCAGGTTGTCGACCTCCCGAACGAACGTCTGAAACGACCGCGCGGCGTTAAGCGTGTAGATCCCTCCCTCGTCGCTGCCGGGCAGCACGCCGAGACCGTAGACGGGTTCGGTGTAGATGTGCTGGAGGTGTTTCGCGAGCACGGGCGACCCCCCGCTGCCGGTCCCGCCCCCGAGGCCGGCTACGATGAGGAACGCATCGACCTCGTGGACGGGCACGCTGTCGATCGCGCCTTGGATCTCGTCGATGTCTTCCTCGGCGACCTCCGCGCCGAGTTCGTTGTCCGCGCCGACCCCGTGGCCTTTCACCCGCGACTGGCCGATGAGGACCCGCTTTTGATCGTTGTCAGGGATGTGCTGTAGTCCCATCAGGTCGGCCTTCGCGGTGTTCACCGCGATCGCGTCACGAACGATTCCCGATCCGTGTTTCTGATCGTACTCGAGGAACTTGTCGACGATCTTTCCCCCGGCCTGCCCGAAACCGACCATTGCGAGTTTCATATGTCGGGTCCCCTCTCCATTGGGTATATGCCAGTAGTAACGCGGACATAAACCTTGTGATGGTGTGAAAACCGCGCATTCGCGGCGCAAACCCGGAAACTGCACTACTGCGACAGGGTGGTTCTCTCCGATTCCGCTCCGGTCAGACCTGCGTCAGACGCTGTTTATATCGGGTATGCGCAACGGGGTGTTGGTCCACCTCACGGGTTGACCGACCACGCGTCGTCACGGTTGTCGACCCGCGGCCCGTCCGTACCCCACATCCCCGGCGCCTACGACGTTGCGGCGGCGTCGGCTGTCCCTCCGGTTCGGCCGCTGAGATACGCCTTGAGCGTTGTGAGCTCGCTCGTTCCGACGCCGAATTCTCCGGTATCGTTGTCGTCGGTGACGTTGTCGAACCGCAGCGACCGGTACTGGTCTTTCCCCATCGGGAACCCCGGGATCAGGTCGCCAACGCTCAATCCGAGTTTCGCGAGCGCCATCGGTACCGGAACCACGGTGGTCGACCGGCCGTCCGAGCGGTGGATCAGGCGGGCGATCTCTGCGAGCGTGAGTTTGTCGGGGCCGCCGATCTCGTAGGTCTCACCCGCGTGCTCCTCGGAGCCGATAGCGTCAGCCAGCATCGGGACGAGGTCGCCAACCCAGATCGGCTGGAACCGGGTTTTGCCGCCGCCGGGGAGCGCGCTGACGTACGGCGGCGCGAGCAGTTTCGTGAAGGAGACGAACTCACCGCCGTCGCCGAAGACGACCGACGGGCGGAAAACGGTGTACTTGAGATCGGCGCCGGTGACGGTCGCTTCAGCCCGCCCCTTCGAGCGGATATACGCCGTCCCCCCGTCGGGGTCGGCGCCCAGCGCGCTCATCTGGACGAGTCGATCGACACCGTGGTCCTCGGCGGCACGGACGACGTTTTCAGTCCCCTGTCGGTGGATCCGGTCGTGCATCGTGTCGCCGCCACTGGGCTTGAACAGTGGTGACAGCGCCACGAGGTTGTACACGGCGTCCATCCCCTCGAACGCCCCGCTGATGGAACCGTAGTCGGTCACATCGCCCATCGCCTTGTTCACGCCGTCGGGCAGGTCGCCCCCGCCCGGGTTGCGCGACATCGCGGTCACGTTGTGGCCGCGGTGTTTCAACTCCGAACAGAGGGAGGTTCCGATGAATCCGGTGCCGCCGACAACGAGCACTCTCATACGTCTGAAGCCACCCCGCGACGACGTAAAAGTAACTGCCGCGAGGTCGACGCCTGATACGGCCGGCCGTGGTCCGTTGCCGGTCACCACCGGCCCCGTCCCCCGCGATGACCGGCGACCGGTCACAACACTCCGCGCGGCTTCGTGAGGTTTTACTCGCACACCCGCCACGTAGGAGTATGCTCCTCACGCTGGAAGGGCTGGACGGTAGCGGCAAGACCACCGCGTGGGAGGCGCTCGCGGGGTCGCACCCCGACGTGACCTTCACCCGGGAGCCGACTAGTTCGCGGTACGGCGACGCCGTCGCCCGGTCGATGGGTGACGACGACGCCGACCCGCTTGCGGAGTTGTTTCTGTTCACCGCCGACCACGCCGATCACCTCTCGCGAGTGATCCGCCCCGCGCTTGCGGCGGGGTCGGTGGTGGTCTCGGACCGCTACTCCGACTCGCGGCTGGCCTACCAAGCGGCGTCGTTGTCGGACTCTCGACTCGCCGACGACCGCGACCCCCTCTCCTACATCCGGGCGGTCCACGAGCCGTTCTCGCGACCCCCGGACGCGACGATCTACCTCGATATCGACCCCGAGACCGCTGCCGCGCGGGCGGGCGCAACCAACAAGTTCGAGCGCGCCGCCTACCTCGAAGACGTCCGGGAGAACTACGAGCGGCTGATCGACGCTGACCCCGACCGGTTCGTGCGCGTCGACGCCACCCGATCCGAATCAACTGTCGTCGACGCGGTCGAACGTCACGTCGAACGGTTGGTCGACGGCGCGTAGCCGGGCGCGGGCGGTCCACAGCGTTCGGTCGCACGCGGACCGCACCCGTTCGAGCCGGGTGCTACGTCCGTTCGGGCAGGTCGTACTCCTCTGGTGCGGGCACGTAGAGCGTGTCGATGGTGAACCCCAGCGCCAGAGGGAGTCCGACTGCGACCCCGAGAAACGCCGGCGGTCGCAGGTCGAGTCCGCCGTCGATCCCCAGCACCCCAAAAAAAACCAACGAGGTCGCGAGAAGCACCACCGGGATGGCCAGAAACGAGTACACGACGTACCCCCACTGTGTCTCGAGCCGGAGCCGGAAAAACCGGGTCGTCACCGCCGCGAGCAGGGTGTGTACCAGGAGGACGACCCCGAACGCAACGAGTCCGACGACCGATACCATATGCTGCGTACGGGTGCGGAGAACTTTACGCGTTCGGCTTCGGTCCGCTACTCGTCCATCGCGATGTACGTTTTGGTGTCCATCACCGATTCGAGGTTCCGAATCCCTGTCGAGGCAGTGCTGAGCACCTCGTACACCTCCGCAGCGTCGGCCTCAGCGACGATGTCGTATCCACCGGCGACGACGTGCGCCTCAACCACGGAGTCGAGCGCTCGGACCGTCTCCAAGAGCCCCTCGGACTCGCCCGGTCCGGTCTCGATCATCACGAACGCGTGAACCATACACCGCGGTACGTGACACCACGGCATAGAGTTTGCGCCGTCGTTCGGTTCCACCGACGCTGGCGGCCGCGGTCAACGACCCGACGACCGCCCGGAGAAACATTATTGACACCCGCCGGCGTACCACGTCGTATGCGGTTCGTTATCATTGGTGCAGGTCGTGTCGGACTCCGGACGGCCCGTGTCCTGCGGGAGGAAGGGCACCAGGTCACGCTGGTCGAACTCGACCGCGACCGGGTCGAACACGCCCGCGACGCCGGCTTTGAGGTGATACACGGCGACGGCTCTCGGGAGGAGGTCCTCCGCGAGGCCGGAATCGAGGACGCCGACGGGCTCGGGGCGCTCACGAGCGACCTGAATGTCAACTTTGCGGCGTGTTCGATCGCGAAGCACAACCGGACGTGGACCGTTCTCCGGGTCGACGAGGACTACCGCGAAGGGGTCTACCAGGCGTACGCCGACGAGGTTGATGAGGTGGTCTACCCCGAGCGCCTCGGTGCGATCGGCGCAAAGAACGCGCTCCTCGGCGGGTCGATCCGCGCGATTGCCGACGTCGCCCAGCATCTTCAGGTGGTCCTCATGACCGTGACCGAGGCGTCACCGATGCGGGGCTACACGATCGAGGAGGTCCAACTTCCCGCCAACGCCACCATCATCGCGTTCGGGAAGGCTGAGGAATCGATGGGGCTGCCGCTGTCCGACGACACCTTGGCGGTCGGCGACCGGTTGGCCGTCCTCGCGGACTTCGATGTTCTGGAGGAAGCCAGACAGCTGATCGTCGGCGAAACGCTCGCGCCAGAAGGGGGGACGGCCTGATGATCACCGCCTACGTGATGGTGAAAGCGTCCAGCGGCGACGTCGGCCGACTGAAACGCGAGATGGCAGCGGCCGACGACACAGTTGAGGGTGTCAGCGTCGTCGCTGGCGACATCGACTACATCGTGAAGCTCCGCGTCGACGGCCCGAGCGACGTCAAGGCGGTCGCCGCGTCGATTCACGAGATGGTCGGGATCGAAGACACCCGGACCTACATCGCGATGGACTAGCCCCGGCCGCCTACAAGGGCGTCCCGCCCTCGCTGCCGCCGGCGGCGTCGGTCGCCTGCCGGACCAGAAGCGTCACCGGCTCGGTGTACTCGTACCCGGGAACGATGCCCTCAACGTAGGTCCCCTCGACGTACTCCACGACCGCGACTGCGTCGGCGGCCGCTCGAGTCGCGTCAAGGTCCCGGAGTTCGACCGCTACGACCGCCTCGTCGCCGTCCTGGCTGACCGACACGCTCCCGTCGTCGCCGCGGATCGCGCCGTCGACGTCGCCGATCCGGAGCTCGAACGTCTCGAACCACCCCTCCTCGACAACCGGCGCGACCGCGTCCTCGGTCACGGCGTCAAGCATCGGCACGGCCACGGTGACGTTGAACACCACGGCTCCCCCGTCAGCATCGATCTCGACACTCCCCTCGAACGCCGTCGTCCTCACCGCGTAGGTGCCGTCCTCGCTCGGCTCGAACGACTCGTTCGCCCCGGCGGCGCGCCGGGCCCGCTCGATGGTGTCGGACTCGCTCATTACCATCCCATAGGGATCGTAGCGTCAAAAGCGGCTCGTGTCGGTTGTTCCGGTGGGAACGGCCCGAGTGACGACACTCGTTTCCGCCTGCGGCACAATTAAGTGAACCCCGTTGTTTGTGTCACGTGACGCTTCGTCTGGAGGGCCGAAGCGTCAGCGGGGACCAATTCAGGGCGGCAGCGGCCGTCCGGGCTGTTCCCGGACGGCTGCTTCCATTTCGCCGTTAGCTCCCGAGTCGCAACCACACGCCATCCGGCCGCGGCTCCTTCGAGTCATTCAAGTACTCACCGCGTCGAAGGCTCCGTATGAAGGATCAGGGACGCTCAAAACGGAAACGCACTGGGGGCCGCCGCCGCCGGTCGCACAAGAAAACCCGCCACCAACTCGGCCGCGAACCATCGGAGACCACCGTCGGGGAACCACGGTTCCAGGTGGTTGACGCCCGCGGGACCGGGACGAAGGTCCGCGCGCTCTCGACGGACACCGCCCAGGTCGCAGACGACGGCGATGTGACGACCGCGACGATCGAAGACGTGGTCGAGAACCCCGCAAACGTCAACTACGTCCGCCGGAACATCGTCACGAAAGGCGCCATCGTTGAGACCACCGAGGGTCGGGCGCGCGTGACCTCGCGACCGGGCCAGACCGGCCAGGTCAGCGCTGTCCTCCTCGACGAGTAGCGGTCTCCGCACAACGCGCACTGACGCCTACGGCGTCGGCGCCGCCTTCTGCAGCGCGGTCTCGGCGACGTTGCCGCCGTAGTCCGCGCTCCGCGACACCGAATCCACGATGAGCCCCAACAGGTGCGCCCGTGCGGGGTCGAGACTGCGAAGGAGTTCATCGATCCGTCGCGCCCGCTCGTTGATCTCGTACACCGACTCCCTGGCCTCGTTCGCCAACCGAGTGGCCTCCTCGGTGTCCTCCGCGAGGAGCGCGTTCATACCGCCGTCGATCGTCGATTGCGCCTCTTTGTGGAGCTCCGAGACCGCGTTGACCACCTCGTCCGGAACCGGATCCTCGAACTCCAGCGTGAGGTGGGCGATCTTCGCGGCGTGGTCGGCGACGCGTTCGAGTTGGCGCGCCGCGGACTGGTAGTCGAAACACACCTCGCGGGGGAGTCCAAGCTCTTCTGCGGCCTTCGGGGTCCGGAGCGTCGCCCGGAAGATCCGCGAGACCACCATCCACAGCCTGTCAATGTCGTCGTCGCGTTGGATCACGTCCCGGGCCATGTCGGCATCGAGTTCCGCGAGGGCGTCAACGGCGTCTCTCAGCATAGACAGGGAGATGAGGCGCATCCGCCTGACAGCGGTGTGAATCGACAGTTCTGCCGAATCCAGCAGGTCACGGATCACCACCTCGTCTCTGGTCTCCTCGAGCACCTCTAAGCCGACGAGGCTCTGGGTGGCCTCCCGGACGGTCCGACGCTGGGCTGTGGTGATCCGAGAGCTCTCGAGTGAGATGATGTCGAACCCGCTGACGTACATCGTCATAACGGCGCGGGTCAGTTCGTCGCTCGTGAGGTCGGTGATGTCGAGCGTCCCCTCGGTTCGATCCTCTTTCCCGTCGGTTGGAGCCAAAAAAAGCGAGTCGCCCTCCGGGTAGAACTCGACGGTGCTCCCGGCCGAGACGTCGTTCGCGGTCGCCCACTCTTTCGGAATCGAAACCGTAAACGTCGAACCACCGGTTACCTGGACCTTCCGCGTTTCGACCATACCCGCGGTTGCTGACGCCACAGTATAAACCTGCCCATATATATAGAGAATCCCAGCCGCCACCCCGGCCCAGCGATGGGTGAACCACAGCGACGATGTGACAACCCCCAACAGACGCGGCCTCCCAAAACTCCACATAACCGTTGAGAGAGGACAGAACGGACGGAATGACGGGCCGTAGATCCCGGAGTAGCCGGGCGGATGTGACCGACTCCGGAAGCGGTCGAATACATAGCAAAAAGTTAGATATATATTACTATTTATTTTTGGATGGCTCGGCGCCACCGGCGATCAGAAGATGTTGGCCTGTCGGTAGACACTGATCCCCTCGTTAGTCAGGTCGTATGGTTTCGTCTCCCGGGAGTGGTTCGCGTCACGGATCTTCTGGATCTCGATTGCGAGCCGGGTCTCCCGGAAGTCGCTGGGGCGGACGTACTGGAGCACGAACACCGCGTCGGCGAGGTACTCCACAATCCCGAACCGCGAGGCGTACGCGTGATCGCGGTCCGCCTCCGACGTCAAAAGGGTGGTGACCCCCGCCTCTTTGAGCGACCGCGCGAACTCGAACACCTGGCTCCGCCGCTTCGGCGCGCTCTCGTACATCATCTCGAGCAGTGACACCGAGTCGAGTACCAACCGGTCGGCGCCGAACGCTTCGATCAGGTCCGGGAGGTCGTTTTGGATGCTGTCAAGACTGTTCGCCATCTCGATCGGATCGATGTCGATAATCGCCAGCCGGTCGTCGTCCGCGTACTCCCCGAACCCCCACCCCTTTTCGTCAGCGGTCGCCACAATCCGATCGTACCCCTCCTCTAAGGTGATGTAGACTGCATCCTCGCCCTGCGTGAGCCCGTGGTGGAGAAACTGGAGCCCGAAGGTGGTCTTCCCGGTCCCGGCCGACCCGATCGCGACCATCAGCGACTGCTCGGGCACGCCGCCGAGGATCATCTGATCCAGCCCTCCGATCCCGATATCGAGCCGGTCGAGGTCAGACTCGAACTCCCCGTCCCGGTCGAACGACGCCGGTTCCTCCCCGCCAACGCCACCGAACCCGAACTCGTCGTTGCCACTCCCGAAGGGTGAGCCGGTCTCTTCGCCACTCCCGCCACCGAACGGGTCGGAGCCGCCGCCCCGCCCGCCTCCGCCGGTCGGTGATCGGCCGACGTCCGGATCGGGGGCGTTCTCGAACGCCGACTCGAAGTCCTGCTCGAACTGGCTGTCGCCGTCGTCGCCATCGCTGTGGGTGGTCCCATCGCTGACGTTATCCTCGCCCCCGCCGTCGTGGTCCGCTGCAGCCGTGTCGCCCTCGTCACGGACGATGCCGCCCTCGCCGTGCGTGCCGCGTCCGGCACTGTCTGTGTCGTGCGCGTCGTCTTCCCCGGCCGCCGCTTCCTCTGCGGTGTCGGTCTCGCTGTCGCTCGAATCCGCCGCCGACTCGGGACCCGCCTCGTCGTCCTCGCGGAGCGCACGCTCGAACCAGTCGTCGTCGTCACTCACGCCAACCACCCGCCCCTGCGACCGGGTTGTGCCGCTGAATTCGGGTTGCTCGCCCCGCGCCCGACCGGGTGCGTTCCATCGCGTGGTCAAGTTCACGGCCGGGGCGGGCATCAATGTTGCCCGTGTGACCCGGACTGTCCCGGGTCCGCGACCGAGCCCTTTTGACCGGGTGCGGCAAACCCCTACGGGAATGCAGGTTGCCATCGTCGCACAGTGGGGTAACGACCGAACCGCCGGGCTGGCGGCCGACATCCGAGACCGCCTCCGCGAGGCCGGGGTGTCGGTGTGGCTCGATGACGCGACCGCCGAGCGGTTCGAGGCTGAGGGGCGGCCGGTCGGGGAGTTTCACGCCGCCGACCTGGTGGTGAGCATCGGAGGCGACGGCACGTTCCTGTTCGCCGCCCACGGCGCGGGTGACACGCCCATCCTGGGTGTCAACCTGGGCGAAGTCGGGTTTCTCAACCCGGTCCGCCCGGACGATGCGGTCGACGCGGTGCTGGCGCAGGTCCGGCAGTTCCAGGCTGCGGGGTCGGTCCCAACCCGGTCGCGGCCGCGGCTCACAACCCACGGGGACGGGTGGACGCTCCCGCCGGCGGTCAACGAGGTGGTGGTACAGGGGCAGCGCCGCGGCCACGGCGGTGGCGCCGACCTCGCGGTTCAGATCGACGGGTCGGCGTATTCGCGTGGCCACGCCGACGGCGTGTTGATCGCGACCCCGACCGGGAGCACTGCGTACAATCTCAGCGAGGACGGTCCGCTCGTCCACCCGGGGGTGTCGGGGTTTGTCGTCACAGGAATGGCGGCCACACGCGGGATGCCGCCGCTTGTCGTTGACGCCGACTCGATCGTGTCGGTGTCGGTTGAGGACGCCGCGGAAGCGGTTGTCGTTGTCGATGGGCGGATCCGCGAGCGGGTCGAAGTCCCGACGGAGGTGACCGTCAGGGCCGGGGAGGAACCGCTCCGGACTGCCGGGCCCGCCTCGGACTTCTTCGAGGCCTTGGAGAAACTGGATTGACACCTTCCCGCTCCGGAGCGCGGGGCCTTCTCCTCACGTTTCGGGTATAACCACTGGCCACCGACCGCGGCGCCGGCGCGCGGCTGTCGAATGCACACATGTCTCACCCGACAGCTTGAGTTTCGTTGCCCCCGCCGGCCGCTCGTCACACGCTCGTCCACCCACGTATAGCAATCCACATTAACCCCGAAGCCAAACCGCAGGATATGACTCAGTCGTACGTGATCATCGGCGACGGCGTCGCAGGCAGCTCCGCCGCCGAAACCCTTCGGGAGGAAGAGCCCGATGCCAACATCACCGTCGTTACTGACGAGGGCGAGGCCCTCTACAACCGGATCCTGATCAAGGAGTTCGCCAAAGGGAAGCTCCCGGAGGCGCCCATCTCGATTCACGACGAGTCGTGGTACGCCGACCGCGATATCGACCTCGAACTCGACACGCTGGTCGTGGACATCGACGTCGACGCCCACACCATCGAGACCCACGAGGGTGACGTCCACGAGTGGGACAAACTGCTCGTGGCCGCCGGCGGGACCCCCACCCAGTTGCCGGTCGAGAACTCCGACGCCGACGGCGTCCACCACTTCTGGACGTTCGAGGACGCGCGGTCGATCAAGTCCCACATCGAACAGGCCGACTCCTCCGTCGTCGTGGGTGCGGGACTGCTCGGGATCGACCTCGCCGCGATCACGGCCGCCCAGGACGTCGAGGGGAAGTATCTGATGCGCGGAAACTGCTGGTGGCGCTACGCGCTGTCGGAGCAGGGTGCGGAGATCATCCACAACGCGCTCCGGGAACGCAACGTCGAACCCGTCTTTCAGTCGGGCGTCGACCGCTTCGAGGTCAACGACAGCGGCCGCGTGACGACGGCAATTGACCCCAACGGCGACGAGTACGACGCCGACTTCGTCGGGATCGCCATCGGGTTGGATTTCAACACCGAGATCATCCAAGACACACCCATTGAGGTCGACGACGGCATCGTCGTTGACGAGTATATGCAGACCAACCAACAGGACGTCTTCGCCGCGGGCGACATCACCGAGTTCGAGGATCTCATCCTGGGCGAGCGCGGCCAAAACGGCGCGTGGGGCTCCGCGAAAGAGCAGGGGTCGATCGCGGCACAGAACATGGTCGACTACGGCTCCGAACCCTTCGAGTGGGTGTCGTCGTATTCGATCACCCACTTCGACTTCCCGTTTCTGTCCTTCGGTCACCCGACGCTTGGCGACGACGAGGCCGAGGCGAAATACTCCGATTCCGAGTGGCGGCGGCTGGCGTTCAAAGACGGCCGGATCGTCGGCGGCGTCCTGATCGGCGACCTCTCGCCGCAGACGAAGTACAAACAGCTCATGCGCGAGCGACGCCGGGTCGCGGGTCAAAAGGACGTGCTGATGCAGCAGACCTTCGAGCTCGACGACCTCGACGCCCCCGAGACCGCGGCCGAATAGCACCGCTCGCCCCCGGCACTGACTCCGGCACCGGCACTGACTCCGGCACCGGCACTGACTCCGGCACCGGCACTGACTCCGGCACCGGCACCGGATCGAGCTGACGGGGCGCGCGGCGGCGACACCCCGCCACAGACCGATGCTGTTTTCGTCCGGAGACCGGTAGCGGTTGTATGAGCAACGACGCTTCGTCGGGTGGCGGCCCGGGCGGCGGTGACGCCGACATGACCTTGGCGTTCGAGTTGGGGGCGCTCCAAACCCTCGCAGACCCGGGCGCGGTGTTCAACGACGCCAGGCAGTGGACGGAGTATGTCGGCGTCGTGAGCGAAAAACCCACGTACGTCGTGACCAACTTCACCCGGAAACACCGGATCAGACAGGACTTTTTCTCCGGTCCGCGCGGGGTCGTCGAGAGCCTGGGGAACGTGAAAGAGCAGTTCGACACCGACCGGCACGTCCTCGTCGGAACAGCCGACGACGACGCCGCAGCCGCCGAGTCAGCCGAGTGGGAGTATCTCCCCGTCGACCGGGCCGCGGACGCCGCGGGGTGGGCTGTCGCGGACGGCGACGACGACTCCGAGGATCTCTTCAAGGAAAGCGACCGCGACGACTGGCCCTGACGCCGCCGTCCGCCGGGCGTCCAGCCGGCGCGGGCGTGGCGCCGGTCCCCGGTCTGCGTCTCCACTACCTCCGTATCGACTCTCGATACGACCCTCCGGGCTCGACCCCGGCTCCGGCGACAACCCTCTCGAGAACCGTTAACGAAAGCGTTAATCAAACTGGGTCCCTCCCGTTTCACGATGAGTCACCAGCTGCCTGACGTACAGGCGAGCCAGCCCGACATCTCCGTCGGCTTGAGTCAGGTCGGCGTGACGAACGTCGACAAACTCGTCAAGATCGCTCGTGACGGCAAGCGACCCTTTGTCCTGATGGCCGACTTCGAGGTCTTCGTCGACCTCCCGAGCGGCCGGAAGGGAATCGACATGAGCCGGAACATGCAGGTCATCGACGAGATCCTCGAAGACGCGGTCTCGGAGCCGACCTACCGCGTTGAGGACATGTGCGGCGACGTCGCCGAGCGGCTCCTAGAGAAACACGACTACACCTCGACCGCCGAGGTCCGTATGACCGCGGACTTCGTGGTTCGGGAGGACACTCCCGCGAGCGAGCTCCCGAGCCAGAGTACGATCACCATCGTCGCCAGCGCGGAGGCGACCGAGGAACGTACCAGAGCCGAGATCGGCGCCGAGGTCGTCGGGATGACGGTCTGTCCCTGTTCGCAGGGTATGTCGGCGTCCCGCGCCCGTGACGTGCTGCGCGATCTCGACATCGACGCCGAAACCATCGACGAGTTCCTCGAACAGGTCCCCCAGCCCGGCCACTCCCAGCGGGGCCACGCCACCCTGACGGTCACCGCCGACGGCTCCCCCGAGGTGGATCTGATGGACATCGTCGAGATCGCACGCGACTCGATGTCCGCCCGGATCTACAACCTCGCGAAGCGCCCCGACGAGGACTACATGACCTACCACGCACACGCGGACGCGAAGTTCGTTGAGGACTGCGTCCGGTCGATGGCCGAGCAGGTGGTCGAGGAGTTCGACCACCTTCCCGACGACGCGGTCGTTCACATGAAACAGTCGAACGACGAGTCGATCCACCAGCACAACGCCCACGCCGAGCGGGACGTGCCGGTCGGGCGCCTCCGAGACGAACTCGACGGCCGGATCTGATCGGCGGCCACACTGCCGGCCGCGTCAACGCCTACTCCTCTACCAGCGCTGACAACGGGAGCGGCTCGGCGGCCTCCCACTTCGGATCAAACATCCCGCGGACGTTCGCGGCGAACTCCGGGTCCTTCAGGTCGATCACGGCGAACGCCTCCCCCGGGTCTAACGGGTTCGGGACCTCGATACACACCTCGGCGTCGTCGATGAGCTCGAACGTTCCCGAAAGCCCTGGCGCCGTCCGGGCGACGAACGCGTCGTGGTTCGCGAGGCGCTCGGTGTACACGCCCCCGATCCCGGCGGGCAGCAACGCGATGAGGTCCGGCTCCATCAGAAGCGAGACGTCGACCCCGCGATCAACCGCCGCCTCCAACTCAACGGCGACCCGCTCGCCGACCGTGCCGAAGTCGAACTGCGGGGACACGCCGCCGGCGACGACCACGAGCGACTGTTCGGCCGCCGCCAGCCGCTCGACCAGGAGGTCGACCGACGCCTCGGCCCCGACCGCCGCGGTCCAGAACTGGCCGTCGATCGGGGCGGTGGCCTCCAGGTCCGCAGTGAGTTCCTCAACCGCGGCCTCGTACTGGTCGATCCGGGTTCGGAGCTCCTCGCGCTTGCTCTGTAGGAGCCGGTCCAAGGCGGTGTCGGGTTCGACCGCGGCGTACTTTTTCGGCCGGCCAGCGGTCTGGCTCCGCACCAAGCTGTGTTGCTCCAACGCGTTCAATACGTCGTAGATCCGACCCATCGGCACGTCACTGGCCTTGGACAACTCCTTTGCGGTTGTCGGACCGGTTCGGAGTAGCGACCGGTACACCCGCGCCTCGTACTCCGACAGCCCAAGATCTCTGAGGTCAGCCACGGCCGACGTTCCACACCCGTGGTAAAAAAACACGTCGGAAGTTCATTTCTGGAGTCGCCCGGTGGCGACACTCCGGCTCACTCGCTCGCGTGTCAGCCGTCGGTGAGCGCGGCGACGGCGTCGAGGAGCTCCTCGGGGGCCGTCGCGTCGCGGCGGTCGGCGCCACGGTGGATGGTCGCGACTCCTTCGGGGGTGTTGGGGGCGGCGGGCACAACGACGGCCTCGTGGTCTGCGACCCGGAGCCCGGCGCGGTGGAGGTCGCTCCCGGCGCCGTCACCGACGGCAACGACGAGGTTCGGGCGGGTCAGCCGCGACGCCACCGAGCCGTACCCCGCGACCTGGACCCCGAACCGGTCCCACGCGCCGGCGAAGGCGGCGACTGCGTCGTGGGCGGCGGCGGCGTAGTCGTCGCTCCGGTGGCCGTCGCTATCGGCCTCGGGGTCGTCGACGACGTCGGCCACTGCAGCGAGGTCGACGAGCGCGTCGGCCACCTCGACGGTCCCGTCGAGCGGCCTGAGCGGTTCTGACACCAGGCCGACGCCTTGCGGCGGTCCGTCGCGGAACGCGCCCGCCGGCTCCTGCAGCGTCTCGATCGCTTCGTCGGCGACGGTCCCTGCGACGGTCAGCGGATCCACCGGGAGCGCGTCGGGGCCGAGCACCTGTCGGGCCGTCGCGAACGCGGCGATCACCCGGGCGTGGTCCTCCAGTAGCCCCGCCGGCGGGTCCGGGTCGTCGGCTCCCACGTCGCTTGGCGCGATGTGTGACACGACGCCGTCGTCGACGAATGACTCCTCGAGCGTTCGCAGAACCCGCTCGGCGTACTCCCGAGACGCTTCGTCGTCGGTGTAGGCCGCGACCGTGAGCAGCGCCTCGGCGGCCAGCGCGTTTCCGCCGGCGTACCCGGTGTGGTCGCGGCGGGGCTCGCTGTCGTCGTCGGGCGGGGCGACGCTTCCCCCGAATGCGGCCCCGTTCCAGAGCCGATCGGTCAGGAACTCCTGTGCCCCCGTAGCGGGATTCAAGAGCGACTCCTCGCCGGTGTAGAGGTACCCATTGGCGAACGCTCGGATCAGGGCGGCGTTGTCGGTCAGGAGCTTCTCCCTCTCGGGCTCCGACCAGTCCCGCGCGGCGGCGTACCGGTAGAACCCGCCGGCGTCGTGGTCGATGAGCGACTCGGCGATCGCGCGCAGTGTCTGGGTGGCTTTCGGTCGGTCGCGCTTCAGCGCGAACTCCACGGTTTGCGGGAGGGGAAACTTCGCGTCGTCGCCCCACCCGCCGAACCGGTCGTCCCACTGTTCGTCGAGTTGCCCCGCGAGGTGCTCTTCGATCCGCTCGTCGACGGTCCCGCCGGGCGTGGGGTCGCCGGCGAGCGCCCGCGGCACCCGACCGGCGTCGTCGCCGCGGTCGGCCCACACCTCGCGGACGGAGTCAAGCACCTGGCGCATCCCGTCGGGGCCGAGGTAGCCCGCGCCGGTGATGACGTCGCCGTCGGGCGTACAGAAGACCGTCGAGGGGAACCCGCCCATGTTGTACCGCTCGCGGATCCGCGGGCGGCGGTCGACGTCGACTCTAACGGGAACGAACCCGTCGTTGACGTTGGCGGCGATCCGCGGCTCGGCGTAGGTCTCCCCGTCCATCTCGTGACAGCTGTCACACCAGGTGGCGGTCAACGAGAGCAGTACGGGCCTGTCGGCCGAGCGTGCCTCCTCGAACGGAGCCGCCCCCCATCCCCGCCACTCGACGTGTGTCCGACCTGCGGTCATACGCCCGTTCGGGTTCGGTGGCGGGTAAGGGCTTCGAGGGGTCGTCGTCCCGAGCGACCCCCGGGTTGCGGTTGCTGGCCCGACACCCGCGGAGACGCGGGGGCTTTCGGGATCCGCCTGTTCCCTTCACCACAGTCGTCGCTCGACCCACATCCCACCGGGACACAAGGGCTATGAACGACCACCGCAAAACCGAGATATGCGCACACGCTGGGTCATCGCGATCCTGCTGGCGATCCCGCTCGTCGATACCCTGCTTTTGCTCCCGGTCGCGGGAGCCATCGGGTTCGTCCCGACCGTTCTGCTCGTCGTGCTCACCGGCCTCGTCGGGATGCTCCTGGTTCGCGCCGAGGGCCGCCACACCCTCGGAAAGCTCCGGCGGAAGGCCGCCACGGGGGAGGTGCCCACGAACGAACTCCTCGACGGCGGGCTCTTGATCGCGGCGGGGGCGTTCCTCCTGACGCCGGGGATCGTGACCGACGCGCTCGGGTTCGCGCTGGCACTCCCGGTGACTCGGTATCCGATCCGCACGGTGCTGAAGCGGTACGTGGTGACGCCGTACCTCGACCGGGCGACCGGCGGGTTCGTCTCCGGCAACGTCTGGGTCGGCGGGTTTCCCGACGCCGACGCCGACGCCGAAGCCGACGACGTGGTGAACCTCGATCCCGAGGAGTACGGCCGGTCGGGCGACGACAGTTAATAATACCGACCGTCGTGGTGGCAGTGTTCAGATGAGGGCGGTGCGACTGGAGACACCTCGAAAGCCCCGCTTCGCTTGAGTCGGGGAGCTCGCTGCGCACGCTCCCTGCGATCGTGTGCTTGTGCCGCCCGCCTTCCTTCAGCGAAGCGCCCATTTCAGTCCCCGCCGGCGACGGCCGGTTAGCCAGCCGATGGGCGGGACTGATACTGTCGGCTATAGTCGCGTGACGTATTTCGACACCCCGGGGTGTCGAAAATCTTCACGGAGTTATAGCCGACAGTATGAAACGGGCCGGTCGCTCGTCAGCCGAGACGACGTAAGCACCGCAACGTAGTGAGGAGCGCAGCGAGTCGCAGGCGGGGAGGGACCTGCGGTCCCTCCGGCAGCCGGCGCAAAGTGCCGGCGACGGCGAGCGACCGGGGGCTTTCGAGGTGGTCACAGGGTCACCTGAACACCACCGTCGTGGTCGACTACTCGATCCGTACGGCTCCTAGATGGCGGGCGTTGCTGAAAGGAAACCCTTAAAATCCTCATCGAACTACCCATAGATGCGCTCGCCTGGGCCAATAGCTCAGTCAGGTTGAGCGCTCGGCTGATAACCGGGAGGTCCACGGTTCAAATCCGTGTTGGCCCACCTACAACGCTCACGGTCTTTGGCCGTGGCGTGTTAGGGGCCGGGAACTCCCCAGCCACCTAATTCCGTTGGACTAACTCCTGAATAGAAGCGCATATCTCTTATTGGTTGAACCGTCGTTCTCACGCACCTCTATGATGTCCGTCGATTCTGCTTTGCCGCCTCAATGAAGAATAATTAAAAGACTTACTAAGATGTTTGTTACAGCATTTTTAGAGTGAATTGTTCACTGCAGGGGAGCTACGAATCGTTTGGTACAGGGAACTCACAAGTGGATTGGTTCAAGAAGTCCAGAGACTGGTTGACGTGTCAAAAGACAATTCATCGACAGCAACGTCTTTTTACATTATCGGCATAAAAGCGCAGTTGTGACGCACTGCCCCTATTGTGAGCGAGACCTGAGTAAGGGAGATATTCAGTTTGACGGTGTACCAACAGATACGAATGCCAACGCACACGTTTGTGGCTATTGCGGTGCTGTACTCGGCATATCGAATGTGAATATCTAACTCCACGGCTCCATTGAATCACTAGACAGCGTCGGGATAGGCCGGTAAATCAAAGTAGTTGAAGCGGGTGAG
>NZ_BMOC01000009.1 GCF_014646875.1 Halobellus salinus | reverse complement strand
CTCCTTGTCCTCTGGGGACTGCGGAATCACGTCGAACGTGTTGGCTCGCTTCATCGACTACGTATTATATGATAACACACATAATTATTCCGTTCATATGATATTGTATGGTTGCAATTCGCATCGAGTTTGACGACGACGAACAGTACGAACGACTGAAGAAATTGAAAAAGCACCGTGGATTGAGGTGGAAGGGCTTACTGCTTGAAGGAGAAAAGAAAGTCAGAGAGGATACCCCTGAATAAGGGTCGAACGTGGTTTGTGCCGTGGAGTGTCGGATTCACGCCCGCCGTGAACGGCGGGACTCTCTCCTTGATTCAGGTAGGGGCCAGACGCATGTTCTGTGGGCGGTACCGCCTGTGCCGAGGTGGACGGGGAGCGACTCCCCGAACTCGTCCCGCAGTTGGTTTATTAATATCGGGGTATAAACCGCTGATATGACCTCTCGGAGGCGGTATCTCGCGGGTATCGGTACCGGAATTGTCACACTGAGCTCAGGGTGTCTCGGGGCGGGCGGGAGTGGGGCACCCAACACGGCCGGTGACGGAGCAGCAGATACGGATAACGGCGGGGTGACCGGGACAGCCAGCGGCGGGGCAACCGGTACGGTCAGCCTGCTCGACTGGAACTACGTCTACGCCGACGGAATCCTGGATCGTCTAAACGCCGACACGGGAATATCTGTCGAACTACAGGCCGCACAGAGCTCCGCACAGAGCCTTTCGTTGCTTCGCTCCGGGCGGTCGGACCACGACCTCGTCGCCCTCGGGAACTACGCCGTGCCGCCGGCGATCGATGAGGGGTTGCTCCAGCCGATCGACCTCGGACAGGTCCCCGCGTACGACGGTATCCTCGATGTCGTGAAGAAGGACTACTTCCGATCTGATGGGTCGGTCTATGGGGTGCCCCGGTCGTTCGGACAGACCCCGCTCGCGGTCAACACCGACACCGTCGACGACGAGGTGACGAGCCTTCGGACTCTCTTCGACGAGTCATACGACGGGCTGCTCGGTGGCCGGGACGACGCCCGGCTGCAGGTGTTGTACGAGCGGGCCGCCGCCGGAGTAGAGCCGCTCAATCCGACGAGCGCCGACGACATCGACTTCGATCGGCTCCGCGAGCGGCTGGCCGCACACGTCGGACTCGCCGGCGGGTTGTGGTCCTCCGGCGGGAGCTCAGAGCAGTTGCTCCAGTCTGGCGAGGTGGCGATCCAACCGGTCTGGAACTACGTTATCTCGTCGATGCAGGACAGCGGTGTCCCGGTCAAGCGGGTGTACCCCGACGAGGGGACGAAGGCGTGGTTCATCCAGTTCTGTATCCCGAAGGGCGCAGAGAACGTCGAGGCCGCCCACCGGTTCATCCAGGAGTGGCACGCCGGCGTCGGCTACGAGTCGCTGATGGCCCCGTCGAACATCGCGGTGCCGAACGAACGCGTCTTCGAGGAGAACGACGTCGAACTGGCGGCGTTCGGCCTCGACGACCCGAGCCGGTTCATCTACGAGGAGCCGAAGCCGCAGTCGCTGATCAAGCGGTACGCACAGGTGTGGAGCGAGGCGAAGAGCGCCGCCGGAGCGTGAGCGAGGCTGCAACCGTGGGTGACCGATCGACGATCCTGCGCACCGAGACTCTGACCAAGCGGTTCGGCGGAACAACCGCCGTTGACGACGTGTCACTCTCGATCGACGCCGGGGAGTTCTTCGCTCTCGTCGGCCCATCAGGCTGCGGGAAGACAACAACACTGCGGATGCTCGCCGGGCTCGAACGGCCGACCGCCGGGCGGGTCGAGATTGCCGGCCGGAACGTCGCCGGTCGCCCCGCGTCGGACCGCGACACGAACCTCGTGTTTCAGGATCTCGTTCTCTTCACGCATATGACGGTCGCCGGGAACGTCGCGTACGGCCTCGCCCGCGACGGCGTGCCGAGGGCTGAGCGGCGGAGCCGGGCCGCTGAGATGCTAGCGACGGTGGGGTTGGAGGGGTTCGGCGACCGGGATCCCGCGGCGCTCTCCGGCGGCCAGAAGCAGCGGGTGGCCCTCGCCCGCGCGCTGGTGAACGAACCGGCCGTCCTGCTGCTGGACGAGCCGTTGTCGTCGCTCGACCGGAAGCTCCGCGCGGAGATGCGGGCGGAGCTCCGCCGGATCCAGGACGATGTCGGAACGACGTTTCTCTACGTCACCCACGACCAAGAGAGCGCGATGAGCATGTCCGACCGGGTGGCGGTGATGCGGGCCGGCCGGATCGTGGAGTCGGGCCCCCCGGAGTCGCTCTACGGCCACCCACAGACCGCGTTCGTCGCCGACTTTCTGGGCAACGCGAACCTGCTCTCGGGGCGTGTGCACGGGCAGCGGGCCGGGGCGGTCGTCGTTGATGCCGCCGGTGGCCGGTTTCCCGCCGCCGTCGGTGAGGGACGGACACCGCCGGCGTCGGGGGCGGACGCGACGGTGATGATCCGCCCGGAGAACCTCCGGCTTCGCGGCGACACGTTCGCCGGCACCGTCCGCGACATCGGGTATATGGGCGCCCACAGGGAGTACGCGGTCGCACTCGACTCCGGACCGACGCTCCAGGTCCGGAGCGGCGACAACGGCGACGGTGTGACCGTGGGTGATGCGGTCGGGCTCGGTGTCGCCGCCGCGGCGGTTGTCGGCGCGGGAGCAGACGGATGAGGGGCTCGACCGACCGGCTCCCCTGGCCGATCCCGAACGGACCCGACCAACGACGGACGCTCGTCGATGTCGTGCTCGCCGCCCTGCCGACGGCGCTGGCGGTCGCGCTCGGCGTTGTGCCCCTTTTGAGTCTGGTCGTCGAGAGCGTCAGCCCGCCGGTAACGCTGTCGAACTACGCGGCGCTCAGCGAAAGCGTCTACCTGACGGTGCTGGTCCGGTCGCTCGGTATCGGCGTCGTCATCACCGGCGCGTGTCTGGCGATCGCCTACCCGGTGACGTACTGGCTGGCGCACGCCTGCCCGCCCCGGTACCGGCTACCGGTCCTGGTCTCGTTCACCCTCCCGCTGTGGCTGAACTACGTCGTGCTCAACTACACGTGGGTGTGGATCCTGGCGACCGACGGCATCGTCAACACGGTGCTGACGGCCGGCGGCGTTGTCGACCGGCCGCTGGACCTACTCCGGACCGCCTCGGGGGCCGGGATCGGGCCGATCGAACTGCCCGGGCCCTCGCTCGGTCTCGGATTCGTCCACATATATCTCCCGTACGTGCTGTTGACTATGTACGTCTCAATGGAGCGGCTGGACTACCGCCAGGTCGAAGCGGCACGGGACTTGGGCGCGGGCAGCCTACGGGTGTTCGTGGATATCGTCGTCCCAGAGACGTACGCGGGCGCGATCGCGGGGACGTTGATCGTCTACGCCCGGATCGCGGGCGCGTTCGCAACGCCGCAGATTCTGGCGTCGCCATCCGAGCAGATGATCGCCCAGATCATCACGACACAGTTCTACGACGTACTTGACTACCCGTTCGCGGCGGCGCTGTCGGTAGTGTTCCTGCTCGTCGTGGTCGTCGGGTTCGGTATCGGCGCGCTGTCAACCGATGTTCGCGCGGAGCTCAAACGGTGGTGAAAACGGTGGGCAGAAACTCCGAGCGGTCGGGGGCGACCGACCGGCTCCGGCGTGGGGCTGCCGCCGCTGTCCGCGGCGGGTTCTTCCGGATCACGGTCGTCGCGACCGCGCTGTTTCTGTACCTTCCGGTGGTGGTCGTCGGCTACCTGTCGCTGTCACCGGGGTCGCAGCCGTCGATCCCGCTCGACGGCGCAACACTCCGGTGGTACGTGGCGGTGCTCTCGGACGCACGATTCGTCCGCGGACTCGTGACGAGCGGTGTGATCGGCGTTGTCGCCGCTGTCACGGGGACGGGGCTGGGCCTCCTCGCCGCCCGGACGATCGTGCGCGCTCGGCTCCCGAGGTGGCTCCGCGCGTTCGTCGGGGTCGTCGTCGCGATCCCGCTGTTCATCCCCACGGTTGTCGTCGCACTCGGGATCGGCATCACCGCGGGCCAGGTCGGGCTGGGGTTCGGTCTCTGGCCGGTGGTGGCCGGCCACCTCTACTGGGTGCTGCCGTTCAGCACGTTCCTCATCGCGTCGCGGTACGCCACCATCGACGGCCGGATGACCGAGGTGGCCCGCGACCTCGGGGCCGACGGCATCACCACCTTCCGGACGATCACCCTTCCGCAGCTGTGGCCGGCGCTCGTCGCCTCCGTGCTGTTCGCCTTTGCGCTGTCGTTCAACGAGTTCCTGCTCACCTTCTTTCTCGCGGGCAGCGGGATGACGACGATGCCGCTGGAGATCTACGGAAAGGTCAGGATCGGGGCGACGAGTTTCCTAAACGCTGCGAGCGTCCTGGTGCTCCTGTTCAGCGGCGCCGTCGCGGCGGTCGCCGCCAGCCTGGAGCCGCCGACCTGAACGGGTCACCCACCCCGCTTGCGGTACCACACCTGCTCGCCGACGGCCGACTCGCCGTCGTCGATGTCGAGGCGGCCCCGGAACAGGTCCCGGACGGCGAGCGTCACCACGAGTTCGACCGTCCGGTCGCCTGACTCGTCGGGTTCGACGGTGACGACGCAGTGACCGTCCCGCTGCGTGGTCCCCGCGACGACGCCGGTCGACCACCGGTCGAGGTCGTGTGTCGGCTTCCGGGCGTGCAGGCGGTCGTGGGCCATACCGTCAATCGGGTCGGTGTCGGTATCCGCGTTTCGGCGGCGGATGCCGCCGACCGTGGCTCTGCGACCTACGTGTCGTTGTGGAACCCGACGGCGACGTCGCCGTCGTCGTGGGTGACCCCGGCGGCGCAGACCGCGTGCTCGTACGGGAGGTCGTACGCCCGGCGGGCCATGGCTGTCGGGTCGTCGTCGCCCGCGAAGTCGATCGCTGTCGGGGCGTCCTCCTCGTAGGTGGCGACGAGAGTGGGGTCGTCGACCGATTCGACGAGGAGAGCGTCCTTCCGAACGATCCCGACGTACGAGTCCGCGCCCACGACGCCCGCGACCCGCGGGGTGGCGTAGTCGTCCTTCTCGTAGTCGAGCGCGAGCAACGCGGTCGCCACGGCGTCGCGGGCGGGGTAGCCGCAGTCGAGCTTTTCGGCGATCGGGTCGACGTGGGACCCGTTGCCGACGACGACGCTGTCACCACCCCGGCGAACGCAGTTGTACGAGACGTAGGGGTTGTCGTTCGCGGGCGCGTCGGGCGTAGGACCGACCGTCAGGACCCCGTCGCGGTCGACGATCCGGCGGTTGGGGAAGGATCGCGAGGAGACGCGGTACGCGGCGAAGTCGGGGCCGACGATCACGAAGCGTCCGACATACATACTTTCGGATGGCGGAGAACGGAGTAAATAGGTAGCGGATCGGCCGACGGGGAGAGACCCCTCGACGGTCGGGAGTTCGCAACACTCATATGGAGCCGCAGGTTACGATCAGATGCTGCCACCAGTCCCATGGGGTAGCGGCCAATCCTGAAGCCTTCTGGGGGCTTCGACCCAGGTTCGAATCCTGGTGGGACTATCCATCTGAGGTTTGTAGTCCTGAATTTCGTACGGCGTGCCGTAATAGATACTCTGTCAGTTACGGAGAATTGAGGAGAAAGCCCCGTGCTTTAGCGCGGGGATGAATCCGACACTGCCTTTCACGAACCACCGTCAATAGCACAGCCTGATATTCCAACAGGTTTTTAATACAGCACATCTAATTACAATTGTAATGGTCACGGTGACTATCACCGCGAAGTTCCATAATACATCCCTCTCACGGCGCAAGGAGTGGCAACACGCCACTCGCCTCTACCGTGATACCAAGCAGTTCTGTATCGACGGATGGGAGAACGGCGACTTCGACAAATCCGTGACCACTGCCAGCATCGACAACGACCTCTACTCGGCCATTCAGAACCAAGCCATCCGAGAGGCCAAATCCGACCACAGTAAGGATGGGAAAGTTCGCTACCGAGAGAGTCAGCCGTTCGCCGTCAACAATCAGAACTGGGAACTCGACACGACCGAGAACGGCACGGTCGTCGTCGGCTTCCCGTGCGTCTCCCAATGGTGGTACACCCCGATAGAGGTGTACGACGACATTTCCGACCCTGTAGACCGACTGGTCGAAGGAGACGCCGACAAGACCCGCCTACAGGTCTACCGTCGCGGAGACGACTGGTTCTGTACGTTCAACATCGAGTACGACGCCGATACGTCGGGCGAAACGGCCATCGGTGTCGACATTGGTGAACGGCACATCCTCGCTGTGACGGCCTACGGCGAGGGTGAGTCGATGCTGGTGTCGGGTGGTGAGGCGAAGTACGTTCGGCGCAAATATCGTTCCCTACGCGAGTCGCTTTCAGAGGCGGGTGCGCTTCGCGCACGAAACCGTGTGGGTGACAAAGAACAGCGTCGAATCAAGGACTTGAACCACAAACTCTCCCGTCGTCTCATCACGTTCGCGGAACAGTTCGAGAACCCCGTTATTCGGATAGAAGACCTCGAAGGTATCCGCGAGAACAGTTCGTGGTCGGGTGTCCACTCGTGGCACTTCCACCAACTCCAACAGTTCATCACGTACAAAGCCGAACGCGCTGGTATCCGTGTCGAGGAGGTCGATGCGTACCACACCAGTCAGGAGTGTTCGGCGTGTGGTTCGATGGGAACTCGTGATGAAGACCACTTTTTGTGTTCGGAGTGTGGACGTGGACGCCACGCTGACCTGAACGCTTCAGAGAACATCGCACAACGGGAGGGAGAACCGTGCACGGCGTAGCAGTTCGGCTGACGCGAACCGTGCGACCTCGCTGGGTGAATAGCCAGTCGTCATCATCGGGCTACGCCCGATTGCTCGTGGAACGTCGTTCCACGCTGTTGACGCCCGCTGTATGCGGGGAGGAAGGCCCCATTGACAGGGCTACACGCGCTGGAAAGCACGTCCTTGGTCACAACTGGACGGCTACCGCTGACGTTCCACGCGAAAGCGTACTTGAGAACCGAGGAAACGCGCAACCTGAATATCCCCTTCGGGGAATCCTCGCCCTTTAGGGCGGGGAGGATGTCAACGTTGTTCTAGATTCTACGTCTGGGAGAGTCCGGACAAACCGTCAAACGCATTCCTGACCAGAGCCGGCAACAGATTTACTTTGTAAGCGTTGTAAGGATTGACCACGGTGTACCGAAAAAGGATGCTCGTGCGGCAGCGGGTATCCGAAAAAGGAAGCTGGCCATCGCCCCAGCGCGTTCAGGGTGAGAAAAGCACCCGAGTGGTGCGGTGATGGTAGAGCCAACGACGACGACGGAAACAAGCCAATGTCGAAAGCAGACAAGAGAATACCAGTAACCAAGGAACGATGGGAAGAACTGAACGAACTGAAATCGGCAGGCGAGACGTACGACGACCTGCTCGAAACGCTGATCCAGCAGCACAACCGGCGACAGCTCGCACAGAAGGCTCGGTCCGTCCGAGAGGCCGACTCCGAGGAGCTGACGCCGCTCGATGAGCTATAACATCCTACTGGGCGACGACACTCGGGACTACCTGAGCGTCCTCGATGAGAAGAGCCAGCGGATAGTGAAGGAGAATCTCCGGAAACTCCAAGACGACCCGTACCCGCGTCCAGGTGCTGGGTCGGGAGATCGGGAGAAGTTGGTCGTCGATGGCGAGGAGCTCTACCGACTCCACATCGGCCGGACCCACACGGCCTTCTACGACATCCTCGAAGAGGAGCAGGAAGTCCGCGTGGTCGAGATCCCGGACATCGACGAGGCCCACCGCCGGTACGGCTACGATTGACCAACACCGATTCTGGATCCGCGAACAGCAGCCAGCGTTACTGCTGTTCTGCTCAGGATACTGAATAGCAGTTCTAAAGACGGATGGTGCCGGGGCAGTGATTCGCGCGCTGGGGCACCGAGCCGAGACAGTCCAAGACGCGCTCGGTACCGCCTGGGACCGAGGCCGGCGGTACCTGTTGGACGCTCCTGCGCCGTCGGGGAGGCCCTACTGATGCGGGTCGCCGACCGCTACCTCGGCCATCGTGAGATGCCCGACATCGCCGCGCGGCTGTCCGACGCCGGCCCACTCCGGGTCGTGCTCTCCGACACCGACCGACGGCGGTCGCGGGTCCGGACCGAGACCGTCGACGGCGCCGACCTCGGGATCGTCGTTCCGGGGGAACTCGGCGACGTGCTCGAAACCGAAGACGGCGCGCTCGTCGTGGTGGAGTTGGCGGCAGTCGACGCGCTGGTCGTGGACTTCGGGGACGCGGACGTCGACGCGACCGCCGCCCTCGCGTTCGGCCACGCGGCCGGGAACCGACACTGGGATATGGCTGTCCGCGGCGACGAGGCGCTGTTCCCGGTGCCCGACACCCGCGACCGGATGCTGGATGCGCTGGCGGGTGAGGTCCCGGACGGCGTGACGACGCGGTTCGAGCAGGTCCCGCCGACGACCTTCGGGGACGCCCCAGCAGACCACAAGCACACCCCCGAGGAGAGAGCACACGACCACACGCACGGCGGGGGAGCGCACCAACACGGACACAGCCACGAGGAGAGAGCACACGACCACGGGAACCGAGCCACCGGGGAGGCGCCCGATGAGTGACAGCGCGACGCTCGAAGCGTTCCGGCTCGCGGACTCGTTTCTGCCCGTGGGGACGAACTCGCTGTCCTACGGGATTGAGCAGTTCGTCCAGGACGGGCGGGTTGAGGGGGTCGACGACCTTCGGGCGCTTGTGGCGACGTACCTCCGGAACCAGTTCGGGACGGCCGATCTGGTCGCGCTCCGGGCCGCACACGCCGCCGCCACCGAGGGCGACGTCGACGGGGTGTGTGACGCCGACCGCCGGCTTGTGGCGGTGACACTGGCCGCGGAGTTCCGGGAGAGCGCCGAACAGTCGGGGTCGCGCCTGCTGTCGCTCCAGCGCGACCTCGGAACCGGGCCGCTCGTGGAACGGTACGCCGAGCGCGTCGCGGACGGCGACGCCCCGGGTCACCACGCGGCGGTAGTGGGCGCCGTCGCCGGCAGCGCCGGCATCGACGAGCGAACGGCGTGTCTGGTGTGCTGCCACGGGTTCGTAACCGGGGTCCTCGGCGCCGCCCAGCGGATCATGTCCCTCGGTCACACCGACACCCAGCGGGAGCTCGACGACCTGCAGTCGGTGATCCGCGACGCGGTCGACGACAGCGCGGCGCGGACGATCGACCGGATGACGTCGTTCACACCGCTCGTTGACGTGCTCTCGGCGGACCACGAGCGCGCTGACCGCCGGCTGTTCCTGAGTTGATCGGCCGTCCGAGAGGAGCAGGGAGCCGTTCGCTCACCGCTCAACGACCAACAGCGCCACCCGCTCCAGAACCAACGCCTCCAGGTCGCCGTCGACCACGTCGAGTTCGACGTCGCCGATATCGAAGTACGCCCGGACGCGCTCGGGGTCGTAGTCGCCGAGTGTAGGTTCAACCGCGTCGAGGACCTGCGACCGGACCGCCTCGGCGGCGTCGGCTTCGGTGCGGTCGGCCGCCGCACCGTCGACTCCGAGTCCGGCATCGACGAGCACGACCACCCGGTTGCGTCCCTCCGAGACCCCGAGTTCCAAGGCGTCGGTGATCTGCCGGCGGCCCGCGGCGTACAGCAGGATCTCGACCGCGCGGTCCCGGGCGACGGTCCCGCCGCGCTCGGTCGCGCGGTCGGCCAATTCGACGGCGCGCTCTATGTGACGACGACTCGCCACGTACCGCGCGTCGAACGCCTGAATCGTGGTTCCGGTCTCCGACGCGACCCCGTCAACCTCGGCGACGAACGCGTCGACGTCGTCAACGTCGATCACGCCCTCGACCAGCCTCACCCGAAATCACCCAGGCTGGCCTGTTCGTCCGGGTCCTCGGGCGCACCGGGATCGGCGTCGCCCCCACTCGCGCGGCCGTCGGCCGACTCCGACGCGCTGTCGGACCCGGCGGTCGAGTTCGGGCCGGCGCCGCTCGCCGTCGCGACGCCCTCCATCGACGGGTCCTGCCGCCCGACGTTCTCGAGGATCTTCGCCGCGGTCTTCCGCCGGCCGCGGAGCGCGCGGAGCACAACCGACTTGTCGGCGTCGCGGAGGTCCGCGCGGGTCTCGATCCCGGCCTCGAAGAGCCGGCGGGCGCGCTTCCGGCCGACCCCGCGGACTCCCGCGAGCTCCAAGAGGTCGTCGCGGACGCCATACTCGACCCGCTTTTTCGCCTCCCGGACCGGGATCGGTGAGAGGTCGAGTTCGCCGGCGAGCCGTTCGGCCGCACCGAGCAGCCACTCGGCGGTGTCGACCTTCCCGCGAATGTCGCCGGGGCCGACACCGTACCGTTCTGTGATCCGATCCTCGTCGACCTCGCCGACCCAGTCTTCAAGGAGCGTCGCGGTCTTGAGCGCCGACAGCCACTCCTCGAACCGGACGTCCTCGTATTCGGAGGGCGTCCGCCCGAGGAGTTCGGACTCCCGCTCGTAGCAGAGATCGGTGAACCGCTCGCGGTCGCCGGACTTGAGGTACAGCTGGTACATATCCGGGGTCCGGGAGACGAGGTGGAACAGCCCGAGCGCGGTGGGGTAGGTGGGGGCGTCGGCGGAGGGTGTCGCGGGAGCATCGTCGGGGTCGTCGGCGTCGCCGCCGGGCGTCGGAGCGGGGGCGTCACCGGTCGACGCCAACTCGCTTGCCCGCTGGAAGCCGGCGGCGGGGGTACCGTTCGTCGCCGCCGGGTCCGTCTCGGCCGCGGCGCGGTCGGCGTCACTGCTCGCGTCGCCGTTCCCACCGCCGAGCGCGCGGACTGCCTCCGCGCGGTTGGCGTCGGCCCACTCCAGACCGTCGATGATCTCCGCGGCCGTCATCGGGTCGAGGTAGAGCCGCGAGACGGTGTGGCCCACGCTCGTCGCCGACAGCGATCCGTCGTCGCGGTCGAGAAAGCCGTTGCGGTCGAGGTACGCCAGCACGTCGTCGGTGACGGCCTCCAGTCGACCGGACTCGTCGGTCTGGGTGGCGTACAGGGTGCGATCGAGGAACTCCAAGAGCCCCTCGCGGGTGCGGGCAAACCCGGATGCGACCGTCGCGAGCACGTGGGTCCGGAGCGCGGGTTCGGCCGCGAGTTTCGACCGGACGGGCTCGGGGTCGGCCCACACGTACCGCTCGAATAACTCATCTCTCGTCTCGGCGTTCTTCGCGAGCAACACGGCCTCGCCGTAGGGGTCCAGCCCCGGCCGGCCCGCCCGCCCCATCATCTGGTGGACCTCGAGCACGTCCAGCGGCTTCATGCCGCCGTACTCGCCGTCGTACCGCCGCCAGTCACGGACGATCACCCGGCGGCTCGGGGTGTTGACCCCCGCCGCGAGTGTCGGCGTCGCCGACACGCATTTCACGAGGCGGTCGCGGAACGCCTCCTCGACCAGGGAGCGGTGCTCGGGTGCGAGGCCGGCGTGGTGAAACGCCGCGCCCTCGGCAACGCAGTCGGCGAGGGTGTCGCTGGTCTCGGTGTCGGAGACGTCGCGGATCGCCGCCGCGAGGTCGGCGAGTTGTCCACGCTCGTCGCGGGTGAGGTGGGTATCGGTGACCTCGCGGAGGCGTTTGGCCGACGCTTCGGCGTTCCGCCGGGAGTTGACGAAGACAAGCGAGGAGCCCTGGTCGTCGGCGGGGTCGTGCGTCGGGGCGTCGGAGCCGTCGGTGTCGGCCGACTCGGACGCGTCCCCGTCTCCCGCGAGCGCGTCGTCGACGAGCGCAGCGGTCGGGCGACCGCCGGAACTGACGGGCACCTCCCGCTGGCTGCCGTCGTCGAAGGTGACGGCGTTGCCGTAGTGGACCCCCGTCTTGAGGTCGATCGGCCGCCACTCGGCGTCGACGAGTTCGGCATCGAGCCACTCCGCGATGACGTCGGCGTTGTCGACGGTCGCCGACAGCGCGACCACCTGGAGCCCGGGATTGAGCGTGCGGAGTTTGCCGAGCGTGACTTCGAGGGTGGGGCCGCGACCCGCGTCGTCGACCAGGTGGACCTCGTCGGCGACCACGCAGGTCAGGTCGTCGATCCACGCCGCGCCGTTGCGAACCAAGGAGTCGACCTTCTCGGAGGTCGCGACCACAATGTCGCGGGCGGCCAGCCACTCGCCGTCGGCGTCGTAGTTGCCGGTGGAGACGCCCACGTCGAAGCCGAGTTCCTCCCACCGCTCGAATTCGGATTTCTTCTCGGACGCGAGCGCGCGGAGGGGGACGATATAGAGCGCCGTTCCTCCTCTGGCGACGCTCGACAGCATCGCGAGCTCCGCGATCAGTGTCTTTCCGGAAGCGGTCGGCACCGATGCCACGAGGCTCTCACCGCGGGTGACGCCCGCCTCGACGGCGGCGGCCTGCGGCGGGTAGAGGTCGTCGACGCCCCCCTCGCGCAGGCGCTCTGCGACCCCCTCGGGCAGTTCTGGGACCTCCTCCGGATGCATTGGTTGTGAGTAGGTCGTCCCCGGATTTAAACCGTCGGAGACCGGATCGGTCGCGAGTCGGTGAGCGGTGGTCGCGGTCGCACGGAGCGTCACCCGACGTGCCAACGGGGTCGGCTCAGTCGATCGTGTACGCCGTCGCGGTGTCCCCACCGAGCAGCAACACGCCGTCCGCGACGGCGATGTCGTCGCCGTTGACGGGCTTCGTCGATCGATGCACCAACGACCCGTCCTCGCGGTCGTGGGCCGTCAGTCCGATGTCCGTGTCCCCGACCCAGACGTGTGAGCCGGTCGTCTCGATCGCGGCGACGGCGTTCGTGATGCTGACTTCCCACCGTGTCTCGCCGGATTGGCGTTCGAGCGCGTACACGGTCCCGTCCCGGGTTCCGACAACCACAAGCGAGTTGTCGATCACAGGGGTGGTGTACACGCGATCGAAGTCCGCCTTCGACCAGGAGACGCCGTTGTCCCCGACTGGGTGTGCGTCGAACCCCCCTGGCCACGCCGTAAACAGCGTTTCCCCGTGGATCCGGGCCAGGGATTCGAGCCTGCCCGTCCCGGCGAGCCAGTTGTACGCCGCGATCGGTTCCCCCGTATCAGCCGCGAGGACCTGGACGGTGTCCGGCAGCCCGACGTACACGTCACCGTCGTAACTGTCGAGATATCTGACGTACGAGGGTGGAAGCACCGACTCGTCGACCTGCCACCGCACCTCGCCCGTCTCGACGTCGACGCCGTAGACGAGCGGATCCCGCTCGTCCCCGAGTCCGTAGTCCGAGACGGCGAGAACCGCGGTGCCGTCCACCACCGTCGCGCCCACAGCCTGGTTGTGTGTTCCGTCCGACGGCGCGGCGACGACCCACGCTTCCTCCCCGTCGTACCGCCGGTACGCGTGGAAGTGGGCGCCGTCGTCCTCGTGGTCCCCGTCCGGAGTGTAGCCGAAGATCACGTACCTGCGGTCGGCCGCGAACGCGTCGGCACCCAGGTTCTCGTCCACACCGTCGTGGGTCGTATCGGCCGACCACCGCACACCGTCACCGTGGGACGCCTCGGCAGCGTAATTGTAGTCGTTGTAGTAGAACGTTCCCTCCCGCGTCCAAACGTTGTCGACGCCGTTGTCGTCGGTCCAAACCTCGGTCAGCGTTACCGCTCCGGGTCCGTCGCTCGTCGGCGCCGCCTCTGACGTGGTCGCAGTCGACGGGTCTTGCAGCGTCTCGGATGCCGGCGGTGTTCCGGACGCCTGCGGCGTCGAGTCGCCCCCGTCCACCAGCCGGAGGCAACCGCCAGTCCCGGTGAGCCCGCCGCCGAGCAGAGCGAGAGCAGCTCGTCGTTTCACACGTTTCGGTTCGATGAATGACACATATATCTTGCGCAGAACGACCGTCGTGGTCCGAACGTGTGTGGCGCACCGCGCCGATCTGAGAGGGCGTCGGGAACACCGTCGACGCGACCGCTGATCGGGGAGCCGTCGTTCGATGCAGCCACGCCGTCGGCCGGGGCGGTCGACTCCTGCCGGGAGCCGTTCGCCGGATGGCGTCGCCACCGCTATGTGCCCGGTCGCCGAAGGGGGGGTATGCGAATCCGTTTCGACCGAGACACCTGCATCGGGATGTTCCAGTGCGTCGAGGAGTGGGACGCCTTCGAGCGGAACATGGACGCCGGCAAAGCCGATCTCGACGGGGCAACGGAGGTCGACCCCGAGGTATTCGAGGTCGAAGTCCCCGACGGCGCGGAACTCGACGCGGAGTTCGCGGCGCGGGCCTGCCCGGTGGACGCGATCGAACTCTACGACGACGACGGCGATCGGGTCGTGTAGCGCCGGGGTGACGCCGGAGCACCCGTCGCCGGTTCATCGTGTTTGGATCGGCCGCCTCCCGGATGCGGGGAACTAGCACAATCGTTATGGTCTCCGGTGAAAACCTTACGGCCGAAGGAGACATGAACGACCGAAACCACGAGCGGCCCCTCTCGGAGTGGGCGGCACTGACGGGCGCGTCGCTACCGGACTCCGTGGAGGACCGCACCGACGGGTCGGCGGGGTTCGAGACGCGGGCGGAACCGGACACCGCGGAGTCGTTCGACCGCAAGTTCGGCGACGGGGGCAGGTAGCGCGCTCGGAACACCGGACTCGCGGCCCGGGTCGTTCCGCGCTGAGTCCGGCGCCCCGCCGTAGCCGTCCCGATACGGCTGGTTTCACTTCCACCGTCGTCGGCGAACCCTTAACAGCGATGCCGCCCAATCGAGCGTGATGGCGGCCACCGACGACCCCGTGTACGTCGACCACCCGTTCTTGAACCCCGGGTTCATCGAGCGTCGGACGTACCAGACCCGACTCGCAGACGCCGCACGGGAATCTCACACGCTGGTCTGTCTCCCGACGGGGCTGGGCAAGACCACGGTGAGCCTGCTCGTGACCGCCGACCGGCTCGATTCGGTCGGCGGGACGGTGCTGTTTCTCGCCCCGACGAAGCCGCTGGTCCAGCAGCACGCGGAGTTCTATCGGGAGGCTCTCGACATCCCCGACGAGGAGATCGTGGTGTTCACCGGCGAGATCCGCCCGGAGGACCGCGCCGATCGGTGGACCGACGCGCGGATCGTGATCGCAACGCCGCAGGTCGTCGAGAACGACCTGGTGGGCAGCCGGATCTCCCTCTCGGACGTCACCCACCTCACGTTCGACGAATGCCACCGCGCGACCGGCGAGTACGCCTACGTCTACATCGCCGAGCGGTACCACGACGACGCAGACGACCCGCTGGTGACCGGGATGAGCGCCTCTCCCGGCGGTGACAAGGAGTCGATCCTCACGGTCTGTCGGAACCTCGGACTCGCCGAAGTCGAGGTGATGACCGAAGGCGACGCCGACGTGGCCGAGTACACCCACGACACTGCCGTGGAGTGGGAGCGGATCGAACTCCCCGAGGAGATTCTGGGGATCCGCGACGCGCTGAACGAGGTCATCACAGACCGGTTGCAGAAGCTGAAGTCGCTGGGCGTGACCAACACCACCCAGCCCGACGTCTCCCAGAAGCAGCTCAACCGGATGCGGGGGAAGCTTCAAGAGCTGATCGACGCCGACAAATCGGACGGGTACAAGGGGATGTCGACCCACGCGGAGGTGATGAAGCTCCGGCGGGCGGTGGAACTCGTCGAAACCCAATCTGTAGAATCGGTCCGGCGGTATTTCGAGCGCCAGCGCAACGCCGCCCGTTCCTCGGGGGCGTCGAAGGCGAGCCAGCGGCTCGTGGCCGAACCCCGGGTTCGAGAAGCGATGCGGCTGACCGAATCGTTCGACGGCACCCACCCCAAATTCTCCCGGGCCCGGATCTTGCTGGCCCAGACTCTGGGGATCGAGGGCGGCGACCGCGTGATTGTCTTCACCGAGTCCCGCGACACCGCCGAGGCCCTCACCGATTTCCTCTCTGCGTCGTTCGACACTCACCGGTTCGTCGGCCAGGGCGACAAGGAGACCTCCGAGGGCATGACCCAGACCGAACAGCAGGACACCCTCGACGCGTTCCGGAACGGGGAGTTCGAGGTGCTGGTGTCGACCTCGGTCGCGGAGGAGGGACTGGACGTGCCGGAGGTGGATCTGGTGCTCTTCTTCGAGCCGGTGCCGACCGCGATCCGGTCGATCCAGCGGAAGGGCCGAACCGGCCGGCAGGCGGACGGCCGGGTCGTGGTCCTGTTGGCGGAGGACACCCGCGACGAGGCGTACTACTGGATCTCCAAGCGCCGGGAGGACGAAATGGAGTCGGAGCTCCGGGAGCTGAAAGGCGTCGCCGGCGAGGTCGAGTCCGAACTCACCCCCCCGCAGGCGGCGCTGAACGCGTACGACGGCGCAGCGGCTGCGGGCGGAAAACATACCGCGTCGAAGCCGGAATCCGACGCTGACGCGGCCGCGACGGGCGCGGACGGGTCGAGCGACGACGAGGCCGACACGGCGGCAGCGAGCAACGGCCAGTCGGGGCTGGCGGAGTTCGGCGCGACCGACGCGGAAGTCGAGCGAGCCGAAGACGAGGGGGACGCGACCGCAGACGGCGACGCGACGGACGCGGACGGCGGCGGCGACGCCGAGGCAGCGCGCGAAGACGGGAACGGCGCTGAGGGCGACGACACCGACGACGGGAGCGTCGTTGCGACCGCCGGCGACGACGGCGAGGAGACCGAGATCGTCGTCGACCAGCGGGAACTCGACGCCGCGATCGCAAAGGACCTCTCGAAGCGCGAGGGGATCCGGACGCGACTGGAGACCCTCGCGGTCGGCGATTACGTCCTTTCGGATCGGGTCGCCGTCGAGCGGAAGTCGGTGGCGGACTTCCTCGACACCCTACTGGGCGGCGACCGGTCGCTGTTCGAGCAGATCGGCGACCTCTCGCGGGCGTACGCCCGGCCGATACTGGTTCTTGAGGGCGAGGGGCTCTACGAGGAGCGGAACGTCCACCCCGACGCGGTCCGCGGGGCGCTGGCGTCGCTGGCGGTGGACTTCGACGTGAGCGTGCTCCAGACCGGCGGCGAAGCCGAAACCGGGGAACTGCTCCGAACGATCGCGTCGCGGGAGCAGTCCGAGCGCGACCGGACCGTGAGCGTCCACGGTGAGAAGAGCGCGAAGACCCGCTCCGAACAACAGGAGTACGTGGTCTCTTCGATCGCCGACATCGGCCCCGTGACCGCCCAGTCGTTACTGCGGGCGTTCGGCAGCGTCGAACACGTGATGTGCGCGCAGAAAGCCGACCTCCGCGAGGTCGACGGCGTTGGCGAGGTGACCGCTTCGCGGATCCGGGAGGTCGTCGGGAGCGAGTACAAGGGCGCAGACCCCGAGTAGTCGCGGCCGGTCAGTTGGACGAGTGGAGGGGTGCCCCGGGATCGGGACTGGCCGCGATGACGCCGTCCCGGGTGATCTTGACCTCATACCGGTCGTAGTCGAACCGGACCTCTGAGACACCGCGGGCGGGAGAGTCCGGTTCCAGCGCGTTGAGTACGGCGTCGACCGCGACGTGGTCGTAGAGCACCGTTCCGTCCTCCGGGCCGAGCCCCGCGAGGGCGTCAGTGAGCCGGGTCAAGAGCCCATCGCCCGTCTCCCACCCGTCGTCGTCAAGTACCGCCCAGGAGCCGACGGCACCGGTCCCGGAGTTAATGGCTTCGGACATATATCCACGGTTGTGCATTATGTATGAAAAAAGTATCGCGCAAAATACCAGTCTTGATAGTTGCCGGCGTTTCGACGCGGGAGATCAAGACGAGTGTCGCGCGAGGCAACGCCGTGAGTACCGGTCCCGAGACACCATCGTTAAATACCACTCGGTGTAATAACCCGGTAATGAGACGGCGAAGCTTCCTTCGGGCCGCGGGTGCCGGCGGTGTCGCCGGGTTGGCCGGATGTACCGGCGGTGGCGGCGGCAGCGGCAGCGGCAGCGACAGTGGGAGCACCGAAACCGCGACGCCGACGGCGGAGGACACGGCGGTCGCGACGGCGACCGGGACAACGGCGTCGAGCACGCCGGAGCTCGTGGTCGCGACGTACGGGACGTTCGTCGACGCCCCCTCTACGAGCCCCGGTCGGTGGATCAAAGAGACCTTCGAGTCGGAGTTCGACGCGACGCTCACCTTCGAGACGCCGGACAGCGAGATCAACTACTACATCGAACGGGCGAACCGCGGAATCGACATCGACGCCGACGTCTACGCCGGGGTTCGCGTGCGGGATCTGATCCGGATCGACGAACAACTCGACGGCGGGCTGTTCACCACGGTTGAGGGGGTTCCGGGCCAGGAGAACGTCAAGTCCGACATCCAGTTCGACCCGAGCGGGCGTGTCGTCCCTTTCGCAACCGGATACGTCAGCCTGGTCTACGACAGGACACAGGGGGCGTACGGGGACTACTCGGCCCCAGAGACGTTCGAGGGGCTGCTGGAATCGGAGTACGAGGGCGACCTCCTCGCGCAGAACCCCGCATCGAGCACGACCGGGCGGCTGTTCCTGTTGCACACGATCCAAGAGTTCGGGCCGGACGGCTACCTGGACTACTGGGCGGACCTGCAAGACAACGGCGCCCGGGTGCTCGGCAGCTGGTCCGATTCCTACGGCGCGTATCAGGAGGAGCAGGCCCCGATGGTCGTGTCGTACTCGACGGACCAGGTGTACGCCGCGCGGTCCGATGAGAACCTCGATCAGCACCAGATCCGCTTCCTGAACGACCAGGGGTACGCGGACGCCGAAGGGATGGCGATGTTCGAGGGCACCGACACCCCCGACCTCGCCCGGTCGTTCGCCGAGTTCATGCTCCGTCCCGAGGTGCAGGGCGAGATCGCACAGCAGTGGGTTTCGTTCCCGGCGACGACGACCGCCGACCTCCCCGATTCGTTCGCAACCTACGCCCAGGAGCCACCCGAAGGGGTTGCATTCAATTACGAGATACTCCGAGACAACCTGAGTGAGTGGACGCGGGAGTGGGAACGGCAGTTCGCCAGCAAGTGACCCGATGGCGGGGTGGATCGGAGCGCCGGCGTCCGATTCGTCGACGCTCGGGGTGACACCGCTGTGAGGGCCGTTCCGCCCGATCCGGTCGCCCGGATCCGACGGCGGCTCCCCGGGACCGTCTCGGCCGCCGGGTCATGGGTCGAACGGCACGCCCTCGGCCTCGTCGCAGCGGCGACCGCAGCGATCCTGCTTGTGGTGTTCTACTTCCCGGTCGCGACCGTCTTCGTCGAGGCGGTCGTGGTCGACGGACGGGTTACGGCCGCCCCCCTGGTCGACGTGCTGACGTCGGAGTTCTACCTGGTCGACATCCTCTGGTTCACCGCCTACCAGGCGCTGCTATCGACGGTCGCGTCGGTGGTGCTGGGGTTGCCGGCGGCCTGGATCCTTGCGCGCTTCGAGTTTCCGGGGCGGGAGGCGCTCCGCTCGCTCACGATCCTGCCGTTCGTGATGCCGTCGATCATGGTCGCAATCGGGTTCGTCGCGACGTTCGGGCGGAATGGCACCCTCAACACCGTCTTGAGGGCGCTGGGGCTACCGACCGTGGAGCTACTCTTCACCCTCCCCGCGATCGTGATCGCCCACGCGTTCTACAACGCCCCGCTTGTGGCGCGGGTGACGACGGCGGCGTGGGAGAGTGTCGACGCCTCCGCGATCGAGACCGCACGGAGTTTGGGCGCGTCGCCGACGCGGGCGTTCTACGACGTGGTGGTCCCGCAGTTGCGCCCTGCGGTCGCGATCGGGGCGACCCTGACCTTCGTGTTCACGTTCGCGTCGTTCCCCATCGTGCTCGCGCTCGGGGGCTTCCAACTCGCGACCGTGGAGGTGTTCATCTACTCGCGGATCCAGAGCCTGGCGTACTCGGAGGCGGCCGCCCTCGCCGCCGTCGAGACCGTGATCTCGCTCGGGCTGACCTACCTCTACCTCCGGTACGAGGGCCGACAGCGCGGCGACAGCCAGGGCGCGAACCCGGAGTCCCGACGGAGGCTGTGGCCGTCGTCGTGGACGCTCCGTGAGGTCGGCATCCGGACGGTCATCGTCGGGTACGGCGTCGTCATCCTCGCGGTGTTCGTCGTCCCGGTCGCGTCGATGGTGCTGACCAGCGTCACCGGAGGGGGCGGGCTGACCCTCGAGCACTACCTGTTCCTTGTCGAGCGCCAGCAGACCGGGGCCTCGTATCAGGTCCGGCCGCTGCCCGCGGTCCGGAACTCGCTGCTGTTCGGTGCCGGGACGCTGCTGGTCGCGGTGCCGATGGGGGTCGTACTTGCGGTGTTGACCACGCGGAGGTTCAGGGGACGGGCCGCGATCGACGCCCTGACTATGGCGCCGCTTGCGGTCTCGGGGATCGTCGTCGGCCTCGGGCTGCTCCGGGGGCTCGTCTTCGGGGTCGAGGTTCTCGGGACGAGAATCCGGGTGACCGGCGCCGTCGCCGTCGTCGCCGCCCACGCCGTCGGCGCGTACCCCTTCGTGACCCGGAGCGTGGCGCCGCTGCTCGGGAACCTCGACGCCCGACTCGTGGAGTCGGCGCGGAGCCTCGGTGCGACCCGAGTGCGGGCACTCGTGGATATCGAACTTCCGCTCGTGGCCGCCGGGGTCGTCGCGGGCGCGGCGTTCGCCTTCGCGATCTCCATCGGGGAGTTCGACTCCACGATTGTCCTCGCGGAGGGGTCTTCGAGCTACACTATGCCGGTGGCTGTCGAACGGTACCTCGGCCGGCGGCTCGGCCCCGCGACCGCGATGGGGTGTCTCCTGCTCGCGGTCACGAGCTTGAGTTTCGTCGTGATCGAGCGCTTCGGCGGCCGGTACGGCGGACGGGGAGGGTTCTGAGGATGCGTCTCACAATCGACAACGTCCGGAAGGAGTACGGCGGCACCGTCGCACTCGGGTCTGGAGCGGACGGAGATGCGGCGAGAACGGAGAACGGCGGGGACGCACCCGCCGGAATCGACCTCGAGGTGGCCGACGGAGAGTTTTTCACCTTGGTGGGTCCGTCGGGGTGCGGGAAGACCACCACACTCCGGCTGGTCGCCGGGTTCGACTCGGCGACTCGGGGCGACGTGCGGTTCGACGGGCGGGCGATGGCGGGAGTGCCACCCGAAGACCGGGGCGTCGGGGTGGTGTTCCAGAACTACGCGCTGTTCCCACACCTCTCGGTCGCGGAGAACGTGGCCTACGGCCTCCGGTTCACCGACCCGCCCGGCGGAGAGACGAGAGACAAACGGGTGGCGTCGCTCCTGGAGCTCGTCGACCTTCCCGACGCTGGGCCGCGGGATCCGGGGGCGTTGTCTGGCGGGCAGCGCCAGCGGGTGGCGCTTGCGCGGGCGCTGGCTCCGGGGCCGGACCTCCTGCTGCTCGACGAGCCTATGAGCGCGCTCGACGCCAGACTCCGGGAACGGCTCCGGCTCCAGATCAAGCGGATCCAGTCGACGCTGGGGATCACGACCCTCTATGTCACCCACGATCAAGAGGAGGCGCTCGCGGTTTCCGACCGGGTCGCGGTGATGTCCGACGGTGCAGTCGAGCAGGTCGGACCCCCCCAGGCGGTGTACCGACGGCCGGAGACCCGGTTCGTCGCGGAGTTCGTCGGCGACAACAACGTGTTTGAGGGACGAGTGGAGTCGAGCCGGACGGGAGACGAACCAGACGGTTCGGACGATCCAGTAGGCGATTCCGGGCGATCTCCACTCGAAACAGCGGGGGTTCGGTCGGGGAGCGGAAGCGACCCGGCACCGGGGGCGGGGGGCGGCGGGGGTCGGGACCGCACCAGCGAGGACCGGGACCGTACCGTGTTCGTCGACGTGGACGGAACGACGGTACCGGTGCAGACGAGTCGGCGGATCCGGCCGGACGCGAGGGTGACGTTCTGCGTCCGCCCCGAGCGGATGTGGGCCCTCGAAAGCGGGGGCGACGGAACCGGCGCCGGTGTCGGCTCGGCGGAGGGTGGAAGCGACGCGACGGTCGCGCTCGACGCGACGGTGTCGAACGCCGAGTTCCTCGGAGAGTCGACGCGGACGTATCTCCGGTGGAAGGGTCGCGAACTGACGGTCCGGACGGCGGACCCGCTGTCGGGCGACGTGCGGGTCGGGTTCGACGGGGGCGATGCCCACGTGATCGGGGTGGCGTCGGGAGGGGCCTCGGCGTTCGAGTCGGGCCGAGATTGACGCCCGTCCGCGGTCGACCACGTGGGTGTGCATCCCGATATCGGCGTCAGCGGGTGGAGACGGGAGTCCGGGCGGCGTCAGCGGGTGGAGACGGGAGTCCGGGCGGCGTCAGCGGGTGGAGACGGGAGTCCGGGCGGCGTCAGCGGGTGGAGACGGGAGTCCGGGCGGCGTCGGTCGGGTGTCGAGCGCGGAGTTGGCGCCGCAGTCCGTCGCTGTTGCGGGGCTGTTCGCCCGACTCGGTCAGGACCTGGCCGGCCCCGTCCGCGCTCAGGCGGTACTCCCGTTCGAACTCCCGGCACGAACGGATGACCGTCCGGTCGTCAGGGCCGTCGGAGTCCGGGTGCGTGGATGTGGTGTCGTCCGACATACGGGTCACCGCCGGGGTTCGACCGTCAGGTCGGTGGCGATCCAGCCATCGCGGTTCGCGGACTCGACAAAGACCGACCGCCCGGGGCAGGTCTCACAGACCACGACGTCGGGAGCGTCGTCGAGTGTCGAGTCCGTTCGGCCGCCCAGGGAGGGGTGTGTGCCAGTGCTCATCGCGATTATTTAGGGTGGCCTAAATTGAAAAATGTGTGGGTTTCGCACCGGAGCCGGCACCGGGTGACGAAACTTAAATACCACCGGCGACGAGGGTGGATACCGAATGCCGGACGCCGACATCGACCGCTCGACGGTCACGGTGCTCGATCTGTTCTGCGGCGGTGGCGGGCTCTCGGAGGGGTTTCTCCAGGCCGGCTACGACGTCGTCGCCGGGGTTGATGTCAGCGAGGACTTTCTCGCGACCCACAGCCACAACCACGACGACGCGCTCGCGATCCGAGCGGACCTCTCGCAGGTCGGCCCCGAGGAGTTCTTCGACACTCACCCGGTCGATCCCGAGACCATCGACGTGGTGATCGGCGGCCCGCCGTGTAAGGGGTTCAGCATCGCAGGCCACCGCGACCCCGACGACGAGCGGAACTACCTCGTCGGGAGTTTCATCGACTACGTTGCGTTCGTCCGGCCCGACGCGTTCGTTATGGAGAACGTCCCCGGAATCAAGTCGATGGCGGGCGGCGACACCCTTCGGTCGATCCTGGAGGGGTTTCGGCAGGCGGGCTACGAGAAACCAGCCTACGAGACGCTGAACGCCGCGGACTACGGCGTCCCTCAGAACCGCCGGCGCGTGATCTTCCAGGGCCGCCGCGACGGGTCGCTGCCGACCTACCCCGACCGGACCCACGGCCCCGCCGAGCAGACCACGCTGACGGGCGAGCGGCTGAAACCCCACGTGACTGTCGGGGAGGCGCTCGCCGGCCGGGACGTGGAGTCGCTCCCGAATCACGAGGTCACCGACCACTCCTCGGACATAGTCGAGCGGATCGCCGGCGTCGACCCCGGCGAGAGCTTGTATGAGAGCTACGGCGACAGTTGGCGCCGGCTCCCGTCGGATGAACCCGCGATCACGATCAAGGAGAACCACAACGCGCCGTTCATCCACCCCGAGGCCGACCGGGTGGGCACGGTCCGGGAGTGTGCGATTCTCCAGTCGTTCCCCGACGACTACGTCTTCCAGGGGCCCAAAAGCACGCAGTTGAAAGTCGTCGGCAACGCGGTTCCGCCGGGGCTCTCGAACGCCGTCGCGGAGGCGCTCGCGGACGACCTCGCGGCGATGCGGGAGGCGGCCGTCGCCGACGGAGAGTGACCCGCGTCACTCCGTTGGCTCCGTCAACGACCCGGTAGTTCAGTTCGGACAAGCACAGAGGTATGGATGGCACCATCGTTCGGGATCCGACCCACAGCGGCGGTGCCCCGGCGAGAGGCTACTCCCGCCGAATCACGTTGTGACTCTCCAGCAACGTCCCCAGTCGCGGCATCGACGCCACCACCGCGTCGCAGGCGGGGCGGACCGCGTCTTTCGGGAGGTAGCCGATCGACAGTCCGGCGACCTCCAGCATCGGGAGGTCGTTGGCGCCGTCGCCGACCGCGATGGATCGAGGGAGCGGGACGTCGAGGTCGTCGGCGAGCGATGCGAGCGCGTCGTCTTTGGTGCCCGTGATGAGCGCCCCCTCAACGCCGCCGGTGAGCCGGCCGTTCTCGGTCGGCAGTCGGTTGGCGACGATGGTGTCGACCGCGACATCCTCGTGCTCCAGTGCGCGCTCTACCCCGCGCTCGAACCCGCCGGTCAGGATCGCGACGTGGTGGCCGGCGTCGCGGAGTCGTTCGATCACGTCGGCGGCGCCGGGGCGCAGCCGCACCTTGTCGAAGGCGGCGTCGGCCTCGGACTCGTCGAGTCCCGCCAGCAGCGACGCCCGCTCGCGGAGGCTCTCGGCGTAAGAGAGCTCGTCGTTCATCGCGCGCTCTGTGATGTCGGCCATCCGGCCGGCGACGCCGGTTCGTTCGCCGAGGAGGACGGTCATCTCCGAGTCCGAGAGCGTCCCGTCGAAGTCGAACGCCACAAGTCGCATACGAGGGGGTGGTCGGCGGAGGGTTTCAAACCACCTATCCCGACCACGCGAGTCGCTAACAGGCCACAGGTGGCCGTATACGCCGAGGAAGAAATGTTTAACCACGGACCACGGAAGGTGAACATGTGAAGGTGGTTATTACTGACCCGATTGACGACGCGGGGATCGAACGCCTCCGCAAGTCGGGTCACGACGTCGAGACGGCCTACGACCTGACCGGCGAGTCGCTGCGGTCGGCGGTCGGCGACGCCAACGCCTTGATCGTGCGCTCCGGAACCGAGGTCACCGACGGGTTGTTTGAGGCCGCTCCGGACCTAGTCATCGTCGGCCGGGCGGGGATCGGCGTTGACAACATCGACATCGACGCCGCTACCGACCACGGTGTCATCGTCGCGAACGCGCCCGAGGGCAACGTCCGGGCGGCCGCCGAGCACACCGTCGCGATGGCGTTCGCCGCCGCGCGGTCGATTCCGCAGGCTCACGCCCGGTTGAAGGCCGGTGAGTGGGCAAAATCCGACTACCTTGGAACCGAACTCAACGGCAAGATCCTCGGGATCGTTGGGCTCGGTCGTGTCGGCCAAGAGGTCGCCAAACGGCTCGACGGGCTCGGGATGGATCTGGTCGCCTATGACCCCTACATCAGCCAGGAGCGCGCCGGCCGGCTGGGCGCGGAGCTCGTTGAGCTGGATGCGTGTCTCGAGTCGGCGGACTTTCTGACCGTCCACACGCCGCTCACGCCCGAAACCGAGAACATGATCTCGACCGACGAACTCGACCTGATGGGTGGGGGGTTCGTGATCAACTGCGCCCGGGGTGGCGTCGTTGACGAGGACGCCCTCGCAGCGGCGGTCGAACGCGGCACGCTCGACGGGGCGGCGATCGACGTCTTCGCCGAGGAGCCGGTCTCGCCGGATAGCCCGCTTGTCGACGTCGACGAGGTCATCGTGACCCCGCACTTGGGGGCGTCGACGGAGGCTGCCCAGGAGAACGTTGCGACCTCGATCGCCGACCAAGTCGACGCCGCGTTCGCGGGTGAGCCGGTTATGAACGCGCTGAACGCCCCCTCGGTCGACGAGAGCGCGTTCCCGCGGATCCGGCCGTATATCGGGCTCGCCGAAACGGCGGGCATCATCGCCGCACAGCTGCTCGATGGCCGGATCTCCGAGATCGAGGTGGCCTACGAGGGCGAGATCGCCGACGAGGAGGTCGACCTCGTGACCGCCTCGGGGCTAAAGGGCGTCTTCGAGCCGCTGGAGTGGCAGGTAAACGCGGTCAACGCCCCACAGATCGCGACGGACCGCGGGATCGACGTCACCGAGTCCAAGCGCCTCCAGTCCGACGACTTCCAAAGTGTCGTGACCGTCCGGGTCGGCAACGACGACGACTCCTTGGAGGTCTCGGGCACGCTGTTTGCGGGCGGGGACCCGCGGATCGTCCGGATCGGCGGCTACCGGGTCGACGCGGTTCCGCACGGGAAGATGCTGGTCGCGCGCAACGCCGACAAGCCCGGCGTTTTGGGCTTCATCGGGTCAGTACTGGGCGATCACGACATCAACATCTCGGGCATGTTCAACTCCCGCCGTGACGAACCCGGCGGGGAGGCGCTCACCGTCTACAACCTCGACGACCCCGTCCCCGACTCGGCGGTGGAGACAATCCTCGACGACGACCGCATGATCGACGTGCGGTATCTCACGCTGAACGGCGACGAGTAGCGAGCGGCGGTCGCGGATCGCTGGGAGCGTCGGCGGGTGCGCCGTCGTCGCGCTGTCCGTCCTGGGTCGCCATCGCGGCGTCCGCCTGCGAGTCCCGCGGCTCCTCGTACTCACACAAGCGACACACCCACGGATCGGCCTCCGTGTGCATCAGCGAGCCACACTCGTCGCAAAGTTTCAGATGCGCCAGAAGTACACGGCTGTCGGATATCTATTGGTTCCCGATCCGTCACGGATTCCACCCGACGGGTCGTACCGATCGGACCGCGGTAGACGGAGCGAGCGGGTCAGGGTCGGTGTGGCGCGTCCGAAGGCAGACACGCCTACTCCGCGCCGATGTGTTCGAGCACCGCAGCAGTGTCGTTCGGGACCGGTTCGGGCTTGTTACCCGCCTCGTAGGCGGCTTCGGGATCCTTCAGGAGGTGGCCGGTGGTGAGACACACCACGTCCTCGTCGGCGTCGACGACGCCCTTGTCGCGGAGCTTCTTCAGCCCGGCAATCGAGGTGGCCGAGGCGGGCTCGACACCGATGCCCTCCTTCGCGAGGTCGCGCTGGGCCTCGGTGATCGCGTCGTCTTCGACCGCCACGGCGGTGCCGCCGGTGCCGCGGATTCCGGGGAGGGCCTTCGGCGCGTTGACGGGGTTGCCGATCCGGATTGCGGTCGCGATGGTCTCGACCTCGTCCCACCGCTCGGTGTCCGCCCACCCGTGTTCGATCGCCTCGACCATCGGCGCCGACCCCGCGGCCTGTGCGCCCGTGAGCTTCGGGACCTCCGCGGGGTCTAAGGCGCCCGACTGGACGAGTTCGCGGAACGCCTTGTACAGCGCGGAGGTGTTGCCCGCGTTGCCGACGGGCAGGACGATCCGGTCGGGGAACCGGCCGTAGTCGTCGCGGAACTGTTCGAGTATCTCGATGCCGATCGTCTTCTGGCCCTCCAGCCGGAACGGGTTCAGCGAATTGAGGAGGTAGACCTCGCCCTGCTGGGCGAGGTCCTGGACGATGTCGAGACACGAATCGAAGTTGCCATCGACCTCCAGGATCCGGGCGTCGTGAAGCGCGGCTTGGGCGACCTTCCCGGCGGCGACCTTCCCGGCAGGCAGGAGCACCAGGGTCTGCATCCCGCCGCGGGCGCCGTACGCCGCCAGCGCCGCGGAGGTGTTCCCGGTCGAGGCACACGCCAGCCGGCCGACGCCGAGTTTTTGGGCGACCCGGACGCCGACGGTCATCCCGCGGTCTTTGAACGACCCGGTTGGGTTCATACCCTCGTGTTTGATCCGGAGGCTCCGGACGCCGGCCGACTCCCGGAGCCGCGGAGCCCGGTGCAGCGGCGTGTCGCCCTCCGGGAGAGAAACCCCCTCGTCGAACGGGAGCGCGGCGTGGTACCGCCAGACGCCGCGGCCCTGTCCGTGGAAGTCCTCAAAGGTCGGTGGGTCGGCGTAGCGGACTTCGAGCAGGTTGCCGTCCGCGCCGGTGTACCGGATCTCGTCGAAGGGGGCGTAGGTCTCGCCCGTCTCGATGTCGGCGAGCCAGACGCCGTCCTCGGCGACGTCGGGCGCGTCGGGGGTCGGCGCGGTGAGTTCGAGGCTCATTGTGGGAAATGTGGCGTTGGGCGGTGAAAAACCGGGCGGTTCGAGTACGGGCCCGCGGGGGCCGGCCAGTGTAGACCCCGTGGCCTCACGACGCCGCCTCCTCGCCATAGTCGTCGATACTCCGGTGAACGCGTTCGACCCACTCGTCTAAGGCGTCGTGGAGCATCGATTTCGCCTCCGGGAGCTCGGTGCCGGTGTACTGGTAGATGTATCCGCCCGAGTCGAGCAACCGGCGCTCACGTTCGGCCAGTCCCTTCTCTATCAGCGTTGTCAACGACCGGTTGATGTTGCTCCGATCACGGTCCAGCACGTCTGCGAGTTCCGCGACGGTGCTCCCTGGGTGGTCCAGCAGGGTGAGGTACGTCCGGCTCTCGTGGGTCTTGATGCCGAACACACACGAGAGGACCTGCTGGAACCTCGGGTCCTCGGCGTCGAGGAGGTCGCTCATCTCCGGCGTGTCGCTCATACCCGGGTATCGCCCCCCGGACGACAAAAATCCGCGGGCGGCGGCAGTTCCGGGCGGTCGGATCCCACGGACGCGAACGCGGTCGTCGCGTTGCCGGGCTACGCCTCGCGGGCATACCCCATCCGCTCGATACACCCGATCATACCCTCGGGATCGGGGTGTTTGTGGAGCGTCGTCGGGGTGTCGCAGTAGTACGTCTCGCCGTCGTGACGAAGCGAAACCTCGTGGGTCCCACCCAGGAGTTCCGCCTCAACCACGATGCGGCGCCCGTCACGGAGCGTCTCGACGATCTCCGCTGCGGTCAGCTCACCCGATTCGACCCGGAGTGGCGTGGGCATACCCGCCGGTTCGTTGCCGATGAGTATGATACTGTTGTGTGTCGGAGGGCAAGCGGGTGCCACTGTGCGTGGCCGAGTCCTCGTGAGCGGTGAGCGGTAGCCGACCGCAGTGCGCCGTCTCAGTTCGTCGTCGACCGGGACCGGTCGTCGGATTCCGGGGGTTCGACGCCCTCTGCGGCCTCCGCGGTCCCGGTCTGTTTTTTCGTGTCGACGTGCCACCGCGTCACCGTGTCGTCGAACTCGCCGAGACGGGTGCTGACCTCGTCTTTGAGGTCGTCGTCGTTGATGTTCACCTCGAAAATGAACGCAACGCCACCTTCTCCGCGGGTTGACTTCTGGATGTTGGCGCTCACGAGTTCGTTGTCGAAGTAGTACGGGGCGATCTGGGTCATCACCCGCTGGTAGACCGTGTTCTCGACGCGGCGGAGCGCTCGGCGGCCGGCCGAGTCGGCGGCGCGGGCGACGTACCCCAGCGACTCCGACCACCGCTCGACCGCCTCGTCGCTGTCGCCGTTCTCGACGTGCTCATACGACTCCGAGAGGCGCTCGCCCGCGGTCTGGAGGTCCTCATCGGGTCCTTTCCCCGCCTTTTCGCCTTCGCCCTCGGCGACGCTGGCCTGCTCGGCGGTCTTCTCGCCCACGTCCTCCCGGAGGCGTTCGTGCGACTTTGGCCGCCACTCGTCCCATTCCTCGAATGCGTCGCTGTCGACATCGGCGTCGCGGAGCGCGCGGGTGATCCGTTCGCCGTGCTCGACAACGTCACCCCACGCGCCCCGAATTTTGAACCCGGAGACACTCTCTTCCATCGTCTCAGGAAACGTACGAACGGCGGAATATAAAGATCTACCCCGAGTGTCGGCGTCACACAAAGGCGTGACTCGGTGGGGGTGGTGTCGGCGTGGAACCGACGACGAAAGAGCGTTGACCGCACCCGGGAGGCTTTTACTCCGACCCGGAATGTAATCCGGTATGGGATACGACGTAGTGGACAGCCAAGCGGTGCGCCCTGCGGATGGTCGGCCGTGTGAACTCCGCCGGCTGACCGCGGCGACCGACCTGTCGGACCTCGCGGTCAACCGCTACCGCGCGGAACCGGGCGAACAGCTCCCTCTGAACTACCACTACCACGACGAGCAGGAGGAGGCGTTCTACGTCCTCAGCGGGACGCTCGCTGTGGAGACACCCGGCGGGACACACGTCGTTCCGTCGGGGTCGGTGTTCGCCGCGACGCCGGAGTCGCCCCACCGGGCGCACAACCCCGCCGACGCCGACGCGGCGGTCGAGGTGCTGGCGGTCGGCACACCCACCGACGACGCCGTCCATCAGTACGAGCCGGCTGCCGACGGGCCCGACAGCGGCGGCGACGGGGGTGCCTGACGATGCCCATCGAGGATCGTGACGACGCGTACCTCATCACCCACGCGCTGGCGAAAGACACCCTTTCGCGGCTCCGCGACACCGACACCGAGCAGGTGGCGTTCCGGAAGGGGCTGGTGAAACTCGGCCGGATCTGCGGCTACGAGATCATCGACGGAGCCATGGAGACCGAGTATGTGGCCGTGGAGACGCCGCTCACCGAAACCACCGGCGAGCGCGTCCGCGGACTGGGGAACGTCGTCATTATCAACGTGCTCCGCGCGGCGACGCCGTTCGTGGAGGGGCTGCTGAAGGCGTTCCCCCGCGCGAAACAGGGCGTCATCTCGGCCGGCCGGGACGAGAGGGCTGGAATGGACGACGACGGCGGGTTCCCGATCACCATCGACTACGTGAAGCTCCCGGAGATCTCCCCCGAGGACACTGTGATCGTGGCAGATCCGATGCTCGCGACTGGATCGACGATGACGGCGGTCCTCGATCACGTGCTCGGCTCCTCGGACGTCGACCCCACCGACGTATTCGTGTTGTCGGCGGTCTCGGCGCCGGACGGGCTGCTCCGGGTGGACAAGGAGTTCCCGCAAGCGGACCTCCTGACGGTCGCGATCGACGAGTACCTCGACGACGACGGCTACATCGTCCCCGGGTTGGGCGACGCCGGGGATCGGGCGTTCGGGACGAAGTAGTCAGGCACCGGACACGAACACCTTTGATGACGCGTGACACACGGAGACGTATGGCCGGAACCGAGCCCTGCGACGGCTGCGGCACGCCAACGGAAGACCCGCTCGCGCGGACGGTCCAGCTCCGGGTCGACCGCTCGGAGGTCGACAGCCAGCGGCTGTGTCCCGAGTGTTTCGCCGATTGGATCGAGGAGTACCGGACGCGGATGCAGCCCGGAGCAAAGAAACCAACAGTCGACACCGACGCGGACATCATCGTCGACTGATCCGGGAACCCGGGCGGATGGATCCTCCGAGTCACCCGGGTTGGGAGGTCGGGGTCAGACCGCGACCGGGGCCCGATACCGACGGTCGGTGTTCTCGTAGATCGCGACGTACGGCTCCCCGGTGTCGTCGGCGGGGCACGCCGACGTGCGCTCGACCGCGACGGTCTCACCGGTGGCGTTGGCGGCGTTGAGGTACAGATGGGGCGGGTAAGTTTTCGAGGAGAATCCCAGGACGTGGCCGTTGTATCCGTCGTCGACGTTCAGGTTCGCTCTGACCGGCGGGCGTTCCGTCGCCCCCGGTTCGGCGGGACGGTGATCTCGCTCCAGTCACCCGCAGCGCAGGCCTCGTAGTGTGGGGTGTCGACCCGCTCGGGCAGCGGGGTCGGGTTGGTGACCACGACCGAGGCGGCGACGGGGTTCTGTCGTGCGTTGTCGGTGACCTCGATCCGGGTCTCGGGGCTGAGTTCGTACGCGAGGCCGCCGGTGACCACGTCAACGACGAGAATCGCGATTGCAACTGTCGTGAGCACACCGAAGAGCGCGGTCGCGGTTCGACCGGAAACCGGCCGGTTCGCGTTGTCGAGGCGAGCCCGAAGCCCGAACAGCGCGGCCGCGATCCCGAGGAAGCCGAGCACCGCCGCCCCGCTACCGAGGTCAAGGGTGTTCACGACGTCGACGAAGACGCCGACTATCGAGACCACGACGACGCCGTAGCCGAGGAAGGTCTGCTGGCGGTCGTGGGTGCGCTGGGTGATCGCGACGACCCGGACAGGAACGCCACGACGACCGCAAACTCCGTGACCGGGGAGTGGCCGAGATCAACGTTGAAAACGAACACCAACACGGCGACGGTCGTGAGCACCGCTACCGCGGTGTTGAACAGCGTCTCGGAGTCGATGTCGACTATGCGCTCGGGTTCGGCAGCCACCCGCAAATATCCGGGGGAGGAACAAAGCGACACGCTGGTCTCGTTCCGAACCGCAACCGCGTCAGCGTTCGATCGTCGCCCGGCCGCTGGTGGCGCTCCGGATCCGGTCACGGATCTCCGCGGCTTCGTCGACTGCGACCCGGACCGCGAAGGAGACATCGGCCTCGTAGGCCGACTCGAACTCGGTGTCGGCGCTCTCCAGCAACCCGCGGACAACCCCGGAGTCGTCGTAGGTGACTGTCACCTCGAAGCGTTCGTGGGGGACCGCCTCAACCACGCCCGCGTCGTCGACAGCGTTTGTGATGGCTCTGGCGTACGCGCGGGCCAGGCCGCCGACGCCGAGGTTGGTCCCGCCGTAGTACCGGACCACGACCCCCGCAACGTTCCGGAGGTCCCGCTGGACCAGGACGTTCAGCGCCGGGTTGCCCGCCGACCCCGTCGGCTCGCCGTCGTCCGACTGGTACTCCCGGAGCATCGGCGAACCTCGCTCGGATCCGGTTGTTGTCGCGACCCCGCCCGCTTTGATCCCGCCCGTTCCGCTGCCGTCGGCCGGGACCCGATATGCGGGCACATGATGGGTCGCATCGGGGTGTTGCGACCGGACCGATTCCAGGAGTGATTCGGCGTCGTCGGGGCCGGTCGCGGGGGCGACGTAACCGATGAATTCGGACCCGCGGACCTCGAACGCCGCCTCACCCGGGGCGTCGACGGTCCGGAAGGAGGTTGGAGAGTCTGGGTTCGTAGGTGGGTCGCTCACAACCGGTGGTAGTCGACGGAGCGGTCAAAAGGGTTCGCGTCGCGGTGGGTCCGGAGTCCGTCCCCGCGGTTACGGAAGTGCGAGGAGAACGCCCTGCGCTTCGGGGCGGGGATGAATCCGACACTCGATAACGCAATCCGCTGACGATAGCACGGCCTGATATTCAAACAGAGAGTCCCATAGCGTATCCGTTACATTAGTAACGGTCACGTGACCGTCACCGCGAAGTTCCGCGATCCCCCCTCCCCCTCTCACGGAGACAAGGGTGGCAACACGCCTCTCGGTTCTACAAATAATCAAGATGAGTGCCTCAGGGCTTGACCCCGAGGCGATTTATCGGTCGATCGTGGTCAGCGACCGGAGGATGTCGCCGTACGCCGGCCGGGTGATCAAGACTCCCACCACTACGCCGAGGATGGTGAAGATCGCAAAGCCCTGGAGGTCGCCGAGCGACAGGATCGCGAGCGGCGACATAGCGATGATGGTGGTCGCGGCCGCGGCGCCGATCACCCAGAACGCCTTCCGGAACCGCGATTGGAACACCCGCCTGGAGTTGATCTTACCCTCCGCCATCACTTCGTCGGCGATGATGATGAGGTCGTCCACCCCAGTCCCGATGACGGCGATGAACCCCGCGATCACCGACAGATCGAGTGGGTAACCGATCCCCGCCGCAAACCCGAGCAGGATCACGACCTCCGAGAGCGCGGTCACAACCATCGGCGCGGCGACCTTGATGTCCCTGTATCGGACGAACACCGTGGCGCTGACCGCGAGCACCGCGATGATCCCGGTGATGAGCGAGTTGGTCCGGAAATCCGACCCCTGGCTCGGAGAGATGAACGACGTCGTCCCGCCGCTCTCCTCGGAGAAGTCGAGTTGTGCCGGGAGCGCGCCGGCGCGGAGGTTGATCGAGACCTCCTGAGCCTCCGAGACGTTTGTGGTCTGCAGCTGGAACACGGGGCTATCAGCCCACCCACCGGTCCGCAGGTTCTCCGCGAGGCCAGGGCTCATGCCGAAGGCGTTGGTCACCTCGCCGTTGACCACGAGCAGCAGACACGGCTCGGTGCTGCTCGGATCGACCTGGTAGGTACACCGCGTGCCGCCCTGCTGTGCGAGCCCTGAATCGCGCATCGACTGCTGAAACTCCGGCGCGACCGACTCCGAAACCGTCACGGGGACGTACGGGCCACCCGATCCGTCCTGTGCGGTCCCGATGCTCTGGAAGTCCTCCTGCTGGAGGACGGTGTCGCGGGTGTAGTTCCCGTCGTTCGCGGGGTAGTACGCCTCGATTACGACCGTCCCGCGCTCGCTGACGAGTTGGCGGACCGACGAGGCGTCCTGGTTGGGTGCCTCGACGAGGACGAAGTTGTCACCCTGGGCGGTGGTGACCTCCTGGACGGTGCCGCCGGAGAGCCCCGCCTCGTTGATCTTGTTCTCCAGGATCCGCACGACCTCCTGCCGTGTGGTCTCGGTGACGCCCTCGCGGGTGGTCTCGTAGCCGTAGCCGGCGGCGTTGAGTGCGGCAGCCAACTCGTCGGTGGTGAGGCCTTCGGCGGTCACCTCGACGGTGTCGCTCGTCTCCGACCCCGGTTGTGGTTGGGCGGTGTCTTGGCCCCCGGCCGGCCGCCCGCCGAAGCGGGCGATCACGTCGGCGGGGCCGGCGCCGTCGATCTCCGCAGCAACCTCCTGTTCGACGACTCGTCGGTCGGTTCCGCCGAAGTCGACGCCCTCGGCGGTGACGCCGACCAGCGGCGCCCGCACGCGGGTGCCACCGGAGAGTTCCAGCCCGTACTGGAGGTTCGTCACGCTCCCCTGCGCGGCGACGTCATCGCCGGAACCAGGGTCGTCGGGCCCCAGCGTGGGCGAAAAGAGCGCGAACACCGAGATCAGGAGGAACACGACGAGCAGGATCACCCGCCAGTTTTCCCTGATCGCCACCATCAGCGGGCGACCCCCCTGAACTTGTACCATCGAAGCAGACTGAGGTTCAGCATGTACGTGTTCATGAGGTCGGTCACGAGTCCGAAGACCAGCACCGTCCCGATCGCGGCCAGAAGCTGAATCCCGAACACCGTCGCGGCGATCGTCATCACGATCATGGCCGTGATCGACGTCAGCGTCATCGTCACACCGGTCCGCATGGCGCGGTCGGTCGACTCGTAGAAGTCACCCGACCGCCGGAGGATGTGGTTGTTCAACAGGATGTCGGAGTCGACCGAGTACCCGATCAACATGAGGAGCGCGGCGACAGTCCCCAAGGAGAGTTCGATCCCGAGGAGGTTCATGAGCGCTAAGGGGACCACGATGTCGGAGAACGCCGAGATCACGACCGCGATCGACGGGACGAACACGCGGAACATGGCGAAGACGAGGAGGCTCATCCCGAGGAACGCCACCCCGAGTCCGCCGAGCGCCAGGGTCTGGGTGTCGGCGCCGAAACTGGCCGACACCGACGAGATCGACCGCACGTCGAGCCCGGCGGCATCGGCTTGTTGCTCCAACTCCGCGGCCCCGCCGGACTGGAAGGTGATCACGTAGACGCTCTGCGCCGGGACCGACCGGATGGATTCGGGCTCGGCGTCGAACGCCGTCCGGATCTCCTCTTCGGCCGCCGCCTCGGGGCCGTCGATCGCGACTTGGACCTCCGTGCCGCCGGTGAACGCGATCCCCTGGTTCACCGGGACGCCGGTCATCACGAACCAGCCCGCGATGATGAGGATCGCAACCGCCAGCACGGCCAGCGGGATCGCCGCGAGCTGACGGTTCGTGTACCGGGTGTAGTCGACCTCCGGTACGGTGAACTCGATCATAACCACCGGTGGAGAGTCCCGCCGAATAAGCCTTCTTATGACGTTCGCGCGGACGAGCGGTCGCACACCCGGCAAACACCCGTCGCCGGCGGCGTCCGCCTCAACGCCTGGAAGCTATTTATGTACTGACCCGCGTGTGTGACACAATGGCAAGCGGGACCGAGACCCAACTGGAGCGGACGCTGGGATTCAAAGAGGCGTTGATGATCGGCGTCGGGACGATGATCGGCGCCGGAATCTTCGTCCTACCGGGTGCGGCGGCCGGACTGGCCGGGCCAGGGTCGTCGATCGCGTTCGTCGCCGCGGGCGCGATCGCGATGCTGACCGCGCTGTCGGCCAGCGAACTCGCGACCGCTATGCCGGCCTCCGGGGGGCCGTACCATTTCATCAACAAGGGGCTGGGACCGCTGTTCGGCTCCATTGCGGGGCTGGGGAACTGGCTCGGGTTGGCTTTCGCGACCGCCTTCTACGCGGTCGGGTTCGGCAACTACGTCGACCCCCTGGCGGCGAGTCTGCATCTGGACCTGGGTGTCGTGGCCGCGGTGCCTCTGAGCGGGCCGCAGATCGGTGGACTAGCCGCCGCGACCGCGTTCATCGCGCTCAACTACCTCAGCACCGACGGAACCGGCGACCTCCAGAACGTGATCGTGATCGTGCTCCTCGGCATCCTCGGGGCGTTCATCGCGCTGGGGGCGACTCAGGTGCAACTCTCGGAGGTCACCCCCATCTTCCCGCAGGGGTCGGGGCCGGGCGCGGTCCTGCCGACGACCGCTCTGGTGTTTGTCTCGTACCTGGGCTTCGCGCAGGTGGCGACCGTCGCGGGCGAGATCAAGGAGCCGGGGAAGAACCTCCCGCGGGCCATGGTCGGCGGGGTGGTGCTCGTGACGACCATCTACGCGGTGTCGATGCTGATTCTCCTCGGTGTGGTCCCGCTTGAGGCGGTCGCGGGCGAGGGGACCGCGATCGCGATCGGTGCCCGCGCCGTCTTCGGCGGGTTCGGCATCGGCGTGATCGGGGTGGGGTTGCTGACGTTCGGCGGGCTGTTGGCCACGGCGTCGTCGGCCAACGCGTCGGTGTTGTCGGCCTCGCGGATCAACTACGCCATGGGCCGCGACGGCCTGATGGACACCCGGCTCTCGGAGATCCACGACCGGTACAACACCCCCTATCGCTCCATCGTGCTGACCGGCGCACTCATTCTGGTGTTCATTGTCGCCGGCCGGGTCAACGCCCTCGCGAAGGCCGGGAGCGTCCTCCACCTGCTCGTCTACGGGCTGTTGAACGTCTCGCTCATCGTGATGCGGGAGACCGACGCGACGGGGTACGACCCCAGCTTTGCGGTGCCCGCCTACCCCGTTGTGCCCGCCCTTGGGGCGCTGCTGTCGTTCGCGCTGATCGGGTTCATGGACCCACAGCAGATCCTGCTGGCCGGTGGGTTGGTGGTCGGCGGCATCGTCTGGTACTTCGTGTACGTCCGGAAACGGATCGACGACACCAGCGCCTTAGCGCGGTACCGCTCCCCGCCCGCCGTCGAGGTTGAGGTTGATGTCGACTTCGACATCGGCGCGGGCGACGACGCGCCGGCGACCCGCGGCGGTGACACCGATGACTGATACGGCTGGCTGCCGTCGGCGAAACAACCACGAGCGGCCGACGCGGCTCGGAGGGTCCCACACATGCTAGACGATCCCACACTGCTCATCCCGGTCGACGCATCGGAGCCCGACGACCCCGCTCTGGAACTGGTGGAACTGCTCCGCCCGCTCCGGATCGTGGTCCTGGGATACTACCCGGTTCCCGACCAGGCGGCGCCCCAACAGCTCAGCGAGGAGTACGAGGACGAGGCGACGGCGGCTCTGGAGGCGTGTGCCCGGCGGTTCGCCGACGCGGGCGTTGAGGTCGAGTCGGTGCTCGTGTTCACCCGCGACCGGGTCCAGACCGTCGACCGGGTCGGAAACGAGTACGGGTGCGACGCCGTGCTCACCACCGGCGCGGTCGGGTCGCTGAACCACATCCTGGTGTCGCTGAAGGACGAGACGAACATGTTCCGCGTGCTCGAGGTGGTGCGACTGGTGATGATGGCGGGCGACCCCGAGGTGACGCTGTTCCACGCCGAGAGCGTTGAGCGGGGCAGCGCACGCTCCGAACTCTACCTCCGGGGGGCGACCGACTGGCTGGTCGATCGGGGGCTCGACCGCGACGCCATCACCTGGGTGGAGCCCACCGCCGAGACCCAGGAGAGCGAACTCCGTGAGCTGGCGGGCGACCACGACTTCATCGTGCTGGGCGAATCCGAACCGAGCGTCCGCGAGCGCGTGGTCGGTGATCTGTCGAACCGGGTCCACGACCGAACCGGCAAGCCGGTTCTCACGGTCCGGAGGGAGCGGTGACAATGCGAGAGTCCGCGCCCACGGTTCTGGTCCCGGTCGACGTCTCCGGCGACGAGCGTCCGGATCCCGACCTGCTTGCGCTGCTTCGCCCCGCGAAAGTCGTCCTCGTCGGGTGGTACCCCGTCCCCGACCAGACCGCCCTAGAACAGATGCAGGCCGAACACGAGGAGGCGGCCGTCGCGCGCATCGAAGACGTCGCGGCCGAGTTCCCCGAAGACACCGACGTGGAGACGCTCGTGGTGTTTACCCGCGACCGAACGGAGACGGTCGACCGCGTCGCCGACGACTACGGCGCCGCGGTTGTGGTGATCCCGGAGGAAGTCCGGGTGGTCGAGCGGGTGCTTGTGCCGGTCCGCGGCGACGTAAACCTCGACCGGGTCCTGTCGGTCGTGGCGGCGCTTCTACACGAGAGCGAGGCGTCGGTCACGCTGTTCCACGCCGCCCCCGCCGGCGACGAGGACCCGAGCGTCGGGACGACGCTGCTCTCGGGCGCGGCCGACCGACTCGCGGATGCTGGTATCGACGACAACCGCATCGACACCGTCGCCGTCGAGAGCGACACGCCGATCGACGACATCGTTGACGCTGCCACGAACCACGACGTGCTCGTCCTCGGCGAGTCCGAGCCGTCACTCGTGGCGCAGATCCTGGGGGACGCGCCGTCGAGGATCATCCGGGAATCCGGGCGGCCGGTCCTGGTCGTTCGGGACGTCGAGTAGGCGGCCGAACCGCCGGTTCGACGGCGTGTCACGACGAGTCCTCTCACGATCTCCCGCCGAACGCCACCCCCGTTGGCGGCGCCCGGGGGTAAGAGACGGGAGTACGCATCAGGGCATGTACCGCACCGAGACCACGCCCGGTTCCGACCGGATCTCGACCCGATCAACCCCGAGTCGGGCGGCCCGTGCGCGCAGTTGGTCCGCGTCGTCGAGGACGTCTTCGACGGCGTCGTCGGTGCCGTCCTCGGGGACGGCCAGCACGTGCACCTCGCCCGTGCCGGCCCGTGGCTCCCGTGTGAGGTCGCCGACAGCCTGGTCGGCCGCGAGGTCGACCGAGTGTGCGGTCGGCGGCTCGGGGCTCCGGTCGACCGGCACCGACCACCGGGAGTCGATCTTGACCAACTGATACGAGACGTTCATCGGCGGGTCGGGCGCGACGACCCCCTCAACGACGTCGCCGTGTTCGACGCCCGGGTTCGACGAGAGGGTGTGCACCTGGCCGGTATCGACGTTCCGAAGCACCGCCGACGACTCCTCGGCTGCCGTGACGAGAAAGAGCCCCTCGGTGCGGTCGTCGCCGTCGGAATCGGCCGGATTAGAGCCGTCGGAATCGGCCGGATTAGAGCCGTCGGAGTCGGCCGGATTAGAGCCGTCGGAATCGGCCGGATTAGAGCCGTCGGAATCGGTCATCACCGCCGGATAGACCGTCACATCACTTCGGAGTTTCGTCGAGTGCGCCGGCGTCGTGGCCCGGCCGGTGCGTCGGCTCAGTCGAACAGCCGGTGTGCGACGCCGACGAGTGCCGCGCCGACGAGCGGGACGGTCCACGCGAACACGGGAGGAATCGCATAAAGCGCGGCGACAACCGGCGCGAACGCGCCGCCCGGCGGCGGCCGGGTCACCGTTTCTGAGTCGAGGGTGAACGTCTCGGGCATAGACGCCACGATGCCGAGGTAGATCGAGAGGAGAAACACGAACCCCGCGGCCGCGAGCGCCGCCTCGTGGCGTTTCGAGCTGTTGCTCCCGCGTCGGCGCCGGCGGGCGACGAGCAGGATCGGCGCGATCGCGGGCAGGACAACGAGGAGGCCGACCACGACGTAGAACGACCGCGAGAGGGTGAGCGACCCGCCCTGGACCGCGGCGGTCTGGCCGATCAGCACAATCAGAGCGGCGCCGACGAACAGCGCGATCAGTACGATTGCGAGCGCGCTCGCGACGACGTAGAGCTTGAACAGCCGCGATTCGCTCTCGCGGAACGCGTAGGGGAACGCGCCGAAGACGCCGTCGTACCCGGATGCCATCGCCCGGCGTTGGAGCCGGGGCGGTTTGAACGGAGCGATCCGGGGCTGCGACGGATCGGGCGTCGGCGGTCCCCGACCGACCGCTTTTTGCCGGGGCGCGCCGGTGCTGTAGCCATGTATGTCGACCTCGGCAGCGCTCTCGACGCCACGCCGGGCGTCTCGCGGGACTCGTTGGAACGACTCGACGACCAGGTGGCGACCGCCCACGACCGGATCGAGGCGGGTCGAAACGACCACGACCACGGCTACGCCGCGCTGAACCTCCCCGCGCGTGTCGACCTCGACGCCATTCGGTCGGCGGTCGCGCCGTTCGCCGACGCCGAGGCGGTCTTGACCGTTGGGATTGGCGGGAGCGGCTTGGGCGCGGCCACACTCGCGAACGCACTCGCCGGGCCCGACGACCCCGACGCGTACGTCCTCGACAACGTCGACCCCGAGCACGTCGCGCGCCTCCTCGACTCCCTCCCGTTAGCGCGGACCGCGGTCAACGTCGTCTCGAAGTCCGGCACCACCGTCGAGACCCTGTCGAACTTCCTCGTGGTCCGTGAGGCGATGGCCGACGCCGGGGTCGACTGGACCGACCGGACACTCGTGACCACCGGCGAATCGGGGAACCTCCGGCAACTGGCCGACGCGCACGACCTCCCGTTGCTGTCCGTCCCGGACGGCGTCCCCGGACGGTTCTCGGTGCTGTCGTCGGTCGGGCTGGCGGTCGCGGCGATCCAGGGCCACGACCTCGACGCGATCTGCGCGGGCGCCGCTGACACCGCCGACGGGCTGTCCGGGTCACTGTTCGAGACGCCCGCGTACGCTTACGGAGCGGCCACGTACGCGCTCGCGGCCCGCGGCGCGACCACGAACGTTATGATGCCGTACGCCGAGCGGCTGGAGACGTTCGCGGAGTGGTTCGCCCAGCTGTGGGCCGAGAGCCTGGGGAAAGACGGGCTCGGACAGACCCCGGCGCGGGCGCTGGGCGCGACCGACCAGCACTCCCAGCTCCAGCTTTACCGCGCCGGTCCGCGGGAGAAGGTGGTGACGCTGCTGCGACCCACTCACCGACCCGACCGGCCGATCCCCGAGACCGACCTCGACGGCCTCTCATACCTTGGGGGATCGACGTTGGGCGACCTCATTGACGCGGAGTTCGGGGCGACCGAGGCGAGCCTGGCGGCGTCGGGTGTGCCGGCGATCAGGGTGGAGATCGATGGCGTCGACGAGCGGAGCCTCGGTGCGCTGCTCTACGGGATGGAGGCGGCGTGCGTGCTCTACGGGGAGCTTGCGGGAGTCTCGACGTTCACACAGCCGGCGGTCGAGTGGGGGAAACGCGCCGCCCGCGGACTGCTCGGCGGCGGCGACGTCCCGGCGGCCGAGGCGGTTGAAGACCGGGCGAGTCTGCGTATCGACCCTTGACATCCTCCCCCGCTAAACCACGGGGCTTTCTCCTTGATTTTCCGTAACTCGGATGTCGTGGTCGGAGCCAGCGATCTTCGACTGCCGGCCGATCCGCTGCCTCCGAGAGCCGACCGGGCCCCGATCCGCGGTGGCCGACCCACCCAGCCACGGGCGGGGCTGGAAGGGGCCGAGCGGTCGCGGGCGGGCTTTCGGAGCCTCCGTCTCGGTCACAGTAGCACGGTCGCCGGAACAGCTTTAATACCGAGGCCCCTTGGAATAGCCAACACGGGCGTCAGAACACCCCGTGACGGTGAGCCGCGCTTTTCAGATCCGCGGTTGGCAAGGGTTAAATGGCTCCTCCCACAACGGGTCTGTAGTATCCCGTGACAACTTCTTCCCCACCAACCACCGCTCACACCCAGACATGGTAGACGTAAGCCAACACGAACTCGTCCCGGAGCACACGCTCGTCGAGGAATCGGAAGTCGAGTCGGTGTTGTCCGAATACGACATCAAGCGCGCCGAACTCCCCAAGATCAAGCGCACGGACCCGGCGATGCCCGACGAGGCGGCGGTCGGCGATGTCGTCAGGATTGTCCGCGACTCCCGGACCACCGACAAAGCCGTCTCCTACCGGCTGGTGATCGAATGAACCGAGAGGACCGACGCGTTGTCTCCAGGGAGTATTTCTCGGAGGAACGCCTCGCAGAACACCACTTCCGCTCGTTCAACAACTTCCTCGAGCGGGGAATGCAGGACGTCGTCACCGAGAAGGAACGCATCGAGACCGACATCGGCGACAAGGAGGGCGAAGAGCCCGTTTTCGTCGAACTCGGTGACGTCCGTGTCGAGACCCCGCGCGTCAGAGAAGCCGACGGCTCCGAGGAACTGCTCTTTCCCCAGGAGGCCCGGCTCCGGAACATCACCTACGCCGCGCCGGTGTTCATGGAGATGTCCATCGTCCGCGGCGGCGAGGACGAAGAGGAGATGGTGGTCGACACCACCGAGACCAAGGTCGGTCGGATGCCGGTTATGGTCGGCTCTACGAAATGCAACATCGCGGGGCTCACCGACGAGGAGCTCATCGAGATCGGCGAGGACCCCGTTGACCCCGGAGGGTATTTCATCGTCAACGGGTCCGAGCGGGTGCTCATGACGAGTGAGGACCTCGCACCCAACAAGATCCTCGCCGAATACGACTCCAAATACGGCGACGAGATCCAGGTCGCAAAGACCTTTTCCCAGCGGCGTGGCTACCGCGCGCTCGTGCTGTGCGAGCGGAACCGCGAGGGGCTATTGGAGGTGTCGTTCCCCTCGGTTTCGGGCTCCGTGCCGTTCGTGACGCTCGTGCGGGCGCTCGGGCTCGAATCCGACGAGGAGATCGTCCACCGCGTCTCCGACGACCCCGAGATCGTGAAGTTCATGCTCGAGAACCTGGAGGAAGCCGACGTCCAGACTGAGCAGGCCGCGATCGAGACCCTTGGTGAGCGCGTCGCCGGCGGTCAGGGCAAGAACTACCAGCTGAAACGCGCGAACTACGTCATCGACCGGTACCTCCTGCCGCACCTCCACGAGGACGGCGTCGACGACGAGGACGTCCGGATAAACAAGGCGTACTACCTCTGCCGGATGGCGGAAGCGTGCTTCGAGCTCGCGTTGAACCGCCGCGAGTCCGACGACAAGGACCACTACGCCAACAAGCGGCTGAAGGTCTCTGGGGACCTCATGCGCGACCTGTTCCGGACCGCGCTGAACAAGCTCGCACGCGATGTGAAATATCAGCTCGAACGGGCGAACATGCGGAACCGCGACCTCACGGTCAACACGGTGGTTCGCTCGGACGTGCTGACCGAGCGGCTCGAGCACCCGATCGCGACGGGCAACTGGGTCGGCGGCCGCTCGGGCGTCTCCCAGCTGGTCGACCGGACCGACTACATGGGCGTGCTCAGCCACCTGCGTCGGCTTCGGAGCCCGCTGTCGCGGTCGCAGCCGCACTTCGAGGCGCGGGACCTCCACGCGACCCAGTGGGGTCGCATCTGTCCCTCCGAGACCCCCGAGGGGCCGAACTGCGGGCTGGTGAAGAACTTCGCGCAGGCGATGGAGCTCTCACAGAACATCGAGGACGAACAGGGACTCAAGCGCGAACTGGCGTCGATGGGCGTCGAAGGCATCCCCGGTATCGAGGGGACGACGGCGGCGGACACACCCGCGGACGACTAACATGGCTCAGGCACAACGAGAGGCGAAAGTCTACGTCAACGGCAGTCTGATCGGGACGCACCCCGATCCAGAACAGCTCGCAGAACAGATCCGGGAGGCGCGCCGCCGCGGCGACGTCTCGGAGATGGTGAACGTCTCGGTGAAGGATCGGACCCGGGAGGTCATTGTCAACGCCGACGCCGGCCGTGCGCGTCGCCCGCTGATCGTGGTTGAGGACGGCGAACCCCTGCTCGGCGACAGCGAGATCGAGGCGGTCGAATCCGGCGCGGTCGACTTTGAGGATCTCGTCGAGCGCGGCTACGTAGAGTTCATCGACGCCGAGGAGGAAGAAGACATCTACGTCGCCGTCGACGAGGCCGAAGTGAACGAGGACCACACCCATCTTGAGATCGACCCGCAGTTGATCTTCGGGATCGGCGCGGGCATGATTCCGTACCCCGAACACAACGCCTCCCCCCGGATCACGATGGGCGCGGGGATGATGAAGCAGTCGCTTGGGCTGCCCGCGGCCAACTACCGGATCCGGCCGGACACTCGCCAGCATCTCCTTCACTACCCTCAGCTGTCGATGGTCAAGACCCAGACCACAGAACAGATCGGGTTCGACGAGCGGCCGGCGGCACAGAACTTCGTCGTCGCCGTCATGAGTTACGAGGGGTTCAACATCGAGGACGCGCTGGTGATGAACCAGGGGTCGGTCGACCGCGCGATGGCCCGCTCGCACTTCTTCCGGACCTACGAGGGCGAAGAGCGACGCTACCCCGGCGGCCAGGAGGACCGCTTCGAGATCCCGAGCCAGGACGTCCGCGGCGCCCGCGGTGAGGACGCCTACACTCACCTCGACGAGGACGGCCTCGTCAATCCTGAAACTCGTGTCGACGAGAACTCCGTGCTGCTCGGCAAGACGTCGCCGCCGCGGTTCCTCGAAGAGCCCGACGACATGGGCGGGCTCTCCCCGCAGAAGCGACGGGAGACTTCGGTCACGATGCGCTCGGGCGAGTCGGGCGTCGTCGACACCGTGACGCTGATGGAGGGCGAGGACGGCTCCAAGCTAGCGAAGGTGTCGGTGCGGGACCAGCGGGTCCCCGAGCTCGGCGACAAGTTCGCGTCCCGCCACGGCCAGAAGGGGGTCGTGGGCCACCTCGCGCCCCAGGAGGACATGCCGTTCACCGAGGAGGGCGTCGTGCCCGACCTCGTGTTGAACCCCCACGCGCTGCCGTCACGGATGACGGTCGGCCACGTCCTGGAGATGCTGGGGGGGAAAGTCGGCTCTCTGGAGGGGCGCCGCGTCGACGGCACCGCCTTCCAGGGCGAAGACGAGGAGGAACTCCGGGGGGCCCTGGAGGATCGCGGGTTCAAATCCTCCGGGAAGGAGGTCATGTACTCGGGCGTCACCGGCGAGAAGATCGATGCCGAAATCTTCGTCGGGACCATCTTCTACCACAAGCTCTACCACATGGTGAGCAACAAGCTGCACGCCCGCTCCCGCGGGCCGGTGCAGGTGCTCACGCGCCAGCCAACCGAAGGTCGCGCCCGCGAGGGCGGCCTCCGGCTGGGCGAGATGGAGCGCGACACCGTGATCGGCCACGGCGCGGCGATGGTGCTGCAGGAGCGCCTGCTCGACTCCTCCGACAAGGAGACGGTGTACGTCTCCGCCGACACCGGGATGGTCGCGGTCGAGGACCGCGGCCAGCGCCGGATCTACGACCCCGTCACCGGCGACGAGGACGACATCCACGAGATCGAGATCAGCTACGCGTTCAAGCTCCTGCTCGACGAGATGATCGCGCTCGGCATCCGGCCGCGACTGGACCTCGAGGACGCAGTCTAATTCAACAATGTCAACACAGACACCAAAGGAGATCGGATCCATCCAGTTCGGGTTGATGGACCCGGAGACGTACCGCGACATGTCCGCCACGAAGATCATCACCGCGGACACCTACGACGACGACGGCTACCCCATCGATATGGGGCTGATGGACCCCCGGCTCGGCGTCATCGACCCGGGGCTGGAGTGCCGCACCTGCGGGTCGCACTCGGGGTCGTGCAACGGCCACTTCGGCCACATCGAGCTTGCGGCGCCGGTGATCCACGTCGGGTTCACGAAGCTCATCCGGCGGCTCCTCCGGTCGACGTGTCGGGAGTGCGGTCGGCTGTCGCTCACCGCCGAGGAGCAAGCGGAGTTCCGCGAGGGACTGCAGCGCAACGCGGAACTCGGCGAAGACTGGACCGACGTGCTCAAAGCCGCGGTCCGACAGGCCCGGAAGGCCAGCCGGTGTCCCCACTGCGGCGCACCGCAGCACGACATCAAACACGAGAAACCGACCACGTATTACGAGGTCCAAGACGTGCTCGCTGGCGATTACTCCGAGCGGATCGCCTCCGCGATGCAGCCCGACGACGACGGCGAGGGCGGGCGCTCCCCGCAGGCGCTCGCCGAGGAGTCCGGCCTCGACGTGAGCCGGGTCAACGACATCCTCTCGGGGGAGTTCCGGCCGGTCGGCGACGACCGGAAGAAGCTCGAAAAAGCGCTCGATCTGGATCTGACCGAGGAGGACATGAACAAGCTCATGCCCTCGGACATCCGCGACTGGTTCGAGGACATCCCCGACGACGACATCGAGAGCCTGGGGATCGACCCCGAGCGGTCCCGTCCCGAGTGGATGATCCTCACCGTGCTTCCGGTGCCGCCGGTCACCGCGCGGCCGTCGATCACGCTGGACAACGGCCAGCGCTCCGAGGACGACCTGACCCACAAGCTGGTCGATATTATCCGGATCAACCAGCGATTCATGGAGAACCGCGAGGCGGGCGCGCCCCAGCTGATCATTGAGGACCTTTGGGAACTGCTCCAGTACCACGTCACCACGTTCGTCGACAACGAGATCAGCGGGACGCCGCCGGCGCGGCACCGCTCCGGCCGGCCGTTGAAGACGCTCTCACAGCGCCTCAAGGGCAAGGAGGGACGGTTCCGCGGGTCGCTGTCGGGCAAGCGCGTCAACTTCTCCGCCCGGACCGTGATCAGTCCGGACCCGACGCTGTCGCTGAACGAGGTCGGGGTGCCCGAGCGGGTCGCCCGCGAGATGACCCAGACCATGAACGTCTCCGAACGGAACGTCGACCAGGCCAGACAGTACGTCCAGAACGGCCCCGAGGGCCACCCCGGCGCCAACTACGTCAAGCGGCCGGACGCTCGCCGGCTGAAGGTAACCGAAAAGAACTGCGAAGAACTCGCCGAGAAGGTCGGCCCCGGGTGGGAGGTCAACCGCCACCTGATCGACGGCGACATCGTGATCTTCAACCGCCAGCCGTCGCTCCACCGGATGTCGATCATGGCCCACGAGGTGGTCGTGATGCCGTACAAGACCTTCCGGCTCAACACCGTCGTCTGTCCGCCGTATAACGCCGACTTCGACGGCGACGAGATGAACATGCACGCCCTACAAACCGAGGAGTCGCGGGCGGAGGCCCGCGTTCTGATGCGGGTCCAAGAGCAGTTGCTCTCCCCCCGATTCGGCGAGAACATCATCGGTGCGATACAGGACCACATCTCCGGAACCTTCCTCCTGACCAACGGCAACCCCGAGTTCACGGAGACACAGGCGCTCGACCTCCTGCGGGCGACGAGCATCGACACGCTGCCGGCGCCCGCCGGCGAGACCGAGGCGGGCGACCCCTTCTGGACCGGCCGCCAGCTGTTCAGCGAACTCCTGCCGGACGACCTGAACCTCGAGTTCACGTCGTCGGCGGGCGACCAAGTGGAGATCGTGGACGGCCAGCTTAGGTCGGGCACCATCGACGAGGACGCTGTCGGGGCGTTCGGCGGCGAGGTCGTCGACACGCTCGCGAAGCTCCACTCGAAGACGCGGGCTCGCGTGTTCGTTAACGAGGTCGCGTCGCTCGCGATGCGGGCCATCATGCACTTCGGGTTCTCGATCGGCATCGACGACGAGTCGATTCCGGACGAGGCCGTCGGGCTCGTGGACGAGGCGATCGGCAACGCCTACGCGGACGTTCAGGAACTCATCGAGATCTACGACGCCGGTGAACTGGAGTCGCTACCCGGCCGGACGGTCGATGAGACCCTGGAGATGAAGATTATGCAGAAACTCGGGAAGGCACGCGACTCCGCCGGCGAGATCGCCGAAGACCACTTCCAGGACGACAACCCGGCGGTGGTGATGGCCCGCTCCGGCGCGCGTGGGTCGATGTTGAACCTCACCCAGATGGCCGGGTGCGTCGGCCAGCAGGCGGTTCGCGGCGAGCGGATCAACCGCGGGTACGAGGACCGCACCCTCAGCCACTACCAGCGCAACGACCTCTCGGCGGAAGCCCACGGCTTCGTGGAGAACAGCTACCGGGGCGGGCTCACCCCGCGAGAGTTCTTTTTCCACGCCATGGGCGGCCGCGAGGGGTTGGTCGACACGGCGGTCCGGACCTCGAAGTCCGGCTACCTCCAGCGGCGGCTGATCAACGCGCTCTCGGAACTCGAAGCGCAGTACGACGGCACCGTCCGCGACACCTCGGGGACGGTCGTGCAGTTCGAGTTCGGCGAGGACGGCACCTCGCCGGTGAAGGTTTCCTCCTCGGAGGACAACCCGGTCGACGTCGAGACCGTCGCCGACCGCATCCTCGACGCGGAGTTCGACTCCGAGGTCGAGAAAGAGCAGTTCCTCGGCCGGCAGGAGGATCCGACCAACATTTCGGAGTACGCCGGGCCGGGGCTTGACAAGGCCCAGAGCCTGGAGGTGGAGTCCGATGACTGAGGCGTACGACTACGTTGACGACGACATCGAGGCGATCGTCCGCGATTACAACCTCCCGGAGAGCCTCAGACACCGGATCTACGAGACCATCGAGGAGCGCGAGGGCGTCACCCTCGACCAGGCCGACGAGATCGCGCAGGCGATCTCCTCGCGCTACGAGGACTCCCGCGTCGACGCCAACGACCCAGTCGGGACGGTGTCGGCGCAGTCGATCGGGGAGCCCGGTACTCAGATGTCGATTCCGGCGGACGAGGGGGTCGTCGTCCGCCGTGATGGCGAGACCGATATCGTCGAGATCGGTCCCTTCGTCGACACGCTGCTCGATGGACGGGAGATGCGCGCCTTCGACGACCACGAGGTCGCACTCGCCCCCGACGGGATCGAGGTTCCGAGCCTCGGATCCGACGAGCAGGTCCGGTGGCAACCCGTCGAGGAGATCAGCCGCCACGAGACGCCCGACGAACTGCTTCGGTTCGAGCTGGAATCCGGACGGACGGTCCGGGCGACGAAAGCCCACTCGTTCGTGACGCGACGGGACAACGAGGTCGTTCCCGTCGAAGCCGACTCGCTCGGGTGCGGTGATGTACTCCCGACCATCGGGTCTTTCGACAGAACGGCCGGGAGCATCGAGCTTCCGCTCGGCTCCGATTGGACGTTCGCGTCGGACGGCGGAATCAAGACGGGATCCACGAGCGAACCCGACAACCGAATCGGTGGTGCTGTTTGGGACCGCATCGAATCCGTCGAGACGATCGAGAGCGACTACGGGCACGTCTACGACCTCTCGGTCGAGGGGCTGGAGACGTTCACGACGGCTGAGGGCGTGATCACCCACAACACGATGAACACGTTCCACTACGCGGGCGTCGCCGAGATCGACGTCACCCAAGGCCTACCGCGACTCATCGAACTGGTGGACGCCCGGAAGACCCCGGACACGCCGATGATGACCGTTCACCTCGAAGACGAGTACGCCACCGAGCGCGAACGCGCCCACGAGGTCGTCTGGCAGATGGAGGCGACCAAGATCCTCGCGCTGGGAGACATCTCCACCAACGTGGCGGACATGATCGTCCAGGTCGACCTCAACGACGAGACGCTCGCGGAGCGGTGGCCGACCGTCGACGACGTCGATGTCGTCGCCCAGGAGATCGCCGAGATCACCGAGGACGCCCTCGGCGTCGACACCCGCCGGGACGGGATGCTCGTCGAGTTCGGCCCCGAGGAACCGAGCTACCGCCGGCTCCTCCAACTGGTCGAAGAACTCAGAGAGATCGTGTTCAAAGGCTTAGAGGACATCTCCCGGGTGGTCATCCGGAAAGAGAACAACGAAGACACCGACGGCGAGGAGTTCGTGCTCTACACCGAGGGGTCGGCGTTCGGCGACGTGCTCTCGATCGAGGGGGTCGATGCCTCCCGCACGACGAGTAACAACATCCACGAGGTCTACCGGAACCTCGGCGTCGAGGCCGCCCGCGAGACCATCATCAACGAGACGATGGAGACGCTGCGGGAGCAGGGGCTCGACGACGTGAACATCCGGCACCTCATGCTCGTCGCGGACATCATGACGAACCGCGGCGAGATCGAGTCGATCGGCCGTCACGGCATCTCGGGGTCGAAAGACTCCGTCCTGGCGCGCGCAGCGTTCGAGGTGACGGTCAATCACCTGCTGGACGGCGCGGTCCACGGCGAGGAGGACGACTTAGACGGTGTCATCGAGAACGTTATCGTGGGCAAGCCGGTCTCGATCGGGACGGGCGACGTCGACCTCCGGATGGGGTCGATCGAGGCCGACGGCGGCGAGCCCGAACCGTCGGACGACTGATTCGATGCGAGTCACGCTGTCGGACGAGGCGCTTCGGCACATCGCCCGGTTTGAGGAAGAGACCGGCGCGACGGCGCGAGACTGCCTGCTGTTCGAAGATCGGGTCGTGATCTTGGTCACCGCCGGTGAGATGGGTGCGGCCATCGGCCCCGGGGGTGCCCACGTCGACGGGGTCGAAGACGCCGTCGGCCGTCGTGTCGACCTCGTTGAGAACGCAGACACCCCGACGGCGTTCGTTGAAAGCGCCCTTGCGCCCGCGGCGGTCCGGCACGTGACGCTCTCCGAACAGGGCGGTGACGTGGTCGCGTACGTCGAAATCCCGGAGGGCGACCGTGGCGTCGCGATCGGGGCCGACGGACGAAACATCGAGACCGCACGCCGGCTCGCGCGGCGGCATCACGACATCGACGACATTCAGTTGACGTAGCCGTCCGGGTGCGAGCGGAACGACTCGGTCTCCGTGCCGCTCAGCCCGTCTCCGACCGCGAGCCCGCGTCGTCGTGAGCAAACGACGGACGCAGAGCCCGTTTTAGGGGTCGTTACTCCGACCTGCGCCCGTTTCGGCGCGCGCGAAAAGGGAGTCTTAAGTGGTTCCGACGGGAACACACTCTCACTATGGCGAACGGCAAATACGCCGCGCGGAAACTCAAGCAGGACCGGCAGAAGCGGCGCTGGTCCGACTCGGAGTACGCGCGGCGCGAACGCGGCCTCGGCGCGAAGTCCGACCCCCTTGAGGGGGCCCCGCAGGGACGCGGGATCGTCCTCGAGAAGGTGGGAATCGAAGCGAAACAGCCCAACTCCGCGATCCGGAAGTGTGTCCGGGTCCAGTTGATCAAGAACGGCAAGCAGGTCACCGCGTTCTGTCCGGGCGACGGTGCGATCTCGTTCATTGACGAGCACGACGAGGTCACCATCGCCGGGATCGGCGGCGCGAAGGGTCGCGCGATGGGTGACCTCTCGGGTGTGAACTACAAAGTCGAGAAGGTCAACGGCGTCTCGATGATCGAGCTGGTCCGCGGTAACGCCGAAAAGCCGGTGCGCTGAGATGTCGGAAAGCGAAGCCACCGACGCCGACGCCGACACCGAGGCTGACGCCGACGTCGAATCCGAGGACGCCGGAATGGAGCACGAAGCGCTGCTTTTCGGCACCTGGAACGTCTCCGAGACCGAGTACGCTGATCCCTCGACGGAGCGGTATATCACCGTCACGCCCGTCGCCCACACGATGGGTCGGCACGCCTCAAAGCAGTTTCAAAAGTCCGAGATCAGTATCGTCGAGCGGTTAATCAACCGGCTGATGCAGACCGAGGAGAACACGGGGCACAAACAGAAGACGATGAAGATCGTCCGGGAGTCCTTCGAGATGGTCCACGATCGGACCGACGAGAACCCCGTGCAGGTGCTGGTCCGCGCCGTCGAGAACGCCGCGCCCCGCGAGGAGACCGTCCGCCTGAAGTACGGCGGGATCTCGGTCCCGCAGGCGGTCGACGTCGCCCCGCAGCGCCGCGTCGACCAGGCGCTGAAGTTCATCGCCGACGGCACCCAGGGCGGGTCGTACAAGAACCCCAAGAGCGCCGCGGAGGCGCTCACCGACGTCCTCGTCGGGGCCGCCGACTACGACGTCCAGTCGTACGCGATCGGACAGAAAGAGGAGTCTGAGCGCGTCGCCGAGGCCGCGCGGTAATCCGTTCGTCGCCGGCACCTGCGGTTTCTCTTCTCCCTTCTCAGTCCGCAGCCACGGCACCACCCGAGTCGACGACGTACGCACGGGTCGCATCGACCAGCGTCTTCCGGTAGTCGCTCGCGGAGGGGTCTGCCCCCAGCGACCGGAACCGGCGTTTGAACGCGTCGAGATCAACCTCCGGCGCATCGTCGGCGGCGGCGTGTGCCAGGTCGTAGAGTCGGTGAGTCTCGTCGACGATGTCGTGGCGCTCAACGAGTCCCAAGGCGAACGCCGCGTTGACCGCGGTGATCTCGGGGTCCGACCCGGTGGTGACCCGGCGGGAGTCGGGCCACGGCGACGGGTCCGACCGGTCCGACACCGCCCGCGCGAGTTCGGACTCGAAAAACGACACCAGTTTCTCCGGCGGCGTCACCGAGAGGGTGATGTCGTCGGCGTAGATGTCTTTCATATGGTTCGCGATCTGGTAGCAGTGAGCGATCTTCCGGCGCTCGACGGATTCCCCGGAGAGCGCCAGAAACAGCGCCTCCTCCGTCCGGAAGTGATGTGAGGCGTGGCCCTCCTCGTTGCGAGCCATGTGCGCGAGTTCGTGGACGATCAGCTCCCGCGCCATGGCGCTGGTCGCCGCCTGCTCGGAGATGTTCAGGACGTGTCGGTCGTCGTAGTGGGCCGCCCAGGTTCGTTCGTCGGGATCCTCACGGACGTTGGCGTGGACCGGACGGTCGAGGTTGTGCTCGGTCTCGAAGAGGTCCGCCGCGCCGAGAAACGGGTCGGCTGGGACGGCTCCGCGCACTCTGATATCCATGGGTGTATTTACCACGGTTCGGGCTGATAAAGACTCTTACCCCCGTGGCGCGGCCCGTCACCGGGTCGAAAACGCGTCAGCCCCGTCACGCGATCCCCAGCCCGCCGGTCACCAGCCGGACACCGACGAGCGTGAGGAGGCCGAGCACCACCAGCCGCCGGGCGCGTTCGCTCACCAAGGTTCGGAGGCGCTTGCCGACCGCGACGCCCGCGACCGCCGGCACGACCGCGACGAGCGAGGCCGCCGCGACCGCCGTGCTCGGGTAGAGCCCGAACGCGCCCGCGATCGCGACCCGGATCCCGTTGAGTCCGAGAAAGACCAGCGCGACCACCCCGACGAACAAGCCGTGAGAGAGGTCGAAGCTCCGGAGGTACGCGATCAGCTGGACTCCCACGTTGGTGCCGCCGAACAGCACCCCCGAGACTCCGCCGACGCCGACCATCCCCAGCCGAGATTTGAGCGCCGCCCCGTCGAACGAGTCCATCCCTGGCACCGGAACGGCCCGCTGGGCGGTCGCGACGAACCCCAGCGTCAGGACGCCAAGCCCGACCCGGAGCGGCGCCGCCGGCACCCGCTGGAGCGCTGCCATCCCGACCACGGTCCCGACGAGCGCGGCGGCGATCAGCGGCCAGAACCGCGCGCTACACGACCGGAGCTCCGTCCGAGAGAGGTCGCTCACCAGCGAGACGTTCACCGCAAAGATGGGGACAATCATGAACACCACCGCGGTCGCGGGGTCGACCAGCGTCGCGAGCGCCATTGTCCCGACGACCGCGAACCCGAAGCCCGCGACGCCGTTGGTCGCGCCGGCCACAAGGACCACGCCTGCGACGACCGCGACCGTCGCCGGCGGGAGGCTCGCGAGCGTCACCGGCCGGGCTCCTGGACGAGTTTCATCGCCGACACCGTGTCGGAGTCGGGTGTGGTGTGTCCGTCATGATGTCTGTGGTGTGGACCCGTGACAATTGCCGACCGTATCAGAACGTGATGATCTCGTAGTCGTCGTCGACCAGCGAGCGGACGCTGGGGTGGCCGTCGTGGTCGTCGAGCGTCACGAGCCCGGAGTCGGCGACCGCGTCCTCAACGCCGAACGCGCTGGAACAGTAGTCACACACCGCGGTATCGTCACGGACCGTCTGGTAGAGGTCGTGGTAGTCGTTGTCCTCGGCTTCGAGCTCCGGGATCCACTGCGTGCCCGCGCCGTCGAAGACGAGTTTGAGGTCGTCGTCGTCGTTTTCGGCGAACTCCTTGGCGGCTTCAAGCCCGTTGGCCAGCCGACCGAGGTTCTCGTGTCCGTCCGTGCCTGCGAGGATGATGACTGCTGCCTTCGCCATTACGTCTCCCCGTAGGTGCGCGGATGGTTTATACACCGGGTGCGTGTGCGACCGGAGCACCCTCACGGCGAAAATTTAGGATTCACCACCCGACGGCGCGGGACCCGGATGAGTAACCACCGCCGGTCACAGGTCGTAGGTCTCGCCGTCGACCGCAAGCGGCTCTTCGAACGCCTCCGCGGCGGGGTAAAAGTGCGCGGAGTGGACCAGCCGGGTCTCGGCCGCCGAGAGGTCATCAGCGAGATCAAGCGCGCCCTCGCGGGTCATGTGTTTCGTGCCGAACGTCCGCGGCACGCCGTCAGGGCCGTGGTGGTCGCCGCCCAGCGGGTGGTGTTCACACAGCGACGCCGGGACGATGGCGTCCGCGAGCAGCAGGTCGGGACCGGCGAGCACCTCCCGGGACCGCGCGGGGATATCGTAGGCGGTGTCGCCCGATAGCGACAGTTTCGCGCCGGTTTCGGGGTCTTCGATCGCGAGCCCGTAACAGCGCAGTGGTGGGTGGTCGACCGGCACCAGCGTCGCCTCAAGCCCGCAGACCTCGAAGGGTTCGAACGGCGCTTGCGGCCGGGATTCGACCTGGTCGAGGTAGTCGTACTTCCGGGCGACCGTGTCGGCGACGCTCTCGGCGGTCGCGGGGTCGGTCTCGTTTGCAGCGTAGACCGAGAGGTCGTCGAACAGCCGGTAGGCGTTGCCGAGGCCGTCGAGGTGATCGAAGTGGATGTGGGTGACAATGCCCGCATCGGGGAGGTCGACCGCCTGTGTCAGGAACTGGTGTCTGAAGTCGGGACTGAAATCAACCAGCACCGACTCGCCGGTGCGGTCGTTGCGGACGTGGACCGAGAATCGCGTGCGCTCGACGCCGCGGCGGCGCGCCTCGGCGCAGGTGTCACAGTCGCAGTCGACGGTGGGCGTGCCGGTTGTGTCGCCGGTGCCCAACAGGGTGACCCGCATCGTGCTGTGTTGCGTCCCGGCGAGGCATAAAGAACCCGAGCACGAGGCGGGTCAGTGGCCGCCCGCGGCGTGGAGCCCGACGATGCCGAGGACGATCAGGCCGATGAATCCCATCCGGAGGATGGACACCGACTCGTCGAAGAGGACGATCCCGAGCGACGCCGTCCCGACGGCACCGATGCCCGTCCAGACGGCGTACGCCGTGCCGATGGGAAGGTCTTCGACGGCCTGTGAGAGGAGTACCAGACTGACGATCATGGCGACAGCGGTGCCGAGCGTCGGGATCGGCTTCGAGAACCCCTCGGAGTATTCGAGTCCGATCGCCCACCCGATCTCGAAGAGCCCCGCGAGTATCAGGAGATACCACGACATCGTGGCGTGGGCTACTCCCAGGAGGCGTCTATAGCTTCGGTTGTCGGTCGGGGCGGGGTTGTCCGTTCCCGTCAGTGGAGCGAGGCGACCAACCTCACCGGAAGCCGGCGCGGAGCGAACCCAACGGGATAAAACGGTGGATCAGCTGCTCTTCTCGATCCCGTGTGAGTGGTCGTGATCGTGGGTGTCGGAGTCCGGATTCTCCCCGGGCGACCCCTCCCAGTTGTCGAAATCGTCCATGTTCTTGAGGTTGTCCCGCTCCTCGAAGTCCTCGACGGCGGCGACGATGTCCGCCTGAGTTAGGGTGGTCCGCTCCTCGGTCAGCGCCTCCAGAACGGCCTCCCGGAGCACCATCCGGAGGTCCGACCCGGTGAGCCCCTGTGTCAGGTCCGCGACCGCGGTGGGGTCGAAGTCGTCGATCTCCATCCGGCGGGTGATGATCCGAAGGATGTCAGCGCGCATGTCCCGGTCGGGTTTGGGGAAGTTCACGATCTCGTCGAACCGGCGCCACGCCGCCGAATCCAGCTGGTCGGGGTGGTTGGTGGCGCCGATGAGGATCACCTCGTCGCGGATCAGAGAAATGTCGTCGATGCTTTTGAGCAGGGTGTTGACCGCACGCTTCAGCGCGGCGTGTTCGTCCGACCGGCGGGTCTTCGCCACCGAGTCGAACTCGTCGATAAACAGGATACACGGCGAGAGCCGCTTTGCGACCTCGAAGGTCTTCTCGACGTTCTTTGCGGTTTCGCCGAGATACTGGCTGGTGATCATAGACAGCTTCACTTCGACGAACGGGAGCCCGAGTTCGTGGGCCAGCGCCCGCGACACGGTCGTCTTTCCCGTGCCTGGCGGGCCGACGAACAGGATCTTCCCGATCTCCCGGAGCCCGATCTCAGCGAGGTATTCGCGGTGTTCGATCGCCTGCATTAGCTTCTGGATCTCGCCTTCCTGGTCGCCGGTCAACACCAGGTCCTCGAGGGTCATCTCGATCTCCTCGGGGGCGCGGACCTGCACGAGGTCAAGCATCTCCGCGTCCTCGTCGGCGTCGAAGTACTCTTCGAGTAGGCTGTCGATCCAGACCCGGTCGGCCTGGATCGGCCGGGTGTGGTCCCTGGCCTCGGCGTGTGTCACCTCGACGTCGTCTCGGCCTTCGGCAGTGGCGGCGACTGTGGGGTTCGTCGACAGCCGGTTGCGGTCGGCGCGGTCGAGATACCACTCCAGCGCCATATCGGGCTGGGTGACCGACACCCGGCCCGAAAAGTCCTCGCGCTGGGTGAAAAGCAGGTCCGAAACCGCGTCCCAAGGGTGCTCGACACCGGTCGCTTTCCGCGCGACGGTGTCGGTGACGACGAGCGGGCGTTCGATGTCGACCACGTCCGGGTCGCCGTCGCCCGACTCTTCCTCCTCGGACGGGGTCGTCCAGAACACCCGCCGGTACCGCGGCGGCAGATCGTTCGCGTCGAGGTCGCGATTCTCGGTGTAGAGGTGCGCCGTGAGGAGAAACTCGACCACCTCGAGAGCCCGGTCACTCATCCCCAACAGATTGCCGTCCAACCCGCATAAGCGCGTCGAAACCGCGCGGTCGGGGCATCCGGGCAGCACGGAACGAGGGTCTGACAGGAGCCGGTTTCCCGGGGTCACCCCGGCGCGGACGTGGTCTCCGCCGCGCCCTGCTCGATCACCTGTCGGGGTGGACGAACTGTAACGCCTCGTGGACCTCCTCGCGACCCCCGATGATGGTGAGGCGGTCGCCGTGTTCGAGCCGCAGTTCCGGCTGCGGGACGCTCGTTTCCCCGTCCCGCTGGACCAGCGCGATGAGGGTGTCCTCGGGGAGTTCCGGGCCGATCTCGCCGACAGTCCGCCCCGCGATGTCCTCGGAGGTGATGTCGATCTCTTGGATCTCGCCGGTGTGGCCGACCTCGGCCATCCAGTCCATCATCGAGGGGCGCTCGATGTAGTTGTCCATGGCCTGGGCGGTCGCGAGCGTCGCGGAGATCGCCCGGACGCCGAGTTCCTCGAACGCCTCCGCGTTGTCGGGGTCGTTCACCCGCGCAAGGATGGTCTCAGGGTCGAACTTCGAGCGGGCGAGCTGTGAGACCAGTAGGTTCACGTCGTCGTCACCGGTCGCGCCGACGACGATCCGCGCGTTGTCAACGCCCGCCGACCGGAGCACCTCGGTGTCGGTGCCGTCCCCGTGGTGCGCGGTGAACCCGGCGTTCCGCGCAACCTCAACTGTTTGCTTGTTCTGTTCGACGATCACGACGTTTTCGCCGCGGTCTTCGAGGCGTTCGGCGAGCGACCGTCCCACCCTCCCGCCTCCGATGATGAGTACACGCATTGGGATGATGTCGAAGTATTCCGCGATCCGTCTGGCGAATCCCCCCTCGAAAACGACGGTCACGAAGATGACCAGAAAGACGGTCCCCACGAGGAGGTCGGCGGCGGCGGCCTGCCCCGCGCTTCGGAGCTGGATCGCAAACAGCGTCGCCACCGACGCGGGGATGATCCCGCGGGGACCCACCAGGCTCATGAACCACCTTTCGCCCGTGGTGAACCGGTCGCCCGACGTCGAGACGAACATCAGGATCGGCCGGAGCACCAGTGCGACGACCACGGCGACCACGAACCCACGGAGACCGATGTCGACCAGGATGTCGAACCGCAGAAGCGCCGCAAGCGTAATGAAGACGAACGACAACACGATGAGCGTCACGTCGCCTTTGAACGCGGAGATCTCTTCTTCGTACGGGATCTCGAGGTTGCCGAGCAGGATGCCCGCGGTGGCGACGGCAGCGACGCCCGCCTCCGTGTCGATGGTGTCGGCGACGCCGTACGCCACGAGCGCCCCCGCGAGCACGAGGAGTCGCGCGTTTCGGGGGGCGCTCCCCGGCGAGAGGTCGATGTACCGGAGTCCGTAGTACAGCGCCGCCGCGACCAACCCGCCGATGAGGATCCCGACTCCGAGCCGCTCGGCGAACAGGGTGAGGAGTTTGAGCGGGTCAGTCGTCCCGAGGCTGACCGCCTGAAAGATCACAACCGCCAGAATCGCCGCCGTCACGTCGTTGACGATCCCCTCAGTCTCCAAGGCAGTCTCTACGCGGTCGCGAGCGGGCACTACCTCGAGGATCGGGGTGACGACCGTCGGCCCGGTTGCGACCAACAGTGCGCCGATCAGAAACGCCACGTCCCACGCCGCGCCGAGCAGGAACCGCACCGCGACGGCCGTGCCGATCAAGGCGATTGCGGCCCCGACCGTAATCAGCTTCAGGGTTGGCCCGGGCGACTCCTGGAGGTCGTCTATCCGGAGGTGGAACGCGCCCTCGAAGACGATGATCGCGACCGAAAGCCCCACGATCGCACCGAGCGCGTTCCCGAAGGAGTCGGGACCGACGACGCCGAGCACTTCCGGACCGAAGAGCACGCCCGCCAGGATCAGGAACACGACGCTCGGGACCTGAAACCGGTCCGAGAGGACCTGGGCGACAACGCCGATCCCGATGATCGCGGCCACGATCGCGATCAGGTTCGGTCCACCGGTGGCGGCCACTATGATACCTCCACGTGCGGTGTGGGGCAACGGAACGATATAAAACCACAGATAGCGACGTGGAGGCCGCTGGCGGGTGCGTGCCGCCGCCGAAGCGAACTCGGACCGACCCCGACCGGTCGACCCGGACGACTCCTCCGGGTCACCGAGGTAGTTGTACTCCTCTTCGAGCAGCTGGTTGACCTCTTCGTCCGCGTGAACGCGGAGGAACCACGCCACGGGGTTTCAGGCCGAGTGTGGCGGCCTGGTAGTTTCAAGACGCATACGTTCCACGCGTCACCTGCTGAGTTTCAGCATCGTCCCCAGAAATCGAAGATTTCCGGTGTGCGGACGAGACGCGAGCGTCTCGTCAACGTCGGCAAAACGCAGACGATGGAGGCGCACCCGTAGACGTGCGCTTGCATCGCGGGACGCTGGACGTGAACGGCGAATATTCGCCTCCCACTGTTAGTGGGTAGAACGGGAGTCCACGCGAAAGCCTCGGGGCTTGACCCCGAGGCGGTGCACCCATCTCGGCGTTGTCTGCGTACACCGCTTCGAGCCACTCCCGCTATTCGGGATTGGCGCGTGCCGGAATCCAGAGGTGGTAGTCCTCGTGGTGGAGGAGTTTGACGTACCATCCGATAGCGTTCTGTGATTGGTGGTCGAGTTGCAGTCCCTCGTTGGTGGAAGTGAAACGGTGGGAAATCCAGCACCGCAATAGAATGGTGGGTTGTCGCACTATACCATCCACTCGACCCCCGCCTGTTCGCTCCTCGGTTCCGACAGGCCGGAACACTCGTCACTCACGAAAAGGCGGGGGTATGCGCTCGTGTCTTTATTACGTCGCCAACAACAGGGACCCCCGTCTATCCCACCGTCGGCGGTTGCATACTGTTGGTCGGCTTCATCCCCGCCCTGAAGGGCGAGGCTTTCGTCCCGAATTTTCCGTAACTACACACGACCCCGACGCAGAGGGAGAGTTTCTTACCCTCCGGCCGACTATCCGCGGTCGATGGACGCGCCACTCTGGACCGAGACCCACGCCCCGTCGCTGTCGGAGCTTCCCCAGTCGGCGGTTCGCGAGCGGCTCTCTCGGACGGTTGATGAGCCCATGAATCTCGTGGTCCGCGGCCCGTCGGGCGCCGGGAAGACCGCGGCAGTGCGCGCGCTGGCGGCCGAAGCCCACGCCGACCCCGACGCCGACCTGGTCGAAATCAACGTTGCCGACTTTTTCGAGCGGACAAAAAAGCAGATCCGGGAGGACCCCCGGTTCTCGCGGTTCCTCCAGGGCCAGACCGCGTTCTCGAAGCAGTACCGCCGCGGCGACGGCCGGAACAAGTACAAACGCAACTGGTCGAAGCGGGACATGATCTCTCACATCCTTCAGGAGCTGTCGTCGTACCAACCTGCCTCGGGGTCGTACAAGACGGTGTTGCTCGACAACGCAGAAACCATCCGGGGGGACTTCCAGCAGGCGCTCCGCCGGGTGATGGAGCGGTACCACCGGAGCACCCAGTTCGTGATCGCGACCCGCCAACCCTCGAAGCTCATCCCCGCGATCCGGTCGCGGTGTTTTCCGATTCCAGTCCGCGCGCCGTCGACCGACGAAACCGAGGCGGTGCTCGCGGCCATTGCAGACGCCGAAGGGGTCGACGCCGAGTCGCTGGCGTTGAACCTGATCGCGTCGAAGGCGGGTGGGGACCTCCGGTACGCCGTTCTCGCCGCACAACACGCCGCGACCGAGGGCGGCGGCGAGATCACCGCGTCGGCCGCCGAGACCGCGCTGTCGGACGTCGGCCACGACAACGCGCTGAGAGCGGTCCTCGACGACGCCGCGGCCGGGGAGATCCGCGACGCTCGGAAGACGATCACGTCGCTCCTGGACGACGAGGGATTTGGCGGCCAGGAACTGCTCGCGGGACTCCTCCAGGTGGCAGACACCTACCCCGAAGAGTTCGGCTCCACGAATATCGTGCGGCTCCACCGCCTCGCCGGGAGCGTCGACGTGGACCTCGCCGAAGGTAACGACCCCCGGCTTCACCTCACCCACCTGCTCTCGGCGTGGGCGGGCGGGCAGTCGGAACTCGACCGGGAGGCGGTGGCCTGACCGATGCGGTTTGCGCCCGGTGTCCGGCGGTTCGCGCTCCCGGCGTTCGGGGCCGCTGCGGCTTTGAGCATCTTCGCCCCGCCGCTCGCAGTCGTGGCGCTCGCGGCCGGGGCGTTCGTGGCGTGGTTTTTCCGGGACCCCGACCGTCGACCCTCCGGACCGGGCGTGGTGTCGCCCGCCGACGGCCGTGTCTCGGTCGTTCGCGAAGAGGGCGAGCAGCTCCGCGTCGGGGTGTACATGAGCGCGACCGACGTCCACGTGAACCGCGCGCCGTTCAACGGGACCATCGAGCGCGTGACCCACCGGCCGGGCGCGCACAAGCTGGCGTTCTCGAAGGACTCCGAGCGGAACGAGCGGGTCGACATCGACATCGCCACCGACGACGGGCCGGCGGAGGTGTCGTTGATCGCCGGGGCGTTCGCCCGGCGGATCCACCCCTACGTCGCCGCGGGCGACGACCTCTCGCGGGCCCAGCGGCTCGGACACATTGACTTCGGGTCGCGGGCGGACGTGTTGCTGCCGCCGGCGTACGACCGCGACGACCTCATAATCGAGGAGGGCGACACGCTCCGGGCGGGCGAATCGATCGTCGCGAGTACCGAGCGGTAGCAGGTCGGGATCGACGACCGCCGCCGGCTACGCCCGCCGCAACACGTGAACGTGTCGTGTCAGTGATCCGTGGACCCGCCGCTCGAACCGCGCCTCGACCGTCCACCCGGCGTCGCGGGCGGCCGCCTCCCACGGCCCGTCGGCAACGAGGACACACGCCGGCGCGACCCGCGCGGCCTCCCCCAGGGCACCGCCGACGAGTGCTTCGAGTTCGTGGCCCGCGATCTTCGACTGCCGGCCGTACGGCGCGTCGAAGACGACCGCGTCGGCGATACCGTCGTCGAACGGGAGCGCCGTAGCGTCGCCGCGGACGACGTCCCACCGCGCGTCGGGCAGGTAGTGTGCGAGGTTCTCCGCGGCCCCGCGGGCCATCTTCCACTGGGCGTCCGAACCCAGGGAGCGGGCGCCGATCAGGCCGGCCTCGAGCAGGAGTCCGCCGGTGCCGCACATCGGGTCGAACACCGTGGCCTCGGGGAGCGCCGGTCCGGCGGCGAGGTTGAGGTAGGCTCGGGCGTCGACCGGGGCCATACTCCCCGGCTGAAAGAACGGCCGGTCGGTGGGTGCCCGCGACCCGAACTCCGCGTCGCGTTCGGCGACCTGCCATCCCACCAGGCAGACGTCGTCGGCGAACACCGCCCGGAGTTCGTGGTCGGGGTCGTCGAGGTCGATTCCGAACCCGCGGTCCACGAGGACGCTCCCCAGGTCGCGCTCGGCGGCCGCGGTACTCACGTCGGCGGTCGACCGGACGTTCCGGGCCCGAACCGCGACGCTCCCGGTTCGATCGATCGACGCGGCTTCGAGCACCGCGACCGCCCCGCCGACGTCAGCGGTCGTGCGCCCGATGAGTTCCGAGGCGCGCCGCGTGTACGCCAGCGTCGGCGCGCGATCGATCCGCAGCCCACGGGCGGTCGCGAGTCCCGGTGCGACCCGTTCGACGCCGGAGGCGGCCGCTCGCTCGGCCTCTAATGCCGCCATCGGCTCGTCGACGGCATCGCCCGCGAACTCCAGGCAGTACACGTCCGAATCTGGACGTCCGGTCAAATCAGCGTGTCGAATACGTTCGCGGTCTTGCACCAACCTTTTTAAATCTTAAATACGTCGTTTAAGTCGATATATGAGCGACCCCAAGGATACAATCAACATCGAGAACGTCGTCGCCTCCACCGGGATCGGGCAGGAACTCGACCTCCAGAGCGTGGCGATGGACCTCGAAGGCGCCGACTACGACCCCGAGCAGTTCCCCGGGCTGGTCTACCGGACCCAGGAGCCCAAGTCGGCGGCGCTCATCTTCCGGTCGGGCAAGATCGTCTGTACCGGTGCGAAATCCACCGACGACGTCCACGAGAGCCTCCGCATCGTCTTCGAGAAGCTCCGGGAGCTGAAGATCCCGGTCGACGACGACCCCGAGATCACCGTCCAGAACATCGTCACCTCCGCCGATCTCGGCGAGAGCCTCAACCTCAACGCCATCGCCATCGGGCTCGGCTTAGAGAACATCGAGTACGAACCCGAACAGTTCCCCGGGTTGGTCTACCGGCTCGATGAGCCGTCGGTGGTCGCGCTGCTTTTCGGCTCCGGGAAGCTCGTCATCACCGGCGGTAAAGCCCCTGACGACGCCCGCGAAGCCGTCGACGTGATCGTCTCCCGTTTGGACGAACTCGGGTTACTCGAGGGCTGAGGCCGCCTCGACGTCCGTTTCGATGTTCCTTCTCCAGGCCGCTCCCGAAGGGCCGCTCGCTGTCGCCGGCACGTTCGCTTCCTTCGCGATCTTCCTCTCGGTCACCGCCCACATCGCCGCCCGGAACGTCCTCGGCGACGTCCCGATCCGGAACGCGTTCGTCGTCGGTCCGGTTCCGGCCGCCGTCAGCGTGTTGGTGGCGACGTTCGCCGCGGAGACCCAACTGCCGATCTTTCTCGGTGTCGTCGCCGCCATCGTCCTCGACGGCGTCGCCATCCGGGCGCTCTACGACGAGTCGACGCGCATGTCGGCGTACATCACGTTCATCCACGTCGTGGTCAGCGTCATCCTGGGCACGATCGTCTTCGGCGTCTGGGCGCTTGCGATCACCGCGCCGGGTTGACATCCTCCCCGCGGTGAAGCGCGGGGATTCCTTCGTGGGACAACAGGCCGTTCCTCCGTCCCCGGAGCCACCCTGACCGAGGCCACGGTGGTCTCGGCTGTGGTTCGTGGGTGGTGCGTCGGGCCACCCAAGTGGCGTGGTGTGCTTTGTGTATCCGCTTGCACCTCACGGGCCGTGCCATCGACCCGACTCAACCCCGCTGGGTGAGTAGAACACTCGACGCAGGGTTGCTTTTTAATGATGGAGACCCCAATCCAACTCCAATTTTTGCCTGATGTGCTTACGTTACAATATGCTGTCGGAATAGTTACTACTCGTGGTCAGCGTCCCTGTTGTCGGATTCATCCCCGCGATAAACCACTGTCTCTTACCCACAAATCGAGTTGTTGCCGAGGTCGATTACTTCGGGCAAAATATCGATATCTGCGGGCGTTATACCGTTATGGACCGATTTTGGCGATCTTGGTTACCCGTGTTCAGTAACCCCCGACTGCCGAGATCACCGCCCGACTCACTCCTTACCTCGATCTTCTGAGTGTAGATTGGGGCCGACAGCGTCTGAAACGTCTGTTTGGAACTTGGTGGACTTGTGAGTAAGAGACAGCGCTTTAGCACGGGGAGGATGTCAAGCGACCCGTGTCATTCCACCAACCGCTCGATCTCAGTGACCAAGATCCCCGACGCCCCGACCGATTTCAGGTTGTCAATGGTCTCGAAGACGTCGCGCTCGTCGACGACGACGTGGACCGCCACGGTATCCTCGCCCGCGATATCCATGACCGTCGGACCGCCGAGCCCCGGGATCACCTCGCGGATCTCGTCGAGCCGGCCCTCGGGAGCGTTCATCATGACGTACCGCTTGTCCTCGGCGGCCAGCACCGACTCGAAGGCGGTCACGAGCTGTTGGACCTTCTGGTCGTCGGCGCGGTCAGGGCGGGCGTAGAGCCGCACCGACGACGAGAGCACCTCGTCGATCACCCCAAGACGGTTCATGCGGAGCGTGGTGCCCGTAGAGGTGATGTCCACGATGGCGTCGGCCATCTCGACGTGGGGAGTGAGTTCGGTCGCGCCCGTGACCTCGACCACGTCGGCGTCGATCCCCTCGCGATCGAGGTACTCCCGGGTGATTGTCGGGAACTCGGTCGCGACGGTCCCGCCGGCCAGGTCCCCAGCCCCGGCGATGCCGCCCTCTTCGGGCGCGGCCAGCACCAACCGGCATCGCCCGAACCCCAGATCGACCAACTCCACCAGGTCGACTCCGGACTCGACAACCTGGTCACGGCCTGTGATCCCCACCGCGGCGGCCCCGTCACCCACGTACTCCGGGATGTCGGCCGCGCGGGCGAACAGGACGGTCACGTCGGGGTCGACGGTGTCGGCGTAGAGCTTTCGATCGGCCGTGCTCTCGATCGGGAGCCCGGCCCGTTCGAGGAGGTCGACGCTCGGCTCGTGTAGGCGGCCCTTGTTGGGGACGGCGACGCGCATACTCGAGGGGTCACGCGCCCGTGACCTACCACTTTCGCTCGGGGGCCGCGGGGATGGCCGACGGATGGCGGGTGAGCGGACGGCAGCGCGGTACCGCCCCGGAGGCACAACGATCATACCCCCGCGCGTCGATGCCCCCGTATGACCGACGCAGACGGCGGGGACGCCGGATCCGACACCAACCCCGACAGCGACGCCGCCGGGACACGGGGTGCGGGCGCAGACCGCGCCGCGGCGGTCTCGCGGGAGACCGCCGAAACCGAGATCGACCTCACCCTCGCCATCGACGGCAACGGCGACGCCGCCGTCACCACCGGGATCGGCTTCTTCGACCACATGCTCGAGTCGTTCGCGAAACACGGCCTGTTCGATCTGACGGTGCGCTGTGACGGCGACGTGGACATCGACGACCACCACACCGTCGAGGATGTCGCGATCGTGCTCGGAGAGGCGTTCGACGAGGCGCTCGGCGACAAACGCGGGATCGTCCGCTACGCCGACCGACGGGTCCCTCTCGACGAGGCGGTCGCGGGCGTTGTGGTCGACGTGAGCGGCCGGCCGCACTTCGACTTCGACGGCGGCTTCTCCCAGGCGTCGGTCGGTGAGTTCACCAGCGATATGGCTCGTCACTTCGCGTACTCACTCTCGATGAACGCCGGGTTGACGCTCCACGCCGAGGTCGACGGCGACAACGCCCACCACGAGGTCGAAGCGGTGTTCAAGTCGCTCGCCCGGGCGCTTGACGACGCTACCCGGGTCGATCCGCGCCGGAGCGACACACCGAGTACAAAAGGGGAGCTGTGACAGCCGTTAGTGAACTCAACACTCAAGCGAAAGTATGGTGCGTTTGTCCGGTCACGGCGGTGGTGGAAGCAGTTCCGTGAACTCACCATCGCCTGTCTCATACTGTCGGCTATAACTACGTGAAGATTTTCGACACCCCGGGGTGTCGAAATACGTCACGCGACTATAGCCGACAGTATCATTCATAATGTAGATCGATCACTCTGAGCGGTCAGTACAGATGAAGCACAGATCGCTCAGTACAGTCCGTATATTGCCTGTGTTTGACTTGCTCTCGGCACGTTTTGGAGTCTCTCTGGAGGCCGTCATAACGAGTTAACTTTATGATGGATTTGCCTCAATCTATTGATAGTGCTGTCGGACCAACTTGCGCTGTGCCTCATGTATGTCCCGGACTAACACACATATACGTTATTCGATGATATGCGACTGAGAACGTGATTGTAGTTATGTACAGACTCCAGATGTAATGAGTCGTTAGAGGCGTGTACCACTGCTAGACTCATATACCAAACGACACTTTACACGTGGTCCCCTGTAGTCGTAATGAGGTTACGGAACTGATGGAATCTAACAGTCGGAGGATAATCGGAGGTGCCGTTGCTGCAATCGCCTTGCTCGCCGTTGTCGGCAGCGGGGTAGCATTCGCGCAAGGGAGTGGATCATCACTCGTGTCGGACGTTGATGACGAAGACTCGATTTCGGAGAGTAACGTCACACTTTCTGAGCAAGAGGCAATTGATATCGCAACTGCCGAAGCTAATGGGACCGTTAATGAAGTTGAACTTGAAAACGAAGACGGGGTACCCGTCTACGAAATCAAGCTCGTGACAACAAGCGGCTCAGAGACCGAAGTTGCCGTCCACGCAGACGATGGCATAGTCCTCGAAACTGAGAGCGAAGACGAGGAGATGGACGAAGACTCGATTTCGGAGAGTAACGTCACACTTTCTGAGCAAGAAGCAATTGATATCGCAACTGCCGAAGCCAACGGGACTGTTGACGAAGTTGAACTCGAAACCGAGGATGGCGCACCCGTCTACGAAGTTGAGTTCGTGACGGCAAACGGCTCAGAAACTGAAGTTGCTGTCCACGCAGACGATGGTACGGTCCTCGAAACTGAGAGCGAAGTCGACGAAGATGAGCGGGAAGACGAACAGACGGACGACGAAGATGAGCAGGAAGATGAGGAGGCGGACGACGAAGATGAGCAGGAAGATGAGGAGGCGGACGACGAGGACGAGTACGAAGACAGCGACGACAAACGGTAGTGTCGGTCAACACTATGACCGTCAGAACCAACGGTCGCGTGTGACCACCGTGACAAATAATTAGATAGCCCCCACACCCAATTTCATTATATGACGGAGATTGAACTGTTTGAACCGGAAACGTTCATCCGGGCTCTTACGCTCTTAGTGACGATGATCGTGGTTCTCGTTACCGCGTTCGCCTACTACCGTACCCGAGTCCGTCGTATTCTGGTCCTTGCGCTGCTCGCAGCGCTACTCGCAACCGATCTCATGTTAGAGGTCGGTGACGAGTTCTTCGAGGAAGGCATCCCACACTTCGAGTTGCTCACGAGCCTGTTTGCACTGGGGATTGCACTCCTCTTGTTATCGACAGTAGTCTGGCGCTTCGACTGGCAGCCACGATGATATCCCCACGCGTCACACCCGGCACACAGAGACGAAACGCAGATGGTTAGACGCCGACCTCACGACGGCGAGGAAGACATCCTTGAGCTAGAGACGCGGAAGGAGATCTTCGAATACGTCAAAACAAACCCGGGTGTTCACTTCAGCCAAGCGAAGCGCGAACTCGATATGGAGACCGGGCTTTTACAGCACCATCTCGACACGCTCGAAAACTATGACGTGCTCGTGAGCGAGGACCATCAGGGTAAACGTCGGTTGTTCGTCGCCGAGGAACTCGATAGTGAAGAGCGTGAAATACTGTCGTCCCTCCGATACGAGACGACCCGCCATGTCTTGTTGTTCTTGATACAAGAAGAGACGGCCCGAAATGGGGCAATCGCCGAAGAGGTCGGCGTGGCACCAGCGACGGTTTCTTGGCACGTGTCACGCCTCGTTGAAGAGGGGATTATCTCAGAGGTTCGAGATGGCCGAACGACGCTCTACACTGTTGCCGACGAGGAGTTGACGATGCAGCTCTTGGTACGATATCAGGAAAGTTTCGTTGACAGGGCAGTCGATAATGTGCTTGACTTCTGGGGTTGACATCCTCCCCGCGCTAAAGCGCGAGGCTTCCACGAGGTGGAGTTTGCGGTTCCGTGTTTCTTCGGGGTTCAAGCACGCTTTCGCGTGACCCCTCAACGGTAGCCGTCCAATTATGACCGAGGACGTGCATTGCAACGGATACAGCCCTGTCAACGGGGCCTTCCCATCCAGACGCGCTGGACGCGTCAACAGGAATACCGAGTCCCTCATACTGTCGGCTATAACTACGTGAAGATTTTCGACACCCCAGGGTGTCGAAATACGTCACGCGACTATAGCCGACAGTATCAACGGTCGGGTATTCAGCCGACTGGGTACCGCCAGTCGCGTCTCCGTGAAGAGGACGTGATGGAGTGGGTCTGGTTTTGTTACCCACCACGATCACTGGTCGAAGACCAGATGACGGTGAAACTGTCGTGACGTGGGTGGGGAAGACCATCACCATACGGTATGGTTGAAGCCTATTTAGACTCCCGTTTCAAACTCAGATGAACATCGTCAGTGGATTGCGTCATCAATTGTCGGATTTATCCCCGCGCTAAAGCACTGTCTCTTACCCATAAGTCCACCAAGTTCCAAACAGACGTTTCAGACGCTGTCGACCCCAATCTACACTCAGAAGATCGAGGTAAGGAGTGAGTCGGGCGGTGATCTCGGCAGTCGGGGGTTACTGAATTCGGATAACCGAGATGGGTAAAAACCGTCGCATAGAGGTATCAGATGGGTAGATACAGGATTTTCGTTCGGATTCATCGATCCTAGCACCGACTCGGTTTGTGGGTAAGAGACAGCGCTAAAGCACGGGGCTTTCTCCTCAATTCTCCGTAACTCCGCGATCTGAGGTACAAACTAATTAAAATATGATCCACTCTTACACCACTACCTAACAGATACATGGATCCCCAGCGTAATCACCGAAACATACGTTAAAATCACAGAGCTTCCGGCGGCCAACACGCACCTCTCATCGACCGGCTGTTTCAGGCGAAAATGTATCTGAAGAATAGGATTTCAACAGAGCCCTTGTTTTCTATAACGGAGTCGTGCTATGATCTACTGGTAAGAGGAGCACTCCCCGGGAGCGTCATACGGATTATTGTAACGAATTGGCGGTCATCGCCGGAAACGGGGTCGACGATGACCGGTAATTGACTACAGTAATCCGTATCAGTCCCGCCGGAGCGTGCCGCCGTCGTCGGCGATCACGCCGCGGTCAACCGCGTGGTCGACGATCCGGTGGACGTGCCCCTCGTCGAGTTCGTACGCGCCCGCGGCGAGTTCGACGATGGTGTCGCGGTCGACCGGAAACTCGCGGTTGCCGAGCAGCCGCATCACCGTCCGGAACTCCTCGGGTTCGTCGGGCCTGCCGGTCGCCGCCGCTTCGCTCCCGTCGGGGTCGTCCGCGCGGCCGTCGGGCGCCCCCTGCGATCCGCGGGCCTCGATCGCGGGTTCGGTCGGTTCGTCGGGAACGCCCCCGCCGTCGGACTCCGACTCCCCGGACGTGGGAGTGGTCGGTTCGACGTCGTCCCAGTGGACCGCGCCGTCCGTGGCCGCGTTGTCGTCTTTCGACCCGCCCGTGGACGGATCCGCCGGACTGTCGGGAGCGAAGCCGATGCCGTCGTCGGAACCACCCGCGTTGACGGGGTCGCTCGCGGTCGCCGCGTCGTCGGGGCCGGGCGCGTCGGGGTCGGCTGTGGCAGCTTCGGACGGCGACTCGGTCCCGGTCCCCGAAGCGGTCTCGGACGCGGGCGCGTCGGCCGGGGCTTCCGATGCGGGCGCGCCACCGTCGGCCGTCGACGCGTCCTCACCCGTTTCGACACCGAGTCGTTCGAGCAGCGGGTCCACGACGGTCTCGAGCGTCCCCGCGCAGTCCGAGCAGAGGACGAGCCGTCGTTGTTCGGCCTCCGTCGGCGCGAGTTCCGGCGGGAGCACTTCGTAGACGCCCGCCGCGTCGCCGCCGCAGAAGTCGCAGTTTCGGAGCTTGCGCATCGGCATACTCGTGTCTCCGCAAGCGGGCGGATAAAACCGACGGGCGTGCGACCGCCCTGCAGCCCCGACGGAACGGCGGCTACTCCAGCACGTCGTCGGGCACCGACCCATCGAGTGGACCGCCGCGCTCGACCCACTCCGTGAGGCTCCCCTCGTAGAACCCCACGTCGTTGTAGCCCAGCGACCGGAGCACAACGTAGGTGTGGCTGATCCGGCGCGCGGTGTTGCAGTAGAGCAACACTCCGGTGTCGGGGGTGACTCCGACCCCCTCGAGGACCGCCGAGAGTTCCTCGGGAGGTTTCAGCCCGCGGGTGTCGTCGTCGACGAGGTCGCGCCAGTCGAGGTTGACCGCACCCGGCAGGTGGCCCTCCTCGAACTCCCACGCCTCCCGGGTGTCGACGATGACCGCCCCGGGATCGTCGAGTGCGGCCCGGGTGGTGTCGTAGTCGACAAGCGGGGAGTGGTCGGGTACATCAACCGTGTACGACGCCGCCGCCGGCGCCGACGACTCGGTGGTGCTCCCGTGTTCGCGGTTCCACGCGCTGAAGTCGCCGTCAAGCAGGTGTAGGCGATCGGGCGGGTGGCCGTACAGCTCCGCGGTCACCAGAAACCGCGCCGCGAAAACCCCGTGGGTGTCGTCGTAGGCGACGATGTCGTCATCGGGACCGATCCCTGCGGCCGACAGCAGCGACTCCCACGTGTCGGCACCGGGGAGCATACCCTCGTCGCCGGATTCGCTGCGAAACTCCGCGAAGGGGACGTTGACCGCCCCCGGAACGTGGCCGATACCGTCGAACTCCCACGCGTCGCGGACGTCGACGATCCGCGCCGAATCGAGTCGCCCCGCGACCCACTCCGCCGAGACGACGACGTTATCGTACATGTCCGTAGGTAGTCAGCCGCGACTCTTGAACCTGGGCGATCCGGACGCTGTCGAAGAAACAAGTAAAAATTGCTGGTAGAATCCGCGCCGGGCGACCGATCGGTGGCCGGCGTGCCCCCACGCCGGGGTCGGTTCACGACGCATCGTCAAAAACCAGAAATATCGTCCGGGTCCCGTGAGGGATGGCAGGACGCGCCGTTGCTGGAGGGATTATACGGCACGGGGTCATATGGGAAGGTGTAATGACAGACAACGGCTACGCGAAAGACGTCCTGGTTTCCGCGGACTGGGTCGAGGACCGGCTTGACGAGTTCGAGAGCGACGACCCCGCCCACCGACTGGTGGAGGTCGATACCGACACCGAAGCGTATGACGAGAGCCACGCTCCCGGCGCGATCGGGTTCAACTGGGAGACACAGCTCCAAGACCAGACCACCCGAGATATCCTGACAGAGGACGACTTCGAGGACCTCCTCGGCAGCCACGGCATCACCGAAGACTCCACGGTGGTGCTCTACGGCGACAACTCCAATTGGTTCGCCGCCTACACCTACTGGCAGTTCAAATACTACGGCCACAACGACGTGCACCTGCTCGACGGCGGCCGCGAATACTGGCTCGAGAACGACTACCCGACCACCGACGAGGTCCCCGAGTTCTCCGCACAGACTTACGCCGCCAAAGGCCCCCACGAGGACATCCGGGCGTACCGCGACGACGTCGAGAAGGCCATCGGCCGCGACCTCCCGCTGGTGGACGTCCGCTCGCCCGAGGAGTTCTCCGGTGAGATCCTCGCCCCGCCGGGACTACAGGAGACCGCCCAGCGCGGCGGCCACATCCCCGGCGCGCAGAACATCTCGTGGGCCGCAGTCACCAACGACGACGGCACGTTCAAGACCCGCGACGAGCTCGAGGAGCTCTACGCAGAGCACGGCATCGACGGTGACACCACGGTCGTCGCGTACTGCCGGATCGGCGAGCGCTCCTCTGTCGCGTGGTTCGCGCTCCACGAACTCCTGGGGTACGACTCGACGATCAACTACGACGGCTCTTGGACCGAGTGGGGTAATCTGGTCGGTGCGCCGGTAGAGACGGGCGAGGCCGACGACTGAGCGGAGCGAGGCCGACGACTGAGCAAAAGAGTCGGCCTTGAGCCGGAGCGGCGACCGTGGGGAGCCGCGGAGATGCGGTGCGGTGGACGAGCGACGCGAAGGAGTCGGCCTCGAACACCGCGAGCCGAACTCAGGCCGGTGTCGAGTCCGCACCGGATTCCGCCATCCGCCAGACAGTGAGCCCTCCTGCTGCCCCGAGGCCAACGGCGAACGCGAACAGGATGCCGTACGTTCCGGCGGTGGCAACTAGCTCCCCGGCGACAACCGGTGCGACGAACGACCCCAGCCACCCGGCGACGCTCGCGATCGAGACGACCGTCCCCGCAGCACTCGGGTCGACGAACTCTTGGACCGACTGGTACATGAGCCCGATCTGGAGTTGGATGAACACGCCCGCCAGAACGAGCAACGAAACGAGCACCGCGACCGTCGTGCTGTAGAACATGGCGACCGCAAGCGTCATAGCCCCGGCGAATGACGCGGCGAAGACCGGGCGTCGCCGCCGGGCCAGGACCGTATCGGAGAGCCATCCGCCCGCCGGTCGGGCCAGGATCCCCACCGCAGGAAACAGCGCAACAAACGTGCCGCTTTCGGCGATCGAGACGCCGAACTGACGGGTGAGGTACGTCGGCATCCACGAGTTGAACACCATATACAGCGAGTAGCCGAGGAACGTGACCGCGACGACCAGCCACACGTTTCGGTTTCGCAGCACCTTCTTGAACCCGACCGCCGACATCGGCTCCGTCGGCGTCCGGTACCGCGACACCCGCCCGACCGCGGCGTAGAGCCCGAGCGACACCAGCAGCACCGCGCCGCCGAAGACCGGGAACACCCCCGGCCACCCGACGACCTCCGCGAGGCGCGGTGTCGCAACCTGCCCGAGCGCGTACCCCGCGGGGTATCCCGAGATGATCACCGAGGTTGCTGTTGCCCGCCTGTCGGGGGAGAAGGTGCTTGACGCGACGTTGATACTGACCACCCACAGTATGAACATCCCGACGCCCGCGAACAGCCGCGACCCGATCAGCAACGGGACCACTGCCTCGCTCGCGGCGAACCAATCGCCGACGCTGCCGGCGAAGAGGATGGCCGCCGCGATCGGGACAACCGTCCGGGCTTCGACACGGTCGAGGTAGATCCCGACGGGGATCCCGATCACCGTCGCCGCCACCTGCGGCATCGAGACGAGCGCGGCAGCTGTGGCTTCGGTGACTCCGAGATCGGCCATCACCAGCGTGAGAATACTAGCCGGCGTGATCAGGTACGCCCCGACAAACAGGAGCAACAGCCACCCGGCCGCGATGGTCGCGACCTGCAACGCCGACCCTCCGGTGGAATCACCGGTGTCGGGCGATTCGGAATCGAACACACAATCGCTTGCTGAACTCCGATCATAACCCTATTGCTGGCGGCACCACTTGTCAGTCGGTCGGCCCCACGTGTTCACATACTCAGGTGGTTTAATACGTCGAACACGACGAGTTCGAGCACTGCGAGGACTTCCTCGCCCGTTGGCTCCGGTCCGTCCGGCTGTTCGACGGGTCGTGCGTCGAGCCGACGCGTCTGTCCCCGGATCCGGCGGGTCGTCCCCGGTGGGCTAACTCCCGGCTACCCGCCGAGTACGGCGCCGGCGACCGCGGGTGTCAGAAACGCTTCGATGAATGCCGCGACGACGAAGAGCACGACGAGCCCCAAGAGGACCCGGTAGGTCCGCTTGATCGCCCCGGCCACGTCGCGGTCGTCGTACCGGCCGCGGATGGCGCCGACCCCGACACCGCCGAGCGAAAGCCCGGCCGCACCGCCGACCACGAGCGCCGGGATCTCGATCACGCCGTGGGGCGCGACCAGTGCGAGGAACGCCACGGGATCGAAGACGCCGCCGACGGCGCCCACGAGCAGCCCGTTGAACACGAGCGTCACGACCGCCGGCACGCCCGCTGCGACACCGCTGTACGCCAGGTCGACCGCGACCAGCCAGTTGTTCGTCGCGAGGTTCACGAACGTACCTACCGGGACCGCGCCGAAGACGCCCCCCACGTCGCCGCCGACCGGCAAATCGGCTCCGATCGTGGCGGTCGCGAGCCATCCGGCCGCACCACCGGCCGCGAAACACCCGAACGCGGCGAGGTTCGCGAGCGGGTGGTTACCGACGAACCCGGCGACGGAACGGAGCCCGCCGCCGAACGCCGCCCGGATGCGTCGCCCGACCGGCTGCGGCCCCCCATCCGGTGCCGGGGGTAACGGGGTTTCGGCGTAGAGTGCGGTCTTGAACCCGTCGACCACCGGCGGTACCAGGACCGCGCTGACCAGTGCGGCAGTACGGGGCGCGCCAGCAGTCGCTGCGAGGCCCCCGACGACGACCGAGACGAGGACCGCGCCGGTCGCGACGGCGACGTATCCCAGCACAGCGATGGGGCGGCGCAGTGGGAGCCGGGCGCTCCGTGTCACGCCCGCGACCGCCCCGACATCGTCGACGACGACCGCTTGATCGGCGAACGCGACGAGGACGAGAACAACGGGCACGGCGAGCAGTGTGACGAGCCCGCCAAGGACAGCGGCCACGACGCCGAGTGCTCTGGTTCCGGCCAGGCCGCCGGCCCCGGCCGTCACGCCGATCACGGCAGCAACGAGCCCGACCAGGGGTGTGAGTGCCGCCGCGACCGCGGCGACCACGAGGAGTCTGACACCGACAAACGGTCGCCAGTGCCGCCGCACGCCGGCGACGGCCGCGCGGACCCCGTCGTCGCCACGGAGGAGGCCGAACAACCCGCCGACGGCCGCGGCGTTGCCGACGGCGGACGCGATCACGGCGAGGGCGGCGGACGCGAGCACGCCGCCGGCGACGACGAGCACGACGCCGGGCGTCAGCACCCCCGCGACAGCGTCGGCCAGTTCCGGTGGGAGGGTACCGTTCCCGGTGCCGGTCGCAGCGGAGCCGGCCGACCCCCCCTCGGCGGCGCGGAGCCGATCGATGAACGGGTCGAGCCGGCCACCCGCGGCGAGGAGCCAGACCGCGGCGACACCGGCGACGACGAGTGGTGCGCGAGCGGCCCCGTAGAGGCCGCTGGCGAGGAGGTACACAGGGAGGACCGACGCCGACCGCTCCCAGAGCAGCCGTGCACCCGTTCGGAGGGCGGTGGAGGGATTCACGCTCCCGATATGTCGGTCCTGCATGATATGAGTTTGGGCGGGGGCGCTCAGCCGGCGTATGTGCGTTTGTGACCGACCAAGCGGCCACCCGGCGTGTGGTTTTCGAGTCGCCCCGCGCCGGGCGGCGGTATCGTCGCGTTTGCAAATCCCGTATCGATCGCACGGAAGCGTGCAATCAGATGAGGACTCATACTGTCGGCTATAGTCGCGTGACGTATTTCGACACCCCGGGATGTCGAAAATCTTCACGTACTTATAGCCGACAGTATCCAGGGTGTCATAGAACAGTTAGCACACCCGTCTCAATCGGTAAGTACAGATCTTATATCTATATTTTCGATCTTCAGGTGATATGCTCCTTTGATCAGTCCGTCGATCCCGCCTTCCCATCAGCGAAATGAATATTGGTCGGGATTCTGTAGACAAGCGTATGGAAATTATTGGCATAGACACGAAGGATCCACGAACCCGTGTTCATATCCGTGCGGGTAGTTCTGATGGTGATGACCTAGTTGCTTATGGATTAAGACGACACGTTGATCGACTCCCAGCCGACGCAGGGGAACGTATACGACGGGTTCTTTCTAATCACGATATAGAACAGTACCCCGAAGGAGCATACATCGGAACCTTCGGCGTAGAAAACTTTGAGGAGGAGAAGACGAGGATAATTCGGGATCACCGTGAGATCGTTTCTGATCCATACCCAAGCAATATTGACCTGACTGAATTCCCGCCTGACGAGGGTCAGCTCTACAAATGGTAGTCGGTGAGTGAGGATGCCCAATACAGGGTGATCACAGATCGATCAGTTCCACACAGAGATCATCCTACGAGATCTTGTCAATACTCCCCAGTCGCAGTGTCTCGAACAGATCTGTGTAGACTTTTGGGAAGTATACATTGAGGAGTTTTGGAGGGGTTTCGGTAGTGGATCTGAGTTGTCCGAACTTACTCAATCGGGGTGAGCTATATTTTCCGCCCTGATTCATCCAGTTTTCGATCGAAAGATTGGAACGGAATCAGCGGCGACGCCAAGCGACGTATCCACCCACTACAGCAAGAATAACCACGATAGCTGCTATCGACTGATAGACTGTTGATGCGGGATTCTGCCGGGAGTTCCACTCTTCCATCCAGTCCTCTTCGAGTGATTCGGACCGGTCTTGGGCTTCATCGAATTCGAAGTTGTCGATGCCGAGTGCTGCGGTTTGGTTTGCAGCGACAGCCGACTCATTATGGACTCTCCTGAAGTGTTGCGCCGTTTCATTTCCACGTTCGGGAACTGACGACACGTTCCTTGCGAGTGCCTCATTCGTTCCAGCCATCACGGAGAGCGGTTCATCAATACTGCTATATTCCAGATAATCCGAGAGATCGCTTTTCGCGTCGAGTGTCGCTGCGTACTGGGTGTAGAGCTGCTGGGGATCGACATTAGTTCCGTTCTCCCGCTGTTCGAGTAGATTGATGAGGGCCGTCGCATTCGATCGGTACGCAGCCGAATCGTTGTCGAAGGAGCGAAGTTCTGGGTATAGTTCGCGTGCGGTTTCATTAAATTCGGAGATCTGGGGTGCTGCCTCAACTGACGCGTTATAGACGGTCGTCCCGTTTTCGCTGACCGTTTTCATTCGCTCTATGTACACGAGGGTTTCGTTGATGGCTGTAGCTGTTGAGGATACGTTGGTTGCTGCCGCGCTGGCGTTCTGTGATGTCGTGCGGAGTTGACTGATGTCCTCCGCTCCGAGGCCTTGAACGGCACGTCGTTGGGCGAGTGCTGTAATTACCGATTCAGCAGTCGATTCTGAGGTGACCCGCTCACTATTCGTATATATGTCGATGCCACTGGCCCAGGGGAAGACGTTCTCGTGCTGGTAGACGCTGTACTGTTGTCCATCAACAGTGATATCCGCAATATGGTTCGTATCTTGATCCAGTAGTACCGGCTGTGAATCTGAAGCTCCTTGTGCAAGCGCGGCCATCGGTGTTGCGCCCACGAAGAGCATTATGATAACAAGACTGGCAACCAGTTTTCGTCCTTTCATGATCCACGTGCGACATCATATTCCGCCAATAAGGAAGGAGATGGAGAGTTACAAATGGCGAAACTGCGGGGAGTCATCGAAAGGGAATCAACAGCACCGAGTATCTCAAGAGATTATTTGTTGAACTTGACTCGGAAAATAGAACCTCGGAGAACCCACTGAGAATTTCCTCATCTCCATTATCAGTTGCGGGTTCAGAGAAGCCTCGCACCAGGAGGCCCTAAATGAAGATAACCGGTCATCGAATTTCCGTTCACTTACGGCGATTGACTACTCCCACGAATTACGATCAACCAAGTCCGAAACGTGGCCTTCGACTCGTTTTCGGAGTATCCAGTCAGTATCGAGAGAGTGCATAAAAAATCACGACGAGTCCCGCGGTAATAAGCAGGCTATCAATCGTTTGAAGCGCGAGTGATTCACGTCCGCCAAGATGGTAATCTCCACGAATACCGAGCTGATATATGATGTCGAGCAGTCCACCGAACGTGATGAGCGCGAAGCCTCCTGAGGCGAGACGGAGGCTGTGTTCCCGGACGCGAAGGTAAGCTCGATAGCTGAGCAGTGTCAAGGCTCCCCCGGCGATGAACAAGAGAGAATTGGATATCAGGAAACTCCAGAACTCCGGCGGCTCAGTCATAGTTACCCACTACTGAGATCAGAGGATGAACCATCACGGTGAGGCGAGTTGGAGTTTGCATCCTTCGAGATGTCTTCTGCTCCCTTCTCCAGATCGTTCCAGAAGTCCGTGAATTTGTCACTATAGTCCTTTTTGAGCTGGATATCGATATCGAACTGCCCGTCATCAACCTGGAACCGTGCCTCCTTGAGATTCGTTTTGAACTGCTTGGAGTGGTGGCCGTCATCGTCGATGTCTCTCTGCTCGTCCAGCATATCGTATTCTTGGAGCGCGTGAATCCGTCGATAGATCGTTGGCTCCGAGACATCACAGTGTTTGGCGAGTTCGGTAGCTGACAGGGGTCGGAGGCTGGCTAACGCGAGAATTTGCCGAGCAACCTCACTCCCGAGGACGTCGAACACGTTCTCTGGCTCCCATTCTTTGCTCACAGTCTATACCACTTTTGTTGATTTCTGCGTATGTACAATTAAGGGTCGGTTTCACGATCCGAAGCCGTGCCCCTCAACCGTTCGTATTCAGTTGTTGCTACGGTTGTCGTATCAATCTTTCCTGATAAGATGGTTTCATAATGGAAGGGGGAAGGCGAAGGTAGGGAGCTACAGAGGAGGGGGGCACGACGAATCGAACTCTCTGGGATCTGTTTTCCATCGGTTGTTGGGGTATCGTGATATCTGTTGTTCATTGTGTTTGGTCGGATATCATTAATACCCAACTGTCCGTTTGCGCCCGTCCCTTGTTAATCAGTCTCCGGGATTCATATTCCGAAACTGTGCTCAACGGTAATACACACGAAGAACCAGTTACCTACTGGTTGTCAATCCAGAGGAGTCACCTCTCAATCAGTATTCCAGCCCGTATACAGAATTAAGACTAGCCAGTGAGAACTCCAGATGAAGGGGATAGGCAATCCAAAGTGTCACACGTTCTCAACCCCCTACATTTCACTTGGAAAAAGTCATCCAGTAGCGATTTTGTCCCAGGCTTCGGCACATTCTTCACAGAGATAGCCCGTGAACCCATCGACTTCGTATTTGCGGACTGCTTTGTCTTTCTGACACCGCCCACATTTCATTATCGATTGTTCACAAAGACAGGGACAGATAATTCTTGTTGATTCCTAATAGTTCACAAACATTACTGTTAATGCTTGGGTGGGTAGTCGGAACAGACTATCCTATTCTATCCCTTGTCCTCTCTCCCCTTGGTGTTACTCAGTACGCACGCAGGATCTCACGGCTGATTCAGTCATTTAACCGTGAAATAAACACCGTGATAAGAGTTCTATGACACCCTAGACAGTATCAGTTGCAAACGCGACGGTGGTTCGGCACACCGGCGCAGGCGAGAGGAGGTGCCGACTGTTCGCTCACAGCCGGGACGCTGCACGCGACTCCGCTGCCGACGCCGCGCGTCGATGCCTACAAGCGATCCGGCAGTCAACAGGGGCATATGAACGGTGACGACCTTGCGAGCGAGCTGCGCGACGACAACGAGACCGAGTTCTCCCGGCTCGGCTCCTCGAAGGCAATGTACGCGCTCACGGGCGGAGAGATGGACGGCGAACACGTTCGGGGTGCCGCCGCGACCGACGCGCTGGCGCTCGCGGGAGTCCTCGAGGCGTGGGCCGAGGACGCGGGCGACACCACGAAGGCGCTCTACGCCGACCTCGCGGCCGCCGCGCGCGACCACGCCGCCGCGGTCGCCGACGATCCGGCACAGGACGACCAGCCGCTGCTCTACGGCGCGCTGGCGGGATTCGACGCACCGGCCGCCCGCCTCGGCGGCCTCCTGGGCCGCTACCTGGTCCTCTCCGAGTACGCCAGCCAGATGATTGGCTTCTTCGTCGGCGACGCCGACCCCATGGCGGCCACCGACTTCCGCGACCTCCGCTCGAAACTCGACACCGAACGCGACCGCGTTGTCGAGGCGCTCGATTCGACCTGCGGAACCGACGACGCGTGGGCCGCCGCTCGCGACGCCGCCACGACCGTGGTCGCGGTCGCGTACGACGACTACGTCGAAACGCTGGAGTCGATGGGTATCAAACCCAAAAACGTCTGTTGACCGTCGCCGGCAGCGGACTTCGCTGCCGACTCGAACGTTTGAATCGGTTCCAATCTCCACCCGAAATCAAGGGGTAGGGCGCGTGAAAATCCCGAATTCGGACGACAGTTGTCTGACGAGCGTCAGACGCCGTCGACTCCCTCCCGGAACGTCGCGAGCTTCGAGCGAGCGTCGCGGACCGCCTCCTGCGCCGGGCCGTCGGTCTCCTCGGCGAGTTCCGCGAGGGTGTGCATGTGCCGGGCGAGCCGGCCGTGGTCGGCGCCGCGTTCCTGCGCGGCGAGCGTCGCGAGCGCGTCGGACTGATCGTACAGCCGCTGTCGGGCGTTGCCCTCGGCTTCCACCGCGGCGACGCGTAGCCGGTTGCTGGCGTCTTCGAGTAGGTCCTGTGACATACCCCGGTGTACGCCCTCCCGGTAGAAAACCGTTGCACCGACGCGACGGATGGGCGCGTCGCCAGTCTCACGGCCTACTGCGCGCGACCGACCGCCTCAAGTGCGTGTGCGCCCAACCGACCGCCAATGAGTGACACCTCCGGAACCGGCCCGCTGTCGCCCGACCGCCCGGCGGCCGACCGGGCGTTCCGCGTCGACGCCCCGTTCGATCCCGCGGGTGACCAGCCCGACGCGATCGAACAGCTCGCGGCGGGGTTCGAGTCGGGGATGGACAACCAAACCCTGCTCGGGGTCACCGGTTCGGGGAAGACAAACACCGTCTCCTGGACCGTCGAGGAGCTCCAACAACCCACGCTGGTGATCGCCCACAACAAGACCCTCGCCGCGCAGCTCTACGAGGAGTTCCGGAGTCTCTTCCCCGATAATGCAGTAGAATATTTCGTCTCCTACTACGACTACTACCAGCCGGAGGCGTACGTCGAGCAGACCGACACCTACATCGACAAGGACATGTCGATCAATGAGGAGATCGACCGGCTGCGGCACTCCGCGACGCGCTCGTTGCTCACCCGCGACGACGTGATCGTGGTGGCGTCGGTGTCGGCGATCTACGGGCTGGGCGACCCAGCGAACTACACCGAAATGGCGCTCCGCGTCGAACTCGGCGACCGGCTCGACCGCGACGACCTGCTCTCCCGGCTCGTGGACCTGAACTACGAGCGCAACGACGTCGACTTCCAGCAGGGCACCTTCCGGGTCCGCGGCGACACTGTCGAGGTGTACCCGATGTACGGCCGGTACGCGGTCCGCGTTGAGTTCTGGGGCGACGAGGTCGACCGGCTTACCAAACTCGACCCCCTCACCGGCGAGGTCGTCTCCGAGGAACCCGCGGCGCTTGTCCACCCCGCAGAACACTATTCGATTCCGGACGAGAAACTCGAAACCGCGGTCGGAGAGATCGAGGGGCTGATGCAGGATCGCGTGGCGTACTTCGAGCGACAGGGCGACCTCGTGGCTGCTCAGCGCATCGAGGAACGAACCACCTTTGACATCGAAATGCTCCGTGAGACAGGCTACTGCTCCGGGATCGAGAACTACTCCGTGCACATGTCCGACCGCGAGTCCGGAGAGGCGCCGTACACGCTCTTGGATTATTTCCCCGACAACTTCCTGACCGTCGTCGATGAGTCCCACCAGACCCTCCCGCAGATCCGCGGGCAGTTCGCGGGCGACAAATCCCGGAAGGATTCGCTCGTGGACAACGGGTTTCGGCTACCGACCGCCTACGACAACCGCCCGCTGACCTTCGAGGAGTTCCAAGAGAAGACCGACCGGACGCTCTACGTGTCGGCGACCCCCGGCGACTACGAGCGGGAGCACTCCGGGCAGGTCGTCGAGCAGATCGTCCGCCCGACTCACCTCGTGGACCCCGAGATCGAAGTCGCCGACGCCACCGGACAGGTTGACGACCTGCTCGACCGGATCGACGCCCGGATCGAGCGCGAGGAGCGCGTCCTCGTGACGACGCTCACGAAGCGGATGGCGGAGGACCTCACGGAGTTCCTCGAGGAGTCGGGTGTCGACGTGGCGTACATGCACGACGAGACCGACACCTTGGAGCGACACGAACTCATCCGAGACCTCCGCCTGGGGAACATCGACGTCCTCGTCGGCATCAACCTCCTCCGCGAGGGCCTCGACATCCCTGAGGTTTCGCTCGTCGCCATTCTCGACGCCGATCAAGAGGGCTTTCTCCGCTCGGAGACCACGCTGGTCCAGACGATGGGGCGCGCCGCCAGAAACGTCGCGGGGGAGGTCGTGCTCTACGCCGACGACACCACGGACTCGATCGAGTCCGCGATATCGGAGACGCAGCGCCGCCGCCGGATCCAGCGGGAGTACAACGAGGCGCACGGCTTCGAGCCCAAGACCATCGAGAAGGCGGTCGGCGAGACCACGCTTCCGGGCAGCGGCGACCGGAGCGAGCGCTCGACGACCGACGAACCGACCGACGACGAGGAGGCCCGCGAGCAGATCGCGTACCTGGAAGAACGCATGGAGGAGGCCGCCGACAACCTCGAGTTCGAGCTCGCGGCCGACATCCGCGACCGGATCCGCGAACTCCGAGGGGAGTTCGGGATCCGCGAGGACGACGACGGTGCCCGCGGCGACGACGGTGTCGATCCCGGCGAGGATCCGCTGGGTGGGGTGCCGGTCGGCGGCGGCCCCGACGACCTGCCGGCGGACGACGCCGGTCGCGAGGACTGATCAGGATCGTCGTGACGAATTACCGATCGTCGCCGGCTCGCTTCCGGCAGTGACCGATAATTGACCACAACGATCCGCACGACGGCGTCCACGGGGACTCCACGCGCTACGGGTCACCTGTGTCGTGGCGCGCTCCCGCGTTCGGCCGCCGCTACCGCGTCGACTCGTAGGATTCTTCGAGGTTCAGGTCCACGTCGGCCGCGGCCTCGCCTTCTCGACCGTCGAGGTCACCGACGGCGTCGCCGGCCTCGGCGTCCTCAACCGCCGCGATGATCTCGTCGATGTCGTCGAGCCCGAGGAGTTTCCGGGTCTCCGCGTCGAACTCCAGGCTCTCGAGTCCGGCGGACTCCTGGACGTCGGAACCGGTGAGTCCCCGGCCGTACCGCCCCAGCAGGCTGGTGAGTTCCTGTGGGAGCACGAAGGTCGACGACGGCGACGTCCCGATCCGCTCGAGCGACTCCAGCCCGCGGTCGACGATCGCGCGTTCGCCCATCGACTCCGAGGCGCGGGCGCGGAGCACCGTCGCGACAGCGTCGCCCTGGGCACGGAGCACTGACGCCTGTTTCTCTCCCTGGGCGCTGATCACGTTCGACTGCTGTTCGCCCTGGGCGGTCTCGATGGCCGAGCGGCGCTGTCCCTGGGCTTCGAGGATCATGGCTCGGCGGCGGCGCTCCGCGGAGGACTGCTGTTCCATAGCGTCCTCGACGTCCCGGCTTGGTTTGACCGATCGCACCTCCACGCTTTCGACGCGGATCCCCCACTCGTCGGTAGGTGCGTCGAGTTCCTCGTTGATCCGGCGGTTGATGACCTCCCGTTCCGAGAGGGTATCGTCGAGGTCCATGTCACCCAGGACGGCCCGGAGCGTGGTCTGTGCGAGGTCCGAGACCGCCTTCTTGTAGTTGTCGACCTCGAGGAACGCGCGTTTGGCGTCCATAACCCGGATGTAGACGACCGCGTCGGCGGTCACCGGCGAGTTGTCGCGGGTGATCGCCTCCTGTTTCGGCACATCGATCGTCTGGGTCCGCATATCGAAGGTGTAGGTCTTCGAGACGAACGGCGGCACGAAGCTGATCCCGGGTTCTAGGAGCGTTCGGTACTCCCCAAACACGGTGAGCGCCCGCTTCTCGTAGGCGTTGACGACCTCGACCGCGCTGTAGACCGTCGTAACCGCCAGCGCGAGCGCGACCATCCCGGCGACGGTCGTCGGGTCGGTCCCGAAGGTCGCAACCACGAGGATCAGGGCAACGACCGCAGCCGCCGCGGGGAGGAGCCGGCCCGGCACACTGCCGGCGGAGCGGCGGCCGAGTTCCCGAAAGATGCTCGACATACCGGGTGTTGGGAACGTACCACATTAAGGGTGTCCCGGCCGCCCCATCGCGCCGCGAGCGACCCCCACCCGAAGGCGGTTGCCGCCGACTCGCGTCGACCCGCTGTGCGCCGTCCGAACACGGAACGCGACCAGGGGAGCCTCGGCGTCGGCACCCCGTTGCGGATCGTGTTGATGTTGGTCGTGACCTGGCTCGTGTTGGAGGTTTTCGGAACCGTTCTCGGGATCCCCAGGGAACTGCTCGGACCCCTCCGTCCGCTCTTGGGGCTGGCCGTCGTGGCGCTGCTCGTGCTGTGGCTCACCGACCGGCTGTGACTCCACCTTTCATCGGCTCGGACACGCGCCGGCGTCCACGGACTGTGACTCGGGGCCCTGGTCGATCGATCGGGTCGCGCCCGAGTTGAGATCGACGACCGCGACCCGGCCGCCGTACCCGTGGGTCTGATCGTGCCCGCGGACCACCACGCAGCCGACGCTGTCGGGAATCTCTATGGTCTCCGACCGGGTGAACGGGTCGGTCGAGTGGGCGTGGCGGAGGTCACGACGCCCCAGCCGCTCCCCGCCGAGGCGCTCGACCTGCCACCAGTCCGCGTACCCCTCTTCGCCGTCGTCGTCGTGGTAGAGCGTCACAGCGAGGTCGTGGGTGTCGCCGTCGCGTTCGATCGCCACCCCGACGACGTTGGCCTCACGGAGGTCCAACTCCGGACCGTCCGTCGATGGCCGCGGCGTGTCGGTCGCGGCGGACTCGGTGTCGGCGGACTCGGTGGGTGTCGGATCCTCGCTCCCCGTTTCCGACCCGTCGTCGGCCCCGCCGGCACAGCCCGCAGTCACGCCGGCGAGGCCGGCAACCGCAGCGAGGGCCCGGCGTCTGGTGGGTGTGGCGTCGCGCATACCCGGCCGTTAGTCGGCCATCGGCAAACGCCTGTGGACGAGGACACCGATCCCGACGCGTTCTTGTCACGCCCCGCCAACTACCACCCGTGTTCAGCCTGAACGTGCCCGTACCGGGGCGGGTCCGGCGCCTCGCGAGTGACCTCCACCCGGAACTCGCTCGCTTCGCCCGGATCCGGGAGCGACATTCGCTGCTCGCAAAGCGGTTCGACACCGGCCTCGACGACGACGCCGACTCGCTCCCGCGGCTCCGCGAGCGGCTCCGACCGACTCTCCGAATCGCAACCCACGCCGACGGCGGGATCGACCTCCGGGTGACCGGGCTCGACTACTTCGAGACGCCGCCCCACGGCCCGGGACCGGTTGTCTACCTCACCGTCGAGAGCCCCGACCTCCGCGCGCTCCACCGCCGGCTGTGTGACGCGTTCGGGACTGTCGCGGGGATGGAGGGCGACGATTACGTGCCACACGTCACCCTCGCTCGCGGCGGCGACACCGCCGATGCGGCCGAGCTGGTGGCGCGGCGGGCGGTCGACCACACCGAGTGGACCGCAACGGAGCTCCGGATCCACGACTCGCGGTACCGCGAGGACGCCGCACGACTGCCGCTCGGGTAGCCCGGGGCGGGGGACGAGCCCACCGCGGCTCGCGCCCACTCGAAGGGCAAGACAGAAGCGACCGCCGGCGTTCGTATCCGTATGAACGTTCTCGCTGACGCCCGCGACCTCGCCGCGGAGGGACCGGTCTGCGACGCCTGCCTCGGGCGGGCCGTCGCCGACCGGAGCCACGGGTTGACCAACGCCGACCGGGGCCGGAGCCTCCGGATCGCGGCCGCACTCGACGACGACGAACCGTACGAGCCGACTGACACCGCGGACTGCTGGGTGTGTGAGGGCCTCTGCGACGAGTTCGACGCGTGGGCCGACCGGTGCGCCGCGGCAGTCGAGGACGTCGAGTTCGACACCTACCAGGTCGGGACCCGCACCCCGCCGTTGATCGAGGAGAACGAACGCCTGCTTCGGGCGGCCGCTGGGCTGGATCCCGACGCCGGGGAGGTGTTCAAATCCGAGTTCAACCGCGAGGTCGGAAAGCGAATCGGGCCGCTGACCGACACGACGGTCGATTTCGGCCGGCCGGACGTGCAGTTCACGCTTGATGTCGACGCCGACACAGTCGAGGTCGACGTCCACTCGGCGTTCGTCTACGGCCGGTACCGGAAACTCGAACGCGACATCCCGCAGACCGAGTGGCCGTGCAACGCCTGCGATCGGTCGGGATACGTCGGCAGCCAGCCGTGTGGGAACTGCGGCGGGACCGGCTACCTCTACGAACACAGCGTCGAAGAGCTGACCGCGCCGGTTGTCCGCGACGTGATGGACGGCACCGACGCGACGTTCCACGGTGCAGGTAGAGAAGACGTTGACGCGCGGATGGTCGGCACCGGCCGGCCGTTCGTGATCGAGGTGCTGGAACCGCGCCGTCGCAACATCGACACCGACCGCTTGGAAGGCGACATCAACGCCTTCGCTGAGGGCCGGGTCGAAGTCGACCGGCTCGGGCTCGCGACCTACGATGCGGTCGAGCGGGTGAAGGGGCTCGACGCCTCGAAGCGGTACCGTGCCGAGGTCGCGTTCGACGGCCCGGTCGACGACGACGAGCTGGCGGCCGCGCTCGACGCCCTCGACGGCGCGACGGTCGAGCAGTACACGCCACACCGCGTCGATCACCGCCGCGCGAGCATCACCCGAACCCGGGAGGTCTACGACGCCACCGGCGAGCGCGATGACCCAACCCACGCGACCGTCGAGATCCACGGCGCCGGCGGGCTCTACGTCAAGGAACTCGTCTCCGGCGACGAGGGGCGGACCGACCCGAACCTGGCCGGGACCCTGGGCGTCGCCGCCGAAGTCACCGCACTCGACGTGATCGGGGTCTACGGCGAGGACGAGCCGTTTGAGGACCCCGCGTACTTCCGCGAGGCGGCGCCCGACCCACCCGGTGTGGCCTCTGATCCGGTAGACGGTAGCGGGGGCGAGGGCGACAGCGACGCGTCCGCGGAATGACCGGGCCGAAAGGCGGTAACGCGGTGGACGGCGGCGGATTCGACCCGGGCGACGACGACCCGCGGATCGGTACCGACGAGGCGGGGAAGGGGCCGGTGCTCGGGCCGATGGTGGCCGCCGCCGTCCGGGCGCGTCCGGAGTCGATCCCCGACGACGTTGACGACTCGAAGCGGCTCTCGGCGGCGACACGGGAGTCGATCGCGGCGGCGCTCCGCGACCGCGAGGATGTCGCTGTCGCTGTCGGGGTCGCGGTCGTCTCGACCGCCCGGATCGACGCTCCCGAGACCGACATGAACTCGCTCACGGTCGCCGGGCACGCCGAGGCGGTCGCGGCGGTCGCAACGGAGGGTGATCGGGTCGTCGCCGACGCGGGCGACGTGGACGCCGGACGGTTCGCGCGTCGGGTCGGGGACGGCGTCGCGGAGACCGGCACGGCGGTCGCAGTGCACGCCGAACACGGTGCCGACGCCACCTACCCGCTGGTGGCGGCCGCCTCAGTCGTCGCGAAGGTCGAGCGCGACGCCCGGATCAACGCGCTCGACTCCGAATACCCCGAGCGCGGCCCGATCGGCAGCGGCTACCCCAGCGACCCCGAGACACGGGCGTTCCTCCGACGGTACGTGGGCGACACCGGGAGTCTGCCCGAGTGTGCCCGGTCGTCGTGGTCGACCGCCGACGACGTGCTGGCCGCCGCCGAGCAGTCGTCGCTCTCGGAGTTTTGAGGCGGGTGAGCCTCAAACCGGGGGTTACCGCATGTCGTCGAGTCGGGTGAACGATCCCTCGCGGGCGGTGATCCACGTCGTCGTGAGGTCGGCGGCGGTCGCGTCCGCCGGGTAGATCGTACACTCATCGGGATCGTCGTCGTAGGACTCGATTCTGGCGACCCGGACCGGTTCTGGGCGATCGGCGCCCGGTCCGGGGCAGGAGACGGGGCTATCGACGGCGTCTACGCGCGCGGTATCGGGGCGGTGTGAGTCGGTTGCCATCGTTGTGGGAGGTCCCCGTTTCGAGTGAACCGACGGGGAGCGGCGGTCGCTGCTCGGTACATTTCAGACTAGTGTCGGCTTCGTATTTAAATGGGCGCCTAACAACATAGGCGTTCCGGCGAGTTGTACGGAACACCGTACTAGACGGTGTGTTCGGGCGTCTTCGACGCTTGATTTTGAACGACTGACACCCGTGAGCCGACAGTTACGGAAGTGCGAGGAGAACGGCCCGAGCTTCGGGGCGGGGACGAATCCGACGGTCGATGACACAATCCACCGACGGTAGTGTAGCCTGATATTCCAACAGATAGGTCCATAGCGTATCTATTACGTCCGTAACGGTCACGTGACTGTCACCGCGACGTTCTGGAATCCCCCCTGTCCCGGTGCAGAGAGTGGCAACACGCCTCTCGGCTCTACCGTGGGACCAAGCAGTTCTGTACCGACGGATGGGAGACCGGTGGCTTTGACGAGTCTGTGACCACAGCCAGCACAACGACGAAGGTGTTATAGAAGGCTTCCCACATCAAAACAGGAATCGCTCACTACAGGTGAACTACCCACCGCGAGCGACCGGAGGGAGCGAGCGGGTCAAGAGCCGACCAACGGGAGGCTCGCGGGCTTTTGGCGCAGCTTTTACCAGCGAGCCGAAGGCGAGCGCAGTAAAAGGTGCGCAAGCACGTTCTGATGGGTGATTCAGACTTAACAGAGTGAAAAGAACCCTTGCGAATAGTTCTGTGACACCCTCCAACGACTTCTACTGTGGGTGGCAGGGCTGCACGCGCTGGAACGCACGTCCTCGGTCGCAACCGGACGGCAGCGTTCGAGGTTCCACGCGAAAACGTACTTGAGAACCGGGGAAACGCGCAACCTGAATGTCCACTTCGGGGAACCCTCGCCCTTTAGCGCGGGGAAGATATCAAGCAATACTGATCCGCCGGACGAACCCGAGATCTGAGAGTTCGTTCAGCAGGTCTCCCGGGACGGGATCGTCGGTGACAACGTAGAGAAGAGGCTCGTCGGTGAATTCGGGGTCCTCGGTCACCGTCTGTCGGATCGAGATCCCGCGGTCGGCGAGGAGTCCGGTTACCTCCGCGACGATTCCGGGGCGTTCGGCGTCGTTGGGTTCGACTGTCAACACCGAGAGATCAAGCACCGGCGCGAGAGCCATGAGGCTTGGGATCGATGAGATGTTCTGGAAGATCCGCCTGAGGTCGTCGTCGTCAAGGATGGCTGTCGTCGTCGAGTCGACAACCCGGCGGTCGACGTCGATCTCGCGGGCGATCCCGGTGTTGGGGATCTCGATTCCGCCGGAGACGACCCGGCCGTCGTCGTTGACCGAAAAGCCGCGCTCGAGCAGGAGGCGGATGACCGCCTGTTGGCTCGGACTCCCCTCGAACTTGCCCATTATTTCGTCGAACATAGCGGTGGTGTGGTGCGTCGAGAGTGTCGTGAGTCAGTTGTCGAACCGCGCCTGGACGAACGGCTGGGCGTTCTCGATGTCGCCGAGCCGCGAATCCGAGAGGAGCACAGCCTCGGTCTCCTCGATCGGGACCGACAGCGAAATCTCCTTCGTGCGACCGTAGCGACCCTTCGAGACAACGACCGCGTTGACGATCCCGAGCATATCGAGTTCGGAGATCAGGTCCGTGACTCGGCGCTGAGTGAGGACGTCGGCGTCGATCTCCTCACAGAGTCGCTTGTAGATGTTGAACACCTCGCCGGTGTTGACGTTGTGGACGCCGTTTTTCTCGAGCAGGATCGTCGAGAAGAGCACGATCTTCGACTGGGTGGGGAGAGTTCGGACGACCTCAACCACCCGATCGAGTTCGATCTTATCTTGCGCCTTCCGGACGTGGGCTTCTTCGACGGTGTCGGCCTGGCCGCGCTCGGCGAGTTCACCCGCGGTCCGGAGGAGATCGAGCGCGCGCCGAGCGTCGCCGTGTTCCTGAGCGGCGAAGGCCGCACACAACGGGATCACGTCGTCGGTGAGCGCATCGGGTTTGAACGCGACGTTCGCGCGGTGTTGGAGAATATCCCGGAGTTGGTTGGCGTCGTACGGCGGAAACACGATCTCCTCTTCGCCCAGGCTGGATTTGACTCTTGGATCCAGAAAGTCTGTGAACTTCAGATCGTTGGAGATACCCATGATCGAGATCCGGGAGTTCTCGAGCTCCGAATTCATCCGTGAGAGATTATAGAGCGTGTCGTCGCCCGATTTCTCCACGAGTTTGTCGATCTCGTCGAGCATGATCACCACAACCCGCTCCTCGTAGTCGACCGCGTCGAAGAACGTCGAGTAGACCCGGTCGGTCGGCCACCCCGTCATCGGGACCGGGTCCATCTCCTCGCGGTCAGCTTCGAGTGTCCCGATTCGGTCGTCGACGGCGTCGGCCGTCTCGAACTCGGTGTCGGAAAGCGCCGGTCCGTCATCACGTGCGCGCGATCGGAGGTCTTCGAGTTCGTCGAGTTTCGACCCGATGAACTCGCGGTTTTTCTCGATAAACTTGTTTGCGAGCTGGGCGAGCACCCGATACTGGGTGTCGGTCACTTCGCAGTTGATGTACTCGACCTCGCAGGGGACATCGTACTTCTTGGAGGTCGACTCGAGTTCCTGGCTGACGAACTTCGCACTCGCGGTCTTACCGGTGCCAGTCTTGCCGTAGATCAGGATGTTCGAGGGGGTCTCCCCACGGAGCGCCGACACGAGGATCGTCGCCATCTGGTTGATCTGCTCGTTGCGGTGGGGGAGTTCGTGCGGGGTGTACGACGGCCGGAGGACCTCCTTGTTCTCGAAGATGGGCTCGCCGGAGAGAAGGTCGTCGAAGAGGCCTTGACTCTCGTCGTCGTCGAGGACGACTTCGTCGAGGTTCAGATCCCCGGATTCGGTGGATCCCGTCGGGGCGTCGGTGTCGACGCTCATACTCTCCTCGATCTCGATGTCATCGGCGGTGACCGGACCGGAGTCGGCTTCGGGTGACTCCGCTTGGAGGTCCGTCGGGTCGGTCGATCGGTCGTCGGGTGTGCCCCGGGCGGGAGCACCGTCCGCCGTCTGTCCGGTGTCGCTCCCGCTGGGAGTGTCAGTGGCGTCGTCTGTGGGGGTGTCAGTGGCGTCGTCTGGGGTAGCTCCCGTGAAGGGCTCATCGTCCCCGCTGTAGGCGTGGAGGTCCACGGAGGTCGTTGATCCGTCACTCGACGCTGTTTCAGATCTGCCCTCGACGGCATCGGCTGCGGAATCGTCGGTTACCGAATCGTCGGGTTCGGTGTTAGGGCTCTCAGGGTTTCCACCGTCGGTGCGCAATGCGTCTGACCCGGGGCGTATCTCGTCCCACACGACCTTCGTTCGCTCGCCGCTGCCGTCAGTTTGTGTGTCCTCGTCCATCCGTATCCCCCCAATTTCAACTGGAATTTTCACTCCGTCTCTCGGGAGTCGGCTTGTCACAGTTGGTGAGCGGTGTTTCGAGAGGTTCCCCAAACAGGCGCCCAAACAGGCGTGTCCAGTTGATGCACTCGAACCGGACGAACAGGATGTATAAAAAAGTTTCTTCTCCGGCTGTGATCCGACCAACCGCCGAACCGTGAACCGGCCGTTCTGGACCGACAACCCCGCCAAAACCGGGTTTCGACGTCGGCTGGATTCGACCCCGGACTCTGTTTCGACGCGAACCACCGACAGCTCGGACTGGATCGGAAACGGGAACAGAGCATCGTCTTGTCAAGAGCACACCCGCTCCCCCCCACCCCTTCGTTTCGGGTGGAACGCCGAAACGGGGTGGGGGTGGGTGTGCGGGAGGCCATATTGAAGCGGTGGCTTTATGTTATTGCAAATGAAACCACATCCGCACTGCGGTATACTCCTTGTGTTACCACATTCATATTTTGATTTTATTGTAACGACTAGTGAAAATAATATATTCCGGAGGAACCCACCGCATCTCCACACGTCTCCAGTTGAAACAAAGGGGTGGGGGAGGGGGCTACGCCGGACCCGCGAACAACGCCAAGAGTTGGCGGCTACAGTTCGCCAAACCCTCCGCGCACGTTCACGTCAATAACGAAGATTCACACCGACGACGACTCACTTTAGCGACGAAGACCCGGTCCGGTGATCCCGGGACGACGGTCTCGTGATTCCGGGACGACGGTCTCGTGGTTCCGGGACGCGTTTCCGACGCCGATTCACCCTCACGATGCCCGAGTTCCGGCTGATTCCGGCCAATGCGGGCCACTCCGGGGCTCGTCTGACGCAGTACTTAAGTAAGCACGGGGATGTGGTACGCTCATACGCCCTCAGAAGCGGAGGCGCGGGAGGCCAGGATGGGACTGCTCACAGACCTTAGAAACAGCATCTCACGGGCCGTCGACCGGATGTTCTCGGACGCCGACCCGAAACGGATCGGCATCTACGGACCCCCGAACGCCGGGAAGACGACCCTTGCAAACCGCATCGCACGTGACTGGACAGGGGACGCCGTCGGCCCCGAGAGCCACATCCCCCACGAGACCCGCCGGGCCCGCCGGAAGGAAAACGTCGAGATCGAGCGCGACGGAAACTCAGTCCGAATCGACATCGTCGACACTCCCGGGGTAACCACCAAAGTCGACTACAAGGAGTTCCTCGAACACGATATGGAGAAAGACGACGCCGTTCGGCGGTCCCGGGAGGCCACCGAAGGCGTCGCCGAGGCGATGCACTGGCTCCGCGAGGACGTCGACGGCGTCATCTACGTCCTCGACAGCACCGAAGACCCGTTCACGCAGGTGAACACGATGCTCATCGGGATCATCGAGAGCCAGGACCTCCCGGTTCTCATCTTCGCGAACAAGACCGATCTCGAGGACGCGAACGTCCAGCGGGTCGCGAATGCCTTCCCCCAGCACGAGACGATCCCGCTTTCGGCGCTCGAAGGGAACAATATGGACGAAGTCTACGGGAAAATCGCGGAGTACTTCGGGTGACCACGATGCCGGAAGCTACCCCGGAAGAGGCCGGCGACGGCGTTCAGATCGACCTCATCAGCGGCGCCCGGATGGAGGGGTTGACCGGGATGGAGAAGATCCGACTCATTCTCGACGGTGTCCGCGAGGGAAACATCGTTGTCCTCGAGGAAGGGCTTTCACCGGACGAGGAGTCGAAACTCATCGAGGTCACGATGACCGAGATCAGCCCCGACGAGTTCAACGGGATCGAGATCGAAACCTACCCCCACTCCACCGGCAGGGACAAAGGCTTCATCAGCCGGCTGATCGGCACGGAGTCACCCAAGAAACTCACCGTCATCGGCCCCGCGAACCAGATCGAGACGCTTCACAAGGACGAGAACCTGATCAGCGCCCTGGTGTCTCGGAAGTGATGGTCCGACGCTTCACACCCCGAGACCCGACCCGGCACCGGATCGGAATCCACCACCTATAGGCACCACCCACACACACCATAGATGCCTCACGAATGTACGACTTGCGGGCGCGTGTTCGCCGACGGCTCAAAGCAGATGCTGTCGGGGTGTCCGGACTGCGGCGGCAACAAGTTCCAGTTCAAGCCCACCTCGGCCACGAAGCGCGACGAGCCACCGATGGACGCCGCCGATCGGAACCCGGAATCTGGCGGTGTCGACCCGACGGGGAGGGCCGGAACTGGATCAACTGAAACGGCCACTACAGACTCAACTGAAACGGCCACTACAGACTCAACTGAAACGGCCACTACAGACTCAACTGAAACGGCCACTACAGACTCAACTGAAACGGCCACTACAGACCCGACCGGGCCTCCCGGCGATCGGAACACTGCTCCCGGCGACTCGACCGAGACACGGCGGGACCTCTCGGCGGACTCGACGGAGTGGCCGGATCACGGGTACGGAACGGCCGGTGACTCCGGAAGCGACGACTCTTCGCCGGACGCCTCCGCCGTCGACGACCCCGCTGCTGAGACACCCGTGACGGACGCCTCCGCCACCGGACCGGACGCCGCCGCGGAGTCCGATGTCGACGGATCCGGTACCTCCGAGTCCACGTCCGACTCCGGGTCGGAAGCGGGTGAGTCCACCGAAGACCCCGCACAGGCGGACGCCAGAACTGACGTGGTCTCGCCCGACGAGATCGCCGCTGCCACCCCCGAGACGACAGACGGAACCGCGAACCCGGACGCGCCGGGGTCACCCGCGACTCGCACCGACGACCCGGCGGGCAGCGTGGGTGGTCAGTCCCCAGGAGCGCGGCCCGACGACCGGCCGGACCTCCACGATCTCCGCGAGGAGCTCAACGAACAGTTCGAGAGCATCCGGATCGTCGCCCCTGGGGAGTACGAGCTCAATCTGATGGAGCTGTACGACCGGACGGAGTATATCATCTCACTTCAGGAGGACGGCCGTTACATCATCGAAGTCCCGGACACCTGGGACACGACTCCGGATTCCGACGAGATGTGACACGACTCCGGATTCCGACGAGATGTGACATCCGGGGCAGATTGAAGCATTTAACCACCCCCACGGAGACGACGGTAGTATGAGTCAGGCCACCAAGATCGTGCTCGGGACCCTCGCCGTGTCTGCAGTGCTCGCTATTGCGCTTATTCTCGCGCTCGCATTCGGCTGACCGATCCACGAACGGCCGCGGGATCCCACACCGTCACCGACCGGCTCGAACCGTCCGTCTCAAGACGCCACCCACCAAACACCGTGTATGTTCGACCGACGCGACCTCAACGACGATGTTGCTACCGTTCGCGACGAGCACGCGCCCGACGCGGTTGTGCTTGATGTCGCAGCCGACTTCGAGACCATCCCGCCCGCTGCGGCCGAGGATCTCGGACTGTTTGTCGACGGTCTCACGCCGATGTCGCACCCGACCGAGTGGCTCCCCGAGGATGCGCCGAGTGCGCTGGTCACGTACGCGGGGACGGATTTCACCGTCGGGATGCCCGGCGACGGTACGGTCGTGTGGACCCGCCAGACCACTCCCCCGGCCGTGTTGGTGAAAAAACGCGCTGACGGGACCCCCACGGACTTTCTCCGGTTCCTGCTGGCGGAGGCGTTCGTCCAGGTCGGAACCGGCGCGCCCGAGCAGTTCCTGCCGTTCTTCGCGGACGCCTACCGCGACCTTGACGCTGCGGTCCCGCTCGGCCCCAGCGACGTCTACCAGATTGCGACAGCGCTGTACGACGCCTGGGTGGGGCTTCAGACCCGCGAGCAGTTCCGAGCGTGGGAGGCGACGAACCCGCGGCTGTTCGACGCGTGGAACGACGCCGGCTCACGCCTGCAGGGTCGGCTCACCACGCTCCCGGAGGCGGTCGCCCGGGGCAGTGCCTCCTTCCCGGAAGCCACGGAGTACGCGTGTTCGGCGGTCAAACACGGCCTCGAACTCCCCGCCCCGTTCGCCGCACTCGACACGCAGGCGTTCGTGGAATACGGCCCCGAGTACGGGGTCCAGTGGGCGGAAAAGACGTTCGAGAAACTCGAGGAGAACGCCGACCCCGATGGCGATGATCCCGGCACCTCGGGGTCAGTGTCGGAGTAGTCGAGTCGACCGGGTCGGCGGCGCTTCCATCCGGGCGACCGGGTCGGCGGCGCTTCCATCCGGGCGACCGGGTCGGCGGCGCTTCCATCCGAGATGCTGTGTCGATGTCCCGTCTCGGCTGCGTGCGCCGATGGCACCGACACCCGGATCGCCCGAAACCTCACTCCTCGCGTCGGATCCCGCCGTCGCCGTCGAGTTCGAGGACGGTGTTGAACAGGTCCCGGAACCGGTCGACGGTCTCGTCGTCGTGGACCTCATTCGAGAGGTGAAACAGCCCTACAGCGTCGTACTCCTCGAGGAGTTCGAGCAGTCGTCCGGTCGCGTCGTGGGCGCCGTCGACTCCGGCGTAGTACGCCATTTCAGTCACCGAATCGACGCTGATCCGGAGTTTCCCCTCGTGGGATTCGAGGAACTCCCGGGTCTGTTCGACGATGCCGTCGAGGTCTTCGGGCGTGGAGACGTAGTGTACCCGATCGGAACTCCGCCGGGAGTATCCCCGTTCGACCGATAGCGCGTCGAGAATCTCCGCGTTCGACTCGTCGACGTCGTAGTGCTCCAACTTCTGTTCGACTTCCCGCGCGGTGGTTCGTGTGGATATCACCAGGAAGTGGTCGGTGTCGGTCTTCAGAAAGTCGGTGTCGATTCGGTCTGTCTCCCCGATACTCGGGTGCAACAACAACACTCCGGTGCCGCCGGGGATCGAGTCCGGCCCGTTCTCGATTGCGAGTGCGTAATCCATACCCGTAGGTCGGGGTCGCCCGACTTAATCGATGTGGGTCGACGCCGTGAGAGACTGCCCCGCGAACCGCCCGTGTCCCGTAGCGTTCCCGCCCCTATTCTTCCAGGTGTCCCGTAGCGTTCCCGCCCCCATTCTTCCAGGTGTCCCGTCGTGTCTCCACACATCCTCCCGTCTCGGTTCTCTGACCCCGGAGTCAGTATCAGTAGATCGAGTCGGCTGTCGCGGCGCCGATAACGCTAAACACCGACCCGATACTGACGGCCTTCAGCGTGGTTCCAACGGCTGGCCACTCGACCGACACGCCGAGCGACCCCGCGGAGGCGGCTCCCGACGGGCCGACGAACGTCTCCGGGGCGTTGAACGCCAGCGCAAGGATGAGCACCGAGAGGTACGACACCGCGATCAGCGAGATGAACCGGACGGGGATTCCCCCGACCTCGGTCTCCCGGTCGGGGTTCCTGTCGTCGGCCTTGTACAGCGCTCCGTATCCGATCGCGAGCACGATCGCCACGGTCGCGACCCCCTGAACCACCGACATCCCCGCGGCGAGAACCCACACCTCCTCGGTGACCACGAACGGCCCCGCAAGCAGGAACCCGCCAACGACCTGCTGGACGGTGTCCGAGAGCGCGAATCGCCGGCGGCGTCCACCCATACTTCCAGTGGCCCGCCAGTGATCATATATGCTGGGTTGTCCCGCGACTATGCTGGGTTGTCCCGCGACTATGCTGGGCCGTCCCGCGAACCCGCGCGGACGACCCGCCGACCGATCCCGACGCTTCCGACCGATCCCGACGCTTCTTATTCTGCGCCCACGACCTCCGGATATGAGCGTTCGCGAGGAGTTCGACGCGTGGGCGGCCGACGGCCGCGACAGAGGCATGGAGGATCGACACTGGCACACCGCAAAACACGCCCTCTCCCGGATGCCGGTTGAACCCGGCGACACGGTCTTAGACCTGGGGTGCGGTAGCGGATACGCCGGCAGGGTCCTCCGCGATACACGAGACGCCGGCCGTGTGTACGGTCTCGACGGATCACCCGAAATGGCCCGGAACGCTCGGTCGTACACCGACGATTCCGGTACCGGCTACCTCGTCGGTGACTTCGACGTACTCCCCTTTGACGAGGACATTGTTGACCACGTCTGGAGTATGGAGTCGTTCTATTACGCCACCGACCCGGCGCACACCCTCGAGGAGGTCGCACGGGTCCTCCGCCCCGGAGGGACGTTCTACTGCGCGGTCAACTACTACGAGGAGAACGTCCACTCCCACGCGTGGCAGGAGCGGATCGACATCGATATGACTCGGTGGTCGGCTGCGGAGTACCGCGAGGCGTTCCGCGCGGCCGGCTTTGCCGTCGCCGAGCAGGACTCGATCCCGGATCGCGAGGTCGAGATTCCGCCCGAATCCGAGTTCCCGACCGAGGAGTGGGAGACCCGTGAGGCGATGACCGAACGCTACCGGACCTACGGGACGCTGTTAACAGTTGGGGTCGCGTAGGGAAGTAGGGTCGCACAGGACGCTGTGTGGGTGGGAACGACCGTGCAGGTGGAGACGACCCCGAGCGATTCCTGTTCCGTCGTCCACACGGATCAACGGTCTGGCGTCGTCCACACGGATCAACGGTCTGGCGTCGTCCGCCTCGGTCCATCCCGCGACGCTACCGCCCGTAGTCGACCGACTTCGACCCATCCGATCGAATCACCGCGGCCGTTGCTGGCTCGGTCCGCGCGATCGGATCGCCGTCGCGGACGACGAGCGTCCGTGGGGCCTGCCTTCGGAGCGCGTTGAACCCGTCGGGGGCGTCGTAGACGACGAACGACCCCTCGTTGCCCGCTTCGAGCCCGTACCCCCCCGTACCGAAGACGGCCGCGTTGGCGTTAGTCAACATCTCCCAGAGCACGGACACGTCGCCGTGGCCCGCCATATGAGCGTAGTGGGCGAGCACGAACGCGGCGTCGAGCGGGTCGGCGACGCCGTAATGGTACCACGGGTCAAGCACGGAATCGTGACCGAGGCCAACGGTGACGCCTGCCGCCCGGAGTTCGTCGACTCGGGTGTGGCCGCGGCGGCGCGGGTAGTCGTCGTATGCGCCCTGAAGAACCGAATTGTCCGGCGGGTTCGTGACCACTGACACGCCGCTGTCGGCGAGCAGCGAGATCAGTTTGTCCGCGTAGGCGTTGTTGTACGAGTGCATCGCCGTTGCGTGGCTCGCGGTGACCCGACCGCCAATACCTCGTTTCAGCGCCTCGCTCGCGAGCACTTCGGTGAACCGGGAGTTCGGGTCGTCGGTCTCGTCGATGTGGAGGTCTACGGGTCGGTCGTGGCGTTCGGCGATGTCGCAGACGACCCCGACACTCTCGACTCCATCCTCCCGAGTGTGCTCGTTGTGGGGGATGCCGCCGACCAGGTCGACGCCCATCCCTACTGCCTCCCGGAGCAGGTCCTCGTGGGTGGGGTCGGTGAGGATACCGTCCTGCGGGAACGCGACAACCTGGAGGTCGACGAGGTCTGCGACCCGTGATTTCAGTTCGAGCAGGGCTTCGACGGTCGTCAGCGAGGGCTCGGTTGTGTCGGCGTGAGTCCGGATCCGCGTCACCCCGTGGGCGGCGTACCACTCGACCGTCCGCGTCGCGCGTTCGAGGATGTCCTCGACGGTGATGTCGCGCTTGTACGCACGCCAAACGTCGATCCCCTCCGCGAGTGTCCCGCTGTCGTTCCACGAGGGCTCGCCCGCGGTTCCGGTGGCGTCGAGGTGGACGTGTGGTTCGATCAGCGGCGGCGTCACCAGCCGCCCCCCGGCGTCGTACCGGCGGTCGGCAGGGACCCCGGACGGGTCGCCCTCGCCCGCGGCAACCACTCGTTCAATCGTCCCCCCGCGGACTTCGATATCGACCGCGTCGCCGCCGAGCGTCCGACTGTCGGTCACGATGTACTCGGACATATCCAGTGGACGCAAAGCCGATAGTTAACTATTTTCGCCCGTCACCGAAGTGATCCACAGACGTGCCCACAAAAACGGCCATACACCACAATTTTATGCACATAACTGATAAGCCCGGGCCGATAGCAACGGAGGACGACACGCCTGCGTGGCGACAGTTCGTGTTCGGCGACGAGAACCTGCCAGACCCTGACTACCCGTTGGACCACGTTCCCGGCGCCGAACGGTTGTGAGCGGTCGTCGGTCCCCGGCCACTCACCCGTCGAGTTCCGCGTGGAGCGATGCTCGCCACTCTTGGGGGTTGTACCACCCGCACCCGACGCACCCTATCGACTCGTCGTACGCCGCACTGCCCTCGTAGTAGTATTCGATCCCGAGGAACGGCGGCCGCTCGCCGTTCTCGACGCAGGACTCGCACTTCCGGCTCTTCAGGAGGTTGTGGCTCCGGGTGAGGATCTGGAAGTGTTCCGCGATCTCCTCGCCGGTCATCGACTCGTAGTCGAAGTCCTCGGAGGTCTCCCACCTGATTTCGGGCACCCGGTGGTCGACTTCGAGGGTCGTGCTCGGCGACGATCCGTCGAACGCGTCGCGGTGGTCGTAGAGGTCCCGGACCCGACGCTTGAACGAGTCGGGCATTCCCTGTCTGGTGATTGACTGCCCCGTCGGGAAGGCATATTTCAGCTTTCGGTGGAACGTCGTCGCGTCGCAGGTCTCACAGTGCAGGTAGTCACCCTGCCCCTGCCCGGTGTTCTGGACGAACTCGAACCCCTCCTTCCGGAGCATCTGGATGTCCTTTGCGGGCTGGGAACTCGGGAGTTCGCACGCCGAGCAGTGCCACTCGCAATCGGCGAGGATCTCGAACGTCGCTGCGCGTTTGGTCCCCTCGTTCGAGGGGTTCCAGTCGGCCGTGGCGTACTTGTGAACGCGGTCGCCGAACTCGGTTCGTTCGTACGCACCGCCGTCGGCCTCGACGACGCCGTCGTCGACGAGCGCTGAGAGGATCGCCTCAACGTCGGTGGCGTCAAGCGCCTCACGAAGCCCCGTTACCGTCTTTGCGCCCGTCTCGAGCGCCGCGAGGAGTGCCGTTCGATCGTGATCTGTCCGCACCGTACGGATCAACTCCGCCGTCTCGTCGTCCATTCCGGTCATACACCCGTTCGCTGGCCCGACACCAAAGCCGTATGGGGCCCGTCACCCTCCCGCCGGGTCCAGAACGGGTGATCGATGATGCGACGCCGATGCGTGGTCGACGACGCGACGCCGATCAGGGGTCCCGTGCCGGGTCGGACACACCGGCGTCCGCCCGGTCCAACGATCAGTCGACGGTCCGGTGCGGATACGGGATGGTAGTCCCCGCCGCCTCGAACCGTTCGGTCACACCCTGGACGAACCGTCCGCGGATCCCCAGGAAGTCGGACTGCCCCGGATCCTCGATCCAGATCCGGCTCTGAAGTCCGAACGACGCGTCGTTGATCTCGATCAACCGGACCGACAGCTCGGGGTCGTCGAGGATCCCCTCCACCTTCCGGGCTTCTTCGACGATGATCTCGGTGGCCTCGTCGATGTCGTCCTCGAAGCCGATCCGGAACGTGAACTTCACCCTGAGTTTCCCGTTTTTGTCGTAGTTCTTGATCACGCCGTCGGTGAGCTGGGAGTTCGGCACTGTGAGGTGCTCGTTGTCGAACGTCCGAACCCGGCTCACGCGGAGGCTGATGTCCTCGATGTAGCCGGAGTTCCCCTCCCACTCGATCCAGTCGCCGGTCCGGAACGGCTCGTCGGTGTAGATGAACACGCCGGCGACGAAGTTCTTCAACACGTCTTGCATCGCGAACCCGACCGCCAGCGTCGCCGCGGCGGTCACCGTCGACAGCGCGACCAGGATGTTCCCGAACCCCGCAAGCGAGAACGCGACCAGACCGAAAAAGAGCACCACTCCGTAGATCAGGAGCACGAGCGGTTTCCGGACGTGGTCGTCCAAGTTGCGCCTTTCGAGGAGTCGTTCGACGAGCGGGACGACGACCAGCCGGCTGCCGGCGTACACCGCGAGGAAGACGGCGACGAACACCACGGCCGCGGCGGCGGCACCCGCGAGCTGTGGCGGCAGCCCCACGCCGGCGAGCAGGTCGCCCAGAAACCCGGTGATCCCCGTCGCGTCGGTCTGAAGTCCACCGACAGTCGCCTGTGCCCCAGCCGCGTCGCTGTCGGTGTCCGACATACGACCCCGTCGCCCGGCCGGCGATTTATACTCCCACATGTGCCGACCGCCGCGCCCCGTCGCGGCGGGCGTCACCCGATCAGTCCCCAGCTGCGCGGGCCTCGCGCCGCGCGGCCTCGACGGTCTTTCCCTCCCGCATCACAGCGTCGACGAACAGTTCTCCAGCTTTGTACGACGACCGAACCATCGGCCCCGACGCGCAGTAGAGGAAGTCGAGCTCCTCCTCGGCGACGCGGCGCCACGTCTCGAACGCGTCGGGGTGGACGTACTCGAAGACATCCAGGTGCGACCGGGAGGGCTGGAGGTACTGGCCTAGTGTGACCACGTCAACGTCAGCCTCGCGGAGGTCCGACAGCGTCCGGTAGATCTCGTGGTCGTACTCGCCAACCCCGAGCATCAGGCTGGTCTTAGTGTAGACATCAGACTCTTCGGAGACCTGTTCGAGCACCGACAACGACTGGTCGTAGCCCGCCCGGCGGTCCCGGACCGGCCACTGGAGGCGCTCGACGGTCTCAATGTTGTGAGCGATCACGTCCGGCCCGGCGTCGATGATCTTCCGGACGAGGTCGGACTCTCCCCGAAAGTCCGGGATCAGCACTTCGACCAGGATCCCCGGGTCGCGCTCTTTGATTTCACGGATGGTCTTCGCGAAGTGGCCCGCCCCTTGGTCGGGGAGGTCGTCGCGGTCAACCGAGGTGAGGACCACGTAATCGAGCCCGATCTCCGCGACCGCCGCCGCGACGTTCGCTGGTTCGTCGGGATCCAGCGCCTCCATCCCGCCGGTCTCGACGTCGCAGAAGTTACAGCCTCGGGAACAGCGGTCGCCCATCAACATAAATGTCGCCGTCCCCGGCCCGTTGCGACCGCTCCAGCATTCTCCCATATTCGGGCAGTCGGCCTCCTCACAGACCGTGTGGAGATCGCGCTCCCGGAGTGTCTCCTTGATGTCGGTGAACTGCCGCCCCGACGGCGGGCGCATCTTCAGCCAGTCGGGTTTCCGCCTGCTGCTCATACCTCTCCCTTCGGGCGCCCGAGCAAAAGCCTGGGGGTTGGCGACGCTCCCGCCCGGCCGGTATCGGACCATCCCAACGCTGGTCAGCGTCGGATCGTAGCGAACAGTCGGCATCCGTACCCGCATCCCGCGCCGGCGTGCCGAGCAACCGCTGCCCGACGCGGGGTCGCTCTCAGGTCACACGTCGCCTGGCCGCGGCTTCGTATGAAAACGTCCGTTGGCGATGACCGGCCAGACGGCGATGGAGAAACGTCTTTCCCCCCGGAGTCCCCGGTGGCTCGTATGACTCGCGCCCCGCCGTTGCTACACGCTTCCCGTTCGGCTTCGGCGCTTCCGCCGCTCTCGACACGCTCGACGGCGGTCTCACCCCCGGCCGCAACTCGGAGGTGCGCCGCGTGAAGGTCGCCGACGTCCTCCCGGCGTTCGCCGACGCGTTCGGGTTCGAGGAGTTCAACCGGATGCAGCGAGAGGCCGCGCCGGCGATCCTCAACACCGATGACAACGTCGTCGCCGCCGCCCCGACCGCGAGCGGCAAGACCGCCCTCGCGGAACTCGCGATCTGCCGGACGCTCCGGCGGAACGGAACGGCGCTGTTTATCGCTCCGATGCGGGCGCTCACTAACGAGAAGGAAGCCGAGTGGGAGCGCTTCGAGGACCTCGGCTACTCGGTGTACGTCGTGACCGGCGAGCGGGAGCTGAACCCCCGGCGCGCCGAGCGCGCGGACATCCTGGTGATGACCCCCGAGAAGGCCGACTCCGCCACGCGGAAACACGATTCAGCGCGCTACGCGTTCGTGACCGACGTCGACTGCTGTGTCATCGACGAGGTCCACCTGTTGGACTCCGACAAACGCGGCGGCGTGCTTGAGGTTACGGTCTCGCGGTTCCGCCGGCTCTGCGATCCCCGGATCGTCGCCCTGTCGGCCACGATGCCCAATATCGACGACGTGGCGGCGTGGCTCGACGCCCCCCCGGAGACGACCTTCGAGTTCGGCGAGGCGTACCGTCCGGTGACACTCCACGCGGACGTGAAGACCTACTCCCACGGCGACAACTCCTTCGCCGACAAGTACCGCCGGCTCTACCGCGCCATCGACCTCGTAGAAGAACACCTCCGCGACGACGGCCAGGCGCTGGTGTTCGTCTCCTCCCGCCAGGACGCGGTCCGCGCCGCCGGAAAGGCCAGAGACGAGATCGCAAAACGCGACGTCCCGATGGGCGCCCGAGGCGACTACGACTTCCACACCGAGGCCGCGGAGTTGGGCAACGACACTCTCGCGAAGGGGGTCCCGGATGGGGTGGCGTTCCACCACGCCGGACTCTCGAAGGCCGACCGGGATCGCGTCGAGGAGTGGTTCAAAGACGGCCGGATTCAGCTCCTCTTTTCGACGTCGACGCTCGCGTGGGGCGTGAACCTCCCGGCCCGCTGCGTCGTGATCCGCGATACGAAGTACCACGACCCGCTGGAGGGCGAAGTGGACATGTCCCCGCTCGACATCCTCCAGATGCTCGGGCGCGCCGGCCGACCCGGCTACGACGACGTCGGCTACGGGTGGGTGGTCTGTGACCGCTCGGACGCCGACAAATACCGGCGGCTCCTCCGCGAGGGCAAAGAGATCGAGTCCCGGCTGGCGGCCGAGTTGAATTCACACCTCAACGCCGAGATCGCGATGGGGACGATCCGCGACCTTGACGACGTGATGGCGTGGCTGGAGACGACGTTCTACTACCAGCGGGCGCGGTCGAAGCCCGACGAGTACGGCTTCGACACGCTCCGGGACCGCGTCCGCGACACGCTCGAATCCCTGGTCGACCGGGGGTTCGTGGAGATGGGTGAGGATCTTTCGGTCGGGGCGACCACACTGAGCCGGCTCGCCTCGAAATACTACCTCCGGCTCGACACCGCCGCGCGGTTCCGGGACCTCGCCGAGCGGGAGACCATCTCCGCCGACGGGATCTTGGAGACGGTCGCGGGCGCCGCGGCGTTCCATTCCGTGTCAGCGCGCCAGTCGGAGGCCGACGCCGTCGATGAGGTCCTCTCGGGAACGGCGACCGACTTGGAGGACGGCCCCAGAAAGGTGCTCGCGATCCTCCAGGCGGGGATGGACGACGCGACCCCCGCGGACCTCCGGCCGGACGCGTGGATCATCCGGCAGAACGCGCTCCGGCTCGTCTCCGCGCTCCGGGAGTTCCTGGAGGCGTTCGCCGGCCCTCGCGCGGCGAACCTCGCGCGTCGGGTCGAAGCCCGCGTCGAACACGGCGTCCCCCGTGACGCAGTGGGGTTGACCGCGGTCGACGGAATCGGTCCGGCGCGGGCCCGGACGCTCGCCACCGGCGGGCTCCACGGCCCCGACGAGGTTGTTGACGCCGGCGCGGCGGAGCTCCGACGCGCCGGGCTCTCGGAGGGCGTCGCAAACCGGGTCGTCGAGAACGCCCGGACGTTCCCCGCGATTGACGTGGCGTGGGCGGGGTTCCCCGACTCGATCGCCACCGGCGCCAATCGGATGTGCGAGGTGGCCGTCCGGAACGACGGCGGCGGCGCGAGCGTGGGGATCCGCGTGACGGTCAACGGCGTCGAGATGACGGCGACCGAAACCTACCTCACCGACTCCGAGACGCTCCCGGTCGGCGTGTTCGGCGCCGACGCCGACGAACTCGAGTTCACCGTCGAGGTGACGTTTCCCGACGAGCCGCTGCATCCGGTCCGGGCGACGCGGACGGTCGACGTCGCGGACTGACCGTCGGCCATCGAGGCTCTGCCCCCGCACCTCACAAGAACCTTCGCGCAAGGGACTTTGGCCGATGCCAGGGCCACACCCCCCGTATGTCAGAGACGATCCGCGTCTTCGCCGGCGACTGCACGACGACCTTTGAGGGCGACCGCACCCGGACCCAGCGCGGCCGGGTCGTGGTCGTGATCAAACCCGACCGAACCACCTTGGTCCACGACGCCGACGGCTACCAGCCCGTTGCGTGGCTGACCCGTCCCGACGCCGTGACCGTCGAGACCAGCGCTGCGTCTCCGACGCAACAAGCAGACGGTGGCACCGTCGACGATCACGAAGGGTTCGGGATCGTCGCCCGCGCCGGTGACCAGGTGCTTCGGGTGGTCTGTCACCGCTCGGCGGGACGCGCCGAGTACCCCGTCTCGGAGGCGGGCGTCCCCGTCGGGACCGACCCCTCGAGCGACGAGGTGCTGATCCGAGCCGGCGGCGACGTCGTGGGTGTTGACTCCGACGTCCGCTACCCTCTCCCCCGCGGTGCGACCGTCACCGACGACTCGTGTTCCTCGTGTGGCCTCCCAACGATCCGCGCGGACGCCGGCGACACGTTCGAGGTGTGTCTGGACCGGTCGTGCGAGTCGCTTGACGACGCTGTCCGCGAGCGGTTCGACGGCGACTGGACCTGCCCCGAGTGCGGGTCGGACCTTCGGATCATCCGGCGGGGCGGCCGGCTGCTCGCGGGGTGTGACGCCTACCCCGACTGCGAGACCGCGTTTTCCGTCCCGGCGGGTGTTGTCGACGGCCAGTGCGACTGCGGGTTGCCGACGTTCGAGACCGACCGCGGCAGGCGGTGTCTCGACGGGAGCTGCGAGCGATTCGGTAAGTGACGACGAGCACTCCGGACTCGTTTCGCCGCCCGCCGTCGGCGGAGGTTGCTCTCGGCGGCACGCACAGAGCACTACTTAGGAGCCGACCGCAGTCCCGCCCGTTGTTGAGGCGGCCGGTACGTACATACGACATCCGGCCAACTCACTCAGCCACCCACCGATGGCACGCCGCATTTTCTGTGTCGATCCCGACGACGGCGCCCGAGCCGACACGGTCGAGACGCTCGACGCGGCGTTCGATGGCGCCGGCCCCACGTTCGAGTTCGCGACCGCCGCCACCGCGGCCGACGCAACTCGTCCGGACGGTTGTCGAGGCGAAGCCATAGACCACCTACCCGGTGCCGCAGACCGACTCAGAGCGGGTGGCCGCACTCCGCTCGCACGACCTCCAGGACGACGCGGTGGTGTCGTCACTGGAGCGAGTCACCGACCTCGCGGCCGCACATTTCGGCGCCGACCGGGCGTTGGTGACCATCATCGGCGAGCACAGCCAGGAGCTCCCGGCGTGTCACGGCGGGGCCGAAGAGTGGGACACGATGGACCGCGAAGGCTCCATCCGCACGTTCACCACCCTCGGAGACGAGGGCGTGATGAGCGCCCCGGACGTGGCCGGTCCCTGCCTTGAGTCCCGGAGCGACGCGGTGATCCGACTGGGGATCCGGGCGTATCTCAGCGCGAACCTCACCACTTCCGCCGGGCTGACGGTCGGGACGCTGGGTGTCTACGACGCCGAGTCACGCGAATTCTCTCCCGGGGCAGCCGTCCGTGCGGCACCCGCTCTCGCTGCCGTCGAAGTGAGACCTGACCCGGACCCCACGCCCGCGGCGCCGTGGCCGCACCGCAGCCCCTATGTCGCGGCCGGGCGCCAGAGTGGGTATGGACGGGACACTGGCCGATGGCGTGGTCCGGGTCGGCGGCGACGCCAGACAACGGTTCTACGACGCCCACGGCTACGGCCGGCCGCTCGACCGCAACCGGATCGAGCTCGCGCCTGTCGAAGCCGCGCATCTGCTCTCCCGCGGTGACCTCGACAACGTCGTCGACGTGCCGGAGGCGAACGCCGAGTCGGAATCGCCCGTGAACGCCGCTGTCGAGGCCGATAAAGACCGACTCGGTTTCCGGGCGTTCCTCGCGCGGACCGGGACCGCACTCCGGTTCACCGTCTACAAGGACCTCCGGGATCGGGGGTTTTACCTCTCGCCCGCCCGCCCGGCGTGGCCCGGGACTGACGCGCGGGCGGACGGCGACCCCGGCGACAGTAGGCACGACGACTTCGACGGCGCCGCGCCGGGCGGTTCCGATGTCGGCTCCGAGGCCGACTTCGTGGTCTACCCGCGCGGCAAGGGGCCGTGGGACGACGAGGTGGCCTACCGGGTGCGTGTGGTCGGCGAGCGCGAGGGCGTCCCAGCGGCGTCGCTCGGGGGCGTCGTGCTCGCGGTGGTCGACGAGGACGGCGAACTCACCTACTTCGACACCGACGCCGACCCCGAGGTTGGCCCCGACAGTCCTGCGGTTGGCGCCGACGCGGCCGCGGTTGGAACCATCGAAGCCGGCCCCGACGCGGCCCTCCCCGAGTCGGCCGACGCCGACCTGCTGGCGGACCGTGTCGTCTGTTATGAGGCCGCCGAGGCGCTTTACGAGTCGCGGTTCTACGGCCAGCGGCTGTTCGGCCGCAACGCGGACTCGGGCCCGCTCCAGTTCTCCCTCGTTGAGGCCGCATACCTCGCCCAGCGGGGCGTCCTCGGTGTCGATCCCGAAGCGGTGGTCGCGCGCGGTCAGTCGGTCGAGGGTGACCGGTTCGACCGCCGGCTGCGGGTCTACGCCGCGCTCCGGGGGCGGGGTGTCGTCCCCAAAAGCGGGTTCAAATTCGGTGCGGACTTCCGGGTGTACGACGACTTCGCCGGCGTTGACTCTCTGACCCACTCGGCTGACTTGGTGCGTGTTGTGCCCCTCAACCACACCGTCTCCCTGCGGGACCTCTCGCTCGATGTCCGGCTGGCCGGCGGGGTTCGGAAGCGAATGGTTTTTGCGCGCACCGCGGCCAACGGACGGATAGGCTGGCTCTCGGTAGCCCGAATCACCCCATGACACGAGACGACGACTCCCGGCACGGCGAGGACGGCCCACAGGCGACGCCAGTCGCCGAGGACGACCACGAGCGACAGCGACCGGCGCGCCCGGTCGACAGCGAAACGTTCGCCCCCGACGGCGGCACCGAGGGGGCAGCCGGCGCCGACGACGTCGCCCTCGACCCGTGGGGATCCTCTACTGTCTCGGACTACCGGAAGCTCTTCGAGGAGTTCGGCATCGGGGAGTTCGACGACGTCCTCCCCGGTGTGCCGAACCCCCACTACCTGATGCGCCGCGGGGTCATCTTCGGCCACCGCGACTACGCCCCCGTCGCGGACGCGCTCCGAGAGGGCGACGACGCCGCAGTGCTGTCGGGGTTTATGCCCACCGGCGACCCCCACATCGGCCACAAACTGGTGTTCGACGAGATCATCTGGCATCAAGAGCAGGGCGCCGACGCCTACGGGCTGCTCGCCGACTTGGAGGCCCACGCCGCCCGCGGGATGACGTGGGCTGAGATCGACGAGCACGCCCGGGATTACCTCCTGAGCCTGCTGGCGCTGGGGTTCGATCCCGATGAGGGTGAGCTCTACCGCCAGTCGGACAACCGGGAGCTCCAGGATCTGGCCTTCGAGTTGGGATCGAAAGCCAACTTCTCGGAGTTCCAGGGCATCTACGGTTTCGACGGCGAGACCAACGTCTCACACATGGAGTCGGTTGTCACCCAGATGGCGGACATGCTCTATCCGCAACTGGAGGAGCCGAAACCGACCGTGATCCCGGTCGGCCCCGACCAGGATCCCCACGTCCGGTTCGCCCGCGACCTCGCCGCGCGGATGCGGTATTTCAAAGTCACCGAAGCGTACGCGAGCTTCGAGCTCACCGACGCCGAGCGCGCGCTGGTCGGCGCGGTGTACGAAAGACGCGACGACTACGCCGACGAGCCCGACCGCCCGCGATGTGAGGCGGCCGCGACGTGGCTCCGGGAAGCCGACGCCGATACCCTCGATCCTCTCGGCGTCGTCGCCGACAGCGTCCGGGAGTCGGCGGCGGAGAAGCTGGAGAACGCCGGGATGGAGCCGCTCCGCCCTCGCGTCCGGTTCCTCGACGCCAACGCCACCGACGAGGCGTTCGAGGCGCTGATCGAGGCGATCGACGGCGAGAAGCGACGGTACGACGCCCACGTCGACGCCTTCGACCTCGACCGCGAGGCGGCGGAAGCCCTCTCCCGCGAGGTCGAACTCGACCACGGCGGCTACGGCTTCGTTCCCCCGTCGTCGGTCTACCACCGGTTCATGACCGGGCTGACGGGCGGGAAGATGTCGTCGTCGATCCCGGCGTCGCACATCTCCTTGCTCGACGACCCCGAGGACGGCTACGACAAGGTGAAGGCTGCGACGACGGGCGGTCGCGATACCGCAGAGAAGCAGCGCGAACTCGGCGGTGAGGCCGACGAGTGTCCAGTATACGAACTGTACGCCTACCTGCTGTCGGGCGACGACGACGAGTTCGCAAAGCGGGTCTACGACGAGTGCGTCGGCGGCGAGCGGCTCTGCGGCGGGTGCAAGGAGCAGGCCGCCGAACTCATGAAGGAGTTCCTCGAGGACCACCAGGAGAAACGCGAGGAGGCGGAGGAACTCCTCGAGGACCTCGACATCTCGCTTGAGTCGTCGCGGCGGGGCGTCGCGCCCGGCGACCGATAAACCCCGACCTTTTGCTGCGCTCGGTCACTTCGTTCCCTCGCTGGCAAAAGCTCGGCGTCACCCCCTCAGTCGCGGCTTCGCCGCTCTGTCGAGGGTTCCTTGGCCCGCTCGCTCCCTTCGGTCGCTCGCGGTATCTGAATCCTCTGGACTGAACCCCGACCGAGTGCTGTGCGTCGTCGACGAGTTGCTCTCAGTTCCGGTCGTCGTCCGTCAGGCCTCCACACTCCTGCTCGGGATCGCACCCGTGGTCACACATCACACCCTTCAGTTCGTTGAGCGCACACCCCCGTGGCTACGTGAAGAGATCGAAACGTCGGCACTTGCCACCACACCGACGTACTGACGCCAGACCTGAAAAACGGGACCCTACTCGTCGACGACGCTCGCGTCGCCCGGGGGCGCGATCTCGATCTCTTCGGCCCCGTGCTCGATGGACTCCGGTGTGGTCCCCTCTGCGTCGGCGAGCAGGTCGGTCAACTCGCCCGTGGAGAGGGGGTCTTCCGCTGTCGATTCCCGACTCATATCCTCAAGTATGTCACGCGAGCGTATAAATCTGGATGGTGTCTGGCCCCCATCGGGCCACCGTGGCGGCGATCCCGGACTCACGTTGCCTTCGTAGACGTCGACAAAGTAGCCTGTGTTCACATCGAGATAGTCGGTACAGGCGCGGATCACCCGTCCCCGACTCGCAGGGAGTGGACTGTGCGAGGGGCGGAGCTTCACGGGCGGGTGGGACCGACGGGCGGCGTCGACGTGGAGGCCCTCCTGATAGATATTGTGTCCGAGTGCGGCAGTTTCGTTGTGATCCATCCGGGCGATGGCCTCCCACCGAATGGGGTTGATATCGATCCGGTAGTGGAGTTGGACGATGAACCGCGGGATATGGTTCGACTGTCGATCGAACCCGACTGTGAGGACGCAGTTCGACGTACTCGCCTCGACGGCCTTCGAGACGTCGTACCCGGCGGGCGGCGAGGGCAGCGACATGAACGCCAGTTCAGAGAGTTGCCAATTAAGTTCCCGGTACGCCGCCCACGCGGAGGGGTGCGCCGCAGGCGCACCCGACGCAATAAAAAAGGTGGGTGGGACTACTCGATCGAGAGTTCGCTGCTCTCTGCACTCTCCCCGCTCTGCTCTTCGTCCCACTCGATCTCGAACTCGACGCTCAGTTCGCCCGGCGCGTCCGCGGGTCCCTCGCGTTCGGCTTTCACCTCGAACGTGGGCTGTTCCGGGGGATCGATCGTCACCGACTGCCCGCCCGCGGTCAGGGTGATCGGGCCGTCGCCGTCGAGTTTGTCCGCGAACGTTCGCAAGTAGGACGCGACCTCGGCTCGGCTCTGTCTGTTCTCCGAGTCGAAAAGGACGTCTTCGGGCATACGCACACGACGGCCCGGTCGGTCATAAAACTCTGTGCTCGGATACGTCGGGGGTCGCTGCCCCGAACTCGCCGCCCACTCTTCGGAACCCCTAACTTCCGGCCGGCCGGTAGCCCTCACAACGACCGACATCACTGGACACATCACAGAATGCAACTCCCCGAACCACAGGTCGCGGTTTTGAACGCCGCGAGCGCGACTGAGGAAACGCCGATCGACCGACTCGCCGCGGCGGCGGAACTCGAACCCGAGGCCGCCACGCGGGCCGTCTTCGAGCTGCGGGACGAGGGCCTGCTCGAGGTGGCCGAACGCGAGACCGTCGAGTACGAACCCACCGACGAGGGACGGACGTACGTCGATTCGGGGCTGCCGGAGACCCGGCTCTACCGCGCGGCGGTCGGCGCCGGCGCCGGCGCCAGCGCCGACGAGGACGCGGTCTCGATGGGCCAGGTCATCGGCGCGGCCGACCTCGCCGGCGACGCGGTCGACATTGCGCTGGCGAATTTCGGCCGGAAAGGGTATGGCAACATCGACAGCGGCGACCTCTCGGTGGACCCCGAGGCCGACCCCGAGGCCGACCCCGAGGCCGACGCGCTCGCCGCCCTCGTCGCGGACGAGGCCGTCGATACTGTCGACAACGAGGTGCTCGACCGGCTGGTCTCCCGGAACCTCGCGGCGCGCCGCGACCGGACCGAGCGATCGGCCACGCTCACCGACGCGGGCGTGACGGCACTGATGGAGGGCGTCGAAACTGCTGAGACGGTCGACCGGCTGACCCCCGAACTCCTGACATCCGGGGAGTGGGAAGACGTCGAGTTCGCCGACTACAACGTTGAGGCCGACGCGCCTGCGGTTCAGGGCGGCACCACCCACGTCCTCAGACAGGCCGCCGAACGCGTGACGGACGTGCTCGTGGGGATGGGCTTTCAGGAGATGGACGGCCCCCACGCCGACGCGGACTTCTGGATCAACGACTGCCTGTTCATGCCCCAGGACCACCCCGCGCGGACCCACTGGGACCGGTTCGCTCTGGACACCCCGCCGATCGACGACCTCCCCGCGGACCTGGTCGACCGCGTTGAGTCCGCCCACCGCGAGGGTGTCGGGGCAGACGGCGACGGCTACCACTCCCCGTGGTCCGAGGAGTTCGCCCGCGCAGTTGCGCTCCGCGGCCACACCACGTCGCTGTCGATGCGGTACCTCTCGGGCGAACGGGTGGGCGACCTCGACCCGCCGCGGCGGTTCTTCTCGGTGGAGAAGGTCTACCGCAACGACACGCTGGACGCGACCCATCTACTCGAATTCTTCCAGATCGAGGGGTGGGTGATGGCGGAGGACCTCTCCGTGCGCGATCTGATGGGGACGTTCGTGGAGTTCTACGAGCAGTTCGGGATCACCGACATCCAGTTCAAACCGCACTACAACCCCTACACCGAGCCGTCGTTCGAGCTGTTCGGCCGCCACCCCACGACCGGAGAACTCATCGAGATCGGCAACTCCGGGATGTTCCGCGACGAGGTGTTGGACCCCCTCGGCGTCGACCACGACGTGATGGCGTGGGGGCTGGCGTTGGAGCGGCTCGCGATGCTCACCACCGGCACAGAGGACATCCGCGACCTGCACGGGACGCTTGCGGATCTCGAGTTCCTCCGCGGCGCGGAGGTGACCTACTGATGCCCGTCGTCGACATCGATCCCGACGAGCTGCGGGACCTGACCGGCCACGACGAGAAAAGCGACGATGATCTGAAAGATGACCTGTTCGGACTCGGCCTCGAGTTCGAGGGCGAGACCGACGACGGTCTGCTCCGGTTCGAGTTCGGTCCCGACCGGCTCGACCGCCTGTCGGTGGAGGGCGTTGCCCGATCCCTCAGATATCAGTACGGCGACGACCGCGGTGTCCGCGTGCCCGACACCAACGACCCCGACTTCACGTTCGTGGTCGATGGCGACGTGCCCGACGAGCGACCGTACGTCACCGGCGCGATCGTCCGCGGAGTCGACCTCGACGACGCGGCCTTGGAGTCGCTGATCCAGTTGCAGGAGAAACTCCACGCGACGATGGGGCGGAAGCGCGCGAAGGGCGCGATCGGTATCCACGACCTGCTCTCGATCAAGGGCGACACCCTCTCGGAGGACAGCGACGGCAACTCTATCACCTATACCGGGGTCGCCCCCGACGGCGACACCTTCGTCCCCCTCGACAGCGATCGCGAACTGACTCCCGCGGAGGTCCTCCACGAGCACTCCACGGGCCGGACCTACGCCGACCTCGTCGCCGACTACGACCGGGCTCCCGCGATCTACGACGAACTCGGGCTGTTCTCGTTCCCACCGGTGATCAACGGCCGTCGCACCGAGGTCTCGACCGATTCACGGGAACTCCTGATCGAACTCACCGGCACCGACCAGTGGACCATCGACCGGATGTGTGCGATCATCTGCTACGCACTGTCGGCCCGCGGCGCGACCATCGAGGACGTCGAGATTGCGTACGAGGGCGGTAGCGACGCCGGCGGCCGGACGCTCCGGCGCCCCGACTTCGAGGTCCGGAGCAAATCCGTCTCCCACGACCGGATCGAGACGATGCTGGGCGTCGATCTGAAGGCGCGCGACGTGATCGACCTCTTCGAGCGGTCGGGACTGGATGCCGTCGTCGCCGACGGCGACGCAGGCGACGACGAGGCCGAAAGCGGCGATGGGGACGCCGACACCACCTACGACGTGTCGATCCCGCCGTACCGCGTCGACGTGCTCCACCCGCTGGATCTCGTCGACGACGTCGGCCGCGCGTACGGGTTCGACGAACTCGAACCGCGCTACCCCGACGTCGGAACTGTTGGTGGCCGACACGAGCGCTCGCGGCTGGAGGCCGTAACCCGGAACGTTCTGACCGGACTCGGGTTCGAGGATCTGCTGAACTTCCACATGACCTCCCGGGGGGAGGTCCACGACCGGATGCACGTCGAACCCGGGGCCGACGTCCTCGGCGGCGGCGACCCCGTCGAGATCACCGAGCCGTACAGTGAGGACTACACCATCCTGCGGCCGTGGGCGCTTCCATCCCTGGTGATGGTGCTCGAGAACAACACCCATCGTGCGTACCCCCAGGACCTCGCGGAGGTCGGGTTCGTGGCCGAGCGCGACGACTCGGTCAACACCCGCGTGGCCGAATCAAGACACGTCACGGGCGTGCTCGCCCGCACCGACGCCACCTACGAGGACGCCAAAGCCAGACTCCAGGCGCTCTGCCGGAGCTTCGGGGTGAAGTTGGAGACGCCGCCGACCGCACACCCCTCGTTCATCGACGGTCGCGCGGCGTCGGTCGTGATCGACGGCGAGGCGGTCGGCGTCGTGGGCGAGATCCACCCCGCGGTTCTGGTGGAACACGACCTGGAACTCCCGGTCGCGGGCTTCGAGTTCGAGCTGTCGGCGTTGGGCGAAGAGTAGGCATACTGTCCCGTTAGATCCGGAACTGGTGGGGACGGAAGCGTGACCGTCCTGGAAGCCCCCCTTCCATTCCCACCCGCTGGCGGCTATCCGGCCGGCGTACGCTCAAACAACGGTCTCCGCATACGCCGATCGGCGCTTCGACGTCGCTCTGCCTACCGCCTCGGCCCGCCAATCGAGCCACTTAACAGCCCGCCGGCCGGTATCTTCGCCCGAGAATGCCGAGCGGAGACTACGACCCCGAGACCGTCGAGGCGAAGTGGCAGGACCGGTGGGTCGAGGCGAACCGCTACGCCTACAACGGCGACGCAGCCGACCCCGACACCGCCTTTTCGATCGACTCGCCGCCGCCGACAGTATCGGGGAGCCTCCACTGGGGCCACGTCTACGGCTTCACCCTCCAGGACTTCGTCGCTCGGTTCAACCGCATGCGCGGCGAGGACGTCTACTTCCCGTTCGGGTACGACGACAACGGGATCGCCTCCGAGCGGCTCGCGGAGGACGAACTCGGCGTCCGGCACCAAGAGTACGGCCGCCGGGAGTTCCAGGAGATGACCCGGGAGGTCTGTGACCGCTACGAGGCGGAGTTCACCGAGAAGATGCAGCGTCTCGGGATCTCCATTGACTGGGAGCAGACCTACCAGACCATCTCCCCCGAGGTCACGCGGGTCTCCCAGCTCTCCTTTGTCGACCTCTACGACCAGGGTAGAGAGTACCGCCAGCGCGCGCCCGCGATCTGGTGTCCGGAGTGCGAAACCGCGATCTCGCAGGTCGAAACCGAGGACGACGAGCAACCGAGCCACTTCCACGACATCGCGTTTTCGATTGCGGGTCGCGAGGAGACGTTCACCATCTCCACGACCCGACCGGAGCTCCTGCCGGCGTGTGTCGCGGTGTTCGTCCACCCCGACGACGACGAAAACCAGTACCTCGTCGGCGAGCGAGCCGAAGTGCCGCTGTTCGGGCAGGACGTTCCCATCATCGAAGACGACCGAGTCGATATGGAGACCGGCTCCGGGATCGTGATGTGTTGTACCTTCGGCGATCAGACCGACATCGAGTGGTACCAGGCCCACGACCTCGACCTCCGGATCGCGATCGACGAGTCGGGGACGCTGACCGAGGTTGCCGGCGAGTATGAGGAGCTTTCGGCCGACGAGGCCGGCGAGGCGATTGTCGAAGATCTCGACGAAACCGGCGCGCTCTTAGACCGGTGGGAGATCACCCACACCGTCAACGTCCACGAACGATGTGGCACTGGAGTGGAGTTCCTGGTGAAAGAGCAGTGGTACGTCGAACTCCTCGACAAGACCGACGAGTATCTCGCGGCGGGTCGGGAGATGGACTGGTACCCCGACAAGATGTTTACTCGCTATCGGAACTGGATCGAGGGGCTCCAGTGGGACTGGGCCATCTCCCGGCAGCGGTCGTCGGGCATCCCGTTTCCGGTGTGGTACTGCGACGCCTGTGACGAGGTCGTCGTTGCCGACAAGGCCGACCTCCCGGTGGACCCACTCGTGGACGACCCGCCGGTCGGGACCTGCCCGGAGTGTGGCCACGACGAGTTCGTTCCGGAGGACGACGTCTTCGACACGTGGGCGACCTCGTCGTTGACGCCGCTGATCAACGCCGGGTGGGACTGGGACGAGGGGGCGGAAGAATTCACGTTCGAGAACCCCGAACTCTACCAGTTCGACCTCCGGCCGCAGGGCCACGACATCATTTCGTTTTGGCTGTTCCATACGGTCGTGAAATGCTACGAGCACACCGGCGAGGTGCCGTTCGACAGCGTCATGATCAACGGGATGGTGCTCGACGAGAATCGGGAGAAGATGTCGAAATCAAAGGGCAACGTCGTTGACCCCGACGAGGTGGTCTCGGAATTCCCGGTCGACGCCGCGCGCTACTGGGCGGCGGGGTCGGCGGTGGGCGACGACCTCCCGTACTCCGAGAAGGGGCTCCGGGCGGGCGAGAAACTCCTCCAGAAGCTGTGGAACGCGTCGAAACTCGTCGAGAGCCTCACCGCTGAGGCGCCCGCCCCCGACGCAGTCGACCACCACGACCTGACCGAACTCGATCGGTGGCTGCTGGCGTCGCTGGACCGGGAGATCGAGCGGCTCACCGGCTGGTTCGAGAGCCGAGAGTTCTCGAAGGCCCGCGACGAGCTACGGGGGTTCTTCTGGCACACCTTCTGTGACGACTACTTGGAGATCGCCAAACAGCGGATCCGCGCGGGCGGCGACGGCGACGCCGCGGCCGACTCGGCGGCGTACACCCTGCAGCTCGCCCATCGGCGGTTCCTGAAGCTGTTCTCGCCGACTCTCGCACACGTCACCGAGGAACTGTGGCACGATATGCACGGGGAGGAGAGTGTGCACACGAGCGGGTGGCCCGACCCGCTCGGGATCGACGCCGACTTCGCGGCCGGCGAGACCGCGATGGCGGTCGTGGGCGCGCTCCGGAAGTACAAAAGCGAGGACCAACTTCCGATGAACGAACCTCTCGACCGCGTTGACGTGTGGGGCGACATCTCCGGCTTCGAGGCCGACATCTCCGGGGTGATGCACGTCGAAGAACTCAACGCACTCCGGACCCGGCCCGAAGTTGAGTCGGTTGTGACCGGCGTCGACCTCGACTACTCGCTTGTTGGTCCCGAGTTCGGCAGCCAGGTGCCCGACATCGAGGCCGGGATCGAGGCCGGCGAGTACGAGGTCGTTGACGGTGTGCTCCACGCCGCGGGCGCCGAACTCAACGCGGACATGTTCGAGATCGAAAAAGAGCGACAGTACACCGGCGACGGCGAGATGATCGAGTCCGACGACGCGGTCGTGATCGTTCACCGCGAGGCGTAGCGCGCCGCGCTGCCTCTCGTTTCTTCCCCTGCGCTACAGGTCGGCGCCGACGGCGTCGTCGACGCTGTCGAAGCCGTCCCGCTCCAGCATGTCTACGAGCCCGTCGTTGATGTCGCGGGCGAGCGTCGGCCCCTCGTAGACCAAGCCGGTGTACAGCTGCACCAGGCTCGCCCCGGCACGGATCTTCGCGTACGCTCCCGTCGCATCGGAGACGCCGCCGACGCCGATCACGGGGACATCAACCCGCTCGGCCACGAACCGGACCGTCTCTGTGGCGCGATCCTCGATGGGTGCGCCGGAGAGACCGCCCCGCTCGGCCCGGGTCGGGTCTGCCAGTCCTTCGGGGCGGTCGGTGGTGGTGTTGACCGCGATCACGCCGTCGAGGTCGTAGTCGTCGACGACGGCAAGCGCCTCCTCGATCGCTGGGCCAGGAAGGTCCGGCGAGAGCTTCACCAGGAGCGGCGAGGCGCCGGCGTCGACCAGTCCCCCGAGGATCGCCTCCAGGGAGGCACGGTTCTGGAGGTCGCGGACGCCCTCGCTGTTCGGACACGAGACGTTTACCGCGACGTAGTCGGCGGCGTCACCGATGTGTTGGTAGGTTTTGCGGTAGTCCGCGGGGGCGTCGGCGGCGGCGACGGACTCCGAGAGCGCGATGTTGACGCCGACCGGGACTCCGGGGTCGGGTGCGGTCCGGAGACGGTCGCCGACCGCCGCCGCGCCCTCGTTGTTCAGCCCCATCCGGTTGACGAGGCCCCGGTCCTCAGCAAGCCGGAACATCCGCGGACGGGGGTTGCCGGGCTGTGGGTCGGCGGTGACGCCGCCGACCTCGACGTGGCCGAACCCGAGCGCGGAGAGCGCTGCGGGGAGTTCGGCGTTCTTGTCGAAGCCGGCCGCAACACCGACTGGGTTCGGGAAGGATTGCCCGAAGGCCTCGACCGCGAGTCGGTCGTTGTCGCGCGTGAAGCGGCCGGAGAGCAGATCCTCGACCGGGGTGTGTTGGACCGCCCGCAACCCCGCGTGGACCGTCCGGTGGGCGGTCTCGGCGGGCACGGAGAACAGCGCCGGCCGGAGCGCGCGGTACGCGGCGCGGATCACGCGGTGCCTGTCCCCCACGGGCCACCCGCCGTCCGGTCGATCGCAGATCGTTCGGTTCTCCCGGTCATCGCGGTTCAGAAGTCGTGTTCGACCGCGTCGGTGTCGGCCTTCTGGATGATTATCTTTCCGTCCCGCACCCGAACGAACACCTCATCGCCGATGTCCATCCCGGCGACAGCGAGTTCGTCCTCGTGGAGGTTGACGTGGACGTTGTGGTACTCGCCGTCTTCGTCCTTCGCGCCACTCGGAGAGAGCTTCTTTTTCCGGACCATCGGCGGTGTCTACGGGACCATTTGCCGCGCGATATACATATGTGTCGTTTGATACCCCGGCGCGGTCACGGGAGTCTCTCCGGAGCCGTGCGCCCCGTTGAGCGCTACGGCGCCTGCCGGGGCCGCGTCGGGGCGACGCGTGGCGGTCGCCCCGTCCGGATCACAGCAGCGCGTTGGGCGGTCGGGTCGTCCCCGACGCCGCACCCGGTTTTGCCGATATATTTATGTCGAACTGTGTGCTGAGTTGACACAGGGGTGTCACTCAATGGTACGCGAGGACGGTAAACGAAACTTCGTGATGCTCGAAGACGGAGAAAAGACCAAGCAGTTCACCGGTGAGATGCCGCGCCAGGCGGCGTTGAAGGCCGCAAGACGGCTCGATGGGTACGAATCGTACGACTCGGAATCCGACGCCGAGGCCGACCCGACGGAGATCCGGCTCTTGGAACGCGGGACCGACCGGGTTCATATCTACCACGCGTGGGCGTGGGAGGACACCGCCCCGAACACCAAGCCGGGGTGGATGAAGGAAAACAACGTGTCGAGCGTTATGCGGGGTAATGTCTCCAAACAGCGGATCGAACACACCGACACGTAGCGTCGGTCCCCCTGAGACGCTCCGGACCTCCCGCTCCGGCGGTGGTAGCGGGACCACAGCACGGCCATCGCTTCTGGCCTCCCGTCCTCAGACCGACGCCGTCGCCGCCGGAGGGCCGGCGGCGTTCGACACCGGTTTATTCGCGCCGAGAGGAGTTGTCCCCGCGCGGTTATCATCCGGCACGACCACACGTCGAACGCGTGGGATGACGTGTCGGCCTCCTGCCGCGCCACACTCCTCTCACCTCGGCTGACGCTCCGGAGCAGCTCGTATCCCACCGCGTTGAACCGCTTCCGACCCCGCCGTGTCACCGACTTGCTACCCACCGACCGCGGTGTGAAACCGCATAACGAAGCGGGGACAGTTCGACGGGGTTTTATGTTACCCAGCCATTCGGAATAATACGCGGAAGCCCGGCCGGGACGGTCCGGTCGAAGAACTTTCGAGCGCGGACCTGAACGCCGGCTTCGGCCGGCAACACACTCGGACCGACGCCTTTATGGGCTCGTCCGGTGTACGTTCAAGTCCGCAAGAGATGAGGATTCCACCCCTGCGGTCCGCCGTACACGATGGAATCTGATGTTAGCCTTGGTGGTTCGGTGA
>NZ_BMOC01000008.1 GCF_014646875.1 Halobellus salinus | reverse complement strand
GGGGTGGAGCCGCCGACCCTCACGGACGCATCGAGTGTTCGGGTGTGAATTCCAGCCGACCCCACTCTGGGGAAGGTCGGGGGGAATTACATTCGCCTGCAGGCGCAGTGCAGTCCCAACACGGTGAAGCCTCGGGGCTTGCCCCCGAGGTAGTTCACAACCTCCGCTACTCTTTGGGTGCGCTTCCGCCACCGGGCCCCTGTCCTTGGTCGAACAGCGTCTTCGAGATGCGGACAGATTCGGCGTTTTCGGAGTCGAGAAACTGATTAACCGTCCGCAGGCTGATGTGGCCGTCGAGGTAGAGGTCGAACACGTCCTCTTTGAACGCCTCTTCGCCCTCGAGCTCTACGAGATGATCTCGGAGCGCCTCGGACATGATCTCTCCACGACTTTTCTGGGTGATCTTGGCGGCGACGTTGGCTCTCTTGACGAGGTCCTTCGGAACCCGGAGAGTGATTTTCATTTTGCTCATTGATGTGGTGTGTGTTCGGCATAGGTATCCGACCTATGTCGGTCTGGCGGTGTTCCCGACCGGAACCGGTTCGATGCCCCCCACCGTCCGCCCGGTTCTGGTTCCGGCGCAATCTCTCGTCTCAGGCCATTTCGCACTTGGATATCAACCCAGCGGCAGCGGCAAACAGACGGTATCGGAACCCGTCACGTTCCTGTCGACCTCGTCGGGAACCCGGCCGCCCAGGCCTGAGCGACGTGCTGCAGCCATCGGTGTCCCCCTCGCTCCGTCGCCAACACCCGGCCCTGCGTCCGGTGGGGCCGGAGGCATACCCGACCCGCGGGCTTCACGGCTGCCTGAGCACGACTTCCACGCCCTGGTCGTCCGGGAGCGGCCCGTCGAAGCCGTCGGCGCGGTCCCACTCCTCGTCGGTGATGAGAGCATCGTCGAGCGACTCCCGGAGCGACGCCTCGTCGTAGTCTGTGCCGATAACCACCAGTTCCGTCCGTCTGTCGCCGTGGGTGTCGTCCCAGTCGAGGTCCGGTCGGTTCGATCGGTAGAGGTCCTGTTCGACCTCGGGGAGGCTGTCGATCCACGGCCCCACGGCCTCGGTGCGGACCGACGGGCCGGCCTGCCCGAGCACGACCCGGACGTCCGACCCCGCGACCCAGAGCGTTCCCTTCGAGCGGACGACGCCCGCCGGAAGCGTCCGCAGCGCCTCGGCGACCCGGCCGGGGTGGAAGGGGCGTCGCGTTCGGTACGTAAACGAGGTGACGCCGTAGACCTCGCCGGGGTGGTGGTGGTCGTCGTGGCCGTGGCTGTGACCGGCGCCCGCCAACGCCCGTTTCCACCCCGGAAGGTCGTCGACGTGGTCGGGATCGAACAGCCCGCGGTCGAACAGCCGGTCGTGTGGGACCGCCGAGAACTCCGCCCGGACGGTTTCAGCGTCCGGCTGGAGTGCTGCGATCAGCTCCTCGGCCCCGTCGAGTTCGGCCTCGGTACAGAGGTCGGCCTTGTTCAGGACCACGATGTTCGCGAGTTCCGCCTGCTCGACGAGGAGGTCCGAGAGGGGGCGGTCACCCGCCTCGCCGCGCCGCTCGGGGTCACCGCCGGAGAAGGCGTCGAAAAACTGCCGGGTGTCGAGGACGGTGACAAGCGCGTCGACACCGTAGAGCGCCGCCGCCCGCGACTCTGTAGTGAACAGCCGCGCGACCGGTCCGGGTTCGGAGATGCCCGACGACTCCACGACCAGAGCGTCGAACTCGCGGTCCTGCGCCAGCCTGACCACGGCCGTCTCTAGGTCGTCTTGGAGTTCACAGCAGATACACCCGTTCGAGAGTTCGGTCACGCCGCCCGCGACGTCCAGTTCCGAATCGGAGGCCACCAGGTCGGCGTCAACGTTGACCGTCCCCATATCGTTAACCAGGACGGCGATATCGCGGTCGTCGGCGTCGGCCAGGATGTGGTTGAGGAGCGTCGTCTTCCCCGCACCCAGGCTGCCGGAGATGATGGTCACCGGAATCGTCTCGCTCATACCCCCACGATGAGCGTCCCGCAACTTCAACCCATCCGCGACAGGTTTTTGCTCGTGTCTATCGCACACGTGCACCACGATGGACCTCTCCGACCGGATCGAACGGTTCCGTCGCATCGCCCGCGAATGGGCCAGGGGCCTCTACCACGGGCTCGTGACCCACCCGGCGTACGAAAAGATCGAGAAGGAGGCCGAAGACGTCGAGGACGCGTTCATTCTGGCGTGTTTCCCCGACGCCTTCGGGGTGCCGTCGCCGGTCTCGTACTACACCGCTGAACTGCTCCCATTCCTCGAAAACGAGTTCGAGGCGTGGGAGCGGCGGCTGTGGGACCGCGGCACATACCTCGAACGAAAGGGCCAGCAGTACCACTTCTGATGGAACCGTTCGTCTTCTTCGGGGGCAAGGGCGGCGTCGGAAAGACCACGGTCTCCTGCGCCTACGGCGTGAAATCGGCACGGTCGGGGCTCGACACCCTGGTTGTGTCGACGGATCCCGCCCACTCGGTGTCGGACGTGTTCGAGCAACCGTTCGGCGACGATCCGAAGCCGGTCAACGGCGTCGACCGACTGGACGCGATGGAGATCGACCCCGACACCGAGGTCCAACGACACCTCGACGGCATCCGACAGAGCCTCTCGGATCAGGTGTCCGCAGCGATGGTCAACGAGATCAACCAGCAGTTGGAGATGGCCCACCAGACCCCAGGCGCCTACGAGTCGGCGCTGTTCGACCGATTCGTGGGCGTGATGCGGGACTCGGACCCGTACGACCGGGTCGTGTTCGATACCTCGCCCACCGGGAGTACCCTCCGGCTCCTCGGGCTCCCGGAGTTCCTCCAGGGGTGGATCGACCGGCTGATGCACAAACGTGAGAAGAGCATCGACCTGTTCGAGAAGGCCGCGATCGGCAACAACGAACCCCGGCGGGTGATGGACGGCGACCCCGTCCTCGCCCGGCTCCGGGAGCGCAAGGAGTTCTTCGAGTTCGCGTCGGGGGCGTTGCAGTCGGACGCGGCGTTCTTTTTCGTGCTCAACCCGGATCAGCTGTCGGTCAACGAGACCCGGCGGGCGATCGGGGAGCTGGCAGACAACGACCTCGCTGTGCGGGGGATCGTCGCGAACAAGCTCACGCCCCAACCCGACGACGACGAGAACGGCCGCGGGGCGCGGTACCTCCGCGACCGGGTGACCACGGAGGCGGAGCGGCTCGCGGAGGTGCGGGAGAGCCTCGATCCGCCGTTGGTCGCCGAAATCGAGACGCGAACCGCCGAGGTGAAAGGGTCGTTGCTCGACGACGTCGCCGAGGGGCTCAACGTCGACACCGCGGCCGATGCCCCCACGTTCGTAACCTGACGCCCGAACCCGGACGTGGTGCCCCGGTTGACCCCCGGGCTCTGACTCCTCCGGTCGCCCGACCGAGCCAGCCGATCGGTTGGCCGCTTCAACCGCACAACCGATGGCCGAGAACGCCGGTACTGGCGCGCAATGGCTGGGAATTCTGCCTGATAAGCATAACAAATAAGTCTATGACAAATAATGTTGCATTGTGGGGTCACACTAATGGTACAAGTCATCTGGATCGTGGCGGCGGTACTCGCAACGTTCACAATCGGCTACGTTGGATACTCGAGGTATCTGGCACAGTTCCTTGAACTCGACGAAGGCAACGAGACACCGGCACACAAATACGAGGACGGACAGGAGTATATTCCGGCGAAAAAGCCCGTGTTACTCGGGCACCACTTCTCCAGCATTGCGGGCGGTGCGCCCATTGTCGGGCCGATCACCGCCGGTGCCATTTGGGGGTGGGTGCCGGCGATGCTGTGGATCGCGATCGGTAACCCGCTGATGGGGAGTGTTCACGACTTCGTATCGCTGTCGGGGTCGCTGCGCCACGAGGGGAAGTCGATCGGGTACATCATCGGCGAATACGTCGGCGAGGGCGGGAAGGACATGCTCCTGTGGTTTGCGTTCCTCACGATCATCCTCGTGGTGGCGGTGTTCGCCCTGGTCGTGGCCATCGTCTTCAACTTCTACCCCGAGGCCGCGTCGGCGTCGTTCGTCTATATCGTCCTCGCGCTGCTTTTCGGGGTGTATCTCTACCAGTTCGACCTCCCGTTCATCCCGGGCACGGTCGCGTTCGTCGCGGCGGTGTTTGCGGGCGTGTGGGTCGGGATTCAGTATCCGGTGGCCCTCTTCCAGCCGACCGCCGACCGCGCCGCCGACATCGGCGCCCTCGTTCTGCTGGGCGGTCAGGGGTCGTGGGTCCCCGGCGCCAGCACGCTGGGTGCCAACACCGCTGCGTGGATCCCGGTCGTGATGATCTACGCCGGTATTGCGAGCGCGCTCCCGGTGTGGGTGTTGTTGCAGCCTCGCGACTACCTCTCGTCGTTCCTGCTCTATGCGGGTGTCGGCGGGACGCTGCTTGCAGTGATCGTCGGCACCCTGTTCGGGACTGCGTCCCAACCGCTCGTCATCGCTGATTCCATCAGCGCGTTTAACGGGTTCTGGGGCGTCGAGAGCGCCGGACTTTACCCGCTGTTCCCGCTGCTGTTCATCACGATCGCGTGTGGGACGATCAGCGGGTTCCACTCGCTGGTCTCCTCGGGCACGACGGCCAAGCAACTCAACAAGGAGACCGACGCACGCCTCATTGGCTACGGTGGGATGCTCGGCGAGGGGCTCCTCGCGTCGGTCGCGCTGATCACCCTCGGGGTCGCTGGCTTCAACGCCACGGGTGGCGGCATCGGTAACGCGCTGCCGAACTTCGCGACCGGCGGCGGGATCATCCTCACGAGCTTTGGCCTGCCGCAGTCGTTCGGTGCGCCGTTCATGGCGCTCGTGCTGGTGAGCTTCCTTCTGACCTCCACTGACACGGCAGTCCGCCTCGGCCGGTACATGATGGAGGAGATCGTCGGGCTTGAAGCCGGCACGACCGCGACCGGCTTCGAGAAGGTCGGCCAGGGGTTCCGGTCGACCCTCGGGAGCTTGGGCCGTGGCCGCTACACCAACCCGATCGTCCAGACCGTCCCGGCGTACCTGATGGTTGTCTCCGGCCAGTGGGTGGTGCTGTGGGGGCTGTTCGGCGGCGCAAACCAGCTCCTCGCGGCACTGGCGCTGCTGACCGCGACCGTCTGGCTCGCCAACTGGGACGACAACAAGCAGCTGTACTCCACCGGTGTGCCGATGGCGATCATGGTGACGATCACCGTGCTCGGACTCGGCTACCTGGCGCTGTACTCGAACCTCTACCAGAACATCATCCTGGGCGGCGCTTCGGGCGCCGGCCTGGCGTCGGCGGTCGTCCAGATGGCGCTCGCGTTGGTGCTCATCGGACTCGCGCTGGCGCTGGTGAAGAAGGGGTACGACAACATCAGCACCGTCCGGGACGCCGGCGGCTCAACCGCCGCAAAGCCCAGCGACGACTGATCACGACGGGTTCGACCGTCGATTCTCCGTTTTTCGCCCGCGCCAGCGGCAGCACTCCCTGTTGTGCGTACCCGACCCGACCCGACCCGAACGGCGCGTCCACGCCGCCGTTGTCACCGCTATCACCGAGTCTTCGCCGGCACGGACCCGCGTCCACGCCGCTGACACGTCGCGGTCGGCGGTCGTCGCTGCGGTCGGCGGCGTGGCGTCGGTTCCTCGGGCACAAGCCCGCAGCCGGCGAGGGCGGCAGTACTCACCGCGATGATGCCACGGCGTGTGAGTTCTGTCGCGGACCCGCGCGCGTGTCAACAAAACATCCGTCTGATGGTGCCGCCGTCAGCGCCAAACCCGTTTGGCGAGCCGCGACAGGAACCCCTCGTCGGGGTCTGTGACGTCCTCCCAGAGCCGAAACGCCTCCATCACGTCCGCGGCCTCGCCGGCGACGATATCGCGGTCGTCTGGCACGACCACCCCAAGATTGACTTCGTAGTGGCCGTAGTAGCCGTACCTCAGGAGGGTGCGCTCGCGCTGGCCGTCGACGAACTCCCGGACCTCGTCGGAAAGCTCGTCGGCGACGAGGACGAACGTGACGTCGGTCCGGTAGTGTTCCTCGTTGCCGTCGACCCGGTCGTCGGCGAGGTCGTGACCGAGTTCCACCAGCCGTTCGAGTTCGCGGACGGTGGGCCGGTCGACGCGGCGGGCGTAGAGGTACTCCTGGGATTCGTGGTCGGCGTACGAGAGTGCGGGGTGGAAGAACTGCTTCTGGTTCAGGACGCGCATCTCCCCGCAGAGATCCCAGGTCGTCCCCCGGAGCCGGTGGTCACGCTCTAAGGTGTAGTTGTACATCAGCCGGTCGCTCACTCGGTCGAGGTACGGATCGTCGACCCAGTCGGGGACGTTCTCGACGATCTCGTCGGGGAGCTCCGACTTCGGGATTGCGCCGACTCCCGCGGGATCCTCCCAGCCGGTGTCGTCGTAGCCGGGCGTCTCCTCCTGGTTCGACTCCATCCGCTCGCTCATCGGGCGTTGGTGGGGGTGCCACCCAGTCTCTCCATCGATTCTGTGCCTCGCTGTCGCATACCCGGAGGAAACACCAGCGGCCGCATAAGCGCGTCGGTGGCGGTCCGGCCGGTGGGAACCGGCGCACAGCCCCGCTGGATTTTAGTCCCGGGCCACGTATAGAGCAAACAATTGTGCCCAAAAAGACAGAGGCCTGCGGCCGGTGTTCGATGACGGTCGTGGTCGATGCCGTCGACGAGGAGAACGGGGGGCGGAACGACCCGTTCGGCGACGACCGGATCGAAGTCGAGGAACGCCAGCTCGAACGGGTGTCGCCGGAGGCGTGGTTCGGACGGGTTTCCTCGCGGGTCGAACGGGTCGTCAGCCGGTTCGCCTGGGGCCGATAGCCGGTCGTATCGACCGTCCGGGGCCAACAGAACGTATCCCGTCACGATGTCCGGCGGCGGGACCGTGCTCAACGCCGACGCGGTCCGGTCCGGTCCGGTCCGGTTCGGTCCGGTTCGGTCCGGTTCGGTTCGAGTCCCGGGACAGGTCGATCAGCCCGGAGGTGTGCCACCCACGGACGTTGACCGCCGCGAGTGTGGGCTCACGCTCACCTTCGAGGCCGAGCACGTTGGCGACGCCGACGCCCTGAGTCGTATAAATAGACAGCCCGGATCAACCGTGTGGGGATCACCAAACGATCAGGACTGGAACGTCCTGTTCGTCAATCATATAATCCCCGACCGGGCTAAAGATCTTATCGCTCGTTGAACCCAGGGCCGACGGTGAATGTGCCCGGTGCGCAGGGTAGTTGGTTGTGTTGACACCACTGACAGTGCTCACCAGCAGCGTACCGGCCGAAGGAGAACTCGGCAATGCGGTTCATCGACGCCGTCACGTCGTCTCTGACCGCCGCCAGGTCACCGCCGCGGAACGTTCGCGTTTCAACCTTCGGCCCGATGTCTCCGACGTAGGCGTATCCCGCGCGTGCGACAGGCTCGTCGTACAGGCCACGACACGCCAACAGGTAGATCGGCAGTTGCGTATCGCCCTCCAGGTCGCGGTGGCGTTCGGTCGCCTTGTAGTCGATGACGACCAGTTCGTCGTCAGGCGTCCGGTAGACGGCGTCAATGTAGCCGACGAGTTCGTGCCCATCGATGTTGAGCTCGAACTCCCGCTCCGCGTCGATGATCTCATAACTGGGGAGATCCAACTCGAAGTACCGGTCGATGCACTGTTTCGCCGCCGGGAGGGCGTCCGCAGCGCGGCGGTGACTGGCGAGTCGCTCGCAGATTTCGTACCATTGCTCAGGGCGTTCCACAGCTTGATTCGCGGCTTGTTCTGCGGTATCGTGGAACAGGACCCCGATCTCGCGTTGTGAGACACCGCCTCCGGAATCGCTCGTGGCTGTGGTGTCCTGATAGTCCGGGAATGCGTTGACCACGTAGTCCAGGTAGTGACTCCGCGGGCATTCTTCGTAGGCTGTCAGCGACGTGTAACTGTGCGAAAGCGACGGTGCTGGCGTCGATGGGCCGTTCAGCGACGAAACCTGGAGTGTCTCCCGCTCGGTTCTCGGAGAGAGATTCCCGTTGAGGCTGGCTGTTGCGAGGTCTATCACGCGATCGCGCGCCGCGTCGACGGCGAGTTCTTCGCCGTCGTGATTGACGGTCCCACCAATGTGGCCGACTGTCCCGCTGGCAAGCGTGTCTGTCCAGTCTACTGCGTCGTCCGGGAGACATCCCAGCACGTCGGCCCAGAGCGGGAGCTGTCCCCGCTCCGGCTGCCACGGGATCCGAGATGGGAGGATTTCGTCAACCAGCTCTGAAACCGAATCCTCGTCCACAGCATCGTCGCCTTCCTCGCTGCCGCCCTGGAGGACGAGGATGTCTTCGGCGCGCGTGATGGCGACGTGGAATACGCGACGGGTTTCACGGGTATCACGCTCGACGAAATCCTGCGCGAACGCTGCCTCTGCGCCATCCGAGAGACTGGCTTCGAGCGCGTCGTACGTACGTGAACTCGGTGCCCACTCGTCGGCGGTGACTTGTGGGACGAGGACGACCGGGAAGTCCAGACCCTTGCTCTTGTGGATGGTCATCACGTTGACCGCGTCGTCGGCGACGTCCGGCTGACTCGTGGGTGTGGTGCCACCCTCGTCGAACAGGGAGTCGTAGTGTTCGAGCGAGTCGATGAACTCCGGAGTGAGCGGCGGTTGGACGGCACCCTCCCCGTACTGTCCGATGACGTCCTCTAGTTGGGCGAGATCCCGGCGCTCCTGCTCGCTGAGATACCACTCGATGTTCGTGCGGTCCGTGAGTTCGCGATACAGGTGACTGAGCGACGCCGAATCCCGGATATCGAGGAGTTCCGTGGCGTGCTCGCGGGCTTCTGCGACGCGGTCGGGTTCCTCGAACTCCTCAAGCGGCGTCTCGCGGAGCGTGTCCACGAGACGGTCGTCGTCCGCGTTGAGCGTGCGGATGTCTGCGTCGCAGAGCCGGTACCGCATCAGGAGGACACGATTCCAGCTCACCTCGTCTTCGGGGCGTGCGAGCGCTTTCAGGTAGGCGGTGACGGTGCCGACGCCGACTGATTCCGTGGCCAGATCACCGGCAACCTGGTACGGGATGCCAGCGTCTTCGAATTCGTCGATGAGGGGTGTCGCGTGGGCGTGCTTCCGGACGAGTAACGCAATGTCGCCTGGGTCGTACGCTTCGTCGAGATTCTCCGCGTCACCGCTCACCAGATTCTCGACAACGGGTCGAAGCTGTGACGCACCGTCCGCATCGTCGTCGTCCGGCAGTTCGACGGTAGCGATCGTGTCCCCGTCGTACGCGGGTTCGTCGACGCGTTTCAGTGTCTTGTGACGTTCCCGGTGATCGAGTTTCTGTATCGCCTCGTTCGCCAGGTCGAGGATCGGCTGCCGGGAGCGGAAGTTCTCCTCCAGCGGTTCGTCCGTGAGCGCCGCGAACGCTTGGTCCAGTTCGTCGGTGATGTTGGCGACGTGTGCGCCGCGCCACTCGTAGATCGCCTGATCGTCGTCACCCACGACGAACAGGTTATCGTCAGTGACGAGTGACGTGACGAGGTCGAACTGCAGGCGGTCGGTGTCCTGGAACTCGTCGCAGAACACGTAGTCCCACCGCTCAGCGATTTCTTCACCAACCGGCGAGTCCATCAGCGCGGCTGTCTCGACCACCAGACCGTCGAAGTCGATGAGATTGCGCTCGTCCAATTCTCGCTCGTACGCAGCGTACCCTGCGGTGAGATCTCGGGCAGCAAGACAGTCGGAAACGAACGAGTCGAGGTGGTCCGCGAGTTCGAGGCCGAGATCACCGGGGATTCCTTTCGGCGCACCGTTCGCGTACCCGCCGAGTAGGTATTTCGGGAGCTTGTACGAGTTGTCTGGCAGTTCCTGGTTGCCTGCCTCGTGGGCTTCGAACGCTACTTCCAGCGCGTCACACAGATCCACTAAGCGGCCGAGGAAATCCCGAGCACTGGCCTCGATCCCGTCCGTTCCCAACCCGTCACGTTCCGCGACGAGCTCACCGCGCACCTCGGGAAGTGAGTCCAGCACGCTCGACACGGACCGGCCGCCGAGATGGTCGCTGGCAATCGTTTCGACGCGCTCCGGCAGGTCGGCGAGACCGTAGACGCGGTCGGCAGACCCGAGGAACCCGTCGATGTCACCTGGCGAGATGTCGCTGCGCTTCATCGACCCAATAAAGCTGAGCAGCTTCGACGCAGCGCCGGACGCGTACCCGTCGCTTCCGTACACGTTGGGTTTGACCGACCGGTACTCGATATCATCCAAGACGTCCAGCACGATGGCGTACTTCTCGGCGTCCGTGGCGACCTCGAAGTCCGGGTCGATCCCGGCTTCGTAGGCGTAGTCAGTGAGGATCTCGTTACAGATCGAGTGGTACGTGTACGCGTCGACGTCGTACCCCGCGGTCCCGAGTTTCGCGTTGAGTTTCTCCCGCATCGAGTCCGCCGCGTTGTTCGTGAACGTCAACGCGAGAATCCGGTCCGGCGAGACGTCCTCCTCGTCGATGAGGTGCTCGATCTTCCGCACCATCGTGAACGTCTTCCCCGTGCCCGCGCCGGCGAGGACACGCACCGGATACGCGTCGGAATCGATGATCGTCTCCTGCTGGGGCTCCGGTGACACGCCTTCTTCCGGAACGGGGTACCACGACGGGTACTCGTCACTGTCACCGCTCATCGTCGCACCTCCGGCGACAGGCGATCAGCACACATCTCTCGGTAGTCACAGTCCGGACACGCCTCCTCGGTGATGAGCTCGAACGGTTCCGGCTCGTAGGCTTCACCCGTGATGCCGTCGTGTGCGTCCCGAATCAACGCCCAGATCGCGGCTCGGTGTTCGTGGTAAATTCCCGTGGTTTCTCGTGGGTACCCACGAGCAGACACCTCGTACCCGTCTGAACTGCTCTCGAACGACGTGCTGTTGAGGAGGCCGTAGAAACTGAACCGAACCGTCATTCCGTCCTCGTAGAACGGTTCGTTCTTCACCCCTTCGACGTATGTCGCCGTCTGGAACGCGTTCCGGACCCGCTTCGGTTCGTGGGCCTCACCGTCGAGATGCTCACCAAGGTACTCGGCCGTCCCCGACGACAGAACCCCGTCCGTGTTTCGCTTGTAGTCGAAAATATGCAGCCCATCGTCAGTCCGGACGACGTTGTCAGCTTTCCCGTGGAGTTTCCGACCATCCACCTCGCACTCCACCCAACATTCCGTGGCGACCGAGTAGCGGGCGTGCTCGATCCCGTCACCGCCGTCCGGATCGAAGAACGACGCGATGGCAGCGCGGTTCTCAGCTCGCTGGTACTCCTGATGCGCAGCGGATTCGTAGTCGTCCGGGATACTGTGTTCGTCCCACTTTGCATCGAAAATCCGCATCGCCCGGTTGTGTATCGTCTCCGGGTCGTCACCGCGGTCAGTCGCATCACACACGTCCTCGATAGTCTCGTGGTAGATCGTCCCTTGGTTGAGATACAGCTCCGTACGATCCGGTGTATTCACGTCCTGTACGTACCGGTAATCGTACAACCGCGGACACGTCGCGTAGTTCGCCAACCGCGACGGGGAGAGCGACTCCGAGCTCATCGCCGCACCTCCCCAGTAGCGAACTCGACACGCGCACGCAATGCCTTCCGAAGTTCCTCCCCACGCGCCCCGCTCTGATCGAGTAGGTCTTGTATTTCTCCGAGTTCCGCTTCGACCTCGTCGAGCGACACCGTCACGTCCTGACTGGTCGCGCGGCGTACCTCCGCGAGCGCGTCATCAACCCGCGACAGCAGGTACTGCTCCGCCGCGTGCTCACTCGTGATGTGTGGCTCATCGGCCTCGGTCACCCACGGAAGATCTGCATACGCCGCCGTGAGGAACCGCGACGCCTGCGCCTGCTCTTCGAGCGCCGTGTCTTCGTACTCGTAGAGACAACAGTAGAGCCGCTCTTCCGCCGCACCCGCACCGACAGCCAACCGTCGCCGCGCGTGCTCCGCGTGGTACTGCGCGAACGGTCGGCCTGACGCCGTTGACGTCGTCGGGAACGTCGCATCCACATCCGCTTCATTGAGTTCCGTTACACCAGGGTAGTCTGGCATCGACGCGACTCGCTCGCCCGGGAACAACCGTGTCAGGAACGGGTCGCCCGGGTACTCGCTGTCGACGAGATTCACGAGGAACACCGCGCGGAAGGACTCGTTCTTGATCGCTTGCAAGTGATCGACGCGGACACCACCGTCAAGCTCCGTCGCGCTTGTCTGATTCTGCTGCGGTGCGTACTCGTGGGCGCGTTCGAGCATTTCCCTGTAAGATTCCCACGTCGCATCCACGAACTCGGTCCCTTCGAGGAACTCGGCTATGCGGAACGCCCGTCGGACGTTCCCGAACTGCGCCCGTGCATCCAACGGGGCCGCCCGTTTCGCGATCCGCTCTTTTAACCCGGAGTCCGTTGCCCACCAGTGAATCGCGTCTTCGAGGCTCTCCGCCTCGCTGACACGGGCCAACCGGTCCGTATCGAGCTCCGGACCGTGCTCGGGCCCATCGTCTTCATCGTCAGCGAAATACTGAACAGCTGCGAGGAGTTCCCGAATCGCAGGGTCGTCACCGAACCCGGTGACGGTTGTCGATTCCGTCGGAATCCCGGCGCCCTCGAACGCTTCGATAGCGTCCGTAACAGCACTCCCGCTTTGCTTCGTGGCGACAGCGATGTCGTTGTACCTCCAGTCCGACTGTGCGACGAGTGCTTCGATCTCGTTCGCAATCTCGGCGAGCTGTTCGTCACTGGAGTCTGCAGCAAGGACGGACACCGACCCGGCTTCCGGATCTTCCGGAACCGTTTCGTCGGCGAAATAGGCTGCCGTCGCAGCCGGTCGCGTCGACGGCGTCCCCGATGCTCCACGTCGGGACTCGCTGAACGTGACGTAGCTCGTGACTGGCCCTGTCTCAACCCACGTCCGGCGCACACTCGCGTTCTCTTCGGCAACACAGACGAGGTCGCAGTCTCCCGCGAGCGCGTCGAGATACGCGCGATCAAGCGGGAAGAACTCCTCAAACTCGACTGCAAGCACCGCATCGAAATCAACGACCTCGTCGCGGGCATCCCCGGTGAGGACATCGAGCGCTTCCGAGATGAGTTGGCCGCGCTCCATGTGCCCGTGCTCGGCGAGCCACGCGTGGAAGCCGTCGAGCGCAGCCGTGATGTCACGGAGTTCAGGAGTCTCGTCAGGCCTGACCGTCTGCCAGGAGATCGTGCCCATCACGGCATCCACGTCCTCGATGAACGACGGCTGCGCAGACGCCCGTTGGAGGGACTCCGTTTCCCACTCGTAGTCTGCGAGGAACCGGTACAGGAGCTCTCGTCGTAGGGCGTCGGAGAGAATGACGCGGTCATCCGTCTGGTTGAGGACATCGGTCGCGTGCACCACCGACGACGTCACGTACGGCGTCGCCGCACCCGGCAGCTCCTCACCTACCGCTTCACGGAACGCGTCCGCGCTCGTCGGCGCACCGGTGATGACGAGCACATCCTCAGAATCGCGCTCGTCGAGAAGCATTCGGTATTCGTTTCGCGCTGTCCGTTCGACGTTTTCGCCCCCGAACGGGACCGTGACTAACGTCCCATCGAACTGCCGGTGAGATGAGTGATCAGACATAGCTAATCCAACTTCGAAACCTGTTCGCGCTTTCAAACTGAACCGCCGGCACCTAAATGCTCGCCTGGATATGCGGGTCGCGTTAAGTTGGAGGATGAGGCGGACGAGTTCTTTGTGTCGGCATTGTTGTGCTGCTACTGCGAGTCCTTCTTTGTAGGTCGCAGTGCTGTGTCTGATGCTGTACGGTGTTGGGTCTCGGTTCTCCAAATCCAGATTAGCTTCTTTGGCGATTTTCCGGAAGACATCTCGGAAGGGGTCTTTGTCTGTACGTTTCACGCCCGCGCGTGGAGAGGCCACGCAAGCGCGACCAGCCGTCGCGTTCGCGGCCTTTGCGTCCGGCTTTCACGCACCGTCGATCCCAACAGGCCCTTCGAGATGGGGCAGAGGCGCGTCCAGCGCCCGCAGGAAGCCCTGGACGCGCCGGTAGATCGTCTTGTGGGAAACGTCGAGTTCCACGTCAAGCTGTCTGAGACTCGTGTTGAAGCGGACGTAGGTGTGATGTCCCCCGGGAACAAGCCCCGAGGCGGATCACGGCAACTCGACGTCGACGCCGCTCTCGTCGCTCGCGGCCTTCACTGTGTTCCACAGCAGCATTGCGCGCGTCATCGGACCCACACCGCCCGGAACGGGCGTGATCGCGCTCGCTTTCTGCTTCGCGCTCTCGAAGTCGACGTCGCCGACGAGTTCCGATCCATCGTCGGTCTCAACGCGGTTGATGCCCACGTCGATCACGACCGTGTCCCCCGAGAGCATATTGCCGGTGATCATCCCGGGGACCCCCGCCGCAGCGACCACAATATCGGCGTCGCGGAGTTTCGCCTCCAAGTCGTCAGTCCGGGAGTGACACACCGTTGTGGTGGCGTTCCCGCCGTCGGACTTCTGGATCAGAAGGTTCGCCATCGGCTTGCCGACGATGTTCGAGCGGCCGACCACGACCGCGTTGGCGCCTTCCGTTTCGACGTCTGCAGCGGCGAGCAGCTTCTGGACGCCGTGGGGCGTACAGGGCTTGAACCGTGGGTTGCCGGCAACGAGCCGCCCTACGTTCTCGGGGTGGAATCCGTCGACGTCCTTCGCAGGGTCGATCCGCCGGAGAACCTCACGCTCGTCAACGTGGTCGGGCAGCGGCATCTGTACGAGGATGCCGTGGACCTCGGGATCGGCGTTGAGCTCGTCGACGGTATCGAACAGCGCAGAGGCTGGCGCCTCGGGATCGAGTTCGATGTCGCGGGTTGCGATCCCAACCTCCTCGCAGTCTTTGTGTTTCATCGAGACGTACGTCTGACTCGCCGGGTCGTTGTTCATCAGGACGGTCGCGAGACACGGGGTGGTTCCCGAGTCGGTGAGGCCGTCGATCCCCGCCACCAGTCCGTCTCTGATCTCTTGGGCGACTTCGTTGCCGTCGATAATCTCCGTCATATCAGTGAGGAGGCAGTCCCGCACTTCAAAGGTGCCGGTTCACGTCTCAAGGCGTTCATATCCCCCCGTTGCGTCCCGTCGCCTCTACGCCAGCACCTTCGACGCGACCGCGGCGAGCCGTTCCGGCGCCGCCTCCCGGAGCCGGTCGTCGCCGAGTCGAAGCCGGAGCCGCGGCCGACCGACGTCAATCGGGACTTTCTCGGTCTCGATGGCGCCGCGTTCTTCGAGTTCGGTCTTCGTTCGCGAGAATGTGGCCTTACTCGCGATTCCGGCGTCCTCACCCCACTTGGAGATGTCGTACAGAAGTACCTGGTTTCGAGCCGCAACGAGGAGGCTGACGACCACCTCGTCGAGATCCGGGCCGTCATCGGGTTTGAGCGACTCGAAAATGGCGTCGAAATCCGACTGCACGTCCGCGCCGAGTTCCGCTTCCAGGGATGCTCGAACCGACGACAGCGCCGGCGTGCGAAGCGTGAATCGGTCGGCCGCCTCGAACTGCGCCCGGTACGTCTCGGTGGCGTCACCGACGAACCCCTCGTCGTCGGTGACGAGTCCGGCGACCCGGTCCCCCACGGAGACGATCGCAACGACCGACGCATCGGTCACGACGAGGGTGTTCCCCGGATCGGTCTCTACGGCTCGGAGTTCGATCGCGCCGCGGTCGACCAACTCCGCGGCGGCGGTCGCAACCGTGAACTCGTCGGCGACCGCTTTCAACACCGACCGACCCGCGAGCATCTTGACCGGCGTCGGCAAGTCGGTTCCGATACCTGTCTCGACCAACGCTCGGAGCATCGACGGTGTGGGCCCGACCACGTACGCCACGCCCGACCCGGATTGGACGGCGGATGTGATGACATGCCCGACGTCGGTGTCGAGCACGTTCCTTTCGGAAGACATACCCTGTATGATTCCCCGGCGATTACTTAATTTTACCCCAGTCAGCGCTGTATACTCCTCGGGTTTTTCACGCCGCCGGCCGAGTTCGGAGGCGTGACCCACGACATCCGGATCGTCGGTGACGGCCCCGCCGCGACGGCTGCGGCGGCCGCCTTCGACGACATCGACGCGACGCTCACGGCTGCGGATTCCCCGGCGCTGACGGTGGTCGTCGTCCCCGCCGGCAGCGGGGTCGATGCCCTCAACGCCGACCACGGGTGCGTCGCGCTCGTCGAGATCGGCGGCGTCGGCGGACACCCGGTTGCCGACCTCGACGCCGCGGTTTCGATCTTTGGGAGCGAGGGGCCCCGGTTCGCCGACCTCCGACAGCGGGTCGCCGCCACAACCGACGCCGACGGGTCGCCGTCGGGGGATCGCAGTGCGGTCCGGTTCGCCGGCGCGGTCGCGGGACGGCGGGCGGTGGCGCTGTTGAGCGGCGACGTGAGCGTCGCCGGCACCGTGGTCGAGGTCGCGGGCACCGGCGTGGCCGCCGAGCGGCGGTTGCTTCCGGTTCCGACCCCCGAGGACCGCGACCGGACGGTCCGTCGCGACCACCGCGATGTCGACGTCGACGACGCCCTGACCCGCGCCGAGCGGGCGCTTGACGAGCGGATCGGCCCGATCGAGCAGGTCGGCGAGCGGGAATCGTTCCCGGTCCCGTACTACCTCGCGGGGGTCGCCGACACCAAGGGGTTCAGCGACGCCCGCGCCGCTGCGTTCGCCGCGGGCGCCGACCGCGACTGGGATCGCGCGTTCATGAAGGCGCTCGGCGAAGGGCTAGAACGGTACTGTGCGGGCGTCTACCGCCGGTCTGAGTTCACCGTTGCTCCCGAACGGACCCGCTCGAACCCGATCCCGCCATCGCGGTTCGTCCGCCCCGACGGGTGGACGCTCCCGGACAGCGACACCCCGATCCCGTGGGTCCGAGGGACCGACCTCACGACCGACGAGTCGGCGTCGCTCCCGGCGGCGTTCGTCCACTACCCGCCGCCGACCGAAGAGTACAAGCCGGCGATCACGACCGGACTGGGGCTTGGAAACGCCGGTGTCGAGGCGCTCCTGTCCGGACTTTACGAAACCATCGAGCGAGACGCGACAATGCTTGCGTGGTACTCCTCGTTCGAGCCGCTGGAACTCGACGTTTCCGACGAGAGCTACGACGCGCTCCGACAGCGCGCCCGCGCGGAGGGCCTGTCGGTCACAACGCTGCTCGTCACACAGGATGTCGACGTGCCGGTCGTTGCCGTCGCGGTCCACCGCGACGGTGAGTGGCCCCGGTTCGCTGCGGGGTCGGCGGCGTCACTTGCCCCCGACGCCGCGGCCCGGTCGGCGCTTTCAGAGGCGCTCCAGAACTGGATGGAACTCCGTTCAATGGGGCCGGAGGCGGCGGCGTCGGAGAGCGGCGCGATCAGCGACCACGCCACGGATCCGACGCCTGCGGCGGACTTCCTCGACGCCGGCGCCGCAGTCCCGGCCGACAGCGTTGGGCCGGCGTCCCTGCCGACCGGGACAGCCGAACTCGACGCGGTGCTCGACCGCGTGACAGACGCAGGCCTCAACGCCTACGCCGCCCGCACAACCACGCGGGACGTCGCGTCGCTTGGGTTCGAGGCGGTCCGTGTGCTGGTGCCGGAAGCACAGCCGCTGTTCCAGGGCGACCCGTTCTTCGGCGACCGCGCACGCACCGTTCCGGCGGAACTCGGCTTCGACCCCGACCTCGACCGACCGTACCACCCGTTCCCGTGACCGACAGACGCCGGACTGCCCGGAAGCGTCGGTGTTCGGTGGGCTGACAGCCGACACGATCGACGACCCGCGCGACGACGTGTCGGACACCTGCGGCCCGTCGCGCGGCTTACCTCGGAGTGATGGGATGACTGGCCCCGTTTCGATACAAAAACCTCCGGCCGGTGCTACGTCAGACCCCGAACGTCGCGCGGAGCATATCCCGCGTTCCGGGGCCGAGCCCGACCGCAAGCACGGCTACCAGGAGCAACATCGTGTACCGTGGACTCTCCTCGAAAATCTCCTCTTCGAAGACCCACAGCACGAACGTCGCGGCAACGAGTTTGACGAGGAGGAACGGCCAGGTGTCGCCGGTCACCGCGAGCACCGACTGCGGCAGCGTGGCGGCGGTGATGTCGACCACAAACTGGTTCACCGGGTGTTTGGGCACGAGATTCGGCCCCGCGCCGAGCGCGGTCATCCAGTCGAGCCCGACCACGTTCGCCACCCCGTCGACCGCGTGGCCCCATAGGATCACGCTCCCGATGGCTCCGGTTCCGGCGTTCACCTCCGGCGCGAACCGCTCGATGAGGACCCAGTTGGCGGCTGCGGCCGCCGTGGCGCCCACGAGGACGACCACCAAGACCTGCGGGTAGAACTCCACGCCTTCGGCGCCGGCCACCCGGAGCGACGCGAGGTATCCGAGCGCGGCGAGCAGGAACGCGGCTCCCATCCCGAACAGCAGCCGCCCGTAGCGCTCCACCGCACCAGCCCGCTCGGCCGCGACAGCCGCGATCACGGCGCCCAGCGTGAGTGCGAAGACAGTAAAATAAATAATCGGACTGATCAACAGCGTGTTCAGCGGGTAAGTGATCAGGGCGTCCGCGGCGGGTACGGCGTCGTTGGCGTCCTCAACGACACGGAGCGCACCGCCGAGGAAGACGAACGGTAGCAGGGCGTAGAAGAAGTCCCGGTCGCCCCCGAGGTCGAGCCGCCGGAGGAGAAACACCACGCCGACGAGCGCCACCAGCAGCGTGACTATGTACCCGACCTCCGAGACCAGCGTGTAACCGGGGTACGCGACCGGTTCTGCTGCGCTCGCGCACGCACCCGAATCGTAGATGTACGCAACCGTACTCCCGGGACGGACCGCACAGACCGCGGAGTTGGCGTCCGCCTGCACCGGGCCCCAGAAGTAGTGCCAGATAACCCCGTCGTAGACCGCCTCGGGGAAGGCGAGTACCCCGACGACGAGTCCCACCAGGGCGGCCGCCACCCCACCGGCCCAGAGGCGTTCGGGGTCGACGCCGACGCGGTCGGTGACTGTCGACATACCCGAACCCCCGGCGTCAGTCGTGTTGAGGATTCCGGTCTTCGGTGCGGCGCGTACACGCCCGCCGGACCTCGTCTATGCCTGCCGAACCTACTCGCCGGCGCTGATCTCCCGGCCGGCGGCGAGCACCGTGTCGTGGATCCGCCCGTTGGACGCCACCAACCCCGCCGAGTCGTGGCGCCACGGGTCGCCGTCGAGGTCGGTCACGGTTCCGCCCGCCGCTCGCACCATCGCGACACCGGCGAGCGTGTCCCAGGGGTTCGGTCGGATGTTCGTCACGATACCGTCCAGCGACCCCTCGGCAACGCCGGCGAGTTCGGCCTGTGCACACCCAATCCGCCGGAGGTCGCCGAACCGCTCGACGATCGCACGACACGCCCGCTCGTACTCCTCCCTGGCGCCGAAGCCCCACCACATCGTCGGTGCGACGGCGCAGGTCTCCGGGTCGGTCCGGCCGGAGACGGACACCGACTCCCCGTTGCGGTACGTCCGGTCTCCGTCGGTCCAGTACACGTCACCGAGTGCGGGCATATTCGTCGCGCCGGCCACGGGGCTCCCGTCGCGGACCGCGGCGACGGCCGTCCCCCACAGCCGGGTGCCGCGAACGTAGTTGTTTGTCCCGTCGATCGGGTCGATCACCCACGCGGCGCCGGACGCCGGCACCCGTTTCAGCGCCCCCGCTTCCTCGCCGACGATGGCGTCGTTAGGGTACGCTTCGCGGAGCACATCGATCACGGCCGCCTGCGCGTCGCGGTCGGCCGCAGTCACCACATCGGTCTTGTTGGCCTTCCGCTCGACGTCGATCCCGCTCCGGAACTGGTCTGCGGCGACCTCGGCCCCCACTTCGGCCGCCCGCTGCGCCACCGACACCCGGTCGTCACCTGTCATACAGAACCTCGCGCGCGCCGGGCATCTAAATGCCGGGGCTCGGAGAGCGCGACGGTCGACACGCTCGTCGTAATTAACTCGATTTCGAGTCGGAGTACACTTTAGTATGAACGGTGTGTTAATCGACGTATGCGCCCAGCAGACGCGGCACAACAGCTCCGGTACGCAGTGGGGTCGCGGACTGGTTCCTCCGAGTACGAACTCGACTACTGGGAGGCGAACGCTTACCAGGACGTCTTCGCCGACGTCGCCGACCGCGGCGACCTCTCGGACGTGATGAACGTGATCGAAGCCATCGGCGACCGGTCGGCCGACGGACGCCGCCCCACCGCCGTCGAAGCCCGACGGATCGCCGACCGGATCCTCACACCCGGCGGCCGCCCGCTCGCGGATGGCGGCGACGGCGACTGATCGGTGTCGGCGACTGATCGGTGTCGGCGACTGATCGGCGTCGGCGACTGATCGGCGTCGGCGACTGATCGGCGTCGGCGACTCCGCCGGCGTACCGGTTGCGTCCGCGTTCGACGGGCCCGCCGATTCTTCGGTTGTGCTTGTTCGCACCGTCGTGGTGTCACGGGGTCCCCGTCGGTGCGGGCGGCTGTTCTTCGCTCGGTTCACCTCGTCGGCCGCAGGTGTTCGCAGTCGCCGGCGTGGACCACGCGCTCGCCGTTATCGGTTTCGACGATCAGACTCCCCGGGAACTGAACGTCGACCGCCCGGCCTTCGACCACCCTGCGGGGGGTCTCTACCCTGACGCGGCGGCCGAGCGTACTCGCGTACTCGCGCCAAGCGTCGAGTACGGCCCGGAGGTCGGCGCCCTCGCCGGTCAGGTCGTGGACCCCTCCGAGTACGCGTTGGAGAAACCGCCGGCGGTCGACATCACCCACCTCCGCCCGGAGGCTGGTTGCTCCTGCCGGGAGGGTCTTGCGGTCGATGTTCGCGTTTACCCCCACTCCGATCACCAGCCACGAGACGCGGTCGGCTTCGCCCTCCATCTCGGTCAGGATCCCGCAGAGCTTCGCTTCTTCGCTGTCGGGGCCAGCCACCAACACGTCGTTCGGCCACTTGATGCTCGCGTTGACGCCCGCCCCACGCGCGGCACGGGCCACCGCGACGGCGGCCGCGAGGGTGTACATCGGGACCGCTGCGGGCGGTCGCTCCGGCCGGAGCACCAGACTCGCCCACACTCCACCAGAGGGCGCGGTCCATTCGCGGTCCAGTCGGCCGCGCCCGCCGGTCTGCTCGTCGGCAACGACAACCACGTCCGCCGCCCCTTCTTCTGCGTGTTCGCGGGCACGATCGTTCGTGCTCGCCACCTGAGCCTCGTACTCGATGTTATACGGCGCTTCGAGTCCGAACGCGAGCGCCGCGGGCCCGTAGTCGGGCACGCCGACCACCCGGTACCCCTCGTCGCCGCTCTCGATCACGAACCCCTCGTCGCGGAGGGCCTCGACCTGTTTCCAGACCGCCGCCCGGGAGACCCCCAGCCGGTCGGCGAGTGTCGGGCCGCCGACCGCGCCGTCTTCCAGGGCCGCAAGCAGGGCGCGGCGCGTTGCGTTCATCGGGTCACTCCAGAACGGCCAGGACGTCGTCCATGTCGACGCTGTCGCCCGCGGCGACGAGGACTTCGGACACGGTCCCACCGCGCTCGGCGACGATGTCGTTCTCCATTTTCATGGCCTCCAGAACACAGACCACGTCGCCAGCGGCGACCGCCTCACCCGCCGCGACGTCGACCGACAGGATCGTGCCCTGCATCTCCGCGGTGATCCGCTCGCCGTCGCCCTCGACCGCCCCGTCGCCACCGTCGTCGCCCTCGGTGGCTTCGTCGGGTCGAGGACGGGTCGCACCTCCGCCGGAGCGACCGCTCTCGATGTCGGCCGCTGGGACCGGAGGCGCGCCGCGTTCCTCGAGTTCGACCTCGAACCGTTTGCCGTTGACTTCCACAGTGAACTCACGCTCGGTGGTTTCGGCAGCGGCACCCTCCTCGTCGTGCTCTGCCCCTTCGGCTGCCCAACCCCACTTCTCGACCGCGCGGTCGATCCGGCCGCGGTCGAACTGTTCGTCGAGGTAGTTCGTGGTGTGTTCGCCCGCGCGGAACGTTTCGTCGGTCACCATCAGCCGGTGAAACGGGACGATGGTTCTCAATCCCTGGATCTCGAACTCCGCGAGCGCCCGCTCCGACCGGGCGAGACACTCCCCACGGTCGCCGGCGTTAACGATCAGTTTCGCGATCATGGAGTCGTAGTCGCCGCCGATGTCGTCGGCCTGCCGGACGGCGTCGTCGACGCGAACGCCCACCCCGCCCGGCGGGTCGTAGGTCTCCAGTGTCCCGGTCGCGGGCGCGAACTCGTCGGCGGCGTTCTCCGCGTTGATCCGGAACTCGATGGCGTGGCCGTTGATCGACACCGACTCCTGGGTGAAGTCCAACGCTTCGCCGGCTGCGACCCGGAGCTGCCATTTCACGATGTCGATGCCGGTGACCTCCTCGGTCACCGTGTGTTCCACCTGGATGCGGGTGTTGACCTCCATGAAGTAGAACTCGGTTTCGTCGCCCGAGTCTTCGAGCAGGAACTCCACGGTGCCGGCGTTGGTGTACCCCGCCTCCCGGATGCCCCGGCGAGCGGCGTCGCCGATCCGTTCACGGAGGTCGGCGTCGAGCGCGGGTGAGGGCGCCTCCTCGATTACCTTCTGGTGGCGGCGCTGGAGCGAACAGTCCCGTTCCCCCAGATGGCGGACGTTACCGTGCTCGTCCGCGAGGATCTGGACTTCGACGTGGCGGGGGGCCTCGAGATACTTCTCGACGTACACGGAGGCGTTGTCGAAGTACGCCTCGCCCTCCCGTTTCGCGGTCTCGAACCGCGTTTCGACCTCGTCGGCGGATCTGACCACCTGCAGCCCGCGTCCGCCGCCGCCGCCCTCGGCCTTGATTGCGACGGGGTAGCCGTACTCCGCGGCGACGTGCTTTACCTCCTCGGCGGAGTCGACCGGGTCGGTCGTCCCCGGAACCACGGGCACGTCCGCCGTCTGCATCAACGACCGGGCCTTGGTCTTTTCGCCGAGTTGCTCCATGGCGTCGGCCGGCGGGCCGATCCAGACCAGTTCGCTCTGCTGGACGCTGCGGGCGAACTCCGCGTTCTCAGCGAGGAAGCCGTACCCCGGGTGGACCGCGTCGGCGTCGGCCGTCCGCGCGGCCTCGATCACGGCGTCGTGATCCAGATACGAGTCCGCCGCGCGGGCGGGGCCGACGTTGTACGCCTCGTCGGCCATCCGGACGTGCCCGGCGTGTTTGTCGGCGTCGCTGTAGACCGCGACGGTGCGGACGCCGAGGTCGCGACACGCCCGGATAACCCGCACCGCGATCTCCCCGCGGTTGGCCACGAGCACCTTGTTGAACATTTACCGACCCGTTCCTCGACACGCTACCTCTATCTGTCGGTTCCGTACGAACCCCCGTTCGACGATCGTCGATTCTTCTCCCACGCTCACGGATCCGACCGTTTGTTGGGTCTCTGTTCTCAGTACCGGTTTCGGCCGAACGTTCGTGAGAGTACAGCCGAACCCAAACCGCCTTATGCGTGTGTCTCCCACGCCCACGGTAATGCCAGTACGCGTCGGTATCCTCGGTGCAACGGGCGCTGTCGGACAGCGGTTCATCCAACTCCTCGACGACCACCCCACCTTCGAGCTCGCGACGGTCACGGCCTCCGAAGCCAGCGCGGGCAAGACCTACCGCGAGGCCGCCAAGTGGCGGGTGAACACGCAGATCCCCGACGACGTCGCGGAGATGACTGTCGGCGAAACGGCCCCCTCGGCGGTCCCCGACGACGTCGACTTGCTCTTTTCATCGCTGCCGTCGGGAGTCGCCAGAGAGGTCGAACCCGCGTTCCTGGAAGCGGGGTACGTGGTCTCCTCGAACTCCTCGAACGACCGGATGGCCGAGGACGTGCCGCTCACGATCCCGGAGATCAACCCCGGCCACCTGGATCTCATCGAAATCCAACGCGACGAGCGCGGGTGGGACGGCGCCCTGGTGAAAAACCCCAACTGTTCCACCATCACGATGGTCCCGACGCTCGCGGCGCTCGACGAGTTCGGGCTGGAGTCGGTCCAGGTCTCGACGCTGCAGGCGGTGTCGGGCGCGGGCTACTCCGGCGTCACCTCGATGGAGATCATCGACAACGCCATTCCCCACATCGGTGGCGAGGAGGAGAAAATGGAGACCGAATCCCGGAAGCTCCTCGGCGAGTTCGACGGCACCGGGATCGATCTTCACGGGATGGACGTCGCCGCGTCGTGCAACCGGGTCCCGACGCTCGACGGCCACCTGGAGAACGTCTTCGCTGAGACAGCGGAGGACGCCTCGCCCGCCGAGGCCGCCGAGGCGATGCGGGCGTCATCCGGCGTCGACCTCCCGTCCTCGCCGGAGCAGCTCATCCACGTCTTCGAGGACTTCGAGCGCCCGCAGCCCCGGATGGACCGGGGGCGTGGCGACGGAATGCAGATCTCCGCGGGCGGTCTCCAGGAGACCACCGACGGCCTGAAATACAACTGCCTCGCGCACAACACCATCCGCGGCGCCGCCGGGGCGTCGCTGCTCAACGGTGAACTGTTGGTCGCGGACGGCTGGGTGTAGCGCCGGTCCGGCGGAAAAGCGGTGAGTGCAGCTTCAGCCGGACGACACGGTACCGAGCCGCCGCCGGCGTTCGCTTCCCCGGCGTCACCGAGCCTCGGGCCCGACGAACTCGACCCCGGTGATCTCGAACCGCGCGCCGCCGTCGGCCCCATCGGTCACGCGGATGCCCCACCCGTGTGCCTCAACAATCTCCGCGACGATGCTCAGTCCGAACCCGGTTCCCCCTTCCGACCCGGAGTAGCCGGTCTCGAACACCGCCTCCCGCTCGTCGACCGGGATCCCCGAACCGTTGTCCGCAACGTATATGCCGTCGTTGAATTCGCCGACGGTGATCGTCACGGCGTCGCCCCCGCGGCCGATGGCGTCGTCAGGTTGCGCGTGACTACCCGTCGAGCCATGCTCGACGCTGTCACCGGGCTTCGCCCGGTTGCTCGTGGAACCGTGTTCCACGCTGTTCCCGTGGGGGTCCGAACGGGAGCCCGTCGGGCCGTGCTCGACAGCGTCGTCGGACTCCGTCCGACTGCCCGTGGAACTGTGTTCCACGCTGTTCCGAAACAGGTTCTCGAACACCTGCTGCAGACGGTCCGCATCGCCCTCGATCCACCGGGACGCCTCGTTCCGGAGGTCCGCGTCGCCCGTCTCGACGCCCGCCCAACAGGCGTCGACCAGCCCGCACAGGCCGACCGGCTCCGGTTCGGCGACGGGCGTGCCCTCCCGAGCCAGTTGCAGGAGGTTCCGGATCAGTGTGTACATCCGGGCGTGTGCCGCCTCTGCGGTCACCAGGTGGTCGCTGTCGCATTCCCGGCGGGCCAACTCGACTCGACCCATCGCGACGTTCAGTGGGTTCCGCAGGTCGTGTGACACCACGGACGTGAACCGGTCGAGCCGCTCGTTCTGACGTTCGAGCTGCCGTTCGCGGGCTTTCACCCGGGTGATGTCTTCGGAGACGACCAACACGCCCTCGATCTCGCCGTCATCGCCGCGGTACGGGATGGCGTCGGTTTTCATCCACCGCTCGCGACCCGACGGCGTCGAGAGCCGGCATACATCCCCCCGAACGGCCGCACCCGACTCGATCACCCGACGGTCCACCTCGTAGAACTCCTCGCCGTGGTCCGGAAACAGCTCCCAGGCGGTCGCTCCTTCGATCTCCTCGCGCGGACGATCGAGGTACTCTGTGACCGCGTTGTTGACTCTGAGGAGTCGGTTTTGCGTATCTTTCCGGGTGATCATGGTCGGAACCGTGTCGTAGATCTGCTGGAGGTCGTCAGTGGTGCGTTCGAGCCGCGCCCGTGTCCATCGGTTCTCGACGGTGGAAACGACCGCGTTGGCCAGCGTCCGGTACCACGCGGGGGAGTAGCCGCGGAGGAGACACCGGTCGGCGCCCCGATCGATCGCGTCGTCGATCGCGTCTGTAGCCGTCGACCCCGACACGAACACGAACGGGATCGAACCGTTGCGTCCCCCCCGGACCCGACACACCAGCTCTGCGGCGTCCAGATCGCCGACGAGCCCGTCTGTGGCAACGACCGCGTCGTACATCCCGTCTTCGACCGCCGAGAGCGCGCCGCGTCCCGACCTGATTCGGGTGACGACCGGGTGAGACGCGGTCACGGCTAGCGCCGCCTCCAGGCGTTCTTTGGTCACCGCGCCCCCGCCGACCAGGAGCACTCGCACGGATTCCACCTCCCTCGCGTCGACTTCACGTGTCCGCATAGGGGGGTGACTACGACGGCAACTGATATATACTCGCCCGTCCGCCTCGCCAGCGGATGCCCGGCCGAAGACGGGCCGAGCTACCCTTCTGACACGTCGACCGACCACCGATCGCGGGGGATCGACGCCCCGCCGTCGTCGTCGGCGACCCCAACGCTGAGGTCGACGTCAGCCGGCGCGACGGCGCCGCCGAACGTCACGGTGAACACGACCTGCGGCTCCTCGGCCGCTCCGACCGACCCCGAGAGGTCCGCCGCCCGGACGACAACCGACGCGCTGTCAACGCCGCCGTTGACGACTTGAAACTCGTTGCCGTCGACCAACACCGGGTCGACCGCGGTGATGGGCTCTTCACCGTCCTGTGAGAGAGTACACCGATAGCGTTGGAGCCCGTTCGGGATCCCCGAAAGCTCCACGGTGGCGGTGGTCTCGGCGTCGTCAAGTGCGGCCCCGCACCCCGCGACCCCGACTGACACCCCCGCTGCGGCGGCGCCGAGGAGTCGTCGTCGCGTCAGTTCCGAACGTGTTGGTGTGTGGTTCCGGGACATTACTCGAATGCGAGTGCGACCGCGTCGTCGATGTCCAGGTCGCCGTCGCTGTCGAAGTCGACGGCTGCGACCTGTTCGTTGTTCAGTTCGCTGGCGTCGGCGAACGACAGCACAACCGCGTCGTTGAACGTGACGTTCCCGTCGCCGTCGACGTCCTCGTACCGCCCGTCACGGTCCGGATCCCCCGGGGCAGCGTCGGTGCTGGCGCCGGGAAGCGGCTCGTCGAACAGGGAACCGGACCGCACTTCGACCGAAATGCGATCCCCTGGCACGGATGTTCGGTTATCGTCCCGGAGGTTCCCGACCTCGATCTCGACGTCGTCCGGGCTCAGCTGTTGGTCGTAGGTGAGGCGTGCGATGGTCCGCTCCTCGTCGAACGCACCCACGTTCCCGGCGAGGTCGACCGCCTGGACCGTCGTCGTTCGCGGGTCGTCGGAGACAACGCGGAGTTGACTGTCCGAGACCAGTTCGGCTCGGGTCTCGGTCACCGACGCGTCGGTGACGGTTCGGACCGTCACGCTCGCCCGCTCGAAGCCCGTCGGCATCTCGGACACCGAGAGGACGACATCCGAGCTTCCAGCCTCCGACTCGCCGTCGTCTTCGCTTCCGGTGTCGCCGACCGAGACCGTCACCGCCGTGGTCCCGCCGACCGCGTAGGACGTGCCCGACTCGTCGCCGAGAGAGTCGACCTCGACGCGCATCGACGTGGTGCCCTGTTCGGCACCCTCGACGGTCACTGTCGCGATGTGTGCGGCCCCGGCGTCGTTCGTGTCCATCAGCGCTCCGCGGACGACCCCGGTGGTTGCGTCGGTGCCGATGTCGGTCTGTTCGACCCCGGCGCCGCCGGCGACTTCGAGGTCGGTGATGGTCGCGGCCGCGGAATCGACCGATATCTCCGCTTCGACCGCACCCACACCGCCGTCGACGCCGGTCGCGACCAGCCGGAGTTCGGTCTGCTCGCCAACGCCGACCGAGGTAGACGCGGGCTCGAATGTCACCCGCGGGCCGTCACCGGGAGCGGGCGTCGCGGTGGCGGTGTCGGCCGGCGTCGCCGACTCTTCGCCGTCCAGATCCAGTGTGACCGAATCGTTCCGGAACGTCTCGTCGTCGGTGGACTCCTTCGACGCGACCGCGGTCACCGTCCCGGCGTCGCTCGCCATCGACTCGTCGATTTCGACGGTCGCCTCGCCGTCGATCCCGGTGTCGTACGAGTTGTCGCCGAGCGCGACCGTCGCCGACACGAGCGCGTCGCTGTCGGCCCGCCGGACGGTGAAGGTCACGTCGTCGCCGGGGTCGACGCTCGACGCGTCCGCCGAGATGTCGAGATCGACGCTCTCGGCGGTGTCCTCGACGGTGAGCGAACTCCCGGGCGTCGTGCCCACATCGTACGGATCTCCGTCCTCGTCACCGAGGGAGTCGACCGTGGGGTCGATGTCGGTCGTCCCCGGACCGGCCCCCTCGACGGTGAGTGTCCCGACCGTCACCGACCCGGAGTCGTCGGTGTCCATCAGCGCGGCGCGGACGAACACCTCGGAGCCGTCGTCGGCGATGTCGATCGTCTCGGCGCCGGGGTCGCCGTTCAGACTCACGTCGGTGATGGTCCCGACCTCTGTGTCGTCGACCGTGACCGTGGTGGTTATCGCGCCCACCCCGCCGTCGGCGTCCGAGACGACGATGTCGAACGTCTGCGTGCGGCTCTCGTTGATCGTCGCCGTGGTCGGCGACAGCCGCACGGATGTCGACCCGGCCGCGGCTCGAACGTGACTGCCGGCCGACATTGCCGCGGCACTCTCCGTGGATGTACGTTGTGTGTCCGCGATCGTACTCTCCGCGGTTGCGACACCCGTGAGCCCGCCGACGACGACGACTACGACGACCGCGATCACGAGACTCCCACGTCGGGTGTCAGGGCTCATTGTCCTCCGTCGAGCATCGCAAAGAGCGCTTGGACGTCTGTGATGTCAACCTGGCCGTCGCCGTTGAAGTCGAACAGCTCCTGGTTCCGCTGTACCGCGTCGCTGTCGAGGTTCGCAAAGAGCGCTTGGACGTCGACAGCGGTGAACGATCCGTCGCCGTTGATGTCCTCGTACAACCCGTCGCCGTCGGGGTCGCCCGCAGGACTGCCGTCGCCCGTGATGTCGGGCGCGTCGACCCCTGACCCCTCTTCGAGGGCGTAGAGGATCCCGTCCGTGCTCGCGGCGTACACGCGGTCCTCAACGACGACCGGGGGCGCGACCACCGAATCACCGGTTTGAAAACTCCACAACTCCTCGCCGCCGTCGGCGCCGTGGGCGTACACGTAGTTGTCGTCCGCGCCAAAGTAGAGCGCGCCGTCGGCGTACACCGGCGAGGTGGGCGTCCCGTTGAGCGACTGCTTCCACTGCTCGGTTCCGATAGACGCGTCGAGCGCGTGGAGTGCCGGCTCCTCCGTTGCTACGTATACTGTACCATCGGCGAAGGTCGGGACTGTATTGATAGAACCGAGATTAGTGAATTGCCAGTTTCGATCACCACTGGCTGCGTCTCGTGCTTCGACGACTCCAGGCCCATCCCCGACAAAGATTGTCCCGTCGTCGTAGCTGGCGTACGCCACCGCGCTCGAACTATTTAAATCGTCATATCTGTTCCCCGGGAGGTCGGCTCGCCACACTTCGTCCCCATCACCGAGTGAATGCGCAGCGAGAACGTGGCCGCCGGACTCGGCCCGACAGTAGACGTAGGCCCGTTCCTCCGCGAGCACCGGCAGTTTAAAACTGAGTGCGTACGGAACCTCAAACCGTTGCTGTTGCTCTCCCGTCGCGGAGTCGAGATCGTAGATGTAATCCGCGGAGTTGTCGGTTTCGCCGAACACGATCCCATCGCTCGTTAACGTCACCGCGCTCGGCGCGTCAACGCCAGTCGAATTGGACCACTCGCCGGATCCGTTTGCCGCCGACAGCGCGATAATACGGCCGGTTTGTGTAGAGAGATACACGATACTACTTCCGACTGCGGGCGTTCGCACTAGTGACTGGTTCGTCCCGGCTGACCACTTCTCGGAACCGTTGTCGCCGGAGATAGCGTACATCCGCGAGTCCTCGCTCGCCTGGAAGACGGTGCCGTTGCTAACGACCGGCTGTGCAGTCAGCCGCCCGTCCGTCTCGAACGTCCACACGTCCTCGACCTCCTCTGTCGGCCCGCTCGCCGGCGCGACACCGCTGTTGTGGGCGTCGTACCTGCACATCGGTACCGTCTCCGAGTCGGCGGTCTGCGCGCTGCCGCCGCCGCTCGCGCCGGCGAGCGCGAACGCCCCTCCAGCGGCCGCGGCGAGTCGGATGGCGTCCCGTCGTGAGAGTGTCTGGTCCATTGCCCCGGTAACAGTACCACGTGATATGTCTCGGTACAAGTACTTTTCCTCGCGTAATCAGCCGTGAAAACGCATCACAGCCCCGGGGCCGCGGCCCGAACACACGGGAGCCCCCGGGAGAACGATGGCCCCAATGCGTCCGTTCGCGGTCGGGTCACGGGACCCCCCTCGCTCGAAACGCTGGACCGAAACCCGACGCTCCGTCTACCGCTTCGCGCCGGGGTTCGTCACCGCGCCGTTCGCGGCCGACCCGAAGTCGTTGCCGTACTTCGCGAGCACGCCCGAGGTGTACGCGGGTTCGCCGGGGTCCCACTCCTCCCGGCGCGCTTCGAGCCCCGACGCCGACACGTCGACCGAGAGTTCGCGTTCGGGGATGTCGACGGTGACCTCGTCGCCGTCCTCGAGCAGTGCGATCGGCCCACCAACCGCGGCCTCGGGCGCGACGTGACCCACCATCGGGCCGCGGGTCGCCCCGGAGAACCGCCCGTCGGTCAGGAGCGCAACGTCGTCCTCGTGGCCCTGGCCGACGACCGCGGCGGTGACGCCCAGCATCTCGCGCATGCCGGGGCCGCCCTGGGGGCCCTCGTTGCGGATCACGAGCACGTCCCCCGATTCGATGCGGCCCTCCTGGACGTACCGCATCGCTTCCTCCTCGCCCTCGAAGACCCGCGCGGGCCCGGAGTGGTGGAACGCGTCGTCGCCGGTGACTTTCAACACGGCCCCGTCGGGCGCGAGGTTGCCGGTGAGGATCTTGATCGCGCCCTCCTCCTGATACGGATCGTCGACGGTGTAGATGAACTCACCCTCGATCTCGCTGTCGTCCGGGATGTCGAGTTCGGCGAGTTCCTCCGCGATCGTCCGCCCGGTGACCGTCATCGCGTCGCCGTGGACGAGTCCTGCCTCGAGGAGCCGGCGAATCACGACCGGCACCCCGCCCTCCTCGTGGAGGTCGTTCATAGTCTTCGTGCCGCCGGGCTGGAGGGTCGCGATCTTCGGCGTCTTTCGGGAAATTTCGTCGAACTCCTCGATCGAGAGATCGATCCCGGCCTCGGCGGCGAGCGCGAGCAGGTGGAGCACCGCGTTGGTGGAGCCGCCGATCGCGACCTGCAGCGCGATGGCGTTCTCGAAGGACTTCTTCGAGAGGATGTCGGAGGGGCGGCGGCCGTCCTCGACGGCTTGGAGCACGGCCTCGCCGGAGCGGCGCGCGACATCGTACCGAGCCTCCGACTCCGCGGGCGCGTCGGCGGTACCGAGCGGCGCAAGCCCCAGCGCTTCCGAGATCGACGCCATGGTGTTCGCGGTGAACATGCCGCCGCAGGAGCCCGCACCCGGGCACGCGTTGCGCTCTAAGTCGTCGAGCTCGTCGGCGTCCATCTCGCCTTGGGCGTAGGTGCCGACGCCCTCGAAGACGTTCTGGATGGTGACATCCCGGCCCTGGTGCTCGCCGGGCATAATCGACCCGCCGTAGAGGAACACCGAGGGGAGATCCGTCCGGATCGACGCCATCATCATGCCGGGCAGGTTCTTGTCACACCCCGCGACAGTTACCAGGGCGTCCAGCCGCTCGCCGAACGCGACGAGTTCGACGGAGTCGGCGATGAGTTCCCGGGAGATCAAGGAGGCCTTCATGCCCTCGGTCCCCATCGAGATGGCGTCGGAGATGGTGATGGTCCCGAACTCGATCGGCATCCCGCCGGCGTCGTCGATCCCCTCGACCGCGGCGTCGGCGACGTCGTCGAGGTGGACGTTACACGGCGTGATGTCCGCTGCGGGGTTGGCGACGCCGACCATGGGCGACCCCAGGTCGTCGTCGTCGAACCCCATCGCACGGAACATCGCCCGGTGGGGCGCCTTGTCTGGGCCCTCGGTCACGTCGGTGCTCGGAAGGTCGGGATCCTTCCCGCTCGTGAACGGCTCCTCGTCATCGTCGCCCACTCCGGGTGACCTCTGTCTGCTCATACACGGATGTGGGTCACAGGCGCATTAAAAGGATACGCTCGATCGCACACCCCCGCGGCCGACCCTCACTCCTCGTGGTCGGGCCGCGTCGCCAACCCCGTGAGGTGGGGCGCTTCCGGCACGATCAACTCCTCGCTCCCGAGTCGCGCGGCGTTCTCGCTGCCGGGGAGACAGAAGGTGGGCACGCCTTGCACGATCCCGGCGGTCGCCCGCGTGCCGACGACGCGGGTGCCGATCTCGTCCTCGGAGCGCCGCCGGAACAGCTCGCCGAACCCCGGAAGCTCCTTCCCGAAGAGGCCGCTCACCGCCTCGATCGTCACGTCGTCGGGGGTGACGCCGGTCCCGCCGGTGGTGACCACCACGTCGACGTCGCCGCGGCCGGCGAGGCGGTCGACGACCGACTGCAGCGAGTCGAAGTCGTCGCCGACGACTTCCCTGACTGCGACCTCGTGGCCCGCCGAGTCGAACGCCGCGGAGATGGCGTCGCCAGCGGGGTCGTCGTCGAGCGTCCGGGAAGTCGAGACCGTGACGACCGCGGCCGCGAGCGACTTGACGTCGTGCGCGTGGTGGTCGTGTGCGTGGCCGTGACCGCCGTGATCGTGGTCCCCGTCAGAACTGTGACTGTGGTTCTCGTCAGAACTGTGACTGTGGTTCTCGTCAGAACTGTGACCGTGGTTCTCGTCGCCGTCACCCTCGCCAGAACCGTGGTTGTGGCTCCCGCTGTCGGAACTGTGGCTCCCGCTGTCGGAACTGTGACCGTGGTCAGCCATACAGACGGGTTCTTGGCCGGCGGATAAAGCTTCCACGACGAAGAACGGACCGCGTGCCGCGACCGCGGTCTAGTTGTCGCCGGTTTTCGACTGCCACGCGTAGTCGCGTCGCTTCGCGGATTTCCCGAAGCCACACGAGGAGCAGACCTTCTTCGTGACGTGGTAGGACTTCTCGCCGCACCGGCGACATTTGACGTGCGTCGTCTTGTTCTTCTTGCCTTGACTCGGAGTTCCAGCGCCCGTCATACTTGTATCGTCACCACGTTATCGCCGCGTATAATCGTTGTGTCTTCGACCGGTGTGACGTCCAGCCCACCGCCGAGTTCGTCGTCGACATCCGCCGCCGGCTCCAGCACGGCGTTCATATGCTGGTCGTAGCCCGCGAGCGCGCCGTAGTACGCGGTGCCGTCTTTCAGTGTCACAGTGACGACGTCTTCGAGTGCGGCTTCGAGCACGTCGAGTGGGCGTCCGCTCATACCCCCAACGCCTCCCGTTTCGGTCTTAAACCTGCCGGACCGGGCCAGATCGGTGGGCTCACAGGTGGCGGTCGAGCACCCCCGTGTTCGATCGGACCGGGACGTTCCGCCGCGCTCCCGCGGGGCCGTGGTCGCGACTGAGACGAACCCGGATAGTTTTTAATACCTGGCCGTGAACGTACAGTACCAACCTCCCGCGGGCAAGTGTCCCGACGCTCGGGACACGCGGGGCCGACGACCGACGCGCTGTAAGACGCCGGGGCCGATCGGTCCCGAACACGCCACATCCGGTGGCTGCCGACAGACGGGACGTTTCAGTGAGCACCCCTCGCCACACCGGACGGGCCATTGTGCTCGGGTTCCGGGGATCGCGACCCTCACGGGCCGCGATCCCACCCCGGGTTCACACCCCTGTCCGTGGCTTTCGATGCTCGGACACGACTATGGAAATCGAAATTGCGACAATCGGCGGTTACGAAGAGGTCGGTCGACAGATGACGGCAGTTCGCGCGGGCGACGACGTCGTCATCTTCGACATGGGCCTGAACCTCAGTCAGGTCCTGATCCACGACAACGTGGAGACCGAGAAGATGCACAGTCTCGATCTGATCGATATGGGCGCCATCCCGGACGACCGGGTGATGTCCGACCTCGAGGGTGACGTGCAGGCCATCGTTCCCACGCACGGACACCTCGACCACATCGGCGCGATCTCGAAGCTCGCCCACCGCTACGACGCGCCGGTCGTTGCGGCGCCGTTCACCATCGAACTGGTGAAACAGCAGGTCGAAAGCGAGAGCAAGTTCAGCGGGAGCTTCGACAACGATCTCGTGAAGATGGAGTCGGGTGAGACGATGTCGATCGGCGACACCGGCAACGTGGAACTCGAGTTCGTCCACGTCACCCACTCGATCATCGACGCGATCAACCCCGTTCTCCACACCCCCGAGGGCGCGGTCGTCTACGGCCTCGACAAGCGTATGGACCACAATCCCGTCCTCGAGGATCCGATCGACATGGACCGGTTTCGCGAGATCGGCCGCGAGGGCAACGGCGTCCTGTGTTACATCGAGGACTGCACCAACGCGGGCCGGAAGGGCCGGACGCCCTCCGAGTCCCACGCGCGCAACCATCTCAAGGACACCATCCACTCGATGGAGGACTACGACGGCGGGATCGTCGCCACGACGTTCTCCTCCCACGTCTCCCGGGTCTCCTCGCTCGTGGAGTTCGCAAAGGAAATCGGGCGCCAGCCCGTCCTGCTCGGGCGGTCGATGGAGAAGTACTCCGGGACCGCCGAACGCCTCGGGTTCGTCGACTTCCCCGACGACGTTGGGATGTACGGCCACCGGAAGTCGGTCGACCGGACCTTCAAGCGGATCATGAAGGAGGGCAAGGAGAACTACCTCCCGATCGTCACCGGCCACCAGGGTGAACCCCGCGCGATGCTCACGCGGATGGGCCGCGGTGAGACACCGTACGAACTGGAGAACGGCGACAAGGTCATTTTCTCGGCGCGGGTCATCCCCGAGCCGACGAACGAGGGCCAGCGCTACCAGTCCGAGCGCCTCCTGCGGATGCAGGGCGCGCGGATCTACGACGAGATCCACGTCTCCGGCCACCTCCGCGAGGAGGGCCACTTCGAGATGATCGACGCGCTCCAGCCTCAGCACATCATCCCGGCCCACCAGGATCTGAAAGGCTTCGCGCCGTATGTCGACCTCGCCGAATCGCAGGGGTACGCCCTGGGACGGGACCTCCACGTCACGCGGAACGGGAACATCATCCAGCTGGTGGAGTGAGATGAGCTCGGACGCGGCGGAACAGCGGGTGCTCGAGGCGGTCGAGGAGCGTCGCGAACTCGTCAACGACGCGCTCGACGACGACGTTCCCATGAAGTCGCCCGACCGGCTCTACGAGGCCACCCGCTACCTGCTGGAGGCCGGCGGCAAGCGACTCCGACCCACGGTGTCGCTTCTGACCGCGGAGGCGCTCGCCGACGTCGAGCCGCTCTCTGTCGACTACCACGCCTTCCCCGCGCTCGACGGCGCGGAGATCGACGTGATGTCGGCCGCCACCAGCATCGAGGTCATCCAGTCGTTCACGCTGATCCACGACGACATCATGGACGACGACGACCTCCGCCGCGGCGTCCCCGCAGTGCACAAGGAGTACGACACCGAAACCGCGATCCTCGCGGGCGACACCCTCTACGCGAAGGCGTTCGAGCTGCTGTCGGAGACGGGCGCGGATCCGGCGAACGGGATCGAAGCCGTCCGCCGGCTCGCCACCACCTGCATCCAGATCTGTGAGGGCCAGGCGCTCGACATCGAGTTCGAGCGCCGCACTCAGGTCGTCCCCGAGGAGTACCTGGACATGGTGGAGCTGAAAACCGCGGTGCTCTACGGCGCGGCGGCGGCGACCGCGGCGACCCTGATGGACGCCGCCGACGAGACCGTTGAGGCGGTCTACCGCTACGGCATCGACTCCGGGCGGGCGTTCCAGATCCAAGACGACGTGCTCGACCTCACGGTCCCCTCCGAAACGCTCGGGAAACAGCGCGGATCGGACCTCGTGGAGAGCAAAGAGACGCTGATCACGCTCCACGCCCGCCAGCAGGGCGTCGACGTCGACGACCTCGTGGCGGCGACCGATGTCGACTCGGTCACGGAAGCCGAGATCGACGACGCCGTCGCCACGCTCGAGTCTGTAGGGTCGATCGACTACGCGGAGTCGAAAGCCCGCGAGCTCACCGCGAACGCGAAAGACCACCTCGGGGTCCTCCCCGACAACGAGGCGCGGTCGCTCCTGCGGGACATCTCGGATTACCTGATCACTCGTAGGTACTGATCCCGTCGGCGCCCGGGACCCCCCTACGATGGGCTACGTCGCCGAGGACACCGACCGAGCAGCCAGCGTGCGTGTTACCGATGCTGACGGCTTCGTCGCGTCGCTCGGTCCGGTGGCCGAGTTCTCATCCGTTCTCGATCCAGCCAGTCCTGTTCTGTGACACTGCCATCGTGTGGGTGATCTCCCCGTCACCCGCTCGCACAGGCACCGTTTGGATCCGATAGTGCCTCCCCTGGTACTCCTGTTCGAACGTGCGACTCCTTCCGGCAAACGCATCTTGGAGACTCCGAGTCAGTCCCTCGGAAATGTCGGGTGGATACCGGTCCTGTGGTGTGGTTCCCTCGATCTCCTCCGGAGACAGACCAACTTCGGACAGCTCGGTTCCACCAGCACGGACGACCTGCAGATCACGGTCGTACAGGAAGATGGCACCGTCAGGGAAGTTCTCGACCAGTGTCTGGTACTGACTCTTGATCTCACGCAACTGTCTTTCACGCTCTTTCCGGTCCGTGATATCCCGTAGTGTCCCGACCGACCCGTCGAACTCGTCGCCTTCGTACGGCAGGACGCCCATATGGTCGTCACAGACAACCGGGTCGCCGTCGCGGGGCCGCACCACCACCTCGAACGTGACCGCTTCCGGCCCGCCGCCCGACAGCAACCGACCCAACTCCCGCTCGGCCCGTTCGACGGCCGCGTCGTCTTTGATCAGCGATGGTGTGTTCCCGAGGATCGTGCTCCGGTCGTAGCCGACCAACTCGACGAACTCGTCGTTGACATATTTGAACTGCCCCTCCCCGTCGAGCACGTACACCGCGTCGCTGAGTGCCTCGATGATCGTCTCGTACTCCTGTAACTCGGTCTTGCGCCGCTTGCGGTCGGTTATGTTCCGTGTCGAACCGGCGATGTACTCGACACTGTCTTCGACCACGACCGGTGCGACCCTGGTCTCCCAGTAAGTCGGGTCCGACCCGAACTGCAACTGTTCGGTGTACTGGAGCGGTTCCCGGCGCTGGACGCACTCACGATAGCTGGCTTCGATCGCTGCGCCTTGCTCCTCGCCGAGTAGCTGTGTGGGTGTCCGATCCCGGATTTCAGACGCCGACACCCCTGTCGCGTCCTCGTACGCCGGGTTCACCCGCTCGATACTGAACTCCTCGTCGACACCGATCAGGAACAGCGAGTCCTGTGCGTGTCGGAACAGAGTTTCGACCGTCTCAAGATCACGCTGGCGCTCGCGCTGTTCGGTGATGTCCTGGAACACGACGACCAGTTGCGTGATCTCACCGCTCGACTCCACGGGGCTGACCTGACACTCCCGGATCACCCGGCCGACGGGCAGGTCGAGCGTGAGGGTATAGTTGACGGGCTCGCGCTGCTGGGTACACGCGCGGTAGGCGCCGACGACTTTCTGTCCGTTCTCCGGACCGAGCGCGTCACGCGGCGTCCGACCCACGATGTCGGCCTCGTCCCGCCCGATGAGCTCGGCCGCCCGCGGGTTGCACTGTTCGTAGCGAAACCGACCGTCCTCGATACCGATGAGCAGGAGGCCGTTCTTCGCGTTCTCGAAGACAGCGCCGTACTCCTCCCGGGTTTCCCGGAGCCGCTTCTCCGACCGGTGTTGCGTGACAGCGTTCCGTATCCGATTGGCCAACAGGCTGTACTGTCCGGTTCCGGACTCCTTTCGAAGGTAGTCGGTTGCGCCCGCCGACACGGCGTCGCTCGCCACCTCCTCGGTACCCTTTCCGGTGAACAGGATAAACGGGAGGTTGGGATGTTCGTCCCGGACAGCCTGGAGGAACTCAAGCCCATCTCTGCCGGGCATGTTGTAGTCCGAGACGATACAGTCGGGCGGACGGTCACCGAGTGCCTCCAGGCCACCGTCGGCGCTCGCCGCCGTTTCGACAGTGAACCGGTCGTCCTCCTGTTCCAGAAACGCGCGGGTCAGGTCGGCAAAATCCGGTTCGTCGTCGACGTGAAGAATCCGGATCTGCTGTCGAGACGTATCGGACATCAATTAAACCGTTGTGACTTCCATTAGAAACACGTTGTGGACGAGTCACACTATTTGATTCAGCGGCAGGGCTGTGGTGGTGTCGCTCGTCTACACCGCCAGGGCGTCGCCGGCAGGGAATGCGTCGACACCTCGCGCCTCCGCCGTGCGGTCCGTTCAGCGTGGCGTGGAAGCATTGACATCCTCCTCCGCGTGAACGCGGAGGAATCCCGAGCGGTGGGAGTTTCAGGTTCGCAACTACGGACGCCGCCACTTTACGGGAACTTATTTAATTCAGTCGTCGTGGTCGGTGGCTGTCTGGCGGTGCCAAACCGCCGTTACTCCTATCCTCGGTGCCGTTGGCTCCCATCTGTTGTTTTTGCCAGCAGGGAGTCGCTGACACGTCAGGGGATTCGGAGATATCTTCGGGCTTGCTCAACCGACGGGCACGAGACGAACCCTTCGAGGATTCGCGTTCACCGCGTTGGCGTTTCGGATACTGTCTCATCGCATTGGATTAGCGGCAAGGCCGCCTCCAAAGGTCGTTCGGAATCCGGTCCGTTCCGACCTGACCATACCGTTGTGTAGTGGGTTTCCTCATTTGAACGTATGGATTGGAAACCCAAAACGTGCTACCGAACCGCTGTTTGATCGCCAGTTGTCGGATTCATCCTGCGGCTGAAGCCGCACGTATTCTCCTCGATTCTGTATAATTATGATGCCGGGGATCGTTACCTCTCGGTATGTCAGACGAGCCGGAGGAACCGGACACCGCCGGACAACTCGAAGTGTGGTGTGCCGGCGAGGACTGGTGCCCGGTTACGTCGACGTCGTCGCTAATCTGTAAGAAGTGGCACCCCGTCATCGTCCACCGGCTGCTCGAACATGGTCCCAGCGGGTTCAACGAGCTCGAACGACACGTCGACGGCATCTCGAGCAAGGTGCTCTCGGAGAGCCTCGACGACCTGGAAAAAAAGGGGTTGATCGCTCGGGAACAGATCAGTGAGACCCCGATTCGAGTCCAGTACTCGCTCACTTCCCGGGGTGCGTCATTGCGGCCGGTGATCGAGGCGATGCGTGACTGGGGCCGCGAGCACCTCACCGACCCCACCGGGGGCGACGCGTAACACCCTGCCCGTTGCGACCGTTGCGGCACTCCCCATCGGGGCCGCCTCAGCGCGCCCCGTCACGGAGTACCGGCCGACCCGTTGTATCGATCGAAGCACCGAGTTACCTCGTGGTTAGCGCGGGCTTTTCACCGTGGCCGGTATATGGTGTGATATGACACAGCACACGTCGCGCCGAGCGTTCCTGGCCGCGGTCGGTGTGACCTCCGTCGCCGGTTGCGCCGGCGGGCGGCAGGCCGGCGGTTCGGGTGGGGGAGCCACCGACACCCCGAGAAGCACCGCGGAGCCGACCGGGAGGCCACAGGCCACCTCAACCGAAGAGCCGGGAACCGGCACCCCGCCGCCGCGCGTCACCCCGTCGCTTCCGCTCCCGATGGCGCCGGCCGAAATCGAAGGGGAGGCGGTCTCGGGGGGGCCGCCGAAGGACGGGATCCCGTCGATCGACGACCCCTCGTTCGTGTCGGCCGACTCGGTAGCCGACCGGTTCGAGCCGGGCGACCCGGTGTTCGGACTCGAACGCGGTGGCGAGGTGAAGGCGTATCCGCAGAAGATCCTGGTCCTCCACGAGATCTGCAACGACGTGGTCGACGGGACGCCGGTGAGCGTGACCTACTGTCCGCTGACCGGGACCGCGATGGGGTTCGAGCGCGGCGACACCACCTTCGGGGTCTCCGGTCGGCTGGTCAACAACAACCTGATCATGTACGACCGCGGAACCGAGACGTGGTGGCCCCAGGTGCTCGCCACCTCCATCCCGGGGCCGTGGAACGGGGCTCCGGAAACCACCTCGCTGTCGGAGTTTCGGGTAATCTGGACCACGTGGGACAGGTGGACCGCCACACACCCCGACACCCAGATCCTGTCGTTCGACACCGGGTTCGCGAAGAACTACGCCCAGGACCCCTACGGTGCGTACAACCCGCGGGAGGGCTACTACGCCGATGACGCGTCGCCGATGTTTCCCGCGCTCAACGAGGACGACCGACTCGCGCCGAAGCGCGCCGTGATCGGTACTCGGACGGCCGAGGGCGCGGCCGCGTTCGACAAGCAGGCGTTACGGTCGGAGAGGCTCCTCGAGGGCGACCTGGCGGGGTCGCCGGTCGTGGCGGCGTACGACCCCGAACTCGACACCGGGTACGTCTTCCGGAGCCCCGACAATCGGCGCTTCGAGTACCGCGACGGACGGGTCGCCGACGGCAGCGGCGAGACGTACGCCCCCTCTGCGCTCCCCACCGAACGGCTCTACGCGTTCGACGCGATGTGGTTCGCCTGGAGCGGGTTCTACCCGGAGACGCCCCTCTATGACTGACCCCGGTCATTCAGCGTCGACTCCGACCCCTGCAGGACGCGGCCTGTTCGACCGGACGGGTGCGACGCTCGGGGTTGCAGTCCGCCGGCGGGACTCCCTGTCGGTCGTCATCGTCGCGACGCTGTCGTATCTGCTCGTCTACCTCGCGACCGTGGGTGACCTGGCGTTCGGCGGCGCCGGCGGCGTGTCGGTCCGAGTCGTCGACGACCTCTCGCGGGCGTTCGCCAGCCAGGGATTCTTTCGCTTCGGCGCGGTCGCGGTGGTGGGTGCCGGCCCCGTGACCTACCTGTTCTCGCCGTTGAACGCGGCGCTGGCGGTGGTGCTTTCGACCCTGGTGGGCGCGAACCTCGGGCTCACATACTTGGGCCTCATCCAACCCCGCGCCTGCGGGCTGGAGAGTTCGACGGGCGTTCTCGCGGGCGTTCCGGCGCTCCTGTCGGGGGCGGCGTGCTGCGGCCCGACCATCCTGCTCGTGGTCGGCGTCCAGGCCAGCGCGACCATCATCACCGGGTTCCAGTTTCTGGTACCGTTGGCGCTGGTGCTTTTAGTCGGCAGCCTGCTCGCCGTCGGCCGGCGGGTCGACCCCGAACTCCTCTGACCCGGGGCAGTGCCCGCACGCGACGGTCTGCGTGCGACTCTCACTCACTCCCGCGGCCCCTCCGTGCCTTTCTTCACCGGTGAGCGCCACCGTAACCTATGGGATTTGGTAGCTACGACGAGTCCGAACAGCAGGAACAGTCCACCGGGAGCAACGATGATTCCGAAGCCGTCAACGTCCACGAGCACGACCACGACGGCGACGTCAACGTCGAGTCCGACGTCGACACCGACGACCTGGTCGACCGCCTCGGCGAGATGCGCGAGGAGTAGTCCCACCGAGCTTTTGTTGCGCTCGCTTCGCTCGCTTGCAAAAGCTCGGTCAAAAGCACGGCGTCATCACCCGCTCAGTCGTGGCTTCGCCGCTCCGTTGCGGGTTCCTTGGCCCGCTCGCGGTGAGTATGTGGCCTCTACTGACCGATTCCTGGTTGATACGGGACGCCCTCACAACGGGTTGATTTGGGACGCCCTCACAACGGGTTGATTTGGGACGCCCTCACAACGGGTTGATTTGGGACGCCCTCACAACGGGTTGATATGGGACGCCCTCACAACGATCCGTCTCGCTCGTCCGCCGGGAATCCCTCGACGATCTCGACCCCGGCGGACGCCCCGATCCGCTCGGCGCCCGCATCCAGCATCGCCGCCGCGTCCTCGTAGGATCCGATGCCGCCGCTGGCTTTCACGGGCAGGTACTCCGTCATCAACTCCACGTCGTCGACGACGGCGCCGCCGTCGGCAAAGCCGGTTGACGTCTTCACGAAGTCGGCGCCCGCCGCCGCGGCCGCCTCGCAGGCCCGCCGCTTCTCGGCGTCGGTCAGGAGCGCGGTCTCGATGATGACCTTCACCGGAATCGGGACCGCGGCGACCACCTCCGCGATGTCCTCGCGGACGCCCTCGTCGTCGCCGGCTTTCAGCCGCCCGATGTTCGCGACCATGTCCACCTCGTCGGCGCCGGACTGCCAGGCGTCGACCGCCTCGCCGTACTTTGCGGCCGTGGCGTGTGCCCCGTGCGGGAACCCAATCACGGTCGCGAGGGTCACCCCCGGCGCAACCGCTACGGCCTCGGGGACGTAACACGGCGGGACGCACGCGTTCGTGCCGTGGCTCGCCGCCTCCTCGAGAACGCGTTCGACGTCCGCGGGGGTCGTGGTCGGCCCCAGGACTGTGTGATCGATGCGCGAGGCGAATTCGGCTCTGTCCATACCGTGGCCACGAGAGCGAGTGAAAAACGGTTGGCGGTTGGCCGGGGCAGGTGCGAACGGCCCCACCGGGCCGAGACGACCCGGCTTCGGTACCGTTTTGCCCGCGGGTTCGCTCCTCACAGTATGGCGATCCTCCCCGAAGGGTTCGCGTTGCCGCCGCTGCCGTACCTCGTCGGCTTGGGTGCCGCCGTCGGGGCTGTGGCGTGGGCCGCCGAGCGGCGTCAACCCGCCGTGACCACGGGTCGAGTGCTCTCGTTCGCGCCGTGGATGGTGCTCGGATCGGCGGTTCACGTGCTCTACACCGCCGGCGCGCTCCCGGACGCGGTCCACCCCCTCGGCGGGACCCCGGCGGTCTACGTCACGGTCGGCACCGTCGGCGTGGGGGCGTGGGTGCTGGCGGACGCGGCCTTCGAGGAGTCAACCGTTGCGCCCGCGCTCGCGACCTCCGGCGGGGTGCCCGCGCTCGGGGCCGTCGTCGCGGTCGGTGTCGCCGGCGGGTCGCTGTCGCCCGCCGCCCCGGCTGTCGCGCTCGTCGCGGCGTCGGCGCTCGCGGCCGCGGCGTGGGCCGGACTCACGCGCGCCGTGCCGGAGGTCCGGGAGACCGGTTCGCTCGGGGCGTTCGTGGTCTTCGCACACCTCCTCGATGGGGTTTCGACCGCGGTCGGCGTTGACGTACTGGGGTTCGGTGAGCGCACGCCGCTGTCACGACTCATTATCGAGTTCGCCGGGGGGCTCCCCACGGAGCCGATCCTGGGAACCGCGTGGCTGTTCGTGCTCGTCAAACTCGGGGTCGCGTCGGTCGTGGTGTGGCTGTTCGCCGACCTGATGCGGGCGGAACCGGCCCGGTCGCGGCTGCTCTTGGGGTTCGTCGCGGCTGTGGGGCTCGGGCCGGCGGTTCACAACCTGCTGTTGTTCACGATTGCGACCCCCGGGTGACGCCGCGCGAGGGCCGACCACATACCGAACCGATGGTGTTTTGCGGGTTCGCACCGGCCTACAAAATCGTGTTACTCACGCCCCCGTCCACGCCGCTCGCCGCGACGGCCGGCGACCTCCCGACCGGCGAGGCCGCGCCGTTCGTGGTCGTGTGTGTGGCTTGCGGCGTGCTCGCGGCGGTCGTCATGGATTTCCCGATGGCGCGGCAGGCCGAAGGGTTCACGCCGGCGTACACCGCCGCGTCGGTGCTAACCCGCTCGCCGCCGTCGTCGGTCGCGTTCCGGAGCGCGTTCGTCGTCCACCACATCGCCGGCGGCGCCGCGGGCGTACTCTACGCGCTGGTGTATCTGCTCGGCGTCGGCACGCTGCCTGCTGTCGCGGCTGTCGGCGGGGTGGGCGCGGTTCCACACCTCCTCGCGACGCTCGTCGTCTCCGGATTCATCTACGCGTTCTTCGCCCACCTGGTGCTCCCGCGCCGGGGCCGAGAGATCTACGAGGACCGCGCGACCGCGGTCCGCGGACAGTGGCTCCGGGCGGTCGTCGTCTTTGGCGTCACCGTAGCGGCGGTGGTTCCGGCCGTGACAAGCGTGTTTTGAGAGATCGGCGCCGTGGCGGGTCGTACGTACTCAAGCGACAGCCCGCCGGGAACGCGCTCTCGGACGGGAGTTGACGGGGCTTCCAAGCCCGTGTCCCCGCTACCTCCACCACCTCAGTCCTCCCCGACCAGTACCCCACACCGACCGCGCGGTTTTTCACTGCCTCTCCCGACGCACCAGGTATGGCGAAACAGCCGCATCTGCTGATCGAGTCCGGTGATGTCGAACGTACCGCGCTCATCCCCGGCGACCCCGACCGCGTTGATCGGATCGCCGCACAGTGCGATGACGTGGAGAGGGTCGCTGCGAACCGCGAGTACAAGGTTGTGAACGCGACCCACAACGGTGTCCCGCTCACGATCTGTTCGACCGGGATCGGGTGTCCGTCCGCGGCCATCGCAGTGGAGGAACTCGCCGCGGTGGGCGTCGACACACTGATTCGGGTCGGAACCATCGGGGCGCTCCAGTCCGGGATTGAGATCGGCGACATGGTCGTCGCCACCGGCGCGGCGAAGGAGGAAGGCACCTCGAAACGCTACGAGTCGGAGGTGCTCCCCGCGGTTCCCGACTACGGCGTGCTCTCCTCGCTTGTCGACGCCGCCGAGGAGAACGACGAGGCCGTCCACGTCGGGCCGATCGTCTCCGACGACGCGTTCTACGCCGAGACCGACGCCTACGTCGACGAGTGGTCGGCTGCGGGGCTGCTCGCCGTGGAGATGGAGGCGGCGGCGGTGTTCTCGCTCGCCCGCCGGAAGGGTCTCGCTGCGGGCGCGATCTGTACGGTCGACGGCAACCTGGTTGCGGGTACCCAGAAGGGTGCCGACTCCGAGTCGGAACTCCCCGAGAAGGCGAAAGACAACGTCGAACGCGCCATCTCGATCACGCTAGATGCGGTCGCGGCTCTCGCGTAACCGATGTCGGATCGTCACCCGCTCGATCCGGTGCTCAATCGGTTGGTGGCGGCCCGCAGGCGGCTTCGCCGGATCGAGCGGCGCGAGCTCTCGGAGTTCCGGCGGTGGATCCAGAACACCACCAACCTGCTTCACGTCTCCGTGGTGGTGGTCGTCCCAGTCCTGCTTGCGGTTGTGACCTCGCTCTCGAACCGGATCCAGGTTCTGTCGTTCCTGCTGTTCCCGCCGCTGGCCGCGGGGACGTACACGCTTTTTTCCGACCCGGAGGGCAGATACGCCAACCCGATCCGGTTCGTCGCGAGCCTCACCGCCGGCGCGGTCTGCGGGCTGGCCTCCTACTCCGCCGTCGCGGCCGCCTACGGGGGGATCCCAGTCGGCGTGATCCGTCCCGAAAGCGCGGCACTCGCCGTCTTTCTCACCGGGATCGTGACCTGGGCCGGGAGAATCGAATCCCCCTCGGCGTTCTCGACGGCCCTTCTGGCGCTCGTGACCGGAGAGGTCGATCCCGTGATCTACGTCGTCAGCATCGCGCTCGCGTCGTCGTTCGTCGCCGCCGTCTTCTGGGTCTGGCGCGGCCGGTTCTACGAGCGCCGGGCGGAGTATCTCTACGAGACGGTCCGCGGTGACGACCACGTACTGGTCCCAATGTACGGGGAGGCGGCGGACCGGGCCGCCTTCTTCGGCGCCCGCCTCGCCGCCGCCCACGAGGCGGGGAAGGTCGTGTTACTCGAACTCGTCTCCGAGACGGACTCCCCGGCCGACGACGAAACCGGCGTTGATGTCACCGTTCCGACCGCCAGCGGCGTCGCTGACGGGAGTGAGCGATTCAGTATCAACCTATCGGCCTCCGACGACACCGACAGGTCGGTCCCGCCGGAGACGGCTGAGGTCGTTGCTCGATTGGAGCAGCAGGCGGCAGCCATCCGGACGGAGGTCGGTGTCCCCGTGGAGGTCGCCGTGGTCGCCGGGCCACCGGTTGGGGCGACGCTTCAGGCCGCCCGTGAAGCCAACTGTGACCTCGTGGTGATGCCCCACGAGGTCGGTGACGACGCCCAGTCGGCGTACCTCCGCGGGATCTTCGGGGGGCCGATCGACGCGGTTGCGTTCCGGTCGCGGTCCGAACGCCGGCGGTGGCGACGCGTGCTGGTGCTCGTCGCTCGCCCGGGCGACACAGCACACGGGATGATCGATTTCGCCACCCGACAAGCCGGCACCGGAACGGTGAGTGTCACCACCTGTATCGACGACGAGTCCGAGCGGCGTCGGGCGGAGACGCGGCTGGAGCACCTGGTCGAGACCGCTGACGGCAACGTCGAGACGCGCGTGGCACGGACGTCCGTCGGTGCGTTCGTCGACGCGAACGCCGGGTCGTACGACCTGCTTGTGGTGGGGTCAAGCGGCGAGCGCTCGCCCGCCTCGCGGCTGGTGTCGCCGCCAACGTTCGGCCGACTCGAGGAGTTCGACTGCGACGTGGCGGTGTTCAACCGCGGCATTCCGTGACGGCCGTCACCGCCCCGCGCTGCCGTCCAAGTCGTCCGGCGGTTCGCCACCGTCGCCCCCGGCAGTCCCGCCGCTCCCGCCGCTCCCGCCGCTCCCGCCGCTCCCGCCGCTCCCGCCGCTCCCGCCCGCGGACGCCTCGCCAACGCGGTCGCTTTCGTCCGCCGCGTCCGCGGGCTTTCTATCGGTGCTGACCGCGTTGAGGTCGTCGGTGCCGAGTAGTTTGTTTTCGATCGCCTCCGCGCCCGTGTGGCCGAGGGCGGACTCCGCGAGGAAGTGCGCACCGAGCACCGCCGGGCTAATCACCGTGTCCGCGCCCGCCCGCCGTAGCTTGTTCACGTTCTCCCGTTGGGTCGCGGCCGCGACGATGGTGAGCTTCGGATTGAGTTGGCGTGCGGTCAGAATCGCGAGTGCGTCCTCCGCGTCGTCGCTCGTGGCCGTAATAACGGCGCTGGCGACCGCTATCCGGCCGCGGTGCTGTGTGTCCTCGTCGCTGGGGTCGCCTGTGAGGACGGTGTAGCCCCGGTCGGTGAGTCGGCGCGCACGCTCCTCGTCCGGCACGACCACGAGTGTGTCTGTCTTCCCGGTGAGTTCTTCAACTATCGGTTCCGTCAGGTCCCCGAATCCGAGCACGAGGACGTGATCTTCCAGGATGTCGAGTTGTTCTTCGGTCATGTATCCGAGTGCCTTCGACAGCCGCGCTTCGATGAGTGGGGTGAAAACGACTCCGAGCACCACCGCAAACGAGGAGACCGTCACCAGAAGCACCGACAGCGCAAAGACCTTCCCAACCGGCGAGGTCGGGGTTACGTCGCCGTAACCGACGGTGCTCCCGGTGACCAGCGAGAAGTAGAACGCGTCGAGCAGGGTCGACACGCCATCGAAGTCGTCCCGAAGCGCGAACGCCCCCGCGGTTCCGTACGCCTGTGCGCCCGCCAGTGCCGACAGCGATGCGACCTGCGCCGTTGTCAGCGACGCCGTTCGGTCGAAGATCCGGATGTTCAGCCCGACGACGAACACGGCGATAACAGAGAGGCCGACGAGCGGCAGCGACAGGTGGGAGGTCTGCAGCACCCCCTGCGTGGCGGTGACCGGAAACAGCACCATCGCCGCGTACCACGCAGCGCGGAGACGGCGCCGGAGTCCGAACGCGTTGACCAGCAGGACGAACCCCGTCAACGTCCCGGTGAATGCGGTTGCCTGCCGCACGACGCCGGGGACGACGACGCCCGCTACCCGGAAACCGACCGTGCCACCGGTGCCGATGCTGGCGATCCCGGTCACGACCGAGAGAACGCCCACGAGGAGCGTTACGACCACGGACGCGCGTGCGCCGATCCAGTCCCGGGATAACGCCATACCCGGATTTCCCACCGTACTGTAACAAAAGAATATCGTACCGCGACGGAGCCGCCTACCGCCACGCCGCCAGGTCGACCACGGCGGCGCAGTCCGTCGACAGCCACGTCTCCGTCCGGGCGATGCCGGTCAGGCCCCGCGGGTGGATTGTCGCGCGGTCGGGACCGTCACTGCGGCGGACGACGACGAGGTCAAGCGTCGGTAACGGGGCGCCTCGCGGCGGCCGTCCGGTCGGCGGACGAGCGGTAGTGTCACCGCCGCGGCCCGGAGGCGACTCGCTCATGGTTCGAGTCTCCCGTCCCACGGGGACAGAATAACTGCTGCTAATTGGGCTCTATACCGCTATACACGGTACATGTCCGACCGCAACGCCCGGCGAACTGATCGCAGTCGACTGCTCACTGGTTGCACAGAATCTAAAACGCTGTTTCCACTGGTTACTTTAGAACACTACTCAGAGGCTCAAAATAGACATTTGTATCTATCTTCGAAGGTATTATTTGAATATGTCTTCAACTGCAATCGATGGCACAATCCACGGATCGGCTCCGTCGCTACCTCGGTGAGGAACTCGGGGACTGCCGGGACGAAGACGTTGAGCGCCGGCTCGACGAGTTGGGGACCCTCGAGGCGGCGCTCGGGACCGAACGGGTAGACGCCGAACTCGACGTGGTCTCGGCGCTCGCAAACGGGACGCGGTACACGCTAACCCGCGTGCTCGTCGCCGCCGGCGAGGAGCTCTGCGTCTGCGAACTCGCCGCTGTCGTCGACGTGAGCGACAGCGGACTCAGCCACGCGCTCTCGACGCTCGCCGACGCGGGGCTCGTTGCGGGCCGGAAGGACGGCCGCTGGAAGATGTATCGTGCGACCAACCGCGCGGTGGCACTCGTGACCGTGCTCAACGGAAGCGTGACCGTCAGTGAGTAACACCACCCACGACCACGGTCCGAACTGTGGCTGTGACGCCTGCGGCGACCCGCGGTCGATGGATTTCCTCGACAGATACCTCACCGTCTGGATCCTCGGCGCGATGGCGGTCGGAGTCGGACTCGGGTTCGTCGCGCCCGCAGTCACGGGACCGATCCGGGAACTCCACCTCGTTGAGGTCGGACTCATTTTGATGCTGTACCCGCCGCTCGCAAAAGCCGACTACTCGCAGCTCCGGGCGGTCTTCAGCAACCACCGCGTATTGAGTCTGAGCCTCGTCCAGAACTGGGTCATCGGGCCGACACTGATGTTCGGGCTTGCGGTCGTCTTCTTCGGGGGGCTCATCCCCGGACTGCCAGCACGCCCCGAGTATTTCCTCGGGTTGGTGTTCATCGGGATGGCGCGGTGCATCGCGATGGTCCTGGTGTGGAACGAACTCGCAGAGGGGTCCACCGAGTACGTCACCGGGCTGGTGGCGTTCAATAGCCTGTTCCAGATCGTCACCTACGGGGTGTACGTCTGGTTTTTCGCGCTCTTTCTCCCGCCACTCTTGGGAATGGAGCCGCTTGTCGCCGGGATCACCACCTTCGACATCACCCCGACGCAGGTGTTCGAGGCGATCGTCGTGTTCCTGGGGGTCCCCTTCGGCGCGGGCTTTCTCAGCCGGTACGTCGGCACGCGCGTGAAGGGCAGGGAGTGGTACGACGAGGAGTTCGTCCCGCGGATCGACCCGCTGACCCTCGTTGCGCTGCTTTTCACTGTGATCGTGATGTTCGCAACCCAGGGCGGCCGGATCGTGGGCTCGCCCGGGGACGTACTCTTGATCGCCGTCCCGCTCACGATCTACTTCGTGGTGATGTTCCTGGTGAGCTTCGGCATGGGTCGCGGCATCGGCGCGGACTACTCCACCACGACCGCGATCGGGTTCACCGCGGCGTCGAACAACTTCGAGCTCGCGATCGCGGTCGCGGTCGCAGTGTTCGGGGTCGGCTCGGGGGTCGCGTTCACCACCGTGGTCGGCCCCCTGATCGAGGTGCCGGTACTCCTGGCGCTGGTGAACGTCGCGCTGTACTTCCAACGGCGGTACGACTGGGCCGGTCGCGGCGACGGCTCCGGGCGCGTCCCCGACCCGACGACTGACGACTGATCCACCATGACCCACGACACTCACTCAACGGATCCGACCCGAATCGCGTTTATGTGCGTCCGGAACGCCGGGCGGTCCCAGATGGCCACCGCTTTCGCCGAGCGCGAGGTCCGCCGCCGGGGACTCGACTGGGGGATCCTGACCGGCGGCACCGCCCCCGCCGCCGCCGTCCACGACGTGGTGGTCGACGCGATGGCCGAGGTCGGGATCGACGTCTCCGACCGCACGCCCCGGGCGATCACCGAATCCGAGCTCCGCTCCTGCGACGTGGTCGCGACGATGGGGTGTTCGACGCTCGACGTCGGCACCGTCGGCGACGACGTCGACGTCCGCGACTGGGCGCTCAACGACCCTAGCGAGGCCCACCTCGACGACGTGCGCGCCATCCGCGACGAGGTCGAAGAGCGGGTGGTGGTGCTGTTCGACGAACTGGCGACGAAGTGACTGCCGGGTGGGCCCGTCGACGCTACCGAGCCCCGTCACCGGTCACGGCCGGCCGGTGGTCTTCTAGGATCCGGTCGACAGTCTCCCACTCGACCGGCGGGTCGAGCGGAGCGAGTCCGCGCTCGAGTGCACCGATGTCCGGCCCGAACCGGTCGCGCCACGTCGGGACGGCGCGGGCGGCCAGCACAGACTCGACCGCCTCCAGTCGGTCCGCAGCGGGGTCCAGCGCCGCGCCGAGGCCGTCCCGGATCGGATCCCCGGTTCGCTCGGCAACCGCGCGGAGGTCGCGACGTTCGGCTTGGAGGTCGGCGACGAGCAGCGACAGCACCTCTACCCGCATCGTCGCGTCCGCCCACTGGACTGCAGGGTCGTCGGCGTCGGCAAGCGCGTCGGCCGCGGTGTCGAGGTCTGTGACCGACTCTCTCACTAACTCGACGTCCTGCTCGAACGCGTCGTACCGCCGGCGGGGATCGGTCGCCCACAACTCGAACTGCTCGGCGTCGAACGAGAGGTCGTCGGCCGCCTCGATCGCCTCCTGTGCGGTCGCCACGACGTCGCGGATCTCGACGGCCAGGTCGTAGACCACCCCGGGTCGGTGACGGACGCCATCGGGTATCACGAACCCGGGGCGGAGTTCCGGGACGAACGACTCCACGGCTGACAGCCGCTCGCCGGACGCGTCGAGCCGCCTCCGGACCGAAGGCACGTCAGCGATCGGGGCGGCCGCTTCGGCAGCATCCGCGCGGGCGTCCCCCGCGAGTTCGATCCGGGTCTCCGCCGTTGCGAGCAGTTTCGAGGTGTCGGAGACGGCGGCCTCGACTGCCTCGCGGGTGACGATCCCCCCCTCGGTGACCGGCTCCAGGGCGTCGCGTACGACGTCGGGGTCGGGTTCGTCGACCGCGTCGATCACGTCGGTGGTAGTAATCCCGTTAGGCTCTGCAGTCTCCATACCGCGCTGTGGGGTCGTCTCCCCCGTAGCTCTTGGTAAGTTTCGTCCCCCGAAAACCCGACCCGTACGGAGACCTACAAAGTTGTATATAGCTCAACACCCCCACACTGTCCGATCCGTTCTGAAACGGGGTGGAACAACCCACCTGATAGGGGTATTATAAACCGCTTTAGTCAGTTCCGGGGTACCAACTGGTGATGTCAGAGGGCAACGCGGGTGGCACGCGAGTATCGCGGCGGAAGTTTCTCGTCACGTCCGGCGTGGTCGGGGCGGCCGGGCTGGCGGGCTGTGGCGGCAGTTCGGCTGGTGGCGATTCGACCGCAACATCGGGTGGCGATTCGACCGCAACATCGGGTGGCGATTCGAGCGGCGACTCCGGGATGAACACGGAACTCCTCGACGCCGAGGGCTCCTCAACCGTGTACCCCATCTCGAACAAGGGCGCGTCTTACTGGAACGCGAACGCGCCGCCGAGCGACGGCGAGTACTGGGGCTCGAACGACGAGAGCACCGTCCCCGGCTGGGACGACCTCGACACCGATATGAATCTCGCGGACCATTTCGCGAGTCTCTATGGGTTCGAGCCGACGGGGCAGCGCTCCGACCCACCGTACAACGCGACCGTGAGCCTGAGTCACTCCGGCACCGGGTGTAAGGCGGTTCGCGACGGGCTGGTCGACATCGGCAACTCTTCGGGACCGATCACCGCCGAACTGGACCTCAGCGAGGAGGAAGCCTCCGAGAACTACGTCGACCACGTCGTCGGTCGCGACGGCCAGCCGGTCGTCGTCAGCAGCGACATCTACGACGCCGGTGTCACCCAGCTCACGGGCGAGCAGGTCCGGCAGATCTACCAGGGCGGGATCGAAAACTGGTCGGAGATCGGCGGGCCAGACCAGGAGATCTTCGTCATCGGCCGCTCCGAGGGGTCCGGCACGGACACCTCGTTCCGGCTGAACATGCTGGGTAGCGCCGACGCGTCGATGGACGGTGTCAACACCCGGTTCGGCCAGAACCAGCAGGTCGCGGAGGCCGTCTCGAACAACGACGGCGCCATCGCGTACATGGCGCTGGCGTTCACGAGCGACTCCGTCCAGCCGATCGGAATCGACTTCGACGGGACGCTCTACGAACCCGACAAGAACGCCGAGAACACCATCTTCGACAGCGCGTACCCGCTCAACCGCGACCTCCACATGTACACGCGGATCACCGACGACACGCCCGACGGCACCGACCTCCGAGAGGGCGCGTTCCTGAACATGTTCTTGACCAACTTCGGCCAGACCGTCTTCGTCGAGCAGAACAACTACATCCCACTCCCCACGTCGGACATCGAGTCCGAGGCGGCGAAGCTTCCGGACCAGGCGTAACGCTGCTGTCTATGTACAGCCCTCGTCCGGTCTTTTCGAAGACACCACGCGGACACGAACCGGTATGACATGATCGGGACACAGGTACTCGCCGCGCGCAACGCGGTCACGCAACAGGTACGGGCGTTGTCGAACTTCATCGAGGATCAAGACCCGACAGCCCTCGCCGTTGTGAGCGTGATGACTGGCGCACTCCTCGTGGCGTTCGCCGGCTTCCTCTCGGTCTCCTCGCTTGCGATCGTCCCATTCTCGATTTTCGTCGTGGCAGCCGGCTACGGCTGGCTCAACCACCAGGGGCTGACCGCCCGGATGCTGACGTTCGCCATGACTGTTGGGACGATACTGATCCTACTCCTGATAACGGTCTTCATCTTCGTGGAGTCGATCCCCGTGTTCGTCTACGAGAGCACCACGGTGTTCGGGATCTCCGTCCCGGGGCTTCGAATGTTCACCCAGGCCGAGTGGGACGCGGTGTCGCCGCCGATCCGGTACTCGATGGTGCCGATGATCCACGGCACGGTGATGGTGACGCTGATCGCGACCGCGGTGGCCGCGCCGCTCGGGATCTCGGCGGCGCTGTTCCTCTCGGAGATCGCGCCCGCAACACTCCGTGAAGCGGTCAAACCCGGCGTGGAGATCCTCGCCGGCATCCCGTCGATCGTCTACGGGTTCATCGGCTTCACCATCCTGAGCCCGTGGGCGGCCGACCAGTTCCGGACCACCGGCCAGGGGTCGTACCTGTTCGTTGGGATCGTCGTCGGGCTGATGGCGCTCCCGACGGTCGTCTCCGTGGCCGAGGACGCGCTGAGCAGCGTGCCCGAGTCGATGAAGAGCGGATCGCTCGCCATGGGCACCACCGACTGGCAGACCATGGCCTCGATCACGATCCCGGCGGCGTTCTCCGGGGTCTCCGCCGCGGTCCTGCTCGGCGTCGGCCGCGCGATCGGCGAGACAATGGCGGCGACGGTGATGCTCCGCGGGGTTCCGCAGCTCACGAAGCCGCTCTACAACGCGTTCTACGGCCAGTCGACGCTCACGTCGCTGATCGCGAATAACTACGGCGAGGCCGACGGGCTCCAGATGGACGCGCTGTTTGCCGCCGGCGTCATCCTGTTTATTACGGTCCTTGCGATCTCCGTCGGCTCGCAGTACATCGAGTGGCGGATGCGCCGCAAGCTCGGGGGTGAGAACTGATGGCGGGCGCGGCCGAGACCCGGCTCGTCAGCGGTGACACCTCCCGGAGCAACGCGGTTGCCGCCGCCGCTGTCGCGCTGGCTGCGGTCCTTTTCGTGACCTCGCTCGCGGCGCTGTTCGAGGTGATCACCATCAGCGACCCGTTCGCGGGCGTCCCGGTGGTGACGGTCCTCGGCGGTACTCTATCGCTCCTCGGGGTCGCCGTGATCACGTTCGGCGTGGGCTCCTACGTGGGCGCCGTCGAGACGGAACCGAGCCGGAGCGCGGGGCTCGTCGCCGCCGTCGTGTTTGGAGTCGTCTGGTTCGCCGTCGGCGGCGCCGTGACTTCGCGCGTGCTCGGCATCGGCGGGGTCGCGTGGGCGTTCGTCGCCCTCCTGACCGGTGCGGTCGCGTCCGCGGTGACCGCCGTCCCGCGTGAGGACATCGGCTCGACGCTCCCGGCGGGTGCGGTGACACTTCTCGCCGGTATGACGTTCCTCACCGGTTCCGTCGGGCCGGCGTGGGTCTGGGAGTTGGAGTTCGAGCAGCAGGCCTCGCTGACCGCGGAGTTCGCGATCCCCGTGGTCACCCTGTTCTGTGCGCTGCTGGCCGGGTGGGCCGCGGCGAAGGCCTACGGCGGGTTCGGCGCCCGCGGCCGGAAAATGGGTGCGTACCTCCTGATCTATCTGAACGCCGGGTCGATCGTGAGCGTGCTCTTCATCCTGATCGCGTTCACCGCCTTTCGCGGGATCCCCGGGTTACTCAACGGGACGGAGTTCGGGCTCGGCACCGGTCCGACGGTGTTCGGGTTCGCCCTGCCCGTCTCCATCCCGTTCGTGATGCACGGTGTCTCGCTGTTCAACGACTTCCAGGGCGTGTTGCCAGCGATCGCGGGGACGATCTGGCTGGTGGTCGGCGCGGTCCTATTCGCCGTCCCACTCGGCGTCGGCGCCGCGATCTTCCTGACCGAGTACGCCGAGCGCGGCCGGTTCACCCAGGTTGTCGAGGTCGCGACCAACGGGCTCTGGAGCACCCCGAGCATCGTGTTCGGCCTTTTCGGGTTTGCGTTCCTGATTCCCCGGTTCGGCGGCGGGAAGTCCCTTTTGTCGGGGATGTTGACGCTCGGGTTCATGCTCTTGCCACTGGTGTTGATCACGAGCCGCGAGGCGATGCTTGCGGTCCCCGACGAGTACCGCGACGCAAGCGCGGCCCTCGGCGTCTCGAAGTGGCAGACCATCCGGAGCGTGGTGGTTCCGGCGGCCCTCCCGGGTGTGGTGACCGGCGTCATCCTCGGGGTCGGCCGAATCGCGGGCGAAACGGCGCCGATCCTGCTGACTATGACCGGCGGAACGTTCGTGCCGGGGGAAAGAACCGTCGACGTCATCGGCGGCTTCGAGTTCGTCTCGACCCCGCCGTTCGTTGCGAACCCGGAGCTTCTGCGGGCCACGACGGCTCTACCCTTCCAGTTGTACGCGCTGATCACCGCCGGGGTCGGACTGGGCGACAACGTGAGTTCCCCGACGGAGTTCCAGTGGGCGACCGCGCTGGTACTCCTCCTCGTGGTCCTGTCGTTCTACGCGATCGGGATCGGGGCGCGGTACTACTTCCGGAGGAAACTCGACTATGAGTAAGACCACATCCACGACCGAGACAGACCGCACCGACACCGAGCGCGTCGGGACAACAACGGGCGAGACCGACGAGCACGTCCGCGACGAGTGGCGCGACTACTCCTTCGACGCCCCCACGAAGATCGGGGTCGAGGACCTCGACGTCTACTACGGCGACGATCACGCGCTGGACGGCGTCTCAATGGACATTCCCGAACAGAGCGTCACCGCGCTCATCGGGCCGTCCGGCTGTGGAAAATCGACCTTCCTCCGGTGTCTCAACCGGATGAACGACCGCGTGTCCAGCGCGCGGATCGACGGCTCCGTCACGCTGGACGGCCAGGAGGTCTACCAGGAGGGCGTCAACCTCGTCGAACTCCGGAAACGGGTTGGGATGGTGTTCCAGTCGCCGAACCCGTTCCCGAAGTCCATCCGGGAGAACATCTCCTACGGCCCGGAGAAACACGGCGATATCGACACCGGGCTGTTGGCCCGGGTGCTCGGTCGCAGCGACGAGGCGGCACGCGAAGACCTCGTCGAGCAGTGCCTCCGCGACGCCGCGCTGTGGGATGAGGTCGCAGACCGGCTCGACGACAACGCGCTGGGGCTCTCCGGCGGGCAACAACAGCGGCTCTGCATCGCCCGGTGTCTGTCAGTCCACCCGGAGGTCATCCTGATGGACGAACCGGCGTCGGCGCTGGACCCGATCGCGACCGCGAAGATCGAAGACCTCATCGCCGAACTCAGCCAGGAGTACACGGTCGTGATCGTGACGCACAACATGCAGCAGGCAGCCCGGATCTCGGAGCAGACCGCTGTGTTCCTCACCGGCGGCGAACTCGTTGAGTACGGCGACACCGACCAGATCTTCGAAGACCCGGAGAGCGACCGGGTCGAAGACTACATCACCGGGAAGTTCGGGTAACGGATGCCACGCCGCGACTTCCAGGACTCGCTCGACGCCCTCCGCGCCGACGTTGTGGACATGGCGGCGGTGGTGTTGGATCGGCTCGACAACGCGCTCGGCGCGCTCGATGCCGGCGACGCCGACGCCGCCGAGGCCGTGATCGACGGCGACACCGAGATCAACGACCTGTATCTGGAGCTCGAATCGGCGTGTATCGATCTCTTCGCGCTCCACCAACCGGTCGCGAGTGACCTCCGGTTCGTCGCGGCGTCGTTCAAGATCCTGACCGACCTCGAACGCGTCGGCGATCTGGCGGCCAACCTGGCGGGCTACGCCCTCGCCGCGGACACCCGGTACCTCCCGGACGTGGATCTGACCCATATCGGCGCGCGCGCACACGGCGCGGTCGCCGACGCGATCGCGGCGTACGCTGATCGCGACGCTGCGGCGTGTCGCGAAATCGACGCGCGCGACGACGAGATCGACGCGCTGTGTCACGCCGCGAGCGAGCATATCGTCCGCGACCTCATCGAGCGCCGGGCCGCCGCCGGCGACAGCCAGGGTACCCCCTGGGACGTCGAGGCGGTTCTTGACGACGTCTCGCGAGTGTTGCTCACGCTCCGAGACCTCGAACGCGTGGCGGACCACGGAGTTAATATCGCGGCCCGAACACTCTACGCCGTCGACAACGACCCGGAGCTGATTTACTGATGAGCGACCCCAATCCGACCGACACCGAGTACTACCTCAACCGCGAGCTCTCCGAACTCGCCCTCCAAGAGCGCGTGCTCCACGAGGGGATGGACAACCGGAACCCACCCCTGGAACGGCTGCGGTTCCTCGCGTACTTCACGAAGAACACCGACGAGTTCTTTATGAAACGCGTCGGAGGGCTGAAACAGCAGATCGACGCCGGGGTCACCGACCGCACGCCCGACGGCCGGACCCCGAAAGAGCAGTGGCGTGAGGTGCTCGACACGGTGCGCCCGCTCTTTCGGAAGCAGTCCGACTACTGGACAGCGACGTTGCGGCCGGCGCTCGCAGACGCCGGGATCCACATCCGCGAACCCGAGACGCTGTCCCCGGGCGCCCGTGAGGCGCTCCAGACCCGCTTCGAGGAGTCGATCCTCCCGACGCTCACGCCGCTTGCGTTCGATCCCGCCCACCCGTTCCCGTTCATTTCGAACCTCTCGCTGTCGCTTGCGGTGCTCTCCGAAGACGGCACCGGCGAGACGACGTTCACTCGGATCAAGGTCCCCCCGAACCAACCGCGGCTGCTCGACCTCCCGGACGATCCAGGGGGGTACGTTCTGCTGGAGGACCTGATCGAGGCCAACCTCGACCTGTTGCTCCCGGACATCGACATCGTCGACGTCTCGAAATTCAAAGTGACCCGCAACGCCGAGGTCCGGCGGAACGAGGAGGTCGCCGAAGACCTCATCGACATGGTTGAGGAGGTGCTCGAACAGCGCCGGTTCGCGACCGTCGTGCGGCTGGAAGTCGACGCCGACATGCCAGCGGCGTCGGTGTCGATCCTGAAAGAACACCTCGATGTGAGCGACCGGGAGGTGTTCCACCGAACGGGACCGATCGACTTCGAGGACTTCTTTACGCTGACGGAGTTGGACCGGCCAGATCTCACGCTCCCGACGTGGACGCCGCGTCCCCACCCGCGGCTCCGACCGCCGGCCGCCGACTCCGGCAACGGGACGAACATCTTCGACGAGATCCGCAAAGGGGACATCCTGGCACACCACCCGTACCACTCCTTCGAGGGAACGGTCCAGCGGTTCCTCGACGCGGCCGCGACCGACCCGGACGTGCTCGCTGTGAAGGCGGCGATCTACCGGACCGCCAGCGACTCGAAGGTGATCCAGAGTCTCATCGACGCCGCCGACGCGGGCAAACAGGTGGCGGTGATGGTGGAGCTCAAAGCCCGCTTCGACGAGCGGAACAATCTTGAGTGGGTCCGCCAGCTCGAGGAGGAAGGAATCCACGTCGCGTACGGCACCGTCGGACTGAAAACTCACACCAAGACCGCCTTGGTTGTCCGCCAGGAGGACGACGGTGTGGAGCTGTACTCCCACGTCGGGACCGGCAACTACCACTCCGAGACCGCGAAGGGATACTCCGACCTGGGCCTCCTGACCGCAGACCGCGACGTCGGCCAGGACCTCACGAAGGTGTTCAACTTCTTTACCGGCCCGACCCTCGACGACCGCTTCCGGAAGCTGCTGATCGCCCCGGTCACGATGCGAGAGCGGTTCACCCGGATGGTCCGCCGGGAGGCTGAGCACGCCCGTGCCGGTCGCCGGGGTCGCATTGTGGTGAAAGTCAACGGGCTCGAGGACCCGCAGATGGTCGAAGAGCTCTACCGGGCGTCGATGGCCGGCGTCGAGATCGACCTGATCGTCCGGGACATCTGCCGGCTCCGCCCCGGAATCGAGGGGTTGAGCGACACGATCCGGGTCCACTCGATCGTGGGGCGCTTTCTTGAACACGCCCGCGTCTTCTACTTCGAGAACGCGGGCGACCCGAAATGGTACCTCGGGTCGGCCGACTGGATGACGCGCAACCTCGACAACCGAGTTGAGGCCGTCACCCCGGTCGAGACGGTGGCGCTCAGAGAACAGCTCCGGTTCATCCTCGAAGCGTCGCTGGCGGACAACCGCCGCCGATGGGAGATGCGCTCCGACGGGAGCTACGACCAGGTGGTACCGGGCGAGGATCCGGTGCGGGACATCCAGGAGATCCTGATGCGGGCGACCGACGCGGCGCTCGACCGCGGCCACGGGGCGGGGATCGTCGTCGACGAGGACCTGATCGAGGGCGACCTCCTCGTGGAGCCGTCCGTCGAGTCCGCAGAGCAGCCGTCGTCCGGGGGACACGACGCCGACACCAGGGCGTGGAGCGACGACTCGGGCCCCGGAGCGGGGTCGGAGGGCGACAGAACGGACAGCGAGGACGAGGCGAACGAACCGGACGAAACAGCCGGATCACATGGACTGGATGGGTCGGACGGAGTAGACGAACCGGACAGAACGGACGAGGCGGGCGAAGCAGGCGCACCGGACGAGTAGTTGCGGCCAAGCCGGGGTCCTCCTTCGACGGAGGGTGACGCCGACAACCCGCCTCAGGGTACCGGCGCGATCTTCTCTGCACTGCGGCTCTGGTGCGTCGTCGCCGGGTCGACTGTGACGAACTCCCCGCGGCGGTCGTCGTAGGCTGTGAGCTGGCCGCCGTACACGCACCCGGTGTCGAGCCCGATCGCGTGGTCGCGTTCCACCGGGCGCTCGTGGACGGTGTGCCCGAAGAACACGCGGTAGGGGCCGTCGTAGTCCTCGTACCAAAACGGACCGTCGTACCCCGACCCGTGTGGCGCACGCATCGTCAGGAGCTCCTCGGCCGCGTGTGTCGTCAGCGCGCGCTCGGGGTCGATGCCGCCGTGGACCACAATGGCGTCGTCGAACGAGACGACGATCGGTAACGACTCGAAGTACGCCCGGTCGCCGTGCCGAAGCCAGCTGGGATCTTTGTCGCCGCGGACGATCTTCTGTTCGTTGTTCCCGCGGACGCTCACCAGCCGGTCGTCGTCGCGGACCAGATCGATCACGCCAGGGCTGTCGGGGCCCTTCCGGACGAGGTCGCCGACGAAGACGACGAGGTCTTCGGGGCCCGGATCGAGGCTCGCGAGCAACGCTTCCAACGCGGACCGGCTTCCGTGGACGTCGCCGACGACGTAGATGTCACGGTATGCGGTGCTGTCGACTCGTTCGTGCCCCGGTTCGACGGCCGGGCTGAATGCAGGGGGTTCGATCATGGACGGATCGGTCGTGTCGCCGCGTCGCCCGCGGCTGACGTTCGTGCGTGCCGGTTCTTCCGGCACGGATTAATGGCTTGCTACTAGTGGACTATACCGGTACATAGTCACACCCCGGGGTCGGGGTGGACTCCGGAGGCGGCTGGTGGCCCCCGACGCGGTCCGACGCTGGCGTCCGTCACCCGTGGGGCTACCAGCGACCGACGGGGTGGCGACCCCGGACTGCACCCACAACCGACAGTATCAACTCCAACGACGCGCGAGAACGGGTATGGGAACGGTCACTTGGCGGCTGTTCGCGGACCTCGCCGAGGTCGCGGAGGGGCGGGAACACACTGTCTCCGTCGACCCCGACGGCACCGTCGGCGACGCCATCGACGCGTTGCTCGCGGAGTCAACGGGGCTGCGGGAGCGGATCTTCGACGGCGACACCATCGCCGACGACGTGAACCTGATGCGGAACGGGTCGCCGGCGGACCCGACAGAGTCGGTCGCCGACGGCGACGAACTCGCGATGTTCCCGCCCGTGACCGGCGGGCGGTAGAACGGGACCTCCCGGCCGACCCCACCGACGCCGACTACGACAGCCACTCGTCGGGCTTCGTGTCGTAGTCGACGTCGGACGCCTGGATCCGTTCTTCCAACTCGGGGTCGAGGTCGGACTCCGAAAAGGAGTCGCCGTCGTACCGGATCCGGACGCCGTGCTCGGTCGGCTCAGGCTCTCGATTGCGGCGCCGCGCCACCTCGACTTCGTGGTCGTCGTAGTCCTTCCGGATCGTCATCAGGTTCACCGGCCGCCCCCACAGGTCGTGGACCCGCTTTACGACGTCGCGAGCCTCGTTGATGTCGAGCATAATGCCGTTGTAGCGGTGGCCCAAGAGGAGTTCACCCCTGTTCTCGAAGTTGTCGTCGAACACGGCGATCGTGGGCTTGCCGAAGTTGGTGAACTGCAACAGCAGTTTCTTTTTCACGTCGTCGGGGTCGGTCGAGGCCACCCGGAAGTCGCCGGTCGACCGGGTGTACTCGTAGGTGAAGTAGTCGTTGTCCGTCACGAACTCCCGGGAGAGGAACGCGTCAACGAACGTCACGTCGTTGTGGCTCTCCCTGACCGCCCGCATCCGGTCCCACCCGGCGGTCCGGTCGACGTCCGCGATCGCGGCCTCGATGTCCGCGTACTTGTTATCGTCAAACATGTACCTGGACAGCTGTTCGAGCTCCGACCGCTGGATCCCCCGGAGGAACCCCCTGTTTTGCGGCTTCACCAGCGAGAAGTGGCGTTCGGCCAGCCCCTCGTATGTCAACACCTTCCACGGATACCGGTCGACGCCGACGGCGTCCGGCTCGGACAGCGCCCGGTCGAGCGTCTCCCAGTCGACCCGTGGGTCGTCGTCGGGCAGCGCAGTGAGGTCCTCTAGCGTGTCGCTGCGGATCGCGTCGATCTCGGGTGCGGGCTCCAGAAGCGACTGCACCCGGTCGAAATCGACCGTGTCGTGGAAGTTCCGCCAGGTGATCCCCTCGACACGGAGGAGCGTCTCGGCCACCGCCCGGCGGTTCTCGGTGTTCTCGACGTACTCCCACAGTTCCTTCCCGAGTTTGTAGGGGTTCATTCCCGGCGACCCCAACACCCGCGCTTGGTGGTCGGCGTAGGTGAGGAACTCGTCGGTGCCGGCGAAGCGTTCCTCGCCCATCATGAGCGACTCCCACAGGGCCGCCCACCCCTCGTTCATGACCTTCGTCATCTTCTGGGGCGCGAAGTAGTACGCTTCCCGTCGGAGGATATCGAGCACGTCCTTCTGCCACGACTCCATCTCGGCGGCTTCACCGGCGTCGTCGTCGTAGACCATCCCGTGCTCGCTGAGAAAGCCTAACACGTCCGTTCGCGGGCGGTCGAGATCCGCGGCCGCGGCCTCCGACTCCGCGAGCTGGTCGAGCCACTCGTCGTCGAAGACCTCGCCTTTCACGTCCGCCGAGAGGTCTATGCCGTCGAGCCGCTTGCGGAGGTCTGCCGGCTCGACCCGTTCGGTGTCGGGGTCGTCCGAGAGCGGCCGGTGCTGGTCGATGGTGTCCTCCAGACAGGTCACCGCGTCGACGAACCGCTCGACGTCCTCGCGGTCGATGTCGGCGTCGTCAATGTATCGTTGGATGGTCTCGGCGTGGCGCTCCAGCATCGCCGCGGCGTCGAGTTCGCGATCGCCCGAGAAGCGACTGAACCACTCGTTGTTCCGGAAGAAGTCGGCGTGACCTTCGACGTGGGTGATGACCGCCTTCTGGTCCGCCAGCGAGTTCGACTCCTGGAGGAACGCGTGGCTGGGGTCGTCGTTGTTGACGATCTCGAACGCCTTCCCCATCCCGAACTGGTCCTGCTTCCGCTGGCGGTCGTAGGTCATGCCCCACCGCCAGTGGGGGTACCGGTGCTGGAACCCGCCGTAGGCGATGAGCTGGTTCATTTCGTCGTGGTCGACCACCCAGTAGTTCACCGGGTACGGGTCGAGCCCGAGCTTCCGGGCGAGGGCGGCGGCCTCCGCCACCGGCTCCTCGAGCCGATCGGCCTCCGCGCGTGCTGTCCGCCTGAAACGTCGTAGTCGTTCGGTCATGGTCTGTGGTGTGGTGTGGTCACGGTCCCGGTGCGTCCGGCGTCGTCGCCCGCTCCGCGGACGGCGACCGGAGGATCTGGTAGATGGCGTCGGTCACATCATCGGGCGCGCCCACCGACGCGACGACCACGCCGTCGTCCCCGTCGAACGCGCGTTCGACCTCCTCGGCGTGGGTCGCGTTGATCGCGGTGCCCCCCGGCTGCGTCTCGACGTAGGCGTGTCGGTTGGCGTCGATCCCTTCCATCAGGGGGATCACGTTCTCTGTGGTGTCGTTCGAGGAGTTCTCGGAGTCGCCCGCGGCGAACACGTAGCGGTTCCACTCCGACCAGGGGTACGCCTCGTCCAGGATCTCCCCCGCGAGTTCGTACGCGCTGGAGATCCTGGTGCCGCCGCCCGAGCGGATCCCGAAGAACTCCTCGCGGTCGACCTCCCACGCGTCGGCGTCGTGGGCGATGTAGACGAACTCCGCGTTGTCGTATTTCCCCTGGAGATACCAGTCCAGCGGCGTGAACGTCCGCTCGACGAGTTCGCGTTTGGTCTCCCGCATCGACCCCGACACGTCGCGGATGTTGACAACAACCACGTTTCTCCGTTTTTCCTCCTCGATCTCGGGGTGGCGGTACCGCTCGTCGTCCCGGCGGAACGGGATCTGCTCGATCCCCTCCCGGCGGAGCCGCCGGGCCGCGCTGTCGCGGTCGACCTCCCGCTCCATCTCAGCGAACGACCTCCACCGGCTCCGCTCGTCGTCGGGGATGTCGTCCCACTCGGCGTCGATCCACGACAGCGACACGAGGATCCGCTTCTCGCGACACCATTGGTAGACCGACTTCGGCGTCTCGCCGGCGACTCTCATGGCCTCGCGGACGAACCCCTCGTCGAAGTCGGTTGCGAGCTTCCGCTTGAGCCCTTGTTTGAACAGCCGCTCGAAATCCAGTGTGGAGTTGGGGCCGGTGCGCGTGACGTCGGTGAAGTCGCCCTCGATCTCCTCTATGACCTCCTTGCCCTTGGGTTCGAGGTCCAACCCCAGCGCCTCGTCGAGTTCCTCGGCGAACTCCTCGGGATCCATCTCGTAGTGGCCGTGCTCGCCGCCTTCCTCGCCGGGTTCGCCCGCCTCGTCGCCGTCGTCGTCGGCCTCACCGGGTTCGGGCTCGCCGATCGGCTGGCCCACGTCGGGCGTGCCGCCCTGGCCCTGGCCGACGCCGCCGCGGTCGAGTTGATCGTAAGTGAACTCGGGCAGGTCGACCACCTTGATCGGGATCTCGATCCGGTCGGAATCGGACCCGCTGAGGTCGCCGTACTGAATGAACTCCTCCAGATCCTGGCGGCGCTCCTCGCCGACCTCCCGGAAGCGTTCGAGATCCTCTCTCAGTCCCATCGGTGACGCACCTCCCGCATCACCGCGCGGCTGGTGAGCTCCGCCGACGCGGGGGTGTACCCGCGATCGACGAGTTCGTCGATCGTCTGCGTCTTCAATCGCTCGGTCTCGGTGTTCTCCGGGGGGTCGTCCCACTGTGTTGGGTCGAAGTCCTCGTAGAGCCGCCGGACGTCGTCCCAGTCGTTGGTGTCAAGCACCGAGCGGATCACCGGGATCGCCGAGAGATCCACGTCGTCGACGGTGAACCCCTCGTCGCGGTTCCGCCACGCGTAGCGGTTCAACGCGGTGATGACCTTCTCCCGGCGGAACGTTTTCACCCTCTCGGTGGGTTGATTGCCCAGGTAGTCGTCGTCGTCGAACCGCCCGAGCTGTTCGGTCTCAAACAGCTTCACGAGCAGGGGGTCAGGGTCGACCGGCCCACGCGCGGTGTCAACCTTCTCGTCGCCGTCCCACGCGTACACGTGCTCAACGTACTCTCCGACCGTCTCCCGGTCGACCGACCGATCCGCCAGAAGCGCCGCCAACACGTCGGCTTCCTGTCTGTCGAGCGCGTGCTCTTTCGCGAGCGTCACCCGCTCTTCGTACTCCGCGCGCTCGGAACGGGAGAACACCGGCGCGTCCGGCAGCCCCTCGGCCATCGCGTCGAGCACATCGCCGGGAAGCACCACGCTGCCGACGTCAAGGTCGGGGTGCCACCGATCGGTCTCCTCGTGGAGCCGGTCCGCGATGATGTCGCGCGTGTACGTCACCGGGATCCCGTGGATCCCCTCGTCGACGCCCTCGAACCCGATGTCATCGATCGTGACCCGGGTGTCGCCCTCCTGGATGTGGCCGTGATCGAACAACAGCGCCTTGTCGAGGAGGTCGTAGCCAGCGGGCACGTCCTCGCCGTCGAGTCTGGTGAGCACGCTGTACATCGCGGCGGCCTCGACGGTGTGAGGCGCGAGCTCCCGGGTCCGAACCGTCCCGTCGCTCCCCCGGATGTCGGCCACGAGCGGCGCGCGGACCCGCCTGTCGAGTTCGTCCTCGCTCTCGATGTCCCAGACTGCGGTCTCGTCAGTGAGCTCCCGACGGATCAACTGCGCCTCCAAGGAGACGTTGGTGAGGTACCGGAACTCGTGTTTGTCGAGCCGGCGCTTCAGCGCCTTCAGCGGATCGCGGCCGTTTCTGTCGGCGTACTGGTCGAGTTCGGCGTCGAGGTCGGGGTTCGAGATGATCAGCAGTTGGGTGTCGACGTCCATACCGACCGCCTTGTCGAGTTTTACCCGGCCCTCGTCTGAGACGTTCAGGAGCTTCCGGAGCAGGTCGGCGTGCTGGGCGGCGTCCTCGACAACCGTGAGCAGCCCGTTGCCCTGCGAGAGCACCCCGTCGTAGCTGAACGCCTGGGGATTCTTCCGGCCGCGGGAGTCGAGTTCGCGCAACATTCCCGGCATCCACGACCCCACCAGCCGCTCTTTGGGCGTGCCGTCGTCCTCGGAGTGGAGAACGCCGATCCCCCGGCCGACATCGACGACGTAGTTTTTTACCCGGAGGTGCGAGGAGTCTGTGACCGCCGAGAACAGGTCGTGGGTGCCGTTTCGACGGTAGAGCTCCTCGAGGTGGTCGTACGCCTCCCGGGAGAAGGGATCGAGTTCCCCGCCCACCGTCACCGGGACGTGGTCGCCGGAGGCGTCGTTGAGTTCGGCCAGGAGTTCCTCGCGCACGTCGGCGGGGAACACCGACAGCGGGTGCGACTGGACCGGGCTCTCGTACCAGTCCGAGTCCCGGTCGCTCCCGGTTGTCTCCCCGCCGTAGGAGAGCCCGCGGGTGTCGTCGGCGGCGGTGACGTTCCACTCCACAGTGTAGCGCCGGCCCGCCTCAGTCGTCGAGTACGCCCGCAGCCCGTTGACCAGACACCGCTTGAGCTCTGACTTCCCCGTCGCCGTGGGACCGTCGAACCACAGGATCTTCTCCGATTTGCCGCGCTCGGCCGCGATAGTCCGGAGGTCGTTGACGAACCGGTTCAGGACCTCAGTGTTGCCGAGAACGGCGTGTTCGCCGTCGTTTTCGGGGTCGTCGAAGAACCGGTACCGCTCCCTGGTCTCGCCTTCCTCTAGGACCGTTCTCGTCCCCATCGACTCGATGGCGTCGAGGAGGTATTTCGAGGCGTGGGCCGCGATCGACGGCCGTTCGAACACCCTGTCGACGTACTCCGCGAGGCTCATCGGCTCCTCGTAGGTGCCGCGGAGGTGGTCGTCGGCGGCGTCGACGTACTCGCGGGCCGGGTTCGACGCGGGGCTGGAAGTCATCGCGTCATCACCCTTCCAGTTCGCTCTTTGCGACCTCGGCGCCCGCGAACTCGAGCACCTCCCGCGCGCCCTCCGGGGAGTAGCCCTGGTTCACCAAGGCGTCGATCCACGCGCTGCGTTCGTCGTCGTCGAGTTCGTTCGCACTCACCAGCGCCGAGAAATTGATGTTGTGCTTTTTGTCCTCCCAGAGCTTCCGTTCTAACGCCCGCCGCAGCCGGTCGTTGTCCTGCGGGTCGAAGGAGGTGCCGTCCCGAGCGCGTCTGGAGACCCAGTTTGACACCTCCTGACGGAAGTCGTTTTTCCGGTCCTCGGGGATCTCGAGTTTCTCCTCGACCGACCGGAGGAACGTCTCGTCCGGTTCCTGCTCGCGGCCGGTGAGTTCGTCCTCGACGGTGTCGTCGTCGATGTACGCCATAACGTGGTCCATGTACTTCTCACCCTGGCGCTGGATCTCCTCGAGATCGTACGCCAGGGCGTGGCGAACGTCCTCGATGGCGCGCTCTTTGTACTCCTCCCGAACGAGTTCGAGGTAGCGGTAGTACCGCTCGACGTTGTCCTCGGGGATCGACCCGTGGTTCTCGAGGTTGGCCTCGAAATGCGAAAACACCGACAGCGGCGAGAGGTACGACCGGCCGCGGTGCGTGGAGTCCATGATCGCCTCGGCGATCTCGTCGCCGATGAACCGCGCTGAGACGCCGTCCATCCCCTCGCCGATGTCCGCGGACTCCTCGCCGTTCTCCCGGAGTTTCCGGGCGTCGATGTCGTCGCTCTCGTCGATTTCTCCGTTATACGCCTTCGCCTTCTGAACCAGTGAGACTCCCCCGTCGGGGTCGGCGACCCGGGTGAGCACACCGAACAGCCCCGCCATCTCAAGCGCGTGCGGCTCGATGTGCATGTCCGGCACGTCGGCGTTCCGAAGCATCTTCCGGTAGATCTCGGCTTCCTCGTCGTACTCTAAGACGTACGGGAAGTCGATCCGCTTGGTGCGGTCGTTGAACGCCTCCATCTTCTCGTCGCCCTTTTTCTCCCTGTATTCGGGCATGTTCGTCCGGCCGACGATCACCTGATCGATGTCGATCCGGGGGTTATTCTTCGGTTTGATCGTCTGCTCCTGGGAGGCGTGCAGGAAATCATACAGGAACTCCCGCTGGAGTTTCAACAGCTCCTCACCGGAGAACAGCCCCCGGTTGGCGTTGCAGAACGCGCCGGCGTAGTCGAACGCACGGGGGTCCGACTCGCCGTAGATCGCCAGCTTCGAGTAGTTGACATCCCCGGTGAGTTCGGTTTCGTCTTGATTCTTCTTGTCCTTCGGCTCGAAGGTCTCGACGCACTGCCGTTTGTTCTCGGAGGCGACCAGCCGGATGACTTCGATGTGGTTCTCCAGGACGGCTTGCAGGTCGTCGTCGTAGTGCGCCAGAAGCGAATCGAGGTAGAACTCCGAGGCGGGGTCGAGCGTCTGGTCGTTCCGGATCGTGTAGGGGGCGTCCAAATCCTCGTTGAGCCGCTCGAGCACGCCGTCGCGTTGCTCTTGCGGCAGGAGTACCAACGGATCCTGGTTCATCGGGGAGACCACGGTGTCGTCCTCGGGGTCTTGGTCCCGGATGACGTCTCCGAGGTCGGTCCACCGGAACGTGTACATCCGCCCGGCGTCGGTCGCGGTGTAGTCCTCGAAGTACCGCCGCACCATCCAATCGAAATGCGACTTCCCCGACCCGACCGGACCCAAGAGGAGTTTGATCCGCTTTTGCGGGCCCAATCCCCGGGCGCCGGATTTCACCTTGTTGACGAACTCGTGGATCGACTCGTGGATCTCCCGTCCGTAGAAGGTGTTTTCGCCGTCGTGGAGCGGGTCCTCCGAGGCCATTCGGTACTCCACCACGCCGGCGTCCTCGTCGTAGTCGGTCCCGTAGTGGTCGAACATATCCGCGACGCGCTGGTGTGCGTTCCGGGTGGTCCGAGGGTCCTCGTAGACTGCGTCGAGATACCACTCGAAGGACTTCGCCTCCCGGAGGTCTTCGGGCACCGACTCCTTGTACTGCCGACTGAGTGATTCGAGGGTTGCTCTGTCACCGTTCATTGTTGTGGGTCTCGGGGAGCGACTCCCACTCCGTGGTGCGGTTTCCGCCTTGCCCCCACGCGAGTGGAGACCGAACGGGTCGACCGCGGCGCACAGTGCGACGGCGACGTGACGGCGTGGACCAACAGAACATCGAACCCCGGCGGACAGTGCGCGCGGACAGTCGCTCGATCCGATTGACCGAGACTGAAAGTGTGTGAGGGACACGCACACATAAGCCTTCTTGCGGTGACCGGCAACGCCCACCTCCGGACAGGTCGGGTCTGCCGGACCAGCGTCCCCCGCCCCGCGGCAACAACAGATTTGACACCTGGGCCCCAAAATGGACCCGTATGGCGTTCAGCCTTCCCACGACTGCCGGCGCCCTGATCGCGTTGGTTGCCGCCGGGACCGCCGCTCTGGTCGCATTGCGTGTGATGCCCGTGAACATCGTGCTCACAATGGTGGCCCCGTCGATGCTCGTCTTCGGCGCGGTCTGTGCCGCCATCGGGGTCAAACACGGCGAGTACCGCGCGGGGGTGTCGTAGCCCACGCTGCCGCCGGCGTAGCTATCCAGGTCTCGCTGCTCACGCTATTCGCCGTCCCGTTACTCCCCGAGGAACTGGAGCGTCTTCTCGTCGCGGTCGCCGCCGTAGTACCGCTCCAGCGCCGTCTCGAACGGGGCCGGGTCGTCTGCGACCGCCTCGAACAGCGTCATCGACGACCGGAACTTCCTGTCGTCGGGCGACCCGAACACCTCGGTCGCAGAGCGCGCGTCGATCCCGTTCGCCAGCTCCGTGCACTCCCGGAGCCGGGGGCCCAACACCGGGTGTCTCAGGTACGCGTCGGCCTCGCCGCGCGAGGCGACCGCGTACCGCCGGGCCATCCGGCTGCTGCCGAGTCCCTCGACCTGCGGGAAAATGAACCACATCCAGTGGCTGCGCTTCCGTTCCGCTCGCAGTTCGTCTTTCACTTGCGACATGACCGGCTCTTGGGCGTCGACAAACCGCCTGAGGTCGTACGGGTCGGTCGGATCATCCATCGCTCGCGTGTACTCCGACGCACCAGACGCTTCAGTGGTGCGATCCGCGGGACCACAGCGCGCCGGGTCCCACCCCGGATCCGGCGTCACTGCTTCTGTACCGCGTCCTCTAAGGTTTCGCTGCTCACGCTCGCGGCAACCTTCACGCCGATGAGGCTGACAACGATCCCCGCAACGATGAACGCCGCGAGCCGCTGTTGGGGCGTCACGGCGTAGCCGGCGATCTGTGGGTCGGCGAGCAGCGACTCCCGTTGGAGGAACCACCCGGTGAAGCCGCGGCCCACGAGTCCGAGCGCGATCACGCCGAACGGGAGGTTCAGATATGGGGTGCTCACGCCGTCGCTCCCGATGAGTTCGTCGAGCAGCCGGCCGGTGCTCGCGGTCAGCGCCGCCAACGCCAGCCACGGCACCGCGCTGTAAGCGAACTGCATCACGCTCACGATCGCCGACTCCGGCCCGACTTGTGGCGTGACTGCGAGCGCGCCCAAGAACGCGCCGACCAGCGCCAGCCCGAAGCTGACGGCGTAGGTCACTACCGACACCCGTCCGGAGTACAGCGCCGACCGCACGCGTTCGGGGACCTCGGAGAGAAGGTCGTCGACCGCCAGTCCCTTGTACAACAGCGCGGCACCCAAGAGCCCGGCGAGCCCGGCGAGTGCGACCGCGGTCGAAAACTGTGTCAGGAGCACGGGGAGCAAAAGCAGCGTCGCGCCGAGCGGCACCAATACCGTGCTCCGCAGCTCTTCGTCCGCGAGGAACTGCTTCAGGAGGTAGTAGGTCGACTCGATGTCGTGGGCCTGGCGCACGACCACCCGGTCGACGGAGTCGACGCGGACCCGGCTTTCGATCACCGGGATCACCCGCTCGTCGTTTGCGGAGTCGATAACGACAATCGCGGACTCGGGGTCGTGCTCCGCAACGAGGTCGTCAACCTGCGTCGACAGCGACCGGTCGGCGCCAACGAGGGAGTCGCCGCCGCCGGAGACCACCGCGAGCACCGGCTCCTCGCGGTCGTCCCGGAGGTCGCGGGCCACCCGGAGCGTCTCCAGCAGGCAGTTGACACGTGAGTCCTCGGGGTCGTCGAGGCCGACGTCCGTGACCAGCGACTGGACGGCCTCCCATCCCACGATGGGGCTCTTGAGCCCCGTGGTCCGGCCGATGTCGTCGGACCGGTCGACACAGAGGACCAGCGTCGTCACAGTCGACGTCACGGGACACGTCACTAAAGAATTCCCGGTCAACGGGATGTCACAACACGATCACAAAAAACCGACTCGTCTCGGTGTCGCTCAGTTCGAACTACAGAAGCCCCGTTTTCTGGAGCTTCATGAGATCCTCGGTGTCGAGGGTCTCGCCTTCCTTGAACTTCTGGTAGATCTCTTCGGCCTCTTCTTTTGCGGCCTCGCGCTCCTCCTCGCGCTCGTCCTTCCGTTCTTCCTCTTCCTGCTTGTCGAGTTCGCGGAGCCGCTTTTGGACGCGGACGAAGTCTTCGTGGTGGCGGTCGGCGGCCTCCTGGGCTTCCACGAACAGTTCGTGCATCTCGTCGGCCTCGTCGCGGATGTCGTCGGCCTCGCGGTAGGCCTCGATCATCTGGTTGTGGTGCTCCTGAGCCTCGTCGGCGAGCTCGGTGACCTTCTGGTGGTGTTTCGAGGCCTCCGAACGGACCTCCTCGGCCTCCTCGATGAGCGCTTCGAGTTCGCCGCTATCTTCGACTTTCTCCTTCTTTTCGCGGAGCTCGTCGCGTTTATCCTCGATCTTCTCGATGAGTTCGCGCTCGTCCTCGGTGGAGAGGACCTCGGTCTGTTGGCGGAACTCGAGCTGCTCGATCTCGTCTTCGAGCTCCTCGATGTTCTTGCCGTCGTCGAGCTCTAGGTCCTCTTTCATCTGCTCGACCTCGTCGAAGAGCTCGTTGGCCTCCGCGTTGAGCTCGTTTCGACTCTCCTTGTGTTCTTGGACCTGCTCGTTGAGCTCGTCGCGGTTCTCGCGGTGGTCTTGGGCCTCGTCGACCTTCTCGCGCGTCTTGGCGTTGAGGTCGTCTCGGGCCGACGCCCGCTCGGAGGCCATCTGGTTCAGGTCGTTTCGTCGATCTCGGAGCTGACCGGCGACCTTGATGAGCTGACCCTTAGAGCCGTTTTCGAGCTTGTCGTCGGTGAGATCGATGTTGTTCGATTCGCTTAATGCTTCTACGTCGTGGTTCTGAAGAACGTCCTGTTGCGTTACCATGCGTGATCAATCCTCGATACCATCACCGCTCCGGACCGTGGCGGCCGCTTGCCCAGTACTACCAACCGTGGATAAGAGTTCCCGATCATTCTGCGTGCTGTGCCGCCGGAACGCCGGAGGCGTTCTGGTACTCGTATTTTCGCGGCTACAGTATATAAATTTTCCGGATACCAGATCGGGTGGAAACGCCTCACACACCCTGAACGAGGGCGTGTGAGTGGCTGTCAGGGGATGCCGTACCCGCATATAAACCACCGGCGAGGCTGCGCGGTCGCGTGCAGTTACGCGACGACCGACCGGAGACTCGCCGGTGGGCGGCAGTCTTGCGGGGCGGGTGGGACCGGAGGTTCCGCCGGAAGCCGGCGCGGAGCGCCGGCGATGGAACGAGCGGGACATGGATGGACGCTTCGCCCTCTCGTGGTCACGAACGACGCGCGCGTCGTTCGCACGACACCGAGCGCATCGAGTCGAGACCGCGGGGGCTTCAGAAGTCCTCACCGTCGCGTTCACACCGACCTCGTACCCGAGCAAACAGTACCGACCGCGCCGCGCACACTCGGCGCCGGACCCCGACCGGCGGACGGAACCGTGTCGGATTTATGCGGGTGGCATCCACGGTCGTGTGTGCACGAAGTCGTCCACGCACGCGGCCACGAGCACGTTTCTGCCGCACACACGAGTACGTTCGAGGTGACGAGCGACGACTGGCTCACCCCCGCGGGCGACTGTATCCTCGCCGTCGACGCCGATCGGGTGCCCGCAGACTTCGACGACGCGTTCGTCGACGCGTGTCAGGATCCGGCGGCGACGGTCACCGCGACGCTCACCGCGACCACCGACGACGGGACCACCGTCACCGACACGATCACGGGGCGCGGCCACCCGGAACTCTCCTTCGAGAACGAGCGGAGCCACGTCGGGCGAACCAGCGAGTACGTGGACAACCGGACGGTGTGTGTCGGCGCTGACGCGGCGGCGGCAGACATAGACCGGGCGCTGGTTGACGCCTTGGCGGGCGGTGCCGACCTCCGGCTCGAGTTGACTGTCGGTTCCGAGGGCAAACACACCACATAGTTGACCGCATCCGGTTCCGACGCCCGGTGGTGCCGGCCTACGGCTCGGACGCGCGTGTGTCGGCGGTCGCCGCGTTGTCGCGGTCGCCCGACCCTCCCCCGATCGCCAACGCACCGACCCGCTCTCGGAGGCCATCGATCCGATCGTTCGCCCCGTTGAGGTACGTTCGGAGGTCATCGGTCGTCGTCGCACCCCGGTCGGTCGGCTCGATCAGTCCCTCCTCTTCCAGGACCCGCAGCGAGTACCGGACCTTGTGATCCGGGATCGAGAGCTCGTCGGCGAGCTGGACGATCCCGATCGGCTCGTTCCGGATCACCAGCCGAAGCACCCGCAGGTGTCGCTCCAGCATCTCGACCTCGTTTTCGATTCGTTCGATCACGTGTGTCCGGTTTCCGAGGAGGATATTCATACTGTCGGCTATAGTCGCGTGACGTATTTCGACACCCCGGGGTGTCGAAAATCTTCACGTAGTTATAGCCGACAGTATCAGGCTGTCGAACGGGCGGCGGACACGCCTCCGGGCGGTGTTCCGGAAGGGTGTTGGGCGTGGCCGGCCTCCCGACGGTATGGACGGAGCCAAAGAACGGATGCTGAACGGGGCGGTGTACGACCCCGACGACCCCGAACTCGTGGCCGACCGGGAGCGTGCGCGCGAACTCACCGACCAGTACACCCGGACGACGCCCGACGACTCCGACCGGCGACACCGCCTCCTGGAGGCTCTCCTCGGCGGTCTCGGCGACGGGTGTCACGTTGAGCCGCCGTTCCGGTGTGACTACGGGTACAACATCCACATCGGTGAGAACGCCTACATCAACTTCGACTGCGTCGTGTTGGACGCCTGCCGGGTGGAGATCGGCCGGGACTGCGACGTCGGACCGGGGGTCCACGTCTACACCGCTACCCACCCGCTCGACCCGGATGACCGGGCCGCGGGCGTGGAGTCCGGCGCCCCCGTCACCGTCGGCGACAACGTCTGGCTCGGCGGGCGGTCGGTGCTCAACCCCGGCGTGACGGTCGGCGACAACGCGGTCGTCGCGTCCGGGGCGGTCGTCACGTCGGACGTCCCCGACGACGTCGTCGTTGGCGGGACCCCCGCGACCGTGATCAAGGAACTCGATTCGGCCGAGTGACACCGGACCGGGGGTTTCTCCACGTCTTCTCCCTCCGACAGTCTCAAACCGCCGCCCTCGAAAAGGAAAGCGATGCTCGCTCCCGGCGATACCGCGCCAGAATTCGAGCTGTCCGACCACCGCGGCGACCCCGTGTCGCTGTCGTCGCACCGCGGCGACCACGTTGTCGTCTACTTCTACCCGCGGGCGGACACGCCCGGGTGCACAACCGAGGCGTGCGGCTTCCGCGACAGGTACGCAGCGTTCGAGGAGCACGACGTCGCGGTGCTCGGAATCAGCGACGACCCGGTCGACGACATCGCGTCGTTCGCGGCGGAGTACGACCTCCCGTTCCGGCTGCTGTCCGACGAGGACGGCACGGTTGCGGCGGCGTACGACTCCTACGGCGAAAAGAACATGTTCGGCAACACGTTCGACGGCGTGTTCCGTAACACCTACGTGATCGATCCGGACGGCGAGGTCGCGCTCGCCTACGAGGGCGTCTCGCCCGAGGGCCACGCCGAAACAATTCTCGAGGACCTCGACGGTCTCGGAGCCGACCCGGCGTAGGTGATCGGCCAGAGAGTCGCCGCGGCCAGTCCGCCCGTAGCAACTGTCGCGTCCCGTCACGGTCCGGCGGCTGTCGACTGGACTCCCCCGGTCGGGAGCGGTATATACCCTTCATAGCGAGTACTAACTCACGCCGGTGGAGACAGCTACGCGTATGGATTCGCGATGCAGCCCCGAACTGTCCCCGGCGTACGACACGCTGTGTGTCGGAATCGCGCTGTACGATCCGACGGACGGCTCGATCGTGGATACCAACGACCGCGCGGCGTCGATACTCGGCTACGACCACCCGACGCTCCGGTCGCTCGACGTCGACCGCTACACCGCCAACACCTACTCGTTCTCGGCGTCGGACTTCCGCGAACGGCTCCACGCGGCGTGGGAGGGTGACCCCCGAGAGTTCACCTGGCGGGTGAAACGCGGCGACGGGGAACTGGTGTGGGTCCGGATCCGGGTGTCGCCCCGGGCCGACGACACCCGGTGGGTCCGCGCGGAGATCCGGGACGTGACTGACCACCACGACGCGAAGCATCGTGCGGAGCTGTTCTGGCGTATCCTTCGGCACGACATCAGGAACAAGTCCGCGATACTCTCGGGGTACGCCGAGGAGATCGTGGGCGGCGACGATCCCGGGGAGATGCGTGCCGCCGCCGCCACCATCGCCGACGCCGCGACGGAACTCGGCAACGCCGCCGCCTCGGTCAGGCAGATCCAACAGGCAGTCACCGCCGACCCGGCCAACCGCAGGGTTCGTGACGCCGCGACGGCGGTCTCGGAGATCGCCGCCGACTGTCGGGGTGACTACCCGGACGCGGTGATCACGGTCACCGAACGCGACACCGTCGGGATCGCCGTCGACCGTGCGTTCCCGTACGCGCTACGGCACGCGATCGAGAACGCGATCGTCCACAACGACGCGTCGGTGCCGGCGGTCGAGGTCCGGATCGGTCGGTCGCCCAACACCGGGCGCGTGGAGATCAGTGTGCTCGACCGGAACCCGCCGATCGACGACGCCGAACTCGACGTGCTGTTCCGGCCGGAAGCCCGCACCAGCACCCTCCACGGGTCCGGCGTCGGCCTGTTCGTGATGCGGTGGTGCACCGAATCCCTGGGCGGGGAGATCGGGGTCGACCGCCGGACACCGCGGGGCAACGCGGTTCGGTTCTACCTTCCGCCGAAGCCGGCCCCAGACGACGGTGTTGATCCGGCGACCGAATCCTGACGGCGCAGAACAGCTCCCTAAAACAGGTCGGAAACGAGTGACGGCGGGTCGGACTTATTGGAACGTCCGGCCCATACCGGCCTCGGGCCCGCGGTCGGGTTCGCTGGCGTCGAACCGTTCTTCGATCCGCTCGTACTGGTCTCTGGTTTCGTCGGTCACGCTGGGGTTGACCTCCTCGAGCGCCTGCTCGAAGTGGTCCATCGTCACGCGGACGTTACCGACCGATTCGGCGACTTCTTCCTTCTGGACGCTGTCGATGAACTCCCGGCTGGCCGCCATCGACGCCTCGCGGCAGACCGCCTCGATGTCGGCGCCGACGTACCCCTCGGCTCTCGCTGCGAGGTCGTCGAGGTCGACGCCGTCTGCCAGCGGCTTGAACTCGGTGTGGACCCCGAAGATCGCCCGGCGGCTCTCTTCGTCGGGGACCGGGACGTGGACGTGGCGGTCCAGCCGCCCCGGCCGAAGCAGTGCGGAGTCGATCAGGTCCGGGCGGTTGGTGGTCGCGATCACGACCACGTCCTCTAACGTTTCGAGCCCGTCAAGTTCGGTCAGGAGCTGGGACACCACGCGCTCGGAGACGCCTGAGTCACCCGTGTTGCTCCCGCGCTCGGTGGCGATGGAGTCGATCTCGTCGAAGAACACCACCGTCGGGGCGTTCTCGCGGGCCTTCTTGAAGATCTCGCGGACCCCCTTCTCGGACTCCCCGACGTACTTATCGAGGAGTTCCGGCCCCTTCACCGAGATGAAGTTGGACTCGGCCTCGTTGGCGACGGCCTTCGCGAGCAGCGTCTTGCCGGTCCCCGGTGGACCGTACATGAGGACGCCCTTCGCGGACTGCATGTCCAGGGTCTCGAAGACCTCCGGATACTCCAACGGCCACTGGATGGTCTCCCGGAGCCGCTCTTTGGTGCCTTCGAGCCCGCCGACGTTCTCCCAGGTCACGTCGGGGACTTCCACGAAGACCTCACGCAGCGCCGAAGGCTCGATCCCCTTGATGGCCCCTTTGAAGTCCGGCTCGTTGACCGACAGCGACTCCAAGACCTCGGCGTCGATCTCGTCGGCCTCGAGGTCGAGTTCCGGGCGGATGCGCCGGAGCGCGTTCATAGCGGCCTCCTTTGCGAGGCTCGCGATGTCGGCGCCCACGAACCCGTGGGTGTTGTCGGCGTAGGCGTCGAGGTCGACGTCGTCGGTCAGCGGCATATTCCGCGTGTGGACCTGGAGGATCTCCTTGCGGCCTTCTCTATCCGGGACGCCGATTTCGATCTCGCGGTCGAACCGGCCGCCGCGGCGGAGCGCGGGGTCGATGGCGTCAACGCGGTTGGTTGCGCCGATCACGACCACCTCACCGCGCTCGTCGAGCCCGTCCATGAGCGAGAGGAGTTGGGCGACCACGCGGCGTTCGACGTCGCCGCCGGCTTCGCCGCGCTTGGGCGCGATAGAGTCGAGCTCGTCGACAAACACGATCGCCGGGGCGGCGTCCTCGGCCTCCTCGAAGATCTCACGGAGCTGCTCCTCCGATTCGCCGTAATACTTCGACATGATCTCCGGGCCGGAGATGGTGTGGAAGGAGGCGTCGATCTCGTTTGCGACCGCCTTCGCGATCAGCGTCTTGCCGGTCCCCGGCGGGCCGTGAAGCAGCACGCCTTTCGGCGGCTCGATACCGAGCCGCTGGAACAGCTCGGGGTGGCGCATAGGCAGCTCGATCATCTCCCGAACCTGTTCGAGTTCCCGATCCAGGCCGCCGATGTCCTCGTAGGTGACAGAGGGGGTGCCGTCGTCGGCGTCGCTGCCCGACTGGATCTCCTCGGCGGGCGTCTGGCTGATCGACACCTCGGTGGAGTCGGTGACGACAACGGTGCCGTCGGGGTCCGTCGAGGCGATCTTCAGCGGGATCGGCTGGTTCGACGAGCTCATGAACCCGAACCCGAAGGGAACCCGGACGTTCTGGCCCGCGGTCACGGGCTGGCCGGCGAGCTTGTCGCGGAGGTGGCCGCCGATGTTCCCGCTGATCCGGAGGTTCTGCGGGAGCGCGACCGACACCGACTTCGCGGGTTTGATATCTGCGGCCTCAACGTCGACCGTGTCGTCGATCCCGGCGTTGGCCTGTTGCCGAAGCCGGCCGTCGATCCGGACGACCCCGGTGCCGGTGTCCTCGGGGTAGCCGGGCCACACCCGCGCGATGGCGGTGCCGTTGCTGCCGTCGATCCGGATGTAGTCGCCGCCTTCCAGATCGAGTCCCTCGATCGCCTCGCGGTCGAGCGCGGCGAGCCCGCGGCCGGCGTCCTTCTGCTTGAGCGGCTTGACGGTGAGTCTCATCGGTCCACCTCGATCGTCACCACGCCGTTTCTGACCTCGGCGGTCGCGTCGCCGTCCGGGAGCTCGAACTCCGCCTCGGTGACCCCGCTGCCGGTGTCGGCCACGACGATTGCGGTCGTCCCGACGATGTCGATGTCGACGTCGACGTCGTTGGCCGACGCTCCGATGTCCGCTGCGAGAACCCAGCTGTCGTCGTAGTCGTACCGGCGGAGCATCCGCCCGTCGCTGCCGGCTTCTTGTCCAGTGTTCATTGGCATTCCTAACTCCACGTTAGTTCTATTACTATATAAACCCATCGCAAGCTAATCGCAAGACGGCGTCCGGTACCACCTTCGAGCGGTCGAATTGCGATTCGGTCGCCACCTCACTGGCTGCGAACACGCCCTGGGGAGCAGTGTCTAACGAGAGGAGAGTTCGGTGAGAACCGGAGGGAGACGGGCGTGGAAGCCCCCGCGGTCTCGATTCGGTGGGTTCGCTGTCGTTCGAACGACGCGCCTCGTCGCTCACAGGGTCGCTCCCGCGGTCGCTGCTCACGGGCGCTTCGCGCCCGTTTGCACGGCTTCGGCGGCGAAGCCACCGGGAGCGCGGAGCACTCCCGCGTCCACGGCGGCGCACCGCCGTGAACGCCTCACTGCTTGCGTCGCGCGTCTGCACCCGAACGCGTCGCGTTCCGGGTGGCTGACGAGAACTCTCCCGTCACCGTCGTCGAGAGCGCGGCCCCGTCCGGCCCCGACGGACGCTCGCGTCCATCGATGTCCCGCTCGTTCCATCGCCGACGCTCCGCGCCGGCTTCCAGCGGGACCTCGGGTCCCGCCCGACTCGCGGGACTCCCGCCCGAGGGCGGGTTTCCGGCCGGCAATCGCGTACCGACACACGACCTCCCGGGGAGGGTATCGGGGTTTATGCGGCCACTCCCCGAAGAACCGGTATGCAAACTGTCACACACCACGGCCGGACCACGGCCTACCGGACGTTCGACCGCGGGGGCGACGGACACAGGTTGCTTGCGGTCCACGGCAGCGGCGGCTCCCACCGCATCTGGACCGCCCAGTCGGCGGTGGCGACCGACCACCCGGTCGTTGCGCTCGATCTGAGCGGGCACGGCGAGAGCGATGACGTCTCGGCCGAGCCGGGGTACGAGACGCTGTCGGCGTACGTTGACGACGTCGTGGCGGTCGCTGAGGCCGCCGGCGGGGACGTCCTGCTCGGGAACTCCCTGGGCGGTGCGGTCGCCCTCACGGCGCTTGTTGAGCGCGACCTCGACGTCTCGGGCGCGGTGTTGGCCGGCGTGGGTCCCCGACTCCCCGTCCCGGAAGACCTCCTGGAGTGGGTCTCTGCGGACTTCCCGCGGGCCGTTGAGTTCCTCCACAGACCCGACCACCTCTTCCACGACGCCGACAAGGAGACCCTCAACGTTTCGCGCGCGGCGCTCCGGCAGACGGGGTCAGCCGTCCTCGATCGCGACCTCCAGACCGCCCACGGGGTCGACCTCAGGGGGCAACTCTCCGGTGTTGACGTCCCGGTGCTTGCGCTTGTCGGCGCATACGACCGGCTCACGCCGCCATACTACCACGAGGAGTTATGTGAAGAGCTCTCCGAGTGCGAGGTGACCGCGGTCGACGGCGCCGCCCACCTCGCGATGCTGGAGGTGCCCGCGGCGTTCAACCGCGAACTCTCCGGGTTTCTCTCGCGCGCCTGACGCACGCCGACCGGCACCGATTTGTGCTGTCCGACGAAGGCCGAGGCGTGCAACCGGTCGAGACGTCTGACCCCGATGGGGTCGACTACGGGTGGGTGATGCAGACCACGTTCGTGCTCACGATCGTCGTGGGCGCACCGATTGTCGCCCTGCTTTCGGTCCCGCGGACCCTCCCGACCTGGGGCGCTCGCGTGGAGTTCGCGATTCGGGTGGGCGCCGTGGTCTGGTTCCTGGTCGCGATCGGGGTGTTCGTCTACGCCCGATGGATCGACGCCGGCGATGGCGGCGAGGACCCCGACGCGGTCTCAAAAGAAGCCGACGGTGGATCCGACGCGTCCGCGGAGGAGTGAATCGGCGGCGACCGAGGACGGCTGGCGACCGTTGCGTGCGCGATTGCCGATCTGACATCCGCAGTCGGACGGGACTTCCGGAGTCAGCACTCCGATGGGTTCGGGAGCACCCGCGATAACCGGGCCGTACCCGTATTGCCGGAAGGACTTTGCCCCGAGTCGCCGACTCTCCGGTATGATCGACGAGACGATCGCGGAGATCCAGGAGATGCAGACACACAGTTCCTCGGTCGTCGCGGTCAAGGCGACGCGGGCGCTCTCGGAACTGCTCGACCGCGATCACGCCACCGTCGAGGAGTTCGAGCGCGACCTCGAGCGCAACGCCAGCGCGTTGAAGCGGGCGAACCCCTCCCACGCGTCGCTGTTCAACGCCATGCAGACCGTTCTTGTCAACGTCATCGACCGGAAAGACACCGCCGAGGAATCGAAGGCGCTGCTCGAGGAGGTCACAGATCGTGTCGTCGAGGACGTCCGCCAGGGCAAATCTCGCGCGGCCAGACGCGCCGCCCCGACGTTCGAGGACGGCGACGCCTTCCTCACGCACGACTTCTCCTCGACAGTGTTGGAGGCGGTTGAGGGGGCGGTCGACGACGGCGCCGACCTCACGGCGTACGTGACCGAAGCCCGGCCGCGGTACCTCGGTCGGAAGTGTGCGCGCCAACTCGCCGGGATCGATGGCGTCGAACCGCACCTGCTGGTTGACGGTGCGGCCGGATCGTTCCTCGCCGAGTGCGACCGGGTCGTGATCGGGATGGACTGCATCGTCGACGATACCCTCTACAACCGCGTGGGGACGTACCCGATTGTCGCTACCGCGGCCCACCTCGACGTCCCGGTGACGGTGGTGGGGTCAGCGGCGAAGATCGTCGACAGCGGGTTCGTCTTCGAAAACGAGATCCGGCCGCCGGGGGAGATCTCGCTGGAGCCGATTGAGGATGTCGTCATCGAGAACCCCGCCTACGACGCGACCCCTGTGGAACTAGCGGACGAGGTGATCACCGACAACGGCGTCCAGAGCGTCTGAGCGATCGGTTAGTCCGCCGGCGTGCCGGACCGCGGAGGCGAACCGGTAGTTGAATCCGCCAGCGCGTCCGTCGCCGGGTCGTCAGCGTCCGACACGCGAGGCGTCACTCGCCGACCACCGATCGGCGGAAAAAGTCGGCGAACCGTCCGCGGAGCGACGACCCATCGCCCAAGCGGAGGTAGTAGGCGTCCCCACCGTCCTCGTAGTAGCCGGTGATCCGCCGCTCGACGTCGAACCCGAGGTGTTCGTAGAACGACAGCGCCGACTCGTTGGTCGCGCGGGCGTGACACGAGACCGAGTCGTGATCCTGAAGCGCGGCGGCGACGAGGCGCTTGCCGTGGCCCTCGCTGCGGTGTTCGGGCGCAACGCCGAGAAAGAGGATGTAGCCGTCGCGGCGGACCGACGCGAACCCCACGAGGTCATCCTCCACGAAGAGGAGGTGGTCCCGTGCCCGGCGGTAGGCGTCGATAAAAAACGACCGGCGCTGCTTGAGTACCTCCTCTCTCTCCCGGATCCGTTCTTTCAGGTCCCACGCGTCCGACGCGTGCTCCGTGGATCCGAGATCATCCACCCGTGTCTCAACGTTGACGCTCACGCGGCGGTGTATGATCAGGATAGATATAATTCCACCGTCGTCACAACCCGGTGTGTTGCTTCCCCGTCCGATAAATAATTACTACAGATAGAGTAAATTTACGGAAGAGTTAAGCCTGATCGGCTCTTCCGTTCGTGTATGAGCTTAGAAACGATCGTTCTCGCCGCCGAAAGCGGGGACGAAGACGTAGCGGATCGACTCGCAGCCACGGCCGCGGACATCGCCGACCCATCGAACGCGAAAATCGTCCTGGCGCACGTGTTCGACGACGAGGAGTACGAGAACGCACGCAATCGGCTGAACTTCACCGACGACAGCGAGGTGACCCCGAGTGTCATCGCCGAGCGGAAGGCCGCCGTCCGTGACCTCGGTGAGACGCTCGCCACCTCCGACGTTGAGGTCACAACCTCCGGCCGGCTCAGCAACGGCGCGTCCCAGGGCCGGCGACTGGCCGAACTCGCCGACGAGGTTGACGCGGATATGGTCGTCCTCGGCGGCCGTGGCCGGTCGCCCGCCGGCAAGGCGCTTTTCGGGTCGACCGCCCAGGAAGTTATGCTCGAATCCTCCTGCCCGGTGACGTTCGTCCGCGCCGCGTAGAGCGGGGTTCGACCGACGCCCCCGTTTTTTGACAGCTGCTGGCGTGACTGCCACACTCTCTCCCCGAAGAGAGTGTACTCTCCCTGGAGTGCTTCTCACAACAATTAATACGAGATGGCTGGTACGCTCGGAGTAACGAACCGGGCTCGGTGTCGAACTTCTCCGGTCGCAGCCGGCGTTTCGTCGCCGCGACCGACTGTGGTTCGAACCACGCTTCACTCCTGGCCGTCAGCGGTCGACCCCCGGCGGCGCCGCCTCACACTCCCGGTTCAGGACACAACCATGAGCGAACTCCCCTGGTGGAAGAACGCGGTCGTGTATCAGATCTACCCGCGGAGCTTCAACGACTCCGACGGCGACGGAGTCGGCGATATTCCCGGGATCATCGAGCGACTGGACCACCTCGACGATCTCGGGATCGACGCTGTCTGGCTCAGTCCGGTCTACGAGTCGCCGCAGCACGACAACGGGTACGACGTCAGCGACTACCGGGCGATCCACTCGGGGTTCGGGACGACGGCCGACTGGGAGCGCCTGCTGGAGGGGCTCCACGACCGCGACATCCGGCTGGTGATGGATATGGTGGCGAACCACACCTCCTCGGAACACGAGTGGTTCCGGCAGTCCCGTTCGACCCCCGAGGGGGAGCACGGCGACTACTACGTCTGGCGCGAGGGCGATCCCGAGGCCCCCCCGAACAACTGGGAGTCGGCATTCGGCGGCTCCGCGTGGGAGTACGACGACGAGCGGGGGGCGTGGTACCTCCACCTCTTCGATACGAACCAGCCGGACCTCAACTGGCGGAACCCCCGGGTCCGAGAAGAGATCTACGACGTGATGAACTGGTGGCTGGAGAAGGGTGTCGACGGCTACCGGCTCGACGTCGTCAACCTCCTCTCGAAGGCCGAGGGGCTCCCGGACGGCGATCCGAGTGGGGAGTGGGTCGGGAGCGAGCATTTCGTTGACGGCCCCCGGATCTTCGAGTACCTCGGGGAGATGCACGACGAGGTGTTCGCGGGCACCGACACCGTCTCGGTCGGAGAGATGCCCCAGCTCGACCTCGAAACCGCGAGCGAGTACACCGGCGACGGCCCGCTCGACCTGGTGTTTCCCTTCGAGCATGTGGAACTCGACTTCGGCGACCGGGGACGGTGGGATATCGGCGAGTGGCGCCTCCCGGAGCTGAAGTCCATCCTCGACCGGTGGCAACGGGGCCTCGACGAGGAGTGGTGGACCACACTCTTCTTCGAGAACCACGACCAGCCCCGGAGCGTCTCCCGGTTCGGCGACGACGAGCGGTATCGGTACGAGTCCGCCACCGCGCTTGCGACGATCATCCTGACCCTCCGGGGGACGCCGTTCGTCTACCAGGGCCAGGAGATCGGGATGACAAACAGCACCTTCGCGTCCCTCGACGATGTCGCGGACGTCGACTCGGTCCGGAACGTGCGGGAACTCATCGACGGTGGCGTGGTCAAGGACTACGACGCCATCCGCCACGTCGTGGAGTACCGCTCCCGCGACAACGCCCGGACGCCCGTCCAGTGGGACGACTCGCCCAACGCCGGGTTCACTGACGGCGACCCGTGGCTCCCGGTCAACGACGACTACCCCGAGGTCAACGTCGCCCGCGAGCGGTCGGAGTCGCCGTCGGTACTCGCCTACTATCGCCGGCTGATCGAACTCCGCGCGTCGACGCCGCCGCTGGTCTCGGGGCGCTACAACCTCCACTACCCCGACGACGAGCAGCTGTTCGTCTACACCCGGACCGGCGATAACCGGCGGGTCGTCGTCGTGATCAACTTCTCGGCCGACGACCGGGCCATCGACCTCGGCCCCCTCGACGGGTCGGCGTCGCTGCTCTTAGGAAACCACGAGGACGTGCCGGAGTCGCCCGACGGGGCGGTCGACCTCCGGCCTTACGAGGCGCGGTTGTACGAGACCGAGCCCCGGGGATCGGGTCCGTCGGAGTCGCCGTAGCCGAAGACGACCGAGAACTCGTTACGGAGCTCGGTTCACACAACCGCGACGATGACGACCACGACCAGGATCGACCCGGTCATGAGCACCTGGACGACGGTCGACGCCAACACCCCGACCGTGGCGTACAGCGCGACCCGAAGCCCTGCCTCGGCGTCGGCGTGCTGGGCGAACTCGACAACGAACACGGTCGCGGCGAGTCCGACCAGGAAGCCGACCGGGCCGGCGACCAGTAGCAGAACGAGCCCCACGAGGACCGCCACGGCGGTCGTCAGAAGCGAGGCACCCCCGGCCCGGGCGGCGATCGCGCCGCCAGCGTAGTCGACGAGCGTCGCCACCAATCCCACAGCCACGAGCGTCGCGACGAGGAGTACCGACGGCTCGGCGTACCCCATCGACCACCAGTAGATGAGGACGCCGGCCACGGAGAGCAGCCCGCCGGGCACCAGCGGCAGGACCGACCCGACGACCCCCGCGGCGACCAGCGCGAGTCCGACCCAGACGAGGGGTTCCATACCGGACCGTGGGCCCCGACCCCGAAGAACCCGCCGGGATCGTGGGACGACATAGCGAACAGCCGGCACTTCGACCCCCGCACCGGCGTGCCGGACACCCGCGAGACGATGCGGGACGGGAGCTACGTCACAGGGGCAGTGGTCGCGGATTCGCGTATAAACCTCCGTGTGGCCGCCGACAGCGCCTCGGTCGCCGGGCACCAGGCGTTACTCACCCTCGAACCGGTCGCGCTCCCGCGTCACCACGCCGAGGTCACCGCCGTAGCGGTCGACGAGCGCGTCGTACGCCGACCCCAACGCCCGGAGGCAGGTGCGCTCGGAGGCGTAGTCGAGTTCCGCGGCCACCTCGTCGGCGGGGTGGCCCTGGAGCACCTTCCGCACCAGCAGCCGCTCCGCACGCGGCGTCAGCACGTCCTCGGGCGGCCCGGCGCTACTACTGTCGTTGCCCCCGTCACCGGCGGGCGTCCGTGTCAATGCCGCGACCGCGAGCCGACGGAACGGTGCCGGCGCGGTGGCGTACTGCCCGGGACCGGCGGCGACACCCACGACGACCCGCCACTCCCGGTCGGTGAGGTTGGGGGGATCACCCGCGTCGCACGCCGACAGCACCCCACGGACCACGTCGGGGTCGGCGTCGCGGAGCTGATCCGGGAGCTGGCCGGGGAGTCGGCGCCGGACCCACCGGGCGTGGCGCCGCGCGAGACACTCGCCCGCCTCGGAGAGCGGGTCGATCATCAGCGCTGAGTACTCCCCGCTCGCGTCGTTTCTGGTGGTCGAGAGGTGGACCGTCCGGTAGCCGTTCGCCGCCCAGAAGTCCACGAGCTCCGGGGTCGCGCCGTACCCGACCCCGAGGTAGTCGGTGTCACCGTCGAACTCTCCGCGAATCCGGGCGAGCAGCTCCGACCCCAGCCCCCGCGACCGTGCGGCGTGGTGGGTGGCGATCCGGACGACTCGACACCCAACCGGCGCACCCGCGGCCTCGTCGCGGAGTTGGCTCGTGAGCACGTCGGGGAGCATGTTCCCGCGGACCCGATCGCCCTCGTACATCGACTCTCTGGTGTCGCTATCGAGCCCACCCTCGCGGGCGAGCAGCGCGACGCTCACGGCGTGACCGCCGTGCTCCAGCGTCCGGACCCGGAGGTTCGGCGCGTCGAGCACCCGCGCTAGGTCGTCCGGCTCGGTTCGGTAGTGAGCCATCACCAAGAGCCCGAACACCTCCCGGAGGCGATGCTCGTCGGCCGCGAGGTCGGCTGCCGACGGCGCCTCGTAGGTGACCGACGACGGCGACGGGTCGGCGACAAGCGGGGTGACCGGGGGCCGTGCGTCCAGAAGCAGCGCGCGGAACGCCCACGATTCCACCGGGTCTCCCGGCGCGTACCTGACCGGCTCCGACAGCGATATGCCCGTCAGGTCGTGGTCGGCGTCGGCCAATTGATCCCTGAACCGGACCGAAAACCCCCGCCCCGAACCCTCGTAGCCGCGGACTGTGGTGAAGAACCCGACCGCGTCGGCGGCCAGAAACGACGAGAGCCGGCGGACCGAGAGCGCCGCGGCCTCGTCGACCAGTACGACGTCCGGGCCTCCGGGCAGCCTCGTGGCCGCTCCCGGCTCCCGGAACCGAATCCGGCCGCCGGCGTCGGTCGCGATCGCCCCCTCGCTCCGGTGGTCGAGCTGGCACAGTTCCGACAGCACCGCCGCTGCCCGGTCGAAGACCTCCGCCGCGCTCCGGCGCGCCGGCGCGGTGACCAGGACATCGCGACCCGCAGCCGCGAGCGATCCCGCGGCCAACCCCGCAGCGCTCGATTTCCCCCGTCCGCGGTCCGCCTCAACGACGACTGCGGCCGGAGCGGTCCCGTCCGCGGCGTCCAGCGACTCCAGTGCGTGGAGCGCCCGCGACTGATCTGCGGTCACGCACGCCTCGTACGCCGCGGTCGGGAACCGCCGCACCGCTGCTTTGGGCGTCGTCGTCGACGCCCGGACCGGCGGCGACCTCTCGACCTCGCCCCGGCGTTCGATCTCTCCGGCGTCGACATCGACGACAGCGACACCAGGATGCGTCCGGAGGGTGTCCACCAGCCGTTCCCGGAACCGGCCACCGACGTCGCCGACGCCGAACGGCGGGACAGCCAGCGAGTCGTCGAACGATCCCACACGGTCGGGCCACGCCTCGAGCGGGGGCGTCAGCAGCACGAACAGCCCCCCGCCGTCGACGACGCCCACCAACTGACCGACCACGTTCGGCGAAAAGCCCTCGTGGGCGTCGCAGACGACGACCTCCCGGGTCGTCCCGAGCAGCCGGTCGGCACGCTGCGGCGGGACCCGCTCGAACCGGAACCCCTCGCGGGTCGTGACGACCGTGACGTCATCGCCGGACACGCCCGCGCCCTCGACGGCGTCGAACGCGGCGTCGATGCCGGCGTCCCGATCCCCAGCGAGCACGAGCACCCGCCGATGGTCGGCCCGTTCGGCCGCCGTCCGAAGGGCTCCGGCCAGCCCGGCGACGTTCATACCACTCCCGTCGACCGCACGGGGTAAGGGGGTTGCGCTCGGGCCTCGCGACGCCGGGAACGTGGCCGTTGCTGCCTCTCTCGCGACGCCGGGAACGTGGCCGTTGCTGCCTGGTGCTCCCGTGTGTCGGCGTCCCACGCCAGACCGCCATTGAAAGCGCTTTTATGCCGTCCCGAGCAAATCCTGTCTACAGCCTGCCCGGGGTTGATGATGCTCCTCGCCGATAGGGACGCGCCGCGGTTCCGGCGGGGCAGTCGAGCCCGCGAGCAGGAGAGGTGAACACCAATGTCAGTCTACGTAGAATTCGACGTTCCGGCCGACCTCGCAGAGGACGCCCTCGAGGCGCTTGAGGTCGCCCGAGACACGGGTACAGTAAAGAAAGGAACCAACGAGACAACCAAAGCCGTCGAGCGCGGCACCGCCGAACTCGTCTTGATCGCGGAAGATGTCTCCCCCGAAGAGATCGTGATGCATCTCCCCGAACTCGCAGACGAGAAGGGCATCGCGTACGTCTTCATCGAGACCCAAGACGAGGTCGGCCGCGCCGCGGGCCTCGAAGTCGGCTCGGCCGCCGCTGCCATCGTTGACGCCGGCGACGCCGAAGGGGACGTCGAGGACATCGCCGGCAAGGTTGAGGAACTCCGGTAAGCCACGATGAGCGCAGAAGAGACCGCCAGCGACTCCACGTCCGCCGAGGTCATCGAGGTCGTTGGCAAGACGGGGATGCACGGCGAAGCGATGCAGGTCAAGTGTCGCATCCGCGAGGGCTCGGACCAGGGCCGGATCATCACACGGAACGTCCTGGGACCGGTCCGGCAGGGCGACATCCTCCAGCTCCGGGAGACCCAGCGCGACGCCGACTCCATCGGAGGCCGATAGCATGGTCGAAACACGAACCTGCGATTTCACCGGCGAGGAGATCGAGCCCGGCACGGGGACGATGCTCGTGAAAAACGACGGAACGGTTCTCCACTTCAAAGACTCGAAAGCCGAGAAAAACTACCAGCTGGGGCGTGAGCCCCGAGATCTGGAGTGGACGCAGTCCGGCGGCGCCGACGGGGACTCGGAATGAGTCATCACGACGAACGCACCTTCGTGATGGTCAAGCCCGACGGCGTCCAGCGCGGCCTCGTCGGCGACATCGTCTCCCGGTTCGAGGAGCGCGGGCTGAAGCTCGTCGGCGGGAAGTTTATGCAGATCGACGACAACCTCGCCCACGACCACTACGGCGAACACGAGGACAAACCGTTCTTCGACGACCTCGTCGAGTTCATTAGTTCGGGCCCGGTCTTCGCGATGGTTTGGGCGGGCGCGGACGCAACCCGCCAGGTCCGCTCGATGGTCGGCGAGACCGACCCCGCGGAGTCGGCCCCCGGCACGATCCGCGGCGATTTCGGGCTGGATCTCGGCCGCAACGTCATCCACGCCTCCGACCACGAGGACGAGGGCGCCAACGAGCGCGAGATCGACCTCTTCTTCGACGATGAGGAGTTGCTCGACTACGAGCGGATCGACGCGGCCTGGCTCTACGAAGACCACTGACCGTCGCTCCGCTTCGATTCTGTCGTTGACGACGCTCACACCGAGAGCGATCAGTCGTTGGTGTCGTCGCCCCGTACTCGCCGTTCCAGCCGCTCCGCGCGGGCGAGGTCACGGGAGGATTCGGCTCGTTCGAGCACCGCTTTGCCCTGTTCGTATGCGTCCTCGAGCGGATCGAGCACCGGTCCGAGGTCGAATCCCGTCGGGACGAAGAGGACGTCGAACGTCTGGCCGTCCCCCGGCCGCGAGACGAGCGTTGAGCCGCGCGTTCGGTCCGAGATCCCCCGCTCCGTGGCCCACGACCCGAACGCGTCCGCGACGCCGACGGCGGTGATCGCGTCCGACCGGATCCGCTCTTCGGGAGCGCCGACGATCAGCGAAACCGACTCGACCGTCGACACATCCACCGGGACGAACGTCGCGTCGGCCGCCGCCTCGATTGCGACGGTCAGATCGAGACCGAGTGGGCGGTCGCGGGCAATGCCGAACGTCCCGTGCGGGCTGCGATCGGACCGACGGCCCGCAGCGATGAACTGATTCACCGCGGTAGCGATGGGACCGTGGGGCAGTCCCGTCGACCCGGCGCCCGGGGTACTGTCCACCGGCTCCAATAGGAATTGCTCCTGTAGGGTCGGCTTCGACACGAGAAACGTCGTTGCCGCGGACCGTCGCTCATCGGGCCCCAACAGCCCGAAGAGCGTGTAGCACGCGTCGAAACGGGTCTGTATCGGGTCAGTCTCGGACGGCAGCGTCGCGACGACGAACTGTTGCGGCCGACCCCCTCTGGCGGGGGCGTCCGGGGGGTGTCCGTTCGCAGTAGCGCCGATCCGCTCCACGAGCGCCGGCACGACCCAACTCGCCTTGCCGCCGGGTACGGTGAGGTAGGCGATCGCGTCGGCACCGTCGAGTACGCTCCGCAGCGATTCGACGACCCGTTCGGTGTTCGCACAGAACTGTCGCTCTTCCGGGACGACGCCGGAGAGATCGAACTGCATGCCGAACGGGAGGTCGAACGTCACGATGCGGTCGGTGTCGGCGGCTGCTTCCCCGAGGCTTGCCGTCCCGATCACTCCGATCTGCTCCGCGTACGCCCGGACGTCGGCGACGGCCCTCCCGAGCAACGCGATGCGGTCGTCGAACACGTCGTGGGTCGCGTCGGTCACGACCTGAGAGGCCATCTCCGCGCCGTCAGCTCCGACGCCGACGAGCCCCCAGTTCGGGGCACCGTTGCGGTTGTCGGCCATCGGACCGGACTACGGTCGGGTCGCGGCGGCGACGTCGAGTTCGCCCGCGTCGAGTTCCGCCTCGACCTCGCGGGCCGCCTGGACCATGTTTTCGGTCTTCTGGTAGGCCACCTCCCGTGGCAGGAGTTTCACGCCGCAGTCCGGCGAGACGGTGAGTTTCTCCGGCGGGACGACCTTCAGCCCCTGGCGGATGTTGCGCTTGATCTCCTCGACGGTCTCGACCGCTGCGTCGTGGACGTCGACGACGCCGAGCCCGAGGTCCGGTTCGAAATCGGGATCCTGGAAGACCTCGATCTGCTCGTAGCCGTCGTTGCACAGTTCCACGTCGAACTCGTCGATCGGGAAGTCGTTGATCTCGGGGTAGATCCTGGAGTAGTCGCCGTAACAGACGTGGAGCCCGATCCGGACGTCGTCGTCGACCCCGTCGACGATCCGTTCGAGGGATTCGCCGACGATGGCGTGGTCGTCGGGCGTGGTCGCCAGCGCGGGCTCGTCGATCTGGATGTACCGCGCGCCCGCGTCGACGAGTTTCCCGATCTCTTGGTTCACCAGGTCCGCGAGGTCGTACGCAAGCGTCTCCTCGTCGTCGTACGCCTCGTTGAACGACCACCGTGCCAAGGTGTACGGTCCCGTGATCGGCACCTTCACCGGTTTGGTGGCAACGTTCGCGGTGAACTCGAACTCGTCGACCAGCCACGGCTCGTCGTAGGAGACCTCAGAAACCACGGAGGGCTTGTCGAAGTAGTTGTGGCCCCACACCTTCACGGGGCCGTTGAACTCGTAACCCGGGATGCGGTGGGCGAAATACTCCACCATCTCCTCGCGGCGCATCTCGCCGTCGACGACGGTGTCCAGCCCGGCCCGTTCGTGTTCCTCCGTGATCAGCTGTGCGGCGTCGTTGTGGGCCTCCTTGAGGTCGCCGTTATCGAACTTCGAGTCGGGGTCCTCGGCGAGATCCGTGGCGCGGTTGAGCCACTTGGGCTTGGGGTAGCTCCCCACGACGGTCGTCAGCAGGAAATGGTCGGCGTCGTGACCGTCGGGCCGGAACTGCGCGCGGTTGTCGGCGTTCCGGGCCATCAGGCGTGCACCTCCCGCTCGAGGTCGGCCGCGGCTCCCACGGCGTCGAGTTTCGCCCGGTGTTTGTTCACAGGCAGGTAGAACGGCTCGGTGTTCGTACTCAGATACACCCGCTCGAAGTCGGTTGCGGGGACCTGGTCCGTGAACCACGCCGCGCGCTCCCGGAGGGTCTCCGGGGACTCGACCAGCGTGTTCTGGCCGTCGGCGACGCCGAGCGCGACGTCGTCAGTGATCCCGTACTCGACGGCGTTGTAGACCGTCGTCTCCCTGTCCGCATCCACGAGGTCGAGCCCCACGGCGTCGATGTCGGCGTCCAGCAGGTGGGCGTAGGTCTTCTCGTCGAGCGCGCCGAAGTAGGTGTAGACGACCACGTCGGCGTCGGTCGCGCCCGCGACGGTGTCGATCGCCTCGGGAACGGCCGCCGCGAGGTCGTCGTCGGGCGGGGTCGCAACGAGCGACGGATCGAGCAGGAACAGCGTCCCGTGGGCGGGGAACGCCTCGACCTCGGCGGCGAGAAACGACGCGACCGCAGCGAGGAACTCCCGGTCGTCGCCGTAGAACTCGTCGGTCGCGAGATCCGCAAGCGAGTACGGCCCCGGAAGGGTCGCCTGCAGCGGCGGGTCGGTGTCGTCCAGCAGGTCGGCGGCGGCCGCCACCTCCGACGGCACGTCACCGGACGGCGTCAGTTCGCCGGTGACACAGGGGTCGCGGTAGAAGTTGTTGTTGTCGTAGTATCGAACGATCCCACCGGTCCCGACGTTGTCGTGAACCGCGAGCGGGTGAGCGAGCATGTCGTCCCACCGCAGGCACCCCTCAACGACGCGGTCGAGGCCGGCGTCGCGTTGTTCGGCGACGACTGTCGACCGCGCGTCGTCGTACACATCCGTTATCGACTCGGGTTCGTCCCCGGAGATGAGGTCGCCCTTCTGGTGGCCCTTCAGGTCCGCTAGCTCGGACTTTGCGTGGTCCGGCAGTGGGAACAGACCGGGCGTCGTTCCAACGAATTCAGTCATCGTCGAACCGTAAGAAATGCCGTTGCTTAATATTTACTAAACCAAAATATACCCCTTAGTTATCAGATTTTCCCGACAACGGCGTCAGCGCTACCACCGAGAGCGTCTCGAAGGGGTACGACTCTTCGACTACCACCGGGTCGTCGGTGTCGAACCCACACCCGGCCGCGTACTCGAGCACCGCGTCGTACCCCGCGAGCGAACTCACGAGCAGCAGCACAACGCCATCGGGCGCGAGGATGCGCCCAACTGACTCCACGAACGGTTCGATCAACTCGCGACCCGACTCCCCGCCCGACAGCGCCCGTTCCATCCAGTCGTCCCACTCGTTTTCGGGATCAGTGGGGAGGTATGGCGGGTTGAACGCCACGGTGTCGAACACGCTGTCGGCGAAGGGCGCAACCATATCCGCCCGGACCACCCCGAAAGACGGACCGGAGCCGGCCCCACCGCCCGTCGTCACCCGCTCCCGCGCCGCCCGGCAGGCGTGTGGGCTCCGGTCGCTCGCGACGACCTCGGTCACGGCATCGGCCGCGGTGGCCCGCTCCGCCACCCACCCCGACCCGGTCCCAACCTCCAACAGCCGGCCCCGCCCGCGTTCCGCGATGGCGTCGGCGAGTAACCCCGAATCCTCCGCGGGGCTGTACACCTTCCGCTCGACTCCCCGGCGGGCGGCAAGGTCGTCCCGCGATCCGTCGGTCACTGTTCTCTGCCCTCGGTGCCGTCTCCGTCCCCGCCCGCGAGCACGACGCCTTCGGCCTCCTCGCGGCCCATCAGTTCGCGCTGCGGGAACGGGATCTTGATACCCTCGGCCTCGAAGGCGCGCTTGACCGCGCCCATCACCGCGGTTCTCGACCGCCACCGTCGGCGCGCGCTAGGGTTGTCAATCCAATACCGAACCCCAAGGACCACCGCGGAGTCACCGAAGCGCTTGAGGACCACCTGCGGTGTCGGAACCGTCATGGGGTCGTCCAGGTCCTTCACCGCGCTCTGTGCGACCTCGGCCGCCCGCTCGGCGTCGGCGTCGTAGTCGACGCCGACCTCGACCTCGATCCGGAGCCGACCCTTCCGGCTGCGGTTGATCAGGCTCTGAGCGGAGACCACGTCGTTGGGGATCATCACGTACTCGCCGTCGAAGGTCTGGATCCGTGTGTTGACGATGGTGATGTCTGTCACGATCCCCTCGTTGTCCCCGACCTCGATCCAGTCGCCGATCTCGAACGGCCGGGAGAACATCAGTACGAACCCTGCGAGCAGGGCGCCGAGGGTCTGTCTGGCCGCCATACCGACTACAATGCCCAGAAACCCCGCCCCGACCAGGATCCCGCCGATGTTCACCTGCCACAGCGTGAGGATTAAGAGCACGGAGACGATGTAGAGCGTGACCTGCCCCACCCGGAATGCGATCTCGCGTTCGTGTTCCCCGAGCGAGCCCCGCGCCTGGGCGATCTCCTCGACCAACTGCCTGATCAGCCCGGTCATAGTGTACGCCCCGATCAGGAACAGAACCGAGATCCCGACCCGAACCAGCGCCTCCGGCCCGAGGTTGGTGGTGAACACGCCCAGCAGCTGGTCGGAGAGCCCCCACACCGCCACGATCACCAGCCCACCGGTCGCGGCGACCACCATCGTTCCGAGCGTCACGACGAGATGCCACCCGGTTTTCGGGAGTCGCTCGGGTTCGAGCGCGTGCAACCGATCGGTCCGGCTCAGGATCGCCGTCACCGCGACCGCGATCCCGAACGTCGCGACCGTCCGACCGGCCGTCGACGGGATCAGTTCCGACAGCGACGCCAACGCGGTGCCGACCCGGGCGAGCACGCTCTGGAGTGCGATCGGGGGGAACACCTGCGTCACCTCACCGGCCGTGTTCGGCCGCGATACCGGTCAACGCGGCGAACTCCGACGGCGCCAGCGATCCCGGCCGGGCCCGCAGTAGGCCCTCATCCTCGGCAGCGACCGCGTCGACGACAGCGTCGGGATCGGAGAGCCCCGAGATGTGGGCCGTGTTCCGGATGCCGTTTCTGACGGTCTTCCGGCGCTGTGTGAACAGTGCCTTCACGAAGTCGAAGAAGAACGCCTCGTCGTCGACCTCGTAGTCGGGATCGCGGGGGGTGACGCGGACGACCGCGCTCTCGACCTCGGGTTGTGGGTCGAACGCCGACGGCGGGATCACTTCCACGACTTCGACGTCGGCGTAGTGGCCCGCAGTCACCGACAGCCGACCGTAGTCGCCGCTGCCGGGGTCGGCCGCCATCCGCTCGGCGAACTCCCGCTGGAAGGTCAGTACTAGGGGGCGCGACCGGGGCAACAGCCGGAACGTGATGGGCGAGGAGATTCCATAGGGAAGATTCGAGACGCACGCCGAAAACTCGGGGAGATCGACCTCCACCGCGTCGCCGTCGACGACGTCAAGCCGGCCTGCCTCGACCGCCCCGCTGAACTCCTCGCCGAGGAACCCCGCCAGCGCCGGGTCCCGTTCGATCACGGTCACCCGATCGCCGGTCCGGAGGAGCCGGTCGGTGAGTCCGCCGGTCCCGCCGCCGACCTCCAGCAGGTGGGCGGTGTCGGCCTCGGGTGGGAGGTAGCCCGGAAGCCGATCGAGGATCCGGTTGTCGACCAGGAAATGCTGGTCGCGGCCGGGGTCCCCCCGCACGCCCGCCCGCCGACGGAGGGCGTCGGGATCGCGAGTCTCGACCCCATCGGGCGTCGTGTCCGTCATTGCGACCGATTGTGGCCGAGCGCGTGTAAATATCTCGACTTGTCGTCACCGGGGTGTTTCGGTGTCACCCGTTCCGGCCCACGAAGGTCTTGTATTTCAGGTCGTCGTCCTGGAGTTCCTCCAGGATCCGCTCGATGAGCACTTCTTTCGGCCGGTGGAGTCCCGAAACGCGGTCTTCGACCTCCGCGAAACTCTCGAAGGGGCCGCGCTTTCGCTGGTCTAAGACGTTGTTACGGAGTTTCTTCCCGATTCCGGGCAGCAGGTTCAGTTGGTGGAGCCGGAGCGTGATCGGCTGGGCGTCGTTGTAGAACGCCACGAACCGCTGCTCGTCGGCCTCCACGATCGCCTCAACCGCGTACTCCAACTCCCCGACCGCGGTGTTCGAGAGGTCCTCGTGCGTGACCTGTTTGAACCCGTCAACGGCCTCCCGCTCTCCGGTCGGACCGATCACCACGCGGTCGCCGATCGAGATGCCTGCGTCGTCAACGAGCGTGAGCTCAAAGAGCCGGAAATCCCGCTCGCCCAGCGCGTACGCCAGCGGCGACTTCCGGTGTCGGGGGCGGTCGTCGTCGGCGCGACCGTGCGGGAGGTGGTCTAACACAACCGCCTGACGCACGTCTCCGGGGTCGGCGCCGGAGGTGTCGGCGTCGGTGTCTCCGCTCTCGGTGGTAGTCATACCACGACGTACGACCAGGCTCTATTTAAATAGTTGGCCGCTGGCCGCGGTACTGGTTGGTTCGGACCCAACTCGAGGGGAACAGGAGAGTGAGCGCCTCGGAAGCCCCCGCGGTCTCAACTCCCCGGAATCGTTGTCGTTCGAGAGCCGCGCAGCGTCGTTCGTGATCACAGGAAGGCTTCGCCCTCTCTGACGACGCTCTTCGCCGCTCACTCCGTCACCGGCGGCGAGCCGCCGTGAACGTCCGGGTTCGCCGAGAGCGCGGCCCCTTCCAGTCCCGGCGGAGGCCCCTTTCGGGACTGAAACCCGCCTAACGAAACACGACTCCGGCCGTCACACGTACTTCGCGACGACGTTCAGAACCTCGTCAAGTTCGTCGCCGTCAAGCGCGTACCGTTCTTGGGCGTAGACCGCGCGGAGTTCGTCCCGGCTCTGCGGGAGGAGGTCGGCGATCTTGATCGCGGTTGGCCCATCGACCTTCTCCAGTTCGAGCAGGTGTTCGACCAACTCCCGGGACTCCTCGGGGTCGAGGTGGGCAAAGCGGTTGACGTGTTCGATTGCGCGGGCCAGTTCGTACCGGAGTTCGCGGTCCTCGTCGGCGGCGCGTTCGGCCTCGACGTCCTCCAGGAACGCTTTGACTTCTGCGACGGTCAAATACTCCTCGCTTTCCTTCCGCTTGAAAATGGTCATCGGGGGCGGGAGTTACTCCTGGGCGCGCAGGTGAGCCGGATTCGCGATGATCGTCTTCTCCTTGCCGCCGTCGACGATCCGGACGGTGAACGCTCGGCCCTGCTTGCCGGTGACCTCGCCGGTCCGGCCGCTGAACCGGGGGTGGAATCGGCCCTCACGAACGCTGGGGTCGATCGTCAGGTGCACCTTCTGCCCCTCGTCGAACTCCTGGATCGCACGCTGCGGCGGCGAGGTGCCCCGGTCACGCGGATCGTTCGAGAGTTTGTGTCGTGTTCCGTTGAGTGGACCGTTGGAGCTAGGCATAGTCGTTACCCGGCTTACACCTGACGCGGTTATAAAACGCACGCTCCAGGCTCGCGATTCCGATCGCGGCCGAACTCGACAAAGTTGAAACCCCGGGGTCGTGTACTGGTCTATATGACAGGCACACACGCTTCCAGTGGGCAGGTCCACGACGAGGCCGAGGTCGCGATCGGCGACGGCGGCTCCCCGCACGACAACTCCAGTTCGCAGCTTGAGACGTTCGGGATCGGCGTCTCGGCCAGCATCCTCCTCGGCGCTGTTGTCGGCGTCGCGGCGACTTGGTCACTCGGGGCGGGCAGCACACCGCTCCTCGTCGCGCTCGGGCTCGGATTCCTGTTCTCACCGGTCGTTGGGCTCGCCGTGCTCTGGCGGGCGGAGTAAGGCGGGTGACCGCCCGCGTTCACGGCCAGCGCTGTTGCTCTCCGGAACGGTAGCGTGCTCCGAAAACGGCCCGCACGGTGGTCACCCGCCGGGAAGACGTAGGCTCGTTGAGCGCGCTGTTCGGGCTCAGATCCGACCGACGTTCTCGACCGCGACACTCTCAACGCCGTCGACCTCGGTGAACGACCCTTCGACCGCTTCGGTCCCGCCGGCGTCGTCGGGGACGATCACTGTCGGTAGGAGCGCCACCAGCCCGAACGCGACGTCATCGCGCTCGAAACCGTTGATTTTCGCGCCCTCGGGCAGCGACTGTTCAAGCCGCTCTTGGAGTTCGTCGAGGTCGATTTCGGTCCCGCTCGGCATCACCTTGATCTTGGCTGCTACTTTTCCCATCGTTACGGTCCCGTGAACCCGCAGTCGGGGCACTCATAGAGGTTACTCTGCTTCCGGCAGTTTGCACAGCGGGAGATCTCGTGACCGCAGTCCGGGCAGTCGAACGTCGCTGCGCTGATCCCGGAGATATTGATGCCACAGGACACACACTGTTTGGTGCGTCGCTGTTCGGACTGACTCATACCCTACCCGATCCGGGCGCGAGGTTTAACGGTTGTCTTTCCGGGCTCCCCTCGCGGCTCACCCGAGCGCGACCGGCCCGAGCAGCACCCCCATCAGGTGGACCCGGCGGGCGCCGACCCGCGGCGGCAGCAGCCCCACGACCGCGGCCAGACAGAACACCGCTCCGCCCACGACGCCGGCGAATCCGACCGACAACGCGAGCAGGAGGCCGAGCACCCCGGCCACCAACGGTCGCCGCGGGAGCCGACGGACCACGGACAGATACCTGTCGCCCAGGACGACCAGGAGTATGACGCCCAGTCCGGCGGCGAACACGATCACGAGGAGCATCCCCGCGAGCCCGATTCCAGGGGCCGACCCGCCCCCGCTGCCGAGCTCGGCCACCGCGACCGTCACGCCGCTCCGGGGCGCGCCGAGCACCGCGAGCGACGCGACCGCGAACACCGCGGTTGCGGTGTCAGCACCGCTGGTCGCCACGATGTACGCGCGGTCCGACCCCCGCCCGGCGGGCCCGCTCCCGCCCGCACCGCCGAGTGCGAGCACCGCGGCGACGCCCGCGGACACCCCGGGGAGATACCCCACGAGCGTCCCGCCACCCACGCCGGAGAGCGCGGCTCGCGCCACCCCACGGGGCGCCAACCCGAGGTCGGCCCCGTCCTGCGGCGGGATGGCCCCGCGGGCGTCGAGCGCGTCAAGCAGGATCGGCGCCCCGAACAACCCGCCGAAGATCGGGGCGAGCATCGACGCCGCGCCGTCTGGACTCAACGGTCCCGACGCGGGGAGATCGAGGGTCAGAAGCCCCAGCGCGGTCGCGACCGCCAGACAGATCGCACCGCCGATTTTCCCCCGACGAGTCGGTTCCGCGAGAATCAGCAACCCGGCGATCACGGCCAGGAGGAACGGCAGCGCAGCCAACAACCACTCCCGGCCCGCGGCGACCACCCGTGACAGCGGGAGCGCGACCGCGACCGACGCCACAAGTGCCACCCCGCTTCCGAGCGCCGACAGCCGGATCGCCTCTCGACCCCGCCCGGCGAGAACCAGACGGTGCCCGGGGAGTGCGCCGGGCGCGGTCGCGGCGTCCGGGACGCCGAGGACTAGTCCGGGGACGATCGAGAGGAACGTGTGCACGACGCCCGCGGCCAGGACCGCGCTGGCGACGGCCGCCGCCGGCCCGTCTACCCTCGGCGCGACGCCGACCAGAACGAACGCGACGCTGTTGACGTGGAGCCCCGGCACCAGCCCCGTGACGGTCCCGAGGCCGACACCGACACACGCGTATCCCACGACCGCTACGGGCGACGCCATCGCGACGGAGTGGTCCCGGTCCGGTATTTGAAGATTCGCGTGTGGGACTGCCGACACAAGCACGCTGGCCGGCTCTCGACGGCGTTACCGCTCGCCGGCGTCGGTGGGTCGCAAAAATATCGGATCGATCCGCGGACCGGCGCGAGTTCGGACGCCGAACTACCCGAAGAGGTTGCCGAGCCCCTCGCCGGAGGCTTCCTCGTCGTCGTCGCCGTCGTCGGCAGCATCTTCCTCGTCGTCGCCGTCGTCGTCGGCTTCCTCCTCGTCGGCCTCCTCGCTCTCGTCGGCGGTCTCGGCGGCGCCACCGCCCGCGGCGGGCGCGGGTGCGGCGGCGGCCGTGTCGACGGCCTCCTCGATGTCGACGTCCTCGAGCGCGGCGACGAGCGCCTTCACGCGGGACTCCTCAACATCGACACCGGCGGCGTCGAGCACCGCGGTGACGTTGTCCTCGTTGATCTCTTCGCCCGATTCGTTCAGGATGAGCGCAGCGTAAACGTATTCCATTGTCGTGTACCTCTAAGTTATCCGAACATCGCGCCGAGTCCCTCCGCACCGTCGTCGTCGTCGTCGTCGTCGGTGTCGGCCTCGGCCTCAGCCGTGTCGTCTTCGTCCGTCTGTTCCTCGTCGGCGTCGGCCTCGTCATCGTCCGCTTCGACAGCGGACGCAGCCGGCGCCTCGACGCCCCGAAGCTCCTCGGGGAGCGCCTCGTCGTCGTCGATCTCCGCGGCGATCGAACGGACCTGCGCGTCCGCCTTCCCGATCAGGTCGGGGAGCACGTCCGGATCCTCGATCGCGGCGAAGACGCCGAGCGCCGTCGCGTCGCCCGCGGCGTTCGCGAGCAGCGTCGGCGTGGTCTCGGCCGTCGGGAAGACCGCGTTGACCGAGAGATTCCGCGCGGCCGCCGCCGCCGAGGCGACGTCCGAGCGGTACTCCTCGACGTCGATCGCGAGTTCGTCGGGCTCGAACCGCACGCCTTCGGAGAAGACCCCGCGGAGGTCGAGTCCGACCTCTTTGGGTTCGATCCCGAGCTCCGAGAGCACGCCCTCGAGCTCCTCGGAGACGGGTTCGCCCGCCTCGAGTACGCTCGAGTCCTCGGTGACGTGGATCGACCCGTCCATAATCCGGGCGGCCGCGCCGACCTGCTGGAGTTCGCCCACGAACGGACCGGGGTCGACCCCGGTGTCACCCTCGGGAATGACGACGTCGTCAGGCGCGACCTCCCCCGCGCTGATCGGCGCGGGCGTCTTCGAGGCTTCGAGCTGTTTGTACAGCCCGAACGGGTTGTCGTTGGTGCCGACAAAGGCCACTTGTCCCGACACGTAGTCGGTGAGCTCCTCGAAGCCTTCGCCGATCTCCTCGAGTGCGCGGACGGTGAGTGTGTTGCGGCTCATCCGGATCTCCGCACTGCCGTGGAGGTCCCGACGCATGCTCTGGAGCTGGCGGCTCGGGATGCCGGCCACGTCGACGATGCCGACCGACTGGTAGCGCTCGAGGAACTCGACCAGTTCGGCCACCTCCTCGCGCTTCCACTCGGGGATGGTGTCCGTGCGACGCGCGGTCGCGCTGTCGCTCATGCGGGCACCTCCACGGCTGGTCCCATCGTGGTCTTGACGTACATCGAGTCGATGTTGAGGGGGCCCTTTTCCAGGTTCGCCTCGAGTCGACGGATGATGACGTCGATGTTGTCCGCGATCTCGTCGGAGTCCATATCTTGGGCGCCCACGCGGGTGTGGAACGTCCGGCGATCGCGGGAGCGGAGTTGCACCGTGTTCTTCATTCTGTCCACCGTCTCGACCACGTCGTCGTCGGGTTGCAGCGGGGTCGGCATCTTCCCGCGCGGACCGAGCACCGTTCCCAGGTAGCGGCCGATGTCCTGCATCAGACCGGCGTCGGCCACGAAGAAGTCGGTCTCGTCCGCGAGGTCCTTTGCCGCGTCAGTGTCGTCCCCGAGCTCTTCGAGGTCGTCGCCGTCGAGAACTTCGTCGGCGACATCCTCTGCTCGGAGCGCGGTCTCACCGCTGGCGAAGACGACGATCTGTGTCTCCTGGCCCGTACCGCCGGGCAGAACCACAGACTCGTCGACGCGCTGCGACGGGTCGTTCAGATCGAGATCGCGCAGATTCACGGCGAGATCGACCGTCTCGCGGAAGTTCCGCGGCGGCGCCTCGTCGAGTGCGCGAGTGACTGCGTCAACTATCGTATCTGCCATTATTCACCTCCGTAGTACGCAGGATTGCTCCTACGGGTCAGTGAAACAGGCGTCTGCCTGTCTCGTCGTAGGGGAGGTGGATCCCGGCCTTAAGTCCGTCGAAGCGGATCCGAACATCGGCGGTCTACGCCCCCGAGACGCCGAATTGTGGGAGTCGTGGGCACGGTCCCGGCGCGGGTCCGGTGGGGGGATCGGCGGGCACCGCGGCCGCGGAGCTGTTCGATCGTGACGAACGGCGGCGCCGGGAGCCGTACTGGGTCGGCTCCGAACCGACCCGCCACGAGTTCGGCACTCTCGAGACGTCGCGGTAACACGCGGTCTGTGACCGTGTGAACCCCACGACTGAAGTCGTGAACTCAAGTCGTGAACTCATACTGTCGGCTATAGTCGCGTGACGTATTTTGACACCCCGGGGTGTCGAAAATCTTCACGTAGTTATAGCCGACAGTATCAGGACTCGTCGAAGATGTCGTCGTACTCGCCGTCGTCCATCCGCTGTTTGAACTCCCGCGGGTTGTTGCCCTCGATGGTGACGCCGAGGGAGGTGCACGTGCCCACGACCTCCTTTGCGGCGTTGAACGGGTCGTAGGAGAGAAGATCCGAGGACTTCTGTTCGGCGATTTTCTTGACCTGCTCGGCGGTGAGGTTCGCGACGAAATCCTTCTGCGGTTCGCCCGACCCGGTCTCAAACCCGGCCTCGTCCTTGACGAGTTCCGCGGTCGGTGGCACGCCGACCGAGATGGTAAAGGCGCCGTCGTCGTCGTATTCGACGGTCACGGGCACTTCCATACCGTCGAACGCGGCGGTCTCGTCGTTGATCTCTTGGACGACGTCCTGGACGTTTACCGGGGTCGGTCCGAGCTCCGGACCGAGCGGCGGGCCGGGGCTTGCCTCCCCGCCGGGAACGAGCGCTTCGATGGTTCCAGCCATACGTCATACCACCCTGCCGTGGCTTTTAACGGTTTTCTTTCCCCGACCCGGCGTGTTGCGGTCTGACACGCCGGAACCGATGGTCGGCGTCGGAGCCGCGACGCCCCGTCCCGGTCGGATGTCTGACGAAGTTATAATACCCCGTGGCCGAACGCATCGGCGTATGGTGAAAAGCACGGTCCGATTTCCCGAGTCGGTGGTCGACGAGATCGAATCGCTCGTTGAGGCCGAGCAGTTCGAGAGCAAATCAGAGTTCTACCGCTTCTCCTCGGACTACGCCCTCAACCAGATGGTGGCGGATTACGACCCCACGACCATCGACTACGAGGCGATCCGTTCCGAGGTGATGCCGGAACCGGAGCGGGAGATCGGGGCCGATGCCGACGCCGACCACCCGCCCTTTCTCGAGTCGGTGTCGTTCGTGCGGAAACTCGCCCTGCGGGGCAACTTCAGCGACGCCGAGGACTTCATCGACCACCAGTACACCCCGAGCGACCGCCACGCGATCCTGCTGGAGGAGATCCTCCGGCTGTATCGGGCAGACACGTCCCCACCCGGCCGCCGATCGCCCCCCGAAGGAGAGCGCGCCTCGCAGCCGTCCGCTGCGGATCCGCCAGCGCCCGACAGCGAGACCTGAGTTCTTTCAGACGTCCAACCAGAACGGCGCGGCGTCGGCGGCTCCGGGCGGACCCACGACGCCGCCTCCATCAGATATCAACACTGAACGGCGCGGCGTCGGCGGCTCCGGGCGGACCCACGACGCCGCCTCCATCAGATATCAACACTGAATGGCGCGGCGTCGGCGGCTCCGGGCGGACCCACGACGCCGCCTCCATCAGATATCAACACTGAACGGCGCGGCGTCGGCGGCTCCGGGCGGACCCACGACGCCGCCTCCATCAGATATCAACACTGAATGGCGCGGCGTCGGCGGCTCCGACCGCCATCGCCCCTAGCAACTCGGCGACTGCGTCGAGGTCCGCGGTGTCGATCACCTCGACGGGGGTGTGCATGTACCGGTTCGGGATCCCGAGGTTCAACGAGGGGATGCCCCCCCGGGAGGTGTAGAACGCGTCGGCGTCGGTGCCCGTGCGGCTCCCAGTCGCCTGCAGTTGGACGTCGACCTCGGCGTCCCGCCCGGCGTCGCGGGCGAGTTTGACGAGTGTAGGGTGGTTAGCGCTCCCGCGGGAGACCACGGGCCCGCCGCTGAGTTCGACGGGGCCGACCCGCTTGCCCGGGATGCCGGGGTTGTCGGTGGCGTGTGTCACGTCGACGGCGACCGCCGCGTCGGGGTCGAGTTCGAACCCGACCATCTTCGCGCCCTGGACCCCCACCTCCTCCTGGACGGTACTGACGGCGTACACCGTGGCGTCGACGTCGGCGTCGACCGCGGCGCGGAGCCCTTCGGCCGCGGACCAGATCCCGACGCGGTTGTCCATGCCTCTCGCTGCGATCCGGTCGCCCTGGAGGGGTCGAACCCGTGTCTCCACCGTGACCGGGTCGCCCACCTCCACCAGCGCGTGGGCCTCGTCGCCGTCCTCGGCACCAACGTCAACGAACTGCTCGGCGATGTCGTCGTGGCCCTCCTCGTCACCCTCCCGGAGGTGAATCGCGGTCTGGCCGATCACGCCCGCGACGGGCGTCTCGGCGTGGACCGTGACGTGTTGGCCTTTCGAGACGGTGCGGTCAGCGCCGCCGATCCGACTGATTCGGAGGAACCCGTCGTCGGTGATGTCACGCACAATATACCCGATCTCGTCGGCGTGGCCGCCGAACGCGATCGACGCGTCGGCGTCGCCCTCGTGGACTGCGACCGCGTTTCCGTAGTCGTCGGTCCACACGTCGTCGGCGAACTCCCGGACGTAGTCGGTCCACACTCGTTGGCCGACTACCTCGTACCCCGAGGGGCTCGGCGTCGTCAACAGGTCCGTGAGGAACGCGCGTCTGTCGTCGTCCATACCCACATTTCATCCGCGCCACACCTGAATCCACCGACGTCGACGCGGTGGCGACCGTCGGCTGGGCGGTTCGGGTCGGGTAACTTAAGCGGCGGCCCCCATACCCGTTCGGTATGACCGTCTCGACCGCCCCCGGGAAGGTGTACCTCTTCGGGGAACACGCGGTGGTCTACGGCGAACCCGCGGTCCCGTGTGCGATCGAACGCCGAGCCAGGGTCGCCGTCGACGAGCGCGACGACGACCACATCCGGGTCGAAGCCAGGGATCTGAGCCTCGACGGGTTTACTGTCGAGTACGCCGGCGACACCGACGGCCGTCCCGACGTCGACGCGCCCACCGACCTCGTCGACGCCGCGATGGGGTACATCGACGCCGCGGTCGAACAGGCCCGCGACGCGGCCGACGCACCCGACGCCGGCTTCGACATCAGGGTGGAAAGCGAGATCCCGCTCGGCGCGGGGCTGGGCTCCTCCGCGGCGGTGGCCGTCGCCGGGATCGACGCCGCGACCCGCGAACTCGGCGCGCCACTGGGTCCGAAGGAGGTAGCGGACCGCGCCTACCGCGCGGAGTACGACGTCCAAGACGGCCAGGCCTCTCGCGCGGACACCTTCTGCTCGGCGATGGGCGGCGCCGTGAGAGTCGAGGGCGACGACTGCCGCCGGATCGATACTCCCAATTTGCCGTTCGTGGTGGGGTTCGACGGCGGCGCCGGCGACACGGGTGAACTGGTCGCGGGTGTCCGCCGCCTCAAGCGGGAGTACGGCTTCGCCGCCGACACCGTCGGGAACATCGGCGACATCGTCCGGCGTGGGGAGTCGCTCCTAGCCGGCGCCGACCCCGCTGCCGATCCAGACCCCGATCTCCTCGCCGAACTCGGCCGGCTTATGGACTTCGACCACGGGTTACTGGAGGCGCTCGGCGTCTCCTCGCGCACGCTCGATAGTATGGTGTGGGCCGCCCGCGAGGCCGGCGCTCACGGCGCGAAACTCACCGGCGCCGGCGGCGGCGGCTGCATCGTCGCCTTGGACGAAACGCCCGAGACACGGACCGCGCTCAGCTACACCGCCGAGTGCCGCGACGCGTTCCGGGCCGAACTCGACCGCGAGGGCGTCAGGGAGGCCGGCCGACGGTGACGGTCGTGCTCAAACTCGGCGGCAGCGTGATCACCGACAAGGACGCGCCCGAGACCGTCGACGACGCTGCTCTCGAGGCCGCTGCCGACGCCATCGCCGCCGCTGACCCCGACCGGCTAGTGCTCGTCCACGGCGGCGGAAGCTTCGGTCACGTCGCCGCCGCCGACCGCGGGATCAGCCGCGAGGCGGGGAGCCACGACGCCGCGGACGTGTGGGCGGTCCACGACGCGATGCGACGGCTGAACGACGCGGTGCTCCGCCGGCTCCACGACGCCGGCGTGGCGGCCGTCCCGGTCCACCCCCTGTCGGTTGCCGCCCGCGACGGGGGCGACGCACTCGCGCTCCCGCTCGATTCGACCGCGACGCTTCTCGGCGAGGGGTTCGTCCCCGTCCTCCACGGCGACGTCGTCGGCCACGCCGGCGCGGGGGCGACGGTCGTCAGCGGCGACGAGTTGATCACCCGGCTCGCGGCCGGGCTCGACGCCGACCGCGTCGGGCTCTGTTCGACCGTCACCGGCGTGTACGACGACGACGGCGAGGTGCTCCCCCGGATTACGGAGTTCGACTCGGTCGCCGACGCCGTCGGCGGGTCGGACGCGACCGACGTCACCGGCGGGATGGCGGCGAAGGTCCGCGCGCTGCTCGACCTCGACGCCCCCGCACACGTCTTCGGGCCCGAGTCGCTGTCGGCGTTCTTGGCGGGCGACCCCGCGGGAACCGTGATCGAGGGGTAGCCGCCGTTCGATCCCCAGTCACCACTCAGCGAAGGGTGTTCCGCGTCGGGCGCGCTCGACGTAGTCGGCCTGCATCCCCTCGATGGCCGTCCGGAGCGACGCCCCCGCGTCGACCGCCTCTCGAACCTGGGCCCGTTTCCACGCGCTCGGCGCGGTGTGGTCGGCCTCCCGCCGGGCTTCGACCGGCGCGAGCGCCCACTCGATCGTCTCGGCGCCGACCCCGAGTTCGTCGAGCCCCCGACGCGCAAGCGCGAACAGTTCGTCGTAGATCCGGGGTGTCGCCGTCGTCCGGTCGCCCGCCCGCGTCACCCAGTGGAGGTCGGCGTCCGGCCCGTCGTCGACCGCGGCGTAGAATGACTCCTCTGCGGCGTCCCACGGGAGCGTCGCGAGCGGGTGGTCGGCCGCGACGACGCCGCGCAACACCCCGGTGACCAGCGCCTGGACGCCGACAGTGTCCCTGATCGTCGGCTGGGTCGGCAGCGGTCGGTATTCGATCCGCACCGACCCCCCGTCGCCGCCATCGACCCGGTCGCCGTCGGCCGCTCTGGGCACGTCGCCGCCGAACACCGGCCGGACCCACCGCCAGTAGGTGCCGCGCTTCGCCCCGATCGCGGGGTACCGGTCGCCCGGATCCCCGCTCCGATGACCGTCGCCGGCGTCCCCGTCGAGGTCCGGCGGGGCGACGAGGGTCGGGTCCGTCACGATCCGGTCGATCAGGGTGTCGAGGTCAGGCACGTCCTCGGGCACACGACACTTGTGCGACCCCTCGTCGACCGACCGCTCGAACAACGGGATCCGGAGTTCGTGGGGTGTCCGGTCGAACACCGTCTCCGCCGTATGGCCGTCGGAGAGGTCCGTGGGCAGGAACGGCGAGTTCGACGTCAACGAGAGGATGGGTCCCATCGTCCGCGTGGCGACGTTCAGGTAGGTCGGGACCGCCGTCGGATCGGGCACCTGGAAGTGTGGCTGCATCGACGTCGCGAGCGACTCCGCGAGCATCGACGCAGCCGAGGTGAAACCGTGGATGTCGAGGTTGAGCGTCCCGTCGCTTCGCGCCCTGATTTCGGCGTCCAGCGCGACGTACCGCGGGACCGGGCGCATATTTGTCGGGAGTCCGAACCCGTCGGTTTCGGTTGTCGCCCCGATGTACGTCCGAGTCCCCTCCGCGGGCGGGACCGTCCACAGCGCGTCGAGGACGAACCGTCGGTTGACCTCGTCGAGGTGGGCCTGGACCGCCCGGTACGTCGACCCGAGCCCGTCGAACTGTCGCCGCAGTCCGACGTCGGAGACCACGTCCGGGTCGGTGTGGAGCTCCGCGTTGTGGACGCCGAGCTCCTGGCTACACCCGTCAATCCCGAAGAGGTCCTCTGGGGCGGGCGCGAGCAGACCCTCGCTATCGACGACGTAGCCTTCGAGTTCCATCCCGACCGCGAACCCGTCGGCGTCGAAGACGCCGGCGTGGATGTCGTCACGCAGCGACTCGGCCTCGCTCTCGACGCGTCGCTGGAAGGCCGCGCGCCGATCGGGGTCGAGCGCCGCACGGACGGCGTCGGTCGTGTCGGTCATTGCCCACACATGACAGCCGACGGGTACTGATACTATCGACTCGGGTGTCGACGGACCGGGCGGTTGTTCCCGCTGCGTCGGCGGTCACTCCTCGTCGTCTTTCAGTTCCTCCAGTTCGGCCTCGACTTCCGTGTCGGAGACGTCGACGTCGGCCGTTCCGGCGTTCGCGTCCGACACGTCGGCGTCGGCGTCGGCGTCGGCGTCTTCGGACCCCGATCCGTCGCCGCCGGAGCCGCCCACCTCGGATTTCAGGGTTTCGAGCTCGGTGTCGATTTCCCGGTTGGATCGCCCGGTCTCGAGTTCGCGGTCGATGTTGTCTTTGTCCGACACCGCGTCGTCGAACGCGCCAGTGTCGGCGAGTTCGTCCATGGCCTCCGAGCGCGCCTCCATCTCGTCGGTCTGCTCCTCCGCGCGCTCGATCGACCGGGTCACATCCCCCATCTCGTCGCCGACACCGCTCATCGCCTCCGAGACGCGAGTCGACGCCTCCGCGGCCTCGTACCTGGCTTTCATAGTCTCCTTTTTCGTCCGGAACTCCTCGATCCGACCCTGGAGCTCGTTTTTCTTGTCCACGAGGTCGTCCTGCGTCGCCTGGAGGTCCGCGATCTGGCCCTCCAGCTCCTCGATCTGACCCATCTTCGCCTGCTTCTTTTCGAGGGCCTGGCGGGCGAGGTCGTCGCGGTCCTGCCGCACCGCCTCCCGGGCCTGATCGTTGTGATTTTCGACGTTATCCTCCAGCCGGCGCTTCTGGATCTCCAGGCGTTTCTTCTGCGTTGTAAGGTCCGCGATCCCCTGTTTGACATCCTGAAGCTCGTCGCGCATCTGCTCGTAGGAGTAGTCGAGCGACTCCGTCGGGTCCTCCGCCCGGTTGAGAAGCGAGTTAACCTTCGACCGAACGACGTAGGAGGCGCGTGAGAGGATTCCCATACGCCTGGTTGGGGCGCGCCGGAATTAAAACCTCACGTGCCGAACCCCGGTTCGGATGTCGGACCCAATTTTCCTCCCCGGCGGTCGCGGCGCTCGGGGCACGCTGGATACCGCCGCGGAGGGCGCTGGGAGCCGGTCTGCCGGTGCCGACGGTTCGACGGCTGACGCCTGCGTCGTCGCGTGCCCGCCACACCCCGACCACGGCGGCCACCGCGGTGACCGGCTGCTCCGCGCCGTTGCGGCCGAACTGAACGCCACCGACACAGACTGCCTCCGGTTCGACTACGGCCCCTGGGACGGCGGCCGCGGCGAGCGGGCGGACGCGTCGGCCGCTGTTGAGTGGGCGGACCGGCGGTACGAACGGGTGGCGGTGTTCGGCTACAGTTTCGGTGGGGCGGTCGCGATCGCGGCGGCGGCCCACGGCGCCGACGTGGTCGCGGTCGCCGCGCTCGCACCGCCCGCACGCGCCGGCGCCGCGGGAGAAACGGCAGCCGGCGACGTCCGCGGTATCGACACGGTCGCCGCCCTCGTCGCGATTCCGACATCCCTGTGTGTCGGCATCCTTTACGGCTCTCGCGACGACACCGCGGACGTGGGTCCGGTTGTCGACTGCGCCCACGAGCGGGGTGCTGTGGTGCGGGCGTTCGACGCGGACCACTTCTTCGTCGGGCACGACGCAGAGGTCGCGGCCGCGACCGTTGATTTCCTCGGACCGTCGCTTCACCCCGACTCCCGGCGGTAGCCCGCCGCGAACGAGGCCGCAACGGCGGCGGGACACACCGTCTGTTCGGCCGACAGCATCAGTTGTACCCGCGCCACCGGTGACCGCACTCGGTGCATTTGAAAAACCGCGTCGGCGGTTCGTCGGCGGAGCCGGTCTGTTTGATCGTGTACCACGCCTCGCGGTTGTCACACTCCGCACAGACCACGTCGGTCGCGGTGGGTTTCCCCTCGAAGTTCGCGCCCTCCTCGGTCTCGATCACGTCGTCGTCGGTCTGGGACTCCGTGGAGACGAACTCCGCAGCCAACGCCGCGTCCTGTTCGGCCTCGGCGCCGCAGTCGTCGTTCGTACACACCATCGTCCCGTCCCGGGAGACCATCATCGTCCCGCAGTCGTCGCAGAACTGCATACACCGAACTCCGCCTCGGAGACACAAGTGCTCCCCGGACCCGTCGGAGCGGCCTGCTGGAACCGCGCGGCCGACCCGCTACTCCGTCGGTTCGACGCCGTCTTCGACCATCGGGCAGTTCCGCACCCGGAACCGCTCGTTGTCGACGACCTCCACGATCTCGGTGCCCTCGTGGGTGCACGCCAGCGCGGGCGGCCCATCCAGGTACGGACACGACTGGCAGTACGTGTCCTTCGGGACGACGTGTTCCGGTAGTTTCGACCCGGCGTCCCCGGCGTCCCCGACGGATCCGACCCCGGACGCGGGGCCGACATCGCCCGGGGACCCGGGTTCGGCGTCCGAAGCCGTGTCGGCACCGACACCCGCGGTGTCGTCGGAGCCGAGCGATGACCACAGCGTCTCCTCATCGATCTCCCCGACCGACATCTGCTCGAACGGATCCTCGTCGGGGTCCGGCGGCGAGCCGGTCGATAACTCCGGGTCGATATCGGCCCCGGGGCTCGAGTCGGCCGAGTCGTCGGCGTCCCCGTCATCCCGGTCGCGGCGCTTCCGACCCACCCGGCGGGCGAGGTCCGACAACGGGGCGTTGTCGCCCGACGCCTCGTCGGACGCCTCGGCGCGGGCTCGTTCCGCGTCCGACCCACCGTCCTGACCGTCGAAGGGTGAGTGTTCCCCGGACTCCGTCGGGTTGTCGTCGCTCATCGATCATCCGCCTCCTCGTCACGGTCGATCTCTGTCCGCTCGTCGCTCAGCCCCCCCGGCGCCAACGGGTCGTCGGACACGGTGTCGTCGCTGCCCTCAGCGGGGTCACCCGCGAACCCGCGGCTGCCGGAGGCGGGTTCAGCGTCGCCGTTGGGCCCGCTTGACTCGTCGTTGACGATGTCGCCGAAGCCGGAACCGGCCCCCTGGTGGGTTCTGTCTTCGGCTCTCTCGCCCGCGACCGCGGCGGACGGATCGGAACCGGACGGCTCGGCCCCTCCCGCGTCCGAGGGTGACGATGACGTAGCCCCCGACGACCCGGTTGTCTCCGGCGAGCCGGTTGCGTTGGGTCCTGATGCCGCGGGCCCCGGCTCCAGGGCGGGGCGGTCGCCGACAGTCAACGTGTCGGGTCTGAACCACCCGCCGGACTCCACGCCGTCGAACGACGACTCACAGTGCGGGCACGCCGGTTCATCGAGCAGGCCGACGTGGACCGACTCCCCGCAGGAGCCGCACGCCGCCTCCGGGACGCCGCGCCGGTTCGCCGCCTCGCGCAGGCTCGCGACGGCATCGCGCTTCTCGCGTTCGCGTTCGAGTGCCGCCACCCGGCGTCTGAGATCGACAACCGCGTTCGCAACGGTACGGAGCCTCGCGCTCCGGTCGTCGGCCTCGTCTTCCAGCGTCTCGGCCCGCTCGGTGAGATACTCCAACACCTCCTCGTAGTTCTCGAACCCCTCGTCGACCCGGCGCTCGAGCGACGGGTGGTCGTGGTCGGCCGGCGCCTTCGCGTCGGCCTCCCGTTTGACCTGGATGACCCGCTGTCGCACGTCGGCGATCTGCTCGTCGAGATCACCCTCCAACACCTCGACCCGTTCTGCGAGACCGCTCGCGCGGGCGTCGAACTCATCAACCCCGCTTGGCGGGCCGACCGTCACGTCCGTGCGGCCGGGAACAGCGGCGTCAGCCAGCCAGCCGGGGTGGTCGTCGAGCAGTTTGTGGGCCGCAAGCAGCCGGCGGACGACGTCCACCCGTGAGGCGTCGCTGTCGGCCGCTCGCTCGGCTACCCACGCCTCCAGATCCTCGGGCAGTTCTTCAACCGGTTCCGACCCCATCGGTGGTATATAGACCGGTGTGAACGTAAAGTACTGCCGGCGACCCGACCGCGCCCATCGCTACTCGAGAAACTCCGGCTCGCCGTCCGCGTCGCTTCCGTCGTCTGCTCGCCGGTTCACGTCCACCTGGTAATGTTTGAGAATGTCGCGACCGAGCAACAGCGGGTAGTCCATGTGCGAGCGGTCGCCGACGCTCGCGGTGACGGTGTGTTGGGTGCCGCCGATCCCGATGACGAGATCCACAACCGGCCGGGCGGTGCCGGAACTCGACGACCCCGAGCGCACGCGCGTCATGCTTTTTATTGGCCCGGCCCCGACCTCGGCCGCAAGCGACGTATCAATGCTCGTCCGCGTCGCGCCGGTGTCGGACTTGGCCGCGGCCTGCGTCGACCCGCTGGTGCCCGAGACGACAACCTCCTCGATGTAGCCGATGGTCGGCCGCTCGCCGGTCGGCCCCGTCTCGATCCGCGGCATCCCCGCCGGCCGCGAGTCGTCGAGCGTCGCCGAGAGTTCCGCGACGCGGTCGTCGTCGACCTCGCCGCCGGCGCGTTCGATCGCGAGTTTCGCGATGTGGGGCGCGGGGCTCCGGCCGGTCGCGCGGTGGAGCCCGCGGAACCCCGCCGTCGGGTTCGTCTCCAGCACGAACCATCCGTCGTCACCCTCGATCAGGTCGACGCCGACGTAGTCGAGCCCCATCACGTCGGCGGCGTAGAGCGCAGTCTCCCTCGCAGCCTCCGGCATGTCGTCGGTGGCGTCGGCGACCTCCCCGCCGAAGGAGACGTTGGTCCGCCACTCCCCCTCGGGGGCGTACCGGTACATCGCGCCGATCACCTCGCCGCCGACGACGTACACGCGGAGGTCCCGGTGCGTGTCGTCGTCGCGCTCGATAAGCGACTGGAGGAAGGCCTGTCTGTTGCCGACCTGCGGGTTGACCGGCTCGGTGAGGTCGACTTTCCACGTTCCGCCCCCGTGGGTCCCGATCGCGGACTTGTAGACCCCGACGTCACCGAACCCGCCCCGGCCCTTGTTCAAGCGGTCGTTCGACAGCGCCAACAGCGCGTCCGGGACCGCGATGTTCCAGTTCGCGAGTGTCGCCGCCGTCGCGAACTTGTGAATCGCGGTCAGCACCGCAGCGGGTTCGTTCAGCATCGGCCGGATCCGCTCGAACGTCGTCGCCAGCCCCAGCAGCTCCACGGGCGCCTCCGAGTTCGAGAGCAGGAGCCGGTTCGCCACGATATCGACCTCCGGTTCGATGGTGACGTCGCCGTCTCTCACCGACACGGCGGTGTTCTCGCGGCGCAGCCAGACGCCCTCGTGGCCGAGGTCGTCGACCGCGTTGAGGATCGCTTTGGTCTCCTTGCTGTTGTGTAGTGAGAGCACGCCGACTCGGACCGAACCTCCGTCGTCAGTCATACCCGTTGTCTTCTCGTGGCCGTCTAAAGAGGTGCCGACCGCCCGGAACTGTCTGCACGACCTGTCGCCCCCTCCGCTCGCTCGACTCCACGCCGTTGTGTCACCGGATGTAATCGCTGCTATCGGTTCGTGTCGGAGCGCCCCGGCGGACACCCTATGCCGATGGTTGACGGGCGGGACTCCCAGACACGAATTGCGACCGTTTATGTCTCCAGGGTGGCGAGCGCGGGTATGGGTAGCGACGCGGCGTTCGAGTACGACGGCGGCCGGGTTGCCCCCGGCACCCGCCGGAACCTCCGCTATGCGATCAGCGAGACCTACCTCGGCGACCCGATCCGGATCCCGGTCACAGTCGTCAACAGCGAGCGCGAGGGCCCTACGGTCTTTCTCTCGGCAGCCTCCCACGGCGACGAACTCAACGGCATCGAGGTGGTCCGTGAAGTGGCCTACGAGTGGGACCTCTCGGACCTGGTGGGCACGCTCGTGTGTCTCCCGGTTCTGAACGTCCCCGGCTTCTTAGCCCAGCAACGCTACCTTCCGATCTACGACCGCGACCTCAACCGATCGTTCCCGGGGCGGGAGGATTCGACGAGCGCGAAGCGGATGGCCGCCCGGATCTTCGACAACTTCATCGCGCCGTGCGATTTCGGGATCGACTTCCACACCTCAACCCGCGGGCGGACGAATATGCTCCACGTCCGTGCTGACATGTCCGACGACGCGGTCGCGCGGTTGGCGCAGGCGTTCGGCTCAAACGTCATCATCGACAGCCAAGGCGGCGACGGCCTCCTGCGGTCCGAGGCGACCCGTTCGGGGATTCCGACCGTGACCGTCGAGATGGGGGAGGCCCACCGGTTCCAGCGGGACCTCATCGACGACGCCTTGGCCGGGGTCGAGAGCGTCTTCGCCGAGTACGAACTCCGCGAACCGTCCGTTGTCCGGTGGCCCGGGTGGCGGACGGTCATCCACGACACCAACGAGCGGACCTGGATCCGCGCCGACGTCGGCGGGATCGTCGACATGCACCACGAGTCGGGGTCACTCGTGCGGGAAGGCGACCGGATCTGTACGTTGACAGACCCGTTCAAGAGCGACACCGTCGCGGTCGAGGCGCCGTTCACCGGGCTGTTGGTGGGTGTCCTCGAGAACCCCGTGGTCTACCCTGGCAACCCGCTGTGTCACCTGATCGAACTCGACGACGACGTGCGGCGGGTTGTCGAGCGCGAGCAGACGAGGGACGCGACATCGTGAGGGTAAGAGCGGCGGAGACGCGGAACGCGGCCATAACCGACCGCGGCCAACACACGTAAGGTCTATACTGGTTGCGGCCCGACCTTCAGCGGAGTATGAGTCAGTCTTACGATCGGGGCCTCGTCGAGGACTTCGGCCGGTGGCGGGAGTTCACAGCCGGTATGTGGGCCTGGATCTTCCACAAGTTCACCGGGTGGGTGCTGGTGGGGTATCTGTTCACCCACATCGCCGTCCTCTCGACCGCGCTGCAGAGCCCCGACGCCTACACGACGACGATCCAGTCGCTCGAAAGCCTGCTCGTCGTCCGCATCCTTGAGGTCGGGCTGTTGGCCGTGGCGGTGTTCCACATCCTCAACGGCCTTCGACTGCTGTTCGTCGACCTCGGGGTCGGGCTGGAATCGCAGGACAAGAGCTTCTACGCGTCGCTCGTTCTCACCGGCGCCATTGTGGTCGCGAGCGTGCCGACGTTTCTCGCCGGGGTGTTCGGCTGAATGGCCGAACGCTACTCCTCGTTCAAGGTCGGCGGCCGCCGGTGGCTGTGGCAGCGCATCACCGCGGCGTTCCTCGTGGCCGTGTTGGCCTTTCACTTCTTTCTCCTGCACTTCGTCAACCACGCCGACGAGGTCACGTTCGGAATGTCCCAAGGCCGGATGCAGGAGCTCACCTACTTCTCGCTCATGATCCTGTTTCTGCTGACCGCGACGTTCCACGGCGTCAACGGCGTCTACAACGCCCTCGTCAACCAGGGGCTCTCCGGCACCCAGGAAACGGCCGTGAAAGCGGTCCTCGGGGTCGCAAGCATCGTTCTGATCGTCCAGGGCGTCCGAACCGCACTCGCGTGGGCCGGCGGCGTCCCGATCTAACCCGAACCACAACCGATGAGCACACAACTCCCAGACCAAGTCGAAGAAGAATCGACCGAAACCGACGCGGAGCCGACGGCCGCGCCCCAGGAGCGCCGGCTGGCGAGCAAGCGTGACCGCGCCGGCGAGGCCGACCGACGGCGTCAGGCCGAGGAGGCCGACAAGGCGCTTGATGACGACACCTACCACCTGAAGGTGTTCCGGTACGACCCCGAGATCGCGGGTAAAAAAGAACCCCGGTTCGACGATTTCCACGTTCCCTTCGAGAAGGGGATGACCGTACTTGACGCCCTGATGTACGCTCGGGACACCTACGACTCCAGTCTCACCTTCCGGCACTCCTGCCGGCAGGCGGTCTGTGGGTCGGACGCCATGTTCGTCAACGGCCAACAGCGGCTGTGCTGTAAGACCCAGCTCTCGGATCTGGAGGCGCCGGTCCGGATCGAACCCCTCCCCCACGCCGAGGTTGTCAAGGATCTCGTGGTGGACATGCAACACTTCTACGACCAAATGGAGGCGGTCGAGCCGTACTTCCAGACGAACGACTACCCCGACGGCGAACTCGAAGAGCAGCGTCAGACCCCCGAGAACCGCGAGAAGGTGAAGATGTCGACGCGGTGTATCTGGTGCGGTGCGTGTATGTCGTCGTGCAACGTCGCCGCCGGCGACAACGAGTACCTCGGCCCCGCCGCCATCAACAAGGCGTACCGCTTCACGATGGACGAACGCGAGGGCGAGGAGATGAAACAGCAGCGGCTGAAGATCCTTGAACAGGAACACGGCGTTTGGCGGTGTCAGACCCAGTTCTCGTGTACGGAAGTCTGCCCGAAGGACATTCCCCTCACGGAGCACATCCAGGAGATCAAACGCGAAGCCGTGAAGAACAACCTGAAGTTCTGGTAGTTTCAGCTTAATATAAATTCACGTTTTTATATAGAAATCACGTTAGTCAGGATCTACTCGGTGCCGACGGCACACAAGAGACGCGACTGACGGTAACGAGTAAAAAGAGGTTTCGGGACGCAGTCGTCGCTATCGGAAGCGAACGCCCGTTCTTTGTCTCGGGGGTATGATCGTACCGTCACCGTAGGTAGAACTGAAACTACGAGCGGTGTAGTTTCACTACACAGCAGGAAGATTAGTCTCTCAGTTGCACTACCGTCTCATTCTGGCGATATACTTGGCTACCGTTTGGTTAGAGATATCAAGAATTTGACATACGTCCCTTCGGCTGTAACCCAGTGCTCCAAGCAGATATGCAACAATAGCAGGGTTACTGTCTGTAACAATCTCAATCGGGATACAATCGCTATTGTGTTCCTCTGGGTCTATACCGTAATTTTCGATCAGTATCCCGACCGCGAGGGCTTGGACCCTTGATTCACTGATATACTCCTTACCCGTGTCTCTGTCAATTGTTCTGTATCTTATTTTTTCGGTGAGGACACCATCAGGTTTCTTTCCTTCAAGTACGGTCCTAATTTTCGCTGTCGAAATAAGTTCATAACCTTCCCTCCACTCGTTACTCATTACTTTGCCAACTGTTGAGGGTATATAAAAAATCACAGAATATGCCCTTCAGAACGCTTTTGCAGATACCACAATACAGGTGGAGGTAGGTCGAAGCGCGAGAGAGGGTTTTTGGCCCGCTGAAGGGGCCAAAGCTAACGATACCGGTAGCTACGGCTCTCGCCTTCGGCCAGAGGTGATCGAGATGGATAAAGAAACCAGGGAAGCCGTCCACGTTCGGGACCGAGGGCAGTGTGCCAACTGTCGGGCCTCGGGTCCCGACGTGACGCTCGACGTCCACCACATCGTGCCGCGAGGCCGAGGAGGATCCGATAGGATGTCCAATCTTGTCCTCCTGTGCCGCCAATGTCACGATGCGTCACACGAGCAGGCGACGGCTCCCACAGTCGATTTCAGGAGCACAGGTAAAATGAATACCGACTCTTTCGGTACGTTCCTCCAGTTCTTTCGGGAGCTCCCGACGGCCCGATTCGACAGTGACGAGGAGGTCTGGCGGATCCCGAAGGCCGATTTCGAGGAGGAAGTCGTCCGAGAAGTAAGTGAGTCTCAAGAGTCAGTAGCCGTGGCTGACGGAGGTGAACGATGACCCAACAGACCCTCGACGAGTTCGAAAAGACTGTCCGCTGCCCGAGTTGTGATCGGGACGACTTCGGGAGTGAACGGGCGATGCGAATCCATCATAAGCAGATTCACGGCGAATCGCTGGCTCAGCGTGGCGATCGATACCGCTGCTCCGTGTGTGGCCGCGAACTGCGCACCGAGCGTGGACTCACAAACCATCTCTCAAAAGTTCACCCCGATACCTGGGATGACCTGCAAGAAGACGGCGTTGTGCTGGAGTTAGCGAACCGAGGATAATGATAGATCTGTACGCACTCGGGTCCATCGCGGTTTCGAGATCAAAAGGGTAGATCGACCGGACGAGTCCGCTCGTTTATGTCCCTTCTATCTGCAGCAGTACTTTTGAGGGAACGGGCTCTGTCCAAAGGGTAACCAGCCGATGGCTTCACCGATGGAATGACCGGAACACACATTTGGGTACGGTCGTAACTCACTCGTAGGCAGACTGCACCACGCGAGAACCGCACAGCACACACCGAACCACACACCAACACAATGCACGAACACGACGTCATCGTGGTGGGCGCCGGAGGCGCGGGCCTCAGGGCGGCCATCGCAGCACAACAAGAGGGGGCCGACGTGGCCATTGTCTCGAAACTCCACCCGGTCCGGAGCCACACCGGGGCCGCCGAGGGCGGCATCAACGCCGCACTCAGAGAGGGCGACTCTTGGGAGGATCACGCCTACGACACCATGAAAGGGTCGGACTACCTCGGCGACGCCCCCGCGATCGAGACGCTCGCGCAGGACAGCCCCGAAGAGGTCATCCAACTGGAACACTGGGGGATGGCCTTCTCGCGCGACGACGACGGGCGGGTCAGCCAGCGGCCGTTCGGGGGGCTATCGTTCCCGCGGACCACCTACGCCGGCGCGGAGACCGGCCACCAGCTCCTGCATACGATGTACGAACAGCTGGTCAAACGCGGCATCGAGGTCTACGACGAGTGGTACGTCCTCAATCTGGCGGTGAGCGACGAACCCGCTCCCGAGGATCGGAGCTGTCACGGTGTCGTCGGCTACGACATCAAATCGGGCACCATTGAGGGGTTCCGCGCCCGCGACGGGGTCGTCCTCGCGACTGGTGGCCCCGGCCAGGTGTTCGACCACACCACCAACGCGGTTGCCAACACCGGTGACGGCGTCGCGATGGCGTACCGCGCCGGCGCCCCGGTCGAAGACATGGAGTTCATCCAGTTCCACCCCACCACGCTCCCCTCGACCGGCGTCCTGATCACCGAGGGTGTCCGCGGGGAGGGCGGCATCCTCTACAACTCCGAGGGCGAGCGGTTCATGTTCGAGCACGGGTACGCCAACAACGACGGCGAACTCGCCTCCCGCGACGTGGTTTCCCGGGCAGAACTCACCGAGATCAACGAGGGCCGCGGCATTGAGGACGAGTACGTTCACTTGGACATGCGCCACCTCGGCGAGGAGCGGATCACCGACCGGCTGGAGAACATCATCCACCTCTCGGAGGACTTCGAGGGCGTCAATCCGCTGGAGGAGCCGATGCCGGTCAAGCCCGGCCAACACTACGCCATGGGCGGGGTCGAGACCAACGAGAACGGCGAGACCGCGATCAGCGGGCTCTACGCCGCCGGCGAGTGTGCGTGTGCGTCGGTCCACGGCTCGAACCGGCTCGGCGGCAACGCCCTCCCGGAGCTCATCGTGTTCGGCGCCCGCGCCGGGTCCCACGCTGCGGGTGGCGACCTCGCGGAGGCGGAGATCCCCACTGGCCAGACCGGCGAGTGGGAGCCCGGAGACGTCGACACCCCGGTAGAGCCGGGCGAACCCGGCGTGAGTTCCGGCGAGGCGGTCGCCGACGGCGGGGCCACGAACCTCGAGCCGGGGGCGGTCGTCAAGCGGACCACGGAGCGGGCCAGAGCCCGCGTGGAAGCGCTGCTGGACAACGACGACGGTCGGAACCACTCCGAAATCCGAGCATCGATTCAACAGTCGATGACGGACAACGTCAACGTGTTCCGGGAGGGCGGACGGCTCAAAGAGGCGCTGGCGGACATCCGCGAGGCGCGCGAGGCCTACGAGGACGTCGGCGTCGCCGACCAGTCGCGGACGTTCAATACGGATCTGATCCACACCATCGAAACCCGGAACGTGATCGACCTCGCGGAGGCGATCACGCTCGGCGCCCTGGCCCGCGAGGAGTTCCGCGGCGCCCACTGGCGACAGGGCCACCAGAAGCGCGACGACGAGAACTGGCTGAAACACACGCTGCTGTCGTGGAACAGCGGCCAGCCCGAGCTCTGGTACCGGCCGGTGCTGCTCGAAGGCGAGACCAAGCGGTACGAGCCGAAGATCCGGAGCTACTGACACCCCCCGCCGTCATTCATATATCCCCGCGCTGTCTACCGTCGCTCGGAAGGGTGGCTCAGTGGTAGAGCAGTTCGGCAGCAGCCGTCGTACGGTTGTGCCGACCTACGGCTTCGCGTGGTTCGATTCCCGCCCCTTCCACTCTCCAACGGCCCCACCGCCGCTTGATTATGTCCGGTGACTCCGGGATCGATTACGTCACAAGTCGAAACCACCGTTCGGTTCTCGGCCGAAACCTCGATACACAATGACGCACACCCAAAAATACGGGAGTTAGCGGGCACGTGAACCGGATTCGGTGATTAGGTCTTTTTCGACGATCGTCGTGCGAGACTTTTATTATTGTCGAACACAACCGGTAGGTAACCACAATGCAGAGTACGACGCACTCCCGAACAACACCCACACTCGATGCGCCGTCAATCCCGTCGGAGCTCGAATCCCCGCGAGCCAAGTTGGTCTATCTGTTCCTCTCGACACACGGGGAGGCAACCGTCTCCGAACTCCAATCCGGCCTCAGTATGAAGAAGATCTCGCTGTACAGTATTCTCTCGACGCTGTGTGAACGCGGCCTGATCGATCAGGACGCCGAAGCCTACGCCCTCTGCTGAGGCCGGCCGACCGCCCCGACAGGAGTGCTGGGTGACCGATACGACCCGACCACCGCGCTCTCGCCCACACCCGACCGCCGCGCTCTCGCCCACACCCGACCGCCGCTCCGGAACGGCGCCAGCCCCCCGGCCCCGCAGACAGTGAGCAGTTCGGTCACGGCCTCGTCGCCCTCCTCGTCACCGTTTCGGAGCGTGTCGGACTGTCCGACCGGATCCGAGCGAGTGGACGCAGTGCGGTACCCAACGCGCCCCCGGCGAGGGACCGCTAGTGAGCCCCACCGGGACCGGACCCGGGGTAGCGGCCGGTGACTGTCCCTCCTGGACGGCGGTGTCGGCGCCGACCGCGTCCCATCGGGCTACGCGTCGACGGTGGGAGCGCCCGGACACGCCGGGACACATACGGGTTTTGTGACGGTTACACGGCGTCCACCCGGATACAAATATAAATACCTGAATAATAACGGGTAACAATTCATATTCCCGGTCTCTCTGTCCCCCCGGAGACACTATTAATTACACACACTCGTACAATATAATGATGTCTGACACGGAGGCAGGCAACGTCGAAGCGAACAGGGATCGCCGGCTGATCGCCCTCGCGGCGGTGGCGATCCACCTGTCAATCGGATCGATCTACGCGTACAGCATCTACCAACTCCCACTCGAGGAGGCACAGGGCTGGGCGACGTCTCAGGTCACACTCGCGTTCTCCATTGCGGTGTTCGTTCTCGGGTTCACCGCCGCGTTCCTCGGCACGTACGTCGAGGAGTACGGCCCGCGGCTGGCCGGATTGGCTGCGGCCGTCCTCTACGGAGCCGGGATGATCGGGGCGGGCCTGAGCGTCCAACTCGGGAGCCTCCCGCTGTTCCTCGCGACGTTCGGGGTCGTCGGTGGGATGGGGATCGGGCTGGGATACATCTCGCCGATCGGAACGCTGCTCGAGTGGTTCCCGGACCGACGGGGGATGGCGACCGGTCTGGCGGTGATGGGGTTCGGCGCCGGAGCGCTGCTGACCGGTCCGGTGGGGAGTTACCTCATCCAGGAGTTCAGCGTCGCGACCGCGTTCTACGCGCTCGGCGCGCTCTACTTCGTCCTGATGACGCTGGGTGCGAGCTACCTCGCAAAGCCCGCCGACGGGTGGCTCCCCGAGGGGATGCAAGACGAAGAGGACGCCCACGAGAAAGCGACCAGCGCGCTCTCGGGGATCGAGACGCTCAGCGCCGCCGAGGCACGAACCTCCGTCCGGTTCTGGATGGTGTGGCTCGTCATCTTCATCAACGTCTCCGCGGGAATTATGCTGTTGGCGTTCGCGTCGCCGATGCTCCAGCAGATCGGCGGTGCGACCGCCACCACGGCAGCGTTCATCACCGGCTACATCGGCATCTTCAACGGCGGCGGCCGCATCTTCTGGTCGTCGCTGTCGGACTACGTCGGCCGGACGACAACCTACGGCGCGTTCATGATCATTCAGATCGGCGCCTTCCTGGTGATGCCACAGCTCGTCGGGGTGTGGGTCCTCGCGGGGACGATGTTCCTCGTGATCACGTGCTACGGCGGCGGGTTCGCGTGCCTGCCGGCGTATCTCAGTGACCTCTTCGGTACGAAGGAGGTCAGCGCGATCCACGGCTACGCGCTCACCGCCTGGGGCGTCGCCGGCGTGGCGGGCCCGCAGCTGGCCTCGTTCATCCTTGAGACCACGGGCGGGTATACGAACGCCCTATACGTGATGAACGCGGTGCTCGTCGTTGGGCTCGTGACGGTCGTGGCGCTCCGGTGGCAGCTGGGGCGGCTCCGGGAGGACGATACCGCCGGTCGGGCCGGCGCCGCGACGGTCGACTGAGCGTCCGCTCCGACGGCGCCCCGTTCGCCTGGGACGGGCACTCCTTCGGGCCGGTGTATGACTACAGGACCGAGCACGGCCCCGTTGACTCCGGCCCGACACGGAGGAGCACCGATCCCGTTCGTCCCCGGCGCCCGATTCCCACAGACCCTTAAGTTGAGCCGCCGGAGTCGTTGTATGGTTGCGACTGAAACCTACACCGTCGAAGCGCCGAACGGCGACGCCGAGGAGATCGAACTTCCCGAGGGGCTCGCGGACGTGTTCACCGAGGAGGGCGAGTCCACGACCGCGGTCGTCGGAGACCTCCTGGTCCAGTCGTTCGCACAGCAGGCTCACGCGGTCGTCCACCACAGCCAGGGGGACACGCCCGCGGACCTGGAGTCGATCAACGAGAAGATGGAAGCCCTCTTCGAGGAGCGGTTCGGGGTCCCGCTCGACGACGCCATGGACCACAGCCACTGAGAGACACCGTCGGGGCTCCCGGCACACGGGTCGTTGTCGCCGTGACCAGTCGGAACCCGAACCGGGTTGTTCGGTCGGGTGATTGGGTCCAGCGAGGCGCGGCACACAACAGCAGATGACATCCTCCCCAGCGTGAACGCCGGGGTTTCCTCACGCTGGGGGTATCGCTTACCCGCCCACGGA
>NZ_BMOC01000007.1 GCF_014646875.1 Halobellus salinus | reverse complement strand
CTCGTCTACAACATCAAACAGTACGTGACCCGCTGATTCCACCGCCGTATGGCGATTCAATAGAGCCGTAACCAACGTAACGTTGTTGAGGTCGCCGTCATCTCGCCGCCACACTTTGAACCGCTGGAGGTCACGACCACTCAGAGTGTTCAGGTTATCCAGACCCTCCACCTCAGTACACCAACGCACAAACTGGTTGAGCCGATAGTGGTGAGCTTGGATAGTTGCATCAGAGACTTCCTGCTTCCGCTGTTCGAGATACATCTCCTTCGCCTCTGCTGGCTCGATGGGTTCGAGATCGTCGTTCATAGTTTTCGGAACTCCGAGAAAACGATTCAGAATGAGTGTTTCACACGGACGCTCACATTCGGATATAGCCCTCCAAATTGAGCCACGCGACATAACCCTTTTCAGCGCCGGAACCGCTGTGTGCGGGCGATAGAGGCGCTGAGGTCAGCGGTTCAAATCCGCGTTGGCCCATCCCAATCCGACCCGGCGTCTTGCCGGACCGGAATTGGGCCCACAACTCTCCAGCCACCTAACTTCGTTCCCACGCATCCCAAGAGACACCTCGATTCGTCTTCTGTTTCGATGAGGCCTCGTGCGACGACGCTACCACCCGGATACGCTCGACCACACCTCTCGCGCACGCCACGAACCGCGTCGGCCCGTACGTCTCTGGCGTCTGTACCGAACTTGCCCACCGAGTCATTCGGCTTGGGTTTGACCACCGGGCAGCCGCTTGTCGAGTTGACCTGGGATATCGGGCAAGCTTCCATCCCGCGTCAACGTCTGTGCCCCGGCATACAGCGCGATGACCGACGCACAGAGCAGGTAGAAGACAGCGTCTCCGGACAGGCTGTCAAACACGGCAGGGACGTCTCCGGCAGCGTCCGCGATGCGGGGCATATTGTGCGACGCGTGGGCAACCATCACGACTGGCAACGCGCCCTCGGTGTTGTTGTACAGCCAGCCGAGAATGACCGACATAACGGTCGCATTCAGCATATACTCCCAGAAAACAGTGAAATCGCCGGTTCCAGTCAGGATCATCGGGACGTGCCACAGACCCCAGACGGCGCCGATCGCTACACTCGCGTGGAGCGCGCCGAATCGCCGCTGGAGACGGGGTTGCAGGAAGCCGCGCCACCCCAACTCCTCTACCGCACCGGCCAGAAACAGCGTGACACCGAAGGTGAATACGTAATCGCTGACCGGGGCGTACGGAACCACCACGTCGGCGCCGAGAAGCACCGCGACGATAGTCTCAGCTTCGGTCCCGAGCATCATAATGGCGATACCGACGAGGTACCAGTGGATACCGGCGCGCAGGTTGCGAAGTTGTCCGAGCCAGTCCCGAACGCTTTCATCGAGCAACCAGACGGTCACTCCTGCGCTGACCATCGGAGCCCACGCGTAGAGGATCGCTCCTAGCGTCGGGATCGCGGATCCGAACATCCTGTAGAGGGTCGCGAAGCCGAGGCCGGAGTAGAGTGCAAGCACAACGACGAACGTTCCGACAGGGCTGTCGGACGCTCGGTGCTTGAGTGCGGCACTCCGGCTCACTGTGGCTCTCCCGTGCAACGTGGTTCCGAACGAACGGCGAGTACGGCCGTTGTGCGTCGATTCCTGTCTGTCGATTCGCGAACCGGTGCGGTGACACACTCTTGTTGTGCGTCGCGGGGGGGTGTTTCGGTCATTGTTCCACGTGCAGCGAAACGGCTGGGTAGTGTAGATACGTGTGCCCAGGATTGTCCTGACGACAGACCCGCGAAGGTTTTATTACCGGCTCTTACCTTGACGACCGGCAGACTCCACGCCACGTGGTGGTGAGGGGAACCCGCGTCAGCACGCGCGCGAGACGACGCTGGGGGAGTCTGAACACCCTGCCGGTCGTGGCTTCGAGAGCCCGGATGTCGGTCGGGTGGTGACTGGAACGGAGGCGCAGTCGAGCGTGGTAGAGACTCTGTCACGTCGAAGGCCGGATCGATCGAAGGCACGGTCCTCAGCGGCCTTCGGTGGCGTTGAGCGGCTCGGAGGCCGGGTGTTCGTTTCTCTGTCGGGAATCGGCGGTACGGTGAGGGCCGCCGTCGCGTCAGCGATGGACGCGCCTCGACGCATCGATGTGGACCCGCTGTCAGCGTGTTTTCACGCCGTGGGCGGCGTGCTCGCGGGCGGGTACGAGTCTCCTCCGAGCGGACCGTGGCCCCGAGATCCATCGGTATCGACGACGAGCGGGTCGGTCGTTCGCAACCTGCCGGTACCGACGCGCACCGGCGCCTGCGGCGGTCGGCCGCTTGGAGTCGGAGTGTCGCTTCCGTGGTGGCTCTGGTCGATACGACGTGCCGATCGGTCGAGCCGCGATCGCGGCGTGCGCACCGACGGTTCGCCACCATCAGACGGCCTACGAGCGGAGTGCGGCGACCGGGTCGTACGCACCGTTGAGGCACACGCGGGCCAACCAAACGTTGACCCGCGCAAGGACGTTCAGTAGATTCAACCCGACCAGCGACACCACTGCCCCAAAGCCGGCGATCGCGAGGGCCTCAGAGAGCGTGGTCACCTCGCGGTGGCCGATCGTGATGACCGGTTCGAGCGTGACGAGGAGCCGGTTCCAGCCGAAGTGCAAGACAGGATGTATCTCGATGGGGCGGTCCCGCACTAACCCGACGTACAGCGAGGGATCCTCGTAGTAGAACGGCACGAACAGGAACGCACCGCCCGTGACGAGCGCCTGGAAGAAGACGACGAGCGCGACTGTCCCGACGACAAACTTCCCTGGGAGGTACAACAGCGCGAGCCACGTGCGCAGGTCGGTCCCGAGGTTCCAGACGCGCTCACGACGCGTCTCACCGCTGACCGACGGGCGGCCGCCCAACTCAACACCGAGCAACAGTGCGGTTACGCGCCGCTCTACGCTCCCGATTCCGAGGGCGACGCCCGCCGAGAGGGCAAGTATCGGACCCCCGACGATCACGATCAGGAGGCCGATACCGGTCGAAACCCCCACCGAGAATACGACGAAGTACGCCACTCCGAGCGGGAACGCGAGCAAAAGATACAGCAGGTTCAGGTAGGTCTGTGGGCGGAACGGAACGGTCAGGAACGACCGGGCCACGCCCGTGGTGGAGGTGTCAGCGAGGCGGCGCATCCACATTCGGCTGGCGAACGCGCTTGAATAAATGTTCGGGTCGAGTTGGCCGACCGCCAAGCGTGTCAGGGCGTCTTTGTCGGTCATCCCGGACTATCGGGTGTGAATCCGGGGGAATTTTGGGTGAACCGACACAGGTGTGGCACGATGAGTGACGGGCCGGAGGCTGACGTGGTCGACCTCCTCGGGGACGAGTACGTCCGGACCATCCTCACGGAGACGCGCGCCCGTCCACAGTCTGTCGACGCCCTGAGCGACGCCTGCGACGCCGACCCGTCGACGATCTATCGGCGTGTCGAACGGCTGGAGGAAGCCGGCCTGCTCACGCCCAACCAGCGGCTGGACCCTGGTGGCCACCACTACAAGGAGTACGGCGCAACACTCGAAGCCGTTCACGTATACATCGAGACCGAGGGGTACGATGTTGAACTCGACCGCACGGCCGACGAAGAACCCGCCGACCGGTTTACGCGACTCTACGAGGGGTTCAAATGAGCAGTTCCGGACACCTGTCGACGGAACTCGCCACCACGATTTCGCTCCAGACGGCGACCGGTGGGCCCGTCACTGTCGTCCTGCTCGTGTTCGTCGCGCTGTTCGTCGCGACGGTCCTGTCGGTGTATCTGGCGTTCCGGCTGTACCGGGGGTACCGCGCCGGCGGCGGATCCGCTATGCTGGGGCTCCTGATCGGCCTGGTCCTACTCACGACAGCCCCGTTCACGCTCCGGCTCGTCCTCTCGAACATCGGTCGAATCGACACGACGACCAGAGCGCTTACCGCCACGAGCAGCCAGCTCGTCGGGCTGTTACTCATCCTCTCCGTGGTGTATGCCCGTGATTGAACCCGCACATGTCCTCCTCGTCACGGCGGCGGCGACGGCGGTCGTCGGTGCGGTCGTCGCGTGGCTCGCGTATCAGGGGTACCGCCGCAACGACAGCCAAGCGATGCGGTTTCTGGCTGTCGGGTTGGTGGGGATCACGGTGGTGCCGTTCATCCTCAACTACGGGGTTGCCCCTGTCGTGGGTGTGAGCGACGCGACGACGCTGCTTGCGGTGTTGCTCGCCAACATCGCCGGACTGCTATCGATCCTGTACTCGCTGGACGGCACCTGACCGACGCGGGAGGGTCTCTCTGACGACCAGTCGGACGAGCAGTTCACTCACGGCTCGGACACTGTCGGCCGGCGCCCGCCCCGGTCCCAGTCCCGGAGTTCGAGCCTGGCGCCCCCCGCGACCGACGGGCCGACGCGCATCGTCGCGGCTGCGCCCAGGTCCTGTCCGACCCGACCGAGGTGGCCCGGACACGCCGACCGGAACCCGCCCGGTGACGATCGCTCCGCCCACGCCGTGCGGACGGCGGATAGCCATCTGTACTCGCCACCGCGCTCCCGCCACCGACTCCCCATCGCCGCCGCCCCGATGTGGGTATCTCGTCGACTCGGCGTTCGGTACGTACTCGCGCTGTCGCGACCAGAGGAGTATATATATATTCCGCCGGGTCGTCGACACAACAATCCGCGATTACGGTTCAAATGGCACGCGGTCAACGTCCGAGTGTGAAACGAGATATCACGAGGCGACGTCTGCTCGGTGCAGGTGTCGCCGCCGCCACTGCTGGTCTCGCTGGCTGTAGTAGCGCAACACCGTACGTCGGGAAGCGAATGGAAGGAGAGGAAACCGTCGCGCTGGCGGACGAAACGACGCTCTCGGTCACCGCCGGAGTGGGGGCGGTCTCAATCGTCGGTGAGGACCGCGACGACGTCCACCTGGAGTACGTCAAGAAGGCGACCGCCGCGATGGCTGACCTCTCGGAGTTGGTGCTCGATGTCCGGCGTGACGACGGACGGCTGCTCCTCGAATCGCGTTTCGAGGGCGACTCCCCGCTGTTCGGCGACCGACCAACGATCGATATGTCGGTACGCGTCCCGCGGTCGCTCGCCGTAGACCACGTCGAATCGAGCGTCGGTGATGTCACCGTCGAGAACGTTGCCGGCGACCTCACTGTCGAGACCAGCGTCGGCGACGTGACCGTCCGCGACGTCCGCGGGCACGTCGCGGTCGATGTCTCCACCGCGGATGTCGTGATCGAGGGGGTCGACGCGGTCGGTGACGTCACCGCCTCGACGGGTGACCTCGACCTCTCGGTTCCCGCGATCGACGGCGACACAGTGTTCTCCGCGTCGACGGGCAGCATCGTACTGGGGCTCGCACCGGATATCAGCGCAGATTTCGTCGCCAGCGCCAGCACCGGCGAGGTGACCGTCGACAACCTCCCGCTTGAGGACGGCCGCCGCGAGGAGTCGCAGGTCACTGGCGAACTCGACGGCGGCGGCCCCGACCTCTCCGTCACGACGACCGCCGGCGATATTTCCGTGTCGAGGCTCGACGAGACAGGTAGATAGTCCACTCGCGAAAGAACGCGTCGGGACCGACACCGGCTTGCCTCGCGAGGGTGCCGCCGCGGGATACCTCCATCGAGGTCCTCTCACCCCTGATACTGTCGGCTATAACTCCGTGAAGATTTTCGACACCCCGGGGTGTCGAAATACGTCACGCGACTATAGCCGACAGTATGAGGCGGTGGGCCTCCGCTTGCTACGTGTCACACTCCGTCTGCCCGCCCGCTATCCGCCGGACGGCGATTCAGTGATGATAAAACTTCTGCAGGCTTGTCACACTGACAGCCGTGGTCGTATTTATACACTCTATCCGGACGTTCGTCCACGTGTAGGACAATGATCGAAGCGACTCCCCGTGACGCCCTCCAACGGTTCGTCACCGCGCCGGTTCGCGCATCGACGTACAAACGACTCGCGTATCTGCTGCTCGCGTTCCCGCTCGGGGTGGTGTACTTCACCGCGTTCACCACCGCATCCTCCCTCGGAGTGAGCCTTGCGTTCACGCTCGTCGGCATCCCGCTCCTGATCGGGACGCTCGCTGCGACGACCGGTGCGGCCCAGCTGGAGGCGCGCCTCGCCGAGGAACTGTTGGACCGCGAGACGGCTCGACCCACCGCACTGCGTCAGTCGCTCGACACCGGTGACGGGTACGTCGTCGCAGTGCGGCGTTTCCTCGCAGACCCCACCACGTGGACCAGCGTCGCCGTCGTCCTCCTGAAGTTCCTCTACGGGGTGGCGGCGTTCGTCGTCACGGTCACCGGCAGCGTCGTCGTCCTGACGATGCTCGCGGCACCCGTCGTGTACGACGACCCGCAGACCAGCTACCACCTGGGCAGTTACGTCGTCTCCACCCTACCCGAAGCGTTCGCCGTCGCCGGGGGTGGGGTCGTCGGCTTCTGGGTTGTGTGCAACGTATTCAACGCGCTCGCCGCGGCTGGCGGCGTTATGACAGACGCGCTGCTCTCTGTGGGCCGAGACGCGGACGTGTGACAGGTCTCGGTATTGTGCGATACTATCAGTTATATTCGCGGACGACATTCCCGACAGACTTCGATATGAGCTCCACACAGTGGGCACATACGGATGAAATGGTCTAATACGCCGGTAAGCAGGCGCCTCAAACTGTGAGCTGAGATCCAACATCCGACTTGCCGACAACAGAATTGTTTGTATACCACAATACTAATGTTCGGACCCACCGTAGTCGTACGTATGCGCGTAGTGTACGCAACAGACCTGTCGGCGGCGATCGAGACGGCGATCGGGTCGCGGACGTGCCTGGAGTGTCTCGAACGGTACGGGATCGACGAGGTCGACCTCGTCACGGTCACCAGCCCGAACGTGACGACGGGGATGCTGGGCGCCGACGTGGGTGAACAAACCCGGAGAGCACTCGACCGCCAGCAGCGACTGCTGGAAGACGAGGGCTTCACGGTTCGGACACACGTTGTGCGTGGCACCCCCCACCGGCGTATCAACGGGTTGGCCGACCGCGTCGACGCCGCCCTTACTATCGTGGGGACACGTGGGCGGAGCCCGCTCGAACAGCGCCTGATCGGGAGCACGGCCCGGAACATCTCCCGGACGTCGGTGCGTCCGATCCTGCTCCAGCGGATCGTCGAGACAGAAACAGATGCGACCCACGAAGTCGCGAACGAGCACCTGTTTCGGCGCGTGCTGTACGCGACGGACTTCTCGGAGAACGCAGAGCGCGCCTTCGAGCAGTTCCACCGTCTGCAAACCGCGACACGGGAGGCGACGTTGCTCCACGTCGCCGCCCCATCGCGGCGGTCGAGCGGGGGGAGCGAGGGCGTCGGGAACGCTGAGGCGCGCCTGGCAGAACTCGCCGACGAACTACGCGCGATGGGTATCGAGACCCGGACCGTCGTTCGCGAGGGCGAGGCGGCCGAGGAGATCCTCGCTTCAGAGGCGGAGGTCAACCCGACGACGATCCTTATTGGGTCACGGGGTCGGAGCCGGATGCACCGGCTGCTGCTCGGTAGCACCTCCGAGCACGTGGTCGCGCGGGCGAACTCGAACGTCCTGCTCGTGCCCCCGCCGCGATGACGACGGCGTCCCGGTATCGGAGGAGGTCGCTATCGCGTCACACGCGGTCCGCCGTGGGTGACAACGCCGCTCCGGGCCGCTCTGTGGCCCCGGTTACGGAGAATCGAGGAGAAAGCCCCGTGCTTTGGCGTGGGGAGGATGTCAACGCACCAACGACCCGATCGGCGCGTCGCCGACGGTCGTCAGCAGGTCCGCCTCCTCGCCGGCGGCGAGCACCATCCCGTTGCTCTTGACGCCGAACAGCTCCGCGGGTTCGAGGTTCGCGAGCACCACAACCCGGGTCCCGGGCAGGTCGTCGGCGTCGTAGAACTGCTTGATTCCGGCGACGATCTGGCGCGTCTCGGTACCGATGTCGACCTCCAGCCGGACCAGGTCGTCGGCACCCTCGACGGGTTCGGCGACCTCGACCTCCCCGACCCGCATCTCCAGGTCCTGGAAGGTCTCGAAGTCGATCCGATCGCGTGCGGTCGTGTCGATCTCCGGGGCGTCGCCGAAGTCTCCGTCGTCGTCGGAGTCCGTCCCCCTACTGTCCGCCGTGTCGTCGCTCTCCTCAACCATCGCCGCCAACTCCGCGGCAAGCGGCTCGATCTCGTCGTCCTCGATCTTGGTGAAGATCTCGTCAGGGGAACTGAACTCCGCGGGTGGCGCGTCGAGCGCGGCGTCGATACCGGCGTCGTGAACCGACCCGTCCTCGCCGAGTTGGGTCCAGATGCGCTCGGCGCCCTCGGGGGCGAACGGCGCCAGCAACACGCCGACAGCTTTCGCGAGCTGGACGCAGTCCCTGATCACGGCCGCCCCGGCGTGGGGGTCGTCGTCGATCAGGTTCCACGGCTCGTTCGACTGAATGTACCGGTTTCCGAACCCCGAGAGCTCGTAAACGGCGGTCGCAGCCTCTGTCAGGGAGTAGTCGTTGATCGCCGCGGTGAAGTCGTCGACTGCGGTCTCGATGCGCCCCTGCACCTCGTCGCTGGCTGGCTCGTCTGCCAGCGGCGTCCCGTCGTAGTTGCGGTGCGCAAAGAGCAGCGACCGGTAGACGAAGTTTCCGATGTTGCCGACGAGTTCCTCGTTTGTGGTCTGCTGGAGGTCGCTCCACGTGAAGTTGATGTCGCTCTGGAAGTTCCCGGCCGTGATGAAGTAGTACCGGAGAAAATCCGGCGAGAAGCCGGTTTCGAGGTACTCGTCGGCCCAGATCGCTCTGTTCCGGGAGGTTGAGAACGCTTTGCCCTTCAGGTTCACGAACCCCGAGGCCATGATCGCTCGCGGTTCGTTGTATCCGGCGCCGCGGAGCATCGCGGGCCAAAACACCGCGTGGTGCTGGATGATGTCCTGGCCGATGACGTGGATTATCTCGCCGTCGTCGTGCCAGACGTCCGCCCAGTCGTAGGTGTCGGCGCCCACCCGCTCGGTGTACTGTTTGCTCGAGGAGACGTACTCGATCGGGGCGTCGACCCAGACGTAGAGCACGAGGTCTTCCTCGCCCTCGCCGGGGTAGTCGATCCCCCACTCCATGTCGCGGGTGATACACAGGTCCCGGAGGTCGCCCTCGATCCACTGTCGGGGCTGGTTCTTGGCGTTCTCGGTGCCTTCGAGCCGGTCAATCCACTCCCGGAGGTACGCCTGGAAGTCCGACAGTCGGAGGAACTCGTGGCTCCGGGTGCGGTACTCCGCGGGGTTGCCGGTCAGAGTGCTGGTGGGCGCTTCGATTTCGCCGGGTTCGAGGTGGCGCTGACACCCCTCGTCGCACTCGTCGCCGCGGGCGTGTTCCCCGCAGTACGGGCAGGTCCCCTCGACGTAGCGGTCGGGGAGGGGTTGACCGGCTTCGGGGTCCCATGCGACTTTGATGTCCTTCTCGTAGACGTGGTCGTTGTCGATCCACGAGCGGACGAACTCACGGGTGGTTTCGACGTTGGTGTCGTCGTGGGTGTGGCCGTAGTTGTCCCACTCGATGTCGAACCGGGGGAACGTGTCGGCGAACTCTTCGTGGTACCGCTGGGCGAACGCCTCGGGCGTCTCGCCGTTCTCGTGAGCGTTGACTGCGATGGGGGTCCCGTGCATGTCCGACCCGCAGACGAACGCGGTCTGTTGGCCGAGCGTGTCGAGCGCCCTAGAGAGCGCGTCGCCGGAGAGCGTCGTCAACAGGTGACCTAAGTGGAGGCTCCCGTTGGCGTAGGGCAACCCGCAGGTCACAACCGCCGGCCGTGATGTCGGATACCGTTCGGTGGTCATACCGGAAGCCACTCGTCGGGGGAAGGTAAAAATCCCGTTCCGCGAACGACCGAGCGGCCAGGCGGGGACCACAGCCTCCGGTGGCCGACCCAGTCGTTCCACCGTCGACCGTCACAGCGGAGCAAGGCGGAAGCCCACCACTTCACAGTGGTTGCTGAAGTAGCGGTTGTAACACATTCGTGAGCTTCTCTCACGAGTCCTACGTCTCGTGCACCGGGTGCACGCCAATCTAAGTCCCGATCCCGCCTGGCTGTCCAGACGTACGACGCCAAATCAGCAACCACTGTTCATACTGCCGGCTATAACTACGTGAAGATTTTCGACACCCCGGGGTGTCGAAATACGTCACGCGACTATAGCCGACAGTATCAGGGGTGGGAGGAAGCCGACACTACCTCCACTATCCACGACCGACACTCTCAGGGGGGTGGGATCCCGATATCGGACGATGACAGACGCCGACGCTCGGGACGACGCCGACGCTCGGGACGACGCCGACGGCGAGGAGGGGCTTTTCGAGCTCACACGTAACAAACTCCTGGTGGCTGCCGTGCTGTTCGTCGGGATCGCGGGGTCGGGACTCGCCCGCCGAGCCCTCGGGGAACTCGGCTACAACGACCTCGGCGCGCTCGTCTACATCCTGGGATACGGCGGGATGGTCGTTGCGATCTGGTACGGGTGGATCCGGCCGATGGACCTCACCGGTCCGGAGTAGCCGTGTGGCCGACACTCCGTGCTGCGTCCGACTGCGGCCCACGGCTTCAACCTCGAACGCTCGTGAAGAACGGAAGTTTAATACTCGGTTCGGGTCGAACTCCCGACTACGCATGCTCCCGCTTCAGATCGTCGACACCTTCCTGCTCAACTACAACGTCGGGCAGGCGTTGCTCCTCGCGTTCGGGCTCACGACGGTGGGGATGCTCCCGCTCAAATCTATGCGTCTCGTCGGCATCAACACCATTGTTTTCGGCCTCGTGTTCGCGCTCACGCCGCAGTCGATCGTCCCGATCCACTACCTGTTTCTCGGGCTCGCGCTCCTGGTCGTGGGGCCGCTGGTGTACACGACTGCGGACGGGTGAGACGGATGGTTGCGGAACGCGGTGTTTAACAGCCGCCGCCGCCAACACCGGGTATGGCACAGCCGCAGGTCCCGAGTGACGGCGGCGAGACGCTCGCGCTGCCGTGTGGCGAGACCAAGTCGGTCCGCAGTCTCGATCTGGGGATGCGGGAGTTCGAGTGTGACTGTGGGGGTCGCCACGCGGTCGTGATGGACGTCCACCCACCCGAACGGTTCGTCCCCGACTTCCTCGTTGACGTCCTCCAGGAAGCGATCGAGACGACCAGCGAAGAGATGCCGGAGTTCGGGACGGCGCATCTCATGGGAATCGTTCTCGAGGAGTTCCCGGAGTCGGTTGTCTCTGCCGACGTGAGCGACGACGGCGAGGTCGGCACGGGGATCGTGTGGGTCTCCGACTTCGACGCCCGCCGGCTCCACGAGATCGTGGTCGAACTCGTGATCGAACTGATGGAACACGCCGTCAGCCACGCCGACGACGACGCGGCGGTCACGGCGTTCGAAGATCGGATGCTGGAGTTCGACGTGGCGGAGTTCGTCGAGGCCTACCGCGCCGAGCGGGACCTCTCGGAGGATGACGTCTACGCGTGAGCCGCGTTCGTCCGACAGAGACCCGGCTGAGACGCCCGCTGTCAGACGCGTGTCACACTGAAACATAAGACCGTTCGGACCGTACCGTAAGACATGCGTTCGGCCCGGACACCCGGGTTCAATCCGGTGGCGCGCGTGCTCGCGGACGCCGACGGCCCACTGACCGCGCGGGAGATCCACAATCGGCTCCGCCGCCACGGTGTCGACGCCTACGACTCCTCGTACCGTGTCGCGACCGTTCTCGGCCGGGTCGCCGAGCGCGGCGGACCGGTCGAAGTGCTCGAGGGGAGCCCCTACCGGTACCGACTCGCGGAGCGACACCCGGACAGACGCCATTGACCCGGCCGGTCCCGACGGGTCGTCTCCAGTGACCCGGTCGAGACACCCCGTACTGCGTTGTGTCCGGCGTCACCGACTCCCGGCGGAGCAGCCGGAGTGGGTCGCTGCCGCCCGTTCGCGTCGAGGGCGCCGGTCGTCACCGGCCAGCTACGAATTTCGAAATGCCGCTTCGCATCTCGTAGTGATTCGTCGGGCTTATTACGATGTGCGAACTCCCTCGGAGTGATGACTGACGAGGACACTACCGACGAGGCGTCCGCGGACCGGACGATACTGCTCATCGGCAGCGGACCCATCCAGATCGGACAGGCGGCCGAGTTCGACTACTCCGGCGCGCAGGCCTGCCGGGCGCTCCAGGAGGAGGGCGCGCGAGTCGTCCTCGTCAACTCGAACCCCGCGACGATCATGACCGACCCGGACATGGCCGACCGGGTCTACATCGAGCCCATCACGCCGGAAGCGATCGCGGAGATTATCCGGAACGAAGACCCCGACGGCGTGATCGCCGGTCTCGGCGGCCAGACCGGGCTGAACGTCACCGCCGAACTCGCAGAACAGGGGATCCTGGCGGAACACGACGTCGAGATCATGGGGACTCCGCTTGATACCATCTACGCCACCGAGGACCGCGACCTGTTCAAACAGCGCATGGAGGCGATCGGCCAGCCGGTTCCGTCCTCGACCACGGTCTCACTCGACGACGGCGAGGCGGTCCAGAGCCTCACCGAGGACGACCTCCGGGATCGCGTCGACGCCGCCGTTGAGGCGGTCGGCGGCCTCCCCGTGATCGCACGGACGACCTACACCCTCGGCGGGTCCGGGTCGGGCGTCGTCCACGACAGAGAGAAACTGTACGGCCGGGTCCGGAAGGGCCTCCGCCTCTCGCGTAACAGCGAGGTGCTCATCACCGAGTCCATTTCGGGGTGGGTGGAACTGGAGTACGAGGTGATGCGTGACGCCGACAACTCCTGTATCATCATCTGTAACATGGAGAACATCGACCCGATGGGAATCCATACGGGAGAATCGATCGTGGTCACGCCCTCGCAGGTCATCCCCGACGAGGGTCACCAAGAGATGCGGAACGCGGCGTTGGAAGTGATCCGCGAACTCGGCATCCAAGGCGGGTGTAACATCCAGTTCGCGTGGCGCGACGACGGCACCCCCGGCGGCGAATACCGCGTGGTCGAGGTCAACCCTCGCGTCTCCCGGTCGTCGGCGCTGGCGTCGAAAGCGACCGGCTACCCGATCGCCCGCGTGACCGCGAAGGTCGCCTTGGGCAAACGGCTCCACGAGATCGAAAACGAGATCACCGGCGAGACCACCGCTGCATTCGAGCCCGCGATCGACTACGTCGTGACCAAGATCCCGCGGTGGCCCAAGGACAAGTTCGACGACGTGGAGTTCACGCTGTCGACGGCCATGAAATCCACCGGTGAGGCGATGGCGATCGGGCGGACCTTCGAGGAGTCGATGCTGAAGGCGATCCGCTCGACCGAGTACGAGCCCGCGACCGACGTCGAGTCGGTCTCCGACGCGGCACTGGAGACGGAGTTGCTCGAGCGGCCCACCCCCGACCGCACGTTCGCCATCTTCGAGGCGTTCGACCGCGGCTACTCGGTAGCCGAGGTTCAGGAGCTGACTGGGATCAAGCAGTGGTACCTCGAACGCTACCAGCGGGTGTCGAAGGCGATGGACGCCGCCCAGGAGGGCGATTTCACCACCGCTGCGACCGCAGGTGTCACCAACGCCGAGATCGCGACCGCGACGGGCGAACCCGTCGGCGACGTCGAAACGCAGGTCCCCGGCCGGACGTACAAGCAGGTCGACACCTGCGCCGGCGAGTTCGCCGCCCAGACGCCGTACTATTACTCGTCGCGGAAACCCGAGTTCTACTCGGGGCCGCTCACGGACGCCGCCGCCGCGGGCGAACTCCGCGTCGATCGCGATGTCGAGAGCGTGGTCGTCGTCGGCGGCGGCCCGATCCGGATCGGTCAGGGCGTCGAGTTCGACTACTGTTCGGTCCATGCGGTGCAGGCACTCCGCGAGATGGGGATCGACGCCCACGTCGTCAACAACAACCCCGAGACGGTCTCGACCGACTACGACACCTCCGACGGGTTGTTTTTCGAGCCCATAACTGCAGAAGAGGTCGCCGACGTCGTCGAAGCAGCCGACGCCGACGGCGTGATGGTTCAGTTCGGGGGCCAGACCTCGGTCAACATCGGCCACCCGCTTGAATCCGAACTCCAGCGCCGCGAGCTCGACTGTGAGATCCTGGGCACCAGCGTCGACGCGATGGACCTCGCGGAGGACCGCAACCGGTTCAACCGCCTGATGGACGACCTCGGGATCGCCCAGCCGGCGGGCGGCTCCGCCACCAGCGAGGCTGAGGCACTCGGCCTCGCGGGCGAGTTGGGCTACCCCGTGTTGGTCCGCCCCTCCTACGTGCTCGGCGGCCGCGCAATGGAAGTGGTCTACTCCGACGACGAACTCAAAGAGTACATTCAGGAGGCGGTCCGGGTCTCACCCGACAAGCCGATCCTCATCGACGAGTTCCTGGCGGACGCCATCGAACTCGACGTTGACGCGGTCTCCGACGGCGATCGGGCGATCATCGGCGGCGTGATGGAGCACGTCGAGACCGCGGGGGTCCACTCCGGGGACTCGGCGTGTATGATCCCGCCGCGGGCGCTCGACACGGAGACGATGCGTCGTGTCCGCGAAGTCACCGAGGACATCGCGACCGCACTCGACACTGTGGGGCTGTTGAACGTTCAGCTGGCGGTCAAGGACGGCGAGGTGTACGTCCTGGAGGCCAACCCCCGCTCCTCGCGGACGGTCCCGTTCGTCTCGAAGGCGACCGGCGTTCCGATCGCCAAACTCGCCGCCCGGGTGATGGCGGGTGAAAGCCTTGACGAGATCGACACCGAAGAACGGATCCCCGAGGACGTGAGCGTAAAGGAGGTCGTGCTGCCGTTCGATCGGCTGTCCGGCTCGGATCCGCGGCTCGGCCCCGAGATGAAGTCCACCGGCGAGGTGATGGGCACGGCCGGCACGTTCGCGAAAGCCTACGACAAGTCCCAGGACGCCATCGGGAAGCCGATCCCCGACTCCGGCACCGCGTGGATCGACCTCTCGGCCGCGGAGTTCCCCGATCCCGACACCGAGGCGGGCCAGGCGCTCCGCGACGGCTACGCTGAGTACTTCGACCTCGCGGCGTTCGACGCCGACGCCGAACTGGTGTCGGCGCTTCGGGAGGGGCGGATCGACGTGGTGGTGTCTCGGGACCGCGACCCGCTGGAGGTCTGCGTCGAGGAAGAGGTCACCTACTTCTCGACGACCGCCTCCGCCGAGGCGGCGCTGGAAGCCCTCGGCGCGACGGACGAACCGATCGACGTTCAGGCCGTCTCCGACCGCCCCCGGACGGTCAAGCGGTGGGGCGCCTCCGACGACTGAGGTTCGCGTTCCCACCTCTGCGACCGTACGTTTATACCGGATCACGGGGCCACACTGCCCGTGATCTGAACGCAGCCCCGCGCCGGGCGGCGGGTGTCCGGCACGTCGGCGCGGGGATGGGGTGTGCCGGCTGTTCGCTATTCGTCTGTCTGAGCCTATGGGCTGATAAAACGAATGTGGATAAGCGGTGGCCGGCGAAGATCCACGGTCGGGCGGGACTGGAACGCGGGGGCTTGCGTCTCCTCGACACCGATCTCCACGGTTCCATTCAAATCACACTCGTCCGCATACGCGTACCATTCAAGTCCGGCGGGTCCCAACACCAGCCGATGAAACTCAAACAGAACATCCGTCACTTCGCGGCGAAGAAGGCGCTGACGATGCCGATCATCGGCGACATCGCGACCGAGAAACTCGTCGACCTCCACGTCCGCGTGTTCGGCGAGAAGGCCGACCCCGACCACCGCGAAGAGCGGGAACCGCACCTCGAGGCGTTCTTCGACTGTACGTTCGACACCTACGTCCGTGCGCTCGAAGCGGGCTTCACCGAGGCCGAGGCCCGCGAGATCACCCATATCCAGGCCAACTTCGAGTTCTACAACCACGGGTGGACTGAGATGATGGAGTTCCCGGTCGACGAACTCGAAGAGCACTACGAGCGCTACGACTCGTTCTTCGAGACGTACACCATCGACATCGCGAACCCGCTGGGTGACTTCCGGACACAAGCGGTCCCCGAGGCGCCGTCAACCCCGGAACTGCTCAACGACCCGGAGCACCCCCACGCCGAGGGCGGCTTCGCCGACGACGTCTACGTCGAGGGCGAGGAGGGCGAACTCCGGGTCGGTGGACGCGAGGAACCCGACGACGTCGACGTCGACGTCGACGCCGCGCCAGGGCTCCAGGACGTCGATCCGAAGACTGAGGGCGACATCGACGAGTCCGAGGCGTAGCGACCGTCGTTACTGCGGGCCGCTGGTCCCAGTTTGCGACGCGATCCGGTCGGCAACCTCGTACCCCGCCACCACACCGCCGTTGAGCGACCGCTCGGGATACTGTGCTTCCGACGCCATCCCGGCGTAGTAGACGCCCTCGCCCACCTCCTCGTCGAGGTGGTACGGCACGACCAGATCCAGGTAACCGCGCTCGTAGATGGGCGCCGCCCGGGGATTGCGGGCGATCCGCACCTCCGAAACCGACTCGCGGTCGAAGTCGGGGAACATCGACTCGATCTCCGAGAGCCACGTCTCACGCACCTCGTCGTCGTCCATCCGCCACAGTTCCTCGTCGCTGTCTTGGACGTACGCCGCGATGTAGAGGAGGTGATCGCCGCCGTAGCGCTCCCGGTCGACGAAGTTGGTGTGTTCGACGAGTGCTCCGAACGGCGCGTCGTGGGCGACGTTCAACCAGTAGGTGTCGAGCAGCGACGCCTCCATCGTGGCGAGGCCGCAGACCGCACCCTGGAAGTCGACCTCACAACCGTAGCCCGTGAGCTGCTCCAACACGTTCGGCATCGCCGCCACGACCGCTGCGTCAACCGCGTGGGTCGCAGCGGCGGACTCGCCGGGGCCGTCGTCCGGACTGCCGCGGTCAACCGTTAGCGACTCTACGTCCCCGTCCGACACGGTGAGGTCGGTGACACGTGCGCCGGTTGTGATGTTCTCCCGGCCGACCGCGTTGACGAGCGCGTCGAGCAGGACGCCGAACCCGCCGTCGAAGTAGCCCAGGATCTCGCCGCGAAGGGGGTCGCGTTCCCCCCGGAACCGAACCCGGCCCAGGAACCACGCCGCGGAGATCTCGTCTTTCCGACTCCCGTACTTCCCGTCGAGTAGAGGATCGACGAAGTTCTCGTAGACGCTCTGTGTGGTGTGTTCCGCCACGAACTCCCGGACGGTGTCGTGTTCGTACGCCGCGAGGTCGTCGTAGGCGTCAACGTCGGGAGTCCCGCCGCGCACGTCGATACCGAGCGTGAGCATCCCGAGACGGAATTTGTCGTACAGGCTCATGTGCGGGTACGCCAGGATCTCCCACGGCGTGTTCAGCGGGTGGGCGACGCCGTCGACGTAGTAGCCGTTGGTGCCGACCCGCCACTCCACGCGGTCGCCCAGTCCGAGGCCCTCCGCGAGTTCAACAATGGTCTCTTCGGACTTCGAGAGGTGGTGATAGAACTTCTCGATGTCGTCACCCGGGGTCTCATAGACCGCCGCGAGACCGCCGATATCCTCGGTGGCCTCGAAGATCTGCACCTCGTGGCCTCGCGTTTGTAACCGGTAGGCGGCCGCGAGTCCCGCGATCCCGCCCCCGACGATGCCGATCATACACCCGCTACTCGACCCCCGGGAAAGTGTGTTCCGTTCGCTACCTTTTTATCCGCGTTGGGCTTCCGAACGGGTATGCAGACGGTCAGGGCGCCCGCCACGAGCGCGAACCTCGGAAGCGGGTTCGATGTCTTTGGCGTCGCCCTCGACCGCCCGATGGACGTGGTCCGCGTTGAGAAGGCCGACCGAACCACGATCGAGATGAGCGGGGTCGGGAGCCAGTACATCCCGGAGGACCCCGACAAGAATGTGGTCGGCGCGGTCGCCGAAGCGCTCGACGCCCCCGCCCGCATTCGGATCGACAAGGGTGTCCGTCCCTCCTCGGGGCTGGGGTCGTCCGCCGCCAGCGCCGCAGCGGCGGCGGTCGGACTGAACGCGCTCTACGACCGCGGGCTCTCCCGGTCGGAACTCGTCCCCGCCGCCGCCGAAGGGGAGGCGGTCGTCTCCGGGACCGCCCACTCCGACAACGTCGCGCCCGCACTCTTGGGCGGGTTTACGATCGCCCGCGACGGGGCAGTCACCGCCGTCGACGCGTCGATCCCGTTGGTCGCGTGTCTCCCGGAGATTGCGGTTTCGACCCGCGACGCCCGCGACGTCGTCCCCGAATCGACGTCGATGGGGGATCTGGTCCACACCGTCGGCTCCGCGGCGACGCTCGCGGTCGGAATGTGTCGCGACGACCCCGGACTCGTTGGGGCCGGGATGGACGAACGCGTCGTGACCCCTGCCCGGGCGGAGTTGATACTCGGCTACGAGTCCGTCCGGGCGGCGGCGCTCGACGCGGGTGCGACGGGGGTCACCGTCTCGGGCGCCGGCCCCGCGGTGATCGCGCCGTGCCGGGAGTCTAACCGCCGCCACGTCGCCGCGGCGATGGTCGACGCCTTCGCGGAGGCCGGCGTCGAATCGCGGGCGTACCAGACGCGCGTGAGTGCTGGCGCGACGCTGTACGACTGACGGCGTTCGACACAGGAGAGAACGAGTCGGTCGAAGAACGGGAAGGCCGGGACCTAGACGCCGCGACCCTGGAGTTTCTCTTCTTCGGGCAGACTCGCGTTGGACTCGCCTTTCATCCCCTCTCCGAGGTTCGAGGCGATCTCCGCGAGAACTTCGGGGTCGTCCCAGTTGTTGACCGCTTCGACGACGGCTCTTCCCATCTCTGGGGGGTTCTCCGCGCCGAAGATCCCGGAACCGACGAAGATGCCGTCGCAGCCGTGGTGCATCATCAGGGCGGCGTCGGCGGGGGTCGCGATCCCGCCAGCCGCGAAGTTCACGACCGGGAGCCGGCCCATCTCGGCGGTTTCGTGGACCAGGTCCGCGGGCGCCTCGTGCTCGCGCGCCCACTTTTCGCGTTCTTCGTGGGTCTTGCCTTCGACTTCGCGGATCGCGCCCTTGATGTTGCGCTGGTGGTGGACTGCCTGGTTCACGTCGCCGGTCCCGGCTTCGCCTTTGGTCCGGATCATCGCTGCGCCCTCGTCGATCCGGCGGAGCGCCTCTTGGAGGTTACGCGCGCCGCAGACGAACGGCGCGGTGAACTCCCGCTTGTCGATGTGGTACCGGTCGTCGGCGGGCGTCAGCACCTCCGACTCGTCGATCATGTCGACGCCGACCGCCTCCAGGATCTGTGCTTCCTTGGTGTGGCCGATCCGGGACTTCCCCATCGCGGGGATCGACACCGACTTGACGATGTTCTTTACTTCCGCCGGATCCGGCATGCGCGCGACACCGCCGCGCTTCCGGATGTCTGCGGGGACGGCTTCGAGCGCCATCACCGCGACCGCGCCGGCTTCCTCGGCGATTCGTGCCTGCTCGGCGTCAACGACGTCCATGATCACGCCGCCCTTCTGCATCTGTGCGAACCCCCGCTTGACGAGTTCGGTTCCGCGGCGGAGTTCGGACAGATCAGTCTCCTCGGACATACCCGTACGTAACGGTCGGACGTACTTAAGGCACCCGCGGGGCAGCCGCCAGGTCGGCGAACCGGCACCCATTTGCGCCCGGAATACAAGCGCCCGGTATGGCTTCGCCGCCCGCATCATCCTCGGGGTTACGACGACTCCTGTCCGGCGATGGGTTGCCGGAGTCGGAGGGATTGCCGCGGTGGATCGCGCCGCTGCCCACGTGGCTCGAAAACGTTGGACTCCGGCTGGCGTGGGTGGTCGTCGCGATCAACCTGCTCGGCACCGCCTTCGGCTTCTGGTACTACGGCTTCCATCCGCTTCCGCTCTCGGATCCGCTCATCACCTGGCAGTTCGCGACCGAACCCGTGGTGATGTGGCCGTTCGTCCCCGACAGTCCGATGGCGACGCTGTTTATCGCCCTGGCGTTCGCGAGTTGGAAACTCGGCCGCCCCAACGAGTACCTCGCGGCGCTTGCGTTCTTCGGCTGCTGGAAGCTGGGGCTGTGGACACCCTACGTCCTCACGGTCTTCGCCGACGCGTTCCTCTCGACCACGTGGGGCCCGCTGTACGCGTTCCTGTTCGTGAGCCACCTCGCGATGGTGGTTGAGGCGTTCGTGTTGCATCGGGTCTTCGAGTTTCCCACCCGCGCCGTCGCGGTCGCGCTCGCGTGGTACGGGTTCAACGACATCGTCGACTACTTTGTGCCCATCGTCGGCGACCCACACCACACCGCGTTCCCGCTCGCCGACAGCGCGGTTGTCGCCGGAACAACAGCGTTGCAACTCGCGGCCGCGGGCGCGGTCACCCTCACATTCCTCGCGACGTTCTTCGCGTTCGCGACACGGGTCGAAAAGGAGAAGCTTCGGATCGCGTAGCGACGCCCGCGCTTCTCGTGGCGAGGCTACGCTTTTCAGCGTCTCGCGCGTCTTGTGATACTGTCGGCTATCGTCGCGTGACGTATTTCGACACCCCGGGGTGTCGAAAATCTTCACGTAGTTATAGCCGACAGTATGAGGTATGAACGAGTACTTCGACGCCGTCGCGGATCTGCCACTGGTGGTCGAGTCGGTCGAGTGGGAGCGCCGCGACCGCGACACCTCGAGCGGGTTCGTCCGGACGACGACCACGTTCCACCTCTCCGGTACTGGACACACCGGCCGCGGCGAGGACGTCACCTACGACACCGAGGACCACGACGCCCTCGCCGGCGCAACGTTCGACCTCGCGGGCGAGTACACGGTCGCGTCGTTTTCGGCCCGCCTCGACGACACCGACCTGTTCCCGACGAAGCCGCCCGAGCGTGAGACGGGCCGGGCGTACCGCCGGTGGGCGGTCGAATCCGCCGCGCTCGACCTGGCGCTCCGCCAGAACGGCCTGTCGCTTGCCGAGGCGGTTGGTCGCGACCCCGATCCCGTCCGGTTCGTCGCGTCGATGCGGTTGGGTGAGCCGCCGACGACGGAGCGGCTCGACGCCGTTCTTGACGCCTATCCGGACACGGAGTTCAAACTCGACCCCACACCGGCGTGGGACGACGACCTGATCGACGCGGTCGCGGCGACCGACGCGGTCCGGATCCTCGATCTGAAAGGGCTCTACGAGGGCACCCGGGTCGACTTCGATCCCGACCCGGAGCTCTACGACCGGCTCCTCTCGGCGTTCCCGGGCGCGGTCGTGGAGGACCCCGGACTCACGCCGGAGACGCGACCCCGCTTCGACGGCGAGGAAGCGCGGGTCTCGTGGGACTACCCGATCACGGGCGTCGCGTCGGTTGAGGACCTGCCGTTCGAGCCCGCGTGGCTGAACGTCAAGCCCTCGCGGTTCGGCACAGTGGAGTCGCTGTTCGAGACAGTCGAGTGGGCCGAAGCGCGCGGGGTCGCCCTCTACGGCGGCGGCCAGTTCGAGTTGGGTGTCGGCCGCGACCACATCCAACTGCTGGCGTCGCTGTTCTACCCCCAGGGCCCGAACGACGTCGCGCCCGGCGGCTACAACGACCCCGACGTGCCCACGGACCTGGCGACCAGCCCGCTCGCGGCACCGACGAACACCACCGGGTTGGCGTGGGAGTGACCCGGACCGCCCCACCGGGTGGTCGGACATCCTCGAATGGCAAAACCCAAACATCGCTCGCCCGTAGGAACGACCGATGAGTGAGTCATCAGACACCGACACGGGGCCGAAGCTATCCGTCGCCGTTGTCGATCAGACACACGCGAACGAGATTCCCGATAACATCGACTCGGACCTGTATACGACCACACGACCCGAATCGTCGCTAGTCGAGTTCACGGCCGACCCCGACGGCGACCTGGCGGAGGCACTCAGGCGGAACGGGTTCGACGCCTGAGGTCCGTCCGCGGCTTTGGCCGTGTGAGGTCCCTGACAACGATCCGTCCTACTCTTCGAGCCTCTCCTCGAACATAAATGTCCCGTCCCGCTGGACGACCTCGCCGTCGACCTCGATGACCGAGTCCTCGCTCATATCGACGATCATGTCCACGTGCTCTGCGCTCTCGTTCGTCTCGTTCTCGTCGCCGACGGTCGCGGGGTACGCCGACCCGACGGCCATGTGCACCGTATCGCCCATCTTTTCGTCGAAGAGCATGTTATACGAGAACTGATCGATCGCGCGGTTCATCCCGATCCCGAGTTCGCCGAGGTACCGCGCGCCCTCGTCGGTCTCGAAGATGCCATCGAGAACGTCCTCGTTCCGCCCGGCGCTGTAGGAGTCGACCCGGCCGTCCTCGAACCGGACGCGGACGTCCTCGATCTCCCGACCCTGGCGGTACAGCGGCATGTCGAAGAAGACCTCTCCCTCGACCGACTCCTTGACGGGCGCGGTGAACACCTCGCCGCCGGGAAGGTTCTTCTCGCCGTAGTCGTTGAGTGTGGTGTTGCCCGCGATCCGCATCCGCACGTCGGTCTCCTCGCCCGACCGGATCCGGACCTCGTCGGCGTTGTCCAGGATCTCGACCATCCGCGCCTGGTGTTTCCGCTGTTCGTCCCAGTCGAGGCCCACAGCGTCCCACACGAAGTTCTCGTAGCCCTCCGTGCTCATTCCCGCGAGTTGGGCGTTGCCGGAGGTGGGGTACTGTGTGAGACACCACGTCTTCGAGAGCCGTTCTTCGAGAACGGGTTTCATAGCCCGACGGTAGGCGGCGTTGACCTCGGGGTCGATATCGGCGGTCTCGGTGGCGTTGACGTCGCCACGAACCGCAATATAGGCGTCCATCGCCTCGTACATCGCGAGCAGGTGTTCGGGCGTCTCGAAGTCGCCGTCGTGGTGCCGGAGGAACGCCCGGTTCGCGCGGGAGTCGCTGTGTAGTGAGACCGGATGGGCGCCGCGGTCGGCGCACTCCTCGTGGAGCGCGACCACGAGATCAGACGCCGCAGCGGGGGCGCTGATCACGACCTGATCGCCCGACCCGATGTCGGCGGAGTGGTCGACGACCGTCTGTGCGTGTTCGCGGACGCGTGGGTCCATACGTTCCCCTACGGCGGCCGAAGCAAACCCCTTTCGACGGCTACTCCCCTGGGTCCCACCCGCGCTCGCCGGCCCGAACCGCGACGTCGAGCCAGTTCTCCTCGGGCGGGAGCGGACACGAGAACGTGTCGCTGAACGCGCAGAAGGGGGTGTACGCCAGGTTGCAATCCAGCGTGACGACGTCGCCGTCGCCGTCGCCGAGGTCGCCCTCGGGGTGGAGTTCGAGGTAGCGCCCCCCGCGGTAGGACTCCTGCCCCGTGGTCTTGTCGCGGAACGGGACGAACACGGCTTCCTCGTCGTCCTCGGGCCGCTGCTTGTAGCCGTGGAGTTCGACGGCCTCGCCGCCGAGGTCGAAGCCGAACGTCACGACCCGGACGTACCGGACCTCGTTGCCGGCGGTGGTCTCTATGGGCACCGGGTCGGGGTCGTCGTGGACGGTGACCGACGCCTCAACCCGGTAGTCGAGAGCGGGATCGAAGTAGTCCAGCCCCGAGAACGCCTCGCGGTGTTCCGGCGGGATCGGCGACTGCGGGTGGTCGGAGAAAAAGTCGTCTTTTTCCTCGCGGTTCGCGCGGAGGTCGGCGACGTACCCGTCGACTGTGTCGTCCGGTGTGTCTGCCATACTCGGCGTAGACCGTCCGTCCCGTAACGTCTAACGGTCCGCGTGGAGCGACTCGACAGGCCTCGAGTGAGCGCCCGACGGAGGGCGGTTCGACGGCCGGACGGCCCAGACTCCCCCGACCGGGTCACGCGGCGCCGTTGTCCGCGCGGTAGCCGTGCCCGACCACGAGCGCGACGACGTTCACCGCGAGCAGCGCGCCGAGAACGACGGGTTCGCTCCCTCCGAGTCCCCCCACGAGAAGCGGGAGCGAGAGGAACGGCAGCGCGACCGCCATCCAGAAGGCCACGAACCGGATCGGCGCAGTGAGGTACGCAACCGGTGTCGACAGCCCAGCGGGCGGCGATTCGATCGCTTCACGGACCCGGCGGACGCGTTCGGAGCCGAACGGCGGGTGGGAACTCGACATCTACCCGGACACACGGCTCGGGGGATCATATAGCCGCCAGAGCGTTGGCGCGTTTTCACCCGATTTCAGGACCGCACACCGACTCGATCGACATTTTATGCGTCGATTAGCGCCGCGAAAAACGTTTATACTCTGATCTGGATCGTTCTCACGAGCTCAAGTGTCGAGAAGACGACGCGAAACACGGACCCCGCGATGGTGGCGGGCAGCGGCTCCGTCCGATTTCGACGGCCACGCACGCCGGCCGGGACCGACGCTCCGCCTCGCTGCCGCTGTGTGCTGCCTGAGCCGTCCGTGTGACTCTCTCGCACGCCCTTACCGGCGTCTCCCAGCGGCTTTTAGTGTGCAGGCGACAACCGCCGACTATGACTGACGACGACCTTCCGACGCGGTCGGTCGACAGTAACCTGTTCATCACCGTCTCGGGACCCCCGGGGTGCGGTGCCACCACGGTGTGTGAAGGGTTGTCGACGGCGCTCGACTGCGGCTACGTCTCCGGCGGCGACATCTTCCGGGAGCTGGCCGACGACCGGGGGATGTCGCTGTCGCAACTCATCGCGAAGACAGACGAGACCGACGAGATCGACCGCGCGTTGGACCGCCGCCTCCGGACGATCGCCGAGAAGTGGGGCGCGTCGAACAAGCCGTTCGTTCTCGAATCCCGGCTCGCGGGGTGGCTCGCGGGCAACCGCGCGGACCTCCGGGTCTGGTTGGACGCCCCCGACGAGGTCCGCGTCGAGCGGACAGCGGACAGAGAAGAGATGGAGGCCGAGATGCGCGTCCGGGAGGTTAGCGAGGCCGGCCGGTACCGCTCGTACTACGGCATCGACGTCGACGACCGCTCCTTCTACGACCTGGCGATCAACACCGCGCGGTGGAGCCCCGAGTCGACCCTGGAGATGATCCTTTCGGCGGTCGAGGAGTACGACCCCGAGGTCGATGAGGGTGCGTTCCACACGGACGACATTGAGGTGTGACCGGACCGGTAGCGGTCGTTTCGCCAGGGTCGCCGCCAACTCCCGCCACGCACCGGACTCGGACCCTGTCTTCTCCGCCGTACGTGTGCCCACGCGGAACGACTCGGGCGAGTCTCTCCGCCGCAACGTCCCGTCCTCCCGTCCGGTGCAGCACCACCTGCTGCGGCAAATAATAACTATAGGAAATATATACAGGATATAATATGCGCTACAGTAAGTATTATTGTGCCAGTGACGTACGGTCGACGTGTGAGCGCACCAACCCGCAGCCACGACAGGATTCTCACGACCCACGTTGGAAGCCTGCCCCGGCCGGAGTCGTTGCTCGAGCGTTTCCAACGCGACGACGGGACAGCCGACGCCCTCGACGGGGCGATCCAGGAAGCCACCGAATCCGTCGTTGCCAGACAGGACGAGATCGGCATCGACATCGCGACCGGCGGCGAGCAGGGTCGCCCGTCGTTCGTGACGTACGTCGTCGACCGGCTGTCCGGATTCGAGGGCGAGGTCCCCGCGATCCAGTGGGCCGACTTGGAGGAGTTCCCGACGTACGCAGAACAGGTGCCGACGTTCGGCGAGTGGTCCGATCCGGACGCGACCATCCCCGCCGCGACGGGACCGATCGAGTACCGTGGTGAGGCGGCCGCCCGGACCGAATGCGCCCGCCTCGACAACGCGATAGACGCCGTCGACGCCGACTTCAAAGGGACGTTCGTGACCGCTGCCGCGCCCGGGACGGTCTCGTCGTACCTCGGTAACGAGTACTACGGGAGTCACGAAGCGTTGACTGACGCGGTCGCCGAGGCGCTCCGGACGGAGTACGAACTCGTCGCGGAGACCGGGGCGACACTACAGATCGACGCCCCCGACCTGCTCGGGGGTCGACACCTGAAGTTCAAACATCGGACCGACGAGGAGTTCGTCGAGGTCGTCGAGACGCACGTCGCGGCGCTCAACCGGGCCCTCGAGAACGTCCCGCGCGAGCAGGTCCGCATCCACACGTGCTGGGGGAACTACGAGGGCCCGCACCACCACGACATCGCGTTGGAGAAAGTGCTACCCCACCTGACGGAGGCTGACGTCGGCGGGTTCCTGCTGGAACAGGCGAACCCGTGTCACCAACACGATCACGTCACCCTCGCGGAGGCGGACCTCCCCGACGACTGGGTGTTCGTTCCGGGCGTGATCGACGTGAACATCAACTACGTCGAACCACCGGCGGTGATCGCCGACCGGATCGAGACCTTCGCCGACGCGGTCGGTGACCCGACGCGGGTCGTCGCCGGTGCGGACTGTGGACTGGGGACGTTCGCGGGCTTCGGCGCACTCCACCCCGAGATCGCCTGGAGGAAACTCGAGTCGCTGGTCGACGGGGCGGAACTGGCCTCCGAACGGCTGTTCTGACCTCCGGAGGGGGACTACGATCGCGACACCAGTCGCCGGAGCCGCGGGATCTCCGACCGGATCGCTCGCCGCTTCACCAACACGAATCCGGCGAAGATGACGACGAATCCGATCGCGGTGTTGGTCGTCGGCACCTCGGCGAGCACGACCCACCCCGCGATCGCCGCGGAGATCGGCGCGACGTACGAGACCAAGTTGATTTGGATCGGTCCCAACCGGTCCAGGAGGTCGAAGTAGACGAGGAACCCGAGCGCGCTCGCGACGACCGAGAGGTACCCCAGCGCCGCGACCGCTTCAACGGTCCACGCTACGTCCGCGACTGACTCCCCTAACCCGAGACTTATGCCGTGCATGATCAGGGCGCCGCCGACCATCGCCCACGCCTCCATCGTCTCGACCGGGAGCTCGGCTTCGATCCGGCGGGTCAGAACCGACCCGAGCGCGAACGCGGCGGCCGCGCCGAAGACCAGGAGCTTCGCCACGGCACCGCCGGCGAGCAGGTTATCCGGATCGGGGTTCGACAGGACGACAACCCCGACCAGCCCCAAGAGCAGCCCCGCGAGCCCGACAAGGGTCAGCCGCTCGTCGGACAGAAACACCCGAGCGAACCCCGTCGTCAGTACGGGACTGAGACTGACGATCACCGCGGCCGCCGCGGAGGTGACAGCGGGGTCGGTCTCGCCGATGAAAAGCAGGGTGTGATAGCCCGCGATGATCAGTGTGGCCCCGACCGCGACGAGACCCCACTGTCCACGCGTCCGTGGGATCGGGGTGTCGGTGGCGTAGAACGCGTACCCCAGCATCAACACTCCCGCGATGTCGTACCGGAACGCCGCGAAGAGCACCGGCGGGATGTCGGCCAACCCCGCCTTGATGGCCATGAACGCCGAACCCCACGCGGTTGCGAGCAGTAGGAACAACAGGAGGTTTCGGTACCGGCTCACACCCGGAGTGGGTCGCCCCGCCGGCCTGAACGTTTCGTTCGTGGGCCGGCGGTTTTTTGCCGTCCGACTGATCTTCTCGATCCGATGGAGGAGTTCACCGCCCGACCCCCGACCGACGACGAGCGCGACCGGATCGAAACCGCGCACAACGACTACTACGCGTTCGGCGACCGGTTCTCGACTGACGGGTTCCCCGTGACCGTCATTGAGGGGTACGAGACGGGCGACGCCTCCTACGCGGGCCGGCTCGCGATCGTCGTCGACGGCGGTGCGAACGCGACCACCTACGGGTTCGACGACGACGGGGCGTTCCTGATAAGCGACGCGCTCAACGAACGACGGGGCGAGGAGCCGTTCTGATCGGCCGGGGTCACCGGGTCGGCGAAACGCCGCGGCGCCGACGCGCTACGCCCCGCCCGCCCGGCGCTCGTCGCGGAGCGCCCGGAGCACGTCCTGGCGGGCGACGATCCCGACGAGTTCGTCGCCGTCGACCACCGGCACCCGGTTGATGTCGCGCTCCTCGTCGGCGAGCAGGTTCAGCAGGCCGTCGAGCGACGCCTCGCGGTCGACGGTCACGAGGTCCGTGGTCATCACCGACCGAACCGGTTTGTTGGTGTTGCGCAGGAGGTCGATCCCCAGGTCGAGATCGTCCCACGACACGTCGACGGCGTAGGTGAGCGTCTCCAGAAACGGCGGAAACCCGACCGGGATCCAGAGCGTCCGGTCCTCGGTCTCGAACAGGCCGACGAGGTCGCGTTGGGTCACGATCCCGACGAGGGCGCCGTCGTCGATAACCGGAACCCCGTTGAACTCCGCACGGGCGAGTCGGCCGAGCACCTCGCCGATGTCGTCGTCGGGCGCGACGGTGTCGACGTCGGTCGTCATCAAATCGGCCGCAATCAAGGATGAAGCGGGGGCCATACCGGGCTGTTCGTCGGCTCGCTGCCTAAGCGTGTCGACAGTGAGGTCCGATCCACCGCGGGACATCTTTATCAACCGCCGCTCGCAAGCGAGTGTATGGCCGCTCACGGCCGGTCGACGCTCCGTGACCTGTTCGACGACGCGCCGACACCACACATCGCGCACCCGCCGCGAACCCACCACCGCCACTTCTACGTCGCGACCGATGGCTCTTACCGGCGGAGTGGCGGCGGGCTCGGCGCCGTGATCGAAACCCGGGACGGCAGCCGGGTCGCCCGCGTGTCCGTCCCCGACGCCGCCCCCGACAACAACGTCGCGGAGTATCGCGCGCTCCACCTCGGCCTCGACGTGCTCGCTGCCCGGACCCCGGACCACGCCCGGATCGGCGTGCTCGTCGACCACGACGAACTCGCGGCCGCGGTCAACGCCGAAGTCCTGGCCGGCGGCGGCGACGCCGACTGGCGCCCGACGGGGCGTGGCCGGGTGCCGCCGGGTGGGGAGTCTCACTGGCGGGGGATCCGCGCCCGGATCGCGGGCTTCGGAGAGCTCAGAGCCGCCCGGATCGACGGGCGGGAGAACCCCGCCCACCCGCTGGCGAACGCCCCGGAAGACTACACCCACGTGAACCGTCGCGCCGACCGGTGTGTGGTTCCCGGATCGACCGGCCCGGGAGGCCGGGCCCCCGCGGAGGAACGTGATCCGCAGTACCCGCCGCCGTCGCGGCTGGCTGGGGAGGCCGACGACTGATCGCCGGGTCCCGTCCCGAACTTACCCTTGGGCGTCGACGACGGCGACGCCCGCGAGGTTGACGATGTCTTTCACCTCGTCGCCGCGCTGGAGCACGTGGACGGGTTTGTCCATGCCCACCAGCATCGGCCCGATGGCCTCCGCGCCGCCGAGCCGCTGGAGCAGTTTGTACCCGATGTTCCCCGACTCGAGGTTGGGGAACACGAGCACGTTCGCGGGCTCGTCGAGCTGTGAGAACTCGTAGGTGCCGGTGAGTATCTCCTCGACCACCGCGGTGTCGGCCTGCATCTCGCCGTCAACCGGGAAGTCCACCGCGTCGTCGGCGTGGAGTTCCGAGACCGCCTCGCGGATCTTCCGGGTGTCGGCGTTCTCGACGCTCCCGAAGTTCGAGTACGACAGCATCGCCGCCCGCGGCTCGACGTTGAACCGCCGGGCGAGCTCGCCGGTGTGGCGGGTGATCTCCGCCAACACTCCGGAGTCGGGGTCGAGGTTCACGGTGGTGTCGGCCGCGAAGATCACCCGGTTTTTGAACGTGAGCATGTACACGCCGGCGGCGTAGTTGGCGTCGGGCGCCGTGCCGATGATCTCCAACGGCGGCCGGAGCGCCGAGGGGTAGTGGTGGGTCAGCCCGGTGAGCATGGCGTCGGCGTCGCCGCGCTCGACCATGACGCTCGCGAAGGCGTTGGAGTTCCCGCGGATCATGTCGTGGGCCTCTCGCTTCGTGATCCCCTTGCGTTGGCGGAGTTCGTAGAGGTGGTCGGCGTAGTGGTCCCACTCGCCGTTGGCGGGGTGGACGATCTCGGGGTCGAACTCGAGCCCGAACTCCGCCGCGGTCTCGGCGATCTCGTCGGGGTCGCCCACCAACACGGGTTCGGCGATCCCCTGTTCCTGCATCTGGTAGGCCGCGCGGATCATCTTCTCGTCGCCGCCCTCCGCCAACGCGACCCGCTTGGGGTCGGATTTCGCCTTGTTGAGGACGACCCGCATCATCTCCCTCGATTTCCCGAGCCGCGCCTCCAGCCGCTCCTCGTAGGCCTGGAGGTCGACCTCGGTCCGGGCACACCCGGCGTCCATGGCGGCTTCGGCGACCGCGGGCGCGACCTCGAAGAGGACCCGCGGATCCAGCGGCTTCGGGATGACGTAGTCGGGGCCGTACTGCAGCGGCTGGTCGCCGTAGGCTTTCACCACCGCGTCGGGGACGTCCTGCCGGGCCAGCTCCGCGAGCGCCTCCGCGGCCGCCCGCTTCATATCCTCGTTGATCTCGGTCGCGCGCACGTCGAGCGCCCCGCGGAAGATGAACGGGAACCCCAGCACGTTGTTGACCTGGTTGGGGTAGTCCGACCGCCCGGTCGCCGTGATCACGGTGTCGTCGCGGGCGGCCTTCGCGTCCTCGTAGCCGATCTCGGGGTCGGGGTTCGCCATGGCGAAGACGATGGGGTTGTCCGCCATCGACGCCACCATGTCCCGCGAGACGATCCCGCCGACCGACAGCCCCACAAACACGTCGGCGTCCACCATCGCCCCTTCGAGGGTGTCCGCGCCGATGTCCGACGCGAACTGGGACTTGTACTCGTTGAGCCCCTCGCGGTCGGTGCCGATGACGCCGGAGGAGTCACACATCACGATGTTCTCCTCGGGAACGCCGAGCGAGGTGTAGAACCGCGCGGTCGCGATCGCCGACGCCCCGGCCCCGGAGAACACCACATCGAGCTCGTCAAGCGACTTCCCGGCCACGTCGACGGCGTTCAGGAGCGCCGCCCCGGTGATGATCGCGGTCCCGTGCTGGTCGTCGTGGAACACGGGCACGTCCATCGCCTCCCGCAACCGGTCTTCGACCTCGAAACACTCCGGGGCTTTGATATCCTCGAGGTTGATGCCGCCGAACGTCGGCTCCATCGCCCGCACCGCGGTCACGAGCTCGTCGGGGTCGTCGAGGTCGAGTTCGATGTCGAAGACGTCGATGTCGGCGAACCGCTTGAACAGCACGCCCTTTCCCTCCATGACGGGCTTTGACGCCTGCGCCCCGATGTCGCCCAGCCCCAGAACGGCGCTCCCGTTCGAGACCACGCCCACGAGGTTGCCCTTCGCGGTGTACTCGTACCCCCGCGAGGGGTCGGCGTCGATGTCGCGGCACGGCGCCGCGACGCCCGGGGAGTACGCCAGGGAGAGGTCCCGTTGGGTGTTGGTGGGCTTCGTGGTGGATATCTCGATCTTTCCGGGCGGTTCCTCCCGGTGGTAGTCTCTGGCGTCGTCGTCGAGTCCCATACCCCCGGCGACAACCCCGGCATAAAAAAAGGTGCCTGTCGAAGCCTAGTTCGACGGATGACGAACCCAGTACCGGGCGCCGCCCCCACCCCTACTCCCCGCCCAACCGCCGGACCGCGTGGCGTTCGATCGTGACCTCCCCCCGGCGCGACGACACCGTCCGGGTGGGCCACTCACCGGTTCGTGTCAGGACCTCAAGCCCATCACCAGTGACGAGCACGGTATCCTCTGATTTCGCGCCTCGAACCGTGGGGTTGTACGCGTACGCCATCGGGGTATCGACCCGCTCGTCGCCGTCGGGCGTCGCGACCCACTCCCGGCCGGCGAAGCCCGCCGCGCCGCCCTGGTGGTGGCTCCGCCACTCGCCGGGCTCTCCGAGGTGGTCGTAGGCGTCGGCGATCGCGTCGAAGACGTCCCCGGCGTCACCGTTCCCGTCGTCGCTCCCGGAGTCGTTGGCGCTCCCGCCGCTCCCGCCGCTTGCGCGCACCGTCGCCGCCAGCGCGGTCGCCTCCACCCGCATCGCTTTGTGGTGCCGGTCGTCGAGCCACTCGGGGGCGTTGTCGAACGCGACCGTCCGGGTCGCGCTGGCGTAGCGTCCACCGCGCTCGGCCGTCACCGACAGCAACGCGTACCCCCCGAGTTCCGCCCGCGACGGGGTGTAGTGGCGGTACGACTGCGCCCGTTCGGCACCCCCCACCAACACCACCGGCGCCTCGATTCCCCGTGCCGACAGCGCGACTCGGAGCCCCGAAGCGACCTCGCTCTCGGTGTCGTCGGGTTGGAGTTCGACCGCGACCCGTTCCAGCGCCGTCGCGACGTCCCGGCCGAGCGCCCGATACCGCTCGATGTCCCCCGCGGACAGCGGGCGACGGAGCCGGCTCGCGTCCAGGGAGTCGAGCCCCGGTACGTCGAAGTCGGCCGCGCCGTCGCCGGGCGTCGCGTCGGCGACCGCGGATGAAAGCGACGACTCGTACCACGGCGTCGACTCGACTTCGAACGCCGCGGGCACCTCCTCGTCGGCGAGGCGGTCGGCCTCGATGTTGGTCGTGACGACCACGAACCCCTTCTCCCGGTGGTAGCCCGCGGCCGCCACGCCGACGTCGGCGTCGCGGTCGACCACGTTGCTGCCGCCGGTGAGCCACGCGAAGGAGTTGGGTTTTCCGAACCAGACCGCATCGAGCCCCTCCCGGTCGAGAAACGCCGACAGCCGTTCCCGGCGGTGAGAGAGTTGCGACCCGTTGGTGTCACTGTCCCCGCCCCCCTCGGCCGGTGTTGCTCCCCCGCGTTCCTCGGATCCCCCCGGCGGCGTTCCGTCGGTCATACCCCACACTCTCGGTACCGACACTTGATTCCCATCACTCCCGCCCCGCCGAACCGCGCCGCGCTCCCGGAGTTTTCGCCACTGCACCGCCGGGTCGACGATGGCCGAAACCGCACAGTAATCCGTAAGTGCCTCCGCCCCCGACTTACAGGTATGGATACGCGTCTCCGCCGGCTCGTGGGTGTCTCAGCCGCGCTCACAGGCGTTCTGATGGTCCTCGGGGTGTACACCGCGGCGACGGGTTCGGGGCTGACCTGCGCGGGGCGGTGGCCCCTCTGCGACGGCTTCCTCGGGTTGTTCCCCGCGAACTGGAGCAGCTTCATCGAGTGGTTCCACCGATTCGTCGCGATGGTCACCGGATTCGTGATCCTCGGCACCACGATCACGGCGTGGCGCGACGGCGCCGACCGCCGGGTTCGGGCGGCGCTCGCGGCGGCGACGATACTGCTTCCCTCCCAGATCGTTCTGGGGGCGCTCACGGTCACCACCTACCAGTGGGCGGTGTTGCTCGCGCATTTCGGCACTGCGTCGATCATCTTCACCGGCGTGGCGCTCGCCGCGGCGTGGACATACGGCACCGACAACGCCGACACTGGGCGGGTTCGGATCGCCCTGACGGCGGCGGGCGGCCTGCTCCCGGTGCTTGTGGTGTTAGCGCCGCACACGTTCGTGTCATTCGGCCCGACCGTCCAGGCCGCGTACTACCTCGCCGGGTTGGTGACGTACGCCGCCCTGTTGACCGCGGCGGTCTGGTCGCCGGGGGCCGGCGGTCACTCCGCCCGCCGCATCCGGTACCTCGCCGCCACCGCCGCGGTGATGGTGGTATCGCTGCTGGTCGCGGGCCGGCTGGTGTACGGCGGGACCCTCCAGTACGTCTCGGTGGGCGGTGCTGCGGCCGCGCTCGGACTCGTCGTCACGGCGCGATACCTCCTCCGGGACGCCGGCGGTCCCGAAGTTCACGGCGTCCCGACCGACGACTGACCGCAGCGTCGCTCCGACGGCGCGGCGCCCGACCGAGGCGGGCCGTTGTCGAATCCCGGATGTCGCACACCCAGGTCGGCGAGGACCGGGACCCGACACCGGCGGTTCGTGTCACTCTACGGGGCGACGATAGTACATTTTGCCTTCGACGAGGCGCCGGGCGGTACGGCCGACGCGGACGCGCTCGACCGCGAGGTCCCCGTCGCGGGTCGCCGTCTCGACGCCGATCGTGATGGTCCCTTTCGGGTGACCGATCGTCACGTCGACCGGCTTCGTGTTCCTCTCGGCGTTGCGAGCGACCGCCGCCGGTAGGGTTCCGTCGATCCGGGTCGCGGCGGCCAGACACATCGCGCCGGTGGTCGCATAGGAGTGGTGCGGCGTCCCCGTGGTCACGATCCTGGCCGTGACGTCGATCCCGTCGGCGTCGACCCGCCCGCCGGAGACGCGGTCGTAGGACTGCGGCGCCGACACCACCGCGATCTGCGGCACCGCCGCCCGTTCGTCGGCGGCATCGCGTCTGTCGTCGACGAGTCCGAGGCGTTCACACGCCGCGCCGCGGAGCAGTTCCAGCCGCGAGAGCAGATCCGGACCGGCCAATTCGTCGGGGTGTTCGGTCCCGTCCAGCCCCAGGTCGCGCGCCCGGAGGAACACGTTCGGGTTCGCGGCGTCGACGATCGAGACGGTGTAGTCGTCGCTGTCGACCCGCAGGGTATCGGTTCGGTTTCCAGTCGGGAGCAGTCGGCCGGTGACGGCGCCGCCCGGATCCCGGAAGTACGAGTCGATACAGGCGCCCGTTCCGGGGATGCCGTCGACCCGGTAGTTGCCGCAGACCGCGGGCCTCCCACCGGCAATCGGGATCTCCTGGTCGACGTCGGTGTCCGTGTTCGTGTTGTAGAGACGCAGTTCCGTGGACGGCTCCGCCGCGTCGACGAGCCCCGACAGGATCGCAAACACCCCCACCCCGCTTGTCAGGTTCCCGCAGTTGCCCGACCAGTCCACGACTTCGGTGTCGACGCCGACCTGGCCGAACGTGTAGTCGACGTCGGCGTCGGAGCGATCGGACGCCTCGACGATCATCACCTTGCTGGTGTGGGAGTTGCCCCCGCCGATGCCGTCGATCTGGAGCGGATCGGGCGTCCCAAACAGTTCGATCAGGAGCGCGTCCCGCCGGTCGCCCGCCGGCGGTAGCTGGTCGGGCGTCACGTACAGCCCACGGCTGGTGCCGCCGCGGAGGACCGTCCCCTTGATCGACCCCTGTCCGGCCGGTTCGGTCATGGCCGCGGATTCAGCCCGCGCCGACGTAGGTGTTGGGTCGGGACTGGGGGTAGTGTTTAGTTAGGAGTAATATCGGTGGGAACACCAGGGAGACGGCCTCGGAAGCCCCCACGGTCTCGACCCGGGGGCTTCGTTGTGCTCCTCGGCCTACGGCCTGCGGTGCTTACGTCGGCCGCCTTCACCAGAACGCTCCGCGTTCTGGTTGGCTGACGAGAGCTGTGCGCTCGTCACCGTCGTCGAGACCGCGGCCCCTTCCAGTCCCGCCCGAGGGCGGTTCTTCGGTTGGTATCCGCTTACGGAGAATCGAGGAGAAAGCCCCGTGCTTTAGCGCTGTCTCTTACCCACAAATCGAGTCGGTGCTAGGATCGATGAATCCGAACGAAAATCCTGTATCTACCCATCTGATACCTCTATGCGACGGTTTTTACCCATCTCGGTTATCCGAATTCAGTAACCCCTCACCGCAGATATCACCGCCCGAATCACTCATCACCTCGATCTTCCGATGACAGATTGGGTTCGACAGCGTCTAAAACGTCCGTTTGGGACTTGGTGGACTTATGGGTAAGAGACAGTGCTTTAGCGCGGGGAGGATGTCAACCAACACGGCCGGACTGAGACCCAAGCGGTGACAGAGTCGACAGGACGAGACGGGTGCAGATCCTTCCACTCCCACCAACGGTGGGTTCGGGGTCAGCCACCGCGTCTCCGAACACAACCTCCAACGACCGAACGTCAGTCGGCCGTTTCCTCGTCGTCTACCGCGAACCGCGCTTCGAGGTCGTCTACCGCGGGTTTCCCGACGAGATCCATGTACGACTCCCAGTCGACCACGGTGTCGGGCGCCTCGTAGGTCTCGGGTGTGTCGATCGCGGTCCGTAACTCCCCCAGCGCGCGCTGCATCCCAGCGGTCGCCGCCGCGGTGATGAGCCGCGGGTAGATCACGGCGTCGACGCCCATCGCTTCGAGCTTCCGCGCGGGGATCAGCGGCGTCGTCGGCCGGCTCCGGACGCCGAACCCCATGTTCACCGAGAGGGCGGCGCCGTCGACCTCGGCGGCGACGTGGCGGATATCGGGTTCGGAGGTGAGCGCGTCCGCGAACACGATGTCGGCACCGGCGTCGGCGAACGCGCGGAGCCGCTTGATGGCCTCGTCGAGCCCGCGGGTGGTCGCGGCGTCGGTCCGCGCCTTGATCAGGAGCTCCGGCGCGTGCTCGCGCCGAGCCGCGTCGGCGGCCTCGACCTTCGCGACCGCCTCGGCGAACGGGACGACCGACTTTCCCGCCATGTGACCACACCGTTTCGGCCACTCCTGATCCTCGATCATGACCGCCGCCGCGCCCGCGTCGGCGAGCCGCCGGACCGTCCGGTGGACGCCGACCGCGTTGCCGTACCCGGTGTCGGCGTCGACCCAAATCGGGATGTCAACCGCGTCTGCCAAGTGGCGGGTCAGATCCGCGATATCCGGGAGCGAGAGGAATCCGACGTCGGGCTGTGCCAGCCGGCTATTTGAGACACCAGCACCCGACAGGAACCCGGTCTCGAACCCCTGCTGTTCGACCAGTCTGGCGCTGATGCCGTCGTACACGCCCGGTGCAACCGTGATCTCCGGGGCGGCCAGCGACGCCGCCAGCCGTTCGCGTCCGTACATACGGCACTGCAGAATCGCCCGTGCAAAATACCACCCGAAACCCCGGCGTCGGGTGTCGCACCGATCACTCGAACGCCCAGAGAACGGCCGAAAGCACCGTCGCAGCCGCGAGCGCCGCGGTGAGCAGCCAGAACGCCGGCCGGAATCCGGCGGTCTCGGAGATAACGCCCACGAGCGCCGGCGACGACGCCCCGGCGATCATGAGCAGCGTCCGAACCGCGCCGAGGCTCCCGCCGGCCACCGACGCCGGGATGGCCGACATGAGGTATGCACCGCGGACCGGGCGGTACCCGTGCGATCCGACCCCCAGACAGACAATTGCCGCGCCCAACGCCACCGGGCCGGCGACGCCGGTGAGCACCACGACTGACCCCAACCCGAGGGTAGCGAGCCCCAGCGTGACACCCATCACGGGGAGCGTGCCGGTCCGGTCGCTGACCTCGCCGGTCACGAGTTGGATCAGACTCACCGCGAACAGCGCGCTGAAAAGCAGGCTGGCGGTGTTCGACGCCACGCCCGCCTCGCGGATGAGATACAGCGGGAGAAACGCGATCACGGCATTATACGCAAAGGAGAACAGGATCGTCACCACCACGAAGGTGGAGAACCGCCAACTCCGAAACATCGCGGCGTACTCCCGGACCGGCACACCCCCATCGCGGTCGTCTCCGTCGGCACCGTCCGGGAGTCGCGCCGGAACGCGCGTGACGAACGCCGCGGTCACGACGAGTCCGACGACGCCCGCGAGCAGGAACGTGGTCCGCCACCCGGCGCCGACGACCCCGGGGAGCCCGGCGAAGACGACCACTACCGCGGGTGCGGCGACGCCGCCGAAGGCGCCGAAGGTGTCGAACACCCCGAGCGCCCGCCCGGTCTGTCGCGGATACGTCCGCGAGAGGAGTCTGACCCCGACGGTCTTGAGCGTCCCCGTCCCCGCACCGATGACGAGCATCGCCGCGATCAGCGCGGCGAGGGGTGCGTCGACCGCCAGCGCGAGCGCTCCGAGGGCTGCGAGCGTGGCGCCGGCGCCGATGACGGTCACGGAGCTGAATCGGTCGGCGAGCAGCCCCGAAGGGAACTGCAACACTGCGTACACGAGTAACAGCCCGCTGAACGCGGTGCCCAGCCCCGCGGTGGAGATCTGGTAGACGCCCGCGATCCGCTCGAACAGCGGCGGGAACGCGAACCGGACGAACTTCCCCAGAAACCACAGCGCGGAGGTGAGGACGATGGCGTCGAAGCGGGCCAAGCGTGCGAGGCGCGACCGTTCGAGACGGCTCACCGCCACCCCCGTCGGCGCCCGGCGTCACACCCCGGTCCCGCGGGGTCGCGGTCGACGACTGGAACGCGAGAGGTGAGGCCCGGCGGGTGACCGGAACGCGGTCGCTCGGCCGACATATCGACCGACGGTTCGATCCCAGGGTTCATAACGATGATGAATCATAGGTGTCTCAATGACGGGTCGACGCGAGCGCGGAACCGAACCTGGGGTGGCCGACACTCACCGTTCACGACCTGGGGTGGCCGACACCCACCGTTCACGACCTGGGGTGGCCGACACCCACCGTTCACGACCGGCCGTCCCTCCGTCGTCGCCCCCGGAGGGGCGGGGATGACACTCCTGCGTGTGGAGGATCTGCGAGTCAGGTACGACACCCGCGATGGACCGCTCCACAGCGTCAACGGCGTCTCCTTTTCCATCGAGGACGGCGTCAACTACGCGCTGTCCGGCGAGTCGGCCTCGGGGAAGTCGACGACGGCAAAGGCGATTCTCGGGCTGTTACCCGACCACGCGACGGTTGAGTCGGGCACTGTCGAGTTCGCCGGGCGGGACCTGCGGTCGCTGACACCGACGGAGCGCCAGGACCTCCTCTGGGAGGAGGTCGCGTTCATCCCACAGACCGCGATCGACGCCTTGGACCCCGTTATGACCGTCGGCGCACAGATCAGACAGGCGATCCAGACCCACCGCGAGGTCTCCGAGCGGAACGCACGCCGGCGGGCACGGGAACTGTTCGAGACCGTCGGGCTGGACGAGGACCGCGTCGACGACTACCCACACCAGTTCTCCGGCGGGATGCGCCAGCGGGTCGTGATCGCAATGGCGCTGGCGCTGGACCCCAAACTGATCATCGCCGACGAGCCCACGACGGGGCTCGACGTCATCGTCCAGGACAAGATCATCGACAACATCCTCCAGATCCAGGAGGAGACCGACAGTTCGTTGCTCCTGATAACCCACGACCTGAGTGTCATCGCGGAGACCTGCGACGAGATGTCGGTGCTGTACGGCGGCACAGTGCTGGAGCAGGGCCGCGTCGACCACCTGCTGCTCAACCCCACGAATCCGTACACGATGGGGCTGAAGAACGCGTTTCCGGCCGTTGACGCCGACGGCGGCGACCTGATCTCGGTCCCCGGAACCCCGCCGAACCTGGAGTCGGAGCCGACGGGGTGCGTCTTCGAGCCCCGGTGTCCGTTCGCAACCGACGAGTGTGCGACAGTCGCGCCGGACCTCGAAGCCCTCCCCTACCGGAGCCAGCGGGTCGCGTGTCACGAGGCCGACCGGGCCGCCGTGATGCGTCGAGAGGCCGAGACCGCCGCGACGTGGGGCGGTAGCGCCGAGGGATCCCGGTCGACGGCCGACGGCGCGTTACTCGAAGTCGACGGGTTGCAGACCCACTACGAGCGCTCGGAGTCGCTGCTGGGACGGATCCCCCTCGGCGGCGTCTCCCCGACGGTGACGGGGTTCACGAACAGCCTCACCCGGTGGTACGAACAGCGCGGCGAGATCGTCCGCGAGGTGTTCGACGACAGCGAGTCCACGGTGCGCGCGGTCGACGGCGTCTCGATGTCGGTCGGACGGGGCGAGATCCTGGGCGTCGTCGGCGAGTCCGGGTGTGGGAAGTCGACGTTGGGCCAGACGCTCGCGCTCTTGGAGGAGCCCACCGGCGGCGGGTTCAGGTTCGACGGCCGGCCACACGAGTACTACCGCGACGGGAACCTCCAGTCGTTCAGACAGAAGCTCCAGATCGTCTTCCAGAACCCCTACGAGTCGCTGAACCCTCGGCTCACCGTCGGCCAGTTGGTGACCGAGCCGCTGACAATCCACGGCTACCGGTCGGGCGAGCGCGACGCGGCGGTCCGGGAGACGCTCGAACGGGTCGGTATGGCCCCCGCCGAGCGCCACCTGGACAAATACCCCAACGAGCTGTCGGGCGGCCAGCGCCAGCGGGTCGCGATCGCACGAGCGCTCGCGGTCGATCCGGACTTTCTCATCTGCGACGAGCCCGCGTCGATGCTCGACGTGTCGCTGCAAGCGGAGGTGTTGAACCTGCTGCGCACCCTGGCCAACACCGAGGGGATCGGTGTGCTGTACATCTCCCACGACCTCGCGAGTCTCACTCAGATCGCCGACCGGCTGTCGATCATGTACCTCGGACGGTTCGTGGAGACCGGCCCGACCGAGCAGGTCGTGGCTGACCCCCAACACCCCTATACGGAGGCGCTGCTCGCGGCCGTCCCGGAGACGGACCCCCGCGGGAGCCGCGATCGGGTCGCGCTCGACGGCCAACCGTCCGATCCCGAAGACCTCCCGACCGGGTGCCGGTTCGCGCCGCGCTGCCCGAAGGCGACCGACCGGTGCCGCGAATCGGAGCCGGAACTCGACGCGTGGCGTCGGGGCGACCACGGGGCGGCGTGTTTTCACCCGGCCGAGACGTCGCCGAGCGACGACCCCGGACGGGTCGGCGAGCCGGTCGGAACCGACTGAGCGGGCGGGTCACCGGGTCGCCCGAGCCAGGAGTTTCATGTTCGCAAACGATTCGACGCCGTCGGCGCCGCGAGTGATCGAGAACGCCTCGGCGGCACCCGTCGGCGGGTCTGCGAACGCGGCCGCGACACCCCGGCGGCGCTCCGCCGACGCGTCGACGTTGCCCAGCCACTCCGTGTAGTCGAGCGTCTTCGTGACGACCGTGGTCGTTTCGACGGTGAACCCGGCGTCTTCGAGCCACCCGATCCAGTCGGCGACGGTGTGTGACCGGACGTGTGTCGGGTCGCGACGCCGTTCGACGGTGTTGAGAAACTCGTCAAGTGCGGGGTCCTCGGGCGCGACGTTGTCCTCGAAGGCGAACGTGCCACCCGGCTTCACCACCCGCGCGACCGCCGCGACGAACGCGACCGGGTCGGGGAAGTGGTGGGCGGCGATCCGACACGCCGCGGCGTCGACGGCGTCGTCGGCGAACGGCAGCCGTTCGGCGTCGGCGACAACGCCTTCCACGCGCGGAAACGACGCGGCGGCGGTCGCGACCATCTCCGGGGCGGCATCGGCCGCGATGACCCGGTCGACACCCGCCGCAGCGAGCGCACCCGCGGTGTGGCCGGCCCCGGTGGCGACGTCGACCGCGCGGTCGGCGCCCGAACACCAGGCGGCGAGTCGGTCGAGATCGTCGCCCTCGCGGTGGACCGTGCTGTCGCGGTACGCGTCGGCGTGGGCACCGAACGCGGACGCCGCGGACCGCTTCCGGTCGCTTCCCCCAGCCATACCTCTGGTGTCCGCACGGTCGTGGAAACGTGTTCCGGAAGCGGTCGAGGGGTGATCGGGACGCCGCGGGAGACGCCGACGACCGGGAGGTCGGGGACAACCGCGGGCTTTTCCCACCTCCCATCGAGTGGCCGGTATGGTTCGACGGTCGCTGCTGTACTGCCCCGGCGACGACCGGGGGATGATGGAGACGGCGGTCGGGACGGACGCGGACACGGTGATCTTCGACCTCGAAGACGCCGTCGCGCCCGCCGCGAAGGACGACGCCCGCGGGACCGTTCAGTCACTGCTCAACGACCTGGGTGGGACGGAACCCGCTCGGTGCGTCCGGATCAATCCCTACGACCGCCGCGGCCGCACGGACGTTGAGTCGGTGGTTGGCGCCGTGTCGACCCCGCCGGACGCAATCGCGCTCCCGAAGGTCGACACCCCCGAGACGGTCGAGGCGCTCGCGGACCACCTCGCAGACCTGGGCGCGGACGGCGTCGACATCGTCCCGCTGATCGAGACGGCCAGGGGCGTCGTTGCGGTCGAGGAGATCGCGGCCGCGCCCGGCGTCGACGCGGTGGCCTACGGCGACCAGGATTTCACCGCCGACATTGGGGCGACGGTGACAGACGACAAGACCGAGTCGCTGTACGCCCGCCAGCGGACCGTGGTCGCGGCCGCGGCCGCCGGCGTCGACGCCGTCGACACCGTCTGGACCGACATCGGCGACCTCGAGGGGCTCCGCGAACAGGCGGCATTCGCGGTCGACATCGGGTTCGACGGGAAACTCGCGATCCACCCCGACCAGGTCCCGGTGATCAACGACGCGTTCACGCCGACGCCGGACCAACTCGAGTGGGCCGAGGCGGTGCTCGACGGGCAGGACCGCGCCGCTGACGCCGACGAGGGCGTGTTCACCGTCGACGGGCAGATGATCGACCCGCCGCTGGTGGAGCGCGCGCGGACCGTCGTCGAGCGGGCAGAAGCTGCCGGGCTCCGGTGAGGGCAGCGTACCCGCGGGGGAAGCGCCGATGTCCGACTACCCGACGGCGTGCTCGTCCGCGATCCGGCGCATCGCGTCGGCGAGTCGGTCGCGGTAGGTGTCGAGGTCCGACCCCTCGATCGGGTTGCCGTGGATCGGCGCGACCGCGCTCACGTCGAACTCGGAGAAGATGTCGTCGAGGGTCCGTTCGACCTTCTCGGGGGCGACGTACCGGAGCCACACCAAGTTGTCGCGGTGGTACGCGTACACCGACTCGGCGGGGGTCACGTCCGGGAAGTCGCACGAGAGAGCGTCACACTGCCCGGGGTCGTGGTAGTTCCCGAACCCGTCGGCGGTGAACAACACCCCGTCGCCGTGGTCGTAGATCCAGGTGGTGTGCGAGCGGTCGGCCAGCGGCGGGTCGATGAAGCTGAACCTCCGGCCCTGGACGGTGAGGCTGCCGCCGATGTCGCACTTCCGGGCGTCGGGGAGGCCCTGTTGGGCGGGCGACCCCGACGAGGCGACCAGTTCCACCGCGTCGGTGTCGCCGCCGAGCGGGGAGACGTTCGCCGCGTGCGGGTAATCCGAGTGCGAGAGCACGATCGCGTCCGGCCCCTCGCCGCCGGTCGCGTCGTCGACGGCGGCGGTGATCTCCTCGCGGTGGTAGAAGGAGCCGGAGTCGATCAGCACCGTCCCCTCAGGGGCGCAGACGAGGTACAGCGACACGTGCTCGTGGCTCCCCTCGTGGTCGTAACACTGGTTGATCCACTCGACGTTCGGCGCGACCTGGACCGTCATCCCGTCGCCTCCGTGGTGTGAGCCCCCGTCATCGGCTCACCCGAGGGTCCCGATGCGTTCCTGGCTGTCAAGCTCACGGGTCACCTCCTTCATCAGCGCCATGTACTCTGTGGCGTCCTTGCGGATGACGAGCCCGTGGGCGGGCGCGACGATCTCCGGATCGAACTTCTCGATCAGAGCGTCGATCTCGGCGTTCGTCTTCGGGACGTCGATGTACTGGTACCAGAACAGCACCCGGCCGTGGAACTCCACCAGCCGGCTCCGGTCGAACTCGCCGTCGAGCTCGTCCACGAAGGTCAGCCGCTCGTCGTCGAGGTGGATGAAGCCCATCCAGTCGACGGGGAACAGGGTCCCGGTCTCCGTCTCGGTCATCCACACCGACACCGGCGAGTCGAGGAATATGGCCTCGTGGAACTTCACGGTCCGGGTCCCGAGGTCGAGTTCGTCGCCCTCCTCGACGTGTACCCCGTCGTCGAGGTGGTAGAGCTCGTGGTCGTTGCCGTAGGCGGGCGCGACCAGCGTCGTCTCCGGGTGTTCCTCCAGAATCGCCAGCGTGTTGCCGGCGTGGGGCACGTCCGGGTGCGAGACCGCGAGGTAGTCCAGCCCCCGGTCGCCCACCAGGTCGTCGACGACCTCGAGGATCTGGTCGGTACTCGCGGGCGAGAGCGTATCGAACAACAGCGTCTCCTCGCCGCCGTCGACGAGGTACGCACACTGCGGGACGTACGCCTCCTCTCCCGGTTCGTACCACCCCGGGTTGCGGTCGTCGAGGTCCCACGATTCGGTCCTGTCCGGGCCCGGCTCGTAGATCCAGTGAATCCCGCGTGTGATCTCGCGTGGCATACATCCCGATTAATGAGGTATGATATAAAACTCTGTAGGGCGCAACCCCGTCACCGGAATGCGAACCCGACCACCCGGACGGGGTCCACACGACGTGCCGTGTCGATTTCCCCCGAAAGGGCGGTTGTAACCGTGTTACACGCTCGCGGAACCGATAATAATGGTGATCATCGATACGAGACAGGGTAACGTTCGTGACTGCCTCTTCCAATCTGCCCGAGCCGGAGGGCGCGACGGACTCGTCGCGGTCCGCAGGTGTCGATACCGCGTGGGCTGACGCCGGGACACGGCGAGTGGGCGTGGCGAGGACCCACGACAGCAAGGAGACCGACAGGATCAGCGGAACGACGCCCGTGGTGAATCCACCGCAGGCCGTCGCGAACACGCCTCACACGTATCGCGCTGGAGCACCCCCCGCCGCAGCCGGCCCGCCACTCCCGGACGCCTCCTTCGGCCGCCCCCCGCGGACGGTCAAGGAGTACCCCCAGAGAAACGATGGAATCCACACCCCGCTCCCGACATCTCGACCCACCGCCGGCGGCGACCACCACACGGGGGGCGCAACGATGGTACTGACGCGGGTGGCTGGCCTCCCGACGCGGAACGCCTCTCACCACCGATGTCCGTGACCAGACGCTCCGTTCTCGAACAGCTCGCTGCCGCGACCGACGCGACACGACGGGAGACGACCACCTTTGAGGCGCTTGCGACGACGCTCGACACCGACGAACCGACGGTCGAATCCCACGTGGATGGACTCACAGCGTGCGAACTGGCCAAACCGTATCCGGACGGCAGCGTGCGGATAACGATCACCGGCGAAGAGCTGCTGGCTCTCGACACCGACGAGCTGGTGGTTGTCGATTCTCCGTAACGGTCTCCAGCGCGGGGGACCGGTATTTACCGCCGCGGGGGCTAACAGTCGAACAAATGGAGGATTCACCGGTTGATGTCTGATCAAAACAGCGCCCGATCCAACGACGAGCGTGACGAGGTCCAGTACGATCCGAACTCCGGTCGGTACGATATCTACGAATGCACCGTCTCCGGTTGTGATAACGTCGTTCTCGTCGTTGGAAGCGACGACCCGCCGATGTCTTGTCACGACCAACTGATGGAGCGGGTGATGGACGTAGAGATGAGCGTCAACTCACCCGATGTGCGCCAAGTCCTCCTCCAGGCGTTCGGCCTCCCGAAAGCGGGACTGGACATCTGCCTGTGCGTTATCGGTGAAGGGCCACTGTCAGCAAACGAGGTTGCCGAGCAACTCGGCTACGACCGAAGCACCGTCACGCGGTATCTCAACAAACTCGTCGAGTTGGGACTGCTCCGACGGTCCGAACTCAACCGAGAGGGCGGCGGCGTTGTCAAGGTGTACCACTCGATCGACCTCGAACGGATGCGTCGCGAGACGCTCATCGGGTTCTACGCCTGGGCTGGCGAGGCAGCCGCACTCATCGAAGAGGCGAACCTAACGAAACAGGACTACCTCGAGAAGAATCCGGACCAGGAGCTGCCGGACGTCTTCTGGGAGTCGTTTCTGGACGAGTGACTGTTCGAGACGCACATCCCGGAACGGCTACACAGAACCGGGGAGCGAAGCGACGCGTTCGTTACGGAGAATCGAGGAGAAAGCCCCGCGCTAAAGCACTGTCTCTTACCCATAAGTCCACCAAGTTCCAAACAGACGTTTCAGACGCTGTCGACCCCAATCTATACTCAGAAGATCGAGGTAAGGAGTGAGTCGGGCGGTGATCTCGGCAGTCGGGGGTTACTGAACACGGGTAACCAAGATCGCCAAAATCGGTCCATAACGGTATAACGCCCGCAGATATCGATATTTTGCCCGAAGTAATCGACCTCGGCAACAACTCGATTTGTGGGTAAGAGACAGCGCTAAAGCACGGGGCTTTCTCCTCGATTCTCCGTAAGAGACGAGAGGAATCAGTATCAGTACGTCGGCGACTCCTCGGGCACCCCGTCGCGGGCGTTCACCAGCCGCGCGAACACGAACAGCCCGTCCGAGAGCCGGTTGAGATAGCGGATCGCCTCCCCGTTCACGGGTTCGTCGGCCGCCAGTGCGACCGCGCGGCGCTCCGCTCGACGGGCCACCGCGCGGGCGTGGTGGAGGGTCGCACCCGCGTCGCTGCCGCCGGGGAGGATGAACGACGTGAGCGGGTCGAGCTCCGCCTCGGCCTCGTCGATCGCGTCTTCTATGGTCTCGACGTGGGCCGTCGTCAGTTCCGGGTCGTCCTCGTCCGGGTCCGGGTTCGCGAAGTCGGCCTGGACGATGTGGAGCTGGTTCTGGATCGATTCCAGCGTGTCGTCGACGTCGTTGTAGCCCGTCGGGCGCGCGGTCCCGATCAACGCGTTCGCCTCGTCGACGGTCCCGTACGCTTCAATCCGGGCACTCGTCTTCGACACTCGGGACATGTCCCGGAGGTCTGTCATCCCCTCGTCGCCGCGGCCGGTGTAGATCTTCATCGGTCCGCGAGCGTACGCTCGACGTACGTCAGGATGTTTTCGCTCTCGGACATCGTCACGCCGTTGTCGCCGTCGATCAGCACGGGGACCGCGCGCTGGCCGCTCACGCGCTTGACCCCGTCGCGTTCGGAGTGGAGTCCTTCGACCCAGGTGGTCTCGTACCCGATTCCGTGTTCCGAGAGGGCGTCGTGGACCGCCTCGCAGTACGGACAGCCGTCGAGCGCGTACAGTTCGATGCTCATACTCCGACGTGGGGTCGCCGGGACAAAGAGGTTTGCTCGGGGAGACGCCGCGAGCAGGTCGAAGGGGCCACAGGTTTGGGCGTTTCGCTCGGCCCCTGCCAATGAAGTGTGTGGGGGTCGTACCCACGGGTATGAGCGTCACGGGCCTCTGTCAGGTGTGCGAAAGTCGAGAGGCCGAGTACACCTGTCACCAGTGCGGCGCGGCGGTGTGTCCGGTGCACTTCGAGCAGGACCGCGGCGTCTGCGTCCACTGTGCTGACCCGGACGGGACCGAAGACGTGTTCGCCCAGCCCGCCGGCGACGACGTCCCCGAGTTCCGGTAGCGACGCCGGGGAGTGCTTCGGAGTCCCCGTCGTCCGGATTCAATCGGCGCGGTAGGTGTTCAACCGGTTCCGGAGTCGTTTCGCCGCTTCGCCCGCCGCCCCCGCGAAGTCCTCGCCGCGGTCCTCGCCCGCGAAGATGATTCCTCGCGAGGAGTTCACCACCCCGACGCCGTCGGCCAGGCCGTACGCGACCGCGGCCTCGGCGTCACCGCCCTGCGCACCCACGCCCGGCACCAGGAACGGTAGGTCGGGCACCTGCTCGCGGAGGTCGGCCAACTCCTCGGGTGCGGTCGCGCCGACCACTAACCCGACGTTGCCGTGTTCGTTCCAGAGGTCCGCCAACGCGGCGACCCGCTCGTAGACCGGCTCCCCCGAGGCGAGGTCCAGGTCCTGGAGGTCGGCGCCGCCGGAGTTGGAGGTCCGACAGAGCACGAACACGCCCTTGTCGGGACGGTCCAGAAACGGCTGCAACGAGTCCCGCCCCAGGTAGGGGTTGACCGTGATCGCGTCGGCGTGGTCGAGAAGTTCGGCGTACTGTCGGGTGGTGTTCCCGATGTCAGCACGCTTGGCGTCGAGCAGGACTGGGACGTCCTTCCCGTGAGCGTACGCGATCGTCTCCCGGAGCGCGCGCCATCCGTCACTGGTCTCGTAGAACGCCGCGTTCGGCTTGTAGCAGGCGGCGTACTCGTGAGTCGCGTCGATGATCCGACGGTTGAACGCCCACCGCGGGAGGTCCGCGCCGTGGAGGTGCTCCGGAATCCGTGACGGGTCGGCGTCGAGCCCAACCGAGACGACGCTGTCGATCCGGTCGATCCGGTCGCCGAGACGATCGAAGAAGGCGGCGGTCATACCTGTGTCTCCGCGCCGGGCGCCGAGTAGGTTTCCCTTCCGCCCGACTTCCGGATCCGTCCTCGTCGCGCGACTGGGAGTCGTGTCCAGGAACGGGTTGCGAGACCGCGGGGGCTTCTGGCGTCGTCTCCCCGCCGTTCTCGAACGTTCTCTACTTCTATTCGAAAAGCATCGACCGGAAACCGTTAGGCGCCCGCCCCGGAACGGGCGCGTATGACAGACGCCGTAGACCTCGCCGCCCGCGTCCGCGAAGGGGAGCTCCGACTCCACGAATTGGACGATCACGCCGATCCCGACGTCGCCGCCGCGGCACGCCGCCAGCTGGTCGAATCCGAGACCGACGCGTCGCTGGACTCCGTCGGCGACTACGGCTTCCCCGCGGCCGCCGCCGAACCCAACATCGAGAACATGATCGGCGCGGTCCAGGTTCCGATGGGGGTCGCCGGCCCCGTGGCGGTCGACGGCGGCGCGGCCGAGGGGGAGGCGTACCTCCCGCTTGCGACGACCGAGGGCGCGCTGCTGGCGAGCGTCAACCGCGGGTGTTCGGTGGTCAACGCCGCTGGCGGGGCCAACGTTCGCGTCACCAAATCCGGGATGACCCGCGCGCCGGTGTTCCGGGTCACAGACGTGGTTGAGGCCGAGGCCCTCGTCGAGTGGGTGCGCGACAACGTCGACCGGCTACGGGAGGCGGCCGCCGAAACCACGACCCACGGCGAACTCCTTGACGTAACCCCGTACGTCGTCGGGAACTCCGTCTACCTCCGGTTCCGCTACGACACCAAAGACGCCATGGGGATGAACATGGCCACGATCGCGACCGGGGCCGCCTGTGACGTGATCGAGGCCGAAACCGATGCGTCGCTGGTGGCGCTGTCAGGGAACCTCTGTACGGACAAAAAACCCGCCGCGATCAACGCGGTCGAGGGTCGGGGGCGGAGCGTGACCGCGGACGTCGCCGTCCCCCGGGAGGTCGTCACAGAGCGGCTCCACACCACCCCCGAGGCGATCGCGGAGCTAAACACCCGCAAGAACCTGATCGGGTCGGCGAAGGCGGGGAGCCTCGGGTTCAACGCCCACGTCGCGAACGTGGTCGCGGCGATGTTCCTCGCGACCGGCCAGGACGAGGCCCAGGTGGTCGAGGGCGCGAACGCGATCACCACCGCGGAGGTCCGCGGGAGCGGGTCGGACGGCGACCTCTACGTGTCGGTGTCGCTGTCGTCGCTGGAGGTCGGCACCGTCGGCGGGGGGACGAAGCTCCCGACGCAGGCCGAAGCGCTCGACGTCTTGGGGATCCGCGGCGGCGGCGACCCCGCAGGGTCGAACGCCGACGCGTTCGCGGAGTACATCGCAGCGGGCGCGCTCGCCGGCGAACTCTCCCTGCTGTCGGCGCTGGCGTCGCGGCACCTCTCCAGCGCTCACGCCGAGTTGGGGCGGTAACGGTCGCAGGCGACTACTCGCTCGAGGCGACGCTGATACCGCCCGTGGTGAGGAGCGCACCGACTCCGACCAGGCCGGCGCCGAGGGCGAGCAACGGCGTCGCCGGCAGTCCGACCTCGCCTCCGCTTTCGGCCGCGATCCCGACCGACATCGCGAGCCACCCCAGTCCCAACAGCGACAGCCCTGCCCCGCGCCGGCGCTGCCCCTGGACCACCGCCGCGCCGCCGAGCAGGGTGTGGGCCGCGAGGAACGCGACCCCCGCGATCACCAGCCGGCCGGTCACCGCGAGCCACGCCCCGCCCACGAAGCAGGCGGCGGTGGACCCGCGGGCGATCCACCCCACCACATCCGACCCGAACGACGGTGTGCCGCTCATACCAGTCGGTACGAACCGTTCGACTCGGAGACGTCCCCGCGCCGGGCGAGCGTCTCCAGCAGTTCCCGCGCTTTCTCCCCCGGAACGCCGTGGGACTCGGCGTACGCGGCGATGTCACCCGCCGTCGGGGCGTCCTGCTCCCGGATGGCGTCCCGGACGACCTCGTCTCGGCTTCGGGAGGTCGACCGCGACGACGCCCGCTCGCCGGCGGCCGCGACCGCGTCGGCGTCCAGCCCCGACCCTTCGAGGTACTCCCGGTCGTCGACACCGCTGTCGCCGATCTCCGACTCCATCGCCGCGACGTGGGCGGTGTCGGCGAACGCCTCGCTGTTGCCGCCGCGCTTCGCGAGCAGCGCCGCGCGGGCCTGGCGGACGGCCTGGCGGTCCTCGTCTTCGGCGAGCCGGCGGAGCTTCTTCGTCCGGTGGGTCCGGCCGCACCGCGGGCACGTGGCCGTCTCGGCGGTCCGGGGGTCCGAGAGCAGCCAGAGGTGGTCGCACTCGGAACAGCCGACGACAGCGTACATACGCCTCCATTCCGCGGCGTCCGGTTTGAACCTTCGGCCCGAAACAGGTGGCGGTAACTACTCCCCGACCGGAGCGAACCTCGCGTCGCCGCCGTCGAACGTCAGCCGCTCGTAACGCTCGACGGTCACGGCGTCGTCGACCTCGCCGAGGAGCGCCTCCGAAACGCGGAACGACGATAGGTGAGCCGTGTCGCGGGCCCACGCGATCCGCGCTTCGTCCGGGTCGTAGTCCCCGGCAGTCGCGACCGCGGCTCGGAGTGCGTGCCTGTCGGACGGGAGCACGACCGGGATCGACGACCGCGACAGCGACCCGCTGGTTAGGGCGTTGGTGTACATCTGGTCGAGATCCAACTCCGCGGCGACCTCGGCAGTTGTCACGTCCGCCAGCCCGATGCCGTGGCCGTTGCCGTGAGTCGCGTCGGTCAGCCCGAGCGCGATGATCCGGTCGATGTCGGGTGTCGGAGGATCAGCGGCGTTCACAACGCCGTACCGCCCGATCACGTTCGTGTCCATCCCCGACCCAGACACGTCCTTGCCGATCTGCTCAACCACGAGCGCGTCAAGGTCGTCGAACGGCAGCGTCGGCAGGTACTCCGTCGCCCGCTCCAGGAGGGCTGCCTCTGCGTCGGGGAGGTCGACGGCGGGGATCCCTTCGACGTGCGCCGTCCGGTCGCGGACGTTCTCTACGACCGCGACACCGCCGATCACGGGTGCGTTGTCACGGACGACACCGAGCGCGCGCTCGATGGTGTCGACGTAGCCGTGGGTCAGTGCGGCCTCGTGGAACGATCGCGCGCCGGCGCGCTTCCCGAGTCCGACGGTGAGCATCTTCGAGACCCCGCTTTCAACCCGCCCGGAGAAGTTGGTGTGGGGTTTCACCCGGTTGACGACCACGATCCCGTCGGCTTCCAGAGCGGCGGTCGCGACCGGCACCCCGTGGCCACGGTCGGTCGTCCCGACCGCCTCGGCGTCCATCCGCGCGTCAACCGGACACCCCAGCGCGTCCTCGGTCAGCCCGAGCGCCGCGAGCGTCCGGCGCTGGCCCGCGGCCGTCGACCCGCCGTGGCTCCCCATCGCCGGGACGACTACGGGGTCGTACCCCGCGGCCGACAGGTCCGTGATCACCGTCTCCGCGATCGGCTTGATATCGTGAATGCCGCGGCTCCCGAGGCCCACTGCGACGGTGCCGCCCGCGGGGACTTCCGAGAGCGGCAGCGACGCGACCGCATCGTGGGTCGCTGCGCGGACGTCGTCGATCTCGGGGGTCTCGGGGTCGTACGACACCCGCGCGAACGTCGGAAACGTCACTTCGGGGAGGGTGGCGTCAACGGTCTCGGCGTCGGGAAACTCCATACGCGTCCCCGTTCGGGCACGCAGAAAAGCGGACAGGGTCGGTCGTCGCCGGCGTGGCTCCGCTCAGGCCAGGTCGTGGATCCGCTCGACGATCGCGTCGGCGAACTCCGAAGTCGACAGTTTCGTGCCGCCCTCGATCTGGCGGTGGAGGTCGTAGGTTACCTCCCCGGATGCGATGGCGTCTTCGACAGCGTCGCGGACCAAGGCGCCGGCGTCGTCCCACCCGAGGTACTCGAAGAGCAGCCGCCCGGACAGGATCATGGCGGTGGGGTTGACCTTGTCCTCACCGGCGTATTTGGGTGCGGATCCGTGGACCGGCTCCGCGAGACACAGTCCGTCGCCGAAGTTGGCGCCGGGCGCGATGCCGAGGCCGCCGATCTGGGCGCCGGCGGCGTCGGACATGTAATCGCCGTTGAGGTTCATGGTCGCGATAACCTCATACTCGTCGGTTCGGGTGAGAAGCTGCTGGAGCATGTTGTCCGCGATCCGGTCGTTGACGACCAGCATATCGTCGGGGGCCTCGCCGTCGTACTCCTCCCAGAGTTCGTCCTCGGTGATCGCCACGTCGTCGTACTCCTCCTCGACGAGTTCGTAGCCCCAGTCGCGGAACGCGCCCTCGGTGAACTTCATGATGTTTCCCTTGTGGACCAGCGTCACCGTGTCGCGGTCGTTTGCGAGCGCGTAGTCGATGGCCTGCCGAACCAGCCGTTTGGTGCCGAACTCCGTGATCGGCTTGATCCCGATTCCGATGGGGCCGTCGTGGAGCATCTCGTTGTATCCCATATCGTCTTCGATGAACGACTTCACTTCCTCGACGCCGTCGGTTCCGGCCTCCCACTCAATGCCGGCGTAGACGTCTTCGGTGTTCTCCCGGAAGGTGACCATGTTCATCTCCTCTGGGTTCTTTACTGGCGAGGGGACGCCGTCGAGGTAGTAGGTGGGCCGGACGTTGGCATAGAGGTCGAGTTTCTGTCTGAGCGCAACGTTCAACGAGCGGAAGCCGGAGCCGACTGGCGTCGTGAGCGGGCCCTTGATCGCGGCGCGGTGCTCCCGGATCGCGTTGACGGTGTCGTCGGGGAGGTTCTCACCGTACGTCTCGCGGGCGGAACTACCGGCGTAGAGCCGCATCCACGCGACGGAGCGTCCGGTCGCCTCCGCGGCGGCGTCCAGCACCTGCTGTGCGGCGGGCCCGACGTCGGTCCCGATCCCGTCCCCGTGGATGATCGGGATGATGGGCGTGTCGGGAACGTCCAGCTCACCGGTCTTCGGATCGGCGAGTGTGATCTTCGATCCCTTGTCGGGGACCGTGACCTGATCGTAGCTCATAAACACCCGCCATTTTCCGCACCGGCCGTAAATCAGTGCCGTTACCGCCGCGCCCGGCAAATGCTGCCGGAGGAGTGGCGAAATCGCGTGACCGTGCCGACGGCCGGAGCGGGAGAACGCGGGGCACCGCCGGTGCGGTTGTTTGTGTGGGTCACGGACTGCGACCCACGGGCCCTCGACCGCCGACGGGATGTGAACCTCGGTGTGGTGGGTCCCGGACGGTCACTTCGCCGAGCGCCCCGCCGCGGTCTGCAGTTGTGACCGCGACGCTCACGAACGGCCGGGGTTCTTGTGCGCGGGGGACCTACGAGAACGCGATGAGCGACGCACCCGACACGGCCGCCGAGACCGACGCGACGGGGACGATCACCGTCTACTCCGACTACGTCTGCCCGTTCTGTTACCTGGGCCGGCAGTCGCTCGAAACCTACAACTCCGGGCGCGACGACCCACTGCAGATCGACTGGCGGCCGTTCGACCTCCGGTCGGGCAAGCGCAACCCCGACGGGTCAATCGATCACGACGCCGACGACGGGAAAGACGAAGCGTACTTCGAGCAGGCGAAACAGAACGTCCGGCGCCTTCGCGAGGAGTACGGCGCCGACGAAATGGAACTCGACCTCGCGACGGAGGTGGACTCGCTGCCCGCACAACTCGTCTCCGTCGCCGTCCGCGACGCGTGCGACTACGACGCGTGGCTTGAGTTCGACGAAGCCGTGTTCGAGGCGCTGTGGCACGACGGCCGCGACATCGGCGACGGGGACGTACTGATCGAACTCGCAGAGGACGCCGGCGTCGATCCCGGTATCGTCCGGGACGCCCTCGCTGACGATGGGCGCCGGGCTGCGCTCCGCGAGCAGTTCCGGGATGCCCAATCGGAGGGGGTCACGGGCGTGCCGACGTTCGTCGCAGACGGCTACGCCGCTCGCGGCGCCGTCCCCCCGGAGCAACTCGAGCGACTGGTCGGCGACGAGTAGGTGCCACGGTGGTCGATACCGGAAGCCGGCCCGGCTACTCCTCGTCGAAGGTGTCCCACTCCGTCTCGGTTCCAAGAATGCCCGCGAGCGAAGAGACCATCGACTGAAGTTCGTCGATCTGTCCGTGCTGTCGTTCTACGACGCTCTGGAGGTCGTCGATCTGCCCGCGCTGTTGTTCCACAACGTCCTGAAGCTCGTCAATCTGCCCGCGCTGTTGTTCCACAACGTCCTGAAGCTTGTCGATCTGTGACCGGCTCTCGTCGTGTTCCTGGTTGGTCTCAGAGATGTTCGCGGAGAGCGACTCGATCGCCTCAGAGAGGTGGGTGACGTCCTGCTCGGTCGCCAGTCCGTGTTCCTGCGGGGCGCGCAGCATCTCCCTGTGTGTGACGATCGCGTCGGAGACGCTCGCGCTCCCGTCCGGCAGCGCGATCTGGAGCGGGTTCGCCTCCGGGGTCTCGTCGGCGGACTGATCCTGTTCGGCGTCGGCGGACTGATCCTGTTCGGCGTCGGCGGACTGATCCTGTTCGGCGTCGGCGGACTGATCCTGTTCGGCGTCGGCGGACTGATCCTGTTCGGCGTCGGAGTTCGAATCGGGGGTCTTACTGCTCATACACTCCGTTCTGCGGGGCAGAACTATAAATCACCGTCAGACAATTAACATAAAAATGATACGTCCGGAACGGGCCCCGGTAACTCGGAGGCGTCGGTGGCGACGCGGTCCGCTCGCTACGTGTCGCTCGTCGGAATCCCGAAGCCGAGCGGCAGCGTGTATGCCGCTTTGGATCGACTCACTCGGCCGGTTCGGACCCCGCCTCGGAGTCCCCGCCGTCCGCCGCGACGGCCGCCGGGTCCTCGCCGGTCGGCGTGGCGTGGAGCCACTGGTCGGCCCACGCCTCGATCTCGTCGAACACCGGGCACAGCGAGCGCCCCTTGGGGGTCAGCGAGTAGAACGTCGCGACCGGCGCGTCCTCCTCGAGCCGGCGGTTCACGAACCCCAACTCTTGGAGGTCGTCAAGCACCCGCGAGAGCGTCCGGGAACTGGCGTCGGTGGAGCGTCTGAGCTCGTTGAACCGCTTTTCGCCCCCCTGGAGATCGTGGAGCACAATCAGCCGCCACTGGGAGCCGATCTGTTCCAGCGAGTCGATGACCAGGCAGGGTTCGTCGCCGGTCGGGTGTGAGTCGGGAGGCACGGATGTCACTTGGTGTCGCGTTCGTCCGCGAAGGTACAAACCCTTTCGGTGGTATAGCAGGTAACAGAGCGATACCGGCACTGCGCTCGGAGACAGCACAATGGACACGGATGGACCACACCACGCCACGGCCGCCGCGAGCGACCCACAGGAGAACCGTCGGTTCGACACGAACGGCCTCGGACCGGAGGGCATCACGGGGAGAGTCGGCATCGACGACACGACAACGCACCACAGATGCGATCGAACCCGGGTTGACGAGTCGGACGCCGCGCTCGCGTCCGTTCCCGTGGGGGGTGCGCCGCCGGGGTCGTGCCGGGAGGAACCGGGCGGAACTCCCGGGGTGCTCGCGGAGGGAGAGGTGGCCGGATGAGCCACGCCGACGGTCCCCACAGCGGCCAACCGATCCGGACGGCCGGCACCGATGTCGCGGACGCCGACGCGGCAGTCGTACTGGTCCACGGTCGCGGCGCGCGCGCCGATGGGATGCTCCAGTTCGCCCGGGAGTTCGGACGGGAAGGGCTCCACTACGCAGCGCCGCAGGCCCAGCGCGGCACCTGGTACCCCAACTCGTTTCTCGCCCCGGTCGAGCAGAACCAGCCGCATCTGGACTCGGCGCTCGCGCACGTCGGGCGGGCGGTCGAACACGCCCGCTCCGGCGGGCTCCCGGCCGAGAAGGTGCTCCTCGTGGGGTTCTCTCAGGGGGCGTGTCTGGCCTCGGAGTTCGTGGCGCGCGACCCGCAGCAGTACGCCGGGTTAGTGTTGCTGTCTGGCGGGTTGATCGGCGCGGAGGGGACGGAGTTCGACCACGGCGGCGACGCCGACGGGCTGCCGTTCTTCCTGGGTGTCAGCGACGACGACCCCCACATCCCGGTGTCGCGCGCGGAGGAGACCGTCGCGGTCTTCGAGCGACTCGGCGCCGACGTGCGGTTCGACGAGTACCACGGCCGCGGCCACGGCATCTTCGAGGAGGAGATCGACTACCTCCGGGAGTTGGTCGGGTCGATCGGCGAGTAGTTGCGGACACACCACCACTGCCTTCGGAACCTCTTTGGGTCGTTCGGCCGATGCTACGCGTATGAGTTATGGATCGCTCGACGACGAGACGTTGGAGAAGTACAGGCAGGCCGGCACCGTACTCCGGGGGGTGTTAGACGACGCCGCAGAGCTGATCGAACCCGGCGCGTCCCACCTCGACGTCGCGGAGTTCGCCGAGGAGCGGATCAACAAGGAGGCGGACGGCTGCGCCTTCCCCGCGAACATCAGCATCGACGAGGAAGCGTCCCACGCCACCCCCGCTGCCGACGACGACACCGAGTTCGGCGAGGAGGTCGTCTGTCTCGACTGCGGCGTCCACGTCGACGGCTACATCGCCGACGCCGCGGTGACGGTCGACCTCGCAGGCGAATCGGAACTCGCCGAGGCCGCCGAGGAAGCGCTCGACGCCGCCCTCGACGTGGTCGGTCCGGGTGTTGAGACCGGCGACATCGGTGCCGCAGTTGAGGACGTGATCCGCGGCTACGGTTACACCCCCGTGCTGAACCTCTCGGGCCACGGCGTCGCTCGGTGGGACGCCCACACCGGGCCGACCGTTCCGAACCGCGGCACCGACCGCGGCGTTGAGTTGGAGGTCGGCGACGTGGTCGCGATCGAACCGTTCGCAACCACCGGCCGTGGGAAGGTCTCCGAGGGATCGAAAGAGGAGATCTACAGCCTCGAAGCCGACCGGTCGGTCCGGAACCGCACGGCGAGGCAGGTCCTCGAACAGGTGACCGAAGAGTACCGGACGCTGCCCTTTGCGACCCGGTGGCTCGACTCCCCGCGCGCGGAGATGGCGGTCCGGCGGCTGGAACAGCGGGGCGTCCTCCACGGCTACCCCGTGCTGAAGGAAACCGACGGCGAACTCGTGACCCAGGCCGAACACACCGTGGTGATCACCAGCGACGGGTGTGAGATCCTGACCGCGTGAGTCGGATGGACCAGATCTTCGCACCCTGGCGGATCGAGTGGGTCGAACGCGACCCCGACGCGGACGACATCGACGGCTGTCCGTTCTGCGTGTTGCCCGACCGCGACGCGGATCGGGAGAGCCGAATCGTCGCCCGGAGCGAACACTCCTTTGTCATCCTGAACAACTACCCGTACAATCCCGGCCACGCGATGGTGATTCCACGACGCCACACCGGCGAGTGGAGGACGCTTTCGGCCGCCGAACTCCTGGATCACGCCCGGGTGAAGGTCGCGACGATCGGCGCGCTCCACGACGGCCTCGGCCCCGACGGAATCAACGCCGGCGAGAACCTCGGCGGCGACGCTGCCGGCGGATCAATCGACGATCACGTCCACACCCACCTGGTGCCGCGGTGGCGCGGAGACACGAACTTCATGGCCACGATCGGCGACACCAGCGTGATCGTGGAGGCGCTCGACAACACATACGATCGGTTGCGCGACGCGTTCGCGGCCCACCCGGACGCGGTCGGCGCTCCCGAAAGGGACGACGCCCCCGATCGCGCGGTCGAACTCCGGTTCGAGAACCCCGGCGACTAGCCGTAGCCCACGTTCTCAGACCTCCCTGAGGCGGTCAAGCGGACGGTCGCCCTGCCGGCGGGCGTACGCGTACGACGCCGCCAGGAGAGAACTCCCGAGGACCAGAAACGAGATGGTCCGGGCGACCGGGTCGAGCCCCTGGGTGTCGAACAGGAACGCCTTAGCCGTCGTCACGCCGAACACGGCCACGCCCTGGAGCCGGAACGCGCGCGTTTCGCTCCGGAGGCCGCCCCCAAGGAGCGCTGCGCCGAACGCCGCCCACGCGACCGACAGCCCGAACCCGGACAGTTCGAGCCCGAGCCCGACGACGGTGAGTGTGGTCGCGGCCAGGAGATACGGGACCGCCAGTCCGACGCTGTCGTCCCGCCGCGGAACCGCGAGCGTGTCACCCCGGAACCACCACGCGAGGCCGTAGAACACCGTGATTACGAGGAGAAACGCGGCTGGCCGCCCGGTCGCGGTTGCAAGCGGGTCCGCGAGGGTGAGTCCGGGCAACGCTCCCGCGTCGACGGCGAGGAGTTTGCCGGCGGTCCCGGCCGCAACGAGGTGTGCGCCCCTCCGGGGCGGGTCACCGGCGCCGTACCACGTGGCTGCGACCGCGCCACAGGTGATCGCGAGCAGTCCGACGGTTGCACTGAATGTTCCCGCAGCCACCACCACGCTGACACCGAAGAGCACGACCGCGGCTGTCCCGGCCGCGTCGTCCCGGGCGGTGGACCGGTGACTCGTCGCGGCGTAGACCCCGGCGAGCGCGACCGCGATCACCGCGACGGCGACTCCCTCCACCGGTAGCTCCGGGAGCCACTCACGAGTGGTCCACTCCAGCAGTGGTGCTGCGAACGCCGCGTTGAGGGGTGTCAACGCCTGTTGCAGGCGGTGGGTCCACGCGTCAGTCCGGCTGTTCCGTCCGAGTACGACGCGCCCCGCGATGTAGGTCGCGAAGCCGGCGAGGGTGACACCGGCCACGGCCCCCCACCCCGGATCGAGATCGGCGGCCCACGCGACGACGAGTCCGTACGTCAGGGGGACGCTTGCGGTCACGTGCCGGCCCCACGGCCGGATCCCGGCGATACCCACCAACCCGACGGCGAGCAGGAGTGCATACGCGGGCGTCACAACGAAGCTCCCGGCGTCGAGCCCGAGGTACGCAGTCACATACCCCAGCAGGAACGCCTCGCCGGCCACCAGCGGATCGCTGTCGAACACGGACACGACAACGGTGGCTCCAACGAGGACGGTCAGTGCCAGGAGAACGCCCCACAGCGGCGTCCCGATCGCAGTCCGGTAGGACTCGAACCCGTAGGCCGCATAGACGCTGAAAAAAGCGATCGCGAGCCCGGTGCCGGCGGTGACGCGTCCCCACCGCTTGTATCCACGGTGGCGCGCAGCGTACCGCCCGCCGGCGAGTAGTGCGGTGCCGCCTGCAGCCCCCGCGGCGACCCGGCCGAGCGGGCCGAGGATTCCGGCTTCGATCGCCACCCGGATGAAGAAGACGGCGCCGAACACGAGCGCGACGCTGCCGACACGACCCAGCCACTTGGTTCCGATGTCCCGCTCCCAGTTTCGGTCGTGGTCGGCGGCGGCGGCGGGTGTATCGCCCGCACCGGAACGCGCGTCGACGGAGTCGCTCTCGCCTGGTCTGTGCCCTTCGAACGGCGTTTCGCCGTCCAGCCTCGATTCGAGCCGCCCGACGCGATGCTGGAGGGCGTCGACCTCCGAACGGAGCTTTCGGACCTCCGCTCCGAGGTCGTCGTCGTCGGTCATACCGCGGCCATAGAACCGACTCGGCAAACGTATACCGGTAGGTGAAACCCGAGTGGAAGCCTCCGAAGCCGGCACACCCGCCCCGGTGCAACGGCGGTGTGTGTCCCGCAGCATCGCCTCGGTGGTGACCGGCCACCGCCGGGCTACGCGAACAACTGCCGGGCGTCGTCGACGGCGTCAACCAAGGCGTCGATCTCCTCGCGAGTGTTGTAGATGTAGAACGACGCCCGCGTCGACGCCGGGACGCCGAGTTTGTCGTGCAGCGGCTGGGTGCAGTGGTCGCCCGCGCGGATCGCGACCCCGTGGTCGTTGAGGATGCTGGAGAGGTCGTGGGCGTGGACGCCCGCCAGATTGAACGCGACCAAGCCGCCGCGCTCGTCGCCCGGCGGGCCGTAGACCTCCACGTCGTCGAACCCCGCCAGCCGGTTGTAAGCGTACTCCGCCAAGTGGTCTTCGTGGGCCCGCACGTTCTGCATCCCGATGTCGTCGAGGTAATCGATTGCGGCGTGGAGCGCGATCCCCTGAGCGATCACGGGTGTGCCGGCCTCGAACTTCCACGGGAGGTCCTCCCACGTGGAGTCCTCGTAGGTGACACTTCGGATCATCTCCCCGCCGTAGAGGTAGGGGTCCATCGCCTCAAGGAGGTGTTCTTTCCCGTAGAGCACGCCGATCCCGGTCGGGCCGAGCATCTTGTGTCCCGAAAAGGCGAAGAAGTCGGCGTCGATTGCCTCGACGTCGACTGGCCGGGTCGGCGCCGACTGCGCACCGTCGACGAAGATGTACGCGTCGTGGGCGTGCGCCATCTCCGCCAGCTCCGCAGCGGGCGTGATGGTCCCGAGGACGTTGGAGACGTGGACCACGGACACCATCTCGGTCGAGTCGTCGATCAGCGCCGCGGCGTGGTCCATGTCCAGCCGGCCCTCGTCATCGACGCGGATGAACTCGATGTCGGCGCCCGTTCGCTTGGCGATCTGCTGCCAGGTCACAAGCGAGGCGTGGTGTTCCATCTCGGTCAGGACGACCGTGTCGCCGGGGCCGAGTTCGGCGAGCCCCCACGCGTACGCCACGAGGTTCATGGCCTCGGTGGTGTTCTTGGTGAACACCACCTCCTCGCGGCCCGACGCGCCAATGAACTCCGCGACGCGGTCGTGAGCCGCCTCGTAGGCCACGGAGGCCTCCTGGCTCAGGTGGTGGATTCCGCGGTGGACGTTGGAGTTATACCCGCGGTAGTAGTCGGCTATGCTGTCGACAACCGGCTCCGGGGTGTGGCTGGTGGCGGCGTTGTCGAGGTACACAAGCGGCTGCGTGTCGCCCTCTCCCTCACCAGGCGTCTCGATGTCGCCGCCGACCATCCGGTCCAGGATCGGGAAGTCCTCGCGGATTGCGCCGACGTCGATCGGATACGTTTCCTGCGTTCCCATTACGCTCCGATACGGGCCCCAGGACTAACACGGCTTCGGTCGATCCAGTCCGTCGCGTGCCGACTCCGGGTCCCGAGCCGCGCGAGCCTCACATCCGAACGAGCTGTGCGTGCGGCGTCCCCTCGATCGAGAGAACGCGTGTCTCGTCGACGACCCCGGCGTCGATCGCGACGGCGACGGACGCCTCGCCAACGATGTTGGCGACGCTGGCCCGCGCCAAGCTCTCGACGACCGCGTCGTCGCCCACCGCTTCGGCGTCGTCCCCGCCGTAGAACGCTTCGGTCACGTTCAGGGACACCTCGCCCTCCTCGTAGGTCTCGCCCAGGCACGCCGCGTCGCAGACCGACACGAGCAGCCCCTCGGCGGTCTGCCGCTCGCGGAGGAGCATCCGCGTCACCTCACTGGTCCCGCTGTTCGAGCAGTTCCTGCTCGCGTTCCTGACGGATGTCTTCGGCCCGTGCTGCGACCTCTTCGGCCTGCTCGTCCTCCCCGAGCTCCTCCAAGGCGGCGGCTTTCTCTTCTAACACGTCTGCGGTCTGCATCCCCAGCCGGATCGCGTTGTCGAAGGCGTTGACCGCTTCGTCGTTCAGCCCGCGCTCCCGGAGGAAGAACCCGCGGTTGTACCACGCCTGGGCGAACCGCGGGTCGATCTCGACCGCGCGCTCGGCGTGCCGCAGCGCCGACTCGGTCTCGCCGGCGTTCCACAGTGCGTACGCCAGGTTGGTCTCCGCGGAGGCGGCGTGCTCGGAGTCGTCGTCGATCCGGAGCGCCTCCCGGTAGGCGCCGATCGCGTCGTCCCACTCCTCGAGTTCGGCGTGCGCGGCACCATTGTTCACCCACGCCTCCTGAGCTTCGAGGGAGTCCTCGTCGGCGAACTGCGCGGCGCGCTCGAAGGTGCCGGTGGCCTCCTCGAACCGGTTGATCTGCATGTACGACAGCCCGACGTCCATGAGCTGTTCGACATCGACCTGGTCGGACGCGATGTTCCGCCGGTCGAGTTCGTCGGTGACGACCCGGGTGTCGACGGGGTCGACCGTCGCCGGATCCACCTTCAACTCCGGCGGATCGAGCGTGAACTCCTCGTACTCGGCGTCGAACCCCTGCCCCGAGGAGAACTCGTGGTTGTCGGCGTCGCCGTCTGTCATACCCCGAAGTTGGTCGTCGGAACGGTTAAGGACTGCGTCACTGGAACGTTCGGTGGATTCGGAGTGATACTGTCGGCTATAGTCGCGTGACGTATTTCGACACCCCGGGGTGTCGAAAATCTTCACGTAGTTATAGCCGACAGTATGAGAACCCCGCGTGCGAGTCTTCGTCAGCATCGACCTCCCTGACCACCTCGTCGACGCTGTCGCGGACGCGCAGGACCGCTTTGCCGACGCCGACGGGCTGCGGTTCGTCGACCCCGACGGGCTGCGGTTCGTCGACCCCGACGGGTTGCGGTTCGTCGACCCCGACACCGCTCACCGTACCCTCTTTGTTATCGGGGAGGTCGACCCTGATCGGATCGACGGGAACGGATCAGCCTTGGAACGCGCAGCCGACGACGCCGGCGTGGATCCCTTGGGGATGCGCGTGGGCGGGGTCGGCGTTTTCCCCGCTCTGGAGGACAGCAGCGTGGTCTGGACCGGTGTTCGCAGGGGTCCGTGCCGAAACAACCCGACGCAACGGAGCCGTTGAGCGCGAACTCGAAGCGCCAGTGTTCGAGGGCGACACCCCCGAGGCAATGTACGCCGAACATCACGCTCGCCCGGACGGCCGACGCCCGCGGGAAAGACCTCGTGCAGCGCGTCGTTCAGGTGACCGACCCGGGCCTCGGGGGTCCGGGTCGAGGAGATCAGCAGTCGGGAGCGCGGAGCCCCCGACCTCAGCGAGCAGAGCGAGCAGGCCGGCGAGAAAGCGCGTTCGCACACGAGTGAACTGGCTCCCGTGGTGCGGTTCCAACGCACCCCGTACCCGGGACCGGCGACCGCGGCCGGGGCCGGGGCTGGGGCCGGGGCAATTCCGTCCCCGCGTTGAGGAAAGCGCGAGCACACCGGGAAGCAGCATCAATGCACTCACGTCGACGGCAGGACGCGAAGAGAGAGTCGGGCCGCGCCCACGCACGGGACCGCGGGCGCAGTATCGGTGCGGTACAGCCCCGCCCTCGCGGAGTGACCGGCCGCCGCAGGGCGAGCGGAAGCGAGTGGGGCGGGGAAGTTTCCCCGACGGACACCCTGACGAGCGACGGGCGGGTCTGCGGAACCCTGTGGGCGGTCGAGTTGTGAACGCCCACCGGCACGGACCCGTCGGACACCACAAATATCGAAACTGATAGTGCGGTGCGCGCTTTTTTATCACCTGACTTTTACGATATGTAACAGGTTCGCAAAATGTCCGCATCGGGATCTTGGAAGGAGTACGCCGGGTTGGGCGGTATCTTCGGCACCGGTTTGGGGCTTTTCGGCCTCCATACTGTCCACGCCCTCAGCGCTGACGAGAGCCTCCGGGCGCTCTTCCTCGGACTGTTGATCCCGGCCGGGTTCGCCGTGGGGATCCTGGCGGGCGGCGCCCAACTCCGTCGACTCGATGTCGACGGCGCGCAGTTCCCGCGCGTTGCGGCGTGGTGTGTCGGCGGAGCCGTCGTGTTGTCCCTCGGGGCGGAGCTCACGATCCTCTCCCAGCAGGCCCGCGGCGTAACCGTGAGCGACCAGATGGTCGTCGTGGTCACTGCGGCGTCGGCGGGTGGCTTGGTCGGGCTTATTGTTGGCGTCTACGACACCCGCCAGCGCGCTGCCAGAGCGGAGGCCAACCAGCTGAGCCAGCACCTTACTGTGCTCAACCGTGTGCTCCGGCACGACATCCGCACGAGTGCGAACGTCATCCAGGGCCACGCCGAACTGCTCGCTGACGGGGACACAGCATCGATCAAGCACGCCCGCACCATCGAGCGACAGGCGGCCACCCTCGTCGAACTCGGAGACCACGCCAGAGAGATCGAGCGGCTGTTCTACAAGAGCGACGCGGAACGCGAAGACGTCGATCTCGCCGCGCTCGTCGAAACCTGCTGTAAACAGATCCGCGCGGAGTATTCGGACGCCGATATCGACGTCTCGCTCCCACCGACGCTCCCGGCGGTCGCCCATCCACTCGTCAAGTCCGCGGTTATGAACGTGGTGGAAAACGCCGTCGAACACAACGACGCCGAGGCGCCTCACGTCACCATCGGCTCGACGACTCCCCCGCAGGACGGTGACGAGTTCGTCACCCTCCGCGTGGCGGACAACGGTCCGGGGATTCCGGATAGCGAACTCGCGGCGTTCGACCGGGGCTATGAGACCAACCTGGAACACGCGAGCGGGCTGGGACTGTGGCTCGTCAACTGGATCGTAGTGAAATCCGGCGGTTCGGTCCGGTTCGAGGAGAGCGCATCCGGGGGAACTGTGGTGTGTCTCCGACTGCGACGAGCCCGCGCGGCGTCAACCATATCCACGCCGAGTCCGTCGCTCGCCGCCGAGCAGGCGGCGTGAACCGCCTTCGAGTGGAGACGGCCCCCGGTCCTCCGCGCTGTCACGACAGCCCGGCGTTCAGCAGTCGGGAGCGCGGGGCCCCCGGCCTCGGCGAGCAAAGCGAGCAGGTCGGCAGGGAAGCGCGGGTACTGTTCAGTTAGGAGTGACATCGGGCAGATCGAGAGAGCGAAGACCTCGGAAGCCCCCTCCAGCCCCGCCCTCGCGGAGTGACCGACCGCCGCAGGGCGAGCGGGAGCGAGTGGGGCGGGGTAGGTCACAGTATACAAGCAGAGTGCCCCAGGGGTTGACCCCGAGGCGATTCACGACCGGGAGCCGTCCACGTCGATCGCGTCCACTGGACAGATGTCGACACACAACATGCAGTCGATACACTGGTCCTCGTAGGTGGGTTCGACCTTCCGGTCCGACTCGGGGTGGCCAGGGGTGTCGACCCAGGTGAACACGTCGACCGGGCAGTTCTGTAGGCACGCGCCGTCGGCGACACAGAGGTCGTAGTCGACCGCGACGTGAACGCCGTGGATTCCGAGCTGCTCCGGCGGGTCCACGGGCCCCCACACGTCGACACCGTTCTCCTCGCCGACGCGCTCGCGGTTGTCATCGAAGTTCGGATCGATTCCCATCGTCTACGGGTACTCGGGCGCGGTGGAAAATCCCGTCGGTCGGTGACCCGGACGCCGGTACCCTGGGTGGCGGCCGGCCCCGGGACGAGGAGTCGGAGTCACGAGCGCTGACGCGCCTCTGGAGGGCGTGTCGGCGATGCGGGACCCCGGCGTGACAGCGGACCTCGACTCGGAGAAGATCGGGGTGTGCGCGGAGCCGGGGTCGGGTGGTGGGAACGATCCCGACGTATCAGGCGGTCGCTTCCGCCCGCACCCGGCGGGCGTACTGCGTGAAGTTGTCGAAGAGCCGTTTGGCCCGGCAGGCGGCGTCGTAGTTCTCTGCGGTGATGCCGTTGAGGACCGACCGGATGCGTTCCTCGTCGAGGTCCTTTTGTTTCGTGAGCGTCGTGGCCGTCTCACGGTCGTACTCCGGGTGGAACTGGACGCCCCACGCGCGGCCCCGGCGGAACGCGTGGATCCCGTAGTCGTTCTCCGCCAACAGTTCCGCTCCTGCCGGAAGCTGGGTGACGGCGTCGGAGTGGGACATAAACGCGGTGAGCGTTTCGGGGACCCCCTCGAAGAGGTCGTCGTCCCCGACACGAGTCACCTCGCGGTAGCCGAGTTCGTACTCGCCCATCGACTCAACGCGGCCGTCGAGCGCCGCGGCGAGAACCTGGTGCCCGTAACAGACGCCGAGAATGGGGATCCCCCGGTCGTGGGCGCTCGCGACGTAGTCGACCAGTGGATCGATCCACCCCTCGTCCCAGTAGACCGACGCCCGGGAGCCGGTGATCACCACGCCATCGAACTCGAAGCCGGCCGGGCGGTCGCCCTCGGTCACGTCGAACTCCACGAGCTCCGCGTCGAGTTCCCGCCGGAAGTTCCGACGGGTGTGGGTGTCGCCGTGTGAGGCGTCGAGGAGCGCCACCCGGAGCCGGTCGTCGTGTCGACTCATTACTACCCGAGACGGGGCCGGAGCTCAAATTCCTTGCGACCCTGACAACGGATTGCTGCCGTGGCCCACCGCCCCTCGCCGACTGCCGGTCGAACGCGACGGGCGACGCCCGACCCGCTCGTACTGAGTGCTCTCAGTATGACACCCCCGCGAGGAACCCGAGCAGGTCATCGTTGACCCGACGCGACGCCTCGACGTGGACTAAGTGGCCCGCGTTGGCCACCTCGTGGAACTCCCCGCGGGGGAGGTCCTCCGCCAGCGCGGCGCCGCGTTCGGGGGGCCAGACCGTGTCGTCGCCGCCGTGGACGACCAGCGTCGGTTGGGTGACCTCGTAGAGCCGGTCGGACACGTCGAACCTCGCCACGGCGGCGGCGTGGGCCTCGAACACCGGCCGGGGGGCGTCCTCCTCGGCCCGCCACCCCACCATCCGCTCAACGGCGTCGGGGTGTGCGTCGAGGAACGCATCGGAGAGTCCGGCCGCGACCGACCGTTCGAGTGTATCGGGGTCGCCGGGGTCGCCCCACAGCGGGCCGAGGTCGAGACCGTGGCCGCGCGCGGCGGTCCCGACCAGGGTCAGACTCTCGACTCGAGAGGTCGAAAGCGCGACTTGGAGCGCCACCATCCCGCCGAGTCCCGCCCCGACCAAGTGGGCAGCGTCGGCACCGGCGTCGGCGAGTACTGCTGTGAGATCCGCAGCCAGGGTCTCGACACCGTCGACCGTCGCTCCCCGGTCGGAGCGACCGACTCCCCGGAGGTCCGTCACAATGGCTTCGTACGGGCCAGCGACGGCGGGGTGTTGCCACCCCCACTGCCACGCGCCGTACCCCGCGTCACCAACGAATACGACCGTCTCACCCGTCCCCACGGTCTCGTAGTAGATCTCGGCGCCGTTCGTGACTGTCGGCATACCTCACTCGAGACGTCGGTTCGGGTTATTTCACCCGACTCACGACTGGCGGCGCCGAGCGTTCCAGTCGCCGTTGTGCTCTCCCTCGGGATCGTACTCGACCACGGCGTCGAAGAGTGATTTGAGGAGTTCGATCGAGCGTTCGTCATCGACTACCGGGTCGGCGTAGACCTGCGCCTGGCCGCTGCCCCGGAGCCGCGCCAACAGCACGTGGAGGAACTGATAGACCTCCTGCGTGTCAGCGTACTGGCACAACACCGTTAGGGGGTCGACCACTGCGACCGCGTCATCCCACCGGTTCAGGTACGGCGTGGTCTTCACCCCGATTCCCGTGAGGTTCGAGGGTGTCGAGACGGTTTTCAACTCGACGCTGTCGGGGTCGTCGTCGCCCGCCAGTTCCGGCGTCGTGATCACCGCCGCTGCCGCGGGTTCGGTCCCGAGCACCTCACGCCACTCTTTGTACCACTCCGCCGGGCGGTCGGACAGGCACACACCGACCAACTTGACTGACTCTGGATCGTCGACGAGCGCCCGTCTCCACGCGGTGTCCGCTCGCGCGGCCGACTGCGGGCGCAGGATCAGCACCGACGACGCCCCGTCGATCCGGGAGGCGGTTCGCGATACATCGTCCACACGTTAAATGGACAACAGTTACGAATAAATTTTGTGCTGGTCGCGGCGGTGCCACCCGGTGGACGTAGCGCAAACCACGCGCTCGTGGCCTGTCGGTGCGGAAGCCCGGCTACGCCCGGTGGACCGCCCGCAAGACTTCCGGCGCCGACTCAAGGGCGTCGTCGAGAGTGTCGACGTCGGGGCCACCACCCTGTGCGAAGTCCGGCGGACCGCCGCCCCCGCCGCCGACCGCCGCCGCGAGTCGACCGACGACCTCCCCGGCGTTGATGCCGACGCCGTCGGGGACGCCGACCACGAACTGCGCGCTGCCGCCGGCGCCGGAGCCGAGCACGGCGATGGTTCCGTTATCGACCAACGCGTTCGCGGTTGCGCGGAGTTCGTCGGCGTCGGCGTCGAGTCGGCGCACCGCCGCAGGCGTGCCGTCGATATCAATCGCGTCGTCGGCGCTCGCACGGGCCTCAGCAAGTTCCGTCCGCAGCCGGTCGATGGTCTTGCCGCGCTCCTTCCACTCGGTGAAAAACCGTTCTGCGGTCGCGGGCACGTCCTCGGGGGTCACGTCGAGGACCTCTGCGGCGTCGTAGAGCGCGCCCTCGGTGCGCTGGGTGGCCTCAACGGCAGCGTCGCCCGCGGCGAACGTCAGCCGCTCGACCCCGTCTTGGACCGGCTCCGTCGAGAGCAGCTTGATCGCGCCGATGTCGCCGGTCCGGTGCACGTGGGTGCCGCCGCAGGCTTGGACATCGTCGTCGATGGTGATCGTCCGGATCTGATCTCCCGGCGGAATCCCGCCCTGGTAGAGGTCGAACCCGTGTTCGGCCTCCGCCTCGTTGCGGTCGGGCCACGCCTGCTCCACCGGCGTGTTCTCCATCACGATCTCGTTTGCGACGGCTTCGATCCGCGTCACGTCCTCGCGTTCGAGCCGCTCGTAGTGGGTGATGTCGAGCCGCGCGCTGTCGGTTCCCTTCTGGGCGCCCGCCTGCCGGACGTGCTCGCCGAGGACCTGTCGGGCAGCGAGCCCGACCACGTGAGTCGCGGTGTGGTGGCGCATGAGCCGCCGGCGACGCTCCACGTCGAGTTGGCCGCGAACGAACTCCCCGGTCCCCGGGTCGCCGTCGGTCCGGTGGACGACCACGCCGTCGTGCTTCTGGACGTCGGTCACCCGAACGGTCGCGTCGTCGGTCGCGAGGGTGCCGTGGTCGGCGGGCTGGCCGCCGCCCTCGGGGTAGAACATGGTCTGGTCGAGCACCACGTCGTACGCGCCCTCGTCGCCGTCGCGCTCGAAGACGTCGAGAACCACCGCCTCGAACTCGGTCCGCTCTTGATCGTCGTAGAACAGCTTCTCGGTCTCCGGGAGGTCCGTGAGCCGGTCGTCGTGGCCCTCCGCGGCCGCCGTTGCGTCCGCGCCGGCGTGTCTGTCGGCGACCAGCGAGTAGAAGTCGTCGGGAACGGTGGCTGTTGCCCCATACTCCCCGGCGATGTCTTCGACCATCCCGGGTTGGATACCGTGGGAGTCGTACAGTTCGATGAGTTCGTCGACCGGGATGGGGTCGTTACGATCGGCGTACTCCGCGGCCAGCGTTTCGACTTTGCGGCGGCCGCGCTCGAGCGTCTCGCGGTATTTTCGCTCTTCGGTCCGGACGATGTCGCGGATGGTGTCGCGGTTGTCGTACCCCAGCCGCTCGGCCTGCATGTCCACGAGTTCGTCGAGCGGGGCGTCGACGCCGATATCGTCGACGAGGCGTTTGGTCCGCCGGAGCACCATCCGCGCGAGGTATCCGGTGCCGACGTTCGAGGGGACGATCTCGTCGCCGAACATGTACGCGAGCGTCCGACAGTGATCCGCGATGGCGTAGATCGTCTCGAGCGGCTCGAGGAGTTCGGTGAGTTCGTCGGCGTCGACGTCGAGTTGGTCGGCGACCTCCGCCCGGGCCGCAGTCAGGTCGTCGACCTCGTCGATGTCGAGGTATCCGGAGAGTTTCGCCGCCCGGTGGACGAGGTCTTCCTCCTCCTCGCTCAGGGTGACCCCGGCGTTGTCTTTGAGAAACTCGATGGCGTCGGGGTAGATCGCCTCGTAGACGGTGGCGGTGCCCTGAGAGACCCACGTCCAGCGTTCGAGGCCGTACCCGGTGTCGACGACGTAGGTGTCCATCGGCGAGTACCGGTTGCCGTCTTTCATTTCGTAGTTGCCCTCCGGATCCTGCTCCATCGACATGAAGACGAGTGTCGCGAGTTCGGCGCCGCGGTAGAGCACCTCGAAGGCGGGGCCGGCGTTGCCGCCGCCGACCCACGGGTCCTCAATGTAGGTGATTTCCTCCAGGTCGGCGCCCATGTGCTCGAGGAACTGATCGCAGAGCTCAACGGTCTGGTCCTTCCAGTAGACTTCCCCCTCGTAGGCGTACTCGTTGTCGGCATCCTCGCGGGTGTTGAACGCGTGGTGGGCCATCATCTCGAACGCCATCGTGTGCCGACCGGTCTTGCCCACGTTGTCGATGTCCTGCATCCGGATGCAGGGTTGAGAGATAGTCAGCGGGTTGGCCGGTGGCGGGCTCCGCCCGGAGGTGACAAGCGGTTGGAAATCGTAGACCGACGCCTGGGTGAGCAACACGTCGTCGCGCCACCGGTTGGCGGCGACGGGGTACGGCTGGATCCGCTCGTGGTCGTTGGCCTCGAAAAACGAGAGGAACGCCTCGCGCATCTCCGCTAAGGTGTACGCCTCGTCGAAGCCGGGATTGTCGATGAAGGAGTAGTCGTCGGCGGGCGGCTCGCCGCACGTCTCGCGGTCGGGGTCGCGCGTCCAGAAGTGGACGTCGGTCACCGGACACTGTTTCCGGTGGAACCCCTCCTCCTCAAAGTAGTCGAGTCGGTACTCCGCTTCGAGCTCACTCATTGCCCGTGAGTTGGCCAGTGGCCGGGTAAAACAGTTCCGGGACCGGGGTCGATACGATTTACATTTCGATGAAACTGTCTTGAGCGGATCAGTCGGGACCTCGGAAGCCCCCGCGTTCTCGCTGGCTGCGACTCGCTGCGGTCCTCGGCGCTCGCTTCGTTCGCGCCTGCGGTCCTTGCGTCGTCTCGCTCAGCGAGAACGCGGCCCCTTCCAGTCCCACCCGGTAGGTTTTCGCTCAGCCATCGCTCCCCCGAACACTGGCAGTCGACGCCACGGATTCCGCGAACGGCCGCGAGCCGACCTACTCCTCGGCCGCCAGCGACGCCAGAAGCGCCTCCAACTGGACCCGCTCGTTGGCGCCCGCGGTGATCCGGTAGTCGGCCTCGCCGATCCGCTCCATCAGCCGGATGGTGGTCCGGTCGTCGAGGTCGAAGTCCCACGCCGACCGGTGGAGTTGGTCGATGATGTCGCCCCCGGCCATCCCGGTGTCGACGAGCAGCGTCTCCAACTGCGATCGCGCGGCCGCGAAGTCGCCGTCGATCGCGGCCTCGACCATCTCCTCGATGTCCTCGGGGCGGGCGGTGGAGGTGATCAGATACACCGCCTCCTCGTCGACGACCTCCCCGGTCGTGGCCGCGGCCTGGAGGGCGTTGATCGCGCGGCGCATGTCGCCGCTTGCGGCGTAGACGAGGGCGTCGAGACCGTCTTCGGTCACCTCGATCCCCTCCGCGTCGGCGATCTCCTCGACCTGCGCCGCGATCGCGTCGTCGCCGAGCGGGGAGAACCGGAACACCGCACACCGCGACTGGATCGGGTCGATGATCTTCGAGGAGTAGTTACACGACAAGATAAAGCGGGTGTTGTCCGCGAACTGCTCCATCGTGCGGCGGAGTGCTGCCTGTGCGTCATCCGTGAGGGAGTCCGCCTCATCGAGGAATATCACCCGGTGGTCGTACCCGCCGAACGACGACCGCGCGAAGTTCTTGATCCGGTCGCGCACCACGTCGATCCCGCGCTCGTCGGAGGCGTTGAGTTCGAGGAAGTTGTTCTGCCAGTCGTCGCCGTAGACCGCACGGGCGATGGCAGTGGCCGAGGTCGTGTTGTGCATCACGGTAGGGTTCGTCCCGGCGACGTAGTTCCGCGAGGACGGGACCGTGAGATCGTAGACGCGCCGCGGCTCCTTGATCGTCTCGACGCTCGTCACCTCGTCGTAGTACAGATCAGCGTCCGCAACGCGGGAGATCGAATCGAGACGTTCGATCACGTCGAGCGAGAGCATCCCGTCGGCCAGTTCGCGCAGCCGGTCGGCGACGGTCTCGAACCTGACGAGCCCATCGAGTTCCTGACCGTCCGCCGTCAGGAGTTGGTTCACGTCGGTGCCGCGTAGGTCTGTCCCCTCGGCGACGCGCTCGTACGAGACCCCTAGTGCGTCGACACACGCGGAGAGTTCCTGGTTGAGGCGTCCGATATTCGCGGTTTGGCCTGCATCTGAAGCTGTCGTGTCGCGTTCCTCTCCATCGAGTTCGGAAAGTAACGTCGTCACCCGCGACACGTACGGGGTCCGACGACCGTCGGCGTACTCCAGCAGCCGATCGCTACGGACGCCGGTCGACTCGGATACGTCGCGTCGGGACGTTATCGGCTCTAACTGTTCTCTGGCGCGAACCCACTCGGCCGGGGCCGCAGTGGCGCTTTTCAGCTCCGACGAGAGCTGTTCGATCGCCGCGAGCGTCTCCTGTGCCGCCTCGATACGGTCCGTCGCTGCCGCAACGACGTCTGCGAGCTCCGATTCGTGAGCCTTCCGCCCGGGACTGTCCGGATCGAGCGTGTCCGACAGCAGCGACTGGGTAGGGAGGTTCAGTTCCGCGCACAGTTGCCGAGCGGCACGCTGCCGGGGGATCGTGTCGTGGTTGGGATTGGCTTCTTTCCGAGCGTGTGTCTCGACCCGACGCCGTTTCCGCTCGATACTGAACCCGATCTCGTCGGCGAACTGCCGGAGGTTCCGAGCGCCGGACACGTACAACACGTGGTACTCACGCTCGATGCCCGAACCGTTCGTCGCCGACTTCTGGACCGTCTGCCGACGGCTCGGGATCCCGAACGTCGAGAGGAGATAGGAGAGAAGTGTGATATGATCTCCGTTCTTTTGTGTCAGTTCGATGATCCCGTTGTCGGAGACGTGCGCCTCCCCATCGAACATCGCTCGAACGAATGCGGCGCGGCTTTCGTCGTCGCCGGACACGAGCGTCGATCCGATCCCCTGATCGCCGCTCGCGCTCCGGAAGACATCGAACGACTCCCGGAGCAGATGCGTGAGCGTCTGCGACCGGACCGCGACGTAGGGTACATCCTTCTGTGTCCCGCGTTTCGGTTCGAGACCGAACAGCGATCGGGCCGCTTCGGCGAACGCGTCGCAGAGGTCGTTGTCGGTGTTGTAGAACTTGATCCGTCCCCCATCGATGCGTGCTTCCGCGACAGCGAGGCCGACGAACCGGGCCAGTTCGGGCGTCAGTCGCCACGGCGGCGTGACGGGTCGTGATTCTCTACCGACCGAATTGACGTACTGGATCGACTCGACGCCGGCTTCGAGCGCTTCCGTGTCGGGCTCCAGTGCTCGGAGTCTGTCGGGAGAGATGGTCGTACTCGGCTGTCCGAGCTCCGATGCGAACTCCTCGGTGAGACGAATCCGGATGCGTTCGTCGTCGACGTTTTCGAGCCAATTTAGCCGTACATCGGACTGCGCCGTCGATTCCGATTCGGCACGAACGCGGGGCGTCGGAACGCGCCGTGGTCGTGCGATCCGATCCCCATCGCCGACGGAATCCGCCTCCTTCCACGTGAGCCCGTCCTTCGTGAGAACGAGGAGCTTGTGCTCCGGCGTGACCTCCATCGTCTCTCCGTCACGTGTCTCGATTCGCCGGAGCTCAGACGCCTCTTTTCCGAACACGTGGGACGGCTCCACGTACTCGAACTCGTTTGCGTCGGTGAGTGATAGTACCTCTACTCCGTCGTCGGGCGTGCCGAACCCGTCGACGTCGCCGACTACCGATTCGACACGCTCGATCCCACGGTTCGTGAGGACGGGTGTGTCTCCGGTGACGCACTTCCCGGTACCCGCCGGCCCCGCAAAGAGCAGGTGGGGCAGGTCGTCGCGTTCGACGTACGACTGGAGGCGAGCGACGATGTCCTCCTGGCCGTGGATGTCCTCGAAACGCTCCGGGCGGTACTTCTCGATCCAGATCTCCCGCCCTGCCGCGGCGTCCGCTGGCGCGTCGGCCTCGCTCATACGGGAAGGACGGATCCGGCGGGTCATAAACCACCCGCGTTGCGTCCGGCAGGCATCGACGACGGTTACGGTCGGCCGCCACCGACACCGAGCGAAACCGGGAAACCCCGGTAGCGTCCACACGAGAGTATGCGCGTGACCGTCGAAGTCGTCGGCGAGGAGACCCGGAACGTCGACGTCGCCGCGGACGCGACGTACGCCGACCTCGCGCGGGCGGTCGGCTACTCGCCCCACGAGGTGTCTGTGATGGTCGACGGAAGCCCCGTGCCCGAGGACCAACCCGTCGACGCCGGCCGCGTGCGGGTGCTCCGATTGATCAAGGGAGGGTCCTCGGGCGCAACTCTCGGCCCCCCGTCGTGACCCACACCGTCCGCGAGGCGACCGACGGCGACGCCGACAGCGTGGTCCGGCTGCTCGACGCCGCGATGCTGGAGTTCGACCGCGGGCGAGCCCGGGGCCGGGTCACAGACGGTGACGTGCTCGTGGCGGTCGTCCGCGGGCACAGCCGTGAGGAGCGTCGGGCGTCCACCGACGGCGACACCGCGGGGCGCGACGAGCGCGTGGTCGGCGCTTGCGTTCTCAGCGATCCGAGAGCGGGCCCACCCGAGGTCGAACAGATCGCCGTCCATCGGTCGCGTCGGGGGCGGGGGGTCGGCGCGTCGCTGGTGGAGACAGCCGCGGCACGGACCGACGGTCCGCTCGTCGCGCGGTTCCGCGAGAGCGTCCGGCCGTTCTACGAGTCGCTGGGGTTTGCGATCGACGCGCCGGAGAGCGTGGGGGAGGACGACCCGGAGGATTCGGACCGCGACCGCCTCCGTGGCGTCCTCAGATGAGCGGCGCGACCAGATCCCGGCCCGCGTCGAGCAGCGCATCGGCCCGCTCGCGGCTCCCGGCCTCGGCGTAGACGCGCATCTTGGGCTCGGTGCCCGACGGCCGGACCAAGAGCCACGACCCGTCCGAGAGCAGGAGTTTGAACCCGTCGAGCGTCACCACGTCGGCAACCTCGCGGTCGGCGACGTCCTCGGGAAGTGTCGCTTCAAGCTCGTCGATGACGCGGCGCTTCTCGCTGTCGGGGCACTCAAGGCTGATCTTGTCGGCGACGATGTCGCCGTGCTCGCCGATGAGGCGGTCCACGCGGGCGCCGATGGGCTCCGCGGCGGTCGCGGCCGCGCCGAGCAGTCCCACCAAGACGCCGTCTTTCTCACGGACGTGGCCGCGGATCGAGAACCCGCCGGACTCCTCTCCGCCGATGAGGGCGTCACTGTCCGCCATCGCCTCCGCGACCCACTTGAACCCGACCGCGGTCTCGACGGTTTCGTGGCCGTGGGCGTCGGCGATCCGGTCGATCAGAAAGGTCGTCGAGACCGTCCGGACTGCCGGCCCCGAATCCGATTCGAGCAGGTAGTCGTACGCCGCGGCGTAGAACAGGTTCTCATCGAGGTGCCCGCGGCCCGGCGTGACAAACGCGACGCGGTCGGCGTCGCCGTCGTTTGCGACCCCCAGATCCGCGTTGTGGGCCTTGACCGCGTCGACCAGGGGGGCGAGGTTCTCCGCGCTGGGCTCCGGCGGCGTGCCGCCGAACTCGGGGTCGCGGCCGTCGCGGATGCTCACCACATCCGCACCCGCAGACCGGAGGAGGTCGTCGGTGACGCCCCGCCCCGACCCGTGCATCGCGTCGTAGACGACCGTGACCCCCGAAAGGTCGGCGTCGACCAACTCGCGAGCGCGCTCGGCGTGGGGCGTCACCACGTCGACGGTCTTGACCGAGCCGTGTTCGGCGGGTGGAAGCAGAGTCGGCTCGGCGAGGCGGGTCGCGATCGCGTCGGTGACCTCGGGGAGCGCGGGGGCGCCGTCGGCAGGAATGAACTTCACGCCGTTGTACTCCGGGGGGTTGTGCGACGCCGTGATCATCAGCGCGCCGGAGAGTCCGCGGTCAACGACCGCGTGCGCGACGAGGGGAGTCGGGCAGTCCCGCTCCGGGAGGAGGACATCGAAGCCGTTGCCCGAGAGTACGTCGGCAAGCGACTCCGCGAACCCCTCGGAGGTCTCTCTGGCGTCGTAGCCGACGATCACGGGGTCGTCCCGACCCGCGTCTGCGAGGGAGTCCGCGACAGCCTGCCCGACGATCCGCACCCGCTCGTCGGTGAACGTATCGAGGGTTGCGCGCCACCCGTCCGTGCCGAAAGAGATCGCGTTCATACCACCCGCCTCGCCGCCACCGGGCAAAAAGGTGCGGCAGCGCGTCTGGTCAACTGTCGGTCCCGCCAGCGAGCGAGCGCCGGTATCGGGTGTCTCACGCCGTGGGTTTATATACGATTCCGCGGCCACCGCTCCCGTGACCTGAGAGCGACCCCGCGTCGGGCAGCGATTGCTCGGCACGTCGACGCGGGCAACAGGTGTGCCGACTGTTCGTTATCTTCGGATGCGACACCCGGGCCGACCGGTCGCTGTCGCCGACGCGCGGCGGCTCTCCCTTGCCGCCCGCGGCGGGTCGCCGTCCGCAACGCGCCACCCGGCCCGTTCATCCCCAGCCGACCAACCGCTTCTTCGCGGCGCGCGACAGCTGCTTGACCTCGTACTCGCGGGACATCGCCGCCGACTTGGTGTCGAACGTCTCGACGTGGATCACCTCGACCGGCGTCCGACCCCGGGTGTACTTCGCGCCGTCGCCCGCGTTGTGCTCCGCGACGCGCCGCTCGACGTCCGTCGTGTAGCCGGTGTACAGCGAGTCGTCCGCACACTCCAGGACGTAGACGTAGTGGTCGGCGCTGGCGTCGAAATCGGCGGCTTCCACCGTTACTCACCCCTCGACTCGCCGGTCATTCCGTGTCAAGCGTCTCGACGACCTCCGCCAGCGCGGCGCTGTCGGGCGAGGCGTGCTGCACCGACAGCGGGGAGACGCTGACTGCGGCGTCGACCATCGCCCGGCGGTCGGTCCCGACCGGGTACCGGCTGCGGTGCTCGTCGGTCGGTGGGAACGGGTTTTCCCACCCCACGACGCCGGGCCAGGTCCGGTCACGGAGGCGAACAACGTGTTCGTCGTCGCCGAGTTCCCCGGCGTCGACCCCGAGTTCGGTGGTGTCGCGGTCTGCGACCTCCAGCCGCTCTACGTCCTGTCCGTAGTCGTGGTACGGCTCGGTGAGAACGACCGGCGGGTTCGGTGCGTCGACCGGTGCGTTGACGTTCAGCAGGTCGACATCGTCGTAGACGCCGACATCGACCGCCCGGGAGATCAGCCGGGCGGCGATCCGGGCTGGGCGGCCGAAGTCGTACTCCGCTGGCGGCGAGAGAAAGAAGTCGGTGGAGTGGTACGCCGAAACCGCGAGTGCCGGCGTTCCTAAGAACGCAGCCTCGATCCCTGCACCGACGGTCCCGGAGCGCCCGACGACGTAGTTGCCGGCGTTTGGGCCGCTATTGACACCGGACACCACGATGTCGAAGTCGGTGTCGAGTCCGCGGAGTGCGTAGGCGACGCAGTCAGCGGGTGTCCCGACCAGCCCGTACCCCCACGGGTGGTCGCGAACCACCGCGGCCTCGCTTCGGGCGCGGCCGACGCCGCTCTGGTTTGATTCCGGCGCCACGACGGTGACATCGCCGAACGCGGTGAGCTCCGTCCGGAGCGTCGCGAGCCCCGGGGCGTTGATCCCGTCATCGTTCGTCAGCAGGATCGTGGGGTTGGCAGCCATCAGTGCCATCTTCGTCGAACCGCAGGTAGCCCTTCCGGTCCGGTTCCGGTGGAGACAGCCGGATCGATCAGAGAGCACCCGCTGGAAGGCTAGTGTCGCCACGGTGGTCGGGCGGTCCTACCGCCCAACCGGAACACGTGGAGTACGGCTTCGCGTGGTGGTCTGGGTTCGCTTCAGTGGTCACGCTGTGCGGGTCCGCCGCCGTGCGACTTCGGCGATGCCCGCGTTCGCCGAACAGTTTGGACAGGCGAGGAGTCGCCCGTGCTTGTCGGCGAAGACGCGCGCGAACCGGTCGGAGACGTGTGACCCGCAGTGGTCACAACTTGGCATGCGTGTGTCCGGCAGCCACCTGTTGCCGGTGCTTCGGGTACACACCCGGCATACATATGGCTTCCCGCGCACGCGCGCGAAGCCGAGAAACGTTCAGAAGACCGCTACATAACTGACCGTTCTTGGCTTTCTTGGAGGAAACCCGTGGCCCGCACACGGCTGGGCCCTCCACCCGGTGACGTGTCCGTGCTGCTCACGTCGACCCGTGACGCGCGTCGCTGACCGCCCGGGCAACGAGCCCCGCTTGGGCTCCGGCGACGAACCCCGCGTCAATGTTGACGACAGACAGCACCGTACACGACTGGAGGAGGCCGGCCAAGGCGGCGTCACCGTCCCCGCCGTGGCCGTAACCCGACGACACCGGCACACCGATGACCGGCGTGTCGACCAAGCCGGCAACGACCGTCGGAAGCGCCCCTTCGCGTCCCGCGGCGACGACCAGCACGTCCGCAGCCCGCAGCTCCTCGGTCTCGTCCAGCACCCGACCGAGGTGGGCGACACCGACGTCGTCGACCCGTGTCGTGTCAACGCCCATCACGCTGAGCACGGTCTCGGCCTCGGCCGCAACGGCAGCGTCGGCGGTCCCGCCGGTGACGATTGTGACCTCGGCATCAACCGTCGGACGCTCGTCCCCGCGGCACCGCGCTACGAGGGTCCGCCCGCGTTCGTCGTGGGCTACAGTCACGCCGTCGGCGACTTCGTCGGTCACGGCGGTGACGTCGGCCTCGGAGACACGAGTGACGAGCGCGTGGCCCGTCGTCTCCAGTGCGGCCTGTGTGAGCGTTGCGACCGCAGACGGCGACTTTCCCGCCGCGAGGATCCCCTCCGGTACCCCGCGCCGTGTCTCCCGGCCGGCGTCGAACCGGCCGGCATCGGTCGTGGCGTAGCCCCGGAGTTGCGTCTCGGCCTCGGCCGGGGAGACCTCGCCAGTTGCAACCGCTTCGAGTAACTCTCGCATACCCCTCCCTCGGCGGCGAAGTGGGACGTATGTGACGCTCGCCGGGCGACACACGCGTCTGTTCGGCCGCACCCGTCGGCTGGATCCGGCACCCCAACCGGCTGACCCGCCTCTCCGCGGCGGTCCCGCGGCGGCCGGAGCCCTGTTCGGGTATCCGGGTATATAAATCATTCTACTGTGAAACCCTACAGACGACAAGCACGGCCGGAGACGCCGGCGTTTTGGAAAATATTTTTATATAGTGCCGGTGTAGAACGACGCGTATGGCAGACCTTATTGTCAAAGCGGCAGTCAAGGAAGCGCTCGACGACAAGAACGTTTCGTCCGACTTCTACGGTGCACTCGACGACGAAGTCACCGAACTGCTCGAAGACGCCGCCCGGCGTGCCGAAGCGAACGACCGAAAGACGGTGCAGCCCCGCGACCTGTAGCTCGGTTCACGGTTCTGACCCCGATTTTTCATCTCGATACGGTCAGCGATGCGCCCGCGGGGGCAGTCACGACGAGAGGGTGTACCGATCACTCCAAGCGCTTGACCCCGTCGTCGGTGCCGACGTAGGCGGTGTCCACGAGGCCGACAAACAGCCCGTGTTCGACCACCCCGGGGACCGGCGACAACCGCCGTGCGAGCCCCGTAGGATCGTCGATCCGACCGAACGCGCAGTCCAACACCAGGTTTCCGTTGTCGGTGATCACCGGACCGTCCTTCGCCTCCGCGCGTCGGAGCGTCGGCTCCCCGTCGAGCGCTGCGACCGCCCGCTCAACCGCGGTGTAGGCGTCGGGGAGCACTTCCACGGGCACCGGGTGCGACAGCGTGTCGACGACCTTCGAGGGGTCCGCGACCACCACAAACCGGTCGGCAGCAGCGTCGACAACCTTCTCCCGGGCGTGGGCCGCGCCGCCACCCTTGATCGCCGTACAGTCGCGGTCGATCCGATCGGCGCCGTCGATCGCGAGGTCGATGCCGTCGACTTCGTTGAGTGACCGGAGCGGGATCCCGGCGTCCCGTGCGAGCCGGCGGGCGTCGAACGACGTGGGAACGCCTCGAACGTCCAGTCCGGCGTCGACCGCGTCGCCGATGGCGCGGATGGCGTGTGCGGCGGTGCTGCCGGTCCCCAACCCGACCACGTCGCCGTCCTCCACCGCCTCGGCGGCGCGCTCGCCCGCCCGCCGCTTCTGGCCGTCGGTGCCGTCCGTGGTCTTCATACCAGCCGTCTCGGGGAGGCGGGTGACAAAAGTTCCGCTGTGGGCCGGTGGTCGTCACTGCTGGGGCCGACGTGTCACAGCCGTTCGCGAACGGCGTCAACGTCGTACGCCAGCGACAGCGACCGCGACCGGCCGCGGCCCTCCACGTCGGCGTAGGCGGTGTCGACAACCCCGAGCTGGTCGAGCTTGTTCACGATCTCTGAGTAGCGGGTGTAGCCGAGCCCGGTCTCCTCGTGGAAGCCCTCGTAGACCTCGCCGGCTCGGTCGCCGTCGTGGTCGGCGATGACCGCGACGAGTTCGCGCTCCCGGTCGGAGAGGCCGCGGAGGCTCCGCGAGAGGTGGACGTGTTTCGACTTCTCGTAGGCCGCCTCGATGTCCTCGGTCTCGACGGTCCGGCTGGCGCGCATCTCCGCGTGGAGCCCGGCCCGCCGGAGCAGATCGATCCCGACGCGGATGTCGCCGCTCTCGGCGGTGAGTTCCGCAACGCGGTCGAGTTCAGGGGCGCCGACGACTCCACTGTGGAAGCCCCGCTTGACGCGTTCCCGCAGGATGTCGACGATCTCGTCGACGTCGTACACCGGAAAGTACACCTCCTCAGGTCGGAAAACGCTCTGGACCCGGGCGTCAAGCTCGTCGATAACGTCGAGCGAGAGATCAGAGGACACGACGACCACACCGATTCGCGCTCCCGAGTGCGCTTCGTGGGCGCGGAGCAACGAGTAGAGGGAATCGGAGGCCTCGTTCTCATAAAAGAGGTAGTTCACGTCGTCGAGCGCGACCGCCAGCACCTCGTCGTCTTCGACCAGTCGGTCGGTGATCTGCCCGAACAGCTTCTTGAAAGAGATGCCCGAGGCGGGTGGTTCGTACTCGAAGATGTGCTCGAAAACCCGGGAGAAGACGGCGTACCGCGTCGAGTCGACCTGGCAGTTGACCCGGACGGTCCGGACGTCGGTCTGGACACCGAGTTCGCCGAAGAGCTTCTGGACCGCGGTGGTCTTTCCGGTCCCGGGCGGGCCGCGGATCATCGTGTTGAGCGGGCGCGAGCCGCGGACTGCCGGGCGGAGCGCGTATTTCAGGCTTTCGAGCTGGGTCTCGCGGTGCTCGAAGGTCTCGGGCACGTAGTCGATCTCGAAGACGTGCTCGTCGCGGAACACCGACTCGTCCCACGACAGCATCCCCTCGTCGGGGTCGTCGCTCATCACGTGAACGACGGCGAGGAACTCACTTAACCGTTCCCCAGCCGGCGATGCGGGGGGAATCGGGGGTTCCGGGCGGCTCACTCTGTGACGAGGCGGTAGGCGCGAACCGCGGCGAAGACGGCGACCGCGAGCGCGACGACGCCGGCCACAAACGCGGTCAGGGACACGGACCCGCGGAGGAACGGCTCGATCCCGCCGACCGCGACTGCGAGTCCGATCCCTGCGAGCGCTACGTGAAAATCCACCGCCCACGCCGGCCAGTCAGAACTTCCGCAGCAGCCGATCGTAAAAGCCCGAGCCGTCATCTTCGGCCAGTTTCTCGACAATGAGCTCGGGGGTCGACCGCGCGAGGTGATCCTTGACCGGCGACCGGTTCACCACGAGTTCGCCGTCTTCGAGTCCGAGCGCCTCGATACCGTCGACCGCGACGTCGAAGTCTGCGGCCTCGCTGATCTCTCGGGCCAGATGCGAAACGAACACCGCAGTCGCGGCCTGCTCCGCTAAGGCCTCCAGGATCCCGGCGACAATCTTCGCAGAGGCACCGGGTTCGGTGATGCTTTCGAGTTCGTCGACGAGTACGAGCCGGTTTTCGGCGCCGTCGGCGACCCCCCGGAAATCCCGGAGCGTACTCTCGAACGCCCCCGCGTCGAGGGTGCCCTGGGTCTTCGCGTAGTAATGGAGTTCCGAGAAGCGCGCGAGTTCGACCCGGTCAGCGGGAACGGGCAGCCCCATCTGAGCGAGCACGACCACAAGCGCCGCCAGATCCAGCGTCGAGGTCTTCCCACCGGAGTTGACGCCCGACAGCAGCGTCGGGCCCGACACCGCGTAGTCGACGGGGTCGACGTTCTCGAAATCGACGTTCAAGAGCGGCGAGCGGCCGCCCTCGATGGTGATGCCGTGACCGTCCCCGTCGGCGTCGGATTCGCTTCCTTCACTCTCATCACTCTCGACGAATGTCGGTAGCGTACACTCGAAGTCGGCGGCAAAGCGCGCGACTGCGAGCTCCACGTCGACTTCCAGTGCGTCGCGGACCAGCGACTCCGCGGGGTCGCGCAACCCGGAGAGATCGGCCGCGAGTTCCCGCTTCAACCGGGCGGCGCGGCGGTCTCTCGCGGTTTTGAGTTCGGTCCGGAGCCGCGAGATCACCGACTCCTCGTGGGCGACGGGGAAGGCGGGGTCCTCGGGAAATGCCCGCTCGGCGAACCCCGCCTCCTCGGGCTTGAGATCGAGCGCCTCAACCAGGTGCCCGCGGGCGGCGTCGACCGCGTCGGCGTACTCGTCGGCGAGCTCCCGGTCTAACAGGGAGTCGACGCGGGCGCCCTGTTCGACCAAGGAGAGGAAGTCGGTGCCATCGATGGTCACGTCGCGCTCCCGGATCGCGTCGCGCAGCCGGTCGTTAGCGACCGATTCTGCCGTACTGACCGCGGCGTCGAGGTCGCCGACCGCGGTCAACAGACGGCCGAGTTCCACGTCGCCAACCACGGTGCCGTCGTCGTCGACTCGGTCAAGCGCGTTCCGGAGGGCGTCGAGGTCGCAGCCGGGGGAGATGCCGGCGGCTTCGGCGACCTCGGCGGCCGCGAGGAGCCGGGAGCGGTTCCTCGCGAAGAAGGCGAGCACGCGCTCGGGGACGATCTCGTCGGGGTGTTCGAGCGCGTCGGGGCGGATCCGAACGTCGCCGTCGACATCGACGCCGGCGAACCGCTCGTCGAGTGCGATCACCGTGGCATAGGAGCGTGCGAGCTCCGCCAGCCCACGGGTGTCTTCGACGACCTCGACAGAGAGTTCGGGGAATGCGTCCTCCGCGGCGGCGAACCGCTCGGCGTCGGCGGTGGCGAGACACCGATCACGGACCCGACGCGTCGGCGGCGGTTCGAGGGGTTCGACGCCAGCCAGGGCGTTGCGGACCGCCGGATCGGAGTCGCGGTCGGTCGCGCGGTCGGTCGCGCGGTCGACGAACGCCCGGACCTCCGAGATCCGCGACGCCGATTGCGTTGGATAGAAGGTCGCGACGCGTTTGGCGCCGTAGTCGGTGACGGTCCGCTCCCGGAGGAGATCGAGGGCGTCCTCGTAGACCTCCCGGGCGCGGCCGGTGGCGAGAAACCCGCCGTCGTCGCCGTGGCGCCGCCGGATCGCCCCGCGGGCGACCACAGCGGCCCGCCCCTCCGAGAGGCCGGGGGCTCGCGCGAGGGTGGCGACGTCGCCCTCTTCGAGCGCCCGTTCGGCGCCGTCGAGCTCCGCAAGCGCGGCCGCGGTCTTCTCGCCGACCCCCGGGATGGCCTCGAACTCCATTCGAGCGGCGTTGGCTCCGCATCCGACAAAACGTTACGGGTCTTGGTAGTACGACGAGCGGGATGGGAACAGGATCACCGGAACTGTGACGACGATTCCGGAAGCCCCCGCCCCTTCCAGTCCCACCCAGCGGTGGCTGTCTGTTCGGCACTCTGACATCCAAACACGGGCCTTTCGCCGCCGCTCGCGCCGTCCCATCCCCACCGAGGCCACGACAACGCGCTTTTGCGACTCCGCGCTAGTGGTCGGGGTATGCAGACCGACTCCGACGCCGTAGCCGACGCGGGCGACGCGGGCGACGTGGACGTCGCCGCTGATCCGAACGCCAACGGCGACACGACCGCACTCGACACCAAGGCCGCGACAGTCCGGGAGTCGCTCGCCGAGTGCGACGGCGTGCTGATCGCCTTTTCGGGCGGTGTCGACTCCTCGGTCGTCGCGGCGCTCGCACACGACGCGCTCGGCGACGACGCGGTGGCGTGTACCGCCAAATCCGAGACGCTCCCCGCCGCGGAGCTCGACGACGCCCGCCGGGTGGCCGACGAGATTGGGATCCGCCACGAGGTCGTCGAATTCTCCGAACTCGACGATCCCGACTTCGTCGCGAACGGCGACGACCGGTGCTACCACTGCCGCACGATGCGGCTGGGTCGGATGTACGAAGCCGCCCACGACCTCGGGATTCCGACGGTGTGCGACGGCACCAACGCCTCCGACCCCGGCGAGGGCCACCGCCCGGGCCTCCAAGCCGTCGAGGAGTTGGAGGTGCGGTCGCCGCTCCTGGAGGCTGGAATCGGGAAGGCGGCGGTCCGGGCGATCGCCGACAGTCGTGGGCTTTCGGTCGCGGACAAGCCGTCGATGGCGTGTCTCTCTTCGCGGATCCCGACCGGACTGGAGGTCACCGACGAGCGGCTCTCGCGGATCGAGACCGCCGAACGCGTGCTCAGAGAGTGGGGGTTCGCCCAGTTCCGGGTGCGCGACCACGACGGCCTCGCTCGGATCGAGATCGACCCCGACGAACTCGACGCCGCGCTGAATCACGACTTCGTGGTCGCCGCCCGGGAACACCTCTCGGATCTGGGGTTCGACCACGTCACGCTCGACCTCCACGGCTACCGGACGGGGAGCGTCAGTCCAGACGAGGACGGCGCGGACGAAACGGAGACCGGTAGCGACGCCGATGACCCGGCCGTCGCGGACGTCTTCGGTACCGACTACCCGACCGGGGAGTGATCCGGGTCCGTCCCTCCCGGAGCGGGGAGACGCGGCCGACAGTTCACCCCGACCGATCCTCGCGAGCGCCGAGCAGGAGGCGGAGCGCCTCGTAGCCGACCACCAGTCCGACAGCGATCCCGCCGGCCACCACCGGGCGGAGGCTCACTCCGGCGATCAACCGAAGCACGACCGGGTCGGGGCTCCCGAGATACCCCACGATAGCGGCGACGAGCCACACCGGACGCCGGGCGGTGTCGACCGCGAGGCGTGCCCGGAGCAGCCGTCGGGAGCGGCCGAAGCGACGCAGGAGGACCGAAACAAGCTCGAACACACCGACGAGCGCACCCGCGATGAGCAGGGGGGTGTACACCGCGAGGCCGTTGGCGGTGAGCGTTTCGACCGCCACCGAGGGGAGGAGGTCGTAGTACCCCACCGGAGCCGGCAGGGAGCTGAGGAGGTAGCCGACGAGCGCCGCGACCACGACGGCGTAGGGACGCCGGGCCGCCAGTTTCTCCGAGGTGAGCGCGAACGACCCGCTCGCGGTCCATCTGAGCGCGAGCAGCGTCCCCTCGAACAGCGTGATCATAGTCACGCCGATGATGATCGGCGCCATCCCCGTCGGGTCGGGGCTAACCAGGAACGCCAGCCCGAGGAACGCCCCCCAGAACAGCAACCGGCGGTCCTCCAGCCACGTCCGGGTGACGAGCCGCATCATGATCGCGAGCATGATGAACAACGGGATCTGGAAGATGATCGCGTTGTACGCCATGAGGATCAGAATGAGGTTGAACGTCTCCTTCAGCCCGAACGCCACGACCGCCGTCCCGGTGGTGTAGGAGGTGAAGTACGCGAAGATCGCCGGAAGCACGATGAAATGTGCAAACGAGATCCCGACGAACGCGAGTACGATGCTCGTCGGGACCGCCGCGAGGTAGTAGCGCCGCTCCTTCGGGTAGAGCCCGGGGCGCATGAACAGATACGTCTCGTAGACGAACACCGGCAACCCGACCACCAGCCCGCCCAGCGCGGCGACCTTGAGTTCGGTCAGGAGGAGCTCAAGCGGGCCGTACACCCGGGGTCGGCGGTCCGTGAGCTCCGGCGCGCCGGGGACGTGTTTGTTCCAGAGGAAGTCGATAACCTCGGTCGAACTCACCAGATCGAGCCCGAACGCCGAGTTGGCGAGATCCGCACCGGGATACAGCAGTAGCGTGATGATGCCGCCGACCCCGAGTACGACCGCCAGCCGGTGGATCATCTCCTCGATGTGATCGGCCAGCGGCATCTCCTCGTCGCTCTCGGGGCCGTCCGAGACGAGTCCGTCGTCGATCAGCGACTCTTCGGACGCCGTCCCGGCCCCGCCCCCGGTTGCGGCGTCCCCCGCTGCCGTCGGTGTCCCCCCGTCGGTGCCGGTGACCTCGGCGGCGTCGGCGGGTGCGCCCCTGTTGTCGGGCCAGATCTCGTCCGACTCGTCGTCGGAGGAGGTGTCGTCGGTTGACTCGCCGGTGTCGTCACTGTCGCTGCCGGTGTCGTCACTGTCGCTGCCGGTGTCGTCACTGTCGCTGCCGGTGTCGTCACTGTCGCTGCCGGTGTCGTCACTGCCGCTGCCGGTGTCGTCACTGTCGCTGCCGGTGTCGTCACTGTCGCTGCCGGTGTCGTCACTGTCGCTGCCGGTGTCGTCACTGCCGCTGCCGGCCCGCAGGCGTTCAACCGTCTCCGCCGCGTCAACTTCGGTCGGTCCTCCGTCAGCCGACCCGTCCCCGGTAGTGTCGGCGTCCGGGTCGGTCGAATCGGCCGTGACCGGGTCGTCGTCGGAGCGGTCCGAGGGGTCGGACGCGGGCGCGTCGGCGTCCGACGGCGTTCCGGCGGCAGCGCTCCCTGGCTCGTCGTCCACGGAGGACTCGCCGTCGGAGGCCCGACCTGCACGCTCCGAATCGTCGCCCATTCACCCGTGGATCGCTCCGCGGTTCTTATAGGCCTTTCCGCATCGGCTCGGTCCGTCGGTCCCGGTCGAAAAGATTGATAACCGCCAACGGGCTGATGTCAGGTATGTCCAGCGCGCTCGACAACGACACCCGGGCAACCCTCAACGCCGGCCGGGAGACCGCCGGCGCTATGCTGCGGGCCGCCCAGAAGGACCTCCAGAAGGTCTTCGTGTTCTTTCTGGTCGGCTTTCTCGGGACGTTCTACGCGCTCCGACTCTACATCTGGGACTTCCTCAAGCGGGTCACCCGCGCACGGATGTCCGCGCAGGTCAGTGGGGACGTCTCGATCATCGCCCAAACCCCCTTTGACGTCATCCTGCTGCAAGCGAAGATCGGGCTTGTTGTCGGCGTTGTGCTCGCCGTCCCGTCGTTCGTCTACTTCTCGCAGGACGCGCTGAAGGAGCGCGATCTGTGGCCCTCCTCGCCCGTGCCGGCCTGGCAACTCGCGTTGATCTTCGCGGGGATACTGACGCTTTTCGTTGCGGGTGTGGCGTACGGCTACTACGTCTTTTTCCCATTCACGTTCGCGTTCCTCGCACAGAACGCCATCGCCGCCGGGTTCACCCCTACCTACTCCATCGTCAAGTGGGCGCAGTTCATTTTCCTTCTCACCGCGTCGTTCGGGCTGGCGAGCCAACTCCCGCTGGCGATGACCGGGCTGTCGTACGCCGAAATCGTCCCCTACGAGACGTTCCGCGACAAGTGGCGGTACGCCGTCGTCGCCGTCTTCGCCGTCGGCGCACTGTTCACGCCACCGGACCCGTTCACCCAGATTATGTGGGCGATCCCGGTGTTGTCCCTCTACGGATTCAGCCTCTACCTTGCGAAGGTCGTCACCACCGCCCGCCGCGGCAGCGAGCGGATGGACGTCCGCGGAAGCGCCCGGGCACACTGGAACACCATCGCGGGGACCGCGGCGGTCGGTGGCTTCCTCGTGTACGCGTTCTTCGCCCGTGGCGGCGTCAGCTACGTCGACCGGGGCCTCGCCGCGATCGGCAGCGACTACGTTGTTACCGCCCCGGAGTCGTCGCTCGTTCTCGGCACATACGTGACCATCGCAGCGGTCGCGGCCGCGGCGATCGCCCTCGGCTACTTCGTCTATAACGACCTCGATGACCTCGCGGTCGTGGAGGCTGGCATCGGCGACCCCGCCGCGATCGACCTCGGGGATCTCGACGCCGGGGGCGTCCGCGCCGCCCCACCGGAGGTCTTCGCCACGCTGGATGAGGAGGCGGCGATGGCCGCCGCCGGGGACGCGATTGACGCCGGCGACAAGGAGAAAGCACAAGCCATCGTCAACCGCTTCGACGAGGACGGCGGTGTGGACGAAGCGGCCGAGGACGAACCCCAGTCTGAACCCGCAGCGGACTCCCCGGCGGGGTCGGTCGCGACCGGCGATGGATCGACCTCCGGCGGGATCGCCGACCGGGCCACACGCGCCAGCGGCGCGTTCTTCGACGCGTTCTCCAGTGACACCGGCGACGGCGACACGGCCGACACCGGCGGTGCCGGCGCGTCGGCCGAAGGCGACGCGGCCGACGACGACTTTGAGGGATACTACACCGACCTCAGGTTCATTCTCGATTCTATCACCTCCGGGTCGTTCCGGATTGTCGGGCTGTTTATGATCGTGCTCGCGGGGGTGTTCGGGTGGCTCTACACCGGCGGGATCAAGCGTGTCTACGAGGACTTCCTGGCGCGGCTCCCCGCGCAGGTACGGCCCGAGGAGGTGCTGAACATCGTTGCGCTCCACCCGATGGAGGCGCTGGTGTTCGAGGTGAAGCTCTCGACAATCATCGCGGCGTTGGTGACGCTTCCACTGATCGCGTACTACGCGTGGCCGGCGTTCCGGGACCGAAGCCTCGTTCGCCACCGTCGCCGCGCGGTCTTCGCGTGGACCGGCGCGCTCACCGCGGGACTGCTCGGTGGGTTCGCGCTCGGTTACACCACGATCGCGCCGTCGATCATCTCAGGGCTGGTCAACGACGCTGTCGTCGCGGAGATGGTGATCGCCTACCGAATCACCAACTTCTTTTGGCTCATCTTCTTCACTACCGCGGGGATCGGGCTCCTAGCCGACGTACCGATCCTGATGATCCTCTTGAACACAACCGGAGTCGGCTACGACTCGATGCGCGGCCGGTGGCGGGAGGTCACTGTCGCCGTTCTCGCGGCCGCCGCGCTGTTCACACCGGCGGACGTGCTCACGATGTTCATCGTCACCATCCCGCTGATGGCGGCGTACGGGGCCGGGCTGGGGATCCTGTTCGTCGTGACTCTCGGCGGCCGGCGGGACCTGGCCGCTCCCCGGGCCGACGTGCGGTAGCGACCACCTATCGGCTGGTCGTGGTGGTTTGGGACCGCCCGCGGGGGGTTGTGTGACGGGCGCGGCTGCGTTCGGGACCGCTGGGAAACGCCCCGCCGGCGTTTCTTATTCACGGGGTGGGTGAAACCGGTGTGGACGAACTCGACTTCCTCGTTGTCGGCTCGAGATCGGTTGGATGTCGCCAACGCCGCCGCGAACCAGGGTCAGTCCGTCGGAATCGTCGAGAAGGGGCCGCTCGGCGGGACGTGTCTCAACCGCGGGTGCATCCCCTCGAAGATGCTGCTGTACCACGCCGACATACTGGAGCTCATCAAAGCGCCGGCGAGTACGGCATCGACGCGGAAGTGAACGGTGTCGACTTCGAGACGGCCGTCCGGGAGGTGAACAATGACGTCGACGCGGACGCGGCGTCGATCCGACGCGGACTCAACGCTTGAAATACGGTGCGAACCACGAGGCCCAGACCACGGCGCTGAATATGTTCGGCGACGACCTCGTGCCGGTCGACTACGCCGCCGTGCCGTGGGCGGTGTTCGCGTCGTCGGAGGTCGCCGGCGTCGGCGCGACCGAAGACGAATTACGGGACGAGGGCCGGGAGTACGCCACCCGGACGTACCGCTACAACCAGACCGATCGCGGCGACGCTATGCACGCCGACGGCTTCCTAAAGGCGATTATCGACCGCAACGGCACCATCATAGGGTGTCACATCGTCGGCCCTGACGCGGCGACGCTGTTCCAGGAGGTCGTGGTGGCGATGAAGGCGGGATCGGGAACTGTCCAGGACATCCGGGGGTCGATCCACATCCACCCCGCGCTTTCGGAGGTCGTCCAGCGCGGCTTCTCCGGGCAGTTCACTCACGGCCGAAGCCGTGGATAGCTCAAACCGCTCCGTTGAATCGCGGGGTTTGAGTGATACTGTCGACTATAGCCGACAGTATGAGGCCGAAGGTACACCAATTCTGAGACCACCGCTCACAGACTCGTACAGGGGTACGCAGCTTCCGGCTGTCGACGGGACACCGCTGTGCAACACGACAGTTTGCCCCTCTGTGCGATTACAGCTCTTCTTTCATGTCGTTACGCCGGTATCGTTCAAGTAGTTCGTAGCCGGTTACCTCCCCAGCCGTATCAAACATGATCTCGTAGCGGCCGATAATATCCTGTGTGCTAGGGATAGCACTCCGCTCAACCACCTCAACGACCGTCCGCCAGCCGCCGCCGTCCGGTGTCTCCGCTTTAATAGTTCCCTCGAATTGGTGGTCTAACAGCGCTTTGGCGGCTTCCTCCGCTCGTCGTTGAGCATCAGCGAGACTGAGCGCCTCGCTCGACGGTGAGGAGGTGTTGTCGTCGCCCTGCGTGTCCCGCTCGGTGTCGCTATCGCCGGCATCCGCTGTCTCTGATGGGTCCCCTCCGTCGGGAGCGGACAGCGCCTCGGCGCGTTCGCTTTCGTTGTCGTGATCCGATCGGTCGTTTGCTGGGTTTGTCATACTTCTGTCTGGGACACCGAGTCTTAAGAAAGACTGGCTCCCATCCTGTCAAGCGTGGCATCGATCCCGTCTCGGAGCTCGTGGACATCGCTCCGCTGGCCCACTTTTGAGGCCAGTACGTCCGTACAGATGTCAGCTATGGTCGCCGTATCAAGGGTATCGGCGGTGGTTGCCCCTTCGGCGGCCATAATTTCGGCTCGTGTGCCGACAGTAATGTCGAGCGTTTCGCGGAGTTCGCGCATAATTCGCACAATCTGTTCAATCTCCGTACTGCCGAGCGCCTCCACGTGGGCTTGTACGATCTCGATTTCCGTCTCACGGTCGTAGAAGTTCATGTAGATGCCGATGAGGCGATCGAGCAACGCATCCTGTGGTTCGTGGACGCCGGCGTACTCAACGGAGTTCGAGGTGAGGATGGCTTGAAACTCGGGGTGGACATCGACGTGGCGTGAGTCGCCACGCTTCCCCGGCAACTCGAGAACGCCTTCTTCGAAGACCGACAGTAGCACGTTGTTCGCGACGGGTTTGGTGCGGGAGAACTCGTTGTAGACGAGCGTCGCGCCCTCTTTAACAGCGAGTGTCAGGGGGTTATCCACCCACCGATCTCGGATGATATCCTTGCTCTTGAACACATTATGGATGTATTGATCCCGCTCTGAGATCCGTTCTTCCTCAGCGTATTCGCCAACGAGATCGCTCGTCGTGAGTTCGGCGTCGCCGTTGATCCAAACCACGGGGCGGTCGCGCTCCCGTGCGACGTGCATCGCCACCGAGGTTTTTCCGCTGCCGGTGGGGCCGATCACGTGGACAGGACGCCCCACATCAAGCCACCGCTCCATCCGCGTTTGCACCTGCTTGACGGCCTCGGTTTCGATAAACGGCTGCTGTTCGGGGATAAAATTCCCATCGGTGTCAGTCGGTGGCTCCTGACGGCGACCATCGTGGGTCTTTTCCAGCCGCTCGATCTCTTTATCTTCTTGCTGCTGTGTTCGCTGTTGTTTCTTTTCCTCGTGTGAGGAGCGCACCTGTGAGCCACGTACCTTTCGTTTCCGGGAGTTGTCCACCATAATTAATCATTTGGCCGGAGTGGGGCGTCATCGCCGAACTCATCGCGGTAGTCCTGAATCGTCATATCGTGTGTCTGGAGGTGGGGTTCCGTGATCGCCTTGTAGTATTCGCCACACATCCGACACTCGATCATATTTTCCGGTGCTTCCTCCGTGACGTGTTCTTCGCCTGTCTCGTCGGACACATTCGCAGGACCACCTGCTGCGTCCTGAGCCGGTGGTTCAGCTTCGACCGGGTCGGTGTCTGCTTCGACGCCACGGGCGTCGACGTCAGTGTCGTCTGGTGAGGCCTCTGCGTCCGCGTCGACGTCAGTGTCGTCTGGTGAGGCCTCTGCGTCCGCGTCGACGTCAGTGTCGTCTGGTGAGGTCTCTGCGTCCGCGTCGACGTCAGTGTCGTCTGGTGAGGCCTCTGCGTCCGCGTCGACGTCAGTGTCGATTTCGGCGGATTCGGCCTCCGTGTCAGCGGCAACTGCCTCGGTTGTGGCCTCGTGGCCGTAGAACCTACGAACGAAGGCGGCGAAGCCTTGCTCGGTCGCTTCGAGCTCTGCTCGGAAGTCACCGATCGCCTCACGCAGTGAGTCAACCCCTTCGGCGTGGAACTCCTCTCGGTACTCTGCGACGGCGTCGGCGGTGGCATCGAAGCTGTCGCGTTGGTCCGCGGTGGCGGCGTGGAACTGATCGATCTCGGCGTTGAACTCGTCGGAGTACGCCGCAAACGCCTCGTTGGTGGTGTTCATTTCCGTCCGGAACGCCGCAATCGCGGCCAGGAGGTCGTCGATGTCCTGTTTGTCTTCGACGTCTGCCGCGAAGGTGTCAGCGTATGTGTTGAACGCGTCTCGGAGCTCGCGGATCACGTCCCGCTGGGTGTCAATGTCGTCGCGCAAAACCCCAACGTCGGCGGCGAACTCGTCGCGGTACCTGTCGAATGCATCTGTCGTACTACCCATCTCCGCCCGGACATCGCTGATCGCAGCAACGAGGTCGTCGACCTCGTCTGCTTTCGTTTCGACGTCGGCTGCAAACTCCTCAGCGTATGATTCGAACTCGTACTGTGCCTCCGCGAACTCCTCGCGGGCCGCTCTCATCTCGTCGCGTTTGTCTGTGACACTCATAGGGTGACTGTGTACCCGGGGTGGTAATGCTGTTTCAGGGACAATACAGTACTCACACGCCGGGTTAGGAGGCCCGTACGTCAGGCCTCGGCGCCGGCAGTAAGTTCGGCCTGTTCGATTTTAGCGATTTCCTCTGCGTAGTGGAGGAACGTGTCCACCGAGGCGGCGACGACTCGTGCCTCGACGGTCAGGATCTCGATGCCCACCAAAGACAGGCGGGCGTATACGTCTACGACAACGCCTTTGTCCAGTACGCGGTCAAGGACTTCTGCCAAGCTTGAGGAATCTGGTTGTGCCATCGGTAATCTGGGTGTTACCCGGTCGTAACCAGATCCGGCTATTAAAATTATGTTTGGATGATTTCACTGTCTGTAATGAGGAAAATCTATAAGTGTAAATGCACCGGAAACTCCGGTGACGGGGTGTGGAGCGGTCCCCATACAGCGGTGGTGAACGCCCGCTACCGCGACTAGAGTATAATGATTTCACCACGTCCGGCTCAATCGCCTGCAGACCACGGTGGCTTCGCGCCATTCCCCCGGGAAGTTAGCCGCTTTTTCACGGGTGACGTCGGGCAGGCGCTCCTCGTCAACGGTGCACCAGGCACAGGCAAAACCCTGTTTACAATCCGTGGTCTCGACATGATGAATCGGGATGGTGATGCCCTCTACGTGTCCACACGTGTTGACCAAGAGACGATCCACGGGATGTACTTCGACGATCACTCATCGCTCAACACGACTGCGATTCTCGACCTCTCGCAGGACCCATTCGACCTCCCACTGGATGTAGACGTTCCGTTCGAGAAACTCAACCTGGACTCACTGATCAGGTGGATCCAAGAGATCAGCGCTGCGACCACCCAACTCACAATCGCATTCGACAGCTGGGAACTCACCTACGAGTACCTGAGTGCGCGCAGCGACGACCCCCCCAGCATCGAGGCGGTGACGAACCAGCTGGTCGTTCTTGCGCGTGAGGAGAACATCCGTTTGATCTTGGTGTCGGAAACAGCAGAGCCCGTATCGCTTGAGTACGTCGTTGATGGTGTCATCACCCTCAATGTTGAAGACGACGAGCGGGGGCGAACACGTCGGTATCTTCAGTTAAAAAAGCTCCGGGGTGTCCGGATCGGGAACCGTTTACAGCCGTTCACCCTGGCCGACGGCCGGTTTCAATCGATCACACCGGTCAGACTGCCGACGGTCAGAACAGGAACGGGAGATGGCTCGTGGGAGTCATTGGTGAACTCAAAGGCCAAATTCTCGACGGGTATCCGTGACCTCGATCGTTTCCTCTCGGACGGGTACAACCGCGGCAGCGTCGTTCATCTCGACTTCGGGGCCGAACTGTGCCGTGACGCGTGGTCCGTGCTGACGCTCCCGACAATTCGCAACTTCCTTTCCCGGAAGATGGGTGTCGCGGTTGTCCCCCCACAGAAAGCCAGTCCTGGCTTACTACACAACGACCTCACCACGGTGCTGTCTCAACAGACCTTCGACGATTACTGTCATATATTCGAGGCGTATGTGGGCCCCACTGACGGCGGAGGTCAAGGCGCCCAGCCGGACACTCACGCGTCCGCTGGGGAGACGACACCGACATCCACACGGGCCGTCACAGCGACGCCGGCAGAGGCGACGTGTACACAGGGCGAGAAGCCCCCGTCAGTTGACGGAGTTGCGGGGCGAGAGCAGTCGCGGCCGGTCGGTAACAAGTTCGAGTCGCCAGTGAAAGGCGGTCAGCTCTCGTATGGGGCGTATATAACCTATACCGAACAGGTGCGGAACGAAACCGAAGATCCGCTGTTGCACGTGATCAGTATGGACGCAGCGCAGGAGGCGTTCGAAGCCAGGTTGGGGGACTTTGCGAACTACGTCGCGCTCCACAACGATCTGGCTCTCCTCCTCACCAACCCTGGGACTGAACTCCGCACGTGGGCGGATCGAGTTGCGGATATGCACCTTCGGCTGGAACGATTTGGTGATGCCACTATCCTGTATGGCGAGAACCCACTGACACCCCTGCTCGGAATCGGTACCACGCGGTCTGAGTCGATCACAAAAACCACGCTCACGGAGATGGTGTGACAGTGGACGACCTACTGGAAGAACTCGCCGCGGACGTTGATACCGACACCGTAGGCTCAGTTACATTCTCAGACCTCGAATCGATACTCGACACCGGTAGTGAGTCACCTCAGGCAAGCCGACGGGACGACGAGTGGTCGGTGCAACACCACGCGGACGCGCCGCTGACTGACGACGCGTCTACGACGATGGGCAGGTGGGTTGACAGTGACCAACTGCACACGGTCAGGGATGAGATCGTTACCGAGTATATCGACGAAATCCTTCTCCTTATGATTGGTATGCGCAACGGTGCCTGCGGCAAGGAACTGTTAGAGGACGTTCGGAGGGTGTTTAATACGGACCTGAGCCCGGGCACGGTGTATCCGCATTTGACCGACCTTGCAGACAGTGGCACTATTGAGGTACACAGATTGCGTAAGAGCAAGGTGTACAAGATATCGGATCTCGAGGAGGTACTCACCCGAGTAGACCGCGTGGCTGATCAGTTACTGCTGTTTTCGTTCGTGCTCAGAGTAGCCCTGAGTGATTGCAAGGACAATCAACACCATCGGAGTTCGACCAATGAGTGAGAACATATACACGTACGGAATTGTCGAACAGGAAGATCTTGAGGTAGCCACCGAAGGCGTCGCTGGCGCAGACCGGATTTACACGGTTGATTACAGGACCTTCTCCGCAGTCGTGTCCGACATCGATACGACTGAGCCTGAACGTACCGACGAGGACGTAGAGGCGCACAATACCGTCTTACAACGCGTGCTGGAGTACGATGGGGGGCGGACAGTCGTCCCGATGAGTTTTGGGATGGCGTTCAAAAACAAGCGCACGCTCAAAGGCGTACTACGCAGCGCACGACGCGCGTTGCGTAGTACGTTCAACGATATCAAGGGGACTGTCGAACTTGGTGTGAAGATACTCGCGCCTGCTGACGACGCGACCCCTCGAGAAAACGTCTACGCATCTGTCACAGACCAACTGACAGGGTTGAGTGCCAGCGAAACTGAGAACGATCTGTTCATGGACCGCCTGATCGTCAACAAGTCGTACCTCGTAGACCGTGACCAGCGCGACGCCTTCGATGCCGCGATTGATGGGATTGAGTCGGAGTACGACGACGAGTTGATCATCAAGTACACCGGACCGTGGCCCCCATACAACTTCGTAGATATCCATATTGGGGCCGAGCAACAGGGGGGGCGGTAACACATGTTCATTATAGACGATCTGCTGGTGAAACCGTTTCTCTCGCTGGTGGACATCATACACACGATGGCGCTTGACGAGATGTACGATACCGACGCGATCCGGGATGATATCAAGGAAAACCGACTTCTCTACGAGGTGGGTGAGCGGTCCGAAGACGAATATCAACGGCGCAAGCAAGAGCTCGAGATACAACTCGAACTGGCGCAACAGATACAAGAACAGATGCGCGGCCGCGTGGAGATCAAACAGTAATGCCACCGCACAAAGACAACGACGAGACGCCCGACAGCGAGCGTGAGAACACAGCCACCCAGCCGACAGGTCTGCTTGACCAGTTGCAGATCCTCCTCAAGGCGCTTGCCGAGATCGACAGGGAGGAAGGAGGTCACCGCCGCGGGTCGGGACAGAGTGACCGCGGAGCGAGTCGCATCGACTATGAGTATACTGTGTCAATCGGGCTGGGACAGAGTGACCACTCACCGGGCACGGGGGCATCACCGTCTCGGTCGCATTCCGAACAGCGATCGTACCCCCGGAGAAGCGTGGGTGATTCGATAGCCATCGAAACCCGTGAGGGAACAAGTGATGACGAACGTATCATAATCGCTGATCTGCCGGGTGTGGCTGACGACGACGTTGTTGATGCCGAGATTGCTGCCGATGAGCCGGAGTTGATCCTCTGGGTCAATGGGACGGAAATCAAGCGGGTTCCGCTTGGTCAGTCCGAAGTGAGGATTACCGACATAACGGTCAACAACCAGGTGCTCGAAATACGCGCCTCACACGCGTCGGATTCCAGCCGAGGTGAGACTACATGAGTGACAAACACCAACAGCGACACGAGCGGAAAGCGCGACAAGCACGGGCTAAAGCACAACACAGCCGGGACAACGCGCGCCGCAAGTTGCTCCGACAGCGCGAGAACCTCGCTCGACGGCGGAAACGTAACCGCGAGCAGTCGGAGGCCCGACGCAACGAGGCTGATGAGAGTGGAGACGGGGTAGAAAACCCGGCGGCGCACTCAACGGTGCCGCCGCAGAAGACGAACGCTGAAAACGCGGTTCGAAACTCTCACTCGGCCGTCCCGTCGACCCCCAAGTACTCGGCTGCGCCGGGGCGCGAGCGGTTGTACGGACAGCGTCTCCACCAGCGAACAACAAGCGAACCCGCGGGGTCAGCCGGTACGTCGGACACCACTACGACTCCGTTAGACCGGAGTACTAACGAGGACCAGACTAATGAGTGATCCGAAGCCGACGCGCTCGCAAGGTGACCTCGCCGAAATGGTAGAGATGCTGTTGGATAAGGGGGTTGTCGTCAACGCCGATGTCGTCGTCAGCGTTGGGGATACAGAGCTGCTTGGGATCGAACTGCGGGCGGCGATTGCCTCCTTCGAAACAGCGGCTGAGTACGGGCTCGAATTTCCTACTGGGACAGACATGGAGCGTGTCGAATCCGCTGCGAATATCCCGGCAGACCCGTCCGAGTCCGGCACCGAAACCGAGCCCTCGCCAGCGACCGAACCGGCACCGTCCCCGTCGGGGAGTCCCTCATCGACACCACCCTCATCGTCGGAGCAGAGCGATTAATATGCAACTGGCCCTTGATGATGACGCCGATGATGTCCAAGGTGGGCTTACGGCACTGGTTGTAACCGTTATCGAACTGCTGGTTGAAGCTCTCGAGCAAGAGGCCGTCCGTCGGATGGAATCAGGGACGCTCTCGGAGGAGGACATCGAACAGTTGGGTCAGCAGTTGCAAGCGCTGGAAGACGAGATTGAGCGGCTGAAACAGCAAGAAGACATCGATGACGACGTGTCTGAGTTCAAGAATGATCTCGACCACGTCGTCCGCGACGCGATCGAACAGGTCTCCGAGCACGAAACGCACCCGTTTCAGAGGGCAGCGCACGGACAGGACGATAACGGATGACAGATCGCTCCCGGTCGCTGGACGACGCACAGACCACCGCGGCGGACGATGAGCAATCCGTTCGGCAGGGGCGCTATCTGTACTGTGCGGTCGATACCACGACCTCGGACACAGAGACACTACCCACGGCAGGCATCGACGGGAACCGCGTGTACCTCATCGAGAGTGACGAAATCGGTGCTGTCGTTCACGACTGTGACACGGTGTATACTGCAGACGACCTCGAACGGATCAAACAATGGGTGGTTACCCACCAGCAGGTGGTTGACGCAGCAGGTGACGTATTCGGGACACCGCTGCCAATGCGGTTTGACACCGTTCTTGAGGGGGGTGACGAAAGCGTCAAACACTGGTTGGCCGACCAGTATGAGAGCATCCACAGAGACGTACAGTCGTTTGCAGGGATGTGGGAGTACCGCATCACTCTGGAGTGGGATCCGTCCCCGTTTGAGGACCGAATTACGGAGCGGGATGACCGACTTCAGGAGTTGCAACAGCGCCAACAACAATCGGGTGCAGGAAAACAGTTCCTGCTCGAGAAACAGTACGATAAGCACGTTCGAGAATTGAAACACGATCAACGGACCGAACTAGCAGCGCAGTTGAAAGAGACTATCACCCCGGTGGTGAACAGCCTCGTCGAACAGGACTCGCGCCCCACGCTCTCCGGCGATGCCGACACATCTACCGAGCAGGAGCAGGTCTTACAAGTAGCCGTTCTTGCGGACGAAGACGCCGAAAAGCTGCTCGGTGAGCGATTGGATACAATCGTCGAACAGAATGGGGTAGAGATCCGATTCACCGGGCCGTGGCCCCCGTATACGTTCGCGCCAGATATTGGATCAGAGTAATGGAGCCAACGAAAGACGAGACCCACGCAATAGTCGAGCTTGTCGACGTGCTGTTACGTGAGGGTGTCGTAGTGCAAGCGGACGTGATCGTGACAGTTGCTGACATTCCGCTGGTCGGAATTAGTCTTCGAGCTGCAATCGCTGGTATGACAACGATGACCGACTACGGTATGTTTGAGGAGTGGGACGCTGCGCATCGACACACGGGGACAACGACAAACCGAGACCGATGAGCAGTCGTATCCGAGGGTGCCGCAGATGAGTGTGAATCTGTCTCCAATGTGTCGAACGGGCGTATAGTTAGCGTTCTGACATTCTTCCACGACTGAAGTCGTGGGGGTACCGGTCACAGACCGGCCGTCCCACGGCGGGAGGTTCCTCACCCGTGGCACCGCACGGTGGGGTTGTGGGCCGTGCCAGTTCGGCCCCCGACTCGGATAGTGGGCGTTGTTTTGCCCCACGAGGGGTGTATATCCGTACCCGGGACTCGGTAGCACTACTCACAACACGAACCGTGGTCGTTGTTTCGGGTGGTGTGATATACTGAGTAGGGACACATATGCAACCGACGAACCGAGAGGAAGAAACCCAAACCACAGACAGGCGGACGGCCGTCAAGCGGATTCTTACGCATATCTGTCAACGGGACGTCTCGCGCTCCCAACCGGCATCCACTTCACCTGGTCGTCGGAACGGGTGCCAGTCCGTACCCAAAGCTTGTCACGGCCGAGCGAACGGTGGCTGGGACTCTCGATACACTGCTGATTTTGCTGCCAGGGGTTCTCCTCGTTGGACTCGTGCTATGGTGGGCACGTTTCACCGGACGAACGGGGTTGTCAGTTGACGATGCCTACCGCCGCATCAGGAGTTCCTGACGGCTTTCAGCAGTTCACAGTGCAGGCGAGTCGGGTCGTCTTCGGTGGCTCAGGCCCCGATCAGGGGTCCGGTCCCGCGTCGCTCATCCGGAACCGGTCGAGCCCCGACTGCCGCCGGACCACGCCCGGCGGGTCACGCCGCCAGGGTGTCCGTGCGTTCCTGAGTGCGGCGGCGTCGACGTCGGGTGCCGGCCCGGGGTCGTGGCCGGGACAGTCGGGGCCGCACTCCCGTCGCGGGTCGACAACGCGGTCGAACCACGCACAGTACGGGCGGCCGTCCCGGGTCACGTCAACACGGGCGCACGCTGGGAAGCCGTAGCTCCGCCACCCCTTGCCGTAGGCGCGCTCGGCGATCCGACGCCGGGCCCGTGCCTTCGCGTCGGCGTCGACGATCTCGACCTCGGTTTCGAGCGGTCGGTCCGCCAGGAGTTCGATTCCCGGATCGTCGACGGGGAGCGGCGTCGGCTCGCGGACGACTGTTCGGTCGCCGGAATCGGGATCGAACCGCCACACGCCCGCTTCCGGAGGGAGGCGGTTGAGGTGCGCGCGGGTGACGTGGCTCTCCGTGGCGACCACCACCCGGTCGAACACCCCGAGTTCGACGTCGACGCGGAGTTGCCGCTCCAGCGACCCCGGCTCCCCGAGGTCGGGCTTGTTCTCGATCCCGACCACCCCGCCGAACCATCCGGTCGGGTAGCGGGTGGCCTGCCGGACGTACTCCCTGCCGTCGCGGCGTTCGGTGGTAAAAAACCCCGCGTCGACCGCGGCGTCGACAGTCGATTCTCGGAGGACCGGTGACTCCCGAACCGCCCGCCGCCGCGGCACCGCCCGCCCGGCGCCCACGTCGCTCTCGACGGCGCGGACCGGGATGGTGTCGGGTGTGACCGCCACTCGAGCGTCGAAGTTCGACCCCGGGACCACGCCCACGACGTCCGCGATCCGGCGGCCAGGATCGGCGACTGCCGCGCCGAGTTGGCGGGCGATCACCCAGTCGGTCTGGCCCTCCAAGAACGAACACAGCGCCACCTCGAAGGCGAACTCCCTCGGCGAGTCGGTCTCGTCGGCCGGCATCCGCTCGCCGGCGTCAGAAGTGGCCCGGATCGTCGGTGCCGTACTGGAGCTCGCCGCCGCGGCCGCCCTCGACGGTGCTGCTGCCGTGATCGCCGGAGCTCGGGATCTTCACGACCACGCTGTCGATGTCCTCGAAGTCCATAATCAGGTCGGATTTGATGTTGTTGGCGGTGATGTCGGAGATGCCACACCCCGCGCAGGCGCCGCCGAGCTCCACCACCACCTCGCCGGTGTCGGGGTCGGCCTTCCGGACGACACTGTCGCCGCCGTGCATCTGGATGATCGGCATCTGGCCCACCATCCACTCCTCGATCCGGTGTTTGAGGGAGTTCTCGGAGTTGCTCATCACCTTGCTTTCGGGCCCGACGTTTTGGAGCTTTGCGGTTGTACTCGTGACGCTCCGGCGTCGATTAAAGTGTGTCACGGTTATGCACGGGTTGGGCGAGCGGGCTACTTCCGCTCCTCGGCCCGACACAGGAGCCGCCACGTCGCGAGCGCAACCCCCCCGACGGCGGCGGCGACGCCGAACCCGGGGGCACCGATGCCGCCGCCGACCGCCGTCTCCGGGGCGGTTGTCGTCGCCGATCGCTCCGGCGTCCGCGTCGCCGTTTCGTACCGCGGTCGCGGCGTCGCGGTCCCCGACGGCAGCACGCCCGGCGGATCGGCCTGCTCGCCCGCGTGGTCGGGGAACGTGTACAGCCCGGCGGCCACGTCGTCGACGCCCCAACTGCTGGCGACGAAGAAGCCGTCGCGCTCGCCGGGCGCTGCCAGCCGCGCAGTCCAGAAGCTGGCGGTCTCGGGGTCGCGCCACCACGACAGTTCCTTGGGGGTGCTCGGCTCCGACACGTCGTGGCGCTTGACTCCCCCGCGGTACCACGAGGAGTAGAGGACCTCCCCCGAGAGCTCGAAGTTGTGGGCGGTGGTCCACACGCCGCCGTATGTGGGGTCCGGCGACGCGGGCGCCGGAACAGTCGCCCGTGGGACCGGCTCTGCAGGATCCGACACGTCCCAGAGGTCGATCCCCGAGGGGCCACCGACGAACTTCGCGTCCGCTCCGGCCGAGAGCGGCGCGGCGGTTCCAGGTGCCGGCCCCGAGTCGGTCGCCGTCACGTCGGCCGCGGGGGTCGCGGTGGCGTTCTGGTCGACCCGGCGTCCCCACGACTCCCGACCCACGCCGAGGAGCGTTCCCGACTCGTCGGTCGCGACGTAGTGGTGGTTCCCCGGCGGCAGCGTCGCCCGGCGCCGGACCGCCGACTCCGAGAGGTCCGCGAGCGGCTCCGGATCGGGGACGTCAACCCGTCCCCGGACGGTCGGGTCGGCGGGATCCGACACGTCCAGCAGCCAGGTACCGGCGTCCCACAGCGCGACGAACGCGGTGTCGCCGGCAACGTACACGTCGTGGACGCTCCGGAGGCCGCTCGGCACCGCTGCCCACGCGTCGGCGACGTCCGTCACCGACCACCGCCCCACCTCCGTGCCCGTCCCGAGGTCGACGATCACGACCGGGTTCCGGCCACCGTCGTTGCCGGTGATGTACGCGAGGCCGTCGCGCACGAAGCAGTTGTGGACCGGACCGTCAGTCGCGTGGAACACGACCTCGTCGGGCCGGGCGGAGTCCGACACGTCGACCACGAGGATCCCCGACACCGCGCCGCGCAGGGGGTTCGCGGGGCCGGCGACCACGAGAGTCGTCGGATCGGTCGCGTCGAGCTTCGCGTCGAAGATTCCCCGGAGCGGGCCGCCCTCGCGGTCGGTCAGCGGGTCGCGGACGTCCGCCAGGAGTTCGGGCCGGTCGGGTGCAGACACGTCGACAGTCGCGTAGCCCGTGGTGGTGGCGAGGTACGCCACGTCGCCGTCGGGGTCGACGACCGCCTCCCTCGCGCCCGCAACGTCGATCGAGCCGTACGGCTCGTAGGGGCCGGGGTGGGCCGCGACCCGGCGGGTCGACGCCCGCCCGCCGACCGCGACGCCCGCGGCTGTCCCGAACCCGCTGCCGACACCCCGGAGGAAGCGCCGTCGTCGCATCACGCCCGGGAGGCGTCCCCCGTCCCGCCGGTCATAGCGCTCGCTAAGGCGCCTTTCACCACCACGTCGTCGCCGAGGGTGGTCAGCCGGATCTCGGGGACGTTCGACATCACCATGTCCGCCATCCGGTCGCGGATCGGGTCCAAGGTTCGGTCGGGGTTGTTGAGCGCGACCGCGCCGCCGACGTAGATCACGAGCGGCGCGTACGCGTGGACGATGTTCGCAACGCCCATGGCGTTCCAGTGGGCGATCTGATCGACCACGTGGGTCGCAAACTCGTCGCTGCGGTCGTGTTCGAAGACGTCCGCCGCCGAAAACGATGGGTCGTCTATGGGCAGCGCCGTCTCGACGGGGTCGTTGTCGTGGAGATACGCCGCGTACCGGGGTATGTGGTTTCCCGAGCAGTATCCCTCCCAGTGGCCGTCGTGGCCGCACCCACAGGTAAGCCGACCCTGTGGGTCGACGGTCATGTGCCCGGCCTCGCCCGCGTTACCGTCCCACCCCGCGAGGACGTGGCCGTCAACGCAGACGCCCGCGCCGATCCCTGAGGAGATGGTGAGATACACCATGTCGTCGGGGTTCCGCTCGGAGTAGAACCGCTCGCCGATCACGCCCGCGCTCGTGTCGTTGTGGAGGTACACTTGGCCGGTGTCGAGAAGCACTGACAGCGGCCCGACAAGCGGGATCCGATCGATGGTGTCCGGAAGGTTCGCGGGGTTTTCGACCGCCCCCTCCGCGAGGTCAAGCGGCCCGATCGATCCGATTCCGGCCGCAGTCACCGACTCCGGGTCGACACTCGCCTCGGCGCACGCCTCGCGGACGACACCTAGTACGGCCTCGGTGACGCCGATTCCGGTGGGACTCCGCGGAGTGTCGTCGTCGGCCGCCCCCAAGATCGTGCCGTCGCCTCCGGCGGCGACCGCCCGGATGTTCGTCGCCCCCAAGTCGACGCCAACGTAGTTGGCCATCGTGTCGGTACGAGTGAGCGCGATACTTAATTAAGCGGGTTCGCGCCCGACCCCGGCCCCACCGTGTACGCCCCGGAGAGACACCGCACGGGCGGTGGCGTCGGTGGCGGGCCGACCCGGCTCAGTAGTCGGGGGCGTCGTCCTCGACATCGCGCTTCATCGAATCCCGGCGGGACTTCGCGTCACGGCCGGTCGCCTCGAGCAGAAAATCGTTTTTCTTCTCGACGGCTTCGCCGGCGGCTTCGAGTTCGTCGGGGCCCAGTTCGGTGGGGTCGCGCTCCTCGAACTCGACGCCTAACCGATCCTTCTTGCTGCTGTATGCGACGGTGCCGGCAATGACCCGCTCGAACACCGGGTTGTCGGGCTCTCCGACCACGTAGAGGTCGCTTCCCCTGTGCTCTGTCGTCCCCGTGATCGGGCCGAAATACTCTTCGACGGTCGACTCCATATCCGGAATACGCTCCTCTAGAGTCTCCCCGCGGCGCATCTTGTACTGCTTCATGGCCCGTGGTTCGACAGGTGGTGGTTTACCAGTTTCGTCCCGCGCGTTACCGCTCGCGTCGGGCGATATATCCCCGCTTGCACTCGGGGCAGATGTCGCCCGTACGCAGCGACGAGTCAGTCTCGGCCGCGTGGTGTGCGCAGTTCGGGCGGTAGAACAGGTTCATACCCCCTCCCGCGCCGTGTCGCCGGACGGATTCCCGGACACCAGCGGGTTCACCGCTCGCGTTCGGCGATGTATCCCTGTTTGCACCCGGGACAGATGTCGCCGGCGCGGATGGGGGAGGCGCCGGCGACCCGGGCGTGCTCGCAGTTGGGGCAGTAAAACTCAACCCGGTCTGCGGGGACGTCGTCCGCCGTCGATTTCCCGGCGCGGACGAACCCCTCGCCGGTCCCGGTGTCGCCCCCGGCTTCGGGGTCCGAGTCCGTCCCGGCGTCCGCGTGCGCCCCCTCGGCTGCGCCGCCCCCCACGGTGATGCCGTCGACTGCGACGGGGTCGTCAGGGGCACCGCCGTTCGCCTCGGGTGTCAGTCCGTCCCCGGCGAACTCGGCGTCGATATCGCCGTTGGGGGTCGCGGAGTAGCCCTCGTCGGCGCCCTCGTGGTCGGGCCACCCATCGGCTCCCCCCGTGTCGTCGTTCTCGGGCCACCCGCCCGCTGAGCCGCCCGCTGGCTCGGCTTCCGCCTCCCTGGCGTCGATGATCTCGGCGTCAGTGGTCCGGCGTTCGTCCGCCGGGTGTGGTGCCTCCGAGTCGACGGCATCAGTGGCCGGATCCGGGTCGGCGTCCGGGTCCTCGGGCCACTGGACGTCGTCGCGCTCGGTCTCACCAGCGTCGAGAATCACCGCGTCGTCGACATCGGGATCCGGCTCGACATCGTCCCAGTCGTCGCTTCCCGTCTCCCAACCCTCGTCGCTTCCCGTCTCCCGGCCCTCGTCACTTCCCGTCTCCCGGCCCTCGTCGCTTCCCGTCTCCCGGCCCTCGTCGCTTCCCGTCTCCCGGCCCTCGTCGCTTCCCGTCTCCCAACCCTCGTCGCTTCCCGTCTCCCGGCCCTCGTCGCGCTCTGACGCCACGCCCTCGTCGGGGTCATCGGCCGCAGACGGCTCCACACCGGCCGTTCCGGTCTGTTCGTCCGGTTCCTCAACCACCGTCTCAGCGTCCCACTCGCCGTCCGTTCCGGGGGTGTCGCCCGATTCGGGCCGGGCGTCCGCCGCGTCCTCAGCGGGGTCGGCCGCGGTGCTGTCGTCGATCCCACCCCCCCGGAACTCGGTGGGGATCTCGACTGTCGGCTCCGCGTCGCCGTCTGCGGTCGCGTCCGCCGCGGCGTCCAGATCGGGGGTCGGCTCCGCCGCCGGTGTCGGTTCCGACTCCACCGGTGTCACCGGCGATTCCGGCCCCGTTGGCGGGCCGCCGTCTCCCTCGCTTGCGGAATTCGGGGTTGCCGAGTCGTCCTCGGCCGCGTTGAGCCCGACCTCTTCAGGGGTGCGAACCGACGTGACTTCCTTGGTCTGGTTCACCATCTTCTCGTCCCCACACCGTTCGCACCGCTTCACGTTTCGGATGGTGACGACGACTTCGTCACCCTCCTCCTTGCGGCTGCGCTCGACTTCGGGGTTCCCGTACGTGTGCCCGAAGAGACGACATTTCAGTCCCATTACGCGGTGTTGCGGCGGTCACCATCAAAAGTGTACCTGCTCCGTCAGACGGACGGCAGACGCCGCGTCGGTGTGTCTCCGAGCCCTACCGCACGGCCCGTGAGCCGGGTCCGTGACGACCGGCACCCGTGACGGCGGTAAGCGTATACCCGATGCGGGACAACACCCGGGTATGAGAGCGCAGCGCGAGTTCCGGGACCGGCGGGACGTCGAGGTGGAAGTCCTTGATGCGCTCGTCGACCGCGCAGAGGAGGGAATGACTGTCTTCGAGGTGCGCGCTGCCGTCGATACCGACATCGACGACATCGAGGCGGCGCTCGCGGCGCTGAAACAGGACGGCTTGATCTCGGTCGAGGACGGCAGCGACCAGGTGGTGATCCTGGTTGCCGATCGCGTCGTCCCCGATCCCGACGCCGAACACCACGAGGAGCAGGGGTACCTGGATGCGCTCCGAGAACGGTTCGGGTTGTGAAGTACCTCAGGGACGAACCCCGAGGCTTCACGATCTTATACTGTCGGCTATAACTACGTGAAGGTTTTCGACACCCCGGGGTGTCGAAATACGTCACGCGACTATAGCCGACAGTATTAGGACCGCACTGTACCCGCAGGCGAATGTAATTCCCCTCGGCCTTCCCGAACTGGGTCGGTTGGAATTCACACCCGAACGCCCGGTGCGTCCGTGAGGGTCGGCGGCTCCACCCCGCCCGACAACTCCCGTCGCACCACATCAAACGTGGGTTTTGAGAGGAGTCGCATTTCCAAAGCTTGCTCAGTCACCACTGGATTACGGTCGTTAACCCGTCTTGTGAGTTCTCTGACTGTAGTCTATGTGAGTGATATATCTATCAAATCTTCGTGTCGGCTTCACCTTCGGGGGCAAGTCGTTCGAGGATCTTCGATTCTCGTGATCACGGAAATCTTCGATCTCCGGGCGACCCCGAGGCACTCGCCTCGCTACTCTGTAGACGCCGGTGGGTGCGCCGCGTGCGCTACCGCGTGCCGAACGCATTTATTCCCGTGTCGCCGATACTACCGCGATGACTGTCGTCGCCGAGATGCACGAGGCGCACGGTGCGACGTTCTTCGAACGCGGCGACCGGCGGTTCGTCCGCGACTACGGCCGCCCCGAGCGGACGCACCGTGCCGTCCGTAACGGAGTCGGCGTCGTTGAGATGGGGTACGGGGTTGTCGTGGTCGAGGGCGATGACCGCGTTGAGTTCGTCGACGACACCGTCTCGAACCAGGTTCCGGACGCGGATGGGGCGGGCGTTTACGCGCTGCTTCTCACCCCGCAAGGTCGCATCGAGACCGACCTCTACGTCTACAACGCCGGCGAGCGGCTGCTGTGTTTCACGCCGCCGGATCGGGCCGAACCACTCGCCGAGGAGTGGGCGGGGAACGTGTTCATCCGCGATGTTGCGGTTCGGGCGGCGTCGACGGAGTTCGCGGTCTTCGGTGTCCACGGGCCGAACTCGACGGAGAAGGTCGCGAGCGTGCTCAACGGTGCCGGGTCGCCGGAACCCGAACTGACGTTCGTCCGCGGGTCGATGGGCGGGGAGGGTGTGACCGTGGTCGCCGGCGACGGCCTCACCGGCGAGGAGGGCTACGAGGTGGTGTGTACCGCTGACGCCGCCCACCGGGTGTTCGAGACGCTTCTGTCATTCGGAATGAACGCCGTCCCGTTCGGGTATCGGACGTGGCGGACGCTCACAACGGAGGCCGGCACGCCGCTTTTCCACACCGAACTCGACGGCCGGATCCCGAACGTTGTTGGCCTCCGGAACGCGCTCGACTTCGCGAAAGGGTGTTACGTCGGCCAGGAGGTGGTCTCGAAGGTCGAAAACCGGGGACAGCCGAGCCAACGGCTGGTCGGGCTTCAACTCGGACCGGAGGGCACCGATCCCCTTCCGGACCCGGGCACGCCTGTCACCACCGGCGGCGACTCGATCGGGGAGGTGACGCGGGCCGTCGAGAGTCCGTCGCTCGAGGCGCCGATCGCGCTCGCGCTCGTCGACTTCGACGCCGGCAGCGCGTCGGTGTCGATCGACGGCGACGACGGCGCAGTCGATGCGACTCGCACGCCGCTGCCCTTCGTTGACGGCGGTGCCGTCTCGGAGCGCCGCCCGACATATCCGGAGCCGTAGTCGCCGGACAGCCGGCAACGCCGCTACCGACTCACCAGCTTCGAGAGGTGCTCCCGGGAGAAAAACGACGTCGGCTGGTCCATGTGGACGCCGATCTCGCCGGAAAGCGCCCGGAGCCCCCCCCGCTGGAGCGGTTCCGGCAGCGAATACGCCCGCCGGATCCAGTGGCCCAGTGCAATCTCTTGCGAAAGCGCCGACCGCCACGCCGACTCGTAATCCCGGATCGACCCGGGGTCATCCGGGTTGACCACTCCGGCCGCGCAGTCGGCTGCGGTCATTCCGTAGAGGATCCCGCCGCCGGTGAACGGCTTGGTCTGGGCGGCGGCGTCACCGATCAGGAACGCCCGGCGGGTGTGGACCCGCTCCGGCGGCCCGATCGGGATCGCCCCCGAACAGAAGTGCTCGGTCTCGACGTTGTAGACCTCGGTCAGCCGGTCGAACAGCTCGTTGACCGACGCGCCGGGCGGGGCGCCCAGCCCGTACTCGACGCCGGCGTCACCGCGGGGGATCCGCCACGCGAAAAACCGCGGCGCCGTCAGGTGGACGTCAACGAAGTCGCCGTCGTCGGGGCTGGGATCGAACGCGAGCACGCCGTGGAGGAGTTCGTCCGGTTCCGGGAGCCCCGACTGCCGACGAACCCGGGATGTGGGACCGTCACACCCCGCGACCATCTTGGCCCGGACGGTCTCGATCCCGCCGGTGTTCGAGACCGTGAGTGCAACGGCATCGTGTCGCTCTTCGATGTCGACAACAGTGTGATTTTCCCGCACGTCCGCGCCCGCCTCCTCCGCGCAGGCCGCGAGCGTTCGGTCGAGTTCGACTCGGTCGATCACGTTCGAGATCTCCTCGGATTTGTAGAATGGGTGGGCGGCGGTGTCGGGGCCCCCGACGTGGAACCGCGCGCCGTAGACGCGGTTCTGGAGGAGGTCCGTTTTCGCGCCGTCAGGGACATATCCCCAGACGTCGGTGCTGACGTGGCCCGAACACGCAAGCGGCGTTCCGACGCTCCCCTGCTCGAACGCGACGACGTCGTACCCCGCCTCGGCGACGCGGCGGGCGAACCGCGCCCCGGCGGGGCCGACGCCGACGACTGCGAAGTCGTACATTACCGAACCGTACCGGCCGCGCGGTCAAATACCTTCTCTGTCCGGACACCAGGGTGGGTCCGGTTCGAGGGTGGCGAACAGTCGACACTCCCGCTCCCCGCGCCCCGCGCCCCGCGCCCCGCGCCGACGTGCCGAGCAATCGCTGCCCGACGCGGGGCCGTAGTCAGTTCACGGGCCGGGTGGTCCCGGATTCGTATATAAATCTCCGGGCCCGGACTGCCCGACAGTCGCGAATCAGTCGTCGTCGTCCGCAAGTGCCGGCATTCGCCGGTCCGACCGCGGGCCCTCCAGGTCGACATCGGGCAGGAGGTCCCGGAGGTAGCGGCCGGTGTGGGAGTCGTCGGTGCGGGCGACCGCCTCGGGCGTGCCGGTGGCGACGACCTGCCCGCCGCCCTCGCCGCCCTCGGGGCCGAGGTCGACGATAGTGTCGGCGTTTTTCACCAGGTCGAGTTCGTGTTCGACCACGACCACAGTGTTCCCGTTGTCGGTGAGTCGCTGGAGCACCTCGATCAGCTTCCGCTCGTCGGCTTTGTGTAGTCCGGTCGTCGGCTCGTCGAGCAGATAGAGCGTGTCGCCGGTCTGCTTTTTGCCCAGTTCCTCCGCGAGTTTCACGCGCTGGGCCTCGCCGCCGGAGAGCGTCGTCGAGGGCTGGCCGAGAGTCATGTACCCGAGGCCGACGTCTTCAAGCAACTGGAGCCGCCGCCGAAGCTGGGAGTTGGCCTCGAAGAATTCGAGGGCTTCGGAGACCTCCATGTCCAGCACGTCGGCGATGGTCTCGCCCTTGTAGGTCACGTCGAGGGTGCGGTCGTTGTACCGCGCGCCGTCGCACTCCTCACAGGGGACGTACACGTCCGAGAGGAAGTTCATCTCGATCTTGACGGTTCCTTGCCCGCCGCAGGCCTCACACCGTCCGCCCTTCACGTTGAACGAGAAGCGGCCCTTCTCGTAGCCGCGCTGCTTCGAGAGCTTCGTCTCCGCGAACAGCTTCCGGACGTGGTCGAAGACGCCGGTGTAGGTCGCGGGGTTCGACCGTGGGGTCCGACCGATCGGCGACTGATCGATCAGCCGCACGGTCTCGATGTGGTTGGTCCCCTCAATGGCGTCGTGGTCGCCGGGGTCGACCGAGGTGTTATCGTTCATCTCCCGGGCGAGGCCCTTATACAGGATCTCGTGCATCAGGGTGGATTTCCCCGACCCCGACACACCGGTGATCGCGGTGAACTCTCCGACTGGGATCGGCACGTCGAGTTCGTTCAGGTTGTGTTGGCGCGCGCCGCGGATCGTGATGAAGATGTCAGAGTCGCGGCGTTCTTCCGGGACCGGCACCGACCGTCGGCCCGCGAGGTAGTCGCCGGTGACGGAGTCGTCGGCGTTGCAGACGTCCTCGAAGTCGCCCTGCACGACGATCTCGCCGCCGCGAGCGCCCGGGCCGGGGCCCATATCGATGATGTTGTCGGCGCGGCGCATCGTCTCCTCGTCGTGTTCGACCACGAGCAGGGTGTTGCCAAGGTCGCGCAGCCCTTCGAGGGTGTCGAGCAGCCGGTCGTTGTCCCGCTGGTGGAGCCCGATCGATGGTTCATCGAGGACGTACAACACCCCGACCAGCCCGGACCCGACCTGGGTCGCGAGCCGGATGCGTTGGCTCTCTCCGCCCGAGAGCGTCGACGCCTCGCGGTCGAGCGTGAGGTACTCCAACCCGACCTCCTGCATGAATCCGAGTCGTGCACGGATCTCCTTGAGGATCTCCTCGGCGATGGTGCGCTCGCGTTCGGTCAACTCGGCTTCCAACCCCTCGAAATGTTCCAGGGCGTCCCCGATGCTCATCCGGTTGACCTCGGTGATCGAGGTGTCCGCGATCCGGACGTACCGTGACTGCTCTTTCAGCCGTGTCCCCTCGCAGACCGGACAGGTGGTGACGGCCATGTAGTCCTCGATGTGTTCTCTCGTGGAGTCGGAGTCGGTCTCGACGTGACGGCGTTCGAGGTTGGGGAGCACGCCCTCGAAGCGCTTTGTCTTCCGGCGCGTTCCGTTTCGGGTCTGGCGCTCGAAGACGACTTCTCGATCCGTTCCGTAGAGGAACTGTCGCTGGACGTCCTCGTTGAGGTCGTCGAACGGTGTCCCGACGCTCACGCCGAAGTGGTTCGCGACGGCGTCGAGCCGCGTCCGGTAGTACGACCGGTTGTACGACCACGCCTCGAAGACGTGTTTGATCGGTTTCGAGCGGTCGCGGACCACCAGCTCCTCGTCGACCTCCTTTGTCTGGCCGAGGCCCTCACACTCCGGACACGCGCCGTAGGGGCTGTTGAACGAGAACGACCGCGTCTCGATCGCGGAGAACTGGAAATCGGAGTTGGGGTTGCCGAGTTCCTCGGAGAACTCCACTGTCAGTCGGTCGTCGCCGTCGCTGCCCTCGGCGAGCGACCCCGTCGACCGAGTGTTCGACCCGAACGGCACGTCCGCCGGCGGGTCGGGAACAATCACTTTCAGGACCCCGTCGGCCTCGTCTAAGGCGGTCTCGACGGAGTCGGCGATCCGCGACCGCGCATCGGGGTCGATCTTCACCCGGTCGACGATCACGTCGATGGTGTGGTCGTAGTTCTTGTCGAGGTCGGGGGTCTCGGTGGTGAGGTCGTAGGGTTCGCCGTCGACCTCAACGCGGGCGTACCCGTCGGCGACGAGGTCCTCGAAGCGGTCCTCGAAGGCGCCCTTCTGGTCGCGGGCGATCGGCGCGGCGATCTTCGCGCGGGTGCCTGCGGGCAGTTCCAACAGTTGCGACACCATGTCCTGCGCCGACTGCTCGCCGACCTCCTCTCCGGTGTCGGGATCGTACTGCACGCCGACCCGAGCGTACAGCAGGCGGAGGTAGTCGTGGAGCTCCGTGACCGTCCCTACCGTGGACCGGGGGTTGTTGGCGGCGTTCTTCTGGTCGATGGAGATCGCGGGCGAGAGCCCCTCCACGGACTCGACCTGCGGTTTGTCCATCTGCCCCAGGAAGTTGCGGGCGTACGCCGACAGCGACTCGATGTACCGGCGCTGGCCTTCCGCGTAGACGGTCTCAAAGGCGAGCGACGACTTGCCCGACCCCGAGAGGCCGGTGACCACAGTGAACGTTTCGCGCGGGATCCGGACGTCGAGGTCCGTGAGGTTGTGCTCCTCAGCGCCCCGAACCTCGATGAAGTCCTTGCTCATCTACGACGGGGTACGGAGAGCGGAGAGGAAAGCCCGTCGGTTCTGGGAACCCCGGCTACGGATGCTCGACCCGCTGGGTTGCGAGCCCGGACGGCCGTCCGCGAACGCACGCTGCGGCGATCAGTCGGCGGCGATGTCGGTGCCGCACTCGGGGCAGAAGTTCTCCCCGCCGGCGAGGTCGTGGCCGCAGGACGGACGACTCGACGCGGCAGCCTGTAAAAAACGAATAGAAACGCTCCGCCGGGACTCGCGACGCGGCCGTCAGTTCAGTTTCTCGCGGGCGACCGCGACGTCGGTGGGAGTGACGATGATCTGTTCGTCGGCCTTCTGGGCGATGTCGCCGTCGACTTCCTCGGCGACCTGCCGGAGTTCATCAACGATGCGTTTCATCGTGTTGTCGCTCGTGGTGTGGCGGGTGATGTCGGCGATGACGAGATCACCGTCGTAGACGGCGTCTTTGATGTCGATGACGTCCTGGCGCTCGCTGATGGTCGCGATCCGGACGCTCATCCCGGCGTCGCCGCGGGAGGCTTCGATCCCGTCGACGTCGAGATCGAGGTACTCATCAGTCGAGTGCTGTCCGTCACTGCCAATGATCTTGCTCATAATTCCCATAGAATCCTCAAGCGTCAGTACCGGGTTAGTTCTTACGTCAGACGTCCGTCTGACGCGGTCGCAGATCGTGACGCGGCCGGTTCGTCGAACCCCCACACAACACCGGTTTCTAGCCTCTCACACCGCAAACTGAAAGAGGTCGTCGCCGACGTGGTGGATCGACTCCACGACCTTCCCCGAATTTCCGACCATCTCCGGGCCGTCGACCAGCGCCCGCCCGATCGCGAGCGTCTTTCCGTGGGTCTCCTCGGCGATCGTGACGAGATCGCCCGCCCCGATCTCGGCGTCGGCCTCGACAATCCCCGGGCGCATCACGTCCGCGCCGTCGCTGACGAACGAGATCGCGCCCGCATCGACGGTCACGATCCCGCGTGTGGGTTCGTGGCGGTTCGCGCCCCGGACAGTCAGGAACGCCTCGCCGTCGCCGAACCGGACCACGTCGGGATTGCCGTCGACGAGGACGACGCCGAACGACTCGTCGCCGAGGTCGACCATTTCGTAGGTGTCGCCGGGGAGATCGACGCCGGTTCCCGCGGCGATGGTCGCCTCCAGGTCATCGATCTCGTCCGCGCGGAGGTGGTGTCGGGATTTCACCTGCATACCCGGTTTCACGCGGGGGCGGCCGATAAATGGCGCGGGATACCGTCTCGGACGGGCGGTGTCGACCGCTGGGGCCACACTCGGCCGGGCGTTTCACTCGCGCGTGAGCCAGCGGGGGGTGCTCGAGAATCCACCGCCGACCCGGAGTCCCGCGAGCGCGAGGGGGCTTCCGAGGCCGTCGCTCCGCTGTTGCCTCCACGTTCACCTCCACTGACCAGTGCGGTCGTCCTATCGATAAACGCTAAGTGCCGGTGGATCCTGGGTGGGTGTATGTGGCGTTCCCGGACCAACCGGGACGGGACGACGGTCGTCTGTATCGCCTGCGGCACGTCGCTCCCCCGGTCGGAAGCACGCGAGTACGACAAGCAGGGCAACCGCTGGGAGCGACACGACAAGTCCTTCGAGCACCTCTGCAAGGAGTGTTACCGAGGGCTGTGTCACCAGCCCCGCGACGAACTCGAAGCCCTCCTCGTTGACGTCGAGCGGGCCGTCTCGGCCGTCGCTTCCCGGGATCCCGGCGGTTCCCGGGCTTCCGGGGTCGGCCCCGGTTCCGAGGCTGACCCCGATTCGGCGCTCGACTCCGGTTCCGAGGCTGACCCCGATTCGGCGCCCGACTCCGGTTCCGAGGCTGACCCCGATTCGGCGCCCGACCCGAACCCGCCTGCCGACGTCGACGTCGACGTCGACGTCGACGTTGACGCAGACGCAACCGACGGTGGACGGCCCGACGCCGACCGGGCCTTTCTGGCCGAGTATCTCCGGGCGGTCGAGGAGCGCTACGGCCCCGCCGGGGGGCCCGGCCGCGAGTCGTAGCCGCCTACTCGCCGATCACGACCGCCTCGCGGATCTCCAGGGCGGTCTCGAACTCCTCGCGTCTATCCGCCGTCGAGCCGATCCGCCTGAGCTGTTGGGCGTGCGCCCGCCGGACGGCGTCAACCTCCCGCTCGGGCAGCCCCAACTCCGCGCCGACTTCCGCCCAGTGACCCGCCGGCACCAGCAGCATCCGCCGCTCGTCGTCGACGAACGCCGACTCGTAGCCGCGGCGGTAGCGGTCCACACGCTCCTGGAGGTACGTCTGCGCCGCCCGGAGCAGCGGCTCGATCCGCTCGGGGGCGACGCTCGCGGTCGCGCCGGTGTAGAGCAACACGTCGCCGTCGAGCGGGAGCGACGACCCGCTCTCGTCGTCGGCCGGCGTCGGGCCGCGGCCCGACGGGAGGCGACTCCACCGGTCGCGGTGGGAGTCGCGGCCGTGTCGGTCGTCGCCGTCCGACGGTGTCTCACCCACCCGCACGCATCGCCTTCTGGGAGAACCGCGGGACGAGTCCCTCGAGCGCGTCGGTGTCCCCCTCGAAAACGACTGTCACCTCCGTCAGTTCGATCGTCGGGCCGATCGACACCGTCTCTGCCGACAGCGACGCAGCCCACTCGTCGGCTTCGACGCGGCCGTCAGCGACGGCGTCGCCGCCGAGCTTCACCAGGTACTCCCGGGCGAGCCGCAGCGAGATCCCGCGGTAGGACTTCTCCCGAGTGACGCGCGCGTCGGTCACGCCCCCGCCCTCGTGCCGCCCGCGACGGGCGGAAAGACGCTCACGGTGTCGTCGGGCTCGATCGGCGTGTCGATGCCCTGCTCGTGGGTCACGTCCCGGCCGTTCAGCAGGACGTTCACCTGGGGTTGGACCGCGCCGTCGTCGAGAACCTCCCCCGCCAACCCCTCGAACTCGGACTCGAGCGCGACCAGAACGTCGCCGACGGTGGCGGCGTCGTACTCCCGGTTGATGGTCTTCGTCCCGACCGCCTCGCGGAAGGTGGCGAAGAACCGCAGTTCCAGCGACATACACGGTAGTCGGAGCCGCTGGACAAAAAAGTGCGCGTACTGCGTGTACTGTGTTGTCCTGAGTGGAACTGTCGTGACTGGTGCGGGGAAGACTCCGGAGGCCCCCGCGGCCCCGTCCAGTCTCACGATGGCGGAGTCCCGACCAGCCATCGCGCGTCCGAAGTCGCCTGCAATCGCCGGCTGTGGCCTCGTGAGTCGTTAGTCTTTCCCGAACCGGATCCCATCTTCAACCAGCCGGTAGTTGCGCTCGCGGTCGATCTGGGCGGCGAGCCACTCGTGGTCGTAGAGCTGGGCGATCAGTTCGGCGTAGAGGTTCCGCCACGCGATCGCGTAGATCGGCGACTGCCCCCACGCCCTGAGTTCGGGGACGAACTCGTCGTAGGTCTCCATCCGGTCTTCGAGGTGCTCAACGGCGTCGGCCGCGTGGCTCGCGGCCTCCGAGTCCGACTCCGCAGAAGCGATGGCGTCGTTCAGGCTGCCTTCGAGCCCCGCAACGGCCTTCTTTATGTCCGCGGCGGCGCTGTCGCCATCCTCCGGCAGGGAGTCGAGGACGCCGCGCGGGACGCCCAAGGAGACCTCGCGATCCGTCTGTGAGGTGTCGTCGTCGGTCATACCCGCATCGATGGGTGCCGGGGTGAAAAAGTCGCGGTCACTCCGAAACCGACCCGACGAACTCGCGGTGGGCCGCGAGGGTGTCGGGATCGAGTTCGGCGACGAGATCGTCCTCGCGGCGGTCCAACGCGGCGTGGATCCCACCGTCCGGGCGGATCACGGCGGAGCGGCCGGCGTACGCGACGGCGTCGGTCGTGGTGTCGCCGTCAGTGCTGGTGTCCGCGTCGCTGTCGCCGGGGACGCTCCGCCGCCCGGTCCGCCCCGCGCCGACCACCCACCGGACGCCGTCGAGCGCGCGGGCCCGGAGCAGGAGCCGCCAGTTCTCGCTGTACGCCGCGGGCCACGCGCCCACGACGAACAGCGCGTCGACGTCTCTATCTGCCAGGTCGGCGCTGTCGCCCACGAAGTTGAGGTCGTAGCAGGTGAGGACGCCGGCGGTTCCGACCGGCGTCTCGACGGTCACGAGGTCGTCGCCAGCGGTCAGGACCTCGGCCTCGCGACCCCAGAGGTGGCGTTTCCGGTAGGTGGTCGTCGTGCCGTCGGGCGCGAGGTACGCCGTGGTGTTGTACAGGTCGTCGCCGTCGGTCTCGACGAACCCGACGAGGAGTGCCGTCCGCCGTGCTGCTGCGATCTCGCGGAGGCGGGCGATCCGGTCGCCGTCGATCCGGAGCGCGGCGTCTTCGACCCGGTCGTCGGGCACGAACCCGGTGAGCGCGCACTCGGGGAAGACCGCGACGTCGACGGCGTCAGGGAGGCTGTCGAGTCGGGATTCGACGGTCGCGAGGTTTGCGGCGGGATCGAGGTCCGCAATCGAAAGTTGGCAGGCCGCGACGGTCGGGGGCATACGTGGTGTGTGGGAGGGGGCGGAGAAAACGGTGGTCGTTCGTCGTTCGAGCGCGGATAAAAAGTGAACGCGGGCGACCGCTACCGGCGGTCAGTCGTGGTTACGCGCGCCGTCGCAGCGCCGCGAACGCGAGCGCCAGCAGCGCGGTGATCGCGACAATCGGGCCGAAGCCGGGCGTCCCAGTGTCCGTCGTCGTCTGGGTGTCGGTCGGCGTCGCGGTGTCCGGTTCCGGCGTCGCGGTGTCCGGCTCGGGCGTCGCAGTGTCCGGTTCCGGCGTTGCCGTAGTGGTCACCTGCTCGCTCGCCGCGCCGATGGCGAACACCGACAGGCCGGGCGACTCGGCGGTGTAGGTGACGCGGTCGTCACCTTCCGAGTCGATCGACGTGTCGAGTTCGGTGTACTCGCCACCGTTGTACCGGTAGAGCGCGACTTCGTCGGGGTCGAATCCGGCTTCGGACAGCCGGTCGCGGCTCACGCTGAACTCGAAGGTCACGCTGTCGAGATCGTCCTCGGCGACGTCGGTGTCGACGTTGACGTACGCGACCTCGTCAGCGTCGGTCTGCGACGAGAGGTCCGGCACGTCGTCGCTCGGGTTCGTCGCGCTGTAGGTCGTGTCGAAGTCGGCGTTCGACACGTCGTTCGCGAACTCGGTGGTCAGCGAGTTCAGCGATGCGCCGGTGTTCTGGATGTTCTCGTCGACGGTGTCGTCGTTCAGCGAGGACGTGACGCTGCTGCCGGCGCTCGCGCTGTCGACCTGCGTCGAGAGCGTCCGGCCGTCGAAGCTGGAGTCGGCGGCCGCGTCACCCTCGACATCCTGTTCGGGGGCGGGGGCGGCACCGCCGCCGCCGCCGCCACCACCACCACCGCCACCACCGCCGCCGCCGTCACCGGGTTCGGGCGTCGGGGTGGGCGTTTCTTCCGGTGGCTCGGCCTCGAAGTTCACCTTGGTGGCACCGCCGGGTTCCCAGGCCGCGTTCTGGGAGCTATCGCGGACGGTGATGGTGACTTTGTCGCCCTCCTCGATCCCGTTCTCCTGTGGGACTTGGAGGTCGTAGTAGCCGTCGGCGTCGGTAGTATCGTTGGCGACTTCCGCGCCGTCGTAGACGACCTCGACGGTCACGCCGCTGATCGCGTTGCCGTTGGCGTCGCTCACCGTGCCGTAGTAGCGGTGGGGCGGCACGGGCGGGTCCTCTTGGGCGACCGCCATCCCCGGTGCTACCGCACCGACGACTGTTGCGAGCGCAACAGTGACGATGACGAGTCGAAGTATCGTTGTGTCGTTTTTCATTCGTTGTGTGGTTTGATAATCGAAAGAAGCCGCGGTCAATTAGCGAGCGGTACGAAGAGAAAAGGTAGGTAGTAACCTACTTACTCCAGTTAGCCGGTAGTTTCGTCGGTGTTATTGATTTCTTCAAAATCAGGCTGATCACCGAACGCCGCTGAGGCTGAGGCGCTATACTGCCCCTCGTCGAAGAGATTCTGAGTTACGGTCGCGTTAGTGGTACCCTCGCCGTAGACCACTCCGAAATTAACATTGTTATTATTAGTACCAGCAATAATAACATTATTTCTGACCGTAGCATTGTCAGCGGTATCACCGTAGGCACCGCCCACAGCAATCTGGACTGCACCTGGGCCGGGGAGATCGCCACCGGAATTAGCGTCAGTGTCGTCGATGGCGAGCCCATCAACAGTGACCTCGTCTGCTCCAATCATCAACGGTCCATTAATCGTCGCTTCACTACCGCGCTCGCTACTGTTACCGTCGATGCCAGCATTCGGGCCTTCCAGCGTCAGGCCTGTCACATCAATCGTTCGCTCGTTTTCAGAATTATCACCTTCTCCCGCAGTGTAGGTACCAGGCCCGACACGGAGCGTGTCGTCGGGGTTGGCATTGTCCACGGCAGTACTAATCGGCTTGTCACCGTCGAACCGCTCGCCGGTGTTGAGGTTCAGGACTTCACCCTCAGCGGGTGGTGCCAGGATTGCCGCATCACCGGCGATGACCTCAGGCTCAAATGTGTTGTCGTTGAGCACGGTGTTGAGGTCAGCCGCGTCGGTCGCATCAACGTAATAGACCTCAGCGTTCTCGTCAGTAAACGTGTTTCCGCTGGCGTTCAACGCGTCAGCAGCGGCGGGATCAAAGCCTATCTGATCGCCAGCGAACCGGATTATCGACCCATCGTCAATCTGGTTTTGGGTCACACTGTGGCTCTCACCGAGCGTCTCGATTCCACCGACAAAGATTGCCGGTGCAGGATCTTTTCCATTGTTGGTGAGGTCGTCGAACTGATTATTCGTCACAGTGAAGTTCTCAGGTCCGACCCGTGGCTGCGTGTCGCTGGCGGCACCACCAGCTTCGAACAGGCCAACTCCAGTGGCGTCAGAGAACCCACCGGCGCCGGTGACACCGGAGATGTCGTTGTCCGCGATAGTGACCCCGTCGGCGGCTCCGATTGTACCACCATCGTCACCGACATTGACTATGATCCCACGGGCACGCTTGTCACCACTGTCGCCAGAGGTTCCGGCCTCCAAGTCGGAAATGACGTTGCCGGTAATCTCCATACCCTCGACGTTGTGCTGACGCGTGAGAATCTGAATACCATTAGCAGTCGTGCGGTCTTCGTCAGTACCCAGGTCTTCGGTTGTAACCCCTGAAATCACATTGTCACTGATGACAGCGCCTGTAACAGTGGTCTGACTCACATCACGTGGTAATCCGAACGTGATTCCGTTGCCAGTCGCTCTAGGACCACTGTTACTTCCGAATGTGTTTCCAGCAACACTCGTGATGCGATTGTTCTGGATGGTTGTATCGTTGACAGGCTGGTCAACCGAGATACCGTTTTGTGCGGCACTCTCAATCTGGAATCCATCAACAGTCACGCCTGCTTCGGTGATGCTTACAGCCGAGCCACCACTCACAGGCGTACCGGTCCGATTGATCAATGCCTCGTCACCGCGGGCGTCGCTGTCACCAGCGAGCTCAGCGTTCGGGCCTTCGAGCGTCAGGCCCTCGGTATCAACCGTCACCGACTCATTGAACGTACCAGCACCGACACGGAGCGTCTCGTCGCTGCTCGCATTGTCAACCGCGTTCTGGATGCTGTCGAACGTCTCGCCAGTATCGGAGTTCACGACGACATCATCGGCCGGGTTGATATCCGACGTGGTCGCGTTACCACTTTGATCATCAATACCCTCAGTCGTCTGGGTCCCGCTGATACTGCTGCCGGTACTCCCGTCAGCGATGGTGATCGTCTCTGCCGAACCACCCGTCACTGAGGTGTCGTCAGCCTCGATAGTCACCGAGGTGGCCTGGCTGTTACTGACCGAGGCCTCCGAACCGGTGATGTCGATCGAGGTGGCGTTAGAGTCGTCGACGCTCGCCTGATTCCCCTCGATGGTGATCGTGTTGTCGGCGTTGACATTGTCCAGCGTGACGCCGTCACCTATGACGGTCACGTCACCACTGGGGTTGATCTCCTCGAAGCTGATGTTCTCGACCTCAACGCTGTCGCCGGTGATCCGCAGCTCGGGCACGATGGTCGTCCCCTCCGGCGCGCCGGCCTCACCTTGGCCGACGAGTTCGAGGTTGTTCGTCGAGACTGTCAGCGAGTCGCGGTCCTCGGAGAAGTTCCCGCGCGTGAGTTCGAGCGTCTGGAACTCCTCGGCCTCGTTCAGCGCGGCGGTGAGGCTGTTGTACTCGACACCGGTGTCGAGGTTCGTCACCGCCTTCGGCTCTCTCGGATCGTCGCTGCCGGCGTCGGACGCCGTCTGCACCTCACCGCTGTCGGCGATTCCGGCGTTCCCGTCAACGTCGACCGCTTGGACTGGGATGGTGAGCGTGGTGTCGCCCTCAGCGTCGTCGCTGAAGTTCACCGTCAGCGTGCCGGTGTACTCGCCGTCGTTGTTGTCGTCGGTCAGAGTGACCGGACCCGTGCCAGCCGCGATCTCGCTCGGCGGATCCGCGGTCACCGAATCGATGACGTCGTCGTGCTGCACTGTGGCAGAGATCTCGACCTGCTCGCTCTGCCGGAGGACGCCGTCATCGTTGGTCTCAGTCAGCTGAACACTACCGACGCTGGGCTGTTCGCTGCTCACGCCGCCGTAGTTCACGGGTGCGTGCGTGCCGGCCCCGTTGGAGAAGAGCCAGTAGCCCTCGCCGGCTTCGAGCGCGCTAACCTGGGTACCGCTGTACCCACGCTCGATGTCGTAGGTGGCGTCCAAGTAGGTCAGCGCTTGGCCGACGGACTGCTGACCTTCCTGGTAGTGACCGATCAGGTTGTAACCCTCGCTGATCTGCTGTGACTGCGGCGCCTGGAGCTCCTCACTCGGGACGTTCTGCACGTTGAACTCGACCGTCGTGTCCTCGTCGACGTTCACGACGTAGCCCACACCGCCTTCGAGTTCGGTGAGGTCGTTCTCTTCGGCACCGGGCGAGTACTGCTCGAACGAGTCGGTCGTCGCGTCGTACGCGCTGACCGTCTCGATAGCGGAGCTGTTGAGTCCAGTTTCCGCAATGTCCTTGGATCCGGCCTCGGCCGGCAGCGAGATGACGTTTAGGCCGTCAGCTGCGAGGTCGAAGCTGGCCGTCGTGACGTTGGTGGACGCATCCGCTCCGAGAGTCGAGCCGTCGCCGGTCGCCTCGGTGACCCCGGAAACGTTCAGCAGGGGCGCGTCGGCAGTCTGGACCTCACCGTCGAGGGTGACGTTCAGGATGCCATCGTCTGCGCCGTTGTTGACATTTACGACCGCGTCACCGCTGCCGTCGAAGGAGACATCTTCGGCGTCGACATCGTCGACAACTTCGTTGAACTCGACGCGGACGAACGTCGCCTGACCGTCGCTCCCAGTCACGTAGGCCGTTTCGGGACTCGGACCTCCAGCGTCGACAATTGCTTCAGTGTTTCCGTCAAGATCGGTGGTCTGTCCGAGCACGTCGTCACCGTTCTCTACGGCATCAGTCACCGTGACCTCGTAGACACCGTCGTCGAAGCCCTCGGGATCCGCCGTGTAGATGCCGCTGTCATCACCGTACTCGGTGAAGTCGTCGCGCGTGAGCTGACGCTCGGTCTGCGCGAAGTGGCCATCAGTATCTTCAACAGTAACGTTGAGCTCTTCGAGGCTCTCGGCGTCAGTTTCGACACCGATGTTGATCTCGTCACCGCTGACGCTCTCGGCCCCGATGAGCGGCGCAAACTGGATCTGAACCGGGAGCGTCGAATCGGAGCCATCCTCGGTCTCCGCGCTCACATTGACCGTCTGGCCGCGGAAGTCCTCGGCCTCGATCACGGAGTCATCGAGGACCCCATCCCCGTTGACCTCGTACTCCAGCTCACTTTCCTCTTCGTTGAATACCTCGGATACGTCGACATCCGAAGTCCCGACACCAACCGGCGTCACGACACCGGGGAGATAGTTCGTACCAGATTGGTTGATCGTCGCACCCTCACCGTTATCTAGGGTGAATGGCTTCGTTGCAAAGGCGGGATTGCCTGCGTCGTCCTGAACGGCTACGACTAGTACGTGAGTTCCGTCAGGGTAGGCATCCACCTGCGTCGTCAGATTCTCGGCGGTCCCAGTGATATCGACTAGTGCGTTCTGGTCGATAGCTCCGGGGAGTTCATCTGCGTTCTGAACTGTTTCGTCTTCACCACCGACCTCGATAGTAACGACCGTCTCGTCGACATCGCTCGTCTTGTCGCTATCGATGAGCGACGTGACGTTCACGTAGCCGCTAAGGGTTCCATCGGCGGGCAATCCACTGAGTTCGACACTCGGGCCGTCAGTGTCGATAGCGAACGTGGTGTTACTCTCGTCTGCGTCCGCGTTGCCGAGCGAGTTACCGGCAGTGTCGGACGCAGCGGTGACGTTGACGATCGCAGACTCGTTTTCTACGCCGTCGTAGCCCCCGTTACTGAGATCGAGCGGAACGATGACCGTCTCTTCAACGTCATCGTCAACGAACTCAGTCCCGGTGGCTGTCTGGACTTCCCCACCGATATCGACAGCTACCTCAACCGAACCAGGATTGACCCCTGATTCAGCGCTGGGACCAGTACCCGACTCGTCGAACGTGACGCGAACCTCTTCGCCGTTCTCGTCTGTATCGCTGACGTTGAGGTTGTCGTCAGTGAGCGTGACGCTCGTGACGTTCGGCGACTGGGTGTCGACTAAGAAGCTCTCGCTTTCGTCGCTTTCGTCGACGGAGTTACCCGCGCTGTCCGACGCGCTTACGCTGACGGTGTAGGAGCCGTCCGTATCGAACGATGGGACGGTTTCGCCACCGTCAGGCGTGACACTGAACGTATCGGTGTCGTTGTTGTACTGATCGTCCGTGTAGTCGAACGATTGCTCGTAGCCGTCAGGCCCGGTGATCGTCAGTGTCGCCGTCGAGTCATTGACTTCGAGACCCGCACCTTGTGCGGTGAGTTCGACTTCGACGGTTTCGTTCACGTCGTTCACGTCGTTCCCTGGGTCAGCTATGTTGTAGTCAGCCGTAACGGCAGCTTGAATGACCTCGAAGGTCACGTCCCCCGATCCTTCGTTACCGGCTTCGTCGACTACGGTCACCGAAACGTCGACAGTATCTTGGGTGAAGCGCGGAACGTTGTCACTCGACGGATCGATCGTCACTGTACCGTCAGCGTACTCGACGCCATCACCGGTCGCCGTCTCGGGGTTGATCTCGTAGGTGTTGATGTTCCCCGCGTTGTCGACGTTGACTGTAATGGAGAGGTCTTCATTAGCGGTCACCTCGTCCGACACGTCGACGGTGATCGGCTGGAACGGATTGTTTACGTCAGCGTCCTCTTCGGGTGAGAAGTTCTCGATTGTCGGAGAACTCCCGTCAACGGTGAGCGTTCCAGCCAAGTCAGTGAGTGAACTCTGGTCCTCGGCGACGTAGATTTCGGCGACATCACCGTCTTCGAGTTCGAGGCCACCGTCAACTACGAACGACTGCTCGAATGTATCGGCTTCCGCGTCGATATTGCCATCCGAAACTACTACGGAAGTGTTGACGCTCCCGTCCTGGTTCTCATCAACGTTGACGTATAGGTCCTGATTATTGGGGTCGAAGTCCTCGGGAACATCTCCCGATATAGTTACTGATTCGCTGGGTTGAACGAGACTATCGCTCAACGAAGTATTACTCGGTTGCGCCGCAGCACTGCCGGCAAACGCCATTGTGCCTCCGAAGATGGAGACAATCATAATGGCCGCCAGCAACACTGCACGCGTCTTCTCGCGTATCTCGCGTCTATCGCGTGTCATTTCGTGTTTGTAGTTGTATCGTAGTCAGTCGTCGAACGATGCGCCCTGCCGTGCTCCGACGCACTCGCGCCGTGCGCGTCAATCGAGGTCGTAATAATCCTCGAGCACCTCCTGAAGTTTCTCTGAGACGTTCTTCCCGTCTGCAACGGCGTCGCTTCTGAGGTGACGCCACACGTCGCGATCGACTTCGATGGACGTGTGCGTCGTGTCGTCGCTCGCGCCGCCGTCGTTGGATGTGGTCATCGTCTCTATGTTCCGTTCTACCGCAATCTACCGCCATCGAGTGGCTTTCGGTGGCGTCTCCACCACTCAGGAATTGATTCCGGATGACATTACTTAGAATTACTGATGGTAGTTGTTGTCAGTCACTCTTTCCGGTTATTGCCGTCGGTACTAATTTCGGGACAGCGGTGGCTGTCGACGGGCCGCCCGACCGCACCGACGAAACCGCCTGCACCGACCGGTGGTCGTCCCCACCCGTGCGACGGGGGCGGCGCTCGGGGAGTCCGTCTCAGTCCTCCGCGGCCGCGGTGTCGTCGCTGATCGCGGCCTCGACGCGTGCGCCGAAGTCGGCGTCGGGGTCGTCGCGCAACTCCCGGAATTCCAGCGCAGCCTCGCCTTTCGCCGTGATCTCGTAGAGCCCGCTGTTGTCGGCCGGGCCGATCCGCTCGACGCACTCGTGGCTCGCGAGCGCGTGCAGCCGGGCGTTCATATACTCGCGGTTCTGCTCCAAGGCGACGGCGATGTTGACCGCATTGTTCCGACCGACGTCGGCCAGATACGCGAGGATCTCGAAGTCCGTGGGTTCGACGAGGTACAGTCCCATGTATTTACGACCGGCCGGCGACGCCGACCGCTCTGTCTCAGCGGTAGTTACCGACGGTATATAGCTGTTGGCCGGCGGGACCGCCGCGACCGAGTGTGCGGGTTCTACCCGATCCGAAGACCGAGTCCGTACTGGGAGCGAAAAAGCAGTACCGCAGAGAGCTACTCGTCGGTCCCCGGGCCGGAACCGTCCGACCCGGCGGTGTCGCCGTCGTCCGACGCCCGCCGCTGTTCGACCTTCCGTTCGACGAGTTCGTCGAAGTCGACGTCGTCACGGGCGTACGCCTCGCGATTCGCCGTCGCGACGAGTCCCTTGTCGGTGATCTCGTAGAGCCCGCTGTTCTCTGCCGGTCCGATCCGCGTCACAAGCCCGTAGTCCGCGAGCACCGGCAGCCGCGTGTTGATGTACGACCGACTCCGGTCAATGATCTTCGAGAGGTTCGCCGCCGTGTTCCGGCGCCCGTTAGAGAGAGCGTTGAGGATCTCGAAATCTACTGGCGTCGATAGTCGCATACGACGCGCATACTACGCCTAATAGAAATACTCTTCTATGTAGCATCGGTATGTTTGCCGATTTCCGACACCATCTACCGAATTTGGCATTGTTTTTCAACATCCGGTCGACATCCACACACGACCGCCCGTTACAGTGGCTCGACGGGAACGCCCACAACTTCAGTCGTGGGAGGATGTCAGCCACGCCTGTCGACCATCTTCTTGGCCAACCCGAGGTTCTCGATGATCCGTTCGTGCCGTGCGATGGCACGCTCCAGATGTTCTTCGGTCTGTGCGACCTGAGAGTCCTCGCCCTCACTGTAGTAGACACGTAAGAGGTGTGACTCCATCGCCTGTGACGTCTCGTTACTGGCTGCGAGCATCGACCGAAGGATTGTCCAGTCGACGTCTTCGTTTTCGGGGAGCTCGTCGGCCGGAGGGCACGCCTCCTCTTGTTGGTGAGACATCAGCTATTTGTACTGCCAATCACTACATAAACTTTGCACCTGAAAAATATAATTCCGCGTTCGAGAAACGGACTTTGCGGCAAATACGTCTCCTACCGCTCAGTGACGTGCCGCACCTGCACCGCCTCCCCCCGGGTCGACTCGGCCATCTCCCGGCCGAACATCCGCGCGCGCCCCACGGCGTAGGCGTCGGGTCCCTCGACAACCACCTCGTCGCCGACCCGGATGTCCTCGTCCGCGTCGACCACGCCCGGCGCGAGCACGCTGCCGTGCGGCACGAACCCGTCGATCTCGACGCGCCTTGTCGGGACGTCCGACCGGTCCCACAGCCGTGCGCCGGCGAGTGTCAGCGCGAGCACGCCGTACTGCGGCACCATCGTCGCCAGCTGTTCGCCGCCGGTGCCGTTCTCGTCCTCTCGCTCCCGGTCTCGAACCTGGAGCTTCGGATACCGGCTCGTCGTCTGCAGGTCGACGTCCGCGAAGAGGTCGTCGCCGGCGTCGGGGCCGAACTGGTAGTCCGCGAGCGCCTTTACGGTATTGTGCTGGCGCTCTCTCTTTCCGTATTTCAACTCGCCGTCGAGCGTCGACATCAGGTTCGCGATCGAGTCGGTGTCGGTGGGGTGTCCCGTCACAGTGTACTCGAATTCGACATCGAGATCGGCTTCGACCCGCTCGCAGACCTCGCGGTAGCCGCCGTCGGGGACGTGCGCGATCACCCGTGGGTAGTCGTTGCGAGCGAGGTACTGTCGAAACACGCTCGCGACGAACGAGACCTCGTCGTCGGACCACCGGCCCGTGACCACGGCGTCGTAGTGTTGGGCCGGATACGTCAGCTCCAACTCCATCGGCACCACCCCGATCGGGGAGGTCATCGAGACGGTGTGGCCGCGGTACTGGATCGCGTCGTGGAACTGCTCGTGGCTCTGTGACTCGCTGTAGGGCTTCGTCGCGGAGCACGGAACGAGGACCAGGGGATTGGAGAAGCGGTTCCGATATCTGGAAGTCACCCGGTCGGCGAACCGCTGGATCTCCACGCGCCGGAGGGTGTCCTCGCTGGCCGCAGTGAGTTCGGCGTCGCGGATCACCGGTGTCCGCTCCTCTACGTACCTGTACTCGTCGTCGAACTCCCGGAACGCCGCCGTGAGCCACTGATCGTGGCGCGCCTGCGCCTCGACGTAGTCCCGGAGCCGCCCGTCGCGGATCCGCCGGCGGATCGTCGCGAGTTCCGACCGGAGCGCGTACTCGTTGTGGTCGGCGCAGTCCTCGCGGCCGAAGACAGCGGGGTCCTCGCGGGCGTCGGCGGCGGCCTCGGTGTCGGCGTCGGGATGGATATCCGCGACGGTCCGCTTCCCGCGACACGCCGGACACGAACACGGGAGTTCTGTCAGATCCGCGAGGAACTGCTCGTCCTCGCGGGTGAGGTAGAACCCCTGGAGCCCCCTGACCCGCGCGCGTTTGGCGTCCAGCAGATCCACCCCGGCGTAGACCAGGGTCGCGGCGTTCCGCGGGGTGGCGACGCCCGAGAGGTACAGCCCGGTGTCCGGCGGCAGCGCCTCGCGGGCGGCGATGATCTCGTCACGAAAGGCAGCGGCATGACCCACGAACCCCGGGGCGTCCGAGGGGATGTACACGTCCGCGCCGTGGTCGGCGGCGGTCTCGCTCGTGACCACCGCGGCGCTGGGGTAGTCGACGTCGGGATAGTCCACCGCGAAGGCGTCCTGGACGGTCTCGTCGGTACCCGCCGGGAACGACCGGTGAGGCAGCACCGTCAGGAGTTCCCGGTACCCCCGCGGCACCTCCCGGTCGGCCGCCCAGAGGCTCCCCCCGTCGTCGACGCTGTCGTCGACGAGCGCCGGCGTCGTGAGCGGGTCCGCGAGCCGGAGTTCTCCCACCCTGGCGGCCCCGTCGCGTCCGTGGACCTCGAAGTAGTCGGTCATACACGCCTAATCGGTGGGGAGCGTGAATTATCTGTCCGTTTGCGTTCCTAGACAGCTCGCGTATGTGACAGGAAACGGATATTTGCTGGCAGCCACATCCGGGGTGTCAGCCCCGGTCGTCGCCGGGGTCGCTTCGCTCCGCCAGCGACTCAACCGCGACCCCCCCGGGGAGCCGCCCTAGCGCCGCGTCGGGCCACCCCTCGTGTGCGAGCGCGAAGTCGGCGTCGGGGTTGGCCGCCACCACTCGGCACACGCCCTCGGCTGCGGCTCTCTGCGCCGCCGCGTCGGCACGGTCCGGGACTGTTGCGGTCAGCGGGTACGTCTCCGAGAGCGCTCGCGGGAACGGCCCGAACGGCGGCACGACCCGCCAGACCGCGTCGTACTCGTCGCCGGACGGCGTCCCCCCCTCGGTCAGCAGCACCCGCCCTTCGGCGTCGAGTCGGTCGAGCCGGTCGTGGTGTCGTCGGACCTCGGGCCGGCGCGCGGACTCCGCCGACAGCGCGAAGAACGACCCCTTCGAGACCGGGTCCTCGCGTTCGAGTTGGTCGGCGTGATCCAAGAGCGCGCGGTAGCCGTCGAGCACCCGAGGGTGGCCGCGCGCCCGCGACTCCACGAGTTCCAGGAGGGTCCCCGACCGGATGGCCTGCTTGATCCGCCGGATCTCTGCGAAGGACGCGTGAAGATTGTGCGCCGCGAGCAGCCGTTCCCGCTCGCCCTCGTCGCACGCCCGAAGCCCGTTGGGGTCGTGGCGGGTGCAGATCGGACACGAACACGGGAAGTAGTCCAGGTCATCGAGGTGTTCGGTTCCCCGGACGGTCAGGTAGCGGTCGTCGCGGGCGTAGATGGCGTACGCCGCCGAGTCGAACATGTCACACCCCGCCGCGACCGCCAGCGCGAACATCATCGGGTGGCCCGCGCCGAACAGGTGGACCGGGGCGTCGCGGCCGAGTCCGCGCTTTGCGGCGGCGACGACGTCGGTCATGTCGGCGTACCGGTAGCCGTTCATGAGCGGCACGACCGCGCCGATCGGGAACACATCGAGGGCGGTCGCGTCCGCATGCCGTCCGGCTTCCTCCCGGAGGTCGGGGTACGTCGACCCCTGGACGGGCGCGTTCACCAGCATCTCGCCGGTGTCGACCGATTCAGCGTCCGACAGCGCCGCTTCCGTTCTTGTGAGGTCGGCTTCGGCCCGTTCCCGGGAGACGTCGGGCGGCGTCGGGATGTCGACCGGGGTCCCGATGTCGGAGCCGATGTCGTACTGGAATTCGAGGATCTCCCGGGTTGTCACCTCCACATCGCCGTACTCGGCCAACTGGAACGATCCGGAGTCGGTGACGACGGCGCCGTCGAAACCGAGCAGCTCGTGGAGCCCCTCCGACAGGGCCCGCTCGCGAAGGTCGTCGCCGGAGTGGATGATGTACGCGTTCGTGATCAGGATCTCCGCGCCGAACGCCGATTCGAGCTCGGCGGGCGGGATGGTGCGGATGTTGGGGTTGATCACCGGCATCAGCGCCGGGGTCTCGACTGTCACCCCGGCGCGGGGGACCGAGAGCTCGCCGATCCGACCCGCGGCATCCCCGTCCCGGAGCTCGAAGTGATCGCGCATACACGGACGTAGTCGTGACGTGGTAAGTATGGTCGCATATCGGCCGAGCAGCGGTGTTCGCGGCGTTCGACTCGCCGTACCCGACCCACGAAATATTTCAGACCGGCAGCGCGGTCACCGCCTCGGGCAACTGGGTCGCGTCGTCCGGGGCGAACCGGAGCGTGACGTACAGAAGCGAGAACAGCGTCGCGTTGTACGCGCCGTGGATCAGCGCCGGCACCACGATGTTGTCGGTGAGTTCGTACAGGGTCCCGAACACCAGCGTCGGGAGCACCAACACCGAGATGCTGGCGAGTTGGGCCCGTGGCGCACCCGCGAGCGAGAAGAAGTGGATCGACGCGAAGATCAGGCTCGCGAGCACGATCGCGGCGGGGGCCGGCAACGCTTCGCTCAACCGGTTCTGGACCACCCCACGGTAGAGCAGTTCTTCGAAGGGGCCGATCAGGAGGAACGAAGCCGGAATCAAAAGCAAAAAAATCTCGGGGTTTTGCATTCCGGACTCGGCTACCGCGTTCGGGGCGGACTCAGTGTTGGTGACAGCAAGGACGACACCGGCCATAATCAACAGTGCGAGTGACGCGACATAGCCCGCGATCACGTAGGCAACCTCGCGGATCGAGGGCATATTGATCCCGACATAGTCGATATCGCAATCGCGGTACCGGAGGTACGCCAGGGCGACACCTCCGAACCCTACGACCGTTAGGAGCACCAAGGAGAGAATAATCTCCAGAAGCGGCGTGATCTCTACCCCGGCTGCTCCGAGGACAAGGGCACCGACAATCACTAGGAATAGCCCGACGCCGATGCCGCCCGTTGAGAGCAGGATCGCCACGGCGAAGGCTCGGGCCACGGCGCGCGGGGACCGCGGGGCCTCGACACCGTCCGGTCGATCGACTGGAGTCGGATCGGAGGACACACCCACAGTAAGGTGTCGCGGGTCAAAATCCTTCCCTCCGCGGCTGTCTCCTCAGTGCCGCCCTACCGCCACCGCTCCGCGAGTTCGTACCTGGTGACGCCGAGGACCGTGCGGCCGTCGCGGACGGTCCCGTCGAGAACGTCGTCCAGAAGATCGTCGTAGTCAGCCACCCCGACGCGGATGCTCTCGTTGAAGTCGAGGTCGCGGTCGGCGGTCGGCGCACACCCGTGCGCCAGGTAGTAGTGGTGGACGCTGTCCAACAGCCCGTTCGCGGGCTCGACCGCGCACAGATACCGGAGCGACTCGGCCTCGTACCCGGTCTCCTCGGCGAGTTCCCGGCGGGCGACCGCGGCGAGGTCGGCGTCGTCGGCGTCGACGGTCCCGGCCGGCAGCCCGCGGTTGACCCGCCCGACCGACTGCCGCCACTCCTCGATCACGACCACGTCGCCGTCGGGGGTGAAGGGGAGAATCACCACCGCTGGCGGGTCCTCGACCGAATGAAAGTCGGTCTCAGTGCCGTCCGGGAGGACCACGTCGTCACGGCGGACCGAAAATCCCGGACAGGTGTACTCGGTCTCGCTCCCGGTCGTGCGCCACGCCAGCTCGTCGGCCTCGGCGGTGTCGGACCCAGATCCGTCGGGCGCGTCAGTGTCGGCCATACCACCGAATCCGGCCGGACGAACAAAAGTGGTGCTCCGACGGGGCGGTGGCCGTCGCCCCGAACGCGACACGTATTGCCGGCCGGCTACCTCCGGGCACGAACGCGGGCCCGGATGATAGATCCGAGCCCGACGAGAACGGCGACCAGAGACACCAGCGTGACAGCGACGTGGACCTCGGTGAACCAAAACGGGGTTTGGACCGCGGTCTGGACGATCACCAGCAGAAACGACAGCACGGGGACGTCCCTGCCCTCGCCGATCGTGGTCGTGTCGCCGCCCCCGTCGGCGTAGGAGGTCCCACCGACCGTCTCGCCCTCCGGCAGGCGTTCGGCCTCGTAGGGGACCTCGGGGGTGTTGTAGCTCCAGACGGTCTCCCCCGACCGGTTGACCTCCACGACCCGCTTGTTCAGGGAGTCGGTGATCAGGGTGTTGCCGTTCGCCAACCGGTCGGCGTCGCGGGGCCAGTTGAAGTTCACGCCCTCGGCAGCGTAGATCTCCCAGGCGACCGTCCACTCGCCGTCGGCCCCGCGTTCGAGTTCCACGATCCGGTCGTTGTGGCTGTCGGCGACGAGCACGCTGTCGTTCCCCAGCCACTGGGGGTTGTGCTGCTGGCGGAGCAGCGTCGGATCCCCGCGGGTGGACTCGGGGTCGCCCTCGTTGATCACCTCGACGACGCCCTCGCCGCGCGCAACCACCACGAGTTGGTGCGCGTTCCGGACCGACACCAGATATCGGTCTTCGCCGATCACGTCGACGTCGTTGATGTGGAGCCAGTCGGTCCGGGTGGGATCCTCAGGGGCGTCGTACCGCTGGCTAGCGTTCCACTGCCACGTGATCTCGTCGCCGCGGACGGTGAAGATCCGCTCGCGGTCCATGTCCGTGACCAGGAACTCCCCGGAGTCGAGCAGTTCCACGTCGTGGACCTCGCTATTTTTCTCGGACCGGACCGGAAAGGAGTACTCGTGGGTGATCTCCGGGTCCGCACCGGAGTCGGGGTTGGGGTCGATGATCCGGAAGCCGGTGTGGGCACACGGCGACTCGTAGGGGCCGCACTCGTCGTAGCCGCTCTGCATAAACCCCGCCATCACGCTCCCGTTGTCGAGTTTCGTGACGTCGAAGTAGCTGTCCGTGTCGCCCGCGCGCCACGCGATCTCGCGGCCGTCGAGCAGGTAGACCGACCCCCGTTCGTGGAGCCCCGCGCCGCCGCCGTGGGACCCGACGAGCGTCCCGCTTGCGTCGTCGCCGGCGGCACCGACGTCCGGCGCGAGCGCGGCGCCAGCGAGGAGGGCGGTCGCGAAGAGGGCGACGCCGGCGACGACGATGACTGCGCCCGTTCGCTGTCCGGTGCCGTCGTCCGCGTCGCCGGGGGCCGGTGGTCCCATTCCTGGGTGTGGTAAACACGACCGACGAGAAAAGCCGTTCGGTGTCAACGCCGCCCCGTCTCCCGGTCTGCGGGGACGCGCTACGCCTCGGCGGTCCGCTCGGCCTTCAGTTCGAGCCGGTACCCGAACGGGTCGGTGACGTAGACGGCGGGCGCGACGCCCGTCGCGCCGAGGGGGTCGAGCCGCCGGTCAACCTCGACACCCGCGGCCTGTAGGTCCCGCTCGATCCCGTCGATCGTGTCGTCGATCCGGACCGCGACGTGGTCGTAGGCGGTCCGCGCCGGTGGCTCGAACCCCTTGTCGGGTTCGACGTGGATCACCGAACCCGGGGTGAGCCGGACCGAAAAGAACGGCTTGTCGCCCGACTCGTACAGGTCCATCCCGTCGATCCCGAACCCGAGCGCGTCGCGGTAGAACCCGAGCGAAGTGTCGATGCCGTCGGCGGGGATCCGGAGTTTCGCGTGATCGATCTCTGTCGCGTCCATACGGTGTGGTTCCGGCCGCCGGCTCAAAATCCCCGCGGTGGGCGCGGGGACGTCCCGACGTCGACCGCCGTCCGACGAGCGCTCAACCGAAGACATATGCGCCGCGCCGGGGACTCCCGACACAAGCGATGTTCGTGGGCCACGAGTTCCTGGCGTTCGCGCTCGCCGGGTGGGGCGCTCTCGGAGTCGGCCGCGACGACCGGACGGCGCTCAACGCCGGCGTGGTCGCCGCCGTCGCCGCTTTACTCCCTGATTTCGACGTCGGGTACGCCGCCGCCACCTACGCCGTCGCAGTCGCGGGCGGGACGCCGCTCGGGTGGGAGACGTTTTGGGGCGTCGCGAACGCAACCCACCGGGTCGCGACCCATCCGCTCCCGACCGGGGTCGTCGCGACGCTGGTACTCGGCGCGGCTGTCGCGGGTTCGCGGGGACAGAGGAGCGCGCCCGGCGGCCGGTCGCGACCCCGGTCGGAACGGATCGCGAGGGTCGCACTTGCTGGTTCCGCCGTTGTCGGGAGCGCGGTGCTGCTCTGGGGGTTCCGGACCGTCGTCTCCCCGGCGGCCGCGGCCGTCGCCGGCGGATTCCTCGCGTGTGTTGCAGTCGCCGGGTGGCTCCTCGCCACGCGGACGGCCCTGTCGCTGTCGGGGACGATCGCCGCCGCGGGCGTCGGGTTCCTGTCGCATCCGTTCGGCGACACCTTGCTGGCCGCGCCGCCGCCGCTTCTCTCGCCGTTCGGGCCGCCGGTGTGGACCGGACGGGTCTCGCTGGCGGCGGATCCGACTCTCGACATCGTCTCCGTGCTGTTCGCGGAGCTGGCGGCCGTCTGGGCGGGGCTCGTCGTGTTCTCTCGGGTGGCCGGCCACCGCACCGATATCGGTGGCCGGCTTCGGGACGCGCTCGACCGGCGAGCCGGTGTCGGCCTCGCGTACGCCCCCGCTGCGGGGCTTCTCCCCCGACCGACGATCGTCGACGCACACGTGCTGGGCGCCACGATCGTCCCGTTCGCCGCTGTTGTCGGGGTGTGGGTGGGCTACACCTCGTTCCCACGCGGGGTCGCGGTTGCCCACGCCGACGCGGACGCCCGACGGACCGGCGCTGTCTACACCGGCGTGGTCGCCGGCGTGACGGCGCTCACCCTGGCTTCGGTCGCGTACACGGTTGTGTATGCACTGGTCTGATCGGTGCTCGCGCGTCGAGTCCGACCGTTGCCCCGGTGTTTCGACGCCCCGGGTCGCGCGCGACGTCTACTACTCCGGCCCCGGCGGTCCGCCCCACCGCTCCCCCTCTCAGAGACAGTCAGTCCGGATCAAATCGAGACTAATCGGGCTTATTCGATCGGAACCGCGGATCCGAGCGACCGCCGGCGGCCTCCCCGTTCGCTCGGTGGTCCGCCAGCCCCCAGGGCTACCGGCCCGAGAGGAGCCCGCGGACGGACGCCTCGTAGCCGGCCAGCGCGAGTGCCGACAGGAGGCTCAGGAGAACGGTCGCGAACTCGGGGAGGCGCATCCAACTGGGGGTTACCCAGAGGATTCCGTTCACCGCACGCGGCCCGAGGGTCGCCTCAACGCCGGCTTGGAGCCGCTCCGGCGCGGTTTCCGGGCGGACGGTTCGCGACTCCAGATCCGCGGCTGCGGCCGTCACCCCGCCGCCACTCTCGGCGGGCGTCGAGAGCCGTTCGGCGTCGTAAACGTTGATCGGCGTGAATATCGACCACTGAACTCGCCCCCGCGCGTCGACTTCAAGAACACGGTTGTTGTTCGTGTCCGTGATGAGGGTGTGGCCGTTCGGGAGCCGGTCGGCGTCACGAGGCCACTTGAGCTGGTCGTCCTGCCACACCCACGATTCGACCCACTCGCCGTCGCTACGTTGGTACTCGACAATCCGGTCGTTGTTCGAGTCGGCGACGATCATTGCCGGCCCGCCACGATCCGCGGGGATATGATCCGGGTTGTGTTGTTCGTACAGTATCGAGTGGTCGTCGTCCTCGCCGAGCGAGATGGTTTCGTTCACCGACCCGGAGGTTCGGTTGATGAAGACCACGGTGTCGTGGTTGCGGAGGCTCGCAGCCACGTACTGCCCGTTACGAACGATCTCAACGTCGTTTAGGTGTGTCCAGTCACCGTCGAACGCACCGCCGGACCCCGGGGACAGCGCGGTGTAGGCGCTCCACTCCCAATCCGTCGTGCCCGTCGAGACATCAACCATCTCCACCTCGTGTTGTGACATGTCGGCGATCAGGTGGTGTGTTCGGTTGATCCGATCGACGTCGTGCCACTCGACATTCCGGGTTCCGGGCGTGACCTCGGTGTACAACACCCTCCGGTCGCCCGTCGCGACGTCGATTCGCTCGATCCGCTGGACTGTACAGTCCGAACAGTCGAGCCGGTCGGGGTTTTTGACCACCGTCGAGACGACGACCGCGGACGTGTTCGGAACCGGATCGACGTCCCAGTACTCGTCACGTCGCGTGTCACGGTAGTCGATCGTGCCCTCCCCCTCAACCACCACCAACTCCGTTCCGGTGATCGCCGTCAGTCCGGAAACGGAGCCGCCCCCGTCGGTCGAGTAGCGCGACTCGCCCGACACGAGCACCGGATTCGTTGCGGCGGTCACCACCAGCGGGATAACTACCAAACACGTCAGCACGAGCCTGGGCGGCGTCACAACCCGACTTTTGATTCGCGACATTTGGCGGCTTCGTTCGCCGGCGCGGGTGTCACGGGGTCGGCGAGCGGAGTGGGTACGCTCGGCGACCGTGGGCAAGACACACTCGCACGGAGCCCACACGGAGACGTATGCTGTTTCCGACGCATCTGGTCATCGCGGTCGGGGTGCGCGGAGCAGGTTCCCGACGGCTTGGGTGGTTGCCGGCGCCGCGCTACCGGACCTCGTCGACAAACCGCTGGCGATGTTGGGGGTGATCTCCGCGTACCACTCCGTCGCTCACTCGGCGCTCGTTGCGCTCCGGGCTGCCGTCGCGCTCCTTCTGGTGCGCCGGCGTGGTGACCCCTCAGGCGTCGGGCGCGTTGCGGCGGTGGCGCTCGGCGGGGGGAGTCACCTCCTGGCCGACGCCGTCCACATCATCACCAACGGGCGTCCGGAGGACACCGTCTTCCTACTGTGGCCCGTCATCAGCGAGTGGGACTGGATAGACGCCGCACCGGGCACGTTCGCCGTCCAGTACGTCGGGACGCCCTCGTGTTACGTCGAACTCGTCATCTGGGCGGCTGTCGGGGCTCTGCTCGCGCGGGACGGCCTCCCGACTCCGCAAGCGGACTCGTAGTGCCGTGACGCACGCGGGAGACGTGCTCGAATCTTTCGTGCTCCATACGCGTGCTCGTCGCTGTCGCTCCTCACACGCTGCGTCGGGAGAAGTGGGCCGGCGCAGATTCGAACCGAGTCGAGACTCGCTTCGCTCGTCTCGCCGGCCCCCACTCGCTTCGCTCGTGGGGATGCGGTTACGGCCGTCACAAATGAAAGCCGTCACAAATGAAAGCCGTCACAAATGAAAGCCATCACAAATGAAAGCCATCACAAATGAACGCCGTCACAAAACGCAGTGCGGGAGAAGTGGGCCGGCGCAGATTCGAACTGCGGTTACGGCCACCCGAAGGCCGAAGGATACCAAGCTACCCCACCGGCCCGCACCCTAACCGTCGCCGTTCGTTCTTTTAACCCTTCCGAACGGATAGCGGGACGCACCCGACCGATCACGGCTCGAAATACCGATCCGGGTGGCGACGACACCCGGGATTGAATTCGGCCCCACACGCCGGACACGAGTTGTCGTCGGGCTTCGCCCGACTACCTGAGGGACTCCGTCCCTCGCTGTCGCCGTCGAGGTACGTCCGTGCCGACAGCGTCGCCCCACAGGCGCCACACAGGACCGCGGGGTCGTTGAAGCGCGCCCGCGGTCACGGCTCGTGGTCGTGGTCGGCGGTCGCGACGTGACGGGTGTGACACGGAAAGAACGCCCCACAGCATCCGAACCGGAGAGCCACGACGTCTCGTTCCGAGTTCCAGTGCGCACACCGGGGTTCGGGGCGGGCCGCGACGCCGCGGAGTGGGATCCGGAACCGGCTGTCGGTGGCGGGCGCGTGGACCGTTCGGTGCTCGGGGGCGCTCCCGTCGGCGTCCCACGCTGGACTGTCGCCGCGCATCCTCAGTGCGCCGTGTACCCCTCGGTGTCGAGGTAGTTGTGTGCGACGGTGATCGCGTGGTCGGCGTGGAGGACTTCGGGCCCGAGTCGGAGGCGTTCGTCCGCGGTCGACGCGAGCAGCGACGACTCGCTGTCGGTGAAATCCCGATGGTCCGAGAGCACGAACAGCGGGTCTGTCGGCGGGTCGACGGCGGCGGCCGGATCGCCGTCCTCGTGGAGTGTCACGACGGTCGCATCGGCTGCGAGCCCCTCGAGCGTCGCCGCGAGGCCCATCCGGCGGATTGTGACTCCTGGCGTGCTCTCGGCAGGCACGTGTCCGATCGCGTCCTTCCGGTGTTCCAGGGCGGTCCGGATCAGCGCGGCGGTGCTCCGCTCGTCGGGGTTGAGCCGCCTGATCGTCGCCCCGTCGAATCGGACGGTGAACTCGTCGCCGAGCACCAGGTGGACCCGGACCGCCTCCCGGATCGAGTGCGAGAGGAACAACGCGCTCGTGACGCACCGACAGAGGACGTCGAGGCGTCCGGCGCCCCCCGCCAGGTCGTCGAGCGAGAACTCCGGTGTGGTCGGGGCGTCGTGGCTGACGACCAGGAACTGTCGCATACCCGGAGTCCGGACTCAACGGGCAAGAATCGTCCGTTCGCGGACGAAAAACGCGGTGGCTGCGTCAGACGACCGGTTCAGGCGTCGGTCGAGTGGGTTCCGACGGGCCACCGGGACCGCTGGACCCCTCCGACGGCGGCGCGGGCGCGTTCTCGGTCTTCTCGCCGCTCACGAGGAAGTCCGCGAGGTTGCCGATGAACACGTTGTTGTCGGCGACGTAGGCGGTTTCGGGCGTCAGGAAGTCGGTGTCGCCCACCATCGATACATTGCCGGACTGCACCGCGACCCCGTACGTGTCGGCGCGGCGGGTGGTCGACAGTCGGGTCTGCTCGCCGGCCCGCAGCGCGGTCTGTCCGTCGGCGACCGAGACCGCGGCGGCGTCACGAACCACGACCCGGTCGACGCCCGCCGAGAGCGGGCCATCACCCGGCGCGGCGTAGACGCTCTTGAACGTCTGCTGGTAGTCGTTCATGTTGAACAGGTAACCGGACTGCGCAGAGATCCCGAACTCGGAGTTGAGCGCGGGGTCGTCGTTCGACTGCTGTTGCAACCCGAAGCCGAAGATCCCGAACCGTTGGATCGACGCGGGGTCCGACAGCATCACGACGCGCCCGCCGGCGTCGGCGAACGCCTGCACGCCGGCGAGCTGGCCGGAGGTGTACGGCTGATTCGGGTTCGCGATCAGGAACGCATCGGCGCTACGGAGCGACTCGTTCCACGCCGGCCCGCGGGCCTGCTCCTGGGTGACGTACTCCACCTCGTGGCCGTTCTCGACCAACGTGTTTGTCAGCGTCGAGAGCTTCTTGTCGGAGACCTGGTTTGCGTGCGCCTGATCGATCAGCACCGTCTTCGATTCGGCGTCGCTGTCCATCGTGATTGTCCCCTCCGCTTCCGCCTCGGAGACGGTCACGGCGTCGATGTCGGTCTGTCTGTCCGCCAGGTTGGTCACATCGGTGGACTCCCCACCGGAAACGAACGGGACGGCCGCGGCGCCGCCGACGATCACCGCGACGAGCACCACGAACGCGACCACGGGCGCGACGAAGTCACGCGCTGGCATTGCGAGTCACCTCCGAGTCGTCGGTCGAAAGTTCCGGGTCGTGATCGGGTATCTCGTCCACCAAGAGCGGTTGTGTGACCGGGACAGGAGTGTCAATACCCGGTCCCTGCTTGTAAACCATTGTTTTGTTGTTGTTTTCTGCGGTCAACAGGAAGAAGCCCCCGCGGAACGGCGGTTCCTGCCTCGCGACGTCGTAGTTCTCGATACCGGCCATCTCGGCCGCGCGGTCGATCGCGGTCGGGAGCGCGCCGACGCCGTCGGCGTAGCCGTTGCTCGCGGCCTCCGGGCCGAGGTAGGTCTTCGCGTAGGCGACCTCCTCGCGGGAAACCGACAGCTCCTCGCCGCGGTGCTCAACCACACGGCCGACGAACTGCCGCTTCAGCGACTCGATCGCCCGCCGGCGGTCCTCGGCGGTCGGCTGTGCCTTGTCCGGGCCGGTCCGGATGATCGAGTCCGGGACGGGGGTGCTCCCGCCGGGGCCGATCACGCCGACGCTGCCCACCTCCGAGGAGGACAGCACGTAGATCTCGTCGGCCGGGAGCATCCCGTAGTAGGCGCCCGAAGCCCCGATACCCTGCACCGACGCGACGACCGGCATCTGTTCGGACGTGCGCAACACCTCGAGATAGAGCCGTTCGCTGGGGGCGACGAGCCCGCCGCCACTGTCGACTTTCAGTACCACTGCGCGGATCGATTCGTTCGTCCGGGCTTCACGGAGGTCCTCGGAGACGCCGTCGACCGTCGAACCGGTGATGATGCCGGATACGGTGATGACCGACACCGTTCCCTCCGACTGCGCGGACTGCGCGGCGTCGTAGGCAACGGGGGCGAGTATCGCACTCACCAGGACGGCCGCAACAACGGCGACAACGAATATCGTCCTCGCCGACGCTTCTGATGTGTCTTTGTTCATGCTGCACGTCGACGCTGTCGTGGGATTCGTAAAGTGATTCCTTAGACGAAAACACACATTTGAGTCACTCGGACAGTCCGTACCCGCGGCGGAACAGCGAGATGTCGATCGCGACGACCAGGACCGTCAGCCCGCTGAGCACCGCCAGCGACGCGTTGGGGTCAACCTCGCTGACGCCGAGGAACCCGAACCGGACCCCGTTGACCATGTAAATCATCGGGTTCAGAAGCGACACCTGCTGGACCGTTGCCGGCAGCTCGTTCAGCGAGTAGAAAACACCGCCGAAGAACACCAGCGGCCGGAGAATGAACTGGTTCAACATCGTGAGGTCGTCGAAATCGTCGGCCCACAGCCCACCGGCGACGCCCAGCGCCGCGAACAGCAGCGTGATCACGATCCCAAACGCCATCAGGTAGAGCGGCCGAACGACGCCGACAGCGGTGAAGAACGCGCCGATGAGCGCGATCAGGACGCCGACGATGAGCCCCCTGAGTGCGGCGGCGAGGACGTACGCCCCGACCATCGTCCGGTAGGACAGCGGCGAGGTCAGCACCTCCTCGATATACCGGTTCCACCGGCCGTGGAAGATGGTAAACGAAGTGTTCTCGAACGCGTTGGAGATGGCACCCAGCACGACCAACCCGGGAAGGATGAACAGGATGTACGGGACGCCCGCGATCTCGTTAATCCGTTCACCGAGGATCACGCCGAACACCGAGAAGTAGAGCACGTTCGTGATGAACGGCGGAACGAAGGTGTTCCGCGGCCGGCGAACGAACCGGAGCACCTCTCGTCTGAACAGCGCGTAGAACCCCGTGGTGTCGGAGCCGGCGGGTGAAGCGCTTTTATCCGCCGTTTCGGAGCTCATTGTGAGGCCACCTCCGGGGTAGCGCGCCCCTCGCCGGCCCGCGTCATCTCTACGAAAACCTCCTCGAGTGAGGTCCGTTGGATCTCCAAATCGACGATTTCGTGGCCGGTGTCGTCGAGCCGCCGGACGACCTCGGGGGCGACTAGCCCGCCCTGACGCGCGGTGACGACGAGTCGTGCCCCGTTGAGGTCGACCGACTCGACACGGTCGTCGAGCGCCGCGAAGTCCGGGACCGCGGTCGGCTCGGTCCGGAGTTCGACAACGACGTCGTCCGTGCCGCGGCGCATCAGCTCTTCGGGGCTGGCGACGTCGAGTACACGGCCCGAATCCAGGATCGCGACCTCGTCGCAGAGCCGCTCGGCCTCCTCGATGTAGTGGGTCGTGAGGAGGACGGTCGTCCCCTGCTGGTTCAGATCGACGATGGTCTCCCACAACTCGTGACGAAGCTGGACGTCGACACCGGCTGTGGGTTCGTCGAGGATGAGCAGGTCGGGATCGGTGATTAGCGCCCGCGCGAGCACGAACCGGCGTTTCATCCCGCCGGAGAGCCAGTCGAAGCGAGTGTCGCGCTTGTCGTAGATCCCGACGCGTTTCAGCACCTCGTCGGCTCGGTCACGGGCGCGATCCGTCGGGATCCCGTGGTAGCCAGCTTTGTGTTCGAGCACCTCGCGGATCGGAAAGAACCGATCCACGTTGAACTCCTGGGGGGCCAGTCCGATCCGGTCGCGGGCCTCGCGGTAGTCGGTCTCGACGTCGTGGCCGAACACGCGGGCCTCGCCGCCGGTCTTACGGACCAACCCGACCAGGATTCCGATCAGTGTGGTCTTACCCGCACCGTTGGGGCCGAGCAAGCCGAAAAACGAGCCGCTCGGAACTGTCAGGTCGACCCCGCCGAGCGCCTGTACATCCCCGTAGGACTTCTGTAGACCGCGAAGTTCGAGGGCAGCATCCATTACAGGATTGGAGGATCCGGCCGGACCTAAGCCCGTCGAAGCCGGATCCGGTGTGAGAGAACCACCCGGCTGTGGGTCCGTCGCACCCGAACGACGCAAGCATCGGGGGCCGAAGAGGGAGGACGGTTCGGTTGTCCCGGCGAAAGGTCAATGCCTCTCGACAACGAGATCCGGTCGTGCCGCCGACTGACTCGGCCGACCGCGAGACGGTCGACAGCAGCGCGACGAGGGCCGAAGTCGACGCGCTCGACGAGGTCGTCGCCCCGGGTTCCGACGGTCACGACTTTCCCGAGCGGGTGGCCAGGCTGCGCCGGGTGAGTCGCATCCTCGACAGCGCGGTCACTATTCCACGGACGAACATCAGGGTCGGACTCGACCCGATTGTCGGCGTGCTCCCAGGGGTCGGTGACGTCGTCCCGACGGCCGCGTCGGCGTATATCGTCGCCGAGGCCGCGGCGCTCGGCGTCCCCCGAGCGACGCTGCTCCGGATGTGTCTGAACCTCCTCGCGGACGCCGTCTTCGGGTCAATTCCGCTTGTCGGCGACGCGTTCGACGTCGTCTGGCGCGCGAACGACCGAAACGTCCGGCTGTTGGAGGCACGGCTGGCAGACCCACGCGGGAAGCGACGCGACAGCGTGGCGGTGGCGGTGTTGGGGCTCGCGGTCTTCCTGTCGGTGTTGGGTGTCGGCGTCGCCGGCGTGGTTGCAGCGTGGTGGGTGCTGGGCGTCGCCGGCGTCGTGTAGGAGTCGGGGACGGCAACCTGCGTGGCGAACAGTCGGCACACTCGCTCCCCGCGCCGACGTGCCGAGCAATCGCTGCCCGGCGCGGGGTGACGGTCAGGTCACACCTGGGGTGGCCGCGGTTCCGCATATAAATTTGCGCGTCGGAGCCTCCCGGTCGGCCTCGGGCGCACTGGCCGGGGACCGTGGGCGACATCGTAGCGGGGACTACCAGTGCGAACGGCGTACTCGACTCCAACCCCGACTGTTCACGGCCGCGGCGGCGCCCCGTCGTAGGCGTCGAGGTCGGCGTAGAAGTTCAGCATCGAGAACTTCAGCTTCTCCGGGGCGACGTCGACGAGTTCCGCCCGCTCCTCGCGCGGGAAGCTCTCGCGGACGCCGTACTTCCCCATCTCGACGCTCTCCTGGGTGTACCGCCGGTCGACCAACAGCCGGACGCCGTAGTCCTCCGGCGACCGGATCACGCGACCGAGCGCCTGTCTGGTCTTTCGGATGGTGGGGATCTCCACGGCGTACCGCCACCCCGCCTTCTCCCGGTCGTCGTACACCCGGTCGTAGGCGTCCTGGATCGCCTCCAGCCGCTCGGAGAGCCGTGGGTAGGGAACGCCGACGACCGCGACCGTCCGGGCGTCGTCGTCGTCGAAACTCACGCCCTCCGCGAGCGTGCCCCACAGCGAGGTACAGAGCGCCGTGTTGTCGCTGTTGACAAACGACTGCCGGAGGGACTCGGTGTCCTCGTCCGATCCGTCGCAGAGGAGGGTTGCCTCGACGTCCGATCGGCCCCGAAGCCGGTCGTGGTAGCGCTCGGCCTCCGCGTACGACGGAAAAAAGAGCAGGCAGTTCCCGGGCGTGAACCGGACGGCGTCGGCAAGGACGTCCGTGATGGCCGTCTGTGTGTCGGGGTCGTCCCGGTCGGAACTGAAGAGCGCAGGCGCCTCAACCGCGAGGGTCCGCCGGCGCTCTTCGGGATACTCCAGGCCGTAGGCCATCGTCACCGGATCGGAGACTCCGAGGACGTCTTCGACCACGTCGAACGGGCGGAGCGTCGCCGACATGAGGATGGTGGTGTCGACCTCATCGAACAGGCCCTCGGTCACGTCCCGCGGGATGCAGGTGTACAGCTCCGCGCGGCCGTAGATCTCCTCGCTTCCGGCGTCGCGTCGCACCGCACACATCGGATGCTGACCCAGTTCCCCGCCCTCGGCCATCCACGACGCCACGAACTCCGCGGCCTGGAGGGTCTGACACTCCGCACGCGTTGTCGCCGACCCGTTCCGGTAAGCGTCCTCGTACTCCCGGTCCAGCGCCGTTCCGAGCTGGAGCGCGAGGTCGATCTCCGCGTCGATCCCCCGGCCCTCGTAGCGAGCCAGGAACGCCATCGTCAGATCGTCCCGTCGATCCTGGTTCGCGATCGAGAGGTCGTACCACTCCTCGTCGACCTGTTCGTGCTCGCCGAACCCGAGCGCGTCGTCGTAGGTCTCCCGGAGCGCCCCCAGAAACGCCGAGAGCACGTTCTCAGCGGGATCGACCCGGGAGTCGTCGGCGTCCTCGAGCTCCCGGAGCGCGGACTCGAGGGTGGTCTCGGTCAAGGTCCGGGTGGCGTGGTCGCGGGCGACCGACTCGATGTTGTGCGCCTCGTCGAAGACCGTCACCACCTCGTCGGGGTCGCGGCCGAGCCACCGGAAGAACTGTTTGCGGATCATCGGATCCAGCAGGTGGTGGTAGTTGCAGACAACCAGATCCACCGCCTCCATCCCTTCTTTCAGCAGCTCGTACCCACAGAGATGCCGTTCGTCGGCGTAGGCGTAGATGTCCTCGGGGGTTCGGATGTCCTCGAAGAGCCACTCGAAGAACGCGTCGGTGTCCTCGACGAGGTTGTTGTAGTAGTGTTCGCAGACGTTACCCTCCCGCAGCTCTTCGAGTTCGGTCTCCAGGTCGTCGAGTTCGTCGGTCACCGCCGTGCGGGCCTCGCCGGCGCCGTCCTGGCCCTCCCGCATCCGGTCAAGCAAAGCGTCTGCCTGCCGACTGAGTTCGTCGTGGTCCTGTTCGGTCTCCACGAGGTCACGGGTGGTGTCTCGGAGGGTCTGACATTCCTGGTAGTTGACGTCGATGTGGCACATCGACGACTTCCCTTTGAATACGACCGCCCTGAGGGGTTCCTCGTCGGTGATCGCGCGGGCGTCTTGGATGAACTGCCGCATCTGCTGGTGGACGTTGGTGGTGATGATCACGGTCTTGTCGGTCCGGCGGGCGTACTCCAGGGCGGGCACGAGCGCCGAGAGGGTCTTGCCCGTCCCCGGCGCGCCCTCCAGGAGCACGTCGCGCTGGTCATCGAGCGCCTCGGCGATCCCCGACATCGCGGAGCGCTGGTTGGGGTAAGGCTCCTCGTACGGGAAGAACCGATCGTAGTCGGCCGTCGTCGACACGCGTGAGCTTCGGCCCTCCTGCGATTAAAACCCTCTGACGGGTCCGGTGGTCGCCTGTAGTTACGCGTCGTACTTCGTCGGGTTCCAACTATCTTTTTTCAAGGCGAGAATCCCGCCCTTTAGGGCGGGCGTGAAGCCGACAACTCCTACACGAACCACCATCGGTTGCAGGCCGAATACCCCACGACTACGAACCTTTATCAGAATTGGGTGTATAGAAGTCGGTACGGCCAAATGAAGTACAACCTCGAAACCGGGTCGCACACGGTCTATGCGCTCCAATATCACTTCGTGACCGTCACGAAGTG
>NZ_BMOC01000006.1 GCF_014646875.1 Halobellus salinus | reverse complement strand
GGGGTGGAGCCGCCGACCCTCACGGACGCATCGAGTGTTCGGGTGTGAATTCCAGCCGACCCCACTCTAGGGAAGGTCGGGGGGAATTACATTCGCCTGCAGGCGCAGTGCAGTCCCAACACGGTGAAGCCTCGGGGCTTGCCCCCGAGGTAGTTCACACTGTCGCAATCACCACCCCGGCGAGGTGGTTCGACGACCGGCGCGGACTGGCGACTGGTCTGGTTGGGTTCGCGTACGCGGGCGCGAGTTTCCTCATAGTTCCGCTCGCTCGTGGCCGCGTTACCGCGGACATCGTCGAGACGATGCTCGGGTTGGCCGCAATTGTCGACGTCACAACGCTCGTCGGTATTCCGTTTTTGAGATCCTGACGGATGAAAGAACGCCGAATTGGAACCCACCACAAGCACTGATCCAGGATCGACTGCGGACGCGAATGTCAGCGGCGACTCGCGCGCCCGGGATGCGGAACTCGAACACCCGGACGCCCCACCCTCGTCGGACGCGATGAGCGAGTACACGTGGCGGGAGGCGGTTTGAACCTAGCAGTTTTGGCTGTTGTAGGGTATGTTTGTCGTTATCAACGGCGTCGGGTTGATTATCGCCGGGAAATCAGTCGCGTCCGCCGAGGCCGCACAACTCCCGGCTACTGCGGCCATGACTGGTGCGTCGCTCGTGGCACTCGGGGACAGCGCCGGGGGGTCGCCGGCGGGGTCGTCTCGGGCCGCTTCGGGTGCGAACCTGCAATCGCCCTGTCGCTTATGACGTGTAGCGGCTGTCTCGCGGTAGCGTCGCTCGCGGCGGCCAACGGCGGTGCAGTCGCGTACGTGGGGCTGATTGTGTATAGATCCGTAGACATCGAAGCAGAGGACTTCCGATTCGACCATATTAGTTTGCAGGTCGGCAGGTACACTCATGCAGTTCGGTTGACTGCAACTCGCCGACTGGGACCGGACCCGGGGCGGAAATCCACAGCATAGCGCGGTTCCCCACGACCACAGCGTTCAGTCACGTCTGAGCGGCGACGTCAACGGACTCGGCGTCCGCGTACGTCCGCAGCTTCGTCGGATCGACGGGAAAGAGTGTCTGGGGCGTTCCTGCGGCGGCCCACACCGTGTCGAAGTCGGTGAGCGTCCTGTCTATGTAAACCGGAACCGGCGTGTCGTGACAGAACGGCGGCACGCCCCCGATTGCCCACCCGAGGGCGTCCTTGATTGCGTCGGCGTCAGCCATTCCGATATCGGCCTCGTCGACGCCCACAAGCCCAGCCAGTTTGTGTTCGTCCACGCGGTTCGCACCGCTGGTAACGACTACCACGAGTCGGTCTCCTGCTCGCATCGCAATAGCGCTGGCGATCTGTGCGAGGTCGCAGCCGACAGCGTCGGCAGCGTCGGCCGCGGTCTTCGTCCCTTCGGGGAACTCGTGGACGTCCACCTCGAAGTCGAATTCCTCGGCGGCGCGCCGGCGAAACTCTCTCGAACGAGGATGCATACCGGTTTCTCTCGGACGCGGATGGAATATGCGTGTCGGTCACCCGTATCGACGAGTGGTGTCCGTCGCGAAAACCTTCATATCGATGCCACACCTCACATAGGAGTGATGGCTCGCATCGGCATCCCTGATCGGGTCCGTGAGCCCCAGTACACCGGTGAAAACAGATGTACGCCGTGTACTGTTGTGAACAGCCTTCTCGCGGTGGCCGCGGCGGTTGCGGTCGGGGCGGTCGCCGCACCGCTCGGGCCCAGTGCTGCAGCAGTACTCGCCGGAGGCGCACTCGTCGTCTTCGAGGTGGCCATCTACCTCCGCGGGTATCTCGTCCCTGGAACGCCGTGGTTGACAGAGACTTACTTCCCCGACTGGGTCCTCCGCCGGTTCGAGCATCGGAACGGACAACCAGCCGATCCTCACGGCGCCGACAAGGCGGGGACCGACGCACCTCCGGGTGACGCCTCCGGAAAGGAGGTCGATGTCGAGGCAGTGCTGCTGGACGCCGGTGCGGTGACCGAGTGCGACGATCTAGACGACCTTTGTCTGACCGACACGTTCCGGGCCGCGTGGCGCGAGCAGATCGAACACCTGCGGAGCGCCGATGCGACCCGGGCGGACGTGGCCACGGTGCTGGATGTCGATCCGGACCGACTGTCAGTCGAAGAGTACGAGGAGGCGTCTCTCGCACGGGTGGACGGCCGGCGCGTGGGGCTGTGGGAGTCCCGTGCCGCGTTACTCGCGGACACGGCTGCTGCGGACGTTCTCCAGCGACGATACGGGGTATGGCCGTCGGTCACCGTACAGTCCCGGGGGCGGATCCTCTCCGGACTGCGGCTCTTTCTCGAGCGGTGCCCCTCGTGTGACGGTCCCGTGGCTGTCGATCAGTCCGTCGTCGAATCGTGCTGTCGCTCGCTCGATGTTCTCGTGGTGACCTGCCAAGCGTGCGACGCCCGTGTGTTCGAGATCGAGGAGGCGTAGCGGTGTCGACGCGCTGAAGCCGTCGGCAACGCAGCGTGGAAGGCGGGGCCGACGTTCCCTGACAGGGTCGGGACCGCGGCTACGCGCCGGCCTGGCCGAGATACAGCTCCTGGATTTCGTCGCTGTCTAAAAGTTCTTCCCCGGTGCCGACGAAACTGTTTTCGCCCTGATCAAGGACGTACCCGCGATCGGAGTACCGCAGCGCTTGCCGGGCATTCTGCTCGATCATCAGAACCGACGTTCCCTGGTTTTTGATCCGTTGAATCCGCTCGAACATCTCCTCGACGAGATCAGGTGCGAGGCCGGCGCTCGGTTCGTCGACAAGCAGGATGTCCGGATCGATCATCAGCCCGGCACCCATCGCGACCATCTGCTGTTGGCCGCCGCTCATGTTGCCGACCTTCTGGTTTTGCCGCTCTTCGAGGATAGGAAAGCGGTCCCACACCGTCTGGTAGTCGGTCTCATCCACGTCTTCCTCTGTGTACGCTCCCATTTCGAGGTTCTCCCTAACGGTGAGGTTCGGAAAGATGTTGTTACGCTGAGGCACGAAACTACCGCCCACCTTCGTCATCTCGTGTGGAGGGTAGTCCGTCACATCCTGCCCGTCGAGGACGACCTGGCCGTCCCAGCGGTCGATCAGTCCGAAAATTCCCTTCATCAGCGTGGACTTCCCGGCGCCGTTCGGGCCGATGATACAGACCATCTCTTCGGGTTCGACCTCGATATCGACACCGTGGACAATCTCTACGTCTCCGTATCCGGTCGTGAGATTCGACACTTCGAGAATCCCCATTTGTCACTCCTGTATTGTGATGGATACTCAATGTACCGATTGGTTGCGAGTCCGCGGTCGGCGCGTTTCGCGTAGCTGCGGGTGTGGATCCGCTGGGAGCATAAAAAATCGGGAAGCGTCGGGAGGTCCGCTTAGTTGCAGAACTCCGAGATCATATCGTCGCTGTACAGCTTGCCCTCGAAGAAGTCCGCGGGGATTGACGAGACGCGCTCGACATCAATGCCGCTGTCGCCCGACACGAGGCGGTTGCCCGAGAACCGGTTGTACGGCTCCACGAAGCAGTTCAGGTTGGTGTTCGAGGACGCACCCTGGTAGTTGATCTCCGTACCCTCGTCGATGAGCCCCTTGGCCTTCTCAAACTCCTCGCTGCCGGCGAAGATCTCCTCACCCGGCGGCCGCGAGACCGACTGGATGTTCTGCGCGATCGCGGTCCCACTGAACTCGCCCGCCTTGTGCGCAGCCAGGCCGATGAGCATCGCCGAGTCGTAGGAGTGATGCGAGAACGTCGTCGGCTCCTGGTCCATCCGGGTCTGCAGCGCCCCGTTGAAGTATTCGTAGGACGGGTTTCGGTTCGGCCGGACCGTCGTGATGTACGAGTCCGCCACGATGTCCGACAGGTCGTTGAAGAGGTCCTGCAGGAACATCGACTCCGACATCAGCAGGGTGCCGCCGTAGCCGCCGCGGTTCCACTGCTTCAGGATCGATCGGCCGTTGGCCGGGTACACGACGAGCCCGAACACGTCCGGGTCGTCGGCGAACACCTCGTCCAGCGCCGACGAGTAGTCGCTGGTCTGTTTCGCGACGGGCACCATCGCGGTGGTTTCGCCGTCGAACGCGTCGCTCGCGTTTCGGGCCAGGCCCGCACCGTAGGGGTTATCGACGTACATAAATGCCGCCGACTCGGCCTCGATCGTATCGTTCATAACTCCGCCCATTGCGATACCTTGGGCGCCGTCGTTGGGCGAGGTACGGCCCATGTACTTTAGCTGGCCGTCGTCGGTATCGACCCATCCTTGCGAGGCGAGGGTCGGGCTCGTGGTCCCGTTCCCCATCTGCATGATCTCGTTGTCCGCGGCGATCGGAGCCAGCGTCGCCGAGACGCCGCTGGACCACGTGCCGACGAACGCCTCAATATTCTCGTTACTGATCACCGTTTGGAGCTTTGAGGCGGCACGCGACGGCTTCGTCTCCGTGTTCCGGTTGATGGGGTTGAACTGCCGCCCCCCAAGCACACCACCGGCGCTGTTCATATCCTCCACAGCGAGGTTGAACCCCGCCTGTTGCCCCGGACCGAAGGCGCCGCCCGCCCCGGAGAGCGGACAGAACGACGCGAGCGGGATCGCCTCGCCGCCCATGTCGCTCTCCGACGTCGTGGTCATCTCCCCGCCGTCTTCCATCTCGCTATCGTCCATTTCTGTGGACGCGTCGGTTTCGGTTGCCTCGTCGTCGCCACCACCACCGCCACCACCGGAACAACCCGCGATCGCGGAGACGCCGGCTGCGGTCATCGCTAGATAGTGTCGACGGTTAATACGACTTCCGTTAGAGTCCGTGTTCTCCTCAGACATACTTATCACCGATACGGCTGATTGCCACGTTCGCCATCTGCACCTTCATGAGGCACATCACCGTGATAAAGTCTATCAAACTGGAGTAACTTATGTATTTACACTGTCGGTCCAGAATTATCATAAGAATAAGCACGGTGTATCGATTCGGTGAGCGTTTGTCGTAGTTGCGACGGGGAGGCCTGTCCCGGTAGCGCCGACGGAACGGCAGTGGTTGCTACCGGCTATCCATCCGATTGCGGGGGCATAGGACTGAAGCAGTGTGGACCGTGAGCGACCCGGTCATCGTTCAGCGACGTTTTCGAGCATAAATACGCCCACCGATATAGCGTTCGGATCGGCGACGTTGTCCGGGCCGTTGCGACCCTCCGGCCGGGGCACCGGTAAGTGGAGGCGACGCGGGCCAACCCCGAAGCGGGTCACCCGCCGAGGTAGGATTCGAGGACCTGCTGGTTCTCCTGGATCTCCTCGGGTGGGCCTTCGGCCATCTTCTTACCCTCGGCCATCGCGACGATTCGATCGCTGATCTCCATGATAACGTCCATCTCGTGTTCGACGATGCAGAAGGAGTAGCCTTCGTCCCGCATTGAGGTGATCGCGTCCATAATTCGGTCGGTGAGCGAGGGGTTGACGCCCGCGACCGGCTCGTCAAGCAGGACCAGGTCCGGTTCCAGCATCAACACGCGACCGAGTTCGAGTAGCTTCCGCTGGCCGCCACTGAGGTTTCCGGCCTCCTCGTCGCGGAGATGGTTGAGTTCAAGAAGGTCGATAACCTCCTCGGTCTGCTCGCGGAGCTGTCGTTCGTCCTCCGCGACCGCGTCCCGTCTGACGACGGCGTTGACGATGTTTTCGCCCATCTGCCCCTGCGGGGCGAGCAACAGGTTCTCCAGGACGGTCATCTCGGTGAGCTCCCGTGTGATCTGGAACGTCCGGATCATCCCCTGTTGTGCGAGTTGGAACGGCCGGGAGTGCTTGGTGCCCTCGCTTCGGTTCCGGTAGGCGCCTTGGCCGAGGTACAGGCCGATACCGGCACCGGCTCCGACGACCGCGCCACCGGCTAGGACGCTGGGGGACGCGCCGAACAGCACTCGTCCCGCCCCGATCCCCAGGATCCCGATGCTACTGGCGGAGGCACCGGTCCAGATCGACCGTTCGGCCGACGACGGCCGCATAATCTCCTGTGTGTCGGTGCCGTTGAACCGGATGGTGCCGCCCGTGGGCTTGTAGAAGCCGCTGATGAGATTGAACGTTGTCGTCTTGCCTGCGCCGTTCGGCCCGATCAGGCCCGTGATCTTGCCGGTCTCAAGCGTGAACGAGACGCCGTCGACAGCAGTGATCCCGCCGAACTTCTTCTGCAGGTTCTCGACTTCGAGGATCGGTGCGTCGCTCACTGTTCGCTCACCTCCGCTCTGGACCGCTCGCCCATGAGCCCCTGCGGCCGGTAGTACAGGATCAGCAGGAACAGGAGCCCCATCAGGACGAACCGGAACGCCTGGAAGTTCGTTCGGAGGTCCGTTGCGACGAACCCGGCCAGTTCGGTTGTCGCCGTCTGGAACGCCCAGAAGAGGAACGCGCCGACGATCATCGCACGGTTGTTGCCGACGCCGCCGAGGAACATAATCAGTAGCGCGATGAACGTCACGCGCGGAGCGAACATCGTGAAGACGAGCACCTGGAAGTACATTGCCGCCAGCGCGCCGGCGAGGCCGCCGAGCGCCGATCCGAGCGCCATACTCTGGATCTTGTACAGGAACGGGTCCTTGCCCAGCGAGTTGACGACGCGCTCGTCGTTGCGGACCGCTCGCAGGACGCGACCGAACGGTGACTCGACGATCAGTTCCATCAGGTACAGCACCACCAGGAGGATGCTACCGAACAGGAAAAGGGTAAACCGCGAGTACCCGACCTGCGGCGTCTGGCCGGAGAACGATAGCATCCACACCACGTTGTTGAACACGGTGGTCGCGGCGCTCATTAGGTTCCCGTCGAGAAGCGGCGTGAGCACCTGGATCGGGAAGTACCAGATGGCACCGAACCAGACGCCGATGAACAACCCGTACCTGAACGGACGTGCGGAGAACCGCGACCAGTTCCGGCGGAGGTACACGGTACCCCCGATAACGGCCGCGAACGCGCCCAGCGTCAGCGGAAGCCAGATGATCAACGAGTCCAGGTAGTACATCGGCGCCAACGCCAGCATATAACCGGTCCCCAACGCGAGCGTGGCGACGTAATCCATTCCGTCGAAGTTGGCGTAACTGTTGATTCCTGCCAAGAGGACGAGCCAGGTGTACACCGAGATGATGGTTCCAACAGCCAAGAGACCGCCCCGGGTGCTGATCCCAGCCAGGATAGCGGTGGCAACGGCGACGATACCGCCCGCCAAGACCGACATCCGAAACTGCGTGGTCGCCTCGGACCCGATAGTTGTCGGCTCGGAGACGTTTTCACCGGTCGAATCGCCCATGCGCTCGGTTCCGAGCACCCGTTCGGTTCCGAGCAGGCCGATCGCGTACAATGTGTCGGTCGCCCCCCCGACGACCGACCGGTCGGCCTCCGCGAGGGTCTCCCGTATCCGTCCGAGACCCAGCGTCGTCAGCACCCAGACCGTACCGCAGATGAGCGCGATGAGGACGAGTCCCAGGGTTGACTGCCCGTCGACCGGGAACTTGTCGATGAGTGGCGGAGTGATGCCCCGGAGCGCGTCCGGGCCGTTGGCCAGCCACGTCTCCGCCTGGATGATCCGCTGGAAGATGGTCGCGACGCCCAACACCGTGATCGCCAGGTAGTCCTCCCGGAGGCGGATCGTCGGCAACGCGACGATCGCTCCGACGATACCAGCCACGACCATCGCTGCGAGGACGCCCACCACCCACGGGAGGTCCAGCCCGAACAGGTAGACCGTACTGGGCCCCCCGACGTCCGCCGGGATGACGAGGAGCGCGGCGGTGTACGCGCCGATCAGGTAGAACCCGACGTGACCGAAGTCGAGCAGTCCGGTGTGTCCGTATTTGATGTTCATCCCGAGCGACAGGATCGAGTAGAACATCGCCAGTACGACCAGCGACACGAGTATATCAGCAGTTGCCATTGTATTACCCCGTAATTCCCTCCGGCTTGAGAAGCAAGACCAGTATCAGCACCACGAACGCCATCGGGGTGCGGTACGTCGCGCCCAACGGCAGCGCGAAGATCCCGATTTCCATCGCCAGGCCAACGATGTAGCTACCGACCAGTGCGCCGTAGATCGTAATGCCACCCAGGATGACTGCGGCGAACATCGGCAACAGGATGAAGAATCCCATCGTAATCTTGAGCGTTCCGAACAGGACGCCCAGCGTGGCTCCGCCAACCCCGGCGAACAACCCGGCGATCACCCAGACACCCATCGTGACCTGGTCGACGTCGATGCCGCGGATCTCCGCCAAGTCGCGGTTATCGCTTGTCGCCCGCATCGCCTTCCCGACCTTCGTCGCGCGCAACAGCGTGTGGAGCAGGCCCATCATCCCGAGCGCCAAGACGATGATGGCGCCATTAAGTACCGAGAGTCGCACGCGCGTGCTGTGGATCGGGCTTTGGGGAACCGGACCGGGTGAGTTCGTCAAAAAGCCGATGACTGCGAACGCGAGTATCCCGGCGATCGTTCCAAGTAGGTATGGACCGAGGATCGCCCGCGTCCCGCGCCGATACCGGTAACCGGCGTAGCCTGCGGCGGCGGCCGCGACGAACATCAGCAGGATACTCACCCAGGAGAACACTCCGTTGAACAGCACCGCCTCGCTGACAGGGTCGGAGACGTTCAGCAGGAAGCCGCCACCCGTGACGTAGAAGTCGAAGAACTTCACGACAACCATGTTGATGCTGTTTCCAAACACCTCCACTTCCGGTTGGAGCGAGTAACTGCGGGTCGTGCTGCCGAACACTGTTTGGATGGTGAACCGGAGCACGAACGCCACCGCTAACGACACCACCAGCATCATCGCGAGGGAGATGTCCTTCGCACGGAACTTCCCGAAGACGTAGCGTTCCTGGAGCGGTCCGAGGGCGGCGACGACGATGCCCGAAAACAGCATCGCCGCGATTATCGATGGAACACCAAGCGAGGCGATGGCACCGACGGCTGCTCCGAGTCCGACGTGGACCGCCAACGCAGCGCCTCCGGGCACATCGACCGGCCAAAACGACCCCAGCAACGCCTCGACGCCACCGAGCATATAGATCGCTCCGAGAGTCGCAACCACGCCGAGCGCGAAAAGGACGGCAGTCCCCCCCATCGTCGCCGACTGGCCACCTGTGGTCAGTGTGTCTAACAGGGGAACGTTCCCCGGCTTGTTTACCAGGAGCGCCATATACGCGCCTAGAGTGAGCAGATCACCGTGTGCGAAGTTTGGGACCTCCGCGATGCTGTAGACCATCGAGAGTCCGATCGCACCAAGGGCAACCATACTGCCCGTTGCAATGCCATTGACGATTGCTTGCAGGAGTGCAGTTTCGGGCGGCACAAGTTAGCATAGAGAGTAGTTCACATCTATTTAAAACCTCCGCCACTCGGTCGGATACAACCGCCGTAGGGTCCGTCTAACCGACACCGATGGGGCGCCGTTGAATTCACGGACGGCGTCGGGGGGAAATCGCCGGAGGCTCCATTGAATCGAAGAAAGCGACCCCGTGCAGGCAATGACCAACATATCAATACAGTACGTCGTAGCGAGCACACTGTCCCGATAACGCCAAAGCGTGCCGTTCGGCGGTGGCCTCGGGTGACTCGGCGACCGGATCCGAGGAGCGCCCCCGACACCGTATCTTTTTGCCACTGATTTACTAGCAGCAACTATGCGGAATGTCGTCATTATCGGCGGGGGGATCATCGGCACCAGCATCGCGTATCAGCTCCGAGAAGCCGACTGTGACGTCCACCTGCTTGAGAAGGACGCCCTCGGTGCCGGGACAACGGCGAAGTCCGCCGCGATGCTTACCCATCATCAAGAGGAACCGGACCGGAAGACGCACGAACTGCGTGAGCGCGCCTGGGAGTGGTACGATAGGCGGATCGACGAGGGCGCGCTCGAGTTCGACCAGATCGGAACGCTCCATCTGGCCAAAAGCGACGCCGAATACGAGACGATCCGGGAGATGCAGCGCGTATTCGGGTCTTTCGGCTTGGATCTGAATATCCTCTCACCCGCCGAGATCGCCGAGCACGGCATCGAAAGCGACGGTCTTCGCGGTGGGTTGTGGTTCCCCGAGGACGGCGTGCTGGACCCCGGCGGAATCGTCCAGTTTTTCGCCGGCGACGCGCGCCGGGCGGGCGTGACAGTCGAGACGGATGTCGAGGTGACTGGCATCACCACGGACGCCGGGGCGGTGACCGGGGTCGAGACGAGCGACGGCTTCCGACCGGCCGACGTTGTGGTCAACGCGGCCGGGCCGTGGGCGCCGGGCGTGAACGAACTGGTGGGCGTCGACGCACCGCTGCGACACACGGAGGGGCCGATGCTGGTGCTCACGGGCGATCGCTCCGGTTCGCTCCCGTTCGTTTTCTTTGAGGAAGGCCTATATTTCCGTGAGGAGGGGGTCTCGCAGGTGTTCGCGGGGAAGCTTGCAACGGAGTACGGGGAGTCAGAGCGGGTGAACCCGAACCGCGCGCTGTCAATACCCGAGTCGATGTACGATCAGGTGGACACTACCACCAGAACGCATCTGGAGAGACTGTTGGACTTCGATGTCACCAACGAGTGGAACGGACTCCGGCTGGTCACTCCCGATGGCCGATGCATTGTCGACGAAACTCGCGTCGACGGCTACATACTTGCGTGTGGGATGAGCGGGTACGGCGTCACTCTCGCGCCCGCAGTTGGCGAGCTCCTCGCAGAGTGGCTCACTACCGGGCGGAAACCCGAGCCACTGGAGACACTCGGGTTAGGGCGCTTCGATGGCGTCGCGTCGACCGCCAACGACTGAATCTGTTGACCTGTGCCCCAGGTTACTGTAAGGATACCCAATTATTACCTCGGCGGGAGACTGTCGAACACGTATGAATAACGTTACCGACGGCGTTTTTCCCCCGATAGTGACGCCGTTCGACGACGACGGCGACATTGACTACGAATCGCTGGCCGACAACATCGATCGCTTAGAGCGCAACGGCGTCACCGGGCTCACGCCGTGCGGTTCGACAGGCGAACGGTCCACATTGCGTCCGCAGGAACACCGCAACGTCATCGAGTTCGTGGCCGACGAGGCGTCGACGCCGGTCATCGCCGGGACTGGAGCGCCGTCGACCTGGGAGGTCATCGAGTTGACCAGTCACGCGGCAGATGTCGGCGCCGACGCCGCGTTAGTCCACGCGCCGTATTACAGCGCGCCGAGCGACGGAGATATCGTCCGCCACTACCAGGACGTGGCCGACGCGGTCGGCATTCCGATCCTACTGTACAACTTTCCCGCAGCGATCGGGTTCAATATGGACCCCGACGTCGTGACCGAACTGGCCGACCATCCCAATATCGTCGGTATCAAGGACTCACTGGGCGATATACAGCAGATTCACGAGCTGATTCGCCGCACTGAGGAGGTCAACTTCGACGTCCTATCCGGGTGGGACTCGCTGGCGTGGCCGGCGATCAACGCCGGAGCGACGGGGCTTATCGGGATCTGCGGGAACGTCGTCCCCGGGGCCGTGGCGGAACTGGTCGCGGCGGCGAAGGAGGGCGACCGGGAGACGGCGTCGGCGATTCACCACGAGATCCTCGCGCTCGAGGATGGCCTCCTCACGAAGAATCCCCAGATAACTGTCAAGGCCGCGCTAGAACACCTCGGACACGCGCCCGCGAACGTCCGTGCCCCGCAGTACGGACTCGACGACGAGCAGGCAGACCAAGTCGTCGCCACCGTCGACGGATTCAGGTACGAGTGATCGTATGCATTGTGAACTGATACTGGATATACCGACGCGACGATTTTCGACAGTATGAGCACAACCGTCGGAAGCGCCATATCACGTCGGATACGGAGGCTTGTCGGCGCTACGACATCCCGGGACAGGTCAACCTTCATTACGCCGTCCCCCAATGAGTGGAGACGTGCAAACCGACGTTCTGATCGAGGCGGTCGACACGCATACCGGCGGTGAACCCACGCGGGTCGTCACCGGAGGGTTGAATAAGGACCGGTTCGCCGGCGGCAGCGTCGAGGAACAGCGTGACCGGTTCCGCGAGCAGGCCGACGACCTGCGCCGCCTGCTGATAAAAGAGCCGCGAGGTCACGACGACATGTACGGGGCGATACTCGTCCCGCCGGCCGCTGAAGCGGCCGATATTGGGGTCTTCTTCATCGATAACGGCGGCTACAAGGACCTGTGCGGACACGGGATTATGGGTGTTGTGACCGCGCTCGTCGAAACGGGGTACCTCAACCCAGATGGTGCGGTCACGGTCGAGACACCAGCGGGACTGGTAACGGCCGACCCCGAAATTTCGGACGACGGACAGGTTGAGCACGTGACTGTCGAGAACGTCACTTCGTACGTGCTGGACTCGATGACACTCCCGATGGATATCGACGGTGACTCGGTGACTGTCCCTGTCGACGTCGTCTACGCCGGCAACGTCTTCGCGATGGTACCGGCCACGGCGTTCGATCGTCACGTCGCTCCCGACAACACGGATGCGTTCGTCGACTACGGCGTCGAGGTCCGCGAACGCGTGAACGAGGCGAGCGAATTTGAGGACCCGTTCTCGGGCGAAGAACTCGTTGTCGACCATACGGAGTTCTACGAACCGGGGGCGGATGCCGACCGCAACATCGTCGTCTTTTCTGCGGGTGCGGTCGACCGGTCCCCGTGTGGAACCGGTACTTGCGGGAAGATGACCCTCCTCCACTCGAAGGAGGAGTTAGCTGTCGGCGAACCGTACCGCCACGAGAGCGTCATCGGCACGCGTTTCGAGGGCCGGCTTCGTGCGGTCGAACACCGGGCGGGCCATACCGTCACCAACGCCGAAATCAGGGGTTCGGCGTACATTGTCGCCAAGCACACGTTTCTGCTGGACCCCGCGGACTCCGTCCACAGCTTCGATATCTCCACGTAACTGGGGTCCGCCCCGTTTCCGGTCGGAGAACAGCATCGACGTGTTTGGACCCGTGTTGTGCGACCGCTGGCTGAGAGTGGCGAGCAGCCCACACGTAGCGAACCGGTCTGCCTCGTCGGTACTGTCCGAACGGGACTGTGAAACGAGGTTGGCGGAGTGACGCACCCGGGCGCCGTCACGCCTCCGTGGAACGTTCCGCTGTCTCGTTTGACATCCTCCCCGCGCTAAAGCGCGAGGATTCCACGAGGTGGAGTTTGAGGCTCCGTGTTTCCTCGGGGTTCAAGCACGCTTTCGCGTGACCCCTCAACGGTAGCCGTCCAATTATGACCGAGAACGTGCATTGCAACGGATACAGCCCTGTCAACGGGGCCTTCCCATCCAGACGCGCTGGACGCGTCAACAGGAACACCGAATCCCTCATACTGTCGGCTATAACTACGTGAAGATTTTCGACACCCCGGGGTGTCGAAATACGTCACGCGACTATAGCCGACAGTATCAACGGTCGGGTATTCAGCCGACTGGGTACCGCCAGTCGCGTCTCCGTGAAGAGGACGTGGCGGAGTGGGTCTGGTTTTGGTACCCACCACGGTCACTGGTCGAAGACCAGATGACGGTGAAACCGTCGTGACGTGGGTGGGGAAGACCATCATCACATATAGTGTTGAAGCCGATTTAAACTCCCGTTTCAAACTCAGATGAACATCGTCAGTGGATTGCGTCATCAATTGTCGGGTTCATCCCCGCGCTAAAGCATGGGGCTTTCTCCTCGATTCTCCGTAATCGGATGGATTTTCATATGAGGCCACATATTTACATCTGTGAATTTCTACTCGACATTTGACCCAGAAACGCCGGCTGTCGTCCTTGCAGAGGGGGCGTTCGGGACGCCCTCGGGAAAGACCGCGCACGGCATCGTGATGCACGGCGAACTCTTCGACGCCCGAGTGGTCGTCGATTCGACCCGTGCGGGCACCACAGCCGACGCGGTACTCGGCCGTGAGGGTGTGCCCGACGTGCCAGTCGTCGACAGTATCCGGTCTGCCCTCGATTACGCACCGGACGCAGAGGCGCTCGTTATTGGCGTCGCTCCAGCGGGAGGGGAGTTGCCGGAGTCGTGGGTTGCGGACATCAAGTATGCAATGCGTGAGGGCTGTGACGTCATCTCCGGACTCCATATGTTCCTCAGTGACCACGAGGAATGGAGCGAGTTCGCCAGCGAGTGCGGTGTCGAACTGTTCGACGTTCGCAAACCGCCGGCCGAAGCGGACCTCCGCGTGGCTGACGGACGCAGCAAGGATATCAGCGCCGACGTCGTCGTGACGATGGGCACCGACTGCGCGGTTGGCAAGCGCACGACGACGTTCGAGTTGTACCGGGCCGCGCACTCGGCCGGCCTCGACGCGGGGTGGGTCGCGACCGGGCAGACGGGAATTATGGTCGGTGCCCAACGCGGCGTCGTCATCGACCGCGTGCCCGCTGACTTTACTGCCGGTGTCGTTGAGGATCTCGTCTGCAGCGTTGCGGAAGCTCACGAGATCGTGTTCGTTGAGGGACAGGCGGCACTCACTCACCCGGCGTACGCCGGCGTCACAATCTCGATCCTCCACGGCGCAAATCCGGACGCGGTCGTGTTGGCCGACGACCCCGACCGCACCGGACGGACCCACTTCGACCGGTTTTCAGTGACAGGGGTCGAACAGGAGCGCCGGGCTATCGAAGCAGTATCCGACGCGACGGTCACCGCTCTGTCCACGTGGGGCGACCCGGACACGGAGTCGGACAAATATGATCTCCCGGCCGCGAACACGTACCACGAAGGCGGTACTGAACAGCTTCTGAAGGCCGTTCGGAGCGTACTATGACCGCGATCGAACAGGTTACCGTCGACGCGGTTGCGCATCGGCTTTCCGAGCCGTTCGAGATCTCCCTTGGCGTCCGGGAATCAGCACGCAACCTCATTGTGACCGTCCAGACTGAGTCGGGCATCCACGGGTACGGTGAGGGCTCACCGCTGCCACCCGTCACAGGTGAGACCCAGCCGGCAGCGGTTGCGATCGCAAAGTCGGCGGCCGAGATTGTCGAAGGGCGGGAGGTGCGGAACTACCGCGGACTCGTCTCTGACGTGCGGAACGCCTTCCCCGGTGCTGTTTCGGGAACCTTCGCGGTCGAGACGGCGATTCTCGACGCATACTGTCGCGAGCAGGAGATCCCACTCGCGGAGCTTTTCGGTGGGATGCCCGAGACCGTCGAGACTGATCTAACAATCCCGATCGTTCCCCCCGAGGAAGCAGCGTTGCAGGCCGAAGAAGCCGCAGATGCAGGGTTCGACCACCTGAAAATCAAGGCGGGAAACGATGTCGCGACCGATATCGAACGGATCGTTGCCGTCCACGACACCGTACCGGATGCTGTCCTGAAGATTGACGCAAACCAGGGATGGAGCCCCAAAGAAACGAAACAGTTCGCCACTGAGGTTGATACTCGCGGTATCGATCTCGCGCTCATCGAGCAACCGGTCGACAAGGACGACCTGTCCGGGCTCGCGTACACACGGAACCACGTTGATGTCCCGGTTGCTGCCGACGAATCGGTGTTCTCACCGGCCGACGCGCTCGCTGTCGTGCGGTCGGACGCGGCCGATATACTGAACGTGAAGCTCGGAAAGTCCGGGGCGTTGGGTGCGATGGCGATTGCGTCCGTTGCTGAAGCCGCCAATCTCGACGTGATGATCGGGTGTATGCTCGAAAGTGCCGTCGGCATCCACACGAGTGCCCACGTTGTCGCCGGACTCGGAGGGTTCAGTTATGTCGACCTCGATGGAAACCTGTTGCTCGATCAGGGCGTCGCCGAGACCGCGTTCGACCCCGAAATTCACCCCGTGGGGCCGGGACACGGCGTTACGCCAGATCGGTAGACTACTGATTGGCCGCCGATGCGTGAACTAGTAGTTCTCACCCACGGCTGTGCTGAAACCACGTCAGCGTCCGCGTGGCTGCTTATTGTAGTCAATTACCCGTCATCGCCGACCCCGTCTCTGGCGATGACCGGTAATTGGCTACAATAATCCGTATGAGTCGAGACGCCGCCTCACACGATCTTCAGCATCCGCCGTTCCACCCGTCCGATCCGGGCTTTCGTCCACCCGCGGAGGTCGGCGTCGAGGTCGGGATCGTCGGTGTCGACACGGAGCTCCGAGATCGTCTCGAGTTTCGAGGCGGAGGCGACGACCTCGACGTCACACCGCCGGATCACTGCCGGCGACAGCTGCGGGTTCCCGCGGCCGAACACGAACCCCTGGCCGCCGATCGGGGAGACCACAATGGTGTTGTCGGCGTCGGGATCCAGGACCTCGAGCAGGTCCGTCTCGGTCGCGTCGAGTACGACCACCTCGCCGTCCCGCCAGACGTCGACGCCGATGGGTGATCCCGAGAAGCCCAGTTCAGCCTTGACCGCGCCGACGGTGCTCCCGGGACCCAGGACGATGGTCTTCCCGCTCGCTCTGATGTCGTCGGCGACCCCCGCGGCCAGCGCCTCCACGTTGCCGCCGCCGAGCTGTTTCGAGGACTGGAGCGCCTCGGCGACGGGCACCCACGCGACCGCGCGGAGTTCGGGGTTGACCTCGCCGTCGCGATACTGGTCCTCGTCGATGTCCATCACTTCGCGGCGCTCGGTCCGCTCGAACGTCCGGACGATCTCGGCGGCGTCTTCCGGGGAGACCGCGAACACCGAGGAGTAGACCTTCACGCCCGCCGGCACTCCCAGGATCGGCGTTTCGGTGCCCTCGACCGCGGCCGCGACGTCCCCGGCGGTCCCGTCGCCGCCGACGAAGACCACGAGGTCGACGCCGGCGTCGACGAACGCGGCCACCGCGCGCTCGGTGTCCGCGGTGGTCGTGTCCCCGCTGTCGGGCGACCCGAGCACCGTCGGCTCGAACCCCGCCGCGCGGGCGGCGTCAGTGCCCATCCCCCCGCCCCACGCGAGGAGTTCGAGGTCGGCGTCGCTCCCGCCGTGCCCCGCCGCGATGCGGTCGGACAGCGCATCGAGCGCCCGACGCGCGCGCACCGGCGCGCGCGGTTCGGCACCCCGGCGCCGCGCCTCGTCGACCTTCCCGTCGGTCCCTTTGAGCCCGACCCGACCGCCCATCCCCGCGATGGGGTTGACAACGAACCCGATCCGCATACCCGGATCCAGCGGGGGTGTGGTGAAAAGCCCGCCGGTCGGATCGACTGGCAGTGTTGAGATGAGGGCGGTGCGACTGGGGACACCTCGAAAGCCCCCGGTCGCTCGCCGTCGCCGGCACTTTGCGCCGGCTGCCAGAGGGACCGCAGGTCCCTCCCCGCCTGCGACTCGCTGCGCTCCTCATACTGTCGGCTATAATTACGTTGCGGTCGTCGTCTCGGCTGACGAGCGACCGGCCCCGTTCAGTCCCGCCCACACGGGCTGGCTAACCGGCCGCCGCCGGCGGGGCTTTCGGGGTGGTCACAGGGTCACCAGCTTATCTGAACACTACAATCGACTCATCTGAAGGTTTAAGACTGGCGTCGCGGTAGCCCTGGGTATGTTCACACTCGCGTCTGAGGCGTCGCTTCCGATCGCGGAGACCGGCGCGGTCGTGCTTGCGCTCTGTCTCGCAATGACGGTCGCGTGGATCTACCTGCTGATCCGGTGATCCGGCCGACGGTCGGCGGCCCCGCGACAGGTGCCGACCGCGTCGCGACGCAGGCTACTCGGTGGTCCCGTTGACCGCGCCGTCGGACGCGTCCGGCGCCACGTCGACTCGCGCGCCGAGCCACCGGCGCGCGTCCTTGACGGCTGACTCGTCGGTGCCGGTGAACTTCACCCGAACCGACTCGCCAGGGTAGCTCCCCACCGTGACGTCGAATCGTTCTTTGACGGCCGACAGCCGGTCGATCAGTTCGCTCTCCGGTTCGTTGACGTCGACCGAAGCGGTGTAGGTCTCAGCCCCGGAGAACTCGCCTTCGACCCGCTCGAACATCGCCTTCATTTCGCCGGGAACACCCGGGAAAACGTAGATCCCCTCAACGGCCGCACCCGGGGCGACACCGGTGTCGTTGGGGATCATTCGCGCGCCCCTGGGGAGGTCCGTCGTGCCGTCGGCGAGGTCCCCCGCAGCGTAGCCGCTCTCCCCCGTGAGCCACTCCCGGGCGCCGGCGTGTGGCTCGAGGTCGCGGCCGACCGCGGCAGCGACCCCTGCCATCGTTACGTCGTCGTGGGTGGGTCCCACGCCTCCGGTGACGACGACCGCGTCGTACTCCGCGCGGTACTCGTTGACGACGCGAGCGATGTCCGCGACGACGTCCGGGAGGGTGGTCACCCGACGGACGGAGACGCCGCTGTCGGTCAACCGCTCGCACAACCACGACGCATTGGTGTTGACGGTGTCCCCCGCGAGGAGTTCGTCCCCGACGGTGACAACTGCGACCTGCATACCTGCGCTACGCCCGAGGCCGACAAAAGCCACTCGGCGGACCGAACCCGGTCTGTGCGGATCGCGTGCGCCGCGTGCCCGACCCAGATCACGCCCGGGTCAGATCGTCCGTTCGTCGCCGTGGGCTCGCCGAACCGACAGCGCCCCCGTTGTGGCGTCGAGCGTCAGCGACCGTCCGTAGTCGCCCCCGACGTCGGTCGCGACGACCGGGATGTCGCGTTCGTCGAGCGCCGCCTCCGCGGCAGCGACGTTCCGTTCGCCGACGCCGCTGTCACTGGAACTGAAATCGAACATGGCGCTTCCGCCGGCGAGCCGAGCCTTGACCCGGGAGGCAACGGCACCGCGGTCCGCCATCTCGCCGAGCAGCCCGGGGACAGCGGTGTCGACGTATTTGCCGACCTGACGGTCTTCGCCGCCGTCGGTCGCCGCGACCCCGCGGTCCCCGACCGACGGGAGCATCGCGTGCGCGAGGCCCGCGACTCCGGCGTCGGCATCGACGAGTGCGATCCCAACGCAGGAGCCGAGCCCGCTCGTCGCGAGCGTCGCCTCGCCCTCCGCGACGGCGTACTCCGCGACGCCGACTTTGACGCGCTCCGGCGTCGGTGAATCGGTGGTGTAGACTTTCATGCGTGGGTGGGTGAGCCGCCCGGGGTCGGCGACCGTCCGACGGCCATCGCCGGCGGCCACACACCGGTCGTCATTGGAGTCGCTGGGCGGTACGCCATCAGCTCGGCTCGGGCGCGAGTCGCTCGAACGCGGTTCGGAGCTCCTGCTCGTCCGGCAACGCGTAGATGTCACACGTGAACGTCTCGTCGGGGGTTGCGATCGCGGAATCGATCAGGAACGCGTACTCTTGGGTCTGCGCCAGCTCCGCCACCAAGGGGTCGACGATCGCCGACCCGATGTCGTCGACGTAGGTCGGCGGCGAGATGTCGATTGTCGTCTCCAGGCTGTCGGCCCACCCGTCGAGAAACCCCGAGGTCACGATGTTGCCGATCTCTTGGATCGCGCTCTTCCGCATCGCGGGGTCGGCGTCCATTCCGGGCATCAGCGCGTCGGCGACGCTCTCGGCGGACCCGGGATCGAAGAGGATCGCGATATATCCCGACGGCGTGCCGGTGAACTCCAACACGACCCCCCGCCTGGTCTCGTCGGTCAACTGCATCGGCACACCCTCGATCGGCACGAAACTCAACCTGCTCACGTCGACATCGGTGTCGATACCGGTCATCGCGGTCAGATCCTCCGACGCCTGGCCGGCGCCCTCCGTGATCATCTGTGAGAAGGTGGTGAACGTCTCCACCGGCAGCGCGTCGTCGGCGTCGCCCGCTGCGTCAACGATCCGGCCGACCGACTCGCGGGTGGGAAGCATGTAGATGTAGAATCCCGCCTCCTCGTCGACGGTTTCGAGGTGGTTCTGAAACGCGAGCACGTGGCTTGCCCCGGCTTCCGGGGTGTCGCCTCCGAGACCCTCACCGGACGGCACCTCACCCGTGGCGTCATCGCCGGCGTCGATCACGTCCACGAGCGACCGATCGGCGTCCAATTCGACGTATGTCGGGGTGGTGATGTCGATGGCCTCACCCAGGAAGTCCGCCCACCCGTCAATGAACCCGCCGAGCATAATGTTCCCCAACTCCTTCAGCCCGCTCGTCGCCAGTTCGCTCTCGGGGTTGTCTGACGCGCCGGGGACCAGCGAATCCACCAACGAGACCGCGCGATCGCGGTCGAACGCGAGGACGGTGCGGCCGTTAATCGCGCCGGAGAAACCGATGTGGACCGACACCAAGTCTCGCTCACAGAACTCCTGTTCGACGTCCGATCGGGTCGACATCTCCACTTTGGTGACCGCCACGCGCGAGTCGAATCCAGTCAGCGTCGAAAGCGAGTCGGCGGCTTCCTCGGCGCCAGAGTGAGCGAGGCTGCTGAACGTCCGCAACGACTCGACATCGAGGTTCATGCTTCGACGCCCACCACGTCGTCGATGGCTTCGAGCACGTTCGGCTTCTGGAAGGGTTTGGTGATGTACCCGTCCGCACCCGCCGCGACCGCCTCGCGCATCTTCTCCTCCTGCCCCACGGACGTGCACATGATGACCGACGCGTCCGGATCATCACCTTTGATCTCGGCGGTGGCTTCGATTCCGTCCCGGATCGGCATCACCACATCCATCGTGACCACGTCTGGGTTGAGCTCGTGGTACAGTTCGACCGCTTCGACGCCGTTTTCGGCCTCCCCAACGACTTCGTGATCGTCTTCGAGCAACTGTTTCAGGAGGTTCCGCATAAACGCCGAATCGTCCACAACCAGTACGGAGCGTGCCATAATCGACCTTCCGAGATGCAGCGTATAAACGCACCGCCCCGGTTATCACGCCTGATATAGACACCGTCACCGGTCCGGTGTGAGCTACTCCTCGGACGGGATCCGCAACCCCTCTCCGGCGAGCGCAGCCACGAGGTCTTCGATCGAATCGTCGAGCGTCAACCCGTGCTGTTTCAGGACCGGTGCCAGCGACTTCGCCGGGAACGAGACCGGGGTGTCGGACGCCAAAAGCAGGATCCCGAGCGCTTCCGCCGGGTCGGTGTCGGTATCGACCCGCGAGGCGTACCACGTCGCCAGATCGCCGAACGCCTCGGCGACGTCGTCGGAGTGGTGCTCGAGGTGGCCGACCTCGCCGTTGACCGCCGCGGTCAGCACCAACCCGTAGTCGGCGCCGCGGTCGGAGACGTACCGCGCTGTCTGCTGGCGGGCGACGCTGCCGCGGTCCTCGGTGTCGTCCGCGCTCGGGTCTGTATCCTCGCTGTCGCCGTCCACCGAGGGGGGACTCTCGTCGGTCGCGACAACGTACCGGTCATCGGAGAGCTCCGCCACCCGCTCGGAGGCGGTGTAATCGAGGTCTTCGGGCCTGACAACCCCCTCTTCCCCGCGCGCTGCTCGCGGTGTGTCATCCGGGGGGTCCGTCGGCGCCATACCTCGTGGTGTCTGCGGCGTCGGCATAAGCCCATCGGGGCCGTCACCGGGGACGTCGGCGCGGGTCGCGGTTAGGTTCGTCTCGTGGGGGCCGAAGCGACCCCCAGTGTGCGTCGTCTCGTTCGTCGTCCCGGGAGGAGACCTGACAGGTATCAATAGTAATACCGCGGGGGCCGTGACCGTCACATTGACGTAATGCCCGATAAAATACTTCATTGTCTATGGAGTCCGATAGGACGCTCGAAGCCCTCGGGAACGAGTACAATCCCGACATCCTTCGCGCTGCCGACCAGGCGCACTCGGCACAGGAGTTCAGTGACCTCCTCGATATTCCGATTGCAACGTGTTACCGTCGGATCGAGGAACTCACGGGTGCCGGACTGCTTGAGCTCCACGATCGCGTCCTCTCGGACGAACACCGCCGGACCAACGTCTACCGCCGAGAGATCGACGAAATCGTCATCGACTTCCAGGCCAACGAACTCAACGTTCAGGTGACAGAGCGCCCGGAAGTCAAGAACAAACTCGACGACGTGTGGCGCACCATATCCGAGGACTGACCGCTAGTCGGTGCGCGTCGGCGCAGTGCGACCGCGCTGACTGCGTCTCCCGGGTTCGTCGCCCCCTGCCGGATTCGTTCCCGCACCACCCGGTTCGACCGCTCAGTCTAGGTTCTCCGATCTCCGCTGAGACGTCGGTAGCGGGCATCTGAGACGACAGTAACCGGACTGAAAGCCGATATCACCTGTGATATCTGGCCCCGTGACTTTATATATGAACTCTGGATAGCTGGTGGTGACGGTTCCCGATTCCGACGCGAAGCCGGGGCCAGACTGGAGACAACACAACACATGATAAACGACACTGACGCCGACCGTGGGCAGGTCGGCATTGGAACGCTCATCGTGTTCATCGCGATGGTGCTCGTTGCCGCGATCGCGGCGGGCGTCCTGGTGAACACGGCCGGGTTCCTCCAAGCGACCGCGGAGGACACCGGACAGGAGAGCGTCAATCAAGTGACGAACAGACTCGACGTCGTTAGTCAACACGGCGTCGTCAACGACAGCGATCCTGCAAACTACAGTGCTACCATCGATGAGCTGCGGTTGGCGGTTCGGATGTCTTCCGGGTCGGGCGAACTTGCTCTGCAGAACAGCACGATAAAGTACACGAGCGAAACCACGGCGACCAACCTCGTGTACAACAACAGTACTATTAATTCCGGGACAGAGGTCAATAGAAATAATATCACGTCTCTGCAAGGTGACGAGTTCACAGTAGTCGATAAAAACGATAACGGCGACTCGTATCCCGTGCTGGATGAAGAGAGCGACCGATTCGAGATCGTGATCAACGCCTCCAACGTCGAGGGGGCAGACAAGAACGGCCTCGGGACGAGTGAATCACTACAACTAGAGCTCACCACCCGAAGCGGCGGGACTACGAACGTGGTTTTGACGATGCCGCACCAACTCAACGGCGAGGACGACGACGACCCGGTCCCACTGTAAGATAGCACAATGATGGAATTCATACAATTCAACGGCGAATCGGAGAACCGTGCACAGGTCGGGATCGGCACGCTCATCGTGTTCATCGCGATGGTGCTGGTCGCAGCAATTGCCGCTGGTGTCTTGGTAAACACCGCCGGGTTCCTCCAAGCAACCGCAGAGGACACCGGACAGGAGAGCGTTGACCAGGTTACCGAGCGCATAGAGGTCATCAACGAGCACGCGACGGTTGGGCCCAAGGGAACCGACGGTGACAGGTCAGTCGCGAACCTGACTCTGACGGTTGGACTCGCCTCAGGGGCGGACGCAACCGACTTGAATGCGACTACGATAAAGTACCTGAGCGAGGATAACGTCGCAACGCTGACGAACAATACAGCCGCTCTCAATGGTGACCCGGGCACCGACACCGCGTTCAACGTCACACCGGTCGAAGCGACCGATTCCGACGACTCGTTCGGTGTGCTAAACAGTAACGAAGATCGCTACGAGTTGACGATCAACGCCGAGCATATCGAAGGCAACAGTGACGGGGACGGACTGGAACCGAGTGAGACAGTCCAGCTTGAGATCACGACCCAATCGGGTGGAACTACCGAAGTGGTGCTGACGATGCCCGATCAACTCGCCGGTAGCGAAGAGGGCGACCCGGTCCCGATATAACGACTCCCCGGCTATCCCGCTGTCCGGCCGTATTCTGCCTTTTCGAGCGCTCGAGTTGAGCGCCCCGGAGTCGCGTAGAGGTCATACGCTGCGACGACGCACAACGGCGGATATGTTCGGGAAGCCACCCCGACACACGACTTCGACAGGTACCCCTCACGACGATTCGGCAACGCGCCCGGAGAACAAGGGACTCACCAACCGGATTCGTCGTCGGTCGCGGCCGAGCACCTTTTGCGAAACCACCCGAGAAGCGCCAGCATCGGGGCCCCGCGGGTAGCGGTTCTCCACAGGGCCGGACACCGTTGGCCAACGGGGGTCGCGTCGTGGTCGGACGGCGTCGGGAAGGCGTCGTGGCTCCGGGAGACAGGATTCAGCGGTCCGTCACTCCAACCCGCCGCCGGGGCTCTCCTCGCCGAATCCCGGTGGCGACTCACCCATCATGGAGAACCCGGCGGCCTGCTCGTAGACTTGGATGCCGCCCTCCTCGATCTCCAGGGGGAACATCGAGTTCTCGATCGGCTGTTTCCGCATTTTCGCCACCCAGATATACCGGTTCGACGTGGACCCGGCGGGCGACTGGATGAGGTAGATGTTGCCGTCGGTCAGGAAGTTCTCGAGTCCGATCTCCGTGTCGGGAAACACCGCCGACTGCTCCATTGTCAGAACCGAGGTGAGCCCGCTGTCTTTGAGGATGTCGATGAACTTCAGGAGATACTGCCGCTGCTCGGTTTCGTCATCGAAGAACAGCTGGAACATCGTCAGCGAGTCGAGCACGAGCCGGTCGTACTTGGTGTTTTGGAGGTCGCCGAGGATGGTGTCCAGCGTGTCGGAGAAGTCGCCGCTGCGGAGCAGTGTGCGCTTGTCGTAGATCTTGATCCGGCCCTCCTCGATGAACTCGTCCCAGCGGTCGAACCCGATCGACTGCCCGGCTTGGCTGATGTCGTCGGCGGTCTCCTCGAATGTGAGGTAGATCCCGCCCTCGTCGAACATCTCGACCCCATTGTAGAGGTACTGCATCCCGAGAATGCTCTTGCCAGTCCCGGGGTTTCCGCTCACCAGCACGGCAGCGTTTTCTACGATCCCTCCGTTGAGAATGGAGTCGAGCCCTTCGACGCCGGTTTTGACGAATTCTGGCATAGTGTGGTCCCTTCCTGAAGGGTGTCTGATACGCGATCCGTTCCCCACGTGGATAATTCTTCCCTCCGCGGAGAAAATGTCAAAACGGGAGCAGCTCTGTTGCGCACACTCACCCCCGCTCGATGCCGCCGAATCCGGCGGGTTTGGGCGCTCCGCCACGACCCGTCTGTCGGTATATCAGGAGCGATAATTTCGGGCGAACCTTCTTGTACTAACGAAAGGATATCTCGGTGAATGCTACCTGAGCCACCGAGACCGGACCGCCGGACCGGTCGGACCGCGCCAGCGGCGTTTACGGGGCGCTGCGTCCCTCCACGGCGGCCGCGCCGGGCGGCAACCGGGAGTCGGAGCGACGAGGGTGAGTCGGGATGGATATGATGGACTGGATCACCGGGAGTGATGGCTCGGAGTCGGAACCCGTCGCGACGGACGGCCTGGGGTTCGACGATGAGATGGGCGACTTCGACGACGCGGGCGACGATATGGACGGGCTTGACGACGGGATGGGCGACTTCGACGACGATATGGGCGGTTTCGGCGGCGATGCAGGCGACGAAATGGACGGTCTGGACGGCGATATGGGTGGGTTCGGCGATGGGACGGAGGGTCTCGACGACGCGGGCGGCGACCTCGGCGGGACCGAGATCGATCCCGACACCATCGCCGAGATGGAAGACCGGATCTCCGAGTTGGAAAACGAGCTCAGCTCGACGACCTCGGAGATGAGCACCGTTCGCGAGGAGAACAAACAGATCGGCGAGACCGTTGAGGAACTCGACGACACGGTTCGGAAGCTGCTGGACATCTACGAAATGGTTACTCGCGGCATCAACCCGTTCGTCGACGACGCCCGCGAGATGGGCGGTTTGGAGAGTGAGGGCGCCTTCGGACTCTTCGAGATGGAAGAAGAGTCCAACGACAGCCTTGACCCCGACGTCGCCGACGCGGACGCGGAGGCGTTCTTCGACGAGGATTTCGGCGACATCGACGCAAACGAGGACGAGGCTGAACTCGCCGCGGGCGACGAACTCGCCGGCGACGAACGGGAGGATCCTGCGGCTGCGCTTGACGGCGACGATTCGACCAACGCCGGCGGGGGAACGAGCTTCGATGAGCTAAAATCCGAATACGAGGAGAACGGCGAGTGGGACGAAGTCGCCGACGACGAGGACGCCGAGAGCGACCTCGATGAAGCTGTCGCGGAGGAACCATTCGATGCCGACGGAATCGACGACCCCGACGCGGACGACGCGTTCGGGTCCGACAACGACGAAGCTGATGGTGATGACGGACCCGGCGACAGGGACGAAGCTAACGAGAGAGGAGCTGACGAGATGGAAGCCGAGAGTACCGGATCCGACGAGGGAGGAGCTGACGAGATGGAAGCCGACAAGGTGGAAGCCGAGAGTACCGGATCCGACGAGGTGGAAGCTGATGAGGTGGAAGCTGATAGAGTGGCAGCCGACGAGGTTGAGGCGGGTCGAGTGAAAGCCGACCAGGTGGAGGCCGACGAGTTCGTCCAGTCGGACCCGGTCGATCCCGAAGACGCCCGGGGCGCGAGTCCCGGCGCGGAGACGAACGGTGTGACCAACGGCCACGCGGGTCCGGATTCGTCCGTTTATTCCACGGCAGCCGCCGAGCACGACGCCGACGCGTATCTCACACGGATTCCGGCCAGATACACCGCGGAGTCGGTGGTGCTCGAGTGGACCCAGTTCCTGGTCGACGTCGGCGGCGTGGTCGGAGCAGTCCGCGCCCTGCGGCAGTACCGCGAACAGGGGTGGATCACTCGCCAGGTCGAGCGGACCGTCGGCGAACACGTCCGCAACGCTGCCGCTGCTGGCGGGACCGAGGAGACCCGCGACCTCCGCGTCCGGGACCACCAGGAGAGCCTCACGTACATCAGCCGGCTCGCCGGCGACGTCGAAAAGGCACGGCTGCTCGAAGAGCTGTCGGCACTCGGGGGTGGTGCCCGTGGGATTCGGCGTTAGCGGGTCGACAGCGGTCGTCTTCCTGGGAGTCCTGATCGCGTCGGGAACGCTGTACACCGCGGCGGCGGGCAGCGCCGAACAGCTATCCGACGCCCGCAGCGCCGAGAGCGAGGAACTCCTCGACCGTCGCAACACCGTGATCAACGTGGCGTCCGTGACGTACAACACCAACACGAGCACGCTCACCGTCACCGCCACGAACAACGGGACCACGGCGCTGTCGGTCGCGGACACGAGCCTTCTCGTAGACAACGAGTTCGCGATCCCGGATTCGACGGCGGTCGACGACGACACCGCGACCGACGTGTGGGCGCCCGACCAGTCGCTTGTGGTGACCGTCGACGCCGACACCGCGCCCGCGTTGGACGCTACCACCCCAGACCGGGTGAAAGTCGTCGCCGAGAACGGGGTAGCCGCGAGCAACACCACGGTTGAGGAGGTGGGCTGAGTGGCCGACGTCTCGGTCCCGAGCCTGATCCTGTTCATCGCGAGCATCGTGGTCGCCGCAGGGGTGGCGGGTGTCCTGATCGACACCGTCACCGGAATCAGTGGTGCGCTTGACGACCGCGGCGCCGATGTCGCCGAGAACATCAGGACCGATATCGAGGTCATCAGCGACTCCCAAAGCAACGTGTACAATGCGGGCACCCTCACACTCTACGTCAAGAACACGGGGAGGCGAACGATACCCGCGACGGGCGAGTCCGTCGACGTGATCGTCGACGCGCAGTACCGCACGAACGTATCAGTCACCGTTGTCGACGGCGGGACCGAGTGGACGCCCCACGGAGTCGTCAGGGTGACCATCGGCGACCTAACCCCGCTGGATCCGGGCGACCACCGGGTTCGGCTTGTCGTCAGCGGCGACGAAGAGACGTTCAGATTCACCACGACATAACGATGAGCTCGAACCACTACCCCATCGGACTCACCGACCACGATCGGCTCGAAAAGGAACTCGGCGGCGGCATCCCCAAAGGCTCGATTGTCCTCGTTGAGGGCGACTACGGCGCCGGCAAGAGCGTCCTTTCCCAGCGGTTCACCTACGGGTTCAACACCGAGAACGTGGTAACGACGCTCGTCTCGACCGAGTTGGGCGTGAAAGGGTTCTTGGACCAGATGAACTCGCTGGCCTACGACATGGTCAAACCCCTGATCAACGAGGAGGTGCTTTTCATCCCGGCAGAGATCGACGCTTCGGGGACGTTAAGCGGTGGCGAAGAGGAACGGAAAGAGCTACTCAAGCGGATGATGGGAGCCGAGACGATGTGGGACGCCGATGTCATCGTCGTCGACACCTTCGACGCCATCCTCCGGAACGACCCCAAGTTCGAGGCGTTGGTCCGAGAAAACGAGGAGCGCCAGGCAGCCCTCGAGATCATCTCCTTTTTCCGTGATCTGACCACGAAAGGCAAGACCATCGTGCTCACGGTCGACCCCTCGACGGTCGACGATGAGGCGATCGGCCCGTTCCGGTCGATCGCGGACGTCTACCTCCAACTGGAGATGGTTGAGGTCGGCAACGACGTCCGGCGGAACATCTTCGTGAAGCGGTTCGCGGGGATGGGCGAACAGGTGGGCGACCGGGTCGGCTTCTCGGTCCGGTCGGGGATCGGCATCGTCATCGAGTCCAGGAGCGTTGCGTAATGGCGACCGAACACGGCTCGGCCAAGCTGGACCCGGAACTCAAACGCCACGCTCAACGGTGGACACACCTCCAAGACCATCTCAAGCGGTTCCGACAGATCACCGGGGAGTTTCCGATGTTGGTCGACGAGCCGGACGGCTACGAGTCGCGGCGGCCGAACGTGATCTACCACCTCGGCGGCCCGGTCTACAGCCAGGTGTACGGCAACTTCGGCGAGACCACCAAATACTACACCATCGAACCGGAACTCAACGAGTCCGAGCGAGGGGTCTTCGGCGACGTGAAGAACAAGCTCCTGGAACGGTCGGTTTCCCAGCCCGCGCCGACCGAGAACACCGAGTACGAGGATCGGATCGAAGAGCTACTCGACGAGATCACTGTCCTAGAGAAAGAACGCGACGGCCGGCTCTCGGAGCTGGTCCAGCGGCTCGAACTCGGCCCGCTCGAAGTCTCCGAGCAGACCCACCAGAAGATCCAGTACCGGTTGGTGCGCGACATCGTCGGGTTGGGGCCGCTGGAACCGATTATGCGCGACCCGGCAAACGAGGACATCCACGTCATCGGCCCCAACCAGGTCGACGTCGACCACGGCGAGTTCGGACTGCTCGAAACGACAATCGAGTTCGACTCCGCAGAGCAGTTCGACAACTGGCTCCGAAACATGGGCGAGCGGATCGGCGACCCCGTCTCGGACGCTCACCCGATCGTGGACTCGACGCTGCCCGACGGGTCGCGTATCAACATCATCTACTCCGACGACGTGTCGCTGAAGGGGTCGTCGCTCACGATCCGGCAGGGTGACGACGTACCGCTTTCGGTGTTCCAGATCGCCGACTGGGGAACCCTCTCGCCGCAGCTGTGTGCGTACCTTTGGATGGCCTTAGAGAACGAGCGGACCATCTTCGTCGTGGGGGAAACGGCGTCGGGCAAGACAACCACGCTCAACGCGATCACGTCGTTCATCCCACGGGACGCGAAGATCTACACCGCCGAGGACACCGCGGAGGTGCTGCCCCCGCACAACACCTGGCAGCAGCTCCTCACCCGGGAGGGTCGCGGCACCGACTCAGAGGTGGACATGTTCGACCTGGTCGCGGCCGCGCTCCGGTCGCGCCCCGACTACATCATCGTCGGGGAGGTCCGCGGCGAGGAGGGGCGGATGGCGTTCCAGGCGGCCCAGACCGGCCACCCTGTCATGCTGACGTTCCACGCCTCCGACATCGTCTCCATGATCCAGCGGTTCACCGGCGATCCGATAAACGTCCCCGAGACGTTCATGTCCAACGCCGACATCGCGCTGTTCCAGAACCGGGTCAAGCGGGGCGACGAGACCCTCCGCCGCGTCACCTCGGTCCAGGAGATCGAGGGGTACTCCAAGGAGATGGGCGGGGTCGTCACCCGAGAGGCGTTCTACTGGGATCCTGTTGAGGACGAAATCGTGTTCCAGGGCCGGAACAACTCCTACGTTATGGAAGAGAAGATCGCGACGCTTCTGGGGTACGACGACACCCGGAAGATCTACGATGACCTCGAATTCCGCACGGAGATTATCAATCGAGCGATCCAGGAGAACATCGTGGGGTACCACGAGGTCAACGAGTTCATCGAAGACTTCCAGCGCGACGGGACAGAGGGGCTGCCGTTCGACGTCACGAGGGTAGAGTGATGGCGTGGCGCGTCCGACCGGTGGGGGTGACTGCACCGGTGCCGACGGCCGGACGGAGGGAGCCAGTATGAGCGAAGCCGGCGCAGATGCCGACGTGGATCCGGGGCTTGGCGCCCAGCGGGAGCAGATCCGGGAGTTCGCGTCGTCGGTGCTCGACGCATACGAGCAGATGCCGATGGACACGCGGAAGTACGGCCTCACCGTCCTCGCGCCGTCGGTGCTCGTGTTCGTGTTGGGGGTGGTTGGCGCCATCGCGCTCCCGGTTCCGCTCTTGGTTCGGCTCCCCGTGCTCCTGTTGGGCGTGTTGCTCCTGGCGTCGGGGCTGCTGTACCCGCGGTTGCTGGTGGAAAACCAGCGCCGCGGGCTGGAGAACCAGCTTCACCTCGTTATCACCCACCTCACCGTGCTTTCGACCACGAACATCGACCGGGTCGCGGTGTTCAGACAGCTCGGTCGTGAGGAGGAGTACGGCGAACTCGCGGTTGAGATGCGCCGGATCACCGAACTCGTCGACACCTGGAACCAGTCGCTCGACGACGCGCTCCAGCGCCGGTCGCGGGCGGTGCCGTCGCGGGAGCTCGGCGATTTCCTCGACCGGCTGGCGTACTCGCTGAACGCCGGCCAGAGCCTCGACGACTTCCTGCTCGGCGAACAGCAGACTATGATTGAAAAGTACGTCACCGTCTACGAGAGCGCACTGGGGAACCTCGACGTTATGAAGGACCTCTATCTCTCCATGATCTTGTCGATGACGTTCGCGATCATCAACGCGATAGTGCTCCCGATCCTGACCGGCACCGACGCCACACTCACGATCGCAGCGGTCATCGTGCTGTTCGTCTTCGTCCAACTGGGGTTTTATTTCGTGATTCGGACGATGTCGCCGCACGATCCGCTCTGGTACCAGCAGGACGAGTACCGAACCAGGATGGAGCGCCAGATCGACATCGCACTCTACGGCGCAGCGGCGCTCAGCCTGACGTTCATCGGTATCCTCGGGTTGGGGACCGCTGGGTGGACGCCGCTCGGGGAGGCGGTCCGGGGAATCATGCTCGACACTCCGGTCCCGGTGCTGATCGCTGTGCCGATCACGCCCCTTGCGGTCCCGGGGCTGGTCGCGCGGCACCACGAGAACGACGTCAAGGAGCGTGACGAGGAGTACCCCGGGTTCATCCGTGCGCTCGGCGCCTCAGAGAGCGCCAAACAGTCGACGACCCGGGCGGTGTTGGAGTCGCTGCGTGAGAAGAACTTCGGCGTGCTCTCCCGGGAGATCGACCGGCTCTACGTCCGGCTGAACATGCGGGTCGCCCCCGACCGATCGTGGTTCTTCTTCACCGCCGAGGCGAGTTCCTACCTCATCCAGAAGTTCTCCGAGATGTACCTGATCGGGCGACAGATGGGTGGGGAGCCGAAACAGCTCGGCGAACTCATCTCGACGAACATGAACGAGGTGCTCAAGCTCCGACGCCAGCGCGGCCAGGCGACGGTGACGCTGATCGGCGTGCTCTACGGGATCACCGCCTCGGCGTCCTTTGCGTTTTTTATCGGGCTGGAGGTCGTGGAGATTCTGGCGACGTTCTCCACTGACCTGAACCTCGCGCAGTTCGAGTTCGGCCAGATCATCTATGCTGGGGTCTACAACATCCCGGTCATCGAGTATCTGCTCTCCCTGATCATCCTGTTCAACGGCGTGCTCTCGGCGTTCATGATCCGGATGGTTGACGGTGGCCACAAGGCGAACGCCTACCTCCACTTCGTGATCCTGGTGTGGATCGGGTGCGGCGCCGCGGTGTTGACGTCGTGGCTCGCGGGAGGGTTAATAAGCGTATGACCCCGGCGGACTCCGGTGCCGACCCCCCGCGGCACGCCGGCGACGACGGTGGTGCCGACGGCGACGGCGGTGGTGCCGACGGCGACGACGGTGGTGCCGACGGCGACGTGGCCGAGAGACGCTCGGACGTACTGGAGGCGTACCGGCAACGCGACGTCCGCGATGGCGACGCCGCCGGCAGACGGTCGGACGACGGTGACGGGTCCGGGGAGTCGGTCGTGGTCGATTTCATCGCGAGTTTCGTCGCCGGCGGCAGCACCGCGTTCGATCCGGTGAAAGGACGGGTTCTGATGAGCGAGCGGCGGTTGGTGCTTGCGACTTCGGGGACAAAGACCACCGTCCCGATCGCGTCGATCTTCGACATCGCTGTCGGACAGGTCCCCCCGGAGGTTGAGGAGTTCTTCGACTACACCGTTATGATCGGGTACGTTGCGGGCGACCGCCGGAAGACCACCGTCATCGGCGGCGACCGCGAGACCATCGAGAAGTTCTCGCTCCTGCTCTTCCGGGCGGTGCTCAACGGGTCGGTCGCGCTCATCACTCACCCCGCGAAGGTCGGCGGGCGGGTGATGGATTCCCCGGAGCGGAAAAGCGGGCTCCACCTCGAGTACGAGTCGGTGTGGTTCACGGGCGGCGATATCGCCGACGTCGACTCGGTGTCGATCGACCTCGCGTCGGTCGTCTTTTTTGAGGTGGTCGAACGGAGCGATGGTGCCAGGAGCCACCTCGTGCTCTCGGTCCAGCACGTCGATGACGGTCGGACGGTCACGAGCGAAATCACGATGGCGTCGCGGCGGAAGATGAACATCCTGGGGCGGTACCTCCGGCTCATCTACCACTGGATCAAAACCGATGTCCGCGACATCGACGTCGAGGAGACCGAACTCGAGGTTCTCGTGGGACTGTACTCAACAAGCGAGGGGATCGACCTCGCGTCGCTTTTGAACGTCGAAGAGGCCGAACTCGACACCCGGCTGGAATCGCTTCACGAGGACGGGCTCATCACCGACGCCGACCCGCCGGCCGGCCTCACCCCTCAAGGCCGGTTCATCGTGAACGACGAGTTCGAAGACATCAACGTCTGAGGCGGGGCCAGCAGGGGGCAGACCCTCACGACGCCGGGTACAGACACCGTTCCGGGGAGAACGACACGGTAAAGTGGGACCGACTGCGACCCACTCGAAGAGATGGTAGATCCGACCTCGGACCTCGGGGAGGACGTCGACGAGGACGACGCCCCCGAGTGTGCGACCTGCGGCACGAAGATTGTCCAGTCACCCACACACCGCGTCGTCACCCGGGTCGAGGACGGACGCGCTCACCACCGTCACTTCTGCTCCGAGGAGTGTCTGGCCGACGACGACGGCGCGTAGCGACACGGGGCGACCGCGCCGCGGTACTCACCCGTCATTGTCGACCGACGACCAGAACCGCTCGACGCCGTACCCGAGCAGATCCGGGCTGACCGCGTCGAACTCCGCTCGCTCGGCCGGTGGGAGGTAACCGCGGACGCTGTCCCACGACTCTCGGGCGTATCGAGCGTCGACGAACGCGCGGATGCCCACCTCCTCCGGCCCCCGGATCACCCGGCCGACGGCCTGTCGGGCTTTCCGGACCGCGGGGACTGTGAGCGCGGTCTCGAACCCGCTGCGGCTGCCCTGTCCGTCGCCGCAGAACTGGCGGTCGTACGCCGTCTTCACCGCGCGGGTCCGCGGGCTGGAGGTGTCGATGATCGGCACGCCACAGACGACCGCGGCCGCAAGCCGGTCGCCGCGGTAGTCGACGCCCTCGGTGAGCGTCCCGCGGAGACTCGTCACCAGCACCTTGGGGTCGCCGCCGAAGAACTCGGCTTTCAGCGCTTCCGTGGCGTCGTCGTCGGAGGACTCATCGAGCAGGACCGGCCGGTCCAGCCGATCGGTCAGCGCGTCGGCCATCCACGCCGCCTCGGCGTAGTTTGGCATCCCAACGAGGACGTTTCCGGGTGACGCCGCGACGTCACACACCGCGTCGACGTGCGCCCGCCGGGTCGGGTTCGACGCTCCCTTGCGGCCACGGTTCTCGTGGGTGAACTTCGGAGCATCGACCGCGAACGACGCCCGGTTGGCTTCGGGAAACGAGAGGCCGTAGGTCCGTTCGGCGACCGGTCGGCCGTCGGCCGCGAGGTCATCGAGACCAGTGACCGCCCGGAAGACCTCAATCGGCTCGATTGTCGCCGACATCAACACCCCGCCGCCGAACGACCCGAGGGTTTCGGCGATCGCCTCGCCGGGCACGCAGTTGTGCAGCCCGAGTCGGGCGTTGTACGCCCGCCGCCACGACCCCGAGGGCTCGGTTTCGTCCCAGGTCCGCTCCAGTTCGATCTCCCGGAAGAAGGCAGTGTGGTCCGCGCGGACCCAGTTGGCGAGGACTCGGCCGACGGCCGGCGCCGCCCGCGTCACGTCCTCGCCCTCCGCTTCGTTCAGGATCCGCGCGACGACCGCGCCGACCGCCTCCGCGCGGAGCCACGCGCCCTCGCCGTAGCCGGCGTCGTCAGCCCACGCGGTCAGGTCGTCGCGGCCCGGCTCCTCGGGGTCCCGCAGCGGGAGCTCGTCATCGCCGAGTGCTCGCGGATCCGCCCGCCAGTCCGGCACCGTCCGATCCAGGTGCGCCTGCACTCTGCGATCGACTTCCTCCCGGAGGTCGGAGAGGAACTCTCTCGTCTCTTTCACCTCCCGCAGGGTCACGTCCGCGTTCTCGAGTTCACCCCGCACCAGATCGGCGTCGGCGGTTCCGGCGTCGCCGGCGGGCTCCCTGCCGGACTGCTCGAACTCAACGGGCTGGATCACGCGGGTCAGTTCGCCTTCGGCGTCCCGGAGGGTCGCGTCGCCGACGCCGTCGCTCACCAGGTCGCGCACGCGCGGTTCAAGCATGTGCGCTTCGTCGCAGACGACGAACGTTGAGTCGTCGACGACCGCACCCGTGAACGACCCGACCGTCTGGGGGTCGAACGCGTGGTAGTAGTTTCCCAGCACCACTTCGGCGTGCGGCAGCACCGCACCCATAACCGAATGCGGACACGTGCCGTGCCCCGCACTCAGTCCGACCAGTTCCTCGGTGTCGATGTGGCCTCGGTCCGTGATGTCGAACGGAACCGCCTCGATGGGGTCGCCGTCCTCGGGGGCGTCCTCCAGGAAGGTGGCATAAAACGGGCAGTACTCCACGCCCTCGTGCTCGGCGGTCCCCGGGAGGTACGGTGTGGGTTCGCCCGCAGTCTCGAGGTAGTCGGGCCCGTCCGCGGACCCCGAATCGACCAGTCCGGTCTGGGCCTCCCGCGCCGCCGACGCCAACGCCCCCGCGGTGGTGTCGCCGCCGTCGCCCACGAGGTTCCGGGTCCGCTCGCGGAGCCCCTCACACCGGTCGTACACGGTTCCGGTGTCGATCCCGGCGACCCCCTCGCGGCTGTACGGACACACGTCCGCCTTCCCGACCAGCGTCACCCCCGACACCGGCGACCACTCGTCTGGAAGGTTTGCGTTGATCGCGCGGAGGTCTTCCTCGAACTGCCGGAGCTGCTGTTTGACGCTCGTCAGCACCACCACCCGCTCGTAGTCGGAGTCGGGATCGCGGACGCGGTCGATCCCGGCGGTGAGTGCGAGCATCGTCTTCCCGGTGCCGCAGGCGCCCTCAACCACCAGGAACCCGCCGTCGTCGGCGATGTCGACCGCGGCGTCGATGCCGTCAGCCTGTTCGGGGTAGGGGTCGCTGTGGCCGAAAACCGACTCCCAAGTCACGTCACCGGGTCGACCCGCTGCGTTCATATCGGTGTCGGTGCTGGCCGCGGCCCCAATGAAAAATGTTCGTGTGGGCGGTTCGGTCGCTCAGAGGTCGACCCGATCGCCGATCTCGGCGATTGCCAGCGAGCGCGGGTGGTCGTAGCTCCGGGTGTGGTGGTGCAGGGCCGTCGGGTCCGCGGTCAGCCCCTTCCACATATCCCAGTGGGTGGGGAGGAGCCGGTCGAACCGGAGGTCCGACGCGGCCTCGATCACCTCGTTCTCGGTGGAGTACCACCGCGTCCGGACCGGTTCGCCCGTCTCCTTGTCGTCGATGTTCCCGATCGCGCCGAACGCCAACACGCCGAGATCGATGTCGTACCGCTCCCCGAGCGTGTCGAACTCCGGATGGGGTTTGGTGTCGCCGCCGTGGAAGAACGTCCCCGAGTCGTGCTCGAAGACGTACGAGACCGGGTGCGTGGAGTCGGGATCGTGAGCGAACTCGACGTGAACGGTGAACTCACCCACCGCGAACGCCTCGCCCTCGGCGACCTCGACGAGCTGGTCGTGGTCGACGTCGTAGTTCGCAGGCCACTCCTCGTCGTCGAGCGCGACCGACAGCGAGTCGTCGGGCGCGTAAAACGACGCCCCGGTCGACGCCAGTATCGGTGCCTGGCTCGGGCCGTGGGTGTGATCGGTGTGCTCGTGGGTGGCGAACACCGCGTCCATCTCGTTGACGTCGCCGGGGTCGAACGGGACGGGAATCATCCGGATCGTCCGCGGCGGATCACCCGTCCCCAGGTAGGGGTCGATCGCGACGGTCGTCCCACCGGATCCCTTCAGGATGCACCCGTTGCACCCGAGATACCAGACCGCAACGGTGTCGGGGTCGGCCGACTCCACGGCGCGCGGGAGCCACTCGCCCCAGTCGCTCCGGGTCATACCTCCGAGTGGACCGGGGCGGGGACTAAATCTTCCGGAGGCGACCGGGGCATTAACCGCAGGGCCGATCCCGGAACTGTAGTACAAACGTTCGGATTATTGGGCAGAAACCGACTGTATCGGCAGTATTCTGGCGGTATAACCGGTGGTACGCCGCAATATCCCGACATAAAGTATTTATGTATCATACTCGTTGCTAATCGTGAGATGAGTTCACGTATCAGAGCCACCGCCGATTTCTCGCAGATGGACGAGACGATGCGCCGGCTCGGGTCGTGGGAGCCACGCCCCACCGGGACCGACACGTGATCGCCGGACCGACTACGCCGCGTTGAGGTTGCCGAACGCCTCGTCGACCAACTCGCCCGTATCGGCGATGATGTCGTCCATCGCGTCGCCGTCCGCAGCCACCCCGAGCAGCCGCGCGATACGCATAATACTCACGTGGTAGACGGTCTGAACCCCGGGGTTCTCCTGCCAGACCACGACGTTACACGGGAACAGTCCCCCGATCCGCCGGTCGGTCGCGTCGAGCGCGCGGTCCGCCATCGTCGGGTTACACGCGCCGAGCACGTGGTAGGGGTCCCGCCCGGCGTCCACCTTCTCGTTGAGCATCTCCGAGGGGGAAAACTCCGTGGCGATGCCGAACCCCGCGTCGACGAACGTTTCGCGGACGTGTTCGACCGCCGCCTCGTGGTCCATCCGGAGCGTCGCGCGTTCCTCGCCGATGTCGCCGCTCGCAATCGCCGCCGGGTCGATGGGTAGTGTCATCCTCGAACGGTACGCGCCGGACCGACGAAAACGTACGGGTTGGGTCGTAGACCGGCAGCCCAAACGTGTTCTCACGGACTGGGAACCGTCGCCCCACTTAGGCGAATCCCGGGCCGACACCCAACCGGGGAGGCAACACAGATGCACATCCTACCAGTACTCCTGCAGCACTCGGGACAGCACGGCGCACACTACGGGCCGATGGGTGGGGCCGGTGGAGTCGTCGGTGGGACCCACTGGGGCCCGCTGTGGGTGGGACTCGCGCTCGTCGCCCTCGTCGGGGTGGTGTATCTGGTGTTTCGGTCGCTGCAAGACGGGGGGTCCACCACTCCAACCGACACACAGGACGAAGCGTTGGCCGTCCTCAGACGGCGCTACGCGACGGGCGACATCGACGACGCGGAGTTCGAAGAGCGGCGGACGCGGCTGTCGGGCACCCGCCACTCCTGATACGGATTTTTCACACTGTCTCCCGACGAGCCGGCGACCCGGGTCACAGCGGCACCGGAAGCCACCGCAGGGCCGCCACCACCTCCGACGGCGGGACGAGCGGGTCGTGGAGCGCGAGCCAGTCGAGCAGCGTCAGCCCCAGGCCGTGGGCGACGATCGACGGGAGGATCGACCGGCTGTGGTAGTCGACCGCGCCGAATAGCACGTCCGTAGGGCCCGAGAGCAGCAGTTCGATCGGGGGCTTCCCGACGTGGTGGAGCGCGTACACCACGGGGCTGATGAAGACGCTCTTGAACCCGAAGTCGTCGCTGACGCCGACACAGAGCAGCCCGCGGTAGTAGGTCTCGGCGGCGACGACCACCGCAAACTGTTGGAGAGTGTGCGGGAGAAACGACCCCAACGCGGTGGTGGTCTGCCACATCGGGTAGTACGCTCGAATGCTCGGTAGTGCCGACCCGACGAGGTAGAAGGGGAGCACAAACGCTGCGAGCAGGAGCGTGTCGCGGACCGCGATCCGATCGACCCGATAACCCAGCCGGCGCCCGTGGGTCACCGCGAGCGCGGCCGGTGCGAAAAAGAAGACAACGGCATCGCGAACCACGCGCGCGGTGAGGTCGGTCGGCGGGACCGACCACGAACTCCACAGGAGCGAAAGCGCCAGTCCGAAGAGGAGCGAGCGCTGCAGCCAGGTCGACTCGCCGGCGGCAGCGCGGATGCGGGCGTGGACTGACACCGTCGCGCGGCCCCGATCACTCGGTTTCGACGGGGCCGGTACCGACGACGTCGCGAACGGCCGTCACGAACGCCTGCCTCGAGTCGAGGTACGTCTCGTCGACGTCGTCCAGCACCTCCGAGACGGGCTGTGGCCCCGACGGCGTCCGGATGACGCTGTCGCCCTCCTGTTCGTCGATCCGGCTCACCTCGTGGGGCCAGGTGAGTCGGGCGGCGACCCGCGCAAGGGGTTGCCCTTCGACGGGCGCCGCCTCGCCCAGTTCGACGACGGGTTCGTCTTCGTCTGTCTCGGCGTCGTCTGCCATACGCCCGGATTGTTCGTCGCCCGAAATAACCCCTTCGGCACGCTCCGGGAACGGGCGGTGCCGACAGCGCCTCACCGGCGCGTTCGACCGGTCCACTGCCGGGCCCCGCCGTCGGACGTCCGTCTGACACACCGTTTTGTGGGGTGACCACGAAGGCCCGGTATGCCCAGCCTTTCGGAGGTATACGAGGGGAAAAAACGGGTGGTGAGCCTCCGGCGACTCACGTTCGGGTTGGGACTGTTCGCCGCCGGGTCGCTGCTCGCGGTGGCCGGCGTCGTCGTCGCAACCACGGGTGTCGTCTACGGCACCGACGTGGCCGCACTCACGGCCAAACGACAACTCGGCGGTGTGCTCGCCGGCGTCGGCGTCCCCGCGGTGTTTCTCGGCGTCTTCGCGATCCTGCCGTCGGGACGGCTCACGAAGGCCGCGGCGGTGATCGGTGCCGGGATCGGCGTCGTCGGCGTCGCGCTCTTCGTCCACGCGTACCCGTGTCGGTGGTCGGGGTCGGTCTGCGGGGCGGGCAAGCCCAACCTGACGCTCGCGACGGTAGGGCTCTACTCGCTTGGGGTGCTGTTGACATTCTGGTGTCTGTTCGCCGGTGTCGCGAATTTCAAAACGCGCAACGACCCCGGCGGCACCGCACGGGTGAACGTGACGCGAACGAGCGAGACCAGATACGTCCCCGTTGAGCGGTCGAACCGGCATACCGGCGGCGGTATCGGCTTTTTCGGAAACACGCCGGACGGGGGCGTGAAGACACAGACCGGCGGTTCGGGGACGGTCTCCAACGGTCCGGGGGCGGCGTCCGACGGCGGCACCGCTTCGGGGTCGATCACGTCGCCGCTCGACGAGTCGGGGGCGCAGCCAGCGGCGTCGACACCGAAACCCACGACCGACCGCCGTTCCGGCGCGGTGTCATCGACCTCGAACAGCGGGAACGGACGCGGCCGATCCACTGGCTCCGATCGCGCCGCCGGCGACGTCTACTGCGGGAACTGCGCGCATTTCGAGTACGTCCGGACCGACGAGGGGATCCAACCCTACTGCGGCGCCCACGAGGAGTTGATGGGCGATATGGACCCGTGTACACAGTGGGAGTCGCGGGCGAAAGCGAGACGGCACCGACGCTGAGAGCGCGGCCCTGTTCTACAGTGATGTGAGCGTCGCCCGCACGTCGTCCCAGTGTCCCCCCTTCCAAAACACCCGCTCACACTCCTGACACCGGAAACAGTCGGTGTCGGCGGGATCGGGCGCGTACGGCGGTCCCGACTCGCCCGGGTCGACGGCGTCGACCGGGCCGTTGCAGGCCCCGCACCGCGTCGGGGTCGCGTCGAGCGAGAGGTCGTACCCCGCCGCCCGCAACTCCGAAAGCTGGTCCACCACCTCCCGGGACCGGAGCAGGATCGCGTCGTCGGCGCACGCGGCGAGTTCCCGGTCGCGGGTGAGGACCGTCCGGTCCGACCGTCGGCCCCGAGCGATGACCTCGTCGTCGGTGGGTCCCGCCGTCGGATCGTCGATCCCGTCGAGCACGTACGCAGCGTCGTACCCGCACATCCGGAGGTAGGTCGCCAGTTTCCCGAGCATCGCGTCGAGTAGCAGTCGGTGGTCCATCTCAGTGGAGGAACGACCGGAGGCCCTCGACGCCCCTGGCGTTGAGCAGGTCGCCCGCCACGCACCACCCGCGGCGCGCCGTGTGGACGCCGTATCGCACGCACTCGAGCGCACCGGGCGTGTGGGCGTCGGTGTCGACGACGACCGTCGCACCCACGTCGACCGCGACCCGAACGAGTTCCCCGCGGAGGTCGAGCCGCGCGGGGTCGGCGTTGATCTCGAGTGCCGTTCCGGCGTCGGCCGCGGCCGTGGCGACCCGCTCGATGTCCGGGGTCAACCCCTCGCGTTCGGTGATCAGCCGACCGGTTGGATGCCCTAGGATGTCGACGCTCGGGTGTTCGACCGCCCGGACCAGTCGGTCTGTCGCGGTCTCCCGGTCCTGTCCGAGCGCGGCGTGGGGTGAGGCGACCACCACATCGAGGGTTTCGAGCAGGTCGTCGCCGGTCGAGAGATCCCCCTCGGCGTCGATGTTGGTCTCGACGCCATGGAGCAGCGTGATGTCGCCGAGGTCTCCGCGGGCGTGGTCAACGGCGGCCGCCTGCTCCCGGAGGTCGTCGTCGGTGAGGCCGACACTGCCGACCATCCCCGGGCCGGTCGCGTGGTCGGTCACCGCGTAGTAGTCGTCGCCGCGCGCCGCGGCCGCGGTCACCATCTCGGCGATCGAGTGCCCGCCGTCGGACCACTCGGTGTGGGTGTGGAGGTCGCCGCAGACCGCCTCGACCGCGACCAGGTCCGGCAGCTCCCCCGCGGCCGCGGCCTCGATCTCGCCGGTTCCCTCGCGGAGCTCCGGGGGAATGGCCGGGAGCCCCAGCGCGTCGTACATCGACGCCTCCGTCCCGCCCGCGACCCGCTCGCCCACCCGCTGGCCGGCGTCGGGATCATCGACGCCGGACACGTCGAAAACGCCGTACTCGTTCATCTTCAGGTCGCGCGCGATCGCGCGGTTCCGGAGCGCGACATTGTGGTCTTTGCTTCCGGTGAAATACTGCAGCGCCGCCCCGAACTCGTCGGAGACGACGACCCGGAGGTCGACCCGCATCCCGCCGGCGCGGACGCTCGCCTTCGAGTCGCCGGCCTCGATCGTGTCGGTCGCGGCCGGCCACTCGACGAACGCGTCGATGACTTCGGGACCCTCCGCCGACGCGACCAACACGTCCACGTCGCCGGTGGTGTCGCGCCACCGCCGGATCGACCCCGCAATCTCGACCGCGTCGACCGCGTTGAGACCGCGGAGATACCGCAGCGCGTCTTCCGCGAGCGGGCGCGCGTCGCCCAACCGCTCCCGGGCCTGCGCCTCCCGCGCGAACGCGACGTTCTCACGGACGTTCTGCTCGGTCTTGGGGCCGAACCCCTTCACCTCCCGAATCCGACCCGCTTCGGCGGCCGCCGCGAGGTCGTCGAGGGAGGTGACCCCGAGTTCCTCGAAAAGCGTGCCGACGGTCTTCGGGCCGACGCCCTCGACGCGCGTGAGCGCGGCGATGTCGACTGGGAGGTCCTCCCGGAGCGACTCCAATTCCTCGATCTCCCCGGTGTCGATGTACTCGACAATCTTCGCGGAGATCGCGTCGCCGACGCCGTCGATCGTCGCTACCGCCTCCTCGCCCTCGGCGGCGAGGTCCTCGATCGGTCGGGTGTGTTCTCTGACACTTTCGGCGGCGCGGCGGTAGACGTTGGGTTTGTACTCGACACCGTCGGCTTCGAGGAGGTCGGCGAACTCCTCGAGTCGGTTCGCCACCTCGTCGGTACGGCTCACAGCCCGCCACCTCGGCTCCGGCCCCGGCCGCCCTGAGACGACACCCCGTCGTCGCGGCCCAGCGCCTGTTTCAGGAAGTTCATCCACCGTTTCCGGTCGGCGGCTTCCTTGCGGTCGGCCTCACCGTCGAGGTCGACCGGCCGGAGCTGCTCGAGGGCGTTCAGCGCGCGGTCGATCCCGATGACGCTCTCGGCGATCCGTTCGCCGTTCTCGTACGTAACCGACCCGTCCTCGATGCGCTGGACGCGCTGGAGCCGCTCCCGGCGGAGGTTCTTTTTCGCGCGTTCGACCCGGTCGCGCTCCCCGGGCGGGACGGTGTCCCGCCGCTTGATCTCGAAGACGAACTCCCGGAGGTCTACCTCCTCGCCCTGGATGTCGATTGTCTCCGGGATCTCCGCGCCGACGGTTGCGGCCTCGCGGTTGACCCGCTCCAACAGCTGCTTTCGTTCGAACTCCTTCACGGCCTGGTTAGTAGTTACGCCGGGGTGTACTTCGCTTCTTCGCCGCAGCGATCGACCCCGGGGCAGCGGGCGCCGGCGCCCGCCGGATTCACCCGCCGCCCGGACGGAGACGAAAGTTCTTATGAGCGCCGGGGAGAACGATGTGTATGGGATTGTTCGACCGGCTGCGCGGGGAGAGCGACCCGCGCGTCGCATTCGTCGGCGTCGACGGCGTTCCGTTCAGCCTACTCGCCGACAACCCCGAGCGGTTTCCGAACTTCGCCGCGCTCGCCGACGAGGGCAGCGCCGGCGCTATCGACAGCATCGTTCCGCCGGAGTCCTCGGCGTGTTGGCCGTCGCTGACAACCGGCGTGAATCCCGGCGAGACCGGGGTGTACGGGTTCCAAGACCGCGAGGTCGGCTCGTACGACACCTACGTCCCGATGGGGCGGGACGTCCAGGCAACCCGCCTGTGGGACCGCGTCACCGACGCCGGTCGCCAGGCTAGCGTGCTCAACGTTCCGGTGACGTTCCCGCCGCAGCGGGACGTCCAGCGTATGGTCTCGGGGTTTCTGTCGCCGGGCGTTGAAAAGGCCGCCCACCCGGAGTCGTTCCGTGACGAACTCGACGAGGCAGGGTACCGAATCGACGTCAACGCGAAACTCGGCCACGCCGACGACAAGACCGAGTTCGTCGAGGACGCCCACGAAACCCTCGACAAGCGCTTCCAGACGTTCCGATCGGTGCTCGACCGCGACGACTGGGACCTCTTTTTCGGCGTGTTCATGACCACCGACCGGGTGAACCACTTCCTGTTCGAGGATTACGAGCGCCACGGCGGTAACAAGGAAGCGTTCCTCGGGTTCTACGAGGCAGTCGACGAGTACGTCGGGAAGATCCGCGAGTCACTGCCCGAGGACGTGACACTCGTGGTGGCGTCGGACCACGGGTTCACGTCGCTGGACTACGAGGTCCACTGTAACGCGTGGCTCGAAGAGCAGGGGTGGCTCTCCTACGAGGACGACGACCACGAGGAACTCGGCGACGTCTCCGGGGACACCCGAGCGTACTCGTTCATCCCGGGGCGGTTCTACGTCAACCTCGAGGGTCGCGAGCCCGACGGCGCCGTTCCCGAGTCAGAGTACGACTCGGTCCGCGCGGAGCTTAAAGCCGACCTCGAGGCCCTCGAAGGCCCCGACGGCAAGCCGGTCGCCGACCGCGTGGTCGAGAAGGAGGACGCCTTCCGCGGCGACCACGACGACATCGCACCCGACCTCGTGGTCGTGCCGACCCACGGCTTCGACCTCAAATCCGGCTTCACGGGTCACGACGAGGTGTTCGGGGTCGGACCGAGAAACGGGATGCACAGCTTCGACAACGCCTCGCTGTTCGTCGATGACCCCGACATCGCAATCGACGACGCCGACCTCTATGACATCGCGCCGACCATCCTTGACCTCCTGGAGGTCGATTACACGCGGACGGAGTTCGACGGCGCGAGCCTCTGTAAGTAGCTCTCGTCTGACCGGTCACCCCGGAGTCGGCGACTACACCAGGTCGTCGAGGTCGTCGCTCGCCCACTCTGCGGCGGGATCCGCTGCGGACTCGTCGCTCTTTTCGGACTGTTGTGCCTCCGAGGCGCGGTCGATAAACGACTGGAGTCGCTCGGAGCGCTCGACGCCGCCGAGCAGCACAACGGCCGCGAGTCGACCGCTCGACAGCGGGAAGTCGCCGCCGCGGACCTGAAGGCTCCCGGTCTCCTCCTCGACCCATTTTCGGGCGCGCTCGACACCCTTCCGCGGGACGGCGTCGGGGTCACCCGCGACGATCAGGAGCGCGGCGTCGGCGTCGGTGGCGTCCGGGAGACTCGACCCGGTGAGCACCGCCTGGCGTGTGGTGCTCACGACGGTGTTGATGTTCTCTCCCGCCTCGGGCGCGGCTTCCGCGGCGGCATACCCCAGCGCCGCGATCCCGCCGCTGCGGAGCGTGTTGATGATCTCCGAGGAGTCAACCACGCTCTCGCCGACCCCCTCGACGGTCTCGCCGGCGGCGAGTAACAACCCCGCCCGTTTTGCGACTTCGCGGTTGATCGCGTCGAACCCACCGGTGAGGCTCTCACCAACCGACCGGAACGCGTCGTTGTCGACGAGCACCAAAGCGTCGGCCTCGCGGGCGAACGTCTTCAGCGACCGGCCGGCGTTGACCTGGTACATCGACCCCTCGTCGCGGCCGGGGAGAATCCCGAGGCCGTAGACCGGCACGTCGTAGACCCGGGCGAGTTCGCGGGCAAGCACCGGCGCGCCGCCGCTGCCGGTGCCGCCACCCAGCCCCGCCACGACGAAGATCGACTCGATCCCAGCAGTGATGCGGCCCTCGAGCGTGGCAAGCACCTCGCGGGTGTGTGTCTCCATCACGTCGGCGCCGAGTTCGCTATCGCCGCCGACGCCCTGGCCGTTCACCCGGTCGCGCCCCACGAGGACGGTCTCGAACGGGAGGTCGCGGAGGTCAGCAGCGGCGGTGTTAACGCCGACCGCACCGCGGACGGCGCCGAACCCCATCCGGTTGTCGTAGTCGACCAGTTCGCGGGTGAGTTTCCCGCCGGCCTGGCCCACGCCGATCAGGAGGGTCTTCATACCTTGACGTCTCCCAGCCACAACTTCAACATTCTCCCGGATCCCTCGCGAGCATTGGGAGGCTTTTTATCCGTCGGAGCGAAACCTCAGCGTATGGGTACCGAAGACGCACACGACGACCACGAACACCATCTCCCCGCGGTGGAAGACTGGCCCCGCGGGTTCGGCGAGGCGAGTTGGTGGCCGTTCGTCACCGCCGCCGGCGCGGCCGGGGTCTACGTCGCAGCGGCGCTATACATCCTCGGCCGCGGCGATACCAGCCTCGTCAGCCCCCTCGCCGGCCCCGCGGCACTCGTCGCCTCGATCGGGCTCTTTCTCGTCGGACTGTACGGTTGGGTGTACCACGCCTTCGTGAGTACGTTCTGGTCGCGCGAGGCCAACCCGGACAGCGCCAACAAGCTCCGGTGGGGGATGCTCGCGTTCCTCGGGTCGGAGCTGGCGACGTTCGGCGCGTTGTTCGGCTACTACTTCTACATCCGCGCGGGCAACTGGGAGTCGATCTTCGTGGGGATCCCCGACCTCACGGGCTCGCTCGTCATCGCCAACACGACGCTTTTGATCCTGTCGTCGGTCACGCTCCACTTCGCCCACACCGCGATCCGGAAAGACGACCGGCGGAAGTTCCTGTCCTGGCTCGTCGTCACGGTGCTTCTGGGCGCGGTCTTCATCGCCGGACAGATCTACGAGTACTACGAATTTATTATCCACGAGGGGTTCACGCTGACCTCGGGCTTTTTTGCGTCGGCGTTCTTCGGGCTCACTGGGCTCCACGGCCTCCACGTGAGCCTCGGCGCCGTCCTCCTGGGGGTCGTCCTCGTGCGGGCGCTCGCGGGGCAGTACTCCGCCGAGCGTCACGTCTCGGTCAGCACCGCCTCGATGTACTGGCATTTCGTGGACGTGGTGTGGATCTTCCTCGTCGTCGTGTTGTACGTCGGCGCGGAAGTCGGCGTCTGAGCGGTCCGTTCTGCCGGCTGTTTCGGCGTACTGACGCCGGCTCCTCGGAACCGGATCGGTTTTTATTACCCCCGGACAACTAGTCGATATGAGCGACGACACCGACGAGCCGACGGTCCCGATCGTCTGTGAGGCCTGCGGGACGCGGTCACGAGTCCCACTCGACGACCTCCGGGAGTCGCTGGACACGCACAACCACCACCGGCACGACGGCGAGGAGGTTGCGCAGGTCGACCCCGTCCTTGCGGACGAACTCGCCGACCACGTCGCAGCGGATCTGGGACTCTACGAGTCCGAGACCTAAGCCGGGCGGTTTATTCCCGCCGGTCGCCCACCCGAGGTATGCTCACGTTCATCGGTCTCGGGTTATACGACGAGGAGTCGATCACCGTCGACGGACGGGCCGCACTCGAAGACGCCGACCGCGCGATCGCGGAGTTCTACACCAGCCACCTTGTCGGCGCGACCGTCGCGGAACTCTCGGCGTCTCACGGCATCGACATCGAGGTCCGGGACCGCGCCGGCGTTGAACAGGACCCGGAGGACGTCCTCGCGGCCGCAGAGAACGACCACGTCGCGTTCCTGACCGCGGGCGACACGATGATCTCGACAACGCACGTTGACCTCCGGCTCCGGGCGATCGACCGCGGAATCGACACTCGCGTGATCCACGGGGTGACCGCACAGACAGCCGCGAGCGGGCTCACCGGCCTCCAGAACTACCGGTTCGGAAAGTCGGTCACGCTCCCGTTCCCGGACGCCCGCGGCGGCGATGCGGTTCCCGGAAGCGTTGTGGAATCGATCGAGGCCAACCGGGAGCGCGGCCTCCACACCCTCGTCTACCTCGATATCAACGCCAGCCGCGACGAGTACATGACTGCGGATGTCGCCGCTGGACTACTCACTGAGGGGTGGACCGACACCCTGGGTGTCGCGGTCGCGCGGGCCGGCGGCCCGGAGCCCGTCGTCGCGGCGGATACGCTCTCGGCGCTCGCGGCGCGGGAGTTCGGCGATCCGCTCCACCTACTGGTGATTCCGGGTGATCTTCACCATATCGAGTCCGACGCGCTGTCGGCGCTCGGCGGCGCGCCCGCCGATGCGCTCGCGGCCCGGGAGCGGTAGGCCGCCGCGATCGTGTCACTCGCGGCCCGGGAGCGGTAGGCCGCCGCGATCGTGTCACTCGCGGCCCGGGAGCGGTAGGCCGCCGCGATCGTGTCACTCGCGGCCGGCGGACAGGATCTTAGGCGACCTGGTCGGTCCGGTCGGGTGCCTCGAGGTCGAGCTGCGACGCGAGGTCGTACTCGTCGCCGGTGACGAGATAGAGCACGTCCTCGACGACCGTCAGTAGCTCCGGGACCTCACGGACCACCAGGTAGGTGATTCCGACGAGCACCACGACCGCGAGCAACTGGCTGATGATCCGGTCGGAAATAAAAAACGACACCATGTACGGGTCGGTGGAGCCGAACAGGAACAGGATCTCGGTGACGAACCACTGCATGTACTGCTTGCCGAAGACGATCGTGATGAACGTGGTCCGGAGCAGGTTCAACGCGTAGATGATCGGGACCGCAACCGCAAGCGCACGGAGCTTCCGGCGGAACGGCGCCTTCACCGCGGCGATCAGTCCGGCGAAGATGGCGATGCTGCCGAGTCCGGTACACGCGAGGACGACCGACACCGTCAGGCGGTGGTCGCCGTCGAAAAAGACGAAGGTGTTCAGATACCCTTGCTCGCCCACGACGAGTTCGGGGGTGTAGCCGAACGCATTGACCAGAACACCGGTCTGTGCGGCGACCGTCTCCATCAGCACGCCGCGGGGCGCCGGGACCGCGATCCCCACGAGCGAGAACGCGGGGATCGTCTCGAACGGGAGGTAGAGCAGCCCCATCACGGCGACCGACCGCGAGAGCACGTACAACGAGTCGCGGCCGCCCCAGAGCAGGTAGCCGGTGTACAGAGACGCCGGGACCGCAACAACCGAGAGCAACCCCTCAACGTAGCTCTTGTGGACGAACGCGAAATGCGGGACGAGTTGGAGCCAGAAAGCGGCGAACCCAACCCACGCAGCGACCGTAAGATACCGCGCCAGCCGGTCGTTCCGGCCTACGGAGAGCGTCCCCGCCGCGAACGTGAGGATCACGACCCACGCGAACGCGTCGGAGAGGAGACCGGGCATACGTGCGGCAACGACATTGACGAATAAATCCTTTGTCGTTGCGTGCGTCGGCGCCGGGAGACCGCCGGTCGGCCGACTCAAGGAGCCGCCGTCTCTGCCGTCCGCGTCCCTCACTCGGGGTCACTCGAATCCGACAGCGTGGACAGGGCCTCCGGATCGTCGAGGTTGATCAGAATCGGGGCGGGGCTCCTCGGCGATCCACCCCTCGGAGCGGAATCGGCCGACAACCACCTCTGTCGGGTCAACCCCCACGTCGTTGACGCTGATTTGCCCGAATCCGATGGGCGGATTCCTCCGTCTTCAGGCTGAGGAGGAGGTCAAGGTACGGTCGCTTCTTTCGGTGGTACCGAACTCCGTCCCGGCTGTCGTTAACGCCGGCAGTGTCAGGCCTCGAGGACTTCGATCTCGTGGCCGTCCTGGTCCTTTGTGAACGCGTAGCGGTCGTCACACGCCGCGGGGTCGCGGTACTCCTCGGCGTCTCGCTCCATCAGCGTGGCCCAGTAGTCGTGGAGGTCGTCGGCGCGAACACACAGGTGGCCCCACGCGTCGCCCATCGTATACGACCGGCCGTCGTAGTTGTACGTGAGTTCGACGGCCATCGCGGCTTTGGAGGCGCCCTCGGGCTTCATGAAGTAGTTCGCGAACGTGTCGGACTCCCACCGCCCGGTGTGTTCGTACCCGAACTTCCGGGTCCAGAACCCCAGCGCCTCGTCGGCGTCTGCGACGCGGATCATCGTGTGGTCAATGCCCCACGTGGGCAGGTCGGGGTCCCGTTGGACGACCTCGATTTCGTGGCCGTCGGGATCTTTCACGAACGCGTACCGGCCGCCGCAGGAGGCGGGGTCGCGGTAGTCATCGACGCCCTCGTCCATCAACTGGTCGTAGTAGGACTCGAGTTCGCCCTCGGGGACCCGGACCGCGATGTGACCCCACGCGTCGCCCATCTCGTAGGTTCGGTCGTCGTGGTTGTACGTGAGTTCGAGCTTCGCGCCCTCGTCGTGCATCCCCTCGGGACCGAGGTAGACGTTGGTGAAGGTGTCGGCCTCCCACCGACCCGTCTCCTCGTAGTCCAGGTGGGTCTGGTACCACTCCAGGGACTCGTCGAGGTCCTCCACGCGCAACATCACGTGATCGAGTACGCCGGACATATCCGGAGCGACGGTCGCCGCAGTCAAAAAGGGTACCGAAGGGTACCCGCCCGGTGAGCGTCGGCACTGTTCGGTCAGCGGCCGTCGTCGCCCTTGCCGGGGGTTCGAGCGTGCACCCAGTAGTACACTGCTGCGACCGCGACCAGCGCGACCGACCCGACCGGCCACGCCACCCGGCTCGGTTGGAGCGAAAAGCCCCACGCGAGTTGTGCCTGCGCGACGGCAGCGACGACCAACACTCCGGCGGTCACGCGGCGGTCCTCCCCCCCGGTCCACCACCGGATTCCGACACTCGCGACCGCGGTCGCGTAGAGTCCGACGGAGAGCGGCCACGCCAGAATATACGCCGGTAGCCCCCGCGTGTACAGGAACAGAAACTCCGGGAGCGTCGTCACCATCGGGGGGCTCGTGTTGACCAACCCCCACGCGAAAAGCAGCGTGGCGTCGCGGCCGGAAAACACCTGCACCGACCACGGGATCGCAAGCAGCCCCAACAGCGCAACGACCGTCACTCGCGACCGCGCGGCGGGCATCGACACGCGAGTCACTTCCTGGCGACGACGCGGAGCACGTCCTCGTCTCGAAGTTCGTGGTCGCGGCCGACCTGCTGTTCGTCGTGTTTGGCGCTCGGCCCGGTCACCCGGGCGAACCGGAACCGGTCTTCCAAACTCCCACCGAGTTTCCGGAGCGCGTTGTCGACGGTATTTTGCCCCTCGATCAGGACCAGCGGTTCCTCGTAATCGACACCGCGGCCGGGCTTGTCCATGTACACCCGGATCAGGCCGAGTTCCGTCCACAACCGCTGTTTGAACGCGCCGAGGCCCTTCTCGGCTTCCGCGCTGATGAACACCGCCTCGTCGGGGTCAACCCCGACCTCGCGGAGGTTCTCCTCGACCGTGGGGAGGTAGTCGCGGTCGATGAGGTCAGCTTTGTTCACCGCCACCATCGACGGGAGATACACCCGGTTGTCCATGATCCCGTCGATGAGTTCGTCGATAGAGTGGTTACCGCGGACAGTCACATCGGCGTTGACGTAACCGTGCTCTCTGAGCACGCTCGCAATCGTATCCTCGCCGAGAGAGACCTCATCGGAGGTGGTGACTTGGATCCCGCCTTTGCCCCGTTTCGAGATCGTGACGTTCGGCGGCGACGAGTCGACCCTGATCTTGTTGGCGTACAACTCCTCCTGGAGCCGCTCGTACCGCTCGATCTCGAAGACCGAGAGCAGAAACACCACCAGATCGGCCGTCCGGACAACCGAGAGGACTGCCTGCCCGTCGCCGCGGCCGCCGGCAGCCCCTTCGATGAGGCCCGGTACGTCGAGGATCTGGATGTTCGCACCGTTGTGCTTCAGCATTCCGGGGTTGACGTCAAGCGTGGTGAACTCGTACTCCCCGACCTCGCTGTCGGCGTTGGTGAGCGCGTTGATCAGCGTCGACTTGCCGACGCTCGGGAACCCCACCAGCGCGACCGTCGCGTCGCCGGTCTTCTCGACCGCGTAACCGTGACCGCCGCCGCTTCCGGACTGGTTTTCGAGTTTCTCCTTTTTCTCCGCGAGCTTCGCCTTCAGCCGACCGATATGCTGTTCGGTCGACTTGTTGTAGGGCGTGTTCGAGATCTCCTCGCGGAGTTCCTCGATCTCCTCCTCCAGTCCCATCGGGTAGGAGTCTGCGACCTGCGTCGAAAAAGGTGTTCTTTCGGTGTCCCGTCCGCGCTGACCCCTACCGGCGTGGAACGAAGCGTTTTGTACGCTCGGACGCGTACGGCCGGTAATGGAAGCTGAACCGGGACTCTCGGACCAGTATCGGCGAGCGAGCCCTTGGCCGGTTTTTGTCGCCCTCGGGATTCCGATCGGAGAAGTCGGGATCGTCTTCGGTCTCTTCCCGATCGCTGTCGGGGGACTGTTACTGTTCGGCGGGAGCGCCGCCGGGCTGGCGACGGAGGCGGGCTACGCAAAGACACCGTGGCGGGCGCTCGTCGGCGCCGCGATCCCGCTCGCCGCGCTGGGTGCTGGGTTCGTATACACCGCGATCTCCCTTCCGACCCGTGGGTTCGCGATTCTCGCAGCCGCGGTGATCCTGGTCGCGGTCGCCGCCGCCGGGACGCTGTTCGCACAGGACCAGCAACCACCGTACTAGTCCGTCCCGACTCTTGCCCCTGCGACGAACCAACAACCTATTTGCTTCTCCACCGGAACGACGGGGTATGAGCAACGAGATCTTCGATCGAGAGACCCAACTCGACCTCCTCGTCAACATCATCCCGCTCTTCATTCTCGGCTTCTTCATCGTCGGCTTCGTGGTGTTCGCACCGTTCGGGGTCGATCCGCTCGCGTCGTCGATCCAGTTCGGGTTGGTTGCGATCCCGTTCGTCCTCCTAGCGGTCCTGACGTACTTCGCCGCGGTCGCCGTCGCGGGCAGCGAGAAGAACGGGCCGGTGTATCTCCCGGGACAGGCGGGCGTTTCGGGGGCCGAACCGCTCGAGGTGCCCGATGCGGATGACGAGGATATGGACTCCGGAGACTCCGCCGCAGAACTCGGCGACACGGACTCGGAAGCGCCCGCCGCGGAGCTCAACGGCGACGCGGCATCCGGGGAGCCGGATCACGACGCGTCCGGGGACGGCCCGGCAGGACCCGAGGACGACCTGGTTGACGCCGACGAAGCCGACGACGACTCCGAAGCGCACGCTTGATCCAGCGGCGGGTCCCACACGCCGCGGTCGGGTCCCACACGCCGCGGTCGGGTCCCGAACCTTTCATTACCTTCCGATACTCACCCACATCTATGCAGGTCAACGGACAGCTAGCACTGACGGTCCTCATGGGGCTCTTCCTCGTGGCCGTCGCCGCGTGGGTCGCGCGGGTCGAAAACTGGCGCTCGTACACACCGGTCGCCGGCGGCGGCGGGTACGGACAGGAGGACAGCTACGTCTCCAACGAGAAACCGTCGGGCGTTATCCGGTGGCTCACCACGGTGGATCACAAGGATATCGGGCTGCTCTACGGCGCGTACGCACTCACCGCGTTCGTCGTCGGCGGGCTGATGGTCGTCGTGATGCGGCTGGAACTCATCAATCCCGGGCAGACGCTCATCTCGAACACGTTCTACAACTCGCTTCTGACGAGCCACGGCATCACGATGCTGTTCCTGTTCGGGACGCCGATCATCGCGGCGTTCGCGAACTACCTAGTGCCGCTTCTGATCGACGCAGAAGACATGGCGTTCCCCCGGATCAACGCCATCGCGTTCTGGCTGCTACCGCCTGCGGCACTCCTCATCTGGGCGGGCTTTTTCCCGATCGGGGACATCATCCCGGCGCAGACCGCTTGGACGATGTACACCCCGCTCTCGGTGGGTGAAGGCCTCGGAAACCAGGGGAACGCCGGCGTCGATCTGTTCCTCCTTGGGCTGCACCTCTCGGGCGTCGCGACAACGATGGGTGCGATCAACTTCATCGCCACCATCTTCACCGAGCGCGGCGACAAGGTCTCGTGGGCCAACCTCGACATTTTCTCGTGGACGGTCCTGACCCAGTCTGGGCTGATTCTCTTCGCGTTCCCGCTTCTCGGGAGCGCCCTCGTGATGCTGCTTTTCGACCGTAACTTCGGCACCACGTTTTTCGCGGGTGAGGGCGGCGCGATGCTGTGGCAACACCTCTTCTGGTTCTTCGGCCACCCCGAGGTCTACGTCCTGGTGCTGCCTCCGATGGGGATCGTCAGCTACGTTCTACCCCGCTTTGCCGGCCGGCGGCTGTTCGGGTTCAAGTTCGTCGTCTACTCCACGCTCGCGATCGGCGTGCTCTCGTTCGGCGTGTGGGCCCACCACATGTTCGCGACCGGCATGGACCCCCGGCTTCGGGCGTCGTTCATGGCGGTCTCGTTGGCGATCGCGATCCCGAGCGCGGTCAAGACATTCAACTGGATCACCACGATGTGGAATGGTCGGGTGCGGCTCACCACTCCGATGCTGTTCTGTATCGGATTCGTCTCGAACTTCATCATCGGCGGTGTCACCGGCGTGTTCCTCGCGTCGATCCCGGTTGACCTCGTGCTCCACGACACCTACTACGTGGTCGGGCACTTCCACTACGTCGTTATGGGCGCGATCGCGTTCGCCGGGTTCGCGGGCCTATACTACTGGTACCCGCTGTACACCGGTCGGATGTACCAGAAGACCCTGGGGAAGATGCACTTTTGGCTCTCCATGATCGGGACCAACATCACATTCTTCGCCATGATCTTGCTGGGGTACGGCGGGATGCCGCGGCGGTACGCCAACTACCTGCCGCAGTTCGCGACGCTCCACCGGCTCGCGACCCTCGGCGCGCTCATCCTGCTTGTGGGCCAGATCATCTTCGTGTGGAACTTCGTGCAGTCGTGGCTCGAAGCCCCGAAGATCAAGGATGGTGACCCGTGGGATCTCAAAGATTCGGGCCTCTACACCGCCGAGTGGGACTGGTTCGACCGGAAGCTCCAGACTGCGATTGCCGATGGCGGCGAGGAAGCGGACGTGGTTCCCGACGGCGGCGAGGAAGCGGACGTGGTTCCCGACGGCGGACAGGAGCCAGAGAGCGACGCCGACGAGTAGTTCGGCGTTCTATTTTTTCCGGGTGTACTGTCGGTCCGATGCAACTCCCCGGCAGGCCGGACCAGATCCCGTTCTCAGATCGCGAGGATGATGCCGGTCGCGAACATCAGCACCACGATCGCGGCGAGAACGATCCCCAAGAGATCTCTGTCACTCATACGTGGCGTTGACAGGGCGCGATCAAATCAGCGTCGGTTTCGTGGGATCGACCCGACGGCGAGCGCGTGGCTTAACCGACCCCACACCCGACACAACGGTGTGACCGAACACGACGCCACCGGGGGAGAGGAGACGCCGACGTCGGCGGCCGAGTCGGCCGGGCGCGACGGGCAGCGGTTCGTGCTCGTACTCTACGCCGCCCTGACCGGCGTCGGGGCTGCGGCGGGGCTGCTGACCGGGACGTTCGTGAGCGGGCTCGAACAGCCCCAGTTCCTGTTCATTGTCCCGTTCCCCGCCACGCCACTCGGATTCGCCGCCTACGGCGGGCTGACACTGGCTCTGGTGCTCGGGGTCCCGCTTTCGCTCGTGGTCTACGTCTCACAGAGAATCGATGACGGCGGGTGAGCCACGGTTCGGCCGACGGTGTCCGACCCCGAGCCGCCGATCCTTTTTATCCCGGGCGGACGTACGACCGTGATGATGGACGTAGACGATCACGCCGAGGAACTCGCCTCCGCCCTCGGTGTTGACAAAGCGGAGGTCAAAGACGACTTGGAGAATCTGCTGTCGTACAGTGTGCCCGTCGACGAGGCCAAACAGAGCATCCGCCGGAAACACGGCGGTGGTGGCGGCAACGACGCGGCGCCCACCACGAAAGACATCGACGACGTCACCACCGGAGACGGTAACGTCACCGTGACCGTCCGCGTACTCTCGGTCGGCCGCCGGTCGATCCGGTATCAGGGCGACGAGCAGACAATCCGGGAGGGGGAGTTCGCCGACGAAACCGGCCGGATCTCTTACACCGCGTGGGAAGATTTCGGGTTCCAACCCGGCGACTCCATCACCGTCGGTAACGCCGGCGTCCGGGAGTGGGACGGCGAACCCGAGCTCAATATCGGCCAGTCTTCGACGGTCGCCATCGAGACGACGCCCGTGGAGGTTCCCTACGAGGTCGGCGGCGACACCGGCCTCGTGGATCTGCGGGCGGGCGACCGCGGCCGCAACGTTGAGGTCGAAGTCATCGAATCGGAAGAGCGCGTCATCGACGGTCGTAACGGGGATACCACCATTCGGTCGGGTGTCGTTGCCGACGAGAGCGGGCGGCTCCCCTTCACCGACTGGGCGGCCCGCCCCGAACTCCGGGAGGAGTCGGAACACCGCTTCGAGGAGGTGTACGTCCGGGAGTTCCGGGGCGTCCCGCAGGTGAACCTCTCGGAGTACACCACCGTCACCCCGCTGGGCCGCTCGGTCGACGTTGACGACGACGCGACGCGACTCCCGATCGGGGAGGCCGTCGGCGCTGGGGGCCTGTTCGACGTCGAGGTTGTCGGCAACGTCCTCGAGGTCCGGGACGGTTCGGGACTGATCGAGCGGTGTCCCGACTGCGGGCGGGTGCTCCAGAACGGCCAGTGCCGCGCACACGGCGACGTCGACGGCGAGGACGATATGCGCGTGAAAGCGATCGTCGACGACGGTACCGGGACGGTGACTGCGATGCTCGGCCGCGACCTCACCGAGTTGGTCTACGACGGAACGATGGCCGAGGCCATGACCGCCGCCCGCGACGCGATGGACAAGAAAGTTGTCGCCGACGAGATCCGCGAGCGGATCGTGGGCCGGGAGTATCGGGTGCGCGGGAACCTCTCGGTCGACGACTACGGCGCGAACCTCGAAGCGACCGAGTTCGAGCGAACCGGCGACGACCCCGCAGGACTCGCAGCCGACCGTCTGAGGGAGGTGCGACAATGAGCGACGAGATCCAAGAGCGGGAGGTAGCCCGGCGGGTCTTCGCCGCGGAGTTCAACGACGCCACGCTCTCGTACTCGGAGAGCGACGAGGAGCGCGCGCCCAACTACGTGGTGACGCCGACCGGCGCCCGGGTTAACCGGGTGTTCGCAGCCGGCGCGCTCACCACGGTCGAGGCGGTCAACGACGACGCGCTCCGGGGTCGGATCGCGGATCCGACCGGGGCGTTCGTGACCTACGCCGGCCAGTATCAGCCCGACGCCGCGGCGTTCCTCGAACGGGCGACCCCGCCGTGTTTCGTCTCAATCACCGGGAAGGGCCGGACCTACCAGCCCGAAGACTCCGACCGCATCTTCACCTCGGTCCGTCCCGAGAGCCTCACCGAAGTCGACGCCGACACCCGCGACCGGTGGGTCGTCGCTGCCGCCGTCGACACGCTCGATCGGATTGCGACGATGGCCGCGGCGCTCGACATCGACGCTCGCGCCGATGATCTTCGGACGGCGCTTGAGTCCCGCGGCGTCGACGCGGCACACGCCAGCGGCGTCGCGCTCGCGATCGACCACTACCGACCGACCGAACACTACCTCGAGGCGGTCCGCACACTCACAGTCCAGGCGCTGGAACTCGTCGCCGGCGACCGCGACACCGTCGAAACGCTCGACGTCGCCCCCGATGAGTCCGGACCGGGCGAACTCGGGGCGCTCCCGGAAGTCCCCGCAGCATCGCTCGAACCGGGCGACACGTCGGTCGATTCCGCCGGGGGGACACCGGAGTCCGGCGACACGTCGGTCGATTCCGCCGGGGGGACACCGGAGTCTAGCCGTCCCGACGTCGGAGGCCACGCGGCCGACGGTGTCGATGCTGCGACCACGATGGGGCCTGAGACCGGTTCGGACGCCGCGGCGGACGCCGACAACGGTTCGACCGCGGATGCGACAGCCGACCACACGGCGGACGCCGCGGCGACGACGACGGCGGCTCAAGAGTCGGGGTCGGCGGACACCGCCGCGGAGCCCGGACAGCCGGACGCGACGGCGTCCGACCCCGCAGCCTCCGAACTGTCGATGTCGGCGGATGACGCCGGCGATACGGACCGCGGTTCCGACCAGGACGCCGACGACCTCGGCGACTTTGGCGCCGGAGACCCCCCGGACGAATCGGATGTGTACGAACTCGACGAGGCGGAGCGCGCCGAGGTCGAATCCGAGTACGGAACCGAGTTCGCCACCGGCAACGAGGTGGACGACCCCGGGGAGGCCGACATCGACGTGCCGGACGTCGACGACCTCGAAGCTGAGGCGGCCGCGGCGGCCGAGGGCGACACCGCGGCCGACGTTGAGGCGTCACCCTCATCTCCCGGCATCGAAACGGAGCCGACCACCGAAGCAAGCCCCGAGGGGGCGGCGGACACCGGGAGCGACGCCGACACTGATATCAAGGCGCCTGATGCGGCCGCCGACACTGATATCAAGGCGCCCGATGCGGCCGCCGACATCGACCTCGAAACGACCGCCGTCGAGGTTATGAACGATCTCGACGATGGTGACGGCGCAGACCAGGAGGCTGTCGTGGAGACAGTTGTCGAGAAACACGGCGTTGACCCCGACGCGGTGGAGTCCGCAATCCAGGACGCGTTGATGGGCGGGAAATGCTACGAACCCGCCGAGGGACGGCTGAAAGCCATCTGATGTCCGATACGACGGGGTTTGCGACCGGGTCGCCGGACTCCGGCCCGCTGGTCGAGCCGATCCTCGGTGATCCCGCTGCAACGGTCCGGACCGGCGACGGCGTCGCGTTGGTCGTCGCCGACTACCACGCCGGGATCGAGGCCGGACTCCGGTACGAGCGGGGTGTGGAACTCGAGAGCAGCGCGGACCTCCGCCGAATCCGGCTGCTCGGCCTGCTTGACCGGACTGACGCGGATCACCTCGTTGCCCTCGGTGATCTCGGCCACCGCGTCGGCGGCGCCGACGGCGCGGAGGCCGACGAACTCGACGACCTTCTGGGCGCCCTACTCGACCGCGTCCCGGTGACACTGGTTCCGGGCAACCACGATACCGGCGTCGCCGAGCGGTTCGCGGGCGAGGACGGGTTCACCCTCGCGGACACCGGGGGGACCAGACTGGGGCGTGTCGGGTTCGCTCACGGTCACACGTGGCCCACACGGGACGTGCTTGCGGGCAACGTGCTCTGCGTCGGCCACGAGCACCCTGCCGTGCGGCTGGAAGACAGCGTCGGTGGCGGGCGGAAGGAACGGGCGTGGCTCCGCGGACCACTCCACCCCGAGCCGTTCGCCGACCACTGGGGCGTCAACGTCGCCGCGTTGGCGTGGCACGACCCCGACCTGGTTGTCTTTCCCGCGTTCAACGACCGCTCGGGCGGTACCTGGGTGAACGTCGATGGGCAGGGCCTTCTCGCACCGTTCCTCCCCGACGCGCTCGTCGACGACCGGACCGACGCGTACCTGCTCGACGGGACGCGGCTGGGGCCGTATCGGACGGTGTAGCCGTGGGGTGGGTGGATCAGACGGCGCCGAGGGCGGTGATACCCGCGTAGAGCGCGGCGCTGCTGACCGCCGCGGGGACAGGGGTTCCACCCCTACGGCCCCCAGACGCGATCGGGGCGAAGGAGCGCGTACCCATCGCTGACGGCGACGAGGACGCCCGCGACGCCGCCGATTGCCGACGCGGGGCCGGTCGGGGGCAGGGCGGCCACCGCCGACAACGCGCCGTACGCGAGGACCGCGATCCAGAAGCTCCGGTAGGGACACATACGCGTCGACGGGACGCCGCGGTATTTGAACCGTAGGCTTCGGAACGTCGGGCTTAATCCCGTCGCGCCGGTAGTAGTAGCGATGACAGACCGGTCCGCCTCGCGCGGAATGGACGCGTTCGCGAGCCTCGGCAGCGCGGTCCGTGCAGCGCTCTCGGAGCGGGGGTTCGAGACCCCGACGGAGCCGCAGCGCCGGGCAATCCCGCCGCTTTCGACCGGCCGGAACGCCCTGGTGATCGCCCCCACCGGGACCGGAAAGACCGAGACTGCGATGCTTCCGGTGTTCGACGCCATCGTCCGCGCCGACCCCGAGGACCGCGAGGGGCTGTCGGCGCTGTACATCACGCCGCTGCGGGCGCTGAACCGCGATATGCGCGAGCGACTGGAGTGGTGGGGGTCGACGCTGGACATCGAGATCGACGTGCGCCACGGCGACACCACGCAGTACCAGCGGTCGAAGCAGGCCGACGACCCGCCGGACGTGCTTGTGACCACGCCCGAGACGCTCCAGGCGATGCTGACCGGCAGGAAGCTCCGGGCGGCGCTGTCGGACGTCCGCCACGTCGTTGTCGACGAGGTACACGAACTCGCATCCGCGAAGCGAGGCGCCCAACTGACCATCGGGCTGGAGCGACTCCGGGCGCTTTCGGGGCCCTTCCAGCGGATCGGGCTCTCGGCGACGGTCGGGTCACCCACGGAAGTCGGGAAGTTCCTCACGGGCGACCGCGGCTTTGAGGTCGTTGAGGTGGATGCCGGCAGCGAAGTCGAGTTCGAAGTCGTCCACCCCAAGGTGACACCCGAAGACGAGCGGTTGGCGGGCGAACTCGCGACCGACGCCACCATCGCGAGCCACGTCCGACTCGTCCGCAACATTGTGCGCGACCACGAGTCAACGCTGGTGTTCGTCAACACCCGACAGACCGCCGAGGCGCTGGGCTCGCGGTTCAAAACGCTCGGTGACCCGATCGAGGTCCACCACGGGTCGCTCTCGAAGGACGTCCGGATCGACGTTGAAGAGCGGTTCAAGACGGGTGATCTCGACGCGTTGGTGTGTACCTCCTCGATGGAACTCGGGATCGACGTTGGCCGGGTCGACCACGTCGTCCAGTACGGCAGCCCCCGCGAGGTCGCCCGCCTGCTCCAGCGGGTCGGCCGCGCGGGCCACCGCCGGGACGAGGTCTCCCGCGGGACGCTCGTAACCTCCTCGCCGGACGACACCCTGGAGGCGCTCGCGATCGCCCGCCGAGCCGTGGCGGGTGAGGTCGAACCCGCGCGGATCCACCACGCCAGCCTCGATACGGTCGCGAACCAGATCGTTGGAGTCGTGATGGACGAGGGTGAGGTGTCGGCGCGGCGCGCGTACGACCTCGTGACCGCGGCGTATCCTTTCGCGGACCTCGACGAAGAGACGTTCCGCCGGGTCGTCCGGGAGCTGTCGAAGAACCGGCTGGTGTGGCTCGACGAGGAGCGGGACCAGTTGGAGAAATCGGGCGGCACCTGGCAGTATTTTTACGCCAATCTCTCCATGATCCCCGACGAGGAGACCTACGAGGTCCACGACATCTCCTCGCGGGGGCAGATCGGAACGCTCGATGAGCGGTTCGTCGTCAACTTCGCCGAACCCGGGGCGGCGTTCGTCCAGCGCGGGGAGATGTGGCGGATCAACGACATCGACGACGACGAGACGAGGGTGAACGTCACCCCGATCGAGGACCCCAGCGGCGAGGTGCCCTCCTGGACCGGCTCGGAGATCCCCGTCCCCGCCCACGTCGCCCGGGAAGTCGGCGAGATCCGCGAGGTCGCCGCCGACCAGTTCGAACGCGGTGCCGACCGCGACGGGGTCGCCGCCGACTTCTTGTCGCGGTACCCGACCGACACGCACACCCTCTCAGCCGCGTTGGAGCCGATCGAGCGGCAGGTCGATGCGGGGTACCCGATCCCGACGGCCGACCGGTTCGTCGTTGAGGGGCGCGCCCGGACGGTCGTGCTCAACAGCACCCACGGTCACCGGATCAACGAGACGTTTGGTCGGTTACTCGCCGCGCTCGTGGGCCAGCGTACCGGGTCGTCGGTCGGGATGGATGTCTCCCCGTACCGGATCGAACTCGAGGTTCCATCGCGGGCCTCCGCCCGCGACGTGGTCGACGTACTGGAGACGACCCAACCCGAGCACGTTGAGCCGACGCTCGAACTCGCGCTCCGGAACTCCGACGCGCTGAAGTTCACGCTCGCGCAGGTCGCCGCGAAGTTCGGTGCGCTCAAGCGGTACCAGGGGCGGGAACGCTTCGGCGCCGACCGGCTGCTCGCCGCCCTGGAAGACACGCCCGTCTACGATGAAGCCCTCAGAGAGGTCTTCCACGTCGACCTCGCGGGCGACGCCGCCGCGTCGTTGCTTTCGGACCTCCACGGGACGGCGGGGTCGGTTTCTCTGGCGGTCGCCCGCGAGCGCACCCCTGTCGGGACCGGTGGCCGCTCCAGCGGCCGGGAGTTGGTCGTTCCCGAGAACGCCGACGCGAGCGTGATCGAGACGGTTCGAGACCGGATCCACGACGACCGGGTGCGGTTGTTGTGCCTCCACTGCACCGACTGGGAACGCAAAAGCAAAGTGCGCCGCGTCCGTGACCAGCCCGAGTGTCCGGAGTGCGGCGCGACCCGGGTCGCGTGTCTGAACCCCTGGGACGAGGAGACCGTCGCCGCAGTCAGGGCACACGACCGCGACGACGAGGCCGAACGGTTGGTGAAGCGGGCCTACCGCTCCGCGAGTTTGGTCCAGAGCCACGGCAAACAGGCGGTGATCGCCTTGGCTGCTCGCGGGGTTGGCCCACAAACCGCAGCGCGGATCATCGGAAAACTCCGCGAGGACGAACGGGACTTCTACCGTGACATTCTCACACAGGAGCGGCAGTACGCCCGGACGCAGTCGTTCTGGGACTGACTTTTACAGGCTGTTTGAGGCGAATGCCACGGGGCTTGACCCCGAGACGGTTCACCCGCCAGACGACCCCACCCGCTTCAGCGCCGCCTCGAAGTGATCCGGCGTCACCACCACCTCGTCGGCGTGGTCGTTCGCGACCTCGCCATCGTAAGCCCCTGCGACGTCCTCAATCGCGCGCATCGACGCCTCCCGAACCACGGCCGTGATGTCGGCGCCCGAGAGCCCCCCGGTCCGCGCCGCGAGGTCGTCGCGATCGACATCATCGGCGACCGGCCGGCCGTCGAGGTGAACATCGAGGATCTCCCGGCGGGCCGCGTCGTCGGGGTCTGGCACGTGGACGTGCGACTCCAGCCGCCCGGGGCGGAGGAGCGCGGGATCTAGGGCGGCCTTCCGGTTCGTCGCGGCGAGTACAACCAGATTGGGGTGGTCCGAGACGCGGTCGAGTTCGGTCAGGAGTTGGGACACCACGCGCTGGCCGACGCCGGAGTCACCGCCGGCGCCAGCGCCGTCGCGATCGGTCGCGACCGCGTCGATTTCGTCGAAGAACACGATCGCGGGTGCGGCCTGCCGGGCGCGCTCGAACACCTCTCGGACCGCCTTTTCGGACTCGCCGACGTAGCGGTCCAGGAGTTCGGGGCCGGCGACCTGAACGAAGTTGACGCCGCTCTCGCCCGCGATCGCCCGCGCCAACAGCGTCTTGCCGGTCCCTGGGGGGCCGTGGAGCAGGACGCCGGTCGGCGGGTCCGTCTCCGCCGCGTCGAACAGCGGGGCGTAGGTGAGCGGCCACGTCACCGCGCGTTCGAGCGTTTGCTTGGCCTCTGTCAACCCGCCGACGTCCGCGAACGTGGTCGTGGGCGACTCCGCGACGTACTCCCGCATGGCGGAGGGGTCGACCGCCGCCATCGCGGCGTCGACGTCCGAGCGGGTCACCCGCAGGCCCGTGAGCGGCGCGTCAGCGTCGTCGCGGCGACCGCGCCGGAGCGCCACCATCGCTGCTTCGGTCACCAACGATTCGAGGTCCGCACCGACGAACCCGTGGGTTCGCGACGCCACCCGGTCGGTGTCCACGTCGTCGGCCAGCGGCATCCGCCGGGTGTGGACGTCGAGGATCTCCCGTCTTCCCTGCTCGTTGGGCACGCCGATCTCGATCTCGCGGTCGAACCGGCCCCCGCGGCGCAGCGCGGGGTCGAGGGTGTCGACCCGGTTGGTCGCCCCGATCACGACCACGTCCCCGCGGGCGTCGAGACCGTCCATGAGTGACAGGAGCTGGCCGACCACTCTGTTTTCGACGTCGCCGTCGTCGTCGCGCTTGCCCGCGATGGAGTCGATCTCGTCGAAAAAGACAATCGCCGGGGCGTTCTCGCCCGCCTCGGCGAACTTCTCGCGGAGTTTCTCCTCGCTTTCGCCCTTGTACTTCGACATGATCTCCGGGCCGGAGACGTCGACGAACGTGGCGTCCACCTCGTTGGCGACCGCCTGTGCGATCAGGGTCTTGCCGGTCCCGGGCGGCCCGTAGAGCAGCACGCCCTTCGGCGGGTCGATCCCGAGGTGAGCGAACACCTCCGGTTCGGAGAGTGGGAGTTCGATCATCTCCCGCACGAGGTCGAGTTCCTCGTCGAGGCCGCCGATGTCCTCGTAGGTGATCGTCGGCGAGGCCCCCGTGTCGTCGGATCCGCCGGCCGGGGGGGCGTCCGCGTTCTCGTTTTTGCCCGCGATCGAGGAGACGACACGGCTCACGCGGCCTTCTGTGGAGAGTTTCAGTTCGGTCGAGTCGGTGACCCTGACCATCCCGTCCGGCGCGGTCTCCCCCACCACGAACGGATCGGCGCTCAACGACTCGAAGTGGATCTGGCCGCCGGGCTGGATCGGTCGATCCCGGATCGCGCGCTTGATGAGTTCGACCGCGCGCTCGTTGTCTTCGAACGCCACGTCGTCGGGCATCGACAGCGTGACGGACCGGGCGTCGTCGACGTCGATCGTCCGGACCGTGACGACGCCGCCGATCTTCGCGCCGGCGTTCGTCCGGGTGTCGGCGTCGACCAAGATCGCGTCGTCGGGGGTGTCACCGCCGGCAGGCCACACTTTCGCGACGGTCTCGCTCGCCCCTGTGACGACCACGGTGTCGCCGCTGAGGACACCCAATCGCTTTCTGACCGGTTCCGGCAGCCGGGCGATCCCCCGGCCGGCGTCCCGCTTTTCGGCCCCGCGAACTGTGAGTTCGAGGCCCTCGTCCGCGCTCATACGTTCGGTTCGTCGCCCGCGGTCTTTTGTCTTGCCCGGGTGGACCGGACGAACGCGCGGCCGCCACCGTCGGGGAAGCGCTTTTTTATCTGACAAACAACTTCACGGTATGGTCTCGACCGTACAGCGGGACGGAAGCACGTGGTACGAGTGCGACGAGTGCGGCCTGTTGCTCGATGACGAAGCCAACGCCGAGGCCCACGAGCAGAACTGCGACGCCGAGGAACCATCGTATCTACAGTGAGTGTCGCCGTCTGCCACCTGCAGGTGCTGGCCGTTGACATCCTCCCCGCGCTAAAGCACGGGGCCTTCTCCACGATTCTCCGTAACCGGCCCGCTGCACCGTGACGTCGCGCGTTGGCGTTTGGGCCCGTCTCCCGCTACCCCAGCAGCAACCACCCCGCTACCCCGACAGTCGACACGACGACGACACCGACGACCAGCGACAGGAGCGGGTCGCCGACGGTCAGTCCCACCGCGATTCCGATCACCGCTGCGAGCGCGGCGAGGACGACGAATGCCGCCCCCTCGCGGGCGGTCGTCTCGACCGAGGTGAGGACGTCCGGAAGCGACCGGTTCACCAGCCCCCGGACACCCATCCCGGTCGCGGACCGCTCCATCGGGTGGTCGGGTGAGCGTCCCTCGGCGGACGGGGTGGCGGTTCGCGCTGCGGGTTCGCGATCACCCGCGGCGCCGTCGCCGCGCTTCCGTTGTGGGCCACTGCGGTCGCCTCCGCCGTCGCGTTCGTCGGTGCGGTCGCCGGTGGCAACCGTGACCTCGATCCGCTCCCGCTCGGCGCCGTACCCCGAGACGACCTCGAGAGAACCGGTGACGTCGCCGTGACCCGGCACCGTGCCGATGGGTATCCGGACGGTCTCGCCGGTCTCGACGTAGTGGTTCACCTCCCGCAGTCGGGCCGCCCGCGAGAGGTCCTCGTCGAGGTTGACGTGGACGTGTACGGCCCCGCCGGTGTTCGAGAGTTCGAGGTGGAACGGCCCCCGGGCGGTGAACGCCCCGGGAGCGTCGACCGCGTGAACCGAACCGGCGTTCAGTTCGACCGAGAGCGACTCTGACACGTCGATAGCCACGACACCGACGTGTAAAAGCGTTCAGGTGAGCAGCCTCGGGGTCAAGCCTCGGGGCATCCGGCTTGAGTTTTCTGTGAAACGGCTACTCGTCGTCGCGCATGTCCGGGGGCAGGAGGTTCGGAATCCCGTCCTCGATCGGGTAGACCTCCCCCGTGACGCTGCCGATCAGCCGTCCCTCGATGATCTCGTCGCCGTCGCGTTCGTCGACTTCGAGGTCGAGGTCGCTCTTATCGAGGGGGTCACAGAGGATGTCCATCAGTGACTCTTTCATCACGTCTTGGAAGGCAAGCGGCGGTGAAAAGGCTACGGATTCTGGTCACCTCCCGACAACCGGGTGCGGAGCGTTCGGCCCCCCGACTCACCCCACTCAGGGTTCCCACCGCGTCCACACCTCGCCCCCGTTGTCGGTGAGACGTCCCGCCCTCCGAACGCGGCGACGCGCTCCCCCTACGCCCCGGTCTCGAAGGGATCGACGAGTTCGATCGTCTCCGCGCGGTCGGGGCCGACGCCGACAGCGTAGGTGGGCGCGTCGAGCTCTTCGGAGACGTACTCCAGGTACGCCCGCGCGTTCTCGGGGATGGCGTCGTACCCGTCCTCGGCGACGACCGACCACTCGACCTCGGGCCAGGGCTCGAACGAACGGAGGTTCGGCTCGCACCGACCCCACCGTTCGGTGGTCGCGGGCATCGTGAACCGCTCCTCGCCGTCGAGCTCGTAGGCGTGACCCACCTTCACTTCGTCCAAGCCGGCGAGGACATCGATGTGGTTGACCGCGATCCCGGTGAACCCGTTGGCGCGAGCGGCGTGGCGGAGCATCGGCATATCGAGCCACCCGATGCGTCGCGGCCGGCCGGTGACGGTGCCGAACTCCCCGCCTTTCTCCCGGATCGCGTCGGCCAGCGCCTCGTCGTCACCGTCGAGTTCGGTCGGGAGCGGCCCGGTGCCGACCCGCGAGAGGTACGCCTTCACGATCCCGACGACCTCGCCGCGGCCGACGACCGTTGGGCCCACGCCCGTCCCGGTCGCCGCGCCGCCCGCGGTCGGGTTCGAGGAGGTCACGTACGGGTAGATGCCGTGGTCAATGTCGATCGAGGTCCCCTGTGCACCCTCGAACAGGAGCTCGTCGCCCTCGTCGAGGTGGCTCCCGAGGAACTCCCCGGCGTTGACGGTCATGGATTCCTCGGCGAGGCGGTCGCCGACCGCGCGGTACTCCTCGAATAGCGCGTCGACGTCGAACGCCTCGCCGGTCTCGATGCCGAAGACGTCCTCCGCGAGCGTGCGCTTCTGCGGCACCACGTATTCGAGTCGGTCCCTGAGCACCTCCGGATCCAAGAGGTCGCCGATCCGGACCCCGCGTCGCCCCGCCTTGTCCTCGTAGGTCGGGCCGATTCCGCGGCCGGTCGTGCCCGCGTCGAGATCCGAGTCGGACTTTGCTTCCTCCTCGATTCCGTCGAGCACCCGGTGATACGGCATAATCACGTGTGCGCGCCGGCCCACGCGCACGTCCGGTTCGATCCCGCGGTCGCGCAGGCCGTCGATCTCCTCGAAGAGCGTCCGCGGGTTCACCACACACCCGTTGCCGAGGACGCCGGTTGTCCCGCGGACGGCGCCGCTCGGAACCAGCGACAGTTTGTACTCGTCGCCGCCCTCGACGACGGTGTGGCCCGCGTTGTCGCCGCCCTGATACCGGGCGACGACGTCTGCGCCGCCTCCCCACAGGTCGACCAAGGCGCCTTTGCCCTCGTCGCCCAGCTGGGAACCGACGATCGTCACAGTCATACACGCCGCTTCTCCGCGCCCCGTAAAACCCATTACGGTCCGCCACGCGAGAAGCGTCTAACGGGCACTCGATCGGGCGGACCCCCGCGGCAGTCCGATGCGGGCGCCGACACGCTCCCGTCCGACCCGTCACACTCGGCCGGAGCCGCTGATCCCCGCGCCGGAGGGCAACATTTAAAACCTGACCAGACGAGTTAACAGATAACATGATAGATCGACTGGAGAAAGAAGTGGACATGCTCGAACGACACCTCCAGGTCCTCAGGATGGTGATCGACAGCGAGCCGATCGGGATCGTGAAGATGTCGAACGAGACCGGGTATCCACATCACAAGGTCCGGTACTCTCTCCGCGTCCTCGAAGAGGAGAGCCTCATCGAGCCGTCGAGTCAGGGCGCGATCACGACCGAGCGGACCGCGGAGTTCGTCGACGAACTCGACGAGAAACTCGACGGGATCGTCGACAAACTCGACGACATGAAGATCGAAGAGACGGTGGAAATCGAGGGCTGACACGGATCCAGCCGGTGGGTCGTCGGCCGCGCCGTCCTGCGGCGGGTGCGTACTGTCACACCCCCGTACGCGTTTTTCTCCCGGTGGCCGTCCTCAACCCCGAAACCGCACGATATCTCACAGTTCGGGCACGTTCAGGTGAAACTCCCCGCCCCGGGCCTCGACCAGACAGAGGTGATACCCCTGCTTCCGTGACAGTTTCACGAACGAGCGTTTGCTCGACCGCGAGAGGATTCCCCCGCCGGTCCGGTTCGCGACCGTCTCCAGCGCACCGGGTTCGTAGAACGACTCGGTGACATAGAACCCCGCACCGACCGTCTCCGCCGCACTCGCGACCGTGTGGGCGTTCTCCACGAGCGACCCCACCATCGGTTCGGTGGTCGCATCGCGCGAGGGGTTGATGTCCGCCACGAACAACGGATCGCCCATCCGGTCCCGGAAGACCACGTCGAACGCACGCGATTCGACGCCGTCGTGGGTCTCAACGCCGACCTCACCACGGAGTTCGATCCGGTCGATCTCGGGGATTGCGTCGAACACCCCTGCCAATCCCGACCGGTTCCCCGTCTCGCCGATCTCGTAGAGGAGGTCCGAGACCACCCACCGTGCGAACGCGTACTCGGTGCTGTTGTGGAGGAACTCCTCGTAGGGGCGGTCGTCGATGCCGACGCCGTCGGTCTCAAAGGTGGTGTGGTGTTCGAGGCGGAGGTTCTCCCGGACGTCCGAGTGCGACGCCTCGCCCGAGTGTGCGTGTTTCAGCGTGGCCTGCCCCTTGTTGTCGTACCGGACGAACAGGTTCGTCCCCGAGAGCGCTCGGTCCGACGGCATCGACTCGGATAGGGCGGTCCCGTCATCGTCGGTGTCGAGCCGCGACTGGAGCCGGTCGACCTCGTCGCGGAGCCGGTCGCGCTCGGCTTCGAGCGCGTCGATCCGCTCTGCTCGCTCGCTTCGCTCGCTCCGCAGCCTGTCTCGGTCCTCGGCCAGCGTCTCACGTTCCGCGAGGAGGTCGTCGCGGTCGGCCTCCAGCGACTCAATCCGGTCTTTCGCGTTCGAAAGCCGCTCCTGCAGGGCGTCTGCGTCGCGGTCGGCCCGAGACTCGCTCTCTGCCCCGTTGCGGTCGGTCGAATCACGGCCCGCGTCCGGGCCCGTCCGATCCCGTGCTGCCCGCCGTCGCCGCCGCTGTCGTTGCATCTGTCCGATCCGCTCGCGCGCGGCGTCCTGGTTGCCCCGGTCTTCGGCGCTGTCCTCCCTGCCGGCGGTCGAGGCCGCGGGGTCAAGCGACGGGATGCTCCGCGCCTGCTGCCACCGCTGCTCGTCGGTGCGTGCGCTGTCTCCACCCTCGGCTCCGGCCGGTTGCCCCCCAGTCTCGCTCGGATCCGATCCGGCGGCGCCGGTGCCGGGCGGTTCCGGGGAGTCACTTACGGTGTCGTGGGCGGTCGAATCCGCCGCTTCCCCGTCGTTGACCGGTTCCGGGCGGGTCGGCGTGTCGTCTCCCGCGGGGCGTCGCGTTGCCGGCCCCTCGACCGCCGCGCCTCCGGGCGCTTCTGACTCTCCGGCCGTTTCGGGCCCTCCGTGCTCTCCGCCGCTATGTTGGGCGTCTGCGTCGCGGTCGGGGTCAGCGTCGACACCCGCGGCCTCCCTGGCGTCTGCGTCGACGCTGGTCGCGGTGTCGGGGTCGGCGTCGACTGCCGACTCGGGGTCGACTGCCGACTCGGGGTCGACTGCCGACTCGGCGTCGATCGTCCGCCCCTCACCCGGTTCCGGGTCGGCGCTTGCGGCTCCCTCCTCGCCAGACATGTCCGTTGTGTCGTCGTCCACCGGCGCTTCTGCGGCCACGCCGGCGTTCGCCGAGTCCGACGTCTCGGCTTCCGTCCCGGCATCGGGGTCGGTCTCCGGGGTGAGGTCAGGGGGGGCCGCAGACCCGTCGCCGGCCGCGTTCCCGCCCGGGTCGGCTTCCGTACCGTCCGACACGTCCGGGTCTGTTCCGTCGAGGGGACCCGCGGCTGCGGCCTCTGCACCGTCCGCGCCGGCGCCGTCGTTGTCACCCTCGGCCGACGGTTCGGGCTCTGGGATGTCGATGAGTTCGATGTCGACGTCGACGACGTCGTAGATCCCCACTTCGTCGGCGGCGGTCTCGAACGCCTCCTCCCCGGCGACTAACCGCTCGGAACTCCCGACGAACGCGGCGCTCATCGACTTCCCGCCGTGGTAAACAACGTAGTAATCCCCCGAGAGGACGTTCTCCGACAGTTCGACGTACCCGGTGAACCCGCCGCCTTCGAGCGTCCGGTCCACCTCTCGAAGCGGCGTCTCGTTCGTGTAGTAGTTCGCGCGGGTCTCGCCACCGCGCTCCTGCATAGCGAACAGCAGGGGCAGACAGGGGTGGGCGGCGCGGTACGCCACCAGATCGGCGTCCTCGAAGTCCTCAAGTTCCCCCTCGAACACCCCGATGACCCGACCGTTCAGGACGAACGCCCACGCGGTTCCGGTCGAGACGGCCCCGCTGAACTCCGCGTCGGCGAGTTGGCGGAGTCCCTCATACCCCCCGGGGGTGGCGACCGTCCCCCACCCGGTCACCACGTCGATGGCTCGACTATTCATGTACATACGTATGACCGAATCCGGATCAAATACTTTCCGGAGCGTCAGACGACCCGTCGATCGCCGCGATTGCTACTACGGCCGCCGCGACGCGGTCTCGACGATCGCACCCGCGAGTACCTCGATCCCCAGTCCGACCGTGTCTTCGTCAACGTCGAACGTCGGGGTGTGGTGGCCGCCGGGGTGGTCGGTGCCGATCCCGACGTACGACGCTTTCCCGCCACGCTGTTGGACCCGCCGCATCAGGTAGGTGGCGTCCTCGCTCCCGCCGAGGTGGTCCGACCCCAAAAGCGACGTGACGCCGTCGGTGGTACGCGCGACGCCGGCGACGACCTCGCGGAGTTCGGCATCGCTCCGGGCGGAGGGTGCGCGACCCAGGTTGTCGACTGCGACCTCGCAGCCGTGCGTCTCCGCGGCCGACTCAATCACCCGGCGGGCGCTGTCGTCCATATACTCCATCAGGTCGGTGGTGTCACCGCGGACCTCGCCTTCGATCGCGACCCGCCCGGGGACGATGTTTGTCGCGGTTCCGCCCTCGATCACGCCGACGTTGACGCGGGTCGCGCCCTCGGAGTGTCTGGGGATGCCGTAGAGGTTCCCGATCGCAGTCGCGGCCGCCTGCATGGCGTTGTCGCCCGCCTCGGGTCGCGCTCCCGCGTGCGACGACGCTCCCCGAAATTCGGCACCGAACTGTGCGACCGCGAGAAACCCGTCGATCCCGGCCACGACCTCGCCGGAGGGATGATCCAGCCCGATGTGGACCGCGTACAGGTAGTCGACGTCGTCGAGGTGCCCGGAGTCCGCCATCGGCTCGCCGCCCACGATCCGCTCCTCGCCGGGTTGGAAGAATACCTTCAGCGTCCCCGCGAACTCGCTGTCGAGGACGGCGTCGAGGACGCCGATCCCCATCGTGGTGTGGGCGTCGTGGCCGCAGGCGTGCATATACCCCTCGTGCTCCGAGCGGAACCCCGCCGCCGCGGGGTGGTGGTCGGCGGTGTCGGCCTCCCGGATCGGGAGCGCGTCGATGTCGACGCGGAGTCCGACCGTTGGCCCCTCCCCCCGTTCGACCACTGCGAGTGCGCCCGTGCGACCGCCGTCGAGACGGTCCAGGATGTCGGCCCGCGCGCCCGCACTCCGAGCCCGCTCGCGCCACGTCTCGAGGTCGTCGTCGTCGGGCACGCCCACGCGGTCGTCGGCGAGGACGTCCGGGCCGACGTAGAGCGCGTCGAGGTCGCGGCGCTTCAGTTCCTCAACGATGCGTGCGGTGGTGTAGAACTCCCGCCAGGCGGGTTCGGGGTGTCGGTGCAGGTCGCGTCTGAGATCGAGAAGGTCGGTGGCGGTCATACTCCGTCTGCACAACCGAAGGGTAAAGACGCGTCGGCGACGCGGTGGTGGCTCCGGAGCGGGGGCCGGCTACCGGTCGAGGTGGCCCGCGGGCTTTCGATGTTCGACCTCGATCTCGACGTGGACGCTCTCGGGGAACTTCCGGTGGCCGACCTCGCGGGCGATGTGGTCGTTCCCGTGGATCTCGAGTTGGCGGGAGTAGACGGTGTACTCCCACGGCGCGAACTTCGCTCCCGGCCCGAGCGTCCGGGACTGCGGCACCGACTCCTCCTCTGGGGGGGTAGTGTGTGGACCTTTACACTCGGCGCCCTTGCGCTCGATCATCGACTTGAGGTCCGACACAGCCGATTCCAGTTCGTACCGGTTCCCCGATTGGAACCGGAGCTTCGTGACGAAAGTCATTGGATACGCGATACGTCGGGCGGGAGGGGTAAAAGCACACCCATAGGCGGCCGTTTGCCCGTCGGCGGGCGCGCGGACGCGCGGCCCGCAGTCCCGTCTCGGGAGGTCACTCGCGCCGTCAGGCCCCGTTCGTCCCGCCCTGAGTCGTGGGTCTCGCTCCTGTTGCCCGTCCGATAGTCTCTTAACGCCTTGTCCGGTTTGTGCATCTAATGGCAGTCGAAGCGGTCAGTGCTGGAGCCATCCTCTTCCGCGACACCCGCGGCGAACGGGAGTATCTGCTCCTGAAGAGCCGGCCGGGGGACTGGGAGTTCCCCAAAGGCGGTGTCGAGGGCGAAGAGGAGCTCCAGCAGACGGCGATCCGAGAAGTGAAAGAGGAGGCGGGCATCGAGGACTTCAGGCTCATCGACGGGTTCCGCGAGGAGTACGACTACGTCTTCGAGGCCGGCGGCGAGACCATCCACAAAACGGTCCACCTGTTTATCGCGCGCTCGTTCGAGGCCAGCGCGGAGCTCTCAACGGAGCATCGGGATCTCCAGTGGCGCGACTACGACCAGGCGCTCAACACGATCACCCAAGACGGCCCGCGGGAGATCTTCGAGAACGCCCACGAGTACCTCGACCAACTCGCCGCCGAAAGCGAGGGTCCTGACGGCAAATACCTGGCGTAGCCGCCGTGTACCCCGCCGACGCCGAGTTCGGCTTCGAGTTGCTCGTCTGCCGGTGGGCCGAAACCTCGTGGCCGCCGACCGGCCGGAGCGGCGATTCGGTCGTGGTCGCCCGGCAGCTCGGAACCGCCGAGCGGCGGTGGGATACGGTCGTCCTGGAGTGCGACCCGGCCGGCCTCGCGGCTCGCGGCGAGTTCGGCCCGAACGAACTCGACTCGGATCTGCTCCACGTCGTCCGCAACGCGCCCGCCGAGTGGGCGTGGTACCGCGACGCGCTTCCCCATCCGGGCTACCCCTGGCGGTACGTCCGCGCGGCAGTCCACCGCGCGGCGGACCGCGGCGCCGTCGAGACCAGACGTGACGGCAACCGGATCCAACTCCGCCGAACCGCCGCCTACCCCGATTGGCTCCGCCGGATCGTCGTAATCGAGAACAAACCCGATCTCAACGCCACCGCGGCGCGGGCGCTCTCTGCGCAACTCCGCTACGACGTCGACACCGGCCTCGCCGACGAGGTGTGGGTGGCGACCGAAACCACCGGCGAGCGCGTTGAACCCGCGTTGCTTGAGGATCTCCCGGTGGACGTCGGAATCCTTGCGTTCGACACCGGCACGGCCGGCGACGGCCCCGACGGGTGGCCCGCCGCACCCGGCGGCGTCGACGCGTCAATCGAGTGGTACCCCAGCAGCGTGACCCCGGTGCCGGGCGAGCGGGACGACGACCGGCGCGGCCGCCGGCTCGAACTCGCCGAACGGGCGTACGGCCGGGGATGGCGGTCGTACCACGACACGATGCGGCCGGACTGCCGCCACTTCGAGCTCCGACGGTTCGGACGCGCACTGGTGCCGTACTGCGCCGCGAAGGGTCGCTCGCAGACCGCCGCGGAGTGTTCGGGCTCCTGCCCGAAGTTCGAGCCCGAACCCCCGGCGTGGCGGACCCGCGGGTGGCCGGTCGAGGGCGGGCCTGGAACGGGGATCCGAGCGCTTCTGCGCCGCCGTCGGGAGTGGGTTCGCAAGCGGTCGGTTCGGGAGCCCGGTACGGACTCGTGACGCCACACCCGTAGCGGCCAATCTGGAACCCACCGGGCGCGTCCCGTCCGATCGTAGTCGCCCCTCACCACGAACCGAGTCGGTCGACGATCACTTCCGGGGTGTAGAACGGGAGCAACATCGCCCGGAAGACGGCAGCCGCGGCGGCAGGGATCATAACCGTCGCTATCGCGACCGAACCCACGTTGGGAGCGTCGCGGAACACGAGCGAGAGGACCCCGGCGACGACGAAGACAACCACTGCCAGACACACCTCGGCCAGCAGGTCGAACACGCGTTCGCCGGGGGCTCCAACCCGGCTCAACGCGGTTCCGGACAGGACCCCGGCGAACCAGTCTCCGAACGCCCCGTACCGGTCGAGTCGAAACGCTTCCAGTCCGAGGAACGGCGAGAGCGACAGCATAACGAGCGCGTACAGTCCGGTGACGAGGCCTGCTATCTGGTTGTTGCCCGGGAGTGCTGCTCCCCAGAGCCCGACACTCAGCGACGGCGCCAGTGCGATCCGCGGGTACCCCGACATCGGTAGGTGCGGCCCCTTCGGCGGGAAGACAAGCGGCACGGTCGCGACCGCCGCCAGCACTACTGCGACCCCGAGTTCCGGGCCCGTCGCCATCAGCGAATACGAGGTCGCATCGGAGCCACCCCGGACGTACTCGAACCACGCAAACAGCGCCGCCGCCGGCAACAGCAACCCGGGGATCACTGGCTTGTCGACTGTCGGTGCAGAGTCGTCACCGACTGCGGCGGGCAACAGTTCGAGCAACCGGACGATACCCGTCGCCGCGTGAACCGTCCCGACGCCGAGCGTCGCGGCGAAAACCAGTAGCGTCACCGGATCGGCGACGACCGCCGCGCGGTTCGCGAGGCCGGCGAGGTACGCGACGTCAATCCAGACGACGACCAGAAGGCTGCCGATCCCGTAGCTGACGCCCAATACGCCCCGCGGGCCGGCCCAGACGGCGCGCAGTCCGGCGAGAAACCCCTCGGCGATGTCGGTCCGAACCGTCGCTGGCCCCGACAGCCCCTCGTACACCGTCACTGCGATGATAAACAGTTCCGGTAGCGGGTACAGCCGAACCACGACAGCGAGCGCCAAGCCGCCGAAGGCCAAGATCAGGAGGACCCTGGAGACGATGATACCGACCGTTGGCCGCTCTACCGTGTCGATGCCGGGGAGCGGGCGGTATCGAATGTACGTCGGAAACAGCTGGATCTGTGGCACGAACCGGGTTCGGAGGTCCGTCGTCAGAAGCCCGGCGACCGCACTGACACCGATCAGGGTGAGAACGGTCGTTCCAGGCCTGAACGGTCCGCCATCGAGAAAGGGAAGCTGACCCACCAAGCCGTTGAACAGCGACGCAACCGCGACGACCCCGCCAGCGACGACGACGCGGACGACGACGTCGTTCCCCCAGTCGATGTAGCGCTCCGGAAACACCTCGGGCAACGTCTGAAACGTCGCGATCCCGAGCAGGACGAGGCCGAGAAGCCGACCAAACGCGCCCGCGTTGAGGACTTCGTTGAAAAAGAGCACCCCGCCGATCGGCAGGAGGACGACGTCAGCGGCCCCGGCGAGTTCGATCACTGCACGCCACACGACCTCGAAACACGCAAGCGAAAAAACGGGCGTGAGCTGGCCCTTCGTCCAGCTTCCGAGCATCGAATGTCCGTTTGTCTTGGATTAGATTAAATTTGTCTCACCTCGCGCGTCGAGACGAGGGAGCGGTTCCCGAACCCGCTGTCTTCGTCGGGAGCCGTACTGGGTCGGCTCTGAACCGACCCGCCACGAGTTCGGAGCTCCCGAGACGTCGTGGTAACACGCGGTCTGTGACCGGGCGAACCCCACGACTGAACTCGCGAGTGAACTCAGAAGTCGGTCACCTCGACGTCGATATCGTCGCGGGCGGCGGCCAACCCGAAGGTCGGAACCGTGCGGTAGACGACCTTGACCACACCCTTTCGCCGGAGGCTCTGGAGCGCCTCGCGAACGTCGTTGACCGGCGGGTCGACGTCGAACTTGGCTCTGATCTTGTGCAGCACGCTCACGACGCTCTCGGAGCGTTCGTCGTGATCCGCGACGACCTCGAACACCCGCGCCTCCAACTCCGGCACCCGGATCACGGTCGGCACGCCGTCGCCGTCGGCCCCGCCGCCCTCGATTCCGGGGTTGACGTCAACGAGGTCGGCGGCCTCGGGCGTCGCGCGGATCAGGCTGTTGTCGTCGCGGTAGTAGTAGTCGCCGAGCGCCGATTCGAGGTATTGGTGGACCTCGCTGCCCGACTCTAACCCCCACTGGTCCTGCAGTTCCTTGTTCTTTGTCGGCTGCAGCCGCACCACGTCGGCGAGGCGGCCGACCGCCTCCTCGGAGAGGGTTCCGTCGTCTGTCACACCCGCTTCTTCGTACCGAGGTACAAAGACGTTTCAACTTCTGCTGGGCCGGTACCACGCTGGCGGGCGCGGGCCGAGCCCCTCACGACCCCGACACTACGTCGACGCCGGTGATCTCGAACCGTGCCCCGCCGTCCGCACTCCCGGCCACGCCGACGTCCCACCCGTGTGCGTTCGCGATCTCCTGAACGATGCTCAGCCCGAACCCAGTCCCCTCGTTCGAGGTGGTGTACCCCGTCTCAAACACGTGATCTCGGTCGTCGTCCGGAATGCCGACCCCGTCGTCGGCAACGGAGAACCCACCATCGCACGCCCCGATCGTGACGGTCACACCGCCGTGCTCGACGCTGTCGTCGCCCGAAGCCTGACTGGCTCCGCCGCCGTGTTCCACACTGTCACCGGACTCCGTCCGGGTGTCCGTCGAACCGTGCTCGACAGAGTTCCGAACCAGGTTCTCCAGCAGTTGCTGCACCCGACCCGGGTCGGCCCGTACCGTCAGGTCCGTCTCCACCCGCAGCGTCGCCCCGTCGGTCACGGTGTTTCGCCAGCTCGCGCGGGCGATCTCCGCGATGTCGACCGGTTCGGTCTCGCTCGCACGCTCTCCCTCCCTGGCGAGTGTCACCAGATCCTGTATCAGCGTTTCGATCCGCTCGAGTGCGGCCGCAGTGTCGTCGAGGTGGTCGCCGTCGGGCTCGGACTGTGCGAGTTCGAGCCGCCCCTTCGCCACGCTCAGTGGGCTCCGAAGGTCGTGTGAGATGGCGTTGATTATCCGTTCGAGCCGCTGGTTCTGCCGCCCGAGTTCGTCGCGGTGTTCCCGGAGCTGTCGTTCCCGGTTCGCGCGCGACAGCGCGGCTTCGACCGTCTTCCCGAGAGTGCGGGCCAGGGAGACGTCGACCGGCGTGAAATCCTCCGTCTCCGTCGACCCGAGGTTCATCACCCCGTGCTCCCCGAGCGGGACGACGATCTCGCTCCGGATCGGGGTGTCGGCGTTCAGCGGTTCCCCCGCCGCCTCCAAGTCGTCGTAGACCCGGAGTTCGTCGTCCTGGAACGCCCGCCACGACAGACTGTCGTCGCCGGTATACGTCGGCGGGTCGTCGATGAGGTCCTGGCCTGCCTCGCTGACGGCGACCGGTTCGAGCCGATCCGCGTCGGCATCGGCGAGCCACAGCGCGGCGAGCGGTCGGTCGAGTGCGGCCCGTGCGGCTTCGACCGCCACCTCCGCGGCGGCCTGCTCGTCTCGGAGTGTGATGAGTTCCTGTGTCGCGTCGTGGAGCGTGGTGAGCGCGCGTTCCTGCCGCTTCTGCTCGGAGATGTCGCGGACGATGCAGATCAACCCGCCGTCGTCGAGACGCGTGAGCGACAACTCCTGCGGGAACGTGGTCCCGTCACGCCGGGTACCCACGGCTTCGCCGCGCCACTCGCCGGTTTCGGCCAGCGTCGGGAACACCTCGGACTCGAACCACTCGATCTCCGCTTCGCCGTAGCACATCCGCCACGTGCTCCCGCGCAGGGCAGCCGGGTCGCCATACCCGTAGGCGTCGGCGTGTGCCTGGTTCACGAAGGTGTACTCGTCGTTCCGATTCAGGATCGCGATCCCGTCGATCGAGGCTTCGATCGCACTCGACCGCTGGTGGAACTCCCGCTCCGTGTTGTACCGCTCGACCGCGTTCCGGATCCGGTTTGCGAGGAGTTCGTACTGCTCGTTACCCGACTGCTTCTGGAGGTAGTCGGTCGCGCCGGCGGAGATGGCGTCGCTGGCGACCGCCTCCGACCCCTTGCCGGTGTACAGGATGAACGGGAGGTCCGGGCGGGTTTCGCGGACCGATTCGAGGAACTCGATCCCGTCCTGGTCGGGCATATCGTAGTCGCTGACGATACAGTCAATCGCGTCCCGACGCAGCAGCTCCGCACCGCGGCGTGGACTGTTCGCGGTCTTCACCTCGAACCGGTCGTCCTCGCGAGCGAGAAACGACGCGACCATCTCCGGGAACCCCGGCTCGTCGTCAACGTGTAATACGGTGATCGTCTCGATGTCGGGTGTCATACCATCGCTGTCCCTGGCGGACGGTCACGGCACACAAACAAATAATCACCTGCCGTCCCCGCGGCTCTATCCCGGCCGCTTAAGTCGTTGAAGCCGTTCCGTGGGGGTACGATGGAGTTCTGCGACGACTGTGGCTCGATGATGAAGACCGACGACGACGTCTGGGTCTGTGGTAGCTGCGGGGCCGAGAAGCCCCGCGACGCCGACAGCGAGGCGGCGATGACCTCGACCGCCGAGCGCGAGGACAGCGAGGTGGTCGACATGTCCGACGTCGACGAGGCCGAGATCGGGCCGACGACGACGGTGATCTGCCCGGAGTGTGGCCACGACAGCGCCCGCTACGAGATGAAGCAGATCCGGTCGGCCGACGAGTCCGAAACACGGTTCCTCACGTGTGTCGAGTGCGACCACAAGTGGCGCGAGGACGACCACTGACGGCGGCTGCGGGCCTCGCCGGGGAGCGTCGGCAGCCCCACCCGTCCGCGCCCGCACCGGTTTCGGGACGGGATTATAAACACTCGCCGGCCGAACCGACGGCCGTGTCCGCAGCCGTCCCGCCGCCGGAACTCGACGTCCCCGAGTCGTGGCGGCTCGTCTCCGAGGAGTTGTCAACGCCGTTTGACGTCCGGATCGTGACCATCAGCGCGACCACTCGGATCTACGAGGACACGGCGCTTCGGGATCGGCTCGCGGCCGCGACCGGCACCGAGACCACGTGGCGGTTCGTGTTCGCGAGCCGGCTCCGGATCCGGCCCGCGAACTCCCCGTCACGTGCGCTCACGAACTTGGTCTCCGACCGCGCGTCGTCGGCGTTCGTGGACGTGCTCGAAGAGCGCGGCTTCGCCGCGATCGAACGCGCCGACACCCATCGGTTCGCGGTCGGCGGCGACGACGTGGACGCGACGCGGTACCGCGCCCGGGTCCAACTCGACGACCGCGACCTCCCGGTGGAGGCGTACTTCGCGGCGTGGCCGACGGGTGAAGAGTTCCTGCTTGGCGGCGGCGCGTACCCGCTGTCGCTCCCCGGCCCGGCGTCGTTCGACCGCGACGAGGGGAGAGAGGAGTTATTCGGGATGCTTCGGTCGATCCGGTGACGTCGCGTCCGAGACGTCGCCGTCGATCCGTCGATCAGACGCTGTTGCGCGCGAACGTCAGGTAGCCGGTGTGGCCGACACCCGCGGTCGAGGGGCGGGAGCCACGGTCGCCGAAGTCCATCTCCCGTTGGATGGTCTCCAGTGTTTCAATATCGACCAGCCCGGCCTCCCGCGCGGCCACAACACTCTCGCGGCTGTTCTCGACGAACGGCGAGTAGACCGCGACGTAGCCGCCCGGCGCGAGCAGGTCGGGGGCGGCAGCGACGACCGCGGGCGCGTCGCCGGTGTCGAGGGTGATCGCGTCGAACGGACCCGCCTCGGCGGCGTCGTCGAGGTGGTCGGTGAGGTCGCCGGTCCGGACGTCGACCCGGTCGGCCACGCCGCCGAGCCGCATGTTCTCCCGTGCGACGTCGGCGAAGTCGGCGTCGACCTCGTAGGAGGTCACCTCGGCGTGACACCGGCCGAGGTACGCCGCGAGGACGCCCGTTCCAGTCCCCGCGTCGAGCACCCGGTCGCCCGCCGCGACCCCGGTGTGGCCCATCACCAGCCCCACGTCGCGGGGCATCATCGGCGCGCCGGTCCGCTCGAAGTGGTTGAACAGGTCGGGCCCGCGGAGCCGACGCACCACGAAGGGCTCGCCGAGATGTGTCTCCAGAACGGTCCCGGGGTCGACGTCCTCGGGGACCTCGAGCACCCCGAGGTCGGTGTGGAGTTCGTCGCCGGGCGCCCGGAGGTACTCCCGGTCGTCGTGGACGAGGAGGTAGCTCATACCGAGTACTCTCGTCCCTTCCCGCCGATCGCCACCCCCGTTACCGGCGATCGGCGGGAATCAGTGAGAGGAATCGGTATCACTCCAGGTTCGCGATGGCGGCCGCGAGGTCGCCGTCGGTCTCAGCGAGGGCTTCGCGTGCCGTCCCGGCGTCGACGCCGGCGTTCTCGGCGACTAAGGCGATGTCGTCCTCCGGGATGCCGTCGTCCTCGTCGCTGTCGTCGCCGGCATCGCTTCCGTCGCCGCCTTCCAGCGCGGTCGCGCCCGGATCGCGGGAGTCGGGTTCGCCGACGACCTGGTAGGTCTGCTGGCCCTGGGCGTCCATCCGGGTGACCTGGGCGTCGTCGAACACCAGGTCCTCGTCACCCGTCCGGATCACGACCTCCTCGACGTCGAGTTCGGTGACGTCGATACCCATCTGTTCCATCATCTGCTTCATTTTCCGCGGGTTCATACCGCCTCCACCGAACATAGTTGTCGGAACCCACGGGTGCCGGTCGCAAAAACGTGGCGAAGCGCGGCGTGTACGGCCGTTCGAGCCACGGTCGCACCCGCCGACGGGGACACCGCGTCCTCGGTGGCTGGCTTCCCGGGACGCTCGGCGTGTCCATTCTGCGGCTCCCTTCGGTCGGTCCCGGCCGGCTACTCTTCGGCCGCATCCGGTCGGCGGTGGTATCCGGTGGCCTCCTCGATCCGCATCTCGTACCCCGCAACCGAGAGGTTCCGCCCCCGGACTCCGGTGAACTCCGGCGAGAGCGCGTTGTCGTCGATCAACCTTCCGAGGTCGGCCCACTCCGCCCCCGACAGCTCCCGGAGCGGTCCGCGGGCGAGGGCGCTCCGCCACTCCGATCGCGACGCCACGTCGTAGACCGTCAGACACGCCTGATCCGTCGCCGCCGTGTACTCCCCTTTCGTGGTCTCGGCACCGAACTGCCAGTAGGCGAAGACCGCCCGCCCGATTTCGTAGCCGAACGAGATCGGGATCGCGTACGCACTGCCGCCGTCGGCCAGTGCGAGAACGCCCGTCCCCTGCTCGGCGAGGAAGGCGTCGACCTCCGCGTCGGTCATCCGGCCGCCGGCCGGGTTCTGGGCTGTCTTCTCGGACATACGCCGGCGTTCGTCGGCTCGGACTTTGTGTTTTCCCTTCCGCGCCGTCCGGGTGTCGTGGCGGGTCGTCGCCCGTCGCTCCGGTGGGTTTCAATACCCGGCGGGCGCTTTCGTTCCGTATGTTCGACCCCGACGACCTCCAGACGATCCGCGAGGGCAAACGCGAGTGGGAGGCCGAGACCCTCTCGCCCACCCTCGACCGGTTCGGGGAACGGCGGGAGGCGTTCACCACCGACACCGGCGGGCAGGACGTCCGGCGGCTGTACACCCCGGCTGACGTGTCGGACCTCGACTACGACGACGACCTGGGGTTCCCCGGCGAGGCGCCGTACACGCGCGGTGTCTACTCCACAATGCACCGCGGGCGGCTGTGGACGATGCGGCAGTACGCCGGGATGGGAACGGCCAGGGAGACCAACGAGCGGTTCCGGTACCTCATCGACCAGGGCTCCTCGGGGCTGTCGCTCGCGTTCGACCTCCCCACCCAGAAGGGGTACGACTCCGACGCCGGGATGGCCGCCGGCGAGGTGGGGAAGGCGGGCGTCGCGGTCGACACGCTCCGGGACATGGAGGTGGTGTTCGACGGCATCCCCTTAGACGAGGTGTCGACGTCGATGACGATCAACGCGCCCGCGGCGGTGCTTTTCGCGATGTACGTCGCAATCGGCGACAAACAGGGCGTTCCCCGCGAACAGCTCCGCGGGACCATCCAGAACGACATCCTGAAAGAGTACATCGCGCGGAACCTCTACATTTACCCGCCGAACGCGTCGATGCGGCTGATCACCGACATCTTCGAGTTTTGCGGGGCCGAGACCCCGACGTTCAACACCATCTCCATCTCGGGGTACCACATCCGCGAGGCGGGGTCGACCGCGGCCCAGGAGATCGCGTTCACCCTCGGAAACGGTATCGAGTACATCGAGACAGCGCTTGCGGCCGGTCTCGACGTCGACGAGTTCGCGCCGCGGCTGTCGTTCTTTTTCAACGCCCACAACAACGTCTTCGAGGAGGCCGCGAAGTTCCGCGCGGCCCGGCGGATGTGGGCCGACATACTGGACGAGCGGTTCGACGCCGAGGACCCGAAGTCCCGCCAGTTGAAGTTCCACGCCCAGACCGGCGGGTCGACGCTAACCGCCCAGCAGGTGGAAAACAACGTTGTTAGAGTTGCGTACCAGGCGCTGGCGGCGGTGCTGGGCGGGGCCCAGAGCCTCCACACCAACGGGAAAGACGAGGCGCTGTCGCTCCCCACAGAACAGTCGGTGCGGACCGCCCTCCGGACCCAGCAGATCCTGGCCCACGAGTCGGGCGTCGCCGACACCATCGACCCGCTCGGGGGGAGCTACTACGTCGAGTCGCTGACCGACGACCTCGAAGCGGAAGCGTTCGAGATCCTCGAGGAGGTCGACCGCCGCGGCGGTATGCTCGACGCCGTGGAGTCGGGGTGGGTGAAACGCCAGATCCAGGACGTCGCCTTCGAGCGCCAACAGGAGATCGAGTCGGGCGACCGGGTCGTGGTCGGCGTCAACGAGTTCCAGGTCGACGAGGACCCCCACGTCGACGTCGAGGAGGTCGACGAGGACGACGAGGCCCGCCAGGTCGACCGGCTGGCGGCGGTGAAAGACGAGCGCGACGACGAGGCCGTCGAGGCGGCGCTTTCGGCCGTGCGGGACGCCGCCGCCGGCGACGACAACGTGCTGCCCCCGACCGTCGACGCGGTGAAGACCTACGCCACGGTGGGGGAGATCTCGAACGTGCTCCGCGAGGAGTTCGGCGAGTACCAGCCCCGGCTGTAGTGGTGTCGCGGCACGCAGTCACCGCCCGCGCCCGACAGTTTATGTTCCACCAGCCATCACCCCGGGTATGTCGCTGTCGTTTCACCACCTCGGGATTGCGACGGTCGACGGCGCCGACCTCGCGGCCACGTTCGCGGGGCTCCTCGACGCCCCGATCGTCCACGAGGAAGGCTTCGACGGGATGATGATCCGGTTCCTGGAACTCGACGGCGACTACTTCGAGCTGCTCGAACCCCGGGGAGACGGGCCTATCGCCCGGTACCTCGACCGTCAGGGGCCGGGGATCCACCACGTCGCGGTCGCGACCGACGACATCGGCGCGTCGCTAGAGCGCGCCAGCGACCTCGGGATCGACCTCGTCGACGAGGCGCCCCGGCCGGGGGCGTGGGGCCACACCGTCGCGTTCCTCCACCCCGGCTCGACCGGCGGCGTCCTGGTTGAGTTCGTGGCGAGCGACAGCGACGGGGCGAACCGCACAGTTTAGTCGGTCGGCGACCCACGCTACGCAGGATGCGCGATTGGCTCTCACACCGCGCCGGGATCGACCCGGGCAGAGAGGCGCTCGTCGATACGACCACCGACACGAGCTACACGTTCGGAACCCTGGACACGCTCGTCGACGACCTCGCCAGCCGGCTTGCGGCGGTTGGAGTCGACGATGGAACGCACCTCGGGGCCGTGCTCCGGCCGTGCGTCGAGTACGTCTGTCTGATCCACGCCGCGATGCGACTGGGCGCGACGCTGGTGCCGATGGGGGATGGGCTCACCCCCCGAGAGCTCGCGACCCAGTTGGACGCAGCCGATGTCGCCACCGTGGTGTGCGACAGGGGGACCGAGGACGCGGTGACAGCGGCTGTCTCCACCCTTGGCGGTGTCAACGCGACCCACGCCGACGATCCGGGAGGCCCGATCACCGTCGCGACCGTCGACAACGCCGAAACCACGGCTGCGGAACAGCTTTCGACCGTACAAACCGGTTCCGTGTCGCCCGCATCGTGGTCGCTCGACGACACCCAGTTGCTCCTCTTCACCTCGGGCACGACTGGCGACCCCAAACCAGTGCGGCTCACCACGGGGAACCTGCTCGCCAGCGCGGCCGCCTCGGCGTTCCGGCTGGGCGTCGATCCCGGCGACCGGTGGGTGGCGACGCTGCCCCTGCACCACACCGGCGGCATCTCGCCGATCCTCCGCATGCCGGTATACGGGATGACGGTCGTCCTCCGCGAGGAGTTCGACGCCGGCGACGCCGCGGACGACCTCGACAGCTACGACGCCACCGCGGTGTCGCTGGTCCCCACGATGCTCCGCCGGATGCTCGACCGCCGCGGGACGCTCGCGGAGTCGCTCCGTGTTGTCCTTCTCGGGGGCGCGCCGGCGCCGACGGACCTGATCGAACGGTGCTGCAACTACTCCGTGCCGGTGTACCCGACCTACGGCATGACCGAGACCGCGTCACAGATCGCGACCGCCCGGCCAGAGCAGGCCGTCGAGAGCCCCGAGCGCGTCGGGAGCCCGCTGTTTCTGACCGAGGTTCGGGTCGTCGACGAGGCGGGTAGCCCACTCTCGCCCGGGGAGTCGGGAGAGCTCGTCGTCGACGGGCCGACTGTCACACCCGGATACTACGGCACCCCGGCTGCGACCGAGGCGGCGTTCGGGGAGTTCGGGCTCCACACCGGCGACGTCGGAGCGCTTGATGAATCCGGGTCGCTCAGGGTACTGAACCGACTCGACGACCGGATCGTGACCGGCGGCGAGAACGTCAATCCGGGTGCGATCGCGGACGTGCTCGTCGACCACCCCGATGTCTCCGAGGCGGCCGTGGTAGGCGTCCCCGACGCCGAGTGGGGCGAGCGGGTGTCAGCCCTGCTCGTCCCCGAGTCGGGTGTGTCGCCTCCGAGCGCCGAACCGGATCCGGCGACCGGCCGCCGGCTCGACAGCGATGATGTCCTCGCGTTCGCACGGGATCGACTCGCCGCGTACAAACTCCCAAAGATGCTCTCGGTCGCTGAGACGCTGCCACGCACCGTGTCCGGGACGGTCGACCGGGCGGCCGTCCGCGATCGTTTCTCCCCGGAGGCGTCGGCGACCAACGACGGCCGGAACGGCCCCGACCAGGGAGAGCGGTGGGAAGGCGCAGGGACCGACGACTCGAACGCCGACACTGACCCACCGGGCGATACCGACGACTCGAACGCCGACACCGGCTGATCGGCCGGCGTCCACGCTCGGCACCGCCGGCCAGCGGACTTGAATCCTGCGAACGCGAGCGGGCCCCTGGGTTCGGTCGGTCCCCTAACTGTGTAGGGTTGGCTGACAATATCTTCCCACATCTTATAGGAAACACAGAACCACTATGTCACAAAGCCAACCGGCGGTCACCGAACTGACCGAGAACTGCGCAGAGTGCGGAACGCGGACGCCGCACGCGGTGTCGATCGAACTCAAGACCGAGAGCACGAAACAGACGAACCGGGCGTTCTCGCGGGAGCCCTACCGGGTCACCGAGTGTCGCATCTGCGGCGACACGCGCAGCCAGCGGATGAACAACGCCTGAACCACTACCGGTCGCTTTCGTCGGTCACCGTCGGCCGCATCTCCGGCGCAACCGACGTTCCCGAGACCGCCCGTCTCAGTCGTCTGTGGCTGTCTCCTCTCGACCCAGACCGGTCCGGTCTCCGGTCTCTGCGAAGAACGACTCGACAAGCTTCTGCTCGCCCGCCCGGAGGTGCTCGTGAAAGGTGGGCGCGGCGATGCCGAGCGACGACGCCACTTCCTCTGCGGTGCTCCCGCGGGGCCACTCGAAGTAGCCGGAGGCGAGTGCCGTCTCCATCACGTCCCGCTGTCGGTCGGTCAGCTTCTTCTCGAGTTGCCGCCGGAACGACGACGTTGACTGCACGTCGTCGTCGACTTCTCGCTTTGCGACGACCGACACGTCGGGGAACGGTGACTGTACCCCGAATGTGAACGTCCTGAGGTCCGACCCTGCCGGCGCCCGGATCACGAGCCGCCCCTCCCCGCTCGTCGCGGTGAACGACTCGACTTTCGCGCCCAACTCAACGAGTGTCACCACCGCCGACGCGTCGGTCAACCGTAACTCGAACAGCGTCTCGTCGGACTCCTCGGAGACGACGCGCGCGCCCGTCACTGCGCTCCGGGGCGTGACACTCCCGAGCACCGCCTCCGGATCCGTGCCACCGACCGAAAGAAAGCACGTGACCACGCCGCCGTCGGCGGGAGCGAGCCCTTCAAGCCGGATCGTAGTGTCGAACTCTTTCGAGAGGTCGACGAGGACGTCACCGTCATCGGCGTGGGCGAACTCCAGTTCGACCGCGCTGTCGTCGTAGAGCAACTGTCTCGACTCGGCCCCGTTGATCCCGTTTCCGACAGTCTCGCCCACTTCGACGAGCATTGACAGCTCCTCGTCGGTAACGTCGCCCCGGACGTACACCACCAAGGCACCGTACACGGTCCCGCGGTACTCAATCGGGACGGCCACCACTGTCCGACCGACGTCCTTCGGATCGGGGTCAACGAGCACCGCCGCCGCAGCCGGCGGGTCGACCGCCGCGGTTGCCGGCGATCGGGTGTCGATCGATTGCGTCACGACCGCTTCGTGGTCGACCGCCCCGTCGCCGCTGTCCCGTCCCGACCGCTCGGCCCGACCGAACGGCGACGCGACCGCTCCGCCCGCGGCCTCGCACTCAACGCTCCCGACCGCCTTGTTGTAGCCCGCCACCCACGCCCCGTCGTACACCGACGCCTCGAAGGAGTCACACACAGTCTCGACGATGTCGGCTCGGGTGTCCGCGTCCACCAGCCCGCGGTCGACCTCCCGGAGGAGGCCGTTGATCCGCCGGGTCCGTTCCAACTGCCGTTCCCGCTCGCGGATCTCGGACTCTCGCTCGGCCCGGAGCTCCCGTACCCGTTCGGCCAGGTCGTCGAGCGCGGCCGGGTCGCGGACCTCGCGCCCGTCGAGAACCGCCTCGGTCGACGCCAACGCGAAATACTCCCGGATCCGGTCGTCGAACTCCGCCCGCACTAGCAGCTCTTCGACGGCCTCGGTGACGCTCTCCTCGTCGACCGGTTTGACGAGGTACTCGTCGAACGGCATCTCGACGATATCCGTGTCGGGGGCGATGGCGGTCATCATAGCGACCCGGCAGTCCAGCCCTCGGGCGTCGATCTCGCCGAGCACGTCGTCGCCGGAGACATCCGGCATCCGTCGGTCGAGCAGGACCACGTCGACATCGGCGTCGACCTGCTCCAGCGCCTGCCTGCCGCCGTAGGCCACGCGCACGTTGTACTCCTCGCGAAGCCAGTACTCGCAGGTATCCGCCAGCGCCCTGTCGTCGTCTACTACCAGTACCGTCGGCCGGTCGGCCGGCGGCGTCGGCTCCGCGTCCGAATTATCCGTGTCGACGACGCCGTCAGCGAGCATTTCAGTACCCGTAAGGGGCGGTGCCACGGTCAAATATCTGCCCCTTGCCCGAGTCCATACTACCGCCCCTAACTACATAGGGGGTCGTGTTAGGTGGATATCATCCATTGTGTCAAGTGAATATGTTCGATCGAAACGTCGCCGAGGTGGGCCACGATGCCTGAATGCCAGAACTGCGGATCGTTCGTCTCGCGGGACTACGTGAGAGTGTTCGCCCCTGAAGGGTTCGAAGACGCGCGGGTTTGCCCCCACTGCGAGGATATGATCCGAGAAGGGGCGGCGGTTCGTGACGCCCGATCCCGCCGTGTCTCCTCGCTGTAGCGCCGCCGAAACACCCTGACACCGTCCGCTTCCGGACCGAAAGCATACAGTGTGACCCCGCGGACGTAGTTGTATGCGACTGGAGGACTACTGGGGAGTCGGACCCAAGACTGACAAGTTGCTCCGGGAGTCGATGGGGGTCGAACGGGCGCTCAACGCGATCGAGGGTGCAGACATCCGTGCGCTCGTGGACGCCGGAATCCCGCGCGGACGGGTGGTCCGGATCCTCCGTCGAGCGAACGGCGCGGCCGGCGTCGAAACACTCGGGACCCGAGACGCTCGCAGCGTCTATGACGACCTACTGACGCTCGCGAGCGACCACGCGCTCACAGCGCACGCCGCAGACCGGGTTCGCGTGCTGACGCCGCTTGCGTCCGTTGAAGAGCGTGAGCGGCGGCTTGACCGCGTGACGGCCGCCCGGGACGCCTGGATCGGACTGAACGACGCCGAGCGCGATGCCGTCCGATCGGCGTTCAACGCGTACGACGACGCTGACGGGTCCGACCGGGCGGCGGTCGAGACTGCCGTGGCACTCCGGGAGGCGGGGCTCCGCGGCGGCACGTTCGCTGCGCTTGATGATCTTGACGACGACGACTTAGCGGCCGCCGCAGACGCGCTCGGAACCGTCAGCGCCGACGGGTCGGTTACCCCCGGGACCGACGCGGAACTCGATCGGCTCCGGGGGCGCCGTGACGCTGTCGCCGAGTTGGAACGCGGCGCACTCGACGTTCTCGAATCCGTCCGCGAGCGGGGTGTTCGGAGCTTCGAGGAGTTCCGCGGGGCGTTCGTGGAGTACGTCGCCACGCAAACCGACGTCCCCCGGGGCCGCGCTGAAGGCGCCGTCGCTTCTGATGCTCGCGACGAGGCGGACTTCGCGTCGACGACGCTTCGAACCCTCCTCTCGGAGCTCGAATCCGACGTGGACGAGCGCGAGGAAGCCGTCGCCGCGGAGCTCCGGGACTCAGTCGAGAATGCGCGCGAGGATGTTGACGTGGCAGTGTCGGCGGTCTCGGAGATCGCGTTCGACCTCTCTTTGGGTCGCTTCGCGGCAGCGCACGACCTCAGGCGCCCGGAGTTGGTCGAAGACGGCCTCGCGGTGGCCGGCGCGCGGAACCTTTCGCTCCCCGGCGAGGTCCAGGCCGTCACCTACGCGATCGGCGCTCACGGGCTGGAGAGTGTCGACCCGAATGGGTCGTCCGACCATCCCGAGGCGCCCCCGTCGGGCGACCGCGTCGCGGTCCTGACCGGCGCGAACTCCGGTGGGAAGACGACCCTGCTGGAGACGCTCGCACAGGTTGCGCTGCTCGCGTCGATGGGACTTCCGGTCCCCGCAGACCGGGCCGCTGTCGGGGAGTTCGACAGCGTGGTGTTCCACCGCCGGCACGCGAGTTTCAACGCCGGTGTGCTGGAGTCGACGCTGAAGTCGATCGTCCCACCGCTGTCGAGGGGTGACCGGACCCTGATGTTGGTCGATGAGTTCGAGGCAATCACCGAACCCGGCCGCGCGGCCGACCTCCTCAACGGGCTGGTCGATCTGACCGTCGACCGCGGCGCCTTGGGGGTCTACGTCACGCACCTCGCCGGCGACCTGAGCCCGCTCCCATCGGAGGCCCGCACCGACGGCATCTTCGCCGAGGGGCTGACCGAGGACTTGGAACTGCGGGTGGACTATCAACCTCGATTCGGGACGATCGGGAAGTCAACCCCGGAGTTCATCGTGTCGCGGCTGGTCGCCGACGCCGCCGACCCCGTCGAACGCCGGGGGTTCGAGGCGCTCGCAGCGGCGGTCGGCGAGGAAGCCGTCCAGCGGACGCTCTCGGACGCTGCGTGGTCCGGAACGGAGTAGCGAACAGCCGACACACCGCGATCCCCGCGTCAACGTGCCGGACAACTGCGACCCGACACGGGGCTGTTCTCATACTGTCGGCTATAGTCGCGTGACGTATTTCGACACCCCGGGGTGTCGAAAATCTTCACGTAGTTATACCCGACAGTATCAGATCACGCGGGGTCTGGCCGCGGGATCGTATATAACCGCTCGCGGGAAGGCCCCGTCTGCCGAACGCTTTTGCGCCCGCCGGTGGTACGTGTTGTCGATGAACCTGCCGTGGCGCGACGACGATCCGGACGACGAGAAGGGGGGCGCCACCGGGGGCGACGATCACCCTGACGCCATCGTCGCTTGTGAGTTCCAGGACGGGACGCTCGCCGTCTATCCGGACCGCGTCGAGATCCACCGCGTCGGTCGATCGCGGTTCGACGACTTGACCATCCCCGCCGAGGAGATCACCGGCGTCGACTTCTCGAAGGGCATCACGATCGGGTACATCCAGATCGAACAGGCGGGTGTCACCGTCGACAGCGGCGGGTTGCTCTCGGACCCGGTCAACGCCAACACCCTCCACTTCGGACGGGGCGGCCGCGACTGCGCGATCGAGGCTCGTGAGGAAGTTCTGGCGCACGCGCGAGGGTGAATTTCACATCTCCGCGCCCTGCTCGTCGATCGCGTCGGCCGCGATCGACCGTCCGCGGGCGTTGAGTTCGACCTCGTGACGCACCCGAACCTCGTCGACGACGTCGTGATCGATGAGTCGGACGAACAGTTCCTCGACCTGATCGACGTCGATCCCGAGAAACGACGGGATGTCGAACGGGGACACGCCCGAGTACAGCGCCATCAGGACCTGTTTGTCCTGCTGGGACAGATCCAGCGACGTTTCGGTCTGTTCGTCGCCGATCCGGAGGAGCGACCGGAGGATCCCGACCGCGCGTTCCGGCCCCGAAATGTACGTCTGGACGCTCGTTCCGTCGTCGGAGTGTTCGACCTCTATGACCTCCCGCTGTTCCTCTCGGACGGTCCGTCGACCCATGTCGGTGTCGCCGATGTCGTCGAGACGGATCTCCACGAACGTCCCCGAGACGGTCGCGAGGCTGACCGAGTCCGCCTCAGTCTTGACACGCCCCGGCTCCCACTCGGTGTTCTGGACCACCCCTCCCTCGACCGCGGGGTGTCGGATCAGGAACTTCGTCGAGGACAAGAGCGCGTCGTAGAGATCCATCTCGAACGCCTCATACTCAGCGGGCGCGACGAGGATGACGTTCTCCCCGCCGTCGAACTGGAGCGCGAGGTAGTCAGAGACTGTCGCGACCCGCTGGTTCACGTCGAAGCGCCCGCCCACCCGACCGATCGCCGCAAGCGGGAACATGCGTTTGCCGCCGGTTCCAGCCAGGACGATCCGCCGGTTCGACAGGAGGATCCGGCCGTTGGCCCAGGCGGCGTCGTTCAGTTCGCGGCCGTCGCGCAGGACTTGCAGGAACTGCCCGCGCGTGTCGGCCACCTTCGTCTCGTCCGATCTCACGGAGGCGTCACCTCGAGTGCGTCTCTCCGCTGTCAGCGGTGTCGCGGTAGATCCTAAGCCGTTTCTCGACGGGGTCGTACCGGTCCCGGACGGCGGTCGGCACGGTCTCTGTCATCCCGATCGTGAGGTAGCCGCCGGGTTCAACCCCTGATCCCAGGGTCTCGAAGATCGCCTGCTTCGCCTCGGTGTTGATGTAGATGAACAGGTTTCGGCAGATCACCAGGTCGAACGTCCGCGGCGGTGCCTCCTGAACCAGGTCGTGCTTGCGGAACGACACCAGATCCTGCACCTCGTCGGTGACGCGGAACGCGTCGCCGTCCCGCTTGACGTACCGGTCGCTGTCGGCGAGCGGCTCCAACTGGTCTTCGAGGTCGTTAGTCTCGGAGGCGTGGTACTCTCCACGCCTCGCAGCGCGCAGAATATCGGGTTTGATGTCGGTCCCGAGAATCTCCACGCGGCCGGCGTCGATCCGATTGTCGTCGAGCGCGAGCATCGCCACGGAGTACGCCTCCCGACCGTCGGAACACGCCGCACTCCAGACGCGCGTGCGACGCTGCTCGCTCAGCTCAGCCAACACCCCTCGGAGCCCCTCCCAGACGTCGGGATTCCGGAAGAAACTGGTGACGTTGACCGACAGCGCGTTCAGCAGCGCCTGCTGTTCGTCCTCGTCGTCGCGAAGCAGCGCCCGGTAGTCGTCGTAGTCGTCGACTCGGCGGCGGCGCATCCGCGCGGAGACCCGTCGATCGAGGTACGCCCGGTTGTACGAACTCGTCGCAAACGACAGCGACGACTCCACGTAGCCGAGGAGGTCGTCGAACGATCCGCCCGGTTCGTCGGCGCCGTCCTCCGCTTTGGTGTCGGTTCCGAGCCCCATCAGTCCGCCGCCCCCTCCGCCTCGGCTTCGGGCGGGGTCCACTCACGCTGTGCCTGTTTGCCATCGTCGGGCACCGACAGCGAATTGATGTCGAGGATCGGGACGACGTTCCCGTCGCCGACGACCGCGGTGCCGGACAACCCCTCGGTCCCCTTGAGCGGCCCCTGCAGCGGCGTGACGACCACCTCCTCCTGTCGGGAGACGTCGTCACACCGGAGCGCGATCTGCCGGTCGGCCGGACGGATCCGAACAGTCATCCCGCCGGTGTGTCCGCTCTCACCCATCCCGAGCGCCTCCTGGAGCCGGATCAGCGGGAAGATGTGGTCGTCGTGGACGATGACCTCCGCGCCGTCGACCCGCTGGACCCGAGTGTCGTTTGCGATCTCGTCGATATACTTGATCGGGACTCCGAACTCCCGACCGCCGGTCTGCACGAACAAGACCTTGATGATCGCCACCGACACGGGCAGCCGGATCGAGACCGTCGTTCCCTCTCCGAGGGTACTGTCGACGTTCACTGACCCGTCCAGTGACTCCACGGTGGTCTTGACAACGTCCATCCCGACCCCGCGGCCGCTCACGTCGGTGATCTCGTCGTTTGTGGAAAACCCCGGGTGGAAGATGTAGTCGTAGACTTCCTCATCCGGGAGGTCGTCGAGGTCCTCGCGGGGTCGGATCCCCCTCTCGGCGGCTTTCTCCCGGAGTACGTCGGCGTCGATCCCGCCGCCGTCGTCCTCGGCGGTGATCACAACCGTGTCGTGTTCCCGCTCGGCCCGGAGCTCAACCGATCCGGTCCGGGGTTTGCCCGACGCCTCCCGTTCGTCGGGCGGTTCGATACCGTGGTCGACCGCGTTCCGGAGCACGTGCATGAGCGGGTCGGATATCTCGTCGAGGATCGTCCGATCGAGTTCGATGTTCTCACCCTCCACCGAGAAGTCGACGCGTTTGTCCTCCTCGCGCGCCAGATCCCGGACCAGCCGGGGGAACTTGTCGAACACCTTCTTCAGCGGGATCAAGCGCATATCCATCACGGTGTCCTGGAGATTCGAGGAGATCTTGTCGAGTTCGTCTAACGTATCTCGGCCTGCGGAGGCCTCACTGTCGACAGCCTGCCGGAGCTTGATCCGGCTGGTCACGAGCTGTTCGACCAGGCTGTGGAGCTCGTCGAGTTGGTCGACGTCGACCCGCACGGACTTGACTTCGGAGATCGAGGGGGTCGATTCGCTGTCGCCGTCGTCCCCGCCGTCGTCCCCGCCGTCGTCCCCGTCGTCGGACCCGGTGGTCTCCGACCCGGCCGCGGGCTGCCCGGACGAGTCACTACCGCCGGCTGCCGGGGAATCGTCGGCCGCCGCGTTGTCGCTACCAGCCTCGGCCGCGGTTGCAGTGGCAGCCTCGGCCGCGGTTGCAGTGGCAGCCTCGGCCGCGGTTTCGGCCCCGTCGGCCGTGGGATCGCCGCTATCGCCGCCGGAGGGGTCGGCGCCGGTATCACGGTCGTCGCCACCCGTGTCAGTCTCGGCGCCGCTGACAGCCGTTTCCGCACTGTCGTCGACGACGTCAGCGCTCCGGTTCCGGGCCGTCTCGGTGTCGGTCGCCGGTGCCGGTTCCGACGGCGTGTCGCCGGAGTTACCGTCCCCAGTGTACGCGGAGACGACCGCGTCGACGGCCGCCGACGCCGACTCGGGGTCGACGCCGCTGTCGGGCACGGTCCCGGTACCCGGGACGGCGTCGTCGGCCGGCACGGTATCGGTGCCGGCTGGCGTCGATCCCGCTCCGGTGTCGGCGTCGGATTCGGCGTTCGCTGCGTCGCCGCCCGCGTCGGCGTCGGCGTTCGCTGCGTCGCCGCCCGCGTCGGCGTCGGATTCGGCACCGCCACCCGGCGCAGCCGGGCCCCCATCTCCCGTTCCGGAGTCGGCGCCGAGTTCCCCGGTCACCTCGGTCACCGACGTTGACTCCACTTTCCAGACGTTCCCGAGGACCGCGTCCAACTCCGCAGCCGAGGTGTCGGCGACGAAGAGCACGAAGTCGTCTCCGAAGGCGCCCTCTTCGATGGCGTCCAACGCCGGATCCGCACCCACCACCGCGAGGTCGTCCGGGAGGCTGCTGACGAACAACCCGCCGTCGACGCCCTTCATATCGCCCGCGTCGAGTGAGACCCGCGCGTGGACGAGGGTGTCGGCATCGGCGACGGCGGGGTCGTCGCGGTCGAGCACCTCGGCAGCCCGTTCGCGGACTCGCGCGAGCGCGCCGTTGTCCGTCCTGTCGTCGCCGGTTTCCCGTTCCGGGCTGTCTGCGACGGCAGCGTCGGCGGCGTCGGCTTCGTCGGCTTCGCCGCCCGTGGCCACACCGCCGTCACTGTCGTCCGACCCGGCGGCCGCACGGATCTCGGTCACGAGGTCCGTCGGGTCCCGTTGGGACTCGCCGTGTTCCTCGATGTCGTGGAGGATCTCAAGGATCTCGTCCATGCCGTCGAAGACCAAGTCCATACGCCCTGGGGTGACCTCGATCTCGTCCTGTCGGACGGCGTCGAGGAGGTCTTCGACCGCGTGAGCCACCGTTGAGGCGTTCTCGAACCCCATCGCCCCGAAGTTGCCTTTCAGCGTGTGGGCCTGCCGAAAGATGTCGTCGATCGCGTCGTCGTCGTCGGGGTTGGACTCGAGTTCCAGCAGCGCGTTGTTTAGTTGTGTGATGCTCTCCTCGGACTCAGTGATGAATTCTTGATAGAGTTCCTCGTCCATGATCACTCCTCCGCGAAGTACGCCAGCGCGCTCTCCGCGATCCCTTCGGCGGGTGCGACCGTGTCGACACGCCCGGACTCGATCGCCCGGCGAGGCATCCCGAAGATCGCCGACGTCTCCTCGTCCTGTGCGACCGTGTGGCCACCGTTGCGGGCCACCCGGCCAACCCCGTCGACGCCGTCGCGCCCCATCCCGGTGAGAAGCACCGCACACAGCGGCCCCTCGACGGTCTCGACCGCCGACGCCATCGTGATGTCGATTGCGGGGCGGACCCCGTGGACCGGCTCGGTTTCGGTGAGGTCGAGCCGGAGCCGCCCGTTCCGGTCGCTCGTGGTCACGAGGTGGTAGTCACCCGGTGCGACCCGAACCGCTCCGGGTTCGAGCCGCTCACCGGACTCGGCCTCTCGGATATCGTAGTCCGAGCGGCCGTCGAGCCGGGTCGCAAACCGCTCGGTGAACCCCTCGGGCATGTGTTGGACGACCAGCACCCGGAGGTTCGCCTCCCGCGGGAGGTCGGTGAGAACGCGCTCGACCACGTTGGGGCCGCCGGTCGACGCGCCGACGACCAGGGTGCCCACGTCGGGGTAGGCCGCTGCGGCGTGACCCGCTGGACTCGCCTCCGCCGCCCCGGTCGCGTTGTCGGACCGCCGCCCGGCCCTACTCGACCGACGGGCCGCCCCCGATCCGCCGGCGGTCGTGGCCCCCTCGGCCCCGGCTGCGGCGGCCGCGGTTCCGCCGTTGTCGCTGGCGGCCGACGACAGCCGGGTCGTCGCCGAAAGGTCCGCCCGCGCTGCGGACTCGACTTTCGCCACCAGTTCCCGCTTCACCCGCGGCATCGACGAGGTGACCTCCCCGCCGGGCTTGGTCACGAAGTCGACCGCGCCCCGATCCAGCGCCTCGAACGTCACGTCGGCGTTCTCCTCGGCGTGCGCAGACAGCATCAGGACCGGTGTCGGGCGTTCGCCCATGATCTCCTCGACCGCGTCGATGCCGTTCATGCTGGGCATTTCGATATCCATTGTCACCACGTCCGGGTCGTGTTCGATCACCGCATCGAGCGCGGCCGACCCGTCGCTGGCCTCCCCCACGACCTCGATGCCGCCGTCCTCCAAGAGCCCGCGGATCAGGGTCCGCATAAACCGGGAGTCGTCGACGACAACCGCCCGGGTCGTCCCGCTGCCGTCGCCGGGTCCGGCAGCCGTGCTCATTGCGTCGCCCCCCCGGTCCGGTCAACGCCCTCGAAGCGCCGACCCGCCGAGCGTCGACGTGTGGCCGCTGCGGTGGGCACCTGTCTCCACCCCCGCGGATCGACGCGCTGCGGCTGGACAACCCGTCGGCGGCCGACCGCGGAGTGCTCGTGTCCGCTCATCTCGTTCCGTGATTTTCGACTGATCATCTTAAGCACTCCCCGTCAGAAATCACTCGTGATAATGGTGTGGGTAGATTTATGAGCGACCTCCCTGCGATTATAGATAGCCCCCGGCGACTGCCGCGTCGCCGGCCACACCCCATGTCGAACCAACGATCCGCGGCGGCGGGCGCGTCGGCGCCGGCTGCCACAGACGACGCCGACGACACCGCCCGCAAGATACAGGTGCTCGAGTTCGAGCTCGGAGGCGAGACCTACTGTGTCGACATCAACTACGTCTCCGAGATCGTCGACCGGGGGTCGGTCACACCGGTTCCGAACGCCCCCGGTTTCGTGGAGGGGGTAATGGATCTCCGCGGCCGCACCACCTCCATTGTCGATCCGAAGACGCTTCTGAACGTCGGCGACGACGGCGAGGCTCGGCGGATCGTGATCTTCGACGCCGACAGCTTCGCGGACGACGCCGCGGTCGGATGGCTGGTGGATGCGGTCCATCAGGTCGACCGCGTCTCTATGGACGATATCGAGGAGCCGCCGATGGACCGCGGAGAGTTCATCGAGGGGATCGTCCGTCGCGAGGAGGATCTCGTGGTGTGGGTCACGCCGACAAAGACCATCGAATCGTCAGCGTAGTTCCTCGGCTCCGCCAGGACGCTGCCTTCTCACCCGCGCTGCGCCGCCGCGGCGTCGCCGATATCGTCGCCGATATCGTCGACGGATGCCGGGAAATCGGCCGGGGTGTCGACGTCGTCGTGGATGTACAGCTGCCGTCCGACGAGCGGGTCCTCGTCTCCGCCGATGTCGGTGTCGGTGTCGGCGCCGCACCCCGCCAACGATCCCATTCCGAGCGTCGCCGTGGTCGCAACACCGACCCGTCGCAGGAGTTCGCGTCGCGAATTGGAGGGAATCGTTGCGGTCACGTCCCGATGGGATATCAACGTGGTGCTACGACCGCACCCGAACAGTCAAGATTCAGCGGGCGCCACGGTCGGACAACTCATCCGTTATGCGCCAATACCTCGATCTCGTCACCGACGTCCTCGAATCCGGGGCGTACAAGCCGAACCGGACGGGTGTAGACACCGTCGCCGCGTTCAGTCGCCACTACGCGATCGACCTCGCTGATGGGTTCCCGCTTCTCACCACCAAGGACCTCTCGGGGCCCCGGTGGAATTCGCTGCTCCACGAACTCGTGTGGTATCTCTCCGGCGACGAACACATTCGGGACCTCCGCGAGGAAACGGGGATCTGGGACGCGTGGGCCGACGACGAGGGCCACCTCGACACCGCCTACGGCCGGTTCTGGCGGCGGTTCCCGGTCCCGGACGACGGGCTGCCCGGTGAGTCGTGGCCCGACGAGGACCACCGGTGGCGCAACGACGAGGGGACGTTCGACCAGATCGCGTACGCCATCGATCAGCTTCGGGAGAACCCCACCTCCCGGCGGATCGTGATCAGTGCGTGGCACCCCGCCAACGCCGCAGTGTCGACGCTGCCGCCGTGTCACTACACGTTCGTGTTGAACGTCCAGGGTGACGACCTCAACGTCCACCTCACGCAGCGCTCCGGAGACATCGCCTTGGGGGTCCCGTTCAACATCGCGGCGTACTCGCTTCTCGCGACCGCGATCGCGGGACGGACCGGGTTCAAGCCGGGAACGTTCGCCCACACCATCGTCGACGCACACGTCTACTGCGGCGCGGGGGAGCGAGGAGAGTGGTACGCCGACAACCTCGACGCAGTACAGTCGCGGGTCGCCGCCGTCGACGACCGCAATGAGTACCGCGAGGTGAAAGCGTGGTTGGAGTCGGCCGCGCCCCCCGAACCCGAAGGCCACGGGCGGGACGACCACGTGCCGGGGTTACTGGAGCAGTGTGCGCGTGAGCCTCGGGCGCGCCCCGGGATCGAGGTCGCGGACGTTCCGCTCGAGGACCTCTCGGTCGACGACATCGAGCTCTCGGGGTACGATCCCGCGCCCGGCATCCGGTTCGGGGTGGCGGAGTGACCGACGCCGCTACCGGTTCGTCCGTTGACATCGCGCTGATCGCCGCGGTGGCGGAGAACCGAGTGATCGGTCGGGACAACGGGATGCCGTGGCATTTCACCGAGGATCTGGCGTATTTCAAACGCACAACGACCGGGCACCCCGTGATCGTGGGTCGGCGGACCTACGAGACGGTGGTGGACGCGCTCGGCGAGCCGTTCCCGGGCCGGACAAGCGTCGTGCTCACCACCCAGTCGCTGGACCTGCCTCCGGGTGCGGTGGTGGCCAACTCCGTTTCGGAAGCGATCGATCGCGCCGACGCCGACGCGCAAGCGCGTGGAGTCGACACCGCGTACGTCGCGGGCGGCGGGCGGGTGTACGACCAATTTCTCCCGCGTGCCACCCGCCTCGTGCTCACTGAAATCCACGACAGTTACCCTGGCGACACTCGGTTTCCGGCGTTCGATCCCGACGAGTGGATCGAAATCGAACGTGACGAGCGCGACGCGTTCGATTTCGTGACTTACCGGCGACGCAACGGGCAGTCGGCCTGACAGCGAGTGCGGCCGGCGGCTGGCGGTTCCGGTAATATCGTGTGGCGGTGGTGGCTTTATCCGTCCCCGGACCCGAATCCGGGTAGATGAACCAAAACGACCAGCAGGCGTACGACCGGGGCACGTCGCTTTTCTCCCCGGACGGCCGGATCTATCAGGTCGAATACGCCCGCGAGGCGGTCAAACGCGGCGCGCCGAGTCTGGGCATCCGGACGGCCGACGGCGTCGTGCTCGCCGCACAGCGCCACACCAGTTCCTCCCTGATGGAGGGCGATAGCATCGAGAAGCTTCACAAACTCGACGACTACCTCGGCGCGGCCTCGGCTGGCCACGTCGCGGACGCCCGTCGGCTGATCGAGGGGGCGCGGACCGGCGCCCAGCGGAACCGGCTTCGGTACGGCGAGCCGGTCGGTGTTGAGACGCTCACCAAGACCCTTTCCGACGAGATTCAGGAGACGACACAGATCGGCGGGACGCGCCCCTTCGGCGCCGCACTCTTAGTCGCTGGGATGGACGGTGGCAAGCCGGGTGCGGAACCCCGGCTCTTCCAGACCGACCCCTCGGGTGCGCCGCAGGAGTGGCGTGCCGTAGCGATCGGGTCCGGCCGCGACGATATCCAAGAGTTCCTCGAAGCCGAGTGGTCCGAGGACCTCACGCTGGACGGCGGCGTTGAGGTGGCGGTACGAGCGCTCCTAGAGAGCGACGACGAACTCAACGCCGCGAGCATGACTGTCGCGACAATCTCCGCCGACGGGTACCGGTCGGTCCCCGAGAACGACATCAACGCCGTGCTCGACGACTACGCGCCGGAGTCCGACAACGACAGCGAAAGCGGGGAGTAACCCGCCCGGATCCTGAGCACCCGAGCGGCGCCGGTTGGCGACAAAACGGAACCGTTTTACCCACTCCAGGGATACTCGAAATTGCCAGCGCGCTCCGTTGGTGTAGTCCGGCCAATCATCTTGCCCTCTCACGGCAAGGACCAGGGTTCGAATCCCTGACGGAGCATCCGAGTTCGGCTTCTGTCCTGCGGTTTTGGCCTGCACGTCCCACCGATGGTCGACTCAACGCCCAGGCCATTGCGATTAGAAGTGAAACTGTATGAAATCCCTGCCGATGCTGTACAAGTTAGCGTGTCATAGAACAGTTGGGACACCTGCTTCGAACGCTGATCGCAATCGACCTGACTACTGATCAGGACAGCGACACACGATTCCTGACGGGGTCGTCCGTGGGCTTTTCCTCATCGGTATGGTATCTCTCCGATATGACGTTCAGCGCGAGTTGGCACAACCTCGTTGAAACAGTTGAGGACCTGCCACCGGATGCGACCCTTCGCACACCGCTCTCTCGGAAGCCATTCCGTATCACGGGCGTCCAAGAGCATCGCATCCTCGTCGAGTACCGCGACGACACTGGAACCGTGCCACTCCAGCGTGAGCAGTTCGAGACGCTGTATGACCGCGTTACCGAGGGGTGGGGGAACTTCGAGCTTGCTAACCTTCCCGCGGATGCCGAACCCTACGCGACTATTTTGAGTCTCCACCCCCGGTTTTCGATCGATGATCAAGACGGGATGCTCACCGAAAGTGAGTCGCCAACGAGTGCCCCGTTAGTCGACACTCACGACGGTGTTAGCGATGAGAGCGACCGAGTGGAACCCGATATATCCGTGTACTCTGACGCACTGTTACTGATCGACGCGCTCGAACGTCACGATCCAACCAGTCTCGACGGGATGGACACGCCCGCACTGGTGAACCTCTACACGCTCCTCTCAGACGTGCAACGAAACGCGAACGATCTCCGTCAAGACGTGCGAAGTGTTCTGCTCCCACGACTTCACCACGATCACCCTGTCTCCGCGCAGTATGGATCCGTCCAGCGAACCACACGGCGAAATCGATCGCTAAAGGACAACGAGGAAGTCCTGAATGTGTTGGAAGACGCCGGGATTGAGCGCGAGCGCGTCACAAGCGTGGATGCCAGCAAGGTGGACGATGCGCTCGACGTGGTGGAACTCAGCGAGCGTGACGTATACGAGATCAACGAAAGCGAATACGTGCGGAAGGCCGAGGTAAATGAGGACAGCAAAGAGACGCGGCTCCGAGGACTGAAAGATCAATTAGCTGCCACGGATGAGGATACCCAAGAGCTTCAGACCGAGATTGAGGAGCTTGAACAGCGGATCGACGAACTCACAAGCTTCGACTCGGCGGCATCGTTCCACACGAAATCGGAAAACGAATCGTAACCACGAATCGGTCAAGACAGGTGAACCCTGTATCACAGGGAGTGTCAACTCCTCTGAGATTCTGCAAGTGACGGCGTCAGTCGGTGATAGAAGCCGCCGGGAGAGATCGTCTCGTCGGCTGTGGAATTATAGCTGCGTCTGAATCCAGCGAGTGTTCGGCTTTCGCCCGCGGCGAAGCCGAACACGAGCGCCCACACGAGGACAGGAATCTGTAGCTTGCCCTCTCGCTCGACTACGCCGAGTTCCTCGGCGTGTTCTTCAAGTAACTCAGATGGAAAAAGCGTAGTGAGCCGACGCATAATTCGGGTTAAGAAGCCGTTGTCGTGCACAGACTCGGCTTCCTCACCGTCTCGCAAAGAGGCCGTGATAAGCTACTGCTGTACTTCGGTTCTTCGTTTAGCTAAAGACGGATGCCCGGCAGAATCCCGCATCGACAGTCTATCAGTCGATAGCAGCTATCGTGGTTATTCTTGCTGTAGTGGGTGGATACGTCGCTTGGCGTCGCCGCTGATTCCGTTCCAATCTTTCGATCGAAAACTGGATGAATCCTTGCTGTCCCCCCAGAACAGAGCGTGCGGATGTCTTCGGCTGTAGCCAAGAACAGAATCTCAGTTGATGAGAACGAACGGATCGCGCTCGCGGTTATGATCGGCGACACCGCTACTAACCGTCTCGATGAGCCGCCGGTGGACTTCCCTGGCCGCTCGTCCCTCGTCGGGGCGCAGGTAGTAGAGCCCGCCCAGATTCGTCCAGAAATCATCATCAAGCCAAAAGAGCGTCTCATCGCCCGACTGATGGACGATCTCACCGTTGTCAGCGAGTCGATCACTGTCGAGCTGGCGACCCGAATGCTGGGCGCGTGCCAACACCGCGACGAGCCGTCGGCGAGAAATGGGTGCGTGCACAGCAACGTCGTCGATTGACTCTCCGAAGTAGTCTTCGACACAACCGATCGCTTGTGAGAACTCACCAAGCGTAACGGAATCTAACGGCACCGTATCCCTCGGTAGGTCTCGAGTCTCACCAGACAGGGGGTCACTCAGTAACAGATCAGACGCGAAGTTGACCTCAACGCTATCGGCGGTTCGACGGTACTGCGTTCTATCCCGGCCCTCGTCCCCAGTGACTTCTTCTAAATACCCGTTTTCGGCGAGTTCCTTCACACGTCGGTAACAGGTGGCAATCGGAACGTCTAGCTTTTGACTCAGCCAACCGACTGACCGAGGTTCTTTCGCCGCCCGCAGTATGTCCACACTGTATTTCCGCCCGAGAACCTCAACCGATTCCGTTGACATTTCGTTACCACAACTGATTCTCGGCGATAAGTAACTACACCCTATACTTATTGATCTGATTCTGCTGGTACCTATACAAATCCTTATCTAAGCGAAAATATAATACGGCGGAAACACAAAACCTGATGTATGAGCGATGGAGACACGTACACGGAACACACCCCTTCGGGACTTCTTGAACTGTCCTCGGAACTGAACCAAGCCAGTTCTATCGAGGACGTCTCTGTCGTTGCCGTCCGAATGCTGGATCTCAATTTTGATGCGCCCCTTTCGGCGATCTGGGAGTTCGACGACGGGAGCAACGAACTGTGCCCAATCGCCGAATCAGCCGAGGCACACGAGGTGATCGGCGATGCACCTCGCCTCCCAACCGACTCTCTCGCCGGGCGCGTATACAGACAGGATCATCCGAAAGCGTTCGGTGATGTCCACGAGGCTGACGCCACGCACAACCCGGACAGCCCGATTCGGAGCGAAATCATCGTGCCAATCTCTGATTTCGGCGTTTTGAGCGTCGGAGCCACCGAAGTTGATGCCTTTAGCAAGAGCGACTTTGAACTGGCAAAACTCGTCGCCTCAACTCTCGAAGCTGCGATCTCACGAATCCGACAACACGAGCACCTGCAGGCTGAACGTGATTGGGCACACACGCTGTTTGAAGGCTCCAACGACGCTATTTTCATCAGTGATTCGGACGCGAATCTCGTCCAAGTGAATCGGGCCGCTTGCGAGTTGACCGGGTACGATCGGGAAGCACTCCTCTCGATGCGCATCCCGGACCTCCGCAAGGAAGTCGACGTAGATGGCTACCAGGAGTACCACGATCAAATACTCGCCGGCGACCCAGCAACCAACGAAGCCGAACTGCTTCGGAGCGACAACACCCAAATCGATGTTGAGTTTTCGAACCGTGGTATCGAGCGGGACGGGACAAGCTACGTACACACGGTCGCGCGAGACGTCACGGAACAACGAGAGCGCCAGCGTCGGCTGGAGTCATTCAAATCGGCCATCGAGAACGCGAGTGATGGGATTGCCATCCTGGACGACGAGGAGTATACGTACGTCGATCAAACGCACACTGACATGTACGGGTTCGATGACCCAGACGAGTTACTCGGACAGACCTGGGGAGAGTTGTACACTGATGCCGCTGAAATCGAGCGCATAGAGGACGAGGCGCTTTCGGCGCTCCGATCCGACGGAGAGTGGAGAGGGACCGTAACTGCCTCTCCGGAAGGCAAGGGAGAGTTCCCGACCGAACTATCGCTGACACGCCTGGAAGACGGCCGAATCGTCTGTGTTGTCCGCGACGTGTCTGAAAAACACCGGCGGCAAGCGGAACTTCGGGAGAATGAGCGGCGTTTCGAGTCGGTGTTCGAAGATCCTGAGATGCTGGTCGGATTACTGGACACCACCGGGGAACTGATCGATGTGAATGAAACGTCCTTGGAGTACGTTTCGCACAGTAAAGACGAGGTGGTGGGGGAACCGATTTGGGAGGCTGAGTGGTGGTCGCACTCTCAGACTCTGCAGGACGAGATGCAGGACTGGATCAATCGAGCGGCGTCGGGCGAATACGTCAGTTTCCGGTCCGAATACCCGGCACAGGACGGTGAGACCCGGTTCTTTACCGGTACCATCCGTCCTGTGACTGGGGACTCAGGAGTTGAATCACTCGTCATTTCGAGCCGTGATATTACGCCCCGCGAGCAACGTCGTCGCGAACTGGAAACGTTCCAGCAGGCTGTCGAGGATGCCAAAGACGGTTTCGCCATTCTCGAGGATGGATCGTACACCTACGTCGACGACACACACGTTGAGATGTACGGATTCGACGACACCGACCAACTCCTCGGGAACTCCTGGCGGATGCTCTACGACGACGACGAAGTGGAGCGTCTCGAGTCAGAGGCGTTCCCCGTTCTCGAGTCGGAGGGTCACTGGCGGGGCAAAGTAACCGGAACACGGCCGGACGGGACGTCGCTTCCGGTCGAGATCTCGCTGACCATCATCGACGATGGTCCCCTCGTCTGTACTGTGCGCGATGAGACCGCAAAACAGCAACGGGAGCGCGAACTCGAACTCAAAGAGCAAGCAATCGACTCCTCGAATGTTGGGGTTATGATCACCGACCCGCAACGAGAGGACAACCCGGTCGAGTACATAAACAAAGGGTTCACCGACATCACGGGCTACCAGGAGGCCGACGTCTTAGGCCGCAATCCACGGTTTCTCCAGGGACCCGAGACAGACCCGGACGAACTGTTGAAGCTTCAAGAAGCGATTGCGGCCGGCGAACCGGTGACAGTGGAATTGAAAAACCACCGAAAAGACGGGAGTGAATACTGGAACCGGTTGTCTGTCACGCCCGTCACCGACGCAGACGGGACGCTTTCGAAGTTCATTGGCATACAACAGGACGTAACAACCCGGAGACAACGGACTCGGAACCTGGCAGAACAGAACCGGAAACTCGAATTGGTTCTTTCCGGAACGAACACCGGGATTGCAGAGTGGCGTCTCGCGACGGATACGGTGTCGTTCGACCAGACACTTGTCGATTTACTCGGGTATGATCCGGACAGTTACGAGGAGTTCATACGGATTGTCGCGCCCGAAGACCGGGACCGTATTGACGATGCACTCCAACGGGTCGACGAGATTGACGACTTGTCTGCGGACTTCAGAGTTAGTACTGCTGACGGACAAACCCGATGGATACACACAGACGCTGTTCTGATACCCGATGATGAGCGTGGAGAGCGGCTTCTCGCGACTGCAACAGACATCACGGAGAAAAAGCGGCGGATTCAGGAGATCCAACAGGAGCGGAAGCGATCTGAGATCCTCTCGGAGAGTCTCGAAGAGTACGCCTTTGTGCTGCTTGACGACCAGGGACGGATCGACAGTTGGAACGACGGCGCTGCCGACATCCTTGGGTATGACGAGGAGACCGCGATCGGTATGCCGGCAGCAGAGTTGCACCCCCAAACGGAGCAAAGGCGTGAGATTGCCGATCGGCTACTGAAACAGGCATCACTCGCAGGCGAAAGCACCCACAGAGGACAACGAGTCCGTCAGGACGGATCGTCGTTTCCCGCTGAAGTCTCATACGTCCCGCTTCAAACCGAAGACGGGGTGTTTCTGGGATACGGGATGGTTGTCAGAGACCTCACCAACCTGCATCAGCGGCGGCGGCGAACAGAGCGGTTCGTTGAGGAATCAGTCGACGTCGTGTCCATTCTGGATCGCGATGGGCGTTTCACCTATCTCAGTGGCTCCGCTGAACGGGTTCTCGGATACGACCCAGCCCAGTTGGAACAAGAGAGCGTCTTCGATTACATCCACCCTGAGGACCGGGAACGTGCCATGGAAGCATTCTTTACTGCCGTCGAGGACTCTGATTCAACTGTCCAGTTGGAGTTCCAAGTACGGACCGAGCGTGGCCGGTGGGTCACCGTAGAGGCACGTGGACGGAATCTCTTTGATGATGACTCAATTGGTGGATTTCTGGTGTACATACGCGACATCAGCGACATAAGAGAACAAACAAAGAAATTCGAATCCGTCTTCAATCAAACGTTCCAACTGACGGGACTGCTGAAACAGAACGGGGACATTCTCGAACTCAACGACCCCCTTATCGAGTTCGCCGACGTGCGCGCAGCGGAGAGCAAAGGCGAACCACTCTGGGAGTGTCCGCTGTTCGCGCATTCGTCCGACGTGCAAAACCAAATCAGACAGGCAGTCACGCAAGCATCTTCGGGGTCGCTCGTTCGGTTCGACGTGGAAGCAGAAGGTGTTGATGGACTCGCCAACTTCGACTTCTCGGTCAAGCCGGTCGAAAGCCAGCACGGCGAGCTTAGCTTCCTGGTGTTCGAGGCACGGGATATCACAGATCAAGAACAGCGTCGGCAGCACGTCCAAGTCTTACACCGGATTATGCGGCACAACATCCGGAATGATCTGACGAAGCTGAGTGGGTACGTCGAGCTGCTTGCATCGGACGTAAATACAGAAACCGGCGACCAGCGCGCTGCGACGATCCGTGACATTCTCGACAAGTGGGAAAGAATGGCAAACAAGACCCAAGAGCTCCAGAACACGCTCACGAGCGAGAGTGCTCTCGCTTCCCACCAGAGTGTGCAACAACTACTCGAAACCATCCAACACGAAACAGAAGCACAACACCCCGATTCGAGTGTCACAGTCACAGCCGACGGCCGTATCGAATCACAAATCCCGGGTGACTTGGACACAGCTGTTTCTGAGCTCGTTGCAAACGCCATTACAGCGAGCGATAGTGACGAGCCAGCTGTGCAGATCAGTGTCTCACAGCCCGATGAAGGGTGGGTAGACATTTGTGTTTCCGATACCGGGTCCGGACTCCCGGAAATGGAGCAACGGCTGCTCGAAACTGGCGAGGAAACCCCACTGAGTCACGGACAGGGGCTCGGACTGTGGATGGTGCGGGCGCTTGTGACTCGTGCGGGTGGGTCGATTTCAGTCGAGACGTCGGGAGAGGGAAGCCAGATCACACTCGAAATTCCGACGAAACCGGCCCAAGAGAACCCACCGCAACTGGGAAGCGTGTCTTAGAACATGAGTGCCGACGAACAAACAAAAATCCTGATCGCTGAGGATGACCAGAGTTTGGCTGATCTGTACGCGGAGTGGCTCAGCGACCGCTATGTTGTTGAAACTGCATACTCCGGCGAAGATGCCTTAGACACGTTCGATGCGACCGTCGATATCGCCCTTTTAGACCGGATGATGCCCGGGCTATCCGGCGGAGAGGTTCTCAAGCGACTCAAACAGCACACCTCGGACTGTCAAGTGGCCATTGTCTCTGCAGTGACACCGGACTTCGACATCGTCAAAATGGGATTCGATGCGTATCTCGAAAAGCCGATTGAAGCTGACGAACTTGAAGACGTTATCTCACAGATGCTCACTCGTGCAGAGTACAACGAGGACCTACAAGAGCTGTTCTCACTGATAGAACGCCAATCGACGTTGGAAGCCGCCGTGGACGCAGATACCCTCGAAACGAGCCCGGAGTATCGGTCACTCACGGAGCAAATCACAGCGCTCGAAAATAAAGTCGAACGGTATTTCCAGAACCTGTCGGATCGGGATTTTCGGGTGGCTATCGAACGCTTGCAACGAACAGCAGCAGAGCGCAGGGAACAACAGCAGTACCAGTCTCTCACCGAAGATGTACTAGACACATCAAAGGAGGGGATCGTTGTTGTTGATCGCGACGGACAGGTGGTGTGGGCAAACGAGACCACAGAAGAGTTACTCGGGGTTGATAGAGCTGCTATGCAGGGGGCCGACTACAGCCGAGTTGCGTCCGAATCTTACCGTGGGTATTCCGCGGACGAGCAGGCGCTGTCCGACCTCGTGACGCGTTCTTTAGAGAACATGAACTCCGAGGTCGAAGCCATTGTCCGTATTCCTGGGACGGCGTCGAGAGCGCAACAATGGTTGGAGTATTGGAGCGGGCCGATTCAGACCGGTCTCTACGCGGGTGGGCGGATCGAACACTACCACAACATCACAGAGAGGTACGCGTATGAACAACAGCTTGAGGACCTGCATGCGGTTTCCCGCGATCTAATGACAGCGGACTCGGAACGTACCATCGGCGAGACCGTGGCAAACGCCGCAGTCGGGACACTCGGGTTCGAGTTTGCGGCGGTGTATACGCGAGAAGACCACACGGGGCGCTTGGTCCCACTCAAACACGCAGCAACAGCGGAGGCGACTGACATCGAACTTCCCCCCGTCTCTGAAGGGGACACACCGATCTGGACGGCTTATGTGACTCGAACGGAACAGCTGGGTCCCGAAGACGTTGCAGACACCCCACCAACGCAGTGGTTGACAGAACAGTTCCAGTCGTGGCGACTCTACTCACTAGAATCGGAGGGGGTGCTGCTAGTGGGGACAACCACAACGCCAGAGGTCCCCGCACGGAGAACCAAACTGGCAAAAACGTTAGCAGCGAACGCAGCGAGCGCACTCGAACGGACAGCACAAGAGGCGACTCTTCGGGAACGCGACCAGCGGTTAAACGAGCAAAACGAACGGCTGACACGCCTGGATCGAATCAACACACTGATACGGTCGATAAGTTCCACGGTCATCAGTGCAAATACCCGAGAAGAACTGGAGCAAGAGGTGTGTACTGCTCTGGCCCGCCTGGAGTCGGTTAGCGGGGCGTGGGTCGGCAGCAAAGACATTGCTACGAATACGATCGAGGTCAGAGCAAAAACGGACTCGCTTGCGTATCAACACGTGGGCGCGGACAACAGTCCGGCAGACGACAGCACCAACGGGAGTGACTCCACACTACCACCTGCTGAACGGGCTTACAGGATCGAAGATTCGGTCGTAGAGAGCGACCTAATGACCGCCCGCTCCGAAACGGAGTGGGAACAGGAAGCACTCAAAAATGGGACCCACTCGATTGTGGCTGCGCCACTGCAGAGTGAGGCTTCGACCCTCGGCGTCTTGGAAGTCCATTCCAAACTGCCAAACGCCTTCGCCGAAGAGGAGGTGACAGCCCTCACAGAGCTCGGTCAGATCATCGGTCACGGGATATCAGCACTCCGTCAAAAAGCAGCGCTTCTATCGGGTGGGGGTACAGTTCTCGAGATCCAGTTTGCGGATGACACCGGTCTCGCAACCCTCGTTTCGGATATGGAGACAGATCTTGAAGTGTTGGATGTCCTGACTGATAAGCCACACCACCTCCTGTTCGCGCGCCTGACCGGAGAGAACACGACTCCCGAAGCGTTCGAGGCGGCTGGTTTCGATCCGGAGACAGTCGTTCTGAGCGACACTCGAAACCGGGTCTACTGCAAAATTCCGGTGCGGAACAGCGGCCTTTGTGAGAAGCTGACCGACCAGGGAGTTGCGATAAATCAACTCACCAGCGCCCCGGAGTCCAACCAGATTGTTGCTTCAGTAACCGTTCCGTTCACGGTCGACATCGGGGAGTATCTGGATTCACTCCGGCAAGACTACAGCGACCTCACCTTGTTATCCAAACTGGACAGTGAGCGGGCAGAGACCAACACCGCTCTGTCAGCACGCCTCAATCAGGCTCTTACCGCCCGGCAGGAAGAAGTCCTGCAGACGGCGCTCTACGCAGGATACTTTAATTGGCCGCGAGACACCGATTCGACGTCGATTGCCACGACCCTCGATATCGCACAGTCAACGTTCAACCAGCACCTTCGGGCTGCTGAGTATAACCTGCTTACGACGCTCTATGAGGACACGACCGATCCGTAACCCGCCGCGAGAGCACAGTCCGTGGTAACCGGGCTGCCGTGTCCGTCGGCGTCCGAAGCCGCGGCTGCAACCGACAAACCTCTCCATATAGGTGTCAAATTTGATAACCCAATATCAGTGGGTAGAAGACACTTGATAGTAGGATAGATGGATTACGTATGGCCCAGAGCTCTCCGCACCGAAGGTCTGAACCCACTGGATGGAGTACGGATTCCCAGATTGTGCGCGAATTCGACAGACCCGTTCGCGTTTCGGACGCGGTTATTGAAACGCTCATTGAAGCGGTCAACGACTGGCCGGACCTCAGCGAATCTCCCCCAGTGTTTGAGTTCGTCGATGTAGACAAGCTCGACGGCTTGTTCAAAACCCGTGCAGTTGAGAAGACGAGCCACATGCCCTCTGTGGAGTTTCTCTTTCAGGACGCTCTCGTGACGGTTCTATACGGATCAGCGGTGCGTGTCATTGTCGAACGGGATGCGTAAGCGAGAGCGAATGAACCGGTCCAGTACTGTTCTCATCGTTGATGACCAACAGGATCTCGCTGACCTGTTTGGTATTTGGTTACAGGAGCAGTTTGAGGTTTATGTGGCTTACTCCGGGGAAGATGCACTGGAGATTTTCGCCGAGGAGTCGATTGACATTGTCCTTTTGGATCGTCAGATGCCGGGACTTTCCGGCACGGATGTGCTCCACTCAATTCGCGAAAACGGTGACGCCCAGCAGGTGATCATGGTAACAGCCGTTCAGCCAACGGAAGAGTTAGCTTCCATTGCTGTGGATGAGTATCTTCTCAAACCAACTGACCGGACAACACTGCTTCAAGCCGTGGAAGCCGCAGAGTTGGTTCTCACATACGAAGACTCACTCACAGAATTTCTCTCACTCACCGCGAGAAAAGCCACGTTAGAAGCGAACCTTGACAGAACAGCGCTAGCAAAAGACGACCGATACAGCAACCTCCTCCGAAAAATACGTGAGTTAGAGAAGGACGCTGATACCGCACTCCAGCGTCTTGAGACGGAGTATCAGGTCGATATGCTGGTCAGAGACCAGCGTATCGGGTCCCGAACTGTAGAGCAGCTCTGACGTGTGTGAGAGGCCGACTCAACCACCGTCTGGATCGCTGAGACTCTCGGATTTGTATCCGCCCGCAGGTGTGGTGCCGACCCGACACGGTGACGCCTCGGGGTTTGACTCAGCGGCGGTTTCAGTGCCTCACAAGGCAGAACAGTTGATATTACGGCAATTTAGCATTCACTTATCATAACGCTGCTGTCTCGCGGTTTGGGTGGCGTTTTCCGCCGGCTGATCGGCAGGGATCCGTGCAGGCTCGGCTTCATCCACTTGGTAGATCCGCTGCGGCGGTCGAGTCCCGGGATAGACACGCAGAGCTCCTCCGACTCGTTCTCTAGGTTGACGCGGATCTCGACTATATCACAAAGATTTATGTAGAAAGAAGGACTTACTGTATACGCTATGTCAGGTCCCCTGCTTGACGGGAAGACGGCCGTGATCACTGGTGGTTCGAGCGGCAACGGACGCTCTATCGCGGAGGCATACGCCGCGGAGGGTGCAGACATTGTTGCCGCCGATATTCAGGAAACACCGCGAGAGGGTGGCACACCGACTCACGAACTCGTCACCGACGAGTATGACGTGGATGCGACGTACGTAGAGTGTAACGTGACGAACCTCAACGATCTCGAAGCCGCCGTTGATGCCGCGGACGAGTTCGGAGGCATCGACGTGATGGTGAACAACGCGGGTATCTTCCGCGAGGAGACGTTCATCGACACCAGTGAAGACGCCTTTGACCAAATGATGGACATCAACGTCAAGGGCGTCTACTTCGGTGCACAGTATGCTGCCCGCAAGATGGCAGAGAACGGCGGCGGGAGCATTATCAACATGTCGAGTAACGCCGGTCTGGAAGGAAGTGCGGGCTTTGTCACCTACTGTACGTCGAAAGGTGCGGTCCGGCTGATGACGTACGCGCTCGCTGACGAGTTGGGGCCGGAAAGTATCCGGGTGAACGCGATCCATCCGGGCGCTATCGCGACGGCGATGCTCAAGGAGGACGTCGAAATCGTCGGGACAGAAGCCGAAGAGGGCTATCGCCAGACGATCCCGCTGCGCCGACTCGGCCAACCGGAGGATGTGGCTGACGCCGCACTCTACCTCGCGAGCGATCTCGCGTCCTACGTCAGTGGGGAATCACTGTACGTCGATGGCGGAATGACAAACTCCGGATGACTGAGTAGTCGTTTCGGGTAGCGCCCAGATACCCATCACATAAATCCATCCCAGCGGGCGGTGTTCAGATAAGGATGAAGAGCGAGGCGGTTCGTTTTCTGAGTGATCTATGCCCGAAAACGACCGCCTCATACTGTCGGCTATAACTACGTGAAGATGTTCGACACCCCGGGGTGTCGAAATACGTCACGCGACTATAGCCGACAGTATCAACGGCTGTTTAAACGAGATTGAACTAGAGTTTGTGGAACGAGAGGCGACACCGAGATTACTGATGAAACTCGGTATTAAGCTCAATCGTGCTGACCTATCACTTTCGAATATTGCCTTTATTTGATCCAGCTCGTCAAGCGTAGTGTCTTGTCGCTTCACTGCCCCCACCACCCGGCGGGTCTGAGGTACCGGCTCGGTGAGAGCGGCCGATACAGTGGCGTTACCACTCGGTGACGAAGGTGACCCCGGCTTGAAAATCAGTTGATGCTCAGTCGAGATTACGTCTTGCAAAAAGGGTAGCACTCAACAAAGCCAGAATAGCGGCCCCCACGCCGAAGCCGGGCGCCTCTTCGCTAGTGGTTTTCGGTCCCGATGTACCCACTGTGGAAGTCGGTGTCGGCGTGACAGTGATCGTCGGCGTGGGTGTGGGTGTTGGCGTGACAGTGACCGTCGGTGTGGGTGTGGGTGTCGGCGTGACAGTGATCGTCGGCGTGGGTGTGGGTGTCGGCGTGACAGTGATCGTCGGCGTGGGTGTTGGCGTCGGCGTGACAGTGACCGTCGGCGTGGGTGTGGGTGTTGGCGTGACAGTGACCGTCGGCGTGGGTGTGGGTGTTGGCGTGACAGTGATCGTCGGCGTGGGTGTGGGTGTCGGCGTGACAGTGATCGTCGGCGTGGGTGTTGGCGTCGGCGTGACAGTGACCGTCGGCGTGGGTGTTGGCGTCGGCGTGGCAGTGATCGTCGGCGTGGGTGTGGGTGTTGGCGTCGGGTCACTCACGGTGACCGTGCCACAAGCCGCGATATCGCTCTCCTCGCTATCGCTGTACGACCACACCTTCACCCGGGGGTCGTAGGTCCCCGGCTCGGCGTACGAAACCGTCCGCGAACTCTGGGTGGTATACCCACCGAACGAACTACCACCGAACTTGTCGTACTGGTAGTCGTCGACATTCTCCGATGCTGAAGCATCGAGCGTCACCGATTCTCCAGGCTGGACGCTCGTATCCGAGACCGAACACTTGGCGACCGGGTGGCTACTCGTTGCGGCCGCGAGCGACGCCCCCTCGTCACCGCCATCGACCGTGTCAGTCGTCGCGCCCGCACCCCCGGCCGTGGTCGCGCCGGCCACGGCGAGAGCGACGAGCGTCAGCAAAACGAGACCATACACCCAGTCGCTGTCTGTCGGGTCACGGTTCGCCAGTCGGTCAGGATACTTATGCTCGCCCGTCTCGTCGTCGGTCGGTGGATTCATTGGTGATCGCCCGCCCCCCGGCGTGCTTGATCCCCCTCGCACACGTGAGAAGCCGTAATCTGGGTACTGACCGTGGCAGCCGACGAGGTTTGACGTTCGTCTGTTGGCCGTCAACCGTTTGGGGGTCTCGGAACCGAACCAGTGCGGCCGAGTCACTCCCACGCTCAGGTTGTGAAATCTGTTATGTTTCACATATATAAATATACGGTCAAAAGTGGCCCTTCTCCAGTTGATGTAGATTGTTCATCCGACGAGTGCACCAGCGTCGCTCCTGATACACGCGAGTCGGTGCGGGTCACCCGCCGCTGGTAGGCAGAAAACGACTGGCTGTCACACAGGCCCGCCCTTGCTGAGTACATACCCTGTACCTTGCACCGCGTTCCGTAATTATCACTGCACCGATATTTTTAGCGGACTGTCAGCCGGACGAGAACGTCGTCGGTTTCGCGAGGGAATTTCCCGCGTGTGCGGCCGTCACGGTTGGATGTGATGGCGTACAGCTCTCCCTCCGGACTCTGGGCGAGGTGGCGGACGCGGCCGAGTTCGTCCTGGAGGAAGCGGTGTGCGGTCGCGGTGTAGTCCGGGTGCATCCAGTCGGCGTCGTACCGCCGTCCCCCCTCGCCGACAGGGGGCAACTCACCGCCCGACGGCGTGATGGTAACAACCCAGATCGACTGGCTGATCAGGCCCCCGACGACGAGCCGGTTTTGCCACGCCGGAATCGCGTCGCCGGTGTACACCGTCGCGCCCGTCGGGGCCCAGACTGTGCCCGGACCGGTGTTGAGCACCGGCGGAGTGAACTCTTCGTGTGCTGTGTAGGAATCCCACCGGTCATTGTCGGGTCCCCCACGTGCGACGTTCCAGCCGTAGTTGGCCCCCGGCAGCAGAACGTTTACCTCGTCGTGTCCGGTCGGACCATGCTCCGTCGCGACGGGGACGCCGCTGGGCAGCCAGTCGATCCCTTGTGGGTTGCGGTGACCGTAGCTGAACACCCGCGGGTCCCCGCCAAGGTCCGGATTACCTGGTGCCGGGTCGCCCTCGGGCGTAATTCGCAGTATCTTCCCGCCGAGAAACGACGGGTCCTGGGCCCGTTCGGGCGCGCCGGCGTCGCCAGTCGTGATCCAGAGGTTTCCGTCAGGGCCTGCGCGCACGCGCCCGCCATTATGGAAATCGTTCGCCGGAATTCCGCCGACGAGCACTTCTTCGGTCGCAGCTGGGTCGTCGGCACGGACATCCATCCTGACCACGCGGTTTTTCCGCTCACCGTTCGTCGCGGTGTAGTAGACGTAGACGTACTCTTCGTCGGGGAACGCGGGATGGACTGCAATCCCGAGCGTTCCGCCTTCGCCACCGTCGACCCACCACGGTTTCTCCTCGCTCCCCGGCTCCAGGGCTCCAGCGTTGATGGCGTCCTGCGGACGGGCGATCTCGGACACATCGCCGGAGTCGAACGTCACGACCCGCCCCGTGCGCTCGGTCAGGTACAGCGATCCGTCGCCGGTAAACGACATATCCCAAGGAATCTCGAGGTTCTCGATCAGCGTCTCAACCTGTAAGTCGACCTGAGGCGAGTCACTCGGGGCCTCCCAATCAGGGCCGTCCGCCGAAGTCGAATGGTCGGACTCGCTGTCGGCCCCGCCGACAGGCGTGGCGGCCGTGCCGCCCCCGCTGCCGGTTCCGTCGGTGCCGCTGTCGTCTCCACCGGACGAGGCACACCCCGCAGCGCCCGCGATTCCGACTGCCGTAAGGAACCGCCGGCGCGGGAAGCGAGAGCGACGCGGCTCGCGTGTCATACATCAACCACAGGACAGTATCGAATAAAGTATGTTGGTCCCGCACGCCCTGCCGGATTCCGTCGGAAAGTCCGCTTTCCTCGATTTGACACACGCGAGACGTTCCAGGGTGCTCGCTTCGCTGCGCTTTCACACAGACGGTTACCGTTATGATATCTGAACCCAAAACATCGATTAGGGAGCTTCACCCACCTAAGGGTCCGTCTGAAAGCATAGCCATATCGGCCATTAGAGACGCACAGACGGCCAGGCTCGCTCAGTGCTTTCCATCGACCCCCAATGCCCCCGGGTCGGTGAAAGAGCAGACGCAATCAGAACAGGCAATCGAACCGGGCAATCGAACCGGGCAATCGAACACGCCACACTCGAATATCCCACAAAACCGCATCAGCAGGCCCTAGTGCGGCTGATATTGCCGAGTATAGGGTCGAAGACCGCATCACCGAACACACTGAGGATGTTCACCTGAAGCAATCCATCTTGAACGAGACGTACAACCACCGGACAGGCGTCGAACCATCCAACAACGTGGTCAAAGACTGCGTCCTCGGGCACGTTCGCGCCCGAAGCCGCGTCTAGGCACAAACAGAAGTGCTCCTTGCGCTCTGTGTACGGTTCGTCGTTGCCACCACCACCTACGAGCGAGGGATTGAACCGGGCCGCGGGAAACTATGAGATGGATTCTGTGACACGCTCGAATAATAATACTTATTGATAACTGGGAATGAATCTGACTTCCCCTTCGGAGATGCGTTGAGCCCGGCGCAGCTCGATACTGAAACCGGAGAATACACGAAACTTGCAGCAGTCCTCGAGCTGGTTGGGGAACACGAAGGCGAAGAAGCGGAGTTCCAGTTAGTCGTTGCTGAGCGATTCTTCGAGAGCTCTTGAAACCCCGAGGAACGTGCACGCTTGGTCGTACTGGGACTCAAGAATCAGGGATATCAGCTCGTTATCGACGATTTCCGCTTCACCGATCTCGGTGAGCGACTATACGAACTGAGAGATGACGAAAATCAACTGTATCGTGAGTTTGCTCGGCATATTCTCCTCATACTGTCGGCTATAACTACGTGAAGATTTTCGACACCCCGGGGTGTCGAAATACGTCACGCGACTATAGCCGACAGTATCAATCTTCACGGACGCCAAGTCATCGACATAATTCGGGACCTCCAATCGTCTGGGCAAGATACAACGGCAGACGATAGAGGACGACCCCCAGACGGTCCTCGGCGTGGAGCTGCTCGGTGAGCGCACACAGCGACTGGGTCGCCGCGTCGAGCTTCGTCGCCGCATCGTCCTCAGCCTCGCACTTGCGCCCGTGTTCGTCGTAGTAGTACGCGTCGAAGGCGCTGTCCATCGACCCGGAGACGTCGAGGACGGCGACGAGATTCAGCCGGGGCCGCTCGAACTCGTCGACCGAGAGCGTCGAATCCAGCCCCACCGACAGGTAGCGTTCGGTCTCCCCACTGATCGGGTGGTCACTCACGGCAGCCGCGTAGCGCGGCGCGAACAGGGCGTCCGATTCGGTCCGCGTCCCCGTCTCGAAATGGTAGTCGTAGAACAGCCCCTCGTCGCTGATCGCCGCCGGCTGTGGCGTATACCCGTTCGCGACGTTTTCCCGAAAGTTGGCCAGGTCTTTCGCACCGCCCGCGGCGGGTCCGACCGTCTCCGGGCTCGCCATGTCAGCACTTGCTGGCGCCGGTGATGCGCTCTCCGTCACCTAATTTTCGAGCATCTGGTCGGTTTCGGCGGCCTCCCGAAGTTCGTACGCGTCGACGCGGCACCCGCAGGACGCACAGACGTAGTCTGGGGGGGAGACCGACCTGTCGTCGTCCATCGGCGTCCAGTCGTTGACCAGCGAGCGGTCATCCCGAACGCGACGGACGGTCGTTCTGACATCGATGATTCCGAACGGTTCGTCGAGAGAGAGCTGTGACGCGGCTTGCGTGACGGCTGCTCCAGCCGCATCGACGACCTGTCCCGGTCGAAGCTGCCCCCCGCAATCAGGGCACACAGCCCCGATGTCGTCTCCGGAGGTGAGAGGAACAGCGCCCAGCAGCCCCGAGATCCGGTGAGTTCCACCGGTTTTCAGCCCCAGGAGTGCCTCGCTGTCAGGCGTGGCGAGTACCGTGAACTGCCTCCCCGATTGATCGGTGACCAACAAGCGGTGGACGTGTTCTCCGTCGCAGTCGATGGCTCGCCGGGTGACGAGTTCGACCGCGATATCGTGACGCTTCCCGTCTTCTATGTCCGCGTACATTGTATCTATGGTGTCTGTGTGGCTTGCCATTCCCCGGACAGCCAACGGGTGGTTGACGACAGTGTGTGCGCTCGCCCCAGAAACGAAAGGGGAGTAATCATCATTACGATGCGTCTCTATCCACTTTCACACTCATCAGTGTGCGCTAAGATATGATAAATGCTTCGACAATGAGCAAGATAGAGCAGATATTAGAGAATAAAGACTCATCACAGTGTTTTTTGTGGTGTGTTTGGTAGAATACTATACGCTGGAGGACGGATTAGTAGTATGTAACCTTCGCTACACTGTCGGGTATTGAGCCGAAACAATCATTACGAAGAGGGCCGTGAGACAGTCAACAAACCTATGTCTATCGACGCTGGTGACGCCCTCGTCCGGGCGCTTCGCGATCATAATCCGTGGTGGGAACACGGGACAGAAGCATTCTCACTCCCGGCACGGCAAAAAAGCGATTTCTATCACCTCGCCCGTCCCGACGCGTCCGGCAGCCAGTTCGAGGACCAACCGCTTCTCGGCCTGGTTGGGCGGCGGGGCGTCGGGAAAACCACGCTCCTTCACCAGTTCATTCACCATCGCATCGAGACTGGCGACAACCCGGAACGGTTCCTGTACCTACCCTTCGACGCCGACCCGCTCTATCAACTCCAATCGGACGAACAGCTGCGACGCGCAGTTCGGTACTACGAGAGCAGGGTTCTCGGCCGCATAGAGGCGGACCACCCACATTTCATCCTGCTTGACGACGTCCACCAGATTGAGCACTCGAACAAGCCGACAATCGACGGATGGGGCTCCCCCGCCGTGGAACTGCTCGAGGACGTTCCGGGACGACACGTCGCCGTGACCGCCAGCGCCGGCATCCAGGCCGAACGAGAGCTCGAAAGCGTCGCGGTGTCGGCCGAAGATTACGATGTCCAACCTATTCTCCCCGAAAAGTTTCGGGACTACCTCTTCACGTTGTATCCGGATCTCGAACAAGAAGACACTCGCGTAAGCCCCACCTCACTCCGGACCGGAGAAAACAGCCTGCCAGCAGCTCTCCGGAGCGGCGAGATTGCGCCACTCGTCGCGGAGCTCCGGCAGAAGTACGAGAACGTCGCAGATGCCGAACGGCGCATCAGCTCACAGGTCGTCGATTACCTCGCAATGGGCGGGATCATCAGCTACGATCGTGACGGGGCGGCCGAGTCGGCGGCGGATCTGACGCCCGATGACTACGCGCGGTTGCGCGGTGACGTTCGCAACGCCCTGTACCAGGAGGTCCCCGGCTTCGAGTCGATTCAGACGATCGCAGATCTCGAACGCATCTGTGCACTCGCCGCCCGAAACCGGGGCGCTGAGCCGTTCCGGTATCAGGACCTCGTCGAACTGTTCGACGTCGACCGGCGGACCATCGCTGATAGCTACCTACCGGCACTAGCCGAATTATATGTTCTCACGGGGACCACGGAGTACGACAACAGCCGGCCGCGGTCCGTCCAGTTGTATCTCCGCGATACGGGGCTTGTCACTGCGCTTGCCGACGGCGACGCCACACCGCTGCAGAATGACTTCGCCCGCGAGGCCGAGTTAGCGCGCATCGCTGCGTTTGACCATACGATGCGGTTCGTGTACGGTATACGTGCCGAACAAGGAACCGACGAAGCCCCGACGGTTCAGTTCTGGCGCGGGCGGAACGGAACAGTCGATTTCGTCTTCGAGATCGCTGATACCCCGGTCCCCGTCGGCGTAGCCTACCGGTCACAGGATCGTGAAGAAGCTTCAGCCGCGATCGCGGAGTTCCAAGAGACATACGAGGCTCCGCTCGGGTTCGTGCTTGTCGGGGATACCGCCCGCGGCACAAACCCCATCCAACGACACGGAGCCAACATCATCCAACTGCCCTACTGGCTATACCTCCTGTTGTGTTGATCCGGCGTCCGGTCGCCACCACAGCTCACCGACCGGGCGGCGGTACGATTGTCCACCGGCTGTGCGCAGTCGGTCACCCCCCGTTTAGCCAGTTTCACGCTGCGCATCGAAGATTCATATGTGCGCGGATCCACGTGCGTGTAGGGATGAAACACGGGGCAGACTCCGCCCGGCGTACCGACTGCGCCGCTCCACCTCAGCGTTGTACCGACGGTGGGAGAACGAACCCGGACCGTCCGGCGTTGCCACCCCCGGATGAGACTCCAACGCGAATTCTTGCGGTTTCAGGGGCCGCAGTGAACGGGTTCCACCGCGGAACCATCTCAGCGATGGTTGCTAGCTTGAGTCCTGATGTGGTCGTTGCGACGGAGCCACAAGCCGGCGTCGTCGGGCCGTCGCTCAGACGGGAGTTTGATGTCGACATTCTCGAACCCGGCACCGGGATGCGGCCGGACGTGTCGGTCGGAAACGACAGTGGATGTGCGGTACTAACGCTGCCAATGGGCGAAGAGCCGCTCGCCCCGGAGCAGATTCGGACGCAGGTGGAGCGGGCGTCCGGTGGCGGCGGTTCGGGCACCCCGGTAGCGGCCGCGCAGATCTGTGTGATTAACCAGACGGTCTCGTTGTCTGTCAATCCGTATGCTCGGTCGGCAACGCTTGCTGACGTGAGCAGCTACCGCAGCCGAATTCCAGACCGGTGGTGGACGGCGAGTACAATCCACCTTTCGACGGCGTTACGCGCCGGGTTCACGACGACACGGGTTCAGACGGACGATGGTGACGCACAGTTCGTCGGTATCGGAACATCCAACGCCGACCTCGGTGTCGGGACGACAGCCGAGACGGCACACGCAACCCTTGTTGCGGTCTATTCAAACGGCGCGATCGATGTCTCCGAGATTGATCCACGGCAGTTCGGCTTACGGGGTGTTCCAGAGATCGGCCCAGCGCGGTTTGAGACGTTACGTAACGCCGGTATCACGACCGTTGGTGAACTCGCTGACACGCCGCTCCGGGAACTCACCGACCTGTCGGGGCTGGGTCGAACCTCCGCGAACACCGTCCGGACAGCCGCCGAGGCACGGGCAACGGACAGTGTCCTCCCGACGGGTGATGACTCGTTGCCCAACCAAGACCCGGTGTTTATCGACATCGAGACGGACGGGTTGCATCCATCGACCGCGTGGCTGATTGGCGTTCTCGACGGCGGCCCGGAGGATGGTCACTACATGAGCTTCCGCGAACGGGCCGTCGGTGATGGGTCACACCTGAGGGCGTTTCTGACGTGGCTCACCGGCGCCGCAACGGGCCGGCCGGTCGTCGCGTGGAACGGGTACAGATTCGACTTTCCGGTCATCACCGACCAACTCCGGCAACACCACCCTGAGTTAGTCGAGAGGTGGACTGACCGCTACCAGTTCGACGCGTTGTGGTGGGCGACAACAAAGAACGGCGGCAACGCAGCACTGCCAGGCCGAACGAACAAGCTCGAACACGTCGCTGAGGCACTCGGCTGGGAGCCGTCGACGAACGGGATCGACGGCGCCACGGTTGCCGCGCTATACACGGCGTACCGAAGCCAGGTTGCCGGAGCGACGGGCGCCGGAACGACTGCTGAACCGGACTGGGATCGGCTGGAACGGTACTGCGAAGACGACGTGCGAGCGCTTGCGACGATCTACGAGCACCTCGACACAGCCGCGCGACAGGACGCAGAACTGAAGACACCGACCGGTGAGAACAGCTCACAAGGCTCGCTTGCTGACTTTTCGTGAGTATGACTGATACCGATACACCTCGATCCAAACACGTGACCGCACCCAACACGTCGCTGCTGCCCGACGGGGGGACTGCTCATCACCGAGGCATCCTCTCGGAGTCACACCTCAAAGAGTCGTTCCCGGAGTGGCGTGAACAGATCCGCCACAGTGAACGACTCAACGCCCAGTCGGCCGAGACTGTCGCTCCCGGGAGCGTTCTTCGGGATCCAATCGCGTCGCGGCTCGGCCACGATCTGTACTCGCATCAGGCCGAAGCGCTGGATCTGCTTGCCGCCGACGAGAACGTGGTCATTACGACATCGACCTCGTCGGGGAAGACGCTCATCTACCAGCTACAGATCGCACGGAATCACCTCGCGAGCGAGGCTGCGACCGCACTCTGTCTGTTCCCGACGAAAGCGCTCACAAACGATCAAGAACAGTCGGTAAACGACCGGCTGCGCGGTGAGTTGGGTCTCGACACCCACGTTGGGACCTACGATGGCGACACCAAAGACGAGCGCAAGCAGACTGTCCGTGAGAACGCGAACGTGATCCTCACGAACCCGGCCGGGCTGAACGTCTATCTGCCACGCCATAGCAACGATCGCGGATGGCACCGCTTCTACAGTAATCTCGAACTCGTGGTGATCGACGAAGCCCACGAATACGGCGGGGTTATGGGGACGCACGTGGCGTGGATCCTGCGCCGGCTCCGTCGCGTGCTCGCGCACTATGATTCGGATCCACAGTTCGTGATCACGACTGCGACGATCGGGAATCCGGCGACGCACGCCGCCACATTGACTGGGGCTGAATTCAGCGTCATCAGCGAGGATGGGTCGCCGCGCGGGACTCGCGATATCGTGTTGTGGGAGCCGCCGCTCAACCGGGAGGCGCTCGAAGGGTGCGACGACGGCAGCGGCGATCTCGTAGAGGGATTCGAACAGGCGCGTCGATCCAGTGCGCGTGAGGCGTCGTCTGTGACGGCGCACTTGGCGGTCAACGGGATCCAGACCCTACAGTTCACCACCGCCCGACAGGGAACGGAGATCGGCGCAAAACAGACGATCGAAGCCGTCACCGACCATCCACGTCATCGACACATCGACGTTGAGCCGTATCACGCAGGCCTTGGCAAGCGGAAGCGCCGAGCCGTCGAAAACCAGCTGAAAGGTGGTGATCTTGACGCGGTCATTTCGACGAACGCGCTGGAGTTGGGGATCGACATCGGGTCGGTGGACGCCACGGTGACGGACTCGTATCCGGGGACCAAACAGTCCTTCTGGCAACAGATCGGACGTGCGGGTCGTGGGACGAGCGACGCCCTCTCGGTGCTTGTCGGTGGCAAAGACGCGATGGATGCCTACATCCTCGACAATCCGGGCTACCTGTTCGATGCCGATACCGTAGAGGATGCGGTGGTGTCGATCGATAACGATCGCGTCTTCGCGGATCACCTGCTCGCGGCGGCCGCAGAGCGTCCGCTGACGGCTGCGGATGCGCCGTATCTCGGCGGTGACGACCGGTTCCGGGAGATGACTGCGATGTGGCAAGACGCCGGGCTCCTCGAGCAGGCGGGGGGTCTCGACGCCGGTGGTGTTACTTACACCGGCGCTCGGCGTCCCCAGAGTCGGATCTCGCTGTACGGAACAACGGGCACCGACTACGAGGTGATCTGTACCAACGGCGAAATCGAACACGACCCGGTCGCGACAGAACGAGCCTACCGCGACTACCACGAGGGGGCGCTGTTCCTTCACGCGGGCCAGCAGTACGAAGTAACCGAGGTGGACCACAGCCGGCCGCACCCACGAATTCAGGTCACAGAAGTGGCGACCACTCGCTACACGCAGACGCTGTCGACCAAGCAGGTTCACAACCTCGAGGTCACGGATCACACGCCGCTGGCGGGTGGGTATGACAGCTACTTCGGGACCGGGACAGTCCGGATCACCTATGAGAGCTACATGGTTCGTGACTACCGAACCGGCGAACTCATCGATGGGCCGCTCCCAACCGAGACACCACCGCTTGATTTACACACCGAGCTCCTGTGGGTCTCGCTGCCGGAGGACCACCTGCGAACGACGATTAACGCTCTCGGTGTGCCGCTGTTGGAACCAACGGAGCGGGCAGGCGATGATCCGCGAGTGCCGATGGAACAAGCGCGGTACACGTACGCCGGCGGGCTCCACGCCGCTGAACACGGCATCATCCAACTCGCGCCGTTGGAGCTAATGATTGATAATCACGATATCGGCGGGCTCTCGACGCCGTCGCACCCACACGAGACGATTCCAGGGCCGACGTGGTTTGTTTACGATGGCATCGACGGTGGGATCGGGTTCTCGAAGGCGATATACGACCACCTCGAGACGCTAGCCGCCAGGACGCGTGACCACATAGCGGACTGTGAGTGCGGCCGTCGTCGAGGCTGTCCGCTCTGTGTGATGAGCGAAGACTGCGGAAACAACAACGATCCGCTCGATACTGCGACCGGGACGATGATTCTCGATGACCTGGTGGCAGCCTTCGACACACGGTGATAGTGGCCGCCTGTCGGCTGAGAGAGTACTGTGTAGTGAGGAGCGAAATCGGAGAGAACCGGAGGGCGACGCGTGTGGAAGCCCCCGCGGCCTCAACTCGATGGACTCGCTCTCTCGAACGACGCGGCGCGTCGCTCACAGGCTCGCTCCTGCGGTGTCTGCTCACGACGGCGCAACCGCCGCGAACGCCTCACTGCTTGCCAGCCGTCTGCACCAGAACGCGTATAGTGGTTCACAGAAGATTTAGGTGTACTCTGAGTTGGTAGGGCAATGACGGGACGAGAGAAAGAGATCGTCCGTCACCTCAGTGAGGACGATCTCGACCGCTTGCTCACAGAGACTGATAGCGAGAAGGTGAGCAAGCGGCTCACCTTCGTCAAACGGCTGTACAAGGGCGCATCACTCGAAGATGCAGCCGACGATGTCGGGATGTCCCAATCAACCGGGAGTCGGTGGGCTAGGCTTTGGAATAAGGGTGGTCTCGGACTCCTGACACCGAGCTTCGGGGGCGGCCGGCCCCCGAAGCTCGACGAGGGACAACGAGAGCGGCTCCTTGACCTGCTCGAAGACGGCGAACCCTGGAAGAAACAGGAGATTCAGCACCTCATCAATGAAGAGTTCGATGTCGAGTTCCATCCGAACTATCTGCCGCGACTCCTCGATGATCTCGGCCTCTCGTACGCGATTCCGCGTACCGAGAGGCCAGACCGACCAGAGAATGCTGACGAAATCCTCGACGAACGCGTTGCCGACGCGTTCGCCGAGGATGAGACAGACGAGCCACACAACAAACAGCCTGAGGATGATAAAGACGGAGACTGGACGGTTGATGACGATATCCGGACCGATGGCGGGACAACGGTCGGCTTTTTCGATATCTCGCACCCGCAACCGTGGGACAATTCCCAGCGGCTCTACACAGTGAACGAACCGACGATCACCCGGCCGCTGGTGAAAATCGATACACCAGCGGCCGGGTTCTATGCGCTCAACGGCGAAAGTGTCCTCCAGTTCCCACCCACACAAGAGAAGGAGCAGATCTGCGCGTGTCTCGAAGCGATCCGCGAGCAGAATCCGGGCGAACGGATTCTGCTCGTCTTGGATAACTTCTCGTCACATATCTGTGCGCATACGCGCAAACGCGCCCACGAACTCGGGATCGACCTCATCTTCCTTCCAGTGGGATCGCCACATCTCAATCCAATCGAGTTGGTCTGGAAGAGCCTCAAATGGGAATCCTCGCCCTTGATCGTGGAGGGCGCGGCTGAATACCGCGCCCTCCTCGATGAGATCTTCACAAAGTTGACCGACCAGTTGAGTTTCGCAGGCTCCTGGATCGAAAATCACCTCGACGGATTCATTCAGAAGTTGCGTTAGTCACTATGCCAGCCAGCGGCCTCGGGCCAGCGACTCGTCAGCAACAGCACTCCACGGGGGCCATCTGAACGAGCCGCTCTTGTCACAGTTTCCGCTTCTCCGAGACTGATGCTTCAGTTCAGTAACCTGCCGCTCCGAGTTCGAACGACTCACACCGACTCAGCTCGGCTTCCGATTCCTCGGTTGGGAAGTACCGAGTGTCAGTACAACAACGTGAACACGGACTACTGGACCACGGGAGGTTCAATCAGAAAACCCCGAGCCTTAGCGCGGAGAGAACATCACACACTCAACACAGCAGTACCCTGCCAAAGGGCCTGTCTTCTACTCACTGAGATACCACCGGAGTGCGAACAATGCGAGTAAAAGGATCGATGCGACTCCCACCGCAAGGAGACCGGACCCACCGAATGTCGGCCCTCCATCCGTGGTCGGGGTTGGAGTCGATGTCGGGGTCGGGGTCGGCGTTGGCGTCGGGGTCGGGGTTGGGGTTGGGGTCGGGGTCGGCGTTGGCGTCGGGGTCGGGGTCGGGGTCGGGGTCGGGGTCGGGGTCGGCGTCGGCGTCGGCGTCGGGGTTGCTGAAGAAGTAGCGTCCACGCTCCCACCTCCGTCGCTGCCACCACCATTGCCCCCACCCCCTTGTGATGTGTCGGTCTCGACGACTACGAACAGCGAGAAACCAGGAGTCTGAGCCTCGAGTGTGACGTCGGTGCTGTCCGACTCGACGACCGTTGTCGGTAGCGTTTCGTACCCCGTACCGTTGTACCGTGTGACGACGAGGCCCTCCGGATCACCGATGCTCGACTTTGCGACGGTGAACTGCAGCGAAGCGCTCGTGTCGGCGAGTGATGAACCCGGATTGATGTTGAGCGCTGAGATGACCGTGTCATCATCGTCCACAACGTTGACCTCACTCGCCAATGCGGAAAAATTTCGTTCTTGCGTGTCGGGCAGGCTTGACACCGCTGAGACGGTCACGTCGGTATCGGCGGTGGTGTCTCCGAGATCAATAGACGCCTCAGAAACCACTGTCGATCCTGTTGAGACGGTCGCCGTGCTGCCGTCAAGCGTCGCTCTGGACAGTGTGCGGCTCCGAGACATCGGCAGTTTGCCGTCCGGATCGGTGTTGTCATCCACTTTGGTCACGTTGGCTTCGTACGTTTTCATCGACCCCGACGCGACATCGGCTTCGACTGACGCATTGTACGTGAACGTCCCGTCGGCGTTTTTCGTCTCGGTGAACTCGCCGACACTCAGGTCGCTTCCACTGCTGTTCGTCGCATTGCCGAGCGCCACCGAAAGCGTGGACCCGGAGACGTTGCCGGTGGTCGTGACACTCAGGTTCAGCGACCGCCCGCTCGGATTGTCGAGTGAGATGTCCACCACCGTCGCCGGCGTTGTTGTCGTGACATCGTTGTTCGACACAAGCGTCTGCAACCGAGTGGTCACCGGTGCAACGTCCCCGGCGGCGATATCGGAACGGTCACGAGTGGCGTCGATTCGCGCGTTGGGCGGCGTCGATGTGGAGAGACTGTTGCCCGAGACGGCGCCGACCCGATCAAGGTCGAGGGCGACCTGCGATGCCGTGACGTCGTTATCGCGGAAGGTCAGCCCGTCGGCGTCTGTAAAGTTGAATCCAGGCTGGTCGTCGTTGTATCGTGATACCGACGCGTTGATTGTGTTGTTGGCGACCACGTGTGACCCGCCGAGTTCCTCGTACCCACCGACGAACACGCCGGCTGGTGTCCCGCCGGTGATCCGGTCGACCGTGTTATTTTGAATGGTGAAGTTCCGCGGCCCGATTCGCTCGTCGGTGCCGTCGTTATCCGGATCAACACCTGATTTGGGTGGGTTCTCCGTTAGCGTGATACCGAGAACGGTACTCGTCTGTCCCGGTGCCGAAACGTTGGTGACGGTGTTGTTCTCGATTGTCAGGCCGTCGAACTCCCCGCTGGCCGAGATTCCCTTTGTTCGACTGTCCGTAGCGCCGGAGATGTTGGTGATACTGTTGTTGCTGACTGTGGTGTTGCTTCCGGCCTCGCTTGTCCCATCGCTGCTATTGAACGCGGCGTCGCCGATGAAACTGGAGAAACTCAGTCCTACGGCGTTCTGGGACGAGTCACCGGACGTGTTGACGTTTTCGACGGTGTTGTTTTCGACAACGACGCTGTCGTACTGTGCGCGAACGTATAGCCCACTGACGGTACCGGCCAGTGGGTCGTGGCTGCTCAGGTTGGTGGCAACATCCCTGATTACGTTTTCCCGTAGTTCGAACCCATCGACATCGCTATCGGAGCCACCTGTCCCGGCGTAGACGCCGTAATGCCCATCCGGATTTCGAATAGTGAACCCTTCTACTGTCGTCTGCTTTGTCGGTCCCTTCCCATGAACGTGAATTGCGGCGTGGGGCTGACTCCCACTGTTCGTGCCGTTACCAACGATTACCGGATTGTTCACCCCGATGAGTGTGATATTCGATGTCTTGATTGTGACTGACTCGTTGTACGTCCCGTTTCTCACCCGTATCGTGTCGCCGCTCGTCGCCGCATCGACCGCCGCCTGAACCGTGTCGAACTCGCCTTCACTTGAGTCGTTGTCGACAATCAACCGGCCGTCGGAGGCGTCGTTGAGAGCCGTTGTCTCGGTGCTGTCCGGCGTCACCGTGTCGCCGACACCAAGCGTCGTGTTCTGCTGGACTGCGACGATGTCGGTAGCACTGTCATTGACCCCGTTCGGAACCGACAGCCCGGAGAACGGCGCCGTGACGGACGAGCCGGTCCCAAACTCGCTCGCCGAAACGGTCAGTGTCGGCTCCCCGCTGTCGACTGTGTCATTCTGATCAAGGTCGAGAAACAACTGGACATCGGTGTTATTCGTGTCAGCGGTAATCTGACCGTTGACTGTACCCCCCTCGACGGCCGAGGTGTCGTCGGTCACCCCTGCGGTTAGGTCGATGTTGGTTGTCGTCGCGCCTACATTCAATCCGGCTGTGGCAGCGACGACCACGAACAGTGCAGCGAGTCCAATCTTTAGTGCGACAACCAGGTTCACACTCGAAGATGCTGTCAATTGATTAACTTTTATTCTCCTACATATATTGGAGGTGTATGGAATAACCCGATACTTATCGAATATGGTCGGGCAGCGTCCGATATACACCTCACTCCCACACACTGGTAACTGTGCCCGCAGACACCGCGGTGAAATCTCCAGAACTTTCAGCCGCTGTGATCGTCCTCGTAGGCGGCCAGGACCTCACGATACCGGTTCCGAATCGTGACATTACTGATGTCAGCAACCTCGGACACCTCGTCCTGTGTGATAGTTTCATCACAGAGCTTCCCCGCCGCATAGACAGCACTCGCAGCAATACCAACGGGATGTTTTCCGCTGTGAACGCCGCGGGCCGTGGCAGCCTCGATCAACTGGCGAGCCTGTCGCGTCGTATCGTCGCTACAGTCCAGCTTGGAAGCGATACGACCGACGTATTCGATTGGGTCAGTCGGCGGGATCTGCAGGTACAGTTCCCGAACAACGTACCTGTAGGTACGCTTGATCTCCAGTGCGTCGACACGACTGACAGCAGCGATTTCGTCGATCGTGCGTGCGACGCCATCCATCCGCGTCGCGGCATACAGAACCGCGGTTGCAACCCCCTCGATTGAACGCCCCGGTAAGAGGTCGTCCTCCAACGCCCGGCGGTACATCACGCTTGCAGTCTCGCGCGTCGGCTTGTGTACTCCCAGTGCGGAGGCCATCCGATCGATCTCGCCGAGCGCCTGCTTGAGGTTGCGCTCTTTCGAATCCCGTGTACGGAATCGTTTGTTCCACGTCCGTAATCGCTGCAGTCGCTGCCGCTTTCGCGGCGACACTGAACTCTGGTATGTGCTTTGGTTCTGCCAGCCGATATTGGTCGAAAGCCCCTTGTCGTGCATCAAGTGTGTCGTAGGAGCCCCGACGCGTGACTTCGCTGCCTTTTCAGCCGCGTCGAAGGCACGCCATTCCGGCCCGTGGTCAATACGCTGCTCATCAACAACTAATCCACAGGCGGTACACACCTGTTCGGCCGTGTCGTTTTTCATCCGCACCGTTTCACCACACTCAGGGCACCGGTGTTTTTCTGAGCGCTCTGTTTGTGACTCTTCAGTCGGATCAGTCGTCTCGTGAGTCTGGTGGTCCATACCCCCACATCAGCCCACCAACAGTAAACGTTTGTGACCACAAGTAGTTCACACAGACCATTAAAGAAATGTATTGTAGTTACAAATTCTTCGTTTGGGCCCCTAGATTTATTCTTCGAGGCGACAAGGTTCAGGCGATGAGCTCAGATCAACAGCACCTTCGCGAGACCGATACCGAAGACCGGTTCGACTTCAAGAAAGAGGAGGCGGCCGCATTCAAGACTGACCAGGGGTTGACAGAGGAGACGATACGGCTCATCTCCGAGGACAAAAACGAGCCCGAATGGATGTTGAAGCGACGACTCCGCGCGCTGAACCTCTGGCAAGAGATGCCGATGCCAACTGGCTGGCCGGGACAGCCGGACCTCTCCGAGGTCGACGTCAATGAAATTGTGCCGTATATCCGCCCCGACGTTGACGTCCGCGCCGGCGTTGACGACTGGGAGGAGCTGCCCGAGGACATCAAGGATACGTTCGATAAACTCGGGATTCCGGAAGCAGAGAAGAATGCGCTCTCCGGTGTCGGTGCCCAGTACGAGTCCGAGGTTGTCTACCAGAACATGCAGGAGCGTTGGGAAGAGAAGGGCGTCATCTTCTGCAATATGGACGAGGCCGTCCAAGAGCACGAAGAAATCGTCCGCGAGTATTTCATGGGCAAGTGCGTGCCGCCGAGCGACAACAAGTTCGCCGCGCTGCACGGTGCCATCTGGTCCGGCGGCTCGTTCGTCTACGTTCCCGAAGACGTGACCGTCGAGATGCCGGTCCAGGCGTATTTCCGGATGAACTCCGAGGGGATGGGCCAGTTCGAGCACACCCTCATCGTGGCCGAACCCAACTCCGAGGTTCATTACATCGAGGGCTGTTCTGCACCCAAGTACTCGGCGTTCAACCTCCACTCCGGCGGCGTTGAGGTGATTGTAAAGGAGAATGCTCACGTCCAGTACTCGACGGTGCAAAACTGGTCAAAGAACACCTACAACCTCAACACAAAGCGCGCAATCGCTGAGAAAGGTGCGACTATGGAGTGGATTTCCGGGTCGATGGGTTCGAAGGCAACGATGCTGTATCCATCGACGATCCTGAAGGGGCCGGGTGCGACGGACAACCACATCACCATCGCCTTCGCGGGCGAGGGTCAGAACATCGACACCGGCGCGAAGGTCTACCACAACGCGCCGAACACGAAGTCGACCATCGAGTCGAAGTCGGTCTCGAAAGACGGCGGCCGAACGAACTACCGCGGCTTGGTCCACATCGCCGACGGCGCCGAGAACTCCTCGACGTCCGTCGAGTGTGACGCGCTGATGTTCGACAACGAGTCGACGTCGGACACGATGCCGTACATGGAGATCAACGAGTCGAACGTCGACGTCGCCCACGAGGCGACGGTCGGCAAAATCGGCGATGAGGACGTCTTCTATCTCCAGTCGCGCGGCCTCGACGACGACGACGCAAAGCAGATGATCGTCTCGGGCTTCATCGAGCCGATCACGGAGGAACTGCCCATCGAGTACGCGGTCGAACTCAACCGGCTCGTCGAACTCGAGATGGAAGGGAGCCTCGGGTAGTCGTCCGTGAGGGCTACTTCCGATTTGACGCTTCGTGTGCTGACGCGTGTCTTGTTGACGTCCGTCAACCCAGGACGAGCGGGGCGCCTGTGAGGGGTGAGTGAGTGACTACCAATGATCCTCCCACTCCAGTGCTACCGGTGCGGGGCAGCGTATACGTACCTCGGCGAGCGGCCACATCCGGCACGGTGTCCGGCGTGTGGTTCTTCGTGTGTCCCGCCGGCCGGCTCTCTCACCGTCACGAACAGCGTTCACTGGGAGAGTGCAAACGGGCTCGCGAAAGTCTGGGTCCACAGCACCGACGAACGTGGCCGGCCGTTTGAGTTCGAAGTCGCCGCACACGGTCGGTCCGGCAAGTTGGTTGCGATCAAGGCCGACGGCGTATCAATTAACCCACAGACTGACCAGACACTGGAAACGCTCCCACCGGCAGTGAGAGACGAAATTGAAGCGCAGGGCATAATACATATCCGGATGACGAAAGAGAACTCAAAAGTTTGATACCAACTCAGAGCACGCACCGACCGGGTTCACCGAATCAGAACCGTACGCCGGACGGCCCGGATGCTGGTATCGACGCCGACAACCCCCGTGCTTCGACTCCTGGCGGTGCCCTTGAGTTCGCTCTCCAGTAGGCGTGGTACGGGTCGACACCCGCCCCCGGGAGCCAGTTCCGGTCGACACCCAGCACGCACCAATCGCTCCCGAAGAGAACTCGGCGAAATCCTCTGCCAAACAGAAACACACAAAGTTATCTTTTTGTTCTGTTTGTGTAAATAAAACAAACCCACAAGATCGATATTAACACATACTATTCCTATTTTCCGCATATAGAAAACATTTATAAATATCCAGGACGCACGGTAGAGTATGACAACCCCACAGTTGAGCCAACACCAGCGGCGCATCCTTCAGTCGGTTGTTGAACTGGCCAACGACGAGACGCCGCTTGTGAGCGGTTCGGACATCGCGGACAGACTCGACCGGAACCCCGGAACGATCCGAAACCAGATCCAGAGTCTGAGCGCGCTCAAGTTGGTCGAGGGGGTGCCCGGGCCGAGGGGCGGATACAAACCCACCGCGGCAGCCTACCGCACCCTGGACAGCGAGGGGTTGGACGACCCCGCCGACGTCCCGGTTGCACAGAACGACCAGGCTGTCCGCGATGTCAACGTCGAAAAGATCGATTTCGTGACTGTCCACAGCCCGACCCAGTGCCGTGCGGAAGTCACCGTTCGGGGCTCGGTTCGACACTTCTCACAGGGCGAGCACGTCACGCTCGGCCCGACCCCGTCGACCGACCTGCAGGTCTCGGGGACGGTCGAAGCGGTCGAACCCACGTCCGGCACGATCACCCTCGATGTCGGCCGGATGACGACGTCCACCGAGCCGATGGCTGCCGACTGATACCGACCGCTCCGACTGCGTGCTACTGAACACCACCCCCGGCGACGGTGCTCGGCGGGCGGAGACGAACACGGCCGTTCGGTACCCAATCCGCCTTCCGCTCTCCGCCCTCCGCCTTCCGCTCTCCGCCCTCCGCCTTCCGCTCTCCGCCCTCCGCCTTCCGCTCTCCGCCCTCCGCCTTCCGCTCTCCGCCCTCCGCCTTCCGCTCTCCGCCCTCCGCCTTCCGCTCTCCGCTCTCCGCCCTCCGCCTTCCGGCGTCCCGGTACCCGGCGCGACCGTCGGGTCGACGACGCCGATCCCGGTGGTGGCGGAGGTCGTGTGGGCCCGCCTCGGGAGCGTTTGTACCCGTCTTTGATCTGACGTTGTCCGAACCGGAGTGGTTCAGTCGCTCCGGGCGCGATCCGGCATACGTTGCGGTTCCGGCAGCGTATCTCTTAGTCGGTTCGGTTCCACACAGCAGGTATGCAGGTTGACCTCAGCCACCCGATCGACACCGGAATGCAGACCTACCCCGGCGACCCCGCAGTCGAGGTGCACCCATACGCGACGCACGACTCGGACGGGTTCCACGTTGACACCGTCCGGTGTGGGAGTCACACCGGGACGCACGTGGACGCGCCGGCGCACACCGAACCCGGCGGCCGAACCCTGAGTTCGTACCCGGTCGATCGGTTCGTGTTCGACGCGGCGGTCGCCGACTGCCGCGACCTCAGCGCGCGACAGCCCATCCCCCTGAGCCGGGTCCCCGACGTCGACGCCGGCGCCGACCTCGTCGCTTTCCGGACAGGGTGGGACGCCCACTGGGGGACACCGGCGTACCTCGATCACCCCTACCTCTCGCCGGCGGCCGCCGGCGCGTGTGCCGACCGCGGACTCGCCGTCGCCGTCGATGCGCTCAACCCCGACCCGACGCCGACGGAGAACGCCCGCGAGGACGAACCCGCCGACTTTCGAATCCACCACACGCTGCTCGGAAACGACCTGCTGATTCTCGAGAATCTCACCAACCTCGGCAAGGTGCCCGAGCGGTTCGAACTCCGGGCGTACCCGATGGCGCTGGCCGGCGACGGCGCGCCCGTCCGAGCCGTGGGTGTCGTTCCGGAGTAGTTCCGCTTCGGGCGCTCCGTGGCCCCTTCCGGTCCCGATAGACGCTTCGCGTCCGTCGATGTCACGCTTGTTCCACCGCCGGTGCGACGCACCGGGTTCCAGCGGGACCGTGGGTCCCACCGGACCGACGGGACTCTCGACGGTCAGTGGTTCTCCGCGCAACCCGGGTCGACCAGACGCGGCCGTCCCGGCCGAGGACAACGCTCAAACCGCTCGAAGCCAACGTATCACACTGACAGGGCTGGGTCCCAGCGGTTCACGGCCCCGTGTCCTGTTGTCTCCAGTCGGAGCCCGGCGGGTGCCCACCCCCCGAGGCTCCATTCCTGACTAGTGAGCCACCGCCGTCCAGACCTTACTCGTGGGGGAATGTCACCACTCAGTCGTCTGCGGGCTGGGCTGCGGGCTCGGACGCGGGAGTCGCGGCCGCCGACACCGACGCCGGCGTCCACTCGAGGTCACCAGTGTAGTGGAACGCGTGGTGATCCTGCTCCGGGTCGACGACAGTCACGGAGAGCCACCCGTTGTCCAGCAGGCCCGCCAGGTCGTCGTGGTCGGCGAGGACCGCTGTCACGCGGTCGACCGGAGCGTGAACGACCGTTGAGAGCCGGAGCGGCTGGTGGTACGGCTCGTCGTCCGCGCTCCGCACCGACTGTAGGGGGAGCCCGGTCAGCAGGTCGCCCCCGTTGCCCTGGTAGACACCAACGTTGCCGACGGGGTTCTGCGTCACCTTCGACCCGCTGCCGTAGACCGCGGTGTCGACCGTCGCGAAGTAGTACTGGGCGTTGATCCACTGAGTGACAACCATCGGCCCCGTGAGGATGGCCGCCAAGGCGTCGCCGTCGGGATCGGTCCGCCAGTCGTAGGAGTGGAGGAACGACCGGCCGTCCAGGTCGACCCCCGCGGTGAGTTCCCGCGGGCCGATCACAACCCCCGCGTTCCCGGCCAGCCCCCACTCCGGGCGGGTCTCGGCCCAGTCGGCGGCGCGACGCTCGGTCTCGCGGACGCCCGAGTCGACATCGCAACCCATGTCGCCGGTCCGCTCTGTGGCCGCACCCGCGCGTGCGGTCTCGAGGTCGGCTCGGAGCCGCCGGATGTCGTCGGTGTGAGTGTCGGGGACGGTGCCGTCGTACAGCCTTACCTCGTCGGTGGTGGTGTTATGTTCGCCGGCGACGAAAACGGTCTCCTCCGGCACGTCGATCCCGCGTTCGCGGAGTGCCGCCCTGACCGCGTCGTCGTTACAGATCGTCGCGAGCACGCGAGCGCTCGGGCCGCCGGGGTTGCCGGCGCAGGCGCCGCAGTCCAGGGCGGACCCGAACGGGTTGTTCGCGGTCCGGCTGGCGTGGCCCGCGAAGACAACCACGCGGGCGAACTCCTCGAACCCCATCAGCTCGAACGCTGTGGCGGCGTACTCGACCCGCTCGTCGAGCGAGAGCCCGTGTGGCAGGCCGGTGCTGTCGCCCGGCCTCTCGTCGAAATCGGGGGCGCAGAACTCGTGCGCGTCGGGCGTCCGCCGGTCGGTGGCGGCGAGCAGGTCGTAGAAGCGCTCGGGGAGGAGCGTTCGGAGGGCCAGCCCAACGCCATACCCCGCGCCGGCGGTCTCGACGAAGCTGTACGCCGTCGCGGCGTTCGACCGGAGATCGTCGAGTGCGCCCGCCACTGTTTCGAGCGTGGCGCTCCAGGTGTCGTACCTGGCTCTCTTCGGGCTGTCTACCGTCGCAGGCCGGTCGTCGATGTGATGGGCCGCGTCGACGATCGGCGGGCAGGCGTCGACGGTCACGTCAGACCCGTAGCCGTCGTAACGCATCGGAATCCCGAAGAATCCGGCGTAGCCGTGCGTCTCGTAGTCGCCGGCTGCCTCGATGTGCCGCCGGATGATCTCCGACCGCGTGTCGATGCAGAACACGAACTGGGCGTCGGGGCGGCCGCCGTCTCGGGGGTCGGAGCTCGCAGCGAGCCGCTCGCTCGCGTCGGCGATCACCCCGGTCAGCGCCGACCGGTAGCTCCGCTCCCACGCGGTCAACCACACCCCGGGAAGCGGGACGCCCGGGGCGTCCGACGCTGTCGGGCCGCTTCCGTCCGATGATTCGGTCGGCGCAATCGGAGCGTCGAACCGCTCAACGAGCGCCAGCCGCACTGCCAGGTAGCCCCGAAGCGTGATCGGGTACGCCGACTGCCAGGCGTCGCCGTCAGCGACGCGCTGCTTGATCACCCCGGTCCACCCGGGCAGTGCGGTCAGGTGGAACGCTATGATCTCCTCCCACTCGTCTTTGGGGTGTCCATTGAGTGCGTTCCGGATCGCGTCGACTGGGTTGTCGGGCAGCTCCGCGACCGCGTCCGACCCCGGGATGTCGCTGTCGTGACGGGCCACCGCCCGAAACGCGTCGTAGAAGCCGCGTTCGCGCTCCGGCATCGGCCACTTGGCCTGCCCCTGATCGAGGAACGCCGACAGCCACTTCGTGACGACGGCGTCGACCCGGTCGGCCGCGGCCGATTCCGTGTCGGGGTCGTCGGTCGACGCCGCGGCCGCCATCGCAGAGAGCGACGCGTTGGGGTCGGTGTCGTACCCGTGGGCGTCGAGTTCCGCACGCAGGAGCTCCGGGTCGATCCGCCCATCCGCCCACGCGCGGCGGAAGGTGGCCACACTCGGGTAGCCGTCGCCGCCGAGGATGCGTTCGGCCTCGCCGACGGCCTCGTGGAACGGCCGATCCTCGAACCCCGCGAGGGGGTTTGCCGTGACGAACGAGTGGAGCGGCCACGCGGCGCCGACAGACTCGGCCGCGGCGTCGATGCGATCGTCGATGGTGGCGTGGCTCGGGTCAGTACTCATTGTACTCCTCCGTCGTGGTGAGTTGGGTTTCGGGCGCGGGTTGGGTGGCGTTCAGAAGCGTGACGTAGAGCCGCCGGCTGCGCGTGTAGACACGAGTCTCGACGGCGACGTACGCCACGACGAACGCGACGGCGACCACCCCGTGGACCGGGGTCAACGCCACCGGCTCCCCGACCCCCGGAACCTCGGCGAGCAGCCCGCTGACCGCGTTGTAGACGCCCGCGTAGACGGCGATCGCCGGGATCGCGACCACCGGCACAGCACCGTACCGCACTCCGGGTGGGAGCGCCGAGTCGGCCACCACCTCCCGGGCGGCGTGGAGGGTCGTCAGGGTCACGAGCAGCGTGAGCAGGAGCCCGGTGTCGAGTGCGGTCCCCTTCCCGGTCAGCGCCGCGAAGGTGACGCCACCGGCGAGTGCGGTGCCGGCGGTCACGACCACACCGAACGGCGTGGTCGCCCCCGACTCCGCCGTCGCGGTCGGGCTCTCGTGGTCGACGTCGTCGCCCGCGCTCAGGAACTGATACGCCTTGTAGAACCCGTGGAGGATCAGGTGGGTGACCGCGGCCGCGAAATATCCGAGGCCGGCTTGCACGATCATGAAGCTCATCTGCCCCACTGTCGAACAGCCGAGTTCGCCCTTGACATCGGTCTGAACCGTCTTCAGGAGCTTTCCGAGCATCGCGCTCGCCGCGCCGACGACGACCGCCGTGAGCATCACGCCGGCGTCGGCGGCGACCACCGGCGCGAACCGGATCAAGAGGACCCCGCCGGCGTTCACGAACCCGGCGTGCATGAGCGCCGACGCCGGGGTCGGCGCCGTCATCGACGACAGGAGCCAGGTGTGGAACGGCACCAGCGCCGACTGGATCACCGCCGCGAGCAGGAGCGCGACGGCAGCGACGAGCACGGCCGCCGGTGGCGCAGTCGGGACGGCCGCCGGCACCGCCGAGATCGCTGCCGCGCCGGTTGTCCACCACAGCGCGCCGAGCGCGACCGCGACCGCGGCGCCGCCCGCCAGGAAGTACCGGCGGGCACGTCCCGCGGCGGCCTGCGCCTGCGGCCACCCCTCGACGTGGCCGATCAGGTTGGCCATCACACGCCCCATAGCGATCCACGCCGCTAAAAACAGGAGAAAGCTGTCCGCGGCCACGAGTACCATCACAGCCAGTGTGAACGCGAACACCCGCTTGAAGAACCGGTCGATGTGCCGGCTCCCGGCCAGGTAACGCCGGGAGTAGCTGTGGACGATACCACTGAAGAAGGTGACCGCCGCCCACATAACGGCCGTCATCCCGTCTATCACCACGACTCCCGTGACTCCCCACGAGGTGTCAGTCACGAACCGCGCGACGACGACCCCGAGGCTCGCGACCCAGAGGAGCCAAGCGAGTCGCGTCAGAACCGAAGGCACCCGAGAGTCCGTGGGTGTCGGTGCCGGCAACTGTCCCACGGTCGTCGTTCCGTGTTGGTCCGTCGTCGTTCCGTGTTGGTCCGTCGTCGTTCCGTGTTGGTCCGTCGTCGTTCCGTGTTGGTCCGTCATCGTTCGAGTCATCCACGACCGACACCCTCACGCCGGCTCGGGGCCACGAGCACGGTCACCGGTCGTCACTACCTCATACAACGAACGCTCCGATTATTAAATCTATCTAAATTACCAGAACGTTCTTTAGTAGCGTATTATAGAACGTTATGATTTCTGTCCGGTGTGGTTACCCATCGACGAGGGTAGAAAACCATATGATCACGGGCGCCCGGACTCCGGTATGGAAGAGGTAGCGGGGACGGTCCTCGTCGGGGAATCGTTCGATCCTGTCTCCGGGCGCGTTATCGTTGAGGACGGGCACATCGCGGCGATAGAGGAGGCCGACACCGAGTCGACCGACATCGTCCTCCCGGCGCTCGTCAACGCGCACACCCATCTCGGCGACTCCGTTGCGAAGGAGGCCGGGGTCGGCCTCTCGCTCGACGAGGCCGTCGCCCCACCGAACAGCCTGAAACACCGACGGCTGGCCGCCGCCGACACCGAAGAGTTGGTTGCGGCGATGCGGCGGACGCTCCGGTTTATGCACCGCACCGGCACGGCGCGGTGTCTGGACTTCCGCGAGTCGGGGCCGGCCGGCGCCCGCGCGCTCAGAGACGCCGGCGAAGGGCTAGATATCGACCCGTTCATCTTTGGGAGCGGTGGCGCGTCGGTGCTCGATATCGCCGACGGCTACGGCGCGAGCGGCGCGAACGACGATGACTTTGCCGAGGAGCGTACCGCGGCCGCCGCGCAGGACGTTCCGTTCGCCATCCACGCCGGCGAACCCGACGCGACCGACATCTACCCCGCACTGGACCTCGACCCTGACCTGCTGGTACATATGGTTCACGCCGAGGACGAGCACCTCGACCGGGCCGCAGACCAGGGGGTTCCGATCGCGGTCTGCCCCCGGGCGAACACCGTCCTCAGCGTGGGCAAACCGCCGATACGGGAGTTACTCGACCACACGACGGTCGCGCTCGGGAGCGACAACGTCATGTTGAATCCCCCGTCGATGCTCCGTGAGATGGCGTACACGGCCAAACAGTTCGACGTGACCGCTCGGGAGGTTCTGGGAATGGCGACGCGGGCCGGCGCCGACGCGGCCGGACTTGACACTGGAGTCATCGAACCCGGCAAGCGGGCCGACCTCCTCGTCGTCGACGGCGACTCGGATAACCTCGCCGGCACGGCAGACCCCGTCCGGGCGGTTGTTCGGCGGGCGACCGGGCTGGACGTCAAGCGAGTCGTGCGCTAGGGCTCGGCGTCCGGATCGAACCGCCCGAACGGCGTTGTCTCGTGGCTGCGAACCAGCACCTCGTCGGCGACGGTGAGGCCCATGTCCAGGAGTCTCTGGGCGACGGGGGTGATGTCGCCGTCCGACTCGCCCACGGCGGTCACCAGCAGGTTCCGGTCGCCAGTCACCAGTTCCTGGACGGAGACCACGCCGTCGATAGCGAGGATCTCGGGGACGATCTCGCCGCGCTCGGGAATCGATGCGGTACAGAACAACAGCATTCGGAGGGGATACCCCGACCGCTGGTAGTCGACCTCCGCGCTGTAACCTTTGATGATTCCCTCGGATTCGAGCCGCTGGATCCGCTTGCGGACGGTGCTGCCCGAGGTCTCGGTCCGGTCGGCGATCTCCCCGGACGACGCGTTTCTGGCGTCCTCCTGGAGCGCGTACAGGATCGCCTCGTCGATGTCGTCAGTCGCGTCGTCGGCCATACACCCACATCAACGGCAAAGCCACTTTACGTTGTACGTTGCCCAGGTCCGCTCGCGCCCGGGCGGCGGCCCGTTCCCCTGTGGGCCCTCAGATCCCGCGGACGGTCTCGATGGCGCCGATCGACTCTAGCGTGATCCACATCAAAAATACGGCGTAGAGCCCGAGGAACCCGTAGGCCTCCCGGTCGGTCAACTCGAGACCAGTTCGGGCGAAGACGATGAACACGAGCGTCGCGAGGCCGAGAAACCCCATCGTCGGCACCGCCACCAGGAAGTTGATGGTCGCCGATCCTCCGAGCAGGACTCCCACGGGGATCGCAACCAGGAGATTGAACGTGTTGCTGCCGAGGACGTTCGTCAAACTCGTGACGCTGTCTCCATCCTTCGCGGCGCTGACACTGACGAACGCGTCGGGCAGGCTCGTCGCGGCCGCGATCACGATCAGCCCCCACAGGAAGCTCGGGGTCCCGAAGGCCTCCCCGAGCGCGAGCGCGGCGCGAACGAGCCCTTCAACGCCGACCGCGATCACGACGAGCGACACGGCCAAGACGCCCCACTCGCGTGCGGGAGCGACGTCGATGGTGTTGCCGCCGACGTGGCCGTCCGCGTCCTGTTGGTGGAGAAATAGGTAGACGCCGTAGGTCCCGAGTAGCAGGACAGCCAGCCGTGGGGTCAGGATCGCCGCCCGGTTGGTCCCACCCGGGACGTAGGTTGCCCCCAACGCGAAGACGACGAACAGCAACAGCACGCTGATGATGTAAAACTGTGTGTCCCGGTGGACGAGGCTGCGGTTCGAGTCGAGATTATCGCTGAAGATCACCGAGAGCCCCGGGATCACGAGGAGGTTGAATATCGCGCTGCCGACGATCGCGCCGACGCCCAGCGAGAAATCGCCGTGGACGACGGTGCTGATGACGATCGAACTGATCTCTGGGAAGCTGGACCCGACGGCGACCACCACCGCGCCGTGGACCGCGACCGGCAGGCCGTAGTGTCTGCTCAGCCGGCTGGCGGCCCGCTCGAAACGCTCGCTGCCCTTCCAGATCACGAGAGTCGAAACGACGACTAAGCCGACCGAAGCGGCGACACCGACCATCGATCAGACTCTCACAGAACAGACTGAAAGGCGTATCCATACGGTCGGACCACGGCCGAATGGTTCGGTCGCTCCCGACCTCGGACCGCGGGGGCGTTCGACGAGTGGCCGGGCTCTCGGACGACCGGGACGTTCGCCGGCGGCCACTACTCCCCGCCGCAGGTCCTCCGCGAACAGAGCCGCACACCCGTCGGCGAGGTCAATCGGGCGTGAGCGGACCGGTGGGCGGTCTCAGTCGACGGCTGGAGCGGCGGCCGACCCCTCCGAATCCGGCTCCGTCACCTGGGTGACGGTCAACGCCAGCCCGATTGCGCCGGCACCCGTCGCCGCCGCGAATGGGACCACGAACCCGAAGCCAACCAGAACGCCCGAAAGCAGCGTCCCGAAGGCGATCCCGAGCCCGAACCCCATCGTGAGAAGCGACAGCGTCGACCCCGACGCCCCCTCGCGCGCGAGGTCCCCCGCAAGCGCCAGCGAGGGCGCGAACACGGCCGCGACCGCAAGGCCCTGGAGGAACCGGGCGGCGATCATGGCGTACGAGGAGGTGACGAGCCCCTGTGCAAGCGTCGTGGGCAGAAGCAGGACAAACCCCGCGATCAAGAAGGGACGGCGGCCGTACCGGTCGCTGAGCCGGCCGATCGGGAGTTGAAACAGCACGTTCGCGAACACCGTCGCGCCGAACTGGATCGAATAGAGGAAACTCCCCTGGTTGAGTCGGTCGTTGATCACGTTCGCCAGCGGCGCGTAGACCGCGATCGACAGCGCCATAACGATCGTCGCGAGCGCGAGCGCGAACACCGGGTCGAGCCACCCGTTCTCGCCGCGGACGCGGATCGAGATGTCCTCACTCGCGGTCTCTGTTGGTTCGGGGTCGGTGATCAGAATCGAAACGAGCCCAAAGCTCACTGCGGCGCCGACGACCGCGACCAGGAACGCGGCGTCGAACCCCGACACGGGTAGCCCGGCAACGGCGTAGGGGCCGCTTGCAACGACAACTCCGGCGATGAGCGGGCCGGTTCCGAACCCCAGGAGCCTAAACGTGTTGAACAGGCCGAAGTTATTGCCGCGTTCCCCTGACTCGGAGAGTTCGTTGACAAGCGCCACGGCGATCGGGATCGAGAACGCGGCGCCGACGCCCTGGAGGCCGCGCATCGCGAGGACGAGCAGGTAGTCGGTGAACACCAGATACCCCGCGCTCCCGGTTGCAACCAGTCCCAGTCCGAAGAGCAGAAACGGCTTCCGGCGCCCGGTCCGATCGGAGAACGACCCGGTGAGGGGCTGGCTCAGGCTGTTGAAAAACCCGAACAGCGACAGCACGACCGCGATCAGTAACTCCACGCTGAGGGTGATTCCCACCCCGAACGCGCCCACCGTCGACCCGGTGGCGGCCGGGAGCTGCACCGCCTCGCTCCCGATGTAGAGCGGCAACACGACCACCAGAAACGAGTTCGCGAGCGCGCTGACCATCCGTGCGATCGCCAACGAGAGGATACGGGCGTCCAGTACTGGAGTCTCGCGCATCTGTGCGCCGGTTAGGTCGCACCGCAATCAAACGTACCGGTCGGACGACGACGCGTTCGGGTCCCCGACTCGCCGAACGGCCGAAATAATAATGATCGTTCGTAATGTATGTCGTGGTAGAGGAACACGCGCCTCACTACATCAGTTCTTTGCAGGCACCCGCGAAGGATCCATTAAAGTAAAAATTTATTACAATGTGTAGTAATAATTAGGATGGATATGTCCCACAAAAGTGACGACGGGAAGTTGCCGTCGCGACGAACGTTCATCCGGGCGTCGGGCGTCGCGGCGCTCGCAGGAATCGCCGGGTGTAGCGGCGGCGGTGGCGGCGGTGGCGGAGACGACGGCGGCGACAGCGGCGGTGACACCACGACCGGGGGCGACAGCGGAGGCGGCGCTTCGGGCGACACCGTCGAGGTCCTGCATGGCTGGACCGGCGGCGACGGCGCCGCGGCGGCCGACGCCCTCGTGGAGGCTTTCGACGAGAACGTCGACGGCGCCACGCTCGATTTCAACCCCATCGGCGGCGGCGGCAACCAGAACCTCGACGCGGTCGTCGCAAACCGGTTGCAGAGCAACGACCCCCCGGGGTCGTTCGCCAACTGGCCCGGCCCGAACCTCCTGCGCTACGAGGGCGTCCTCGGCAGCGTCGACGATGTCTGGGAAGAGAACGACTTCGAGGAGGTCATGATCCAGGAGGCCATCGACCTCCACCAGCAGAACGGGAGCTACCGCGCGGTCCCGCTCGGGTCACACCGGCTGAACTGTCTGTTCTACAACGTCTCGGTCGTCGAAGACGCCGGCATCGACGTGGACTCGCTGAACAGCCCCTCGGCGTTCATCGACGCGCTCCAGACGGTCCAAAACGAGACCGACGCGATCCCGATGACCCACGGAATGTCGGGAACGTGGACGACGACGCAGCTGTGGGGCGCGGTGATGCTCGGCGTGAACGGCTACCAGCCGTATATGGACTTCCTCGCGGGCGAGGGCTCAGAGGACGCGGTCCGGGCGGCGTTCGAGGCCACCGCGGAGATGCTGGAGAACTACATCAGCGAGGACGCCTCGTCGATCGGGCTGACACAGTCCAACCAGAACATCATCAACGGCGACGCCGCGTTCATCCACCAGGGTAACTGGGCGGCGGGTGCGTTCCGGAACGCCGAGGACTTCGATTACGACGAGGACTGGGGCTTCAAGACCTTCCCCGGTACGGAGGGGATGTACACGCTCCACTTCGATTCGTTCCTCTATCCCTCGGACAACCCGACGCCCGAGGCGACGAAGACGTGGCTCTCGTTCGTCGGAAGCCCGGAGGCCCAGGTCGCATTCAACCAGTTCAAGGGGTCGATCCCCACTCGGACCGACGTGAGCTTAGACGAGTTCGGGCCGTATCTCCAGGAGACCGCAGAGGACTTCGCGGAGGCGGAGTTCCGACCGCCGAACCTCCAGCACGGCCTCGGCGTCCCCTCGGAGGTGATGACCCAACTCAACGAGGTCATCTCCTCGGAGTTCACGGGCCCGTACAACGTCGACGCGGCGACGCAGGGCTTCCTAGACGCAGTGTCGAACTGACTCCCGCCGTATGTTCGACCTCTACCGTCGGCTGTCCGGCGCCCTCGGTCGGTCGTCGGGGAACGACAACGCCAGCGGCAACGAGGCCCGCACCGACGGCGGCGTGGTGAGCGACCGCTCGGTCCCGGAACCGGGATCTGAATCGGATCCGGGGCCGCTCGCCCGCGTCGGCGCGGCGGTAGACCGGCGTCTCGGGAGCGACTTCCTCGAGTCCTCACTGTTCTGGCTGCCGCCGTTCCTGCTGATCGCGCTGTTCGTCTACGGCGCCATCATCTGGAACCTACTCATCTCGCTGACTGACTACCGGGGGTTCGCGAACGCGCCCGACTACGGGAACCTCGATTTCGAGATGTACACCCGGGCGCTCGCCGATCCGGGCTTTATTGACGCCGCGGTCAACACCCTGATTCTGCTGGTGGCGTTCACGGGCGCGACGCTGGCCGTCGGGCTCCTGTTGGCGATCCTGATCGACCGCGGGATCCGCTTCGAGAACGCGTTCCGGACGATCTACCTTCTGCCGATGAGCCTCTCGTTCGTGGTGACCGCGCAGTTCTGGCTGTGGATGTACAACTTCAATAACGGGATCGTCAACCTGCTTCTCGGCACCGTCGGGATCGGCCCGATCAGCTTCCTCGGGGATCAGACGATCGTCCTCTGGGCGGTCATCTTCGCGTTGATGTGGCAGTTCTCGGGGTACGCTATGGTGGTGTACCTCGCGGGGCTCCGCGCGATCCCCACCGAGCACTACGAGGCCGCACAGGTCGACGGCGCGTCGACGCTGAAAATGTACTGGCGGGTGATCATCCCCCAGCTCAAAGGCGCGACTATCAGCGCCGCAGTCGTGCTGATGGTGTTCGGCATGAAGGCGTTCGATTTCCTCTACTCGCTCGTCGGCGGCTACCGACCGCCGAACGGCGCGGACATCCTGGCGACCAAGATGGTGCGTGAGGCGTACGCGAACCTCAACTGGGCGTACGGGGCGGCGATCGCGATCGTGCTGTTCGGTATGGCGCTCGCGGTCATCGGCCCGTATCTCGTCTACGAGTACCGGAGGAACAACCTATGAGCGACGCCGAGATCCGACGGGCGGACGCGACGACCCGCGTGGCACGACTCCGCCGGACTGTCCAGCAGACGAGTCCGGGGGAGGTCGTTCTGTACGCGGTGTTGGTCGTGATGGCCGGCTTCTACCTCGTCCCCATCGAGTCGGGGCTGGTCACCTCGATCAAGACGAACACCGCGATCATCGGGACGGCCCCGTACGCGCCGCCGGGCGCCAACGGAGTGACGCTCGAAAAGTGGGGGACCGCGATCGACGCGCTACTACGCGGGATGGGCAACAGCCTGTTGTACGCCGTGCCCGCCACCGTCATCTCGGCGGTGCTTGGGAGCGTCACTGCGTACGGGCTCACGATGCCGACGTGGAAGCGCGCGTACAAGGCGCCGCTGATCGCGTTGATCGTCGCGGGCATCTTCATCCCGTACCAGGCGGTGCTGGTCCCGCTGACCCAGTTCTGGTCGCAGTGGGTCGGGATCGCACAGCACCTGTCGTTCGTCTGGGCGCTTGGCGTCCCCGACGACTACGCCGGCATCGTGGAGTTGGTCATCACCCACGTCGCCTACGGGCTTCCGATCTGTACGCTCCTGTTCCGGACGTACTACAAGACGATGAGCACGGAGATGATCGAATCCGCCCGGCTCGACGGAGCGTCGCTCCGCCGGGTCTACCGCCGGATCGTGCTCCCGCTGTCGGGGCCGATGTTCGCGGTGGTGCTCATCTACCAGTTCACACAGATCTGGAACGACCTGCTGTTCACGCTGGTGCTCGTTTCCACGGAGTCGAGCCCGGCGGCGCCAGTCGTGTTGATCCTCGCGGGGCTGGGCTCCTCGCTGGAGGGCCAGGACTTCGCGCTCCGTATGGCTGGGGCGTTCTTCGCGGCGCTGCCGACGCTCGCGGTCTACATCTTCTTCGGCGAGGAGTTCGCCGAGGGGGTGTCGGCGTGACCCGCGTCCGATCCGGGTTCGTACCCGGAGTCGGCGGCGGAACCGACCCCGAGACGTGCCGCGAGAACGGCCCATCGACCGACGCTGTCGGCCACACCCGGCAGTACGAGACCCCAACTCACAGATATGGCAACGCTTGAACTCGATTCGGTACGGAAGACGTTCCAGGACGACAGCGGCGAGATCGTCGCCGTCGACGACGTTTCGACGGCGATCGACGACGGCGAGTTCCTCGTGGTCGTCGGCCCATCGGGTTGTGGAAAATCCACGATGCTGCGGATGGTCGCGGGTCTGGAGTCGATCACTTCCGGGACCGTCTCGCTCAACAACCGTGTGATCAACGACGTGAAATCCCAGGACAGGGACATCGCGATGGTGTTCCAGTCGTACGCGCTCTACCCGCACATGTCCGTCCGGGGGAACATGTCGTTCGGGCTCGAGGAGTCGACCGACCTCCCCGACGACCAGATCGCGGAGATGGTGTCGGAGACCGCGGAACTGCTCGGGATCTCCAACCTCCTCGAACGGCGGCCGACGGACCTCTCGGGCGGCCAACAACAGCGGGTCGCACTCGGGCGCGCCATCGTGCGCGACCCCGAGGTGTTCCTCATGGACGAGCCGCTGTCGAACCTCGACGCGAAGCTCCGGGCGCAGATGCGGACCGAACTCCAGCGGCTCCAGGAGGATCTGGGCGTCACCACCGTCTACGTGACCCACGACCAGACGGAGGCCATGACCATGGGCGACCGGATCGCCATCCTCAACGACGGTCGGCTCCAGCAGGTGGCCACCCCGCTCGAGTGTTATCACGAACCCGCAAACCAGTTCGTCGCGGGCTTTCTGGGTGAACCCTCGATGAACTTCTTCGACGTGCGGTTCGAGCGCGGCGTCCTGGTCGGCGACGCCTTCGAGTATCCGCTCGGCCCCGAGGTCCGCGAGGCCCTCGACGGGACCACCGACCTGGTTCTCGGGATCCGGCCGGAGGACATCGAACTGGCCGAGACCGCGAGCAACGACCACGACTTCGCGACCACCGTTGACGTCGTCGAACCGATGGGCGACGAGAACACCGTCCACCTGAAGTTCGACGAGGGCGTGGAGACGATGATCGCGACCGCGGACGGGTTCACGCGGATCTCCGCCGGCGACGACGTGGTGGCTCGCATCCCCGCAGAGTCGATCCACGTGTTCGACCGCGAGACGGGCGAGGCGCTCCGCAACCGATCACTGGACTCGAAGACGTTGTCGGCGGCGCTGGAGTGATACGGGCCGTCGTGGTCAACTGCCGGTCGTCGCCGACCCCGTGATGTCTGGTAGTCAGCCACAACACCCCGTGCGACACCGACGGCTCTGGGTTGGCTCACCACACCGTGGTTCGGTCGACGCCCTCGGCGACGAGCGCAGCGGCGGCGACGTGGGCGTACGCGAACACGCCGAACCCGACGAGCGAAGCCACACTCCGCGTCGCCGTCGTCGCGACCACGCTCCAGGCGAGCACCACGAGAACGGCGGCGCCGACCCACGAGAGGAAGTACGCGCCGCGTGCGGTCCCGCGGAGCGCCGTTCGCCGAATTCCCGCCCGGAGGCCGTCTTCGACCGCAACCACGGCGGCCGCCGGCAACAGGTACGCACACACCACGGTGACCAGAAGCGCCACGGTTGCGAGCGTCGCCGCCGTCACGCCCTCGATGGCAACCGGAACGACGCCGGTTCCCGTGACGAACCCGACGGCGGCCACGACGACGGCCGGGGGGAGGAGGTACGCCGCGGTGACGCCGGCCAACCGGCCGGCGCGCCGTGCCGAACCCCGGGTGCGGAGGCTCGGGAACCCCTCCCCCGCGAGCACGCCCGCGAGGAGCGCGACGAACACCACGGCGGGGAAGAGCACAAGCGCGGCCGGCACCAGAAACGTCACGTCGGGCCACAGCGCCCCCGCGACCTGTACCAACACGCCGGCGACCAGGACGGACACGAGACATTTCACCGTCCCGTCGAGCCGCGATCGGTCCCGGACTGGATACCGGAGCGCGTCGACGAACAACTCACTCACCCCGTGTGGCTGTCGGACGGGGACAGCTGCGGGGGTCGGCGATCATCCGGGACACGTCCGCGTCGGTCGGACGGCGGGGCGCAAAACGATGTCGGTCGCGGTCGCTCGCCGCCGCCGCGAGACTGCCGGCGGCGCCACCACGGGCCGCCGCCGTCGTTCACCACCGCTGGTGGACGTGCTCGCGGACGAACTCGTCGTAGACCTCCCGGACGGCCGCGTGGCGGTCGGCCGAGAGGTGCGGGAGGGCAGCGGCGGCGACGTTGTCGCGGACGTGTTCGGGGGACGAAGACCCCGGGATGACCGTCGAGACCGCGTCGTGGTCGAGGATCCACCGGAGCGTGAACTGCGCCATCGACATCCCGTCCGGCACCAGCGGTTCGACCGCGTCGACAGCCTCCAGTCCGTCCTCGTAGGGGACACCGGCGAACGTCTCGCCCACGTCGAAGGCGTCCCCGTCGCGGTTGAAGTTCCGGTGGTCGTTCTCCGGGAATTCGGTGTCGGCCGAGAGCGCGCCGGTCAACAGCCCCGACGCAAGCGGGACCCGGACGACGACGCCGACGTTCCGGGCGGCGGCCTCCCGGAAGAACGTCTCCCGGGGGCGCTGTCGGAACGGGTTGAAGATGATCTGGACCGTCTCCACACCGGGGTACTCGACGGCCTTCAGCGCCTCCTCGACGCGCTCGACGCTGACGCCGTAGTGGTCGATGCGGTCCTCATCCCGGAGTGTCTCCAACGCCTCGAAGGTCTCCGGTTGGTAGTAGACGTCCGTCGGCGGACAGTGGAGTTGGACGAGCTCCAGCGTCTCGACGCCGAGCCGCTCGCGGGAGTCGTCGACGAACCGCCGGAGGTTGGCCTCGGTGTACTCCCCCGCGACGTGGGGGTCCAGCCGCCGGCCGGCCTTCGTCGCGACGAACGGCTCCTCGTCGCGGTCGGCGAGCACCTCGCGGATCAGGCGCTCGCTCCGGCCGTCGCCGTACACGTCCGCGGTGTCGAGGAACGTGATCCCCGAATCGAGCGCGGCCCGGATCGCCTCGCGCGCCCGGCGCTCGGCCACGTCCCCCCAGTCGCCGCCAATCTCCCAGGTCCCGAGTCCCACCTCGGTGACGTCTGTCCCTGTCGTCCCGAGCGGTCGCGTGTCCATGTCCGAGGCTGTCGGCCCAGCCTTCTAACGCTTCGGGAGCCGGCACGCTCCGACGCGTTCGGACGCGTTCGGACGCCCGGATCGGACGTCGTGACCGCGAACTGCGACCTACGCCACATCCACGGGCGCGCCACGCTCGGCGCTCTCGTAGAGGGCGTCGATGACGCGCATGTTCGCGATCGCCTCTCGGCCCCCGGTCCGTGGCTCCGCGCCGCTGTCGACACAGTCGGCGAACGCGGTCACCTGCTCGGCGTACTGGTCGACCGGCTTGAACGTCTCGCCGTGCTCCTCGCCGTCGATCGAATAGTCGAGGGTCGCCGGCGCGTCGCTGGCGACGGTGAACGCGGGGTGGGCTTCGACCCACCCGTTCTCGGCTTCGACCCGGTACCGTTGTACCTCGGGGGCGTCGAACGACCCGTCGACGTGCGCCATCGCGCCGCGGTCGTACTCCAAGAGCCCCATCAGCGTTTTGGAGGTGGAGCCTCCGGCCTCAACGAGCGACCGAAGCGTAGCAAAGGGAGTGAGTAGG
>NZ_BMOC01000005.1 GCF_014646875.1 Halobellus salinus | reverse complement strand
CTCTTTGCGGCGATCCCCAGACATACCTCATCATCAGACTCTACCTTCATAACTTTCACTAGGCACTAGTCGGGGTAACCTTCTCCACCCCCGTGGATCTCTGGCTCCCATTCGAGACCAACCGCTTCAATCAGAGGACGTATGAGATGTTTCCGATTCCACGGCTCGGGTTTGCTTCCGAGTTCCGCTCCATCGGGTGATGCATCGCCTCTTAGAACTTCTTCCAGTCTCTGAGGACTGAGTTTATTATTCAAGTCGTCGACGAATTGTTCCAGAACGGATCTAACCTCGCTTGGACTATTCATAAGATGGCAAACCATTCAGAGGGACTGAACTTGAATTCTTCCTTTGTACTGACTAGCTCCCTGACTATGGCTCTCCGCTTAAGTTCGTGTGAAAAGATGAAGCGGAGTCGAAGCTGGTGAGATCGTCTATCCGCTGCTCTAATGCTTCAATCTCTTCTTGGAGGTCTTCAGTATTCTCATCAGTGGCCGCTAGCCGATCTTTCAATCCTTGGAGGCGCGTCTCTTTGCTCTCCTCGTCTACCTCTGCTTTCCTCACATACTCACTCTCCTCAATATTGTATACGTCACTCTCACTGAGTTCTACCACTTCGAGCGCGTCATCTACTTTACTGGCATCTACGCTGGTCACACGTTCTCGTTCAATACCGGCTTCCGTTAGTAACTCCAGGACCTCATTTTCATTTTTTAGCGAACGGTTGCTTCGAGAAGTACGCTGAACTGACCCGTACTGGCCTGAGATAGGCTGGTCGTGATGGAGTCGGTCAAGCAAAACACTCCTCACGTCTTGACGGAGATTATCAGCATTTCGTTGCACATCCGAGAGGAGCGTGTAGAGATTCACAAGCGTCGGTGTCTCCAACTCTTCGAGATCAGATGGATCGTTCTGTTCAAGCTCGTCGATAAGGAGAAGCGCGTCGGAGTAGACGGATATATTAGGTTCTCCTCGTTCGGCCTCATCACTCTCGACTTCGTGAGCATCGACCAGCGGGGAACTCTTCGGAGTCTCGGTTTCAGAAAGCATCCCTTCTCGGTCATCAATCTGAAATCGAGGGTGAAGACTCAGGACTGTTGCGTATGGTTCAGCGTTAGGAGGCAGATTGTCGAGATCGAAGCCTCCCCAGCCCTCGGTGACACGGTCATATAGCGTCTCGAACTGCTCTCGTTGGAGTGGCTCAGTTCCGTCATCTTCCCTATACTCAATGAGAATGCGGTGCTCCTGTACGTCTGTGATTCGGAACGGCTTCCGAGAAAGCGGGGTGAGAAGAGTCGCGTCCGGTGGTAGCTCTTCTGCATTTTCGAGGAGATTGTGCCAACTTGCGCTGAACGTCATACTGTGGGATTATCTACCACAGATCAAAAGCCTACGGACGGACTACTTCAGAACAGTGCGTGAATCTGAGATACGAGTTTCATTGGCCTGAGCGACCACACTCAATAGATGATAGACATCTGGACTGTAGAATTCACATCAGATCTCTGTTGGGTAATTACCAAACCGAATCTTTTCTGTCTGGCTGAACGAACTGACCGCTAATGTCTGACGACGAAACCTTAGCGGATATCGACCTCACCTTGCTCGACATCCAGCAGGACTTAGTCAGGATTGTCGTGCTCGTCAGCTCGGTCTTGGTGCTCCAGGGCCTCACGTTCCTGATTCTGGCTTGGATAACAAACGGATTTGTGGTGAGCATCCTCATCGGAGGAGTTGGCGCTATCGTCTTGATTGTCGGACTGGGCGTCTGGATTGGCAACTTCCGAGCTTACGGGACAGTGGCTCTCAAGATAGATGAGGCGAAGGGGAATCATCCAGCGGTCAAGGATTCAGATGAAACAGAGTCATCCTAACCCCTCTAAGAGATAGTGAAGTTCACTCGCACCTCAGGTACAAGATGGCTGGAAGACAAGAGACCACCAATGCTTGATGACACCTATGACGCTACGTTCATTCACCAGCCAGAGCAGAGTGATATAGAAATCAACGGAGAGCTACAATGCCTCTCTTGCGACGAGAAATTCTTTCCAGATATGACCGAAGATGTGCTGAATGCTGCCGTAGAAGGGCCAATAGCCTCCCGTATTGATTGTCCTGAGTGCGGAGCAGAACTCGAATTTCTCATTGAGCCACTACCTACCGAAGAGATTGGTCTGGGTTTCAAGATAGTTCGAGCGTAAAGTGGAACGCCTCACTCCATCTGGCTCAACTCATCCAGTGCTCCGTATAGCTCAGTGACGAACTTGAGCACTTTCTCTTCGTCTTCGATATCGTAGCCTCGGTACTCAATCACGTCGTTAATTGCCGCTTCTTTCGGATTGTCAGGAGACGTTTTCGTGACGACTTTCCAGCCTTTGTCCTCATCGTAGACTAACGCGGAGACACTCTCTCCTGACGTAATGAGCAGATCATATATGCTTCCCTCATTGTCCTCATCATCTCGAATACTGTGAGGCGTAGCAGGAAAGACAAAGCCAATCGAGTCCGACTGATTGAGCGATGCTGCTTCAGGGTGGGAGAGTGGTCGGTCAGGAAGCCCTTTGACCATATGAGATAACTCTCGATTGGGACCGTGATAATTATGATTGGGAGAGTGGCTGTTCAATCAAGATCTCCTATATTCTCTTTACAGCCAGTCTAACGTGTTGTAGAGGCACTAACCGTACGAAGAGGGAGTCGTAGAAGACTTCTCACACTACACAGTAATCAATGAATACAGAGGGTCCGTGCAGCAACCTCAGTCCCGTTTGCTTGATCGGCGCGTGCTGGACAGCTATCAGCCCTGAACTGGGTATTTCCCAATATCTGGGATGTTACCCAGGGAAGTATTGGCGTGACAGTCGAACTCTCATATCAGGGCACGTAGTTCAGTTTGGTAGAACGCCCGGACCGAGTCCGGATTACTGGGGATGTGAGTCCGCGCGGCACATCTCGCGCCCGTTGTGCAGTGATCTGGCTTTTCGGCGAGGCCCTGGGTTCGAATCCCAGCGTGTCCATATTACTATTTTAGGCCTGCCAGACTCGCAACAGAGATCTCACGGCTGGTTTAGATATTGAAACGTGAAATGAACATCGTAACAAGAGTGCTATGACACCCCAGGTATGACAGTTAGTCTGTAGATATCTGCGTTAGAAGTCATCTTTGTGATCTGAATACGGCTCCAGTCACACATCAAAATACAACCGTTCGGAAATTGACCCAATTAGCCTGTTGAATATGCTCGTTTCAGGCCGTAACAGCGGGGTTTACAACGTACAGATCTCCGAGAAACGTAGTACTCAATCGTGTTCACACATTGGTATGGGTAATTCGCCTTGGTCCCGGATCTCCGATTGCTACTGGCGTAATACTATATGTTTCTCATAAGCCGTACTCTTCGATCACCGTTGCTACCTCGTTATTAGAGTCTTGACCTCTATCTTCTCTCCCAGTACTGTTCCCGAGTACTTCCCATAGATCATCTTCAGAGATATCCTCCGGGACATAGCTCATATACCTGTCTTGTAGAGTACTCAGATGTTTGTGCTTAGTATACTTGTCTCTGATCCCCACATCACTCCATCCAGCGGCTTTCAGGTGGCTCACTCGGGTATGCCGGAAGTCCTTGAGTTTGAGCTGTGGGATATCCTGATCTTGTTGGACTCTTCTTAGCTCATCTCGAACTTCGTTCAGAGTGAAATCAAACAGTTTCCCCTCTTCCCCGTGGGGCAGTTCTCTCAGTAATTCTCGTTCTCGGTCGTCTCGGATCTGAACATATTCCCGGTTGTCTTCCCCACGTTGCTGCTTGAGAATATGATACCACACGAGGGAGTCTTCAAGCCTCACGTCAGAAGCTTCCAGTAGTAGAACCTCTCCCGGACGGCGGCAGTGGAGATACTGGATAGCGAAGAACTCCCGATACGGAGATTCCGAGTTTTTCAGTATCGTCTCGACCTCGCTGAGCCGATATACGTTCCTGTCATCAGCGGCTAATCCGTAGACGTTCGCACTGTCAGAGTTCTTGAACCTCCTCTCTCGGTACTTGCGAAACTCCCTTTCTGAGAACCACTCCAAATTCATCTCGTCGCAGTAGGACTGTACCGAGTCGAAGTAGTGCCGGATCATCTCTCGGCTGAGATCAAGCTCGAAAACTAAGCTGATGAACTCCGTCACCTGCTCAAATGAAGAGGGTTCGTGCTCGGAGAACTGGTAGCTGGCTCTGGCTGTGCGCTTCAGATCTCGGAAGCGTTGCACGGCATCTTCCCCACTCATCCCGTCCGTGTGGGGTCCTGCCAGATAGACATCGAACAACCGGAGACACGATTTTCGATCCTTCAACGTTGCCTCTGCGTACCGCTGTTTGGCTTTCTCGGCGTACTCTTCGTATTGCATAGCTATCCCTCCAAGTAGGCCGAGTCCGGGTTGTGCTGCTCGTAGTACACCTGCTGCGGGTTCAGGATCTCGGGAGGGATATCAGCAGGAGAGGGCTGTCCAATAGCCTCGAATAATCCATTACTCTCTTCTCTCCCAGCTAATGCGAGGGCAATGCTCTCAGGATCCGAGTCCAACCAACTCATATCGACCTCAGAAGTCGTATCGTAGTACCTCTTATCGAACTCATCTCGGTCAGCGGATGGGTCTAAAGCCAAGACCTCAGCAGTCACTTCCTCCAACACTCCCACTTCTTTCAGGAACCAAGCCTGCTTGCGGATGTGCTCGTCATTTGAGACTGTCAGAGATGAGCCCACACGGGCCAGCATCTGGTTGTACTGACGGAAGAGCTCGTTAGGGAATTCCGGGCCTTCCAATGAGATGTAGCCCGAAATGAAGGGTCCTGTTCGGCTAGTCGTTGCGCCAGAGAGAGAGTCTACCGCGATGTAGATAGATTCCTCTAAGTCGGCTATATTTTCGACCATATCGACGTATATTAATTCGTCACGAGGAATAATAAAGATAGGTCCGTTGATTTCTTTGTCATTATTTAACAAATTGCATAGGTAACACTTGACTGCGGATACTCCAAGAAATTTCGACTGGCTATTACCCAGTCTGGAATATTTCCTGCATAAATTGGCTTTTCCGCTCTACCCAATTAAAGTCGAGATCACGACTGGAGCGGATAGACTTGAAAAATTCTTCATAAGAAATGATATTCTGCTTAAATTCGTTCTGATGATTACTAGCAGGAGCTATTAGATAACGGGTTTTTTGACCAGAGAGCGGATCTTGGTTTTTCTTATATCCGAACAAATTTCGGAACCTGTTTTCCGACAGCTCGATGCTAATGGGCTGGGTAGTGATTACAAGATATGTTTTCGCAGGTTGATCATACGGCCAGATTGTGCTTACAAACGAACGATCTTTATTTCTGCCAGTACCGAGTAATATTGAAGCAGCATAGTATTCCCCAATCGTGGTGTCAAAAAAGAAGATGATGCTTCCTGCCCGTACGTTGTCGTGAAGTGAGTTTGTGTGGTACCTCGGAAGGATGATAGATATGGGGCCAAACTCGTCTAAGTCGACAGGAATGTCTGGATCCACATCGCCGTTCTTGATCGCAGATTTGAGATCTTGGCTATAATGCGCTTCTTCAATAGCAGTCCTATGGTATTTTTGATGCTTTGGGCCCTTGTTGTAGAGCCAGACGATGGGATCAGCCATATTAAAAGTCATATTTCTACTGATAAAAGTAATCTTGTATCTGCTAGACTCAGCCTCTGTATCCAGCACGACTGCTGAATCCCATTTAGACTGAGGGTTCGATAAGGCCGTTTGAACTATCCTCTCCCCTGCTTCACAAAATCGAAGCAGATTCCGGGAAGCCATTTGTCCTCCCACCGGAGGACGTGTAAAAGAACGCTCTTCCCGTTTTCTGTCGCGCTTTTTTATTTGCAAAAAATGTTTTCTTCATTGTCTTTGTCTTTGATGAATTAGCAAGATCTTTATAATAAATCGGCGCGAGAGCGCTTTTGCTCGCAGTAGCAAAATCGCAATACCGCGAGCAGGTCAAACTATGGGAGCTAGCAGGCACCTGAGCAACGACGACAGCAACGATGGATCAAAAACCTACGTGGAGTTCGACTCTTCCGAGGAAGCCCAGCGTGAGGCCTATCGGCTCTGTTCTCGCGGAGGTCAACTCCGGGAGGGTGTTAACGACATAGACGAATTTTTCGCGGAGATGGTTCCCCACGTTGCTACTCACCTCTTCAAGAGTGATAGTCTAGATCTGATGGAGTGGATGGAACTAGATGAGGAAGACTTGGAAAACTACCGAGAGGAAGTGCTAGACGCTGAAGACTCGGAATAACAGCAACCCACCTCCTTATTTTATGCCCGAAGGCTCAGAGACCGGCTAGAGCCGGGTATCGGATTCGCTTACCTTGGGGGATGAATTGGTTAACACAGTACAGGAGAATATCAGTGTCTGGGTGACTGCGGATAGCATTCCAATGTGTATGGCGGAAGTTTACCTATTAGTTGGTGAGGAGGAACTATGGGAGTAAATCTGCTTGGTGATTGCGATGGCTGTAACCGAAGTCAGGGAGCAATCTCTGGTACTCTTCGTTTTTGATCAGCGCATCTTTATTATTGTCATATATTTTAGTAAAAACAATTCTATACTTTCACGGTCATATCGAGTGGATGTGGGACGAGTCGATCCCGGAGCTCGTCGACGAGGTCTTCGAGCACAACGGCCCCCACGGCGGCCCGAAGGAGACCGCGATGATCCAGCACCTCGCCCCGGAACTGGTCCACGACGACCGCCTCGAGTCGGCCCGCGACGGTGGCGTTCGCGACGTCGACGACGCCGAGTTCCCGGAGCGCTACGGCGCGCGGACGTTCTACGACGCGGTTGAGAACTCAGAGAACGGGGTGTTCGGCGACCAGACCGACGCGACGCCAGAGATCGGCGAGCGGCTGTTCGAGGCCGCAGCCGACCAGCTGGTCCGGCTGCTTGAGTGGCTCGACGATCAACGGATCGACGACCTGTTGGCGCCGGCACACGTCGGCCCACAACCGGGCAGCCGGCGGTAGCGATCAGAAGCCGGACTCGTCGGCACTGTCGTCGAACTCCGCGTCCTCACCGGGCAACGACGCGAACGCCTGCCGGAAGTCGTCGTCGGTCAACTCCGACAGCGTCTGATCGAGGTCCTCACGGAGCTCCGTCATCCGGTCTGTGAGCTCCTGGTACTCGCTTTCCTCGTCGACGGAGACATCAGGGGTCGACTCCAGGGCGGCCTTCTTCGAGGCGAGTTGGAAGAACTCCTGGGTTCGGGAGTCGTATCCGGACCGCCGGAGCAGCACCTCCACCAGTCCGCGCAGGTCCTCGCGGGTGACGGGTTTGACCAGGTAGTCGTCGAACGGCATCTCGACGATGCCGAGGTCGGGTTCGACAGCTGTGATCATAGCGACACGGCAGTCGATTCCGCGGTCTCTGATCTCGGCGAGTACCTCATCACCGGTCATGTCCGGCATCCGACGGTCCAGCAGAACGATGTCGGTGTCCTCGCTCACGAGTTCCATCGCCGTTTCGCCATCGTTTGCCGTCTGCACCTCGTAGCGGTCCGAGAGGTAGATGCCGTAGAGGTCCGCCAAGTCGGTTTCGTCCTCCACGATGAGGACCTGAGGTGTAGGGCCGTCCATAGGGGTTGTTTAGTCAATCCCGTCCAGGCGTCTAAATTCTTGTCCCCGGAATCGAGGGGATGATCCGACCGACGCCCACCGGCCGGGACGCGCCACCGTGGCGGTTTTGACCGTCACGATCCAACCCACCGCCAATGACGGTCTGGCTGCTCGGCGACCAACTCGATCCGACAATCACACCGCTCGACACCGCCGATCACGTCCTCCTGATCGAGGCGCACGCGTTCGCGGAGCGGCGTCGCTACCACCCCCAGAAGCTCGCGCTTGTCTTCAGCGCGATGCGACACTTCCGCGACGAACTCAGAGACCGCGGCTACGACGTCACATACCTCCGAGCGGAGACGTTCGGTGCCGGCCTCGAACGGTATTTCGACGCCAACCCGGGCGACCACCTAGTCGGGTTGCAGTCGCCCAGCCACGGCGCCGACGACCGTCGCCGACGGCTGGTGGCGGAACGCGGGGGGACGTTGACCCTCGTCGAGAACGGCCTGTTTCTGACCACCCGCAAGGAGTTCGACACCTGGGCCGAGGAGACCGGCGGCGACGACGACGGGTCGCGGACCTTCCGACAGGAGACGTGGTACCGCCACGTTCGCCGGCAGACGGGTATCCTGATGGACGGGTCCGATCCGGTCGGCGGCGAGTGGAACTACGACGACGAGAACCGGGAGACGCCGCCGCCGGAGTGGACGCCGCCGGACGTCCCCCGGTTTGAGCCCGACGGGATAACCCGCGAGGTCCAAGCGTTCGTCGCCGACCGCTACGACGATCACTGGGGGGATCCTGAGGGGTTCGTCTGGCCCGTGACCCGCGCGGAGGCCCGCCACGCCCTGGAGCAGTTCGTGTCCGTGCGACTCCCGGAGTTCGGATCCTACCAGGACGCGATGGTCGACGACGAGTGGGCGCTGTGTCACTCGTTGCTCTCGGCGGCGCTCAACCTCGGGTTACTTCGCCCGCGGGAAGTTGTCGACGCCGCTGTCGACGCCTACGAGTCGGGGTCGGCACCGCTCAACAGCGTCGAGGGGTTCGTCCGACAGATCGCCGGGTGGCGGGAGTTTATGCGCCACGTCTACCGGCGGTCGATGCCCGACCTCGCCGCGGCCAACCAACTCGACCAGACCGAGTCGCTCCCGCCGGCGTACTGGGACGGCGAGACCGACATGCAGTGTCTCTCCGAGGCGGTCGACCACGTCCACGACCACGGGTACGCCCACCACATCGAACGGCTCATGGTGCTCTCGAACTTCGCGCTGCTCTACGGCGTCGACCCCGCCGAACTCAACGAGTGGTTCCACCTCGGCTTCGTCGACGCCTACCACTGGGTGACCACCCCCAACGTCGTCGGGATGGGGTCGTTCGGCACGGACGTACTCTCCTCGAACCCTACGCGTCGTCGGCCAACTACATCGACAAGATGAGTGACCACTGCGCGTCGTGCCCGTACGCCAAATCGAAGACCACCGGCGAGAACGCCTGCCCGTTCAACGCGCTCTACTGGGACTTCCTGAAGCGCAACGAGGAGACGCTGCGCGGGACCGGGCGGATGGGGCTGATGTACTCACACGTCGACCGCAAGGACGACGAGGAGTGGAACGCCATCCAGGCGCGCGCTGAGGAACTCCGAGAGCGAGCCGCCAACGGCGAGATTTGACATCCTCCCCCGCTAAAGCACGGGGCTTTCTCCTCGATTCTCCGTAACGGCAGTCAGCGGGTGTCCGGGGCGTTGCTACGGGAGGTGTGAAAAGGAAAGCCGTGGTGAGAATCGACGTGAGCGCCGACCGCAGTGCCGCTTCCGTAGTGCGTCCTACAGGCGCTGGAGGTTACAGGCGCTGGAGATTCGTCGCGCGCGGGCCCTTGTCGGCCTGCTCGATGTCGAACTCCACGTCCTGACCTTCTTCGAGGTCCGGGCCGCCGACGTCTTCCATGTGGAAGAAGACGTCCTCGTCGGAATCCTCGCTTTCGATGAAACCGTAACCGCCTGTGTCGTTAAAGAACGCAACCGTGCCTGTCGCCATTGCGGCCTCAGGTAAGTCAACCAGATATATAACCGTTTCGTCGCCGAGCCACAGCCCCCAGAATCCGGCGTCTCCGAGCCTCAGACCGCTACGGCGAGATACCCAGCCGCCCCCACGGCGAAGACGCCGCTCGCGAACAGCCCGTAGTTGGCGATTGTGTTGTCCGCCCGGCAGAGACCGAGGGTGTAGGTCCGGGGTGAAACCGGCCACAGGAAGTTGACGCCAGCAGGTGTCAGTGCGTCCCCGAGCAGGTGTGCCAGGACCGTGACCGCCCCGGTCGCGAACCCCAGGACCGGGAGCGAAACGCCCGCGGTCGACACCGGTCCACCGGCCACGGTTTCGAGCGCCACTCCGGCCGCAGCGAATGCTCCGCCCACAACCGCCGCAAAGAGCAACGAGTGCGTCGGCCCGCGGTGTGGGATGCCGGGAACGCGGTGGTCGAGGTCGGGAAGCATCGCCAGCCAGAGCATCGCCCCGCCGGTGACGGCCGCGAGGTCCGCCCGGTCGACTACGAGCAGGGCGAACGCGACCGGGGCGAACACGAGGAGCGCGACGCCGTAGTGACCTTTCCGGTACACACCGGTGTGTCGGAGCGAGCGTACAAAAGCATCGGGCCCCGCCCGCGCGGGTCGGGTCCGAGTCTCGAACGCCCGGGCGGAAAGACGCAAGTCGACCGGACGCCAACCTCCCGGTGTGATCACGAACCTCGCGGCCGGCGTCCGGGCGTTCACCTCGAACGCGTTCCTGGTGACCGGAGAAACGACTGCGCTTGTGGACGCGGGCGCAAACTTCGACGTTGTCGCCCGGTTAGCAGAGCAGGTCGACGCGCTCGATCGGGTCTACCTCACCCACACCCACTCGGACCACGTCGACAACGTCCCTGCCGTCAGAACCGCGTTCGACGTCGAAACCCGGGGGTACGACCCCGGCAACGAGCACGTCGACAACCCGATCGTGGACGGTGGAACCGTCCGGATCGGCGACCACGCCTACGAAGCGATTCATACCCCGGGTCACAAACCCGATCATCTCTGTTTCGTCTCTGAGGGCGCTGGCACCTGCTTCGCGGGCGATCTGGTGTTTGCGAACGGCGGGTTCGGCCGGACCGACCTCTCGGGGGGAGACCACGGCGCGCTCGTCGAGAGCATCGACCGGCTCCGCGAAACCGTCGGCGGCGACCTCACAGCGCTGTATGTCGGGCACGGCCCGAGCGTGACCGACCACCCCGTCAACGACATCGAGATGGCCGCTCGCGCGGCCCGTAGCCGGTGACCACAGCGTTCCGAGTGACACTCCGGGCTCACTGGGTACTGTCCGGGGTGTTGGTGCCGTCGGTACCGTCCGGCGCGTGCACGTCCGCAACATCGGCGGGGATCTCGTCGGCCGGCCGTTCGTCGCTCGCAAGCCCGAAGTAGCCGGGGTCGTCGCCTTCGGGGTCGTTTATCACCAGGTCGTCAGCGTGGCTGAGCAGCCACGGGATCGTCCACGCGACCACCTTGTCTTCGGCGTCGGCAGCGAGTTCGACCTCGGGGGCAAGTCCCTGGAGGAGTCGCGCGACCTCCGGGACGGTATACATTAGCTCGGAGTCCAGCACCTCCTCGGGCTCGTACAGTCGGTAGGGGTAGAGCGTGTCGAACGCGGCTTTGGGTTTGGGCATACTCCGCGGTTGTGGCCGCAAGAGCAAAGTTCCGCCGGGTCGGCCCCCGAAGCGCCGCCCTCGGCGGGGAGGGCCGCGGACGCACAGTATATGTGTGCGCCGTTCTTGGATCACCTATGCGAACTGTGGACGCCGCCGGACTCGAGATCGGTGACGAGCACCCCCCGCGGATTATGGGGGTACTCAACGTCTCGAAAGAGTCGCCCTACGACCCGAGCGTTTTTGACGACCCGGGTGAAGCCGCCACCTACGTCGACGAGGAACTCATCGGGGAGGGTGCAGACATCGTCGACGTCGGGCTGGAATCGGCCAACAAGCGGTTCGAGGTGCTCTCGGCGGAGGGAGAACTCGAACGGCTCAACACCGCGGTCGAAACCGTCGAGAGCGTCTCCGGCGACGCCGTCTTCTCAATCGAGACCCGGTACCACGAGGTCGCCGAGGAGGCACTCGACCGGGGGTTCGACATGGTCAACGACATCTGCGGCTTCGCCGACCCCGAGATGCCGCGGGTCTGTGCGGAACACGATGTCGCGGTCGGCAAAATGGCGTCGCCGCCTGATCTGACCCGTCCGGGTGCGGTGGAGGCGGTCGACGACATCTACGACGCGCTCGGGCAGAACGGCTTCACCGACAAGACCATCATCGATCCGGCGTTCGGCGGGTGGTCCGAGGCGAAGACGGTCGAAGACGACCGGGAGACCTTCCGGCGGCTCCGGGAGTTCCGGGGGCTGGGACACCCGATCCTGGTGTCGATCAACCGGAAGAACTTCCTTCGCGATGTCGCCGGCCGCGGGACCGAGGCGGCGCTGCCGGTCTCGCTGGCCGCGACATCGATGGCCGTCGAGCGCGGTGCACACGTGGTCCGGACACACGACGTCGCCGAAACCCGGGACGCCGCACTGATCGGCAACGAGTTCGCCAGAGACCGGGTGCGGGAGGCGGGCGATGTCGCTGTCGAGGAACTCGACGTGACGACGCCCCGGGAAGCCGAGCGGCACCTCGACCGCGTCGGTGTCGGCGATACGGCGGCGTCGGACGCCACTGACGCCGCGGCCTCAGGCGGCGCCGTTGTCCGGGTTTTCGAGCTCTCTGGAGTCTCTGACGCCGACGTGGGGTCGCTCTCGGCCGCTGCGAGCGATTCGGGCGTGACGGTCGTCTCAGGCGTTCCCGGCGACAGCGACGGGCGTTCGGTGCTTGTCTTCGGCACCGTACGGGCGCTTTCCGACCTCGATGCCGCGGCCGGCGGCAGCGACGCCCTCGAAGGGGCCGTAGAGACCGTCAGCTCGGGCGTCAGATGACCCTGCACCGCGGCCCCTCGCGGACGTTTGTGGCCGACAGCCACGGTCGGCGGGTGGTCTCCGGGTGTCAGACGCGACAAAACACGAGAAAGCTTATACCGAACCGACTGAAACCCGACACCTGGAGGCCGGAAGGGCATTCGGGTAGGGGTACTTGGTGCCATTCCGGCTCGCACCGTTACACTCCGGAGCCACAGCTGTGAACTTCGAGGCGTGGGAGCCGGTCTACGAGTCCATCCTCTCGGCGTTCGGCTACCCCCGCGAGGGCGACGAGCGCGCCCGTGACACACTCGCCGCGTACGCCACCCCGTTCGACCTCGATCGGCTCGACGCTTCCGGCGACACGGTCGCGGTGGTCGGCGCGGCGCCGTCACTCCCCAAGGACGTCGGCCGCGTCGCCGACGCGGACCTGGTGTTCGCGGCGTCGACAGCCGCGGACGTGGTCAGAGACGCCGGCTTCGCAGTCGACCTCCTGGTCACCGACCTCGACAAGAACCCCGAGACTGCAGACGAACTGACCGAGGCTGGAACGCCGGTCGCGGCACACGCCCACGGCGACAACGTCCCGCTGCTCGAGGCGTGGATGCCGCGGCTCGACCCGGCGCACACGCTCGCGACGACCCAGGCGGCGCCGGCCAACGCCGTCTACAACTTCGGTGGGTTCACCGACGGCGACCGGGCGGCGTTCCTCGCGGACGAACTCGGCGCGGCCGAACTCCGGTTCGTCGGGTGGGCGTTCGACGATCCGACGGTCAGCGACGAGAAGGCGCGGAAACTCCGGTGGGCCGAGCGCCTGCTGCACCTGCTGGAACGCCGGCGCGGCGACCGGTTCGCCGTGCTTGACGGCCGTCGCGGGGCGGTCGACCCGATCCCGACGCCCGACGACTGATCGATCCGGCGGGGCCGAGCGTGGAGCGGTTGAGGGCTGTGCGGCGTGCGCCCCCGCCGACACGTTGACGGCATCGGGGTCCGTTCGGCCCGTATGCAGATCCACTGGCACCGCGACGACCTCCGGCCGGCGGACAACCGAGGGCTTGCGGCGGCAGCAGGGGTGGCGGGCGACGGTGTCGACAACGGGACTCCCGGTGCGATCCCCGTCTTCGTCTTCGACGACGACATCCTGGCGTACGCCGGTGACGCGCGGGTGCGGTTCATGCTCGACGCGCTCGGGTCGTTGCGTTGGTGGTACCGCGACCGCGGCTCGGACCTGGTGGTCGCCCGCGGCGATCCGGCGTCGGTGCTTCCCGACCTCGCCGCGGAGTACGACGCCGACCGAATCGTCTGGAACAAGGGATACTCCGGGCTCGCACGCGACCGCGACGAGCGGGTTCGGGACGCGTTAGACGGCCATAAGGTCGCACACGACTCGTTCCACGACGCCATCTTCCACGAACCCGGATCGATCACGACCAACGCGGGCGACCCCTACTCGGTGTTTACGTACTTCGGGCGGAAGTGGCACGACCGCCCGAAACCGGACCCGATCGATCCGCCGGAACCGGCGGCGCTGGCGGATGTGGACGGCGATCCGCTGCCCACCATCGGGGAGTTGGGATTCGCCGACCCCGACGCCGACGTTGAGACCGCGGGGACGGAGGCGGCGAGAGAGCGGCTGGCGGCGTTCTGCTCCGACGGGATCTACCGCTACGACGAGGACCGCGACTACCCCACCCGCAGCGCGGTCTCGCGACTCTCAGCCCACCTGACGTGGGGGACGATCGGGATCCGCGAGGTGTACGACGCGACCGAGGACGCTCGGGAGCGGGCCGAGAACGGCGGCGCAGACGTGTCGGGATTCACGCCGGAAGAACAGGTCGGGTCCGTCGAGGAGTTCCAGTCACAGTTGGCGTGGCGGGAGTTCTACACTCACGTGCTCTATTTCAACCCCGAGGTCGTCACGGAGAACTACAAGGAGTACGACCACGACATCGAGTGGCGCGACGACCCCGAGGAGCTCCGGGCGTGGAAGCGGGGCGAAACCGGGTATCCGATTGTCGACGCCGGGATGCGCCAACTCCGCGAGGAGGCGTATATGCACAACCGCGTCCGGATGATCGTCGCCTCCTTCCTCACCAAGGACCTCCAGATCGACTGGCGAGCGGGGTACCACCACTTCCGGGACCACCTCGCCGACCACGACACCGCAAACGATAACGGCGGGTGGCAGTGGGCCGCGTCGACGGGGACCGACGCCCAGCCCTACTTCCGGATCTTCAACCCGATGACGCAGGGTGAGCGATACGATCCCGACGCCGAGTACATCACGCGATACGTTCCTGCACTCCGCGGCGTCGACGCCGACACGATTCACGAGTGGCACGAGCTCTCACCGGTCGAGCGCGCTCGGGTCGACACCGACTATCCCGCACCGATTGTCGACCACAGCGAGCGCCGGGAGGCGGCGCTGTCGATGTTCGAGGCGGCTCGCGGCGACGATTGAAGCGACCGAGTGGGGGTGGAAGACGGCTGTCACTCCCCGACAGCGTACGATTCGAGCGTCGACAATGACACGTCTTCGAGCACGGCCTCGCTCGTCGCCTCCAACACGACCGGCGGCGCACACCCTGCGTCGTGGGCCTCCACCCACCGCGGCACGCAGAGACACCAGCAGTCGCCGGGTTCCAGCCCCGGAAAGTTGTACTCCGGTCTCGGGGTGACGAGATCGTTTCCTTGTGCCTTGCTGAACTCCAGGAACTCCGCGGTGAGCTCCGCACACACCTCGTGACGGCCGGGGTCCCGCCGGAGGTGGCGGCAGTGGCCGTCCCGGAGGAACCCCGTCCGGGGGTCGTGGCTACACGGCTGGAGGCGGTCGCCGTAGACGTTCGAGTCGTCCTGTGCTGCCGCGTCGTGGCCGGGACTCGACATACTTGCGAATCGAACCCGACAAACAAAAGCGGCCTCCCCGAGAACGAACCCGATTCAGATCACGTCTTCCCGAGCCGTCGGGGAGTGTGTTAACACGTCTCGCTCAACGTTTAACTGGAATCCGACCTACAGTGAATACGGAGGCAATCTATGAGCTACGAACTCGATCCACTTCCGTACGATCACGGCGCGCTCGAACCGCACATCTCCGAACAAGTCCTGACGTGGCACCACGACACCCACCACCAGGGCTACGTGAACGGCTGGAACTCGGCCGAGGAGACGCTCGAAGCGAACCGCGAGTCCGACGACTTCTCGTCGTCGGCCGGCGCGATCCGGAACGTCACCCACAACTCCAGCGGCCACATCCTCCACGACCTGTTCTGGCAGAACATGTCGCCGGAGGGCGGCGACGAGCCGAGCGGAGCCCTCGCAGACCGGATTGCGGAGGACTTCGGCTCCTACGAGGCCTGGAAGGGCGAATTCGAGGCTGCGGCGTCCGACGCCAGCGGCTGGGCGTTGCTGGTCTACGACTCCTTCTCGAACCAGCTCCGTAACGTGGTTGTGGACAACCACGACGAGGGTGCGGTCTGGGGCGGCCACCCGATCCTCGCGTGCGACGTCTGGGAGCACTCCTACTACTACGATTACGGTCCGGCCCGCGGCGACTTCGTTGAGAACTTCTTTGAGGTCGTCGACTGGGAGGAACCCGCCAGTCGCTACGAGCAGGCCGCCGAACTCTTCGAGTAGGCGCCGACACGCGCACACCCACGTATTTTTTTGCGGCGTTACGCGCGTAGACGACGTCTCGTTCCGCCGTTCCGTCCGGACGGTGTGACTGGCCGCGGCGAGCCGTGATACCGCGACCCTCGGAAGGGTTATGACCTGCAGAGCCATACGTTCGTCTGCAATGGCAAACGGAACGGTTGATTTCTTCAACGACACTGGCGGCTACGGTTTCATTTCGACTGACGACTCCGATGACGACGTGTTCTTTCACATGGAAGACGTTGGCGGCCCGGACCTCGAAGAGGGACAAGACGTCGACTTCGAGATCGAGTCCTCGCCGAAGGGACCGCGCGCGGCGAACCTCGTTCGTAACTAATACCGACTGCGGTCGCCTTCCGGCGACGTAGACGGCACACTTTTCGAAACACCTCACCCGATAGCGACATCCAGGCCCGAGACGGGCCACCCAAAGAACGCTCCCGCTACTCAGACGATGTTCCGCGCGATCCCGCCGTCGACGGTGCGTTCCTCGTCGGTGACGTTCCCGGTACCGGCCGGGGAGACGGCTGCCTCCCCCGTGTCTTCGGGCGTCCGGTCGCGGCCGGGCGGGATGAGACGGTTGCCCGTCCCCGCGAACGACTCGTCGCTTTCGGGCGTCAACTACTCGGCCCACATCTGCGAGGCCACGATGCCTGGACACGGTGCATTGACCGTGATGTCGTCCTCGGCGAGTTCAATCGCCAACGACTTAGTGAGGCCGTTAATCCCGTGCTTCGACGCGCCGTAGTGGCAGTGATCCGGCGCAGCGATCATCCCGGAGATCGACGAGACGTTGATGATCGTCCCTTCGTTCTCCCGGAGGTGTGGGATCGTCGCCTGCGACACCAGAAAGGTCCCCTTTGCGTTGACGTCCATCACGCGGTCCCAGTCGCTCTCGTTGCGTTCCAGCACCGATCCCACGGAGAGCGCGCCGGCGCTGTTGATTACGATGTCGATCCGACCGAACTCCGTGAGGGGTTCGTCGACCATCGCGTCCACGCGCTCCCTGTCGCTGACGTCAACCCGGACTGTGCGTGCCCGTCGCCCACTGGCTCTGATCTGGTCGGTGACTTCTTCGTCGTTGTGCACCGCGAGAACGACGTCGCTGCCTGCGTCCGCGAGGTGCGTGGCGATCCCCCCACCAACGGAACCACCGGCGCCCGTCACGATCGATACGCGGCCGTCGAGTGGGTCGGTTGACGACACAGCGCCTACGCTGCGGGACACTGACAACGGGGTGCAGTCGCGCTCCGCCCGGGTTGCTGGCGGTCGCTCCGACTCCGAAACCCTCAGTACCGGGACGTGCGTTGAGGCCGGTGTGACATCCGAGCGCCTCGGGGACGGACCGTCTTCCGGATGGGGGAGATGGTGACCGCGGACCGAACCGGCGTGTTCGTCGCCGACACCGACGGCGAACGCGACGACGCCTTCACGGTTCGACAGTCAGTGTTCGTCGACGAGCAGGGCGTCGACCAGGATCTCGAATACGACGAGTACGACGAACCCGGGGCGGACGCAACTCACTTTGTCGCCTACGCCGAGGGGGAACCGATCGGGGCGGCTCGGCTCCGTTCGGCGAGCGACGTGGACCTCCCGCCCGGATCCAGCGACCGATCCGTCGGCAAGGTCGAACGCGTCGCAGTCGCGGCCGACCGACGCGGAAACGGGTGGGGCCGCCGACTGATGGACGCTGTCGAAACCCACGCTCGCGAGGTGCGGTTCGATCTACTCACGCTCCATGCTCAGACGCACGTCCGGGGGTTCTACGAACGATTCGGGTACGAGGCCCACGGTGAGGAGTTCGAGGAGGCCGGGATCCCACACGTCGCGATGAATAAGACCCTCGACGGCGGCGGCTGACGAGTGGGCAGCCTCGGCACCCGCCAACGAATCTTCATGTGCGAACGCGCGGCCAAGACCCCCGTGACCTGAGACTGGCCCCGCGTCGGGCAGCGGCTGTTCGGCACGTCGACGTGGGATGCGGCTGGTGACGCTCCCGGTTCCGGCGTGCCGACTGTTCGCCCGATTACTCCAGCCGCTTTGCGACGTACGGGCCGTCCTGACGGTAGCCCAGCTTCCGGCGGTAGTACTCCCGAGCCCCGATTCCCGAGATGATCGCCAGCTTGCCGTACCCCGCGTCGGCGGCGAGCGCCTCTGCGCGGCGGATCAGCCGGCGGCCGTACCCCTTGTGTTGCCACTCGCCCTCGCCGCTCCCGATCCCGGCCTCGCTGCCGTAGACGTGGAGCTCGCGCACGATCGCGGCGTCGTCGAGTTCCCGGCGGACCGGGTCGTTCGGGAGCCGAAGACGGCAGAAGCCGACGAGCAGGTCCTCGACCGGATCCTCGAACGTAAGGAACGCTTCGGTCCCGCCGCCGGCGTCGTACGTGGTCTCGGTTAGCTCGACCCGTTCGGGATCCGGCGTCGCGTCGTTCATACCGGCCTCCCGAGCGCGGATGTCGCGGGGTTGGATCCCCCGCTCCTCGGCGCGCTGTTCGGCGAGCTGCCGGAGGTTCGATTTCCAGACGCCGGCGTCGATGAAGTCCGCGGGGATGTCGCGCTGCACACGTTGGAGCCGCGTGTACTCGGGGATCATCCCCATCACCTCCGCGACGATGTCCGCGGCGGTGTCGTTGTCCAGCGGCTCGAACTCGTCGCGTCGCCACTGGTCGTAGACGCGCGTCCCGCGAACGACGAGCGTGGGGTAGATCTTGAGGTAATCCGGTCTGTACTCCTCGCGCTCGAACAGCTGCCGGAAATCCTCGAGGATCATCTCTTCGGTCATTCCGGGCTGGCCCGGCATCATGTGGAACCCGACTTTGAACCCCGCATCGCGGAGCCGGCGGTTGGCGTCGATTGACGCCTGGACGCCGTGGCCCCGGTGCATCTCCCGGTTGATCCGCTCGTAGGTGGTCTGGACCCCGACCTCAACCTTGGTTGCCCCCAGATCGAGCATCCGATCGATCTGCTCGGGATCACACCAGTCGGGCTTCGTCTCGAACGTCGTCCCGATGTTCCGGATGTCGTTGGTCTCGTTCTCGGCGATGACGTCCTCGAGATACCGGAACTCCACGTCCCCGGGGTCGGGCTTGAACGACCGCTGATCGTCGGGTGCGGGTTCCGAACCGAGGTCGTAGTCGTTCATCGCTTCCAGCGCACGCTTGAGGAACCACTCCTGGTAGTCGTGGCTGCGCGCGGTCATCGTCCCGCCCATCAGGATGAGTTCGACCTTCTCGACCGGGTGGCCGATGTGCCTGAGCTGTTCCAAGCGGAGCGTCACCTGGCCGTACGGATCGTAGTCGTTCTGCTCGCCTCGGGCGGCCGCCGGCTCGTGGCCGGTGTACGACTGCGCGGAGTCGAACTCCGAGGCCGGTCCGCCGGGGCAGTAAAGACACTTGCCGTGGGGGCACATATGCGGCGAGGTCATAATCGCGACTGGGGACACACCGGACGCGGTCCGGACCGGCTTCCGTCGGACTACCTTCTTCACCTCCTCGCGACGGCCCTGCGGCGCGTGGCCGAGGATCTCGGTGTTCTTCGGGACCTTCGGCGACGAGTGCGCCGAGCACGCGTCCAACTTCGCGGACTCCAAGTCGTCGCGGCCGACCTCGCCGTCAAGGATCCGGTCGATGAGTTCCTCACACGTCCGGCGGAACGCCTCGGTCTCCGCCGGTTCCGAATCCGTGTCGGAGTCGGTGTCGGCACTCACTGCCACTCACCTTCCCGTCGATCAGAGGGACGACGACTCATTTGACGTTCATCCGCCTGTTTCGCGGTTAAGCGTGTCGCTCCGGGACGCGTGATGTGAGAGGTTTCGCCGCTCGATACCGCTCAGAGCTGGGCGACGACCGCGTCGGCGACGGCGTCAACGACGGCCTCGCGCGCACCCGACAGGAACTCGATGCGGTTCTGGCGGATGCCGACAGCGGTGACGCCGCCCTCGGGCACCGCCTCCCGGGCAGCGGCCGCAGCCGCACGGACGTCGACCCCGTCAGGCGCTCTGACGAACAGTTCGTCCATCGAGTAGACGATGGTGGCGGTCCGGTCGTCGGCGCGGCGGTGGAGTGCGTCCGCGAGCAGCGCCGTCGGCGGGAAGTCGTACTGGTGGCTGTAGGAGTCGGCGTTGAGCACGCCGACGGAAGCGCCGCCCACGTCCCGTAGTTCGAGGTTCGCTTCGGCGGTCTCGGCCTCCGTGTCGAGTTTGCTCCGGAACTGCTCGGAGACGTGGCCCGCGAGCCCGCCGTCGTCCTCGAACAGCAGGTCCGTGATGAGCTCGCGCTTGTCCTGGTAGGACTGGTAGTACGCCTCCAGCGCGATGGCCTCGCGGAGTTCGCTCGTCCGGTCGGCGCCGTAGCCCGCGTCAGCCGCGAGGTCGGTGTACGCGTCCGGAGCGGCCTCCCAGTAGCTCACTGCCGGGAGGTGCGCGAGGTCCGCGCTGACGTCGGTGTTGACCGCCGCTGCGAGGTTCGCGCCCAGCGCGCCGGTCGAGAGGTCTGTGGCGTCCGTGTCGGTGAGCCCCGGCGAGACCAGGACGCTCGTCTCGTCGACGACGCCGGTGTCGACGGACTCGGCGTCGACGACGACCCGGGAGGCACCGTAGACACCGAGAAGGCCGAGGCCGTCGAGCGAATCCGTGGTGCCGCCGATCCCGACGAGCACCACGAGCGGCAGCTTCTCGTCGTGGCGCTCGCTGTCCTGGAGCATCCGCGTCACGTCGCTTGTCGCGGCGTCCATCCCGTAGACCGGGTCGTCGAGCGGCCGGCGGGTGAAAAAGTGGTACTCCGCGTCCGCGCGGGCGTGTTCCTCGCGGATCAGCGGCAGGACCGCGCGCTCAACCGCCGCGCCCGCGACGTAGCCGTCGGCGGTAGCGGCGTGGCGGACCACGATCGGCCGCGACTCCAGCACCGCGGCCCGGATCGCTTCGGCGGCGTCCGCGAGCTGTGCTTCCACCGCCTCGACACCCGGCTCGCCGGCGAGCGGTTCGACGGCCTCCGGCCGGGCCTTCTCCGCGAGCGCGTCCGCGAGCCGGCGCTCGACGGTTTCGGCGTCACCGTCCGAGAGCGCCGTCAGTTCCTCGGTCTCGACCTGGAGTTCCCCGCGTCGGCGTTCGACCTCGCCGTCGAGCCGGATCGCGTCGGCCTCACCGACCTCGGGGTACGCTCGGACGCCCGCCTCAACGAACGCCGCGCAGTCGACGACCGCAGTTTCGTCGCGGACCTCAAAAATCGTCGGGCCGCCGGTCTGCCGCGCCCCAACGACCTCGCCCTCGATCCGGACGGTCTCACCGACCCGGTCACCCAACGAGTCGACGGTGACGCGCTCGGGCTCCGCGTCGTCGTCAACTTCGACATCCGTCTCAGCGTCCGATTCGGCGGCGTGAGACTCCGTCTCCGCCCCGTGGCGGGACGCGGTGTCGGAGCCGGCGTCTGCCGCCTCCGCGTCGGCCTCGGGCGTGTCAGTGTTGTCGCTCTCCTGTTCGGGCGCCGCGGTCTCAGCCACCGCGTTGGCTCCTGCTTCCGCCAGGGTGTCGTCTGAAGACGTCGAGTCGTCGTCCGCTGATGACGCCTCGGCCGTATCGGCGGACCCGGTCCCGTTTGACGCCCGGGATTTCGTCGAGATACCTTTCGGCGTCTTCTTCACGGTCGTGGGCCCGTCCACCTCGCCGTTTTCGATCTCCTCGCCGTCGGCGTCGCCGTCGGGGTCGTGGACCCGCGCGCCGCGGAACTCGGACTCCGACTGACGGATCGACCATCCGAGGTCGATGTTGCCGTTGTTCCGAACGTTTTTCACCTGGACGAACACCGTGTCGCCGGACTCCCAGTCGAGCGTCTCCAGCCGCTGGTCGAGTTCGCTCCGGTGGAGGAGTCCCGTGACGCCACGCGTGAGGTCGACGAACACCCCGAAGTCGGCGAACCCATCGACGGTTCCCTTGTAGTACCGGCCGGGCGTGAGTTGTTTTGGGGAGTTACCGCGGAAATCGAACCAGACGTCCTCGTCGTGCGTAATCCAATCCATTAGGTGTGTACAACGTGCGGTGCCTAAAACGATTGTCGAATCGGTGCCGTCGGACGGGAGGCTGGATCGCCGGTCAGATCACCCCAGCGGCGCGGGCGAGGGCCAACCCCGCATCAACCCCGCCGAACGCGGTCCCGAACAGCAGCGTCGCGGGGATCACGCCCGCGACGGTGGCCCGAGCGGTCGTCGTGCCGTGGACCTCCCGGAGTCCGACAACCAGCAGCGCACCGGCGTAGAGCGCACAGCCGGCTCGGACTGCGGGCACCGGAACGCCGGCGATCACGCACGGCGCTGCGGCGTAGGCGATCACCTGGACGGTCTCGCTGACCCCTGCGCGGTCGCGGACCGTAAGAATCAGTACGACCGTTTGGAGCGCTGCGGTCAGGTGGAGCGTCGCGGGCGCCACCACGACCGTCACGAGTGCGAGCGCGACTCCGGCAGACACCCCTGGCCCGAGCGCCCACTCCGGAATCCGGGACGGAACGAACGCGAACAACCCGACAGTGTACGCGACAGCGACAGCCACCGCGAACACCAGTCCGGGTGCCTGGTCCCCGGGGGCGACACCGTTGCGAAAGAACTGCCGCGGCCGAACCAGAACCTCGATCCACGCGCGTGTGAGGCCGCGAGGGCCGCGGTCTCGGCCACCGGTTGGGTTCTCTACCCAGGTTGTCACAGTTATGTTTCGTTAGTCACGCCGGAGGATATGACAGTTCCGACACCGCGCCTCGTAGGACTCCTCGGCGCCGACCACGATGGTCGGGTCGTCGGCGTGTGCGGGCTCACCGCCCACTAACCGCTGGTTCCGGGTTGCGGGCTCGCCGCACTGCGCGCAGATCGCCTGAAGCTTGTCGACGTACTCCGCGACCGCCATCAGTTGGGGCAACGGCTCGAACGGCTCCCCGCGGTAGGTCTGGTCGATTCCGGAGACCACCACCCGGCGGCCGTCGTCGGCCAACCGCTGGGAGACCTCGACCAGGTCGGCCGAAAAGAAGTTTGCCTCGTCGATTGCGACCACGTCGTGGCCGTTCAGTTCCTCGCGGATCTCCCACACACCCTCACCCTGGCTCGGGACGACCGACGCGTTCCACTGTCGGCCGACGTGGGAGCCGACGGTGGCCTCGCCGTACCGGTCATCGACCGCGGGTTTGAACACCGCAACCTCTTGACCAGCAATCTCCGCGCGCCGGAGCCGCCGGAGGAGTTCCTCGGTCTTCCCCGAGAACATCGACCCCGTGACGACCTCGATCCACCCGCTGTTCGTGATGGCGTGCATACGGTGCGGAGGCGTCCCGGGCGGCAAAACCGTTGCTGTTCCGGGTTCACGGACTGAGAGTTCGCCCGCGGTCAGTCGACCGCTCCGACGTTCTCGTCGGCCTCGAACGACGGAGTGTCGGGTTCGATGTGCGCGTACGCCACCACGCGCCGGCCGAGTACTCGCACCCGTTCGTCGAGTCGGTCGTCGACGACCTCCCCCGCCTCGAACTGCGAGGCGGCGTTCGGGACCGCCACCTGGTGGGGCAGCACCCACGCATCCAGCGCCCGGCAGACCGACCGGAGGTGATCCAGCGCAGGCACGGGAAACCCGCCGCCGGCGACGGCCAGAAGTCCCACCGTTTTGCCCTCGAACTCGTCGAAGCCGCAGTGGTCCAAGGCGTTCTTCAGTACGCCCGAGTACGACCCGTGGTACATGGGCGTCCCCAAGAGCACGGCGTCAGCCCCTCGTACCCGTCGGACGACCGCGTCGCTATCGCCCTGTGAATCCACGTCCGGATCCAGCGGTGGGAGGTCGTGCTCTCTGAGGTCGATCACCGCGCCGGTTCCGCCGGCCGCTCGAGCGCCGTCGAGCGCGCGCTCTACGGCCCGCTGGGTGCAACTCGAATCCCGGAGGCTGCCGCAGAGCGCAACGACGTGAACGCCCGACCCGTCGGTGTCGGCTGCCATACGGTCGAATCCGGCGGGCGGAGCAAAAAGCCACCGTCGACGACCTGACCCGCGGGTTTGTGACCGCTGACGGCGGACCGAGCGTGCCCGAGTGGAACCGTGAGACGGGTTCCGAGTGGGGTACACCGCCACCGAGAACCGAACCGGGTTTGGGCTTCCGACCGTCCGGGAGGCCGCCGCCCACAGGCGAGAGGTGCCGCTCACGGATCCCGACCACGGCGGGACGCGGTACGAGTTCATCGAGACCGATGCTGTCGACGATCAGAGCAGAACGGCTGTTCGTCTTGAACTGGTTATGTCCACACCGCTGCCGATCGGACGGCTGTTCAGCGAATAAATATAAAATAAAAATATATGTTTACAAAACTATGCTTAATACGAAAAGCACTGTATACACTTCCAATAGCTCCAAAAATACAACAAATTTATTATGCGAAATTACAGTACTGTCGAATAGTCAGATGACAAATTTATTCTGGCCTGCCAGCACCGCACATCGAACCGGCGGTCGCCGGACCGGGTCACCCCCTGAGGCCGCCACCCCGGACGCTGCGACTGTCGGGGAATCATCAGCCAATTTATCACAAATGTACGTCTGTTATCTCCTTCTGACAGCGCCACACTCCGGTGGCCGGGACGACCAGCGGTGGCGGTTCATGCACAGGAGAACAGATTTGTCGAACAACTGTTCGGTCACACTACACTGCAGTTATCACGAGTACGTCGCTCGGATCCCGATAATCCGGGCTGTCTCCCGCACTTTCTCCGGGATGTCGCTTCGGTACCGATCGCCGGTCAGCCGCGTGGTGGGTCCGGAGATGCTGATGGCCGCGAGAACCTCGTCGTCAGGGCCCAGCACGGGGGCACCCACCGCACACAGTCCGACGAACCGTTCCTCGTTATTGAACGCGACTCCCTGTCGACGGACCGCGCGCAGTTCCGCCTCAAGCCGGCTGCGGTCGGTGTAGGTCGACTCCGTTCGAGGGGCGAGGTCGAGCTCGTTGAGGAGTTGTGACCGCCGGTCCTCCGGGAGGTACGCCAGGTAGGCCTTCCCGACGGCCGTGGCGTGGAGATCGACGGTGGTGCCGATGTGTGAGTCGGTCTGGATTCCCCGGGCGGTCTTCGACTGGTAGATGTACACCCCGCGACCCATCTCTTCGACCATGACGTAGCCGTGTTCGCCGATGCTCGAAACCAAGTCGTCGATCTCTGCTTTCGCGACCTCGTAGAGGTCGTGCCTGTCGCGGGCGGCGTTCCCCAGATCCAGAAACTGCAGCCCCAGGTGGTAGGTCTTGTCCTCCTTGACCACGTACCCGAGTCGGCCGAGCGTCCGGAGGTGATTGTACACCGTGCTCTTCGAGAGCGAAAGCGCCGTCGCGATCGCTGTCACAGTCGCACCGGAGTGTTCTCTGAGGTGCGAGAGGATCGCGAACGACGTCTCGGTCGCTCCGACGGTTCCCCCGTCGTCGTGGGTCTTTGGCATACGCCCCGTATTCGGGGAGTTGGTATAAGAATTGGCGTCCGTTCGGCATCGGTACAAACCGGTTCGGTTCTCGGTTCCCGACAGGGTGCGACTGTCACCCCTCCGACAGCGCACCCGCCGCGTCCGAACCACAGTGGTCGAGAGCGGCCTACGCGGCCGCGTATCAGTCGTCGTTCCGCGCGCCGGCCGTCACGTCTTCGACGGGCTGGGTCGACTGCGTCCGCTTTGGGTTCCGGAACCACGATCGGTTTCCGTCGAACAACACGTGGCCGTGATCGTCGCTGAGTTGTCGGAGGAAGACGACCAGCGACACGACACACACAACCGCGAACGGCGCACCGGTGATGATCACCGACGACCGCAGCGCGCTCGCACCGCCGAGGACCACCAGGATCGACGCGATCAGTCCCTGGAGGATCCCCCAGAACACGCGGTTGAGACTGGATGGGTTCTCCTTGCCGCCAGTGGTCAACATGGCCACCGCGAGCGTCGAGGAGTCAGCGGAGGTGGCAAAGAACGTGACCACGAGAACGAGAAACAGCGGCTGCCACAGCGCACCGAGCGGAAGCGCCCCGAACAGCGCGTAGCCCGCGACGCCGTCGCCGAACTCGCCGACTGCACCCAGGATGTCGGCGACGCCCGCGAACTGCAGCCACATCGACGTGCCGCCGACGACGGTGAACCAGACTACGGAGACGGTGGTCATTGTCACGATAGCGGTGAAAAGCACCTCCCGGATGGTGCGTCCCTTCGAGATGCGTGCGAGAAACAGCCCCACGAACGGCGCCCACGCGATCCACCACGACCAGTAGAACACCGTCCAGAACGATGTCCACCCGGTGCCGCCCTCAACGCCCGTGCCGGTGAACAGGCTCATACTGAAGAAGTTGCCGACGTAGGTCCCGACCGCCAGTGCACCGGTGTTGAGAACGTTGAGCGCCGAGATGCTGCTCATCGCCATCCCGCCGACGAGCGTCGCCACCAAGAGCACGGCCATCATCACGATGTTGAAATCCGAGAGCCGCCGGATCCCGCGGTCGATTCCGGCCACAAGCGACAGCGTAAAGATGATTGTGATCCCGGTGATCGCGAGCAGCGTCTCGAGGTTCCCGAACTGGATCCCGGTCCGGTAGGTGATTCCGGTGAGGATCTGGGTCGCGATGAACCCTAATCCGGTCGCGATGCCACCGAGGGTGGCAACCACCGCCAGAGTGTCGATTGTCTTGCCGATCACCCCGTCGAGGTTGTCCTTCCCCAACACCGGAAGCAGCACCGTTGACGTCCGGAACGGAGCGTCCATTTTGTACGCGTAGTACGCCACCGGGATCCCGATCGCGAGGTAGCCACCCCACGCCGACACCCCGTAGTGGAAGATTGAGTACGCGAGCGCGGGCACCATCGCGCCGGTGCTGCCGGCTTCGGCGGTTCCGGCGAACAGCGGCGGAACCGTATTGAAATGCGTCAACGCCTCAACGGGGCCGAAGAAGACGATCCCCGCCGACAGCCCCGCCGAAAAGAACATAGTGAGATACGAGAAGTTGCTGTACTCGGGGTCACCCTCGCCGAGTTTGATTTTTCCGTACGGACTGAGCATGAGATACACCGCGATCGCGAGCATGAGGAACATCGCGAGCAAGTACATCCACGCCAGTCCCTCCCCGAACACGGCGAAGGCGGTGGTTATCTGACTCGACACCCAGTCGGTTCTGAACGCCGCAAGCCCGATGAAGACAAACGTGACCAGAGCCCCGAGTGCGAAGGGGATCGGGTCGATCTCGTCGACGAAGCTTTTGAGCGCTCCTTGGTCGCTAGCCTGAGCCATACTGAACTCTACAGAGTAACTTTTACCCCTGGTATATATATGTTTTGGCGCCTGTTACCACGGTTCGGGATCACACCCGCCATGAGTGGCGAAATGAGTGGCGAAGTTTTATATAACAAATCTCCAAGTACCGAGTATGTCTCCGTCGCAACCGGTCTTCGACTACACCTCGTCGGCGCCGTGGGAACAGGTCGTCAGGGCCTACGGGTCGTCTGAGGAACTGAACCGCGCGGTCCGGGAGCTGGTCGCCGAGGGAAACACCAAAGCCGAAGCCTGGGAGGCGATCTGGGACTTCGAGGTCCGCCGGTTCGAGCGCGACCCCGAGTTCCGGTCGGCAGTCCGGAGGATCTACGAGACCGCGGGGGTGAACCTCCTCAGCGTCACGCCCTGGACCCACGACGACGTCTCCGAGCGGACGGGGCAGCGCCGCGACCTCGCGCGGTGGCAGTCCCGGTTCGACGCGGCGGAGTGGCTCCACAAGGTCACCTCGCCCGCGCAGGCCCGGCGGGTCGCGGCCGACGGCGACGTGGGGATCGTCCTGAACACCCAGAACCTCGGTGCCGCCATCGACGGATCCCTCGACCGGATCGACACCCTGTACAACGAGGGCGTCCGGCTGTTCCAACCCACCTACAACTACCAGAACTTGCTCGGAACCGGGTGTAACGACCCCTCCGAGGGCGGGCTGTCGACGTTCGGTCGCGCGGCGGTCGACCGGGTGAACGACCTCGGCGGCGTTGTGGACGTGTCCCACTGCGGGCGACAGACCACACTTGACGCCATCGAGTATTCCGAGGATCCCGTGGCGGCCACCCACGCCACGTGCCAGGCGGTGGATCACCACTACCGCGGGAAGTCCGACACCGAGATCGAGGCGCTCGCGGAAGCCGACGGATACATGGGGATCGTGAGCCTACCGTGGTTCATCGCCCCCGGGGCGGACGACCCCGACCTCGACGTCCTGCTCTCGCACCTAGAGCATACGGCGTCGATTCTCGGCCCCGACCGGATCGGGCTGGGAACCGACTTTTTCCCCGCTGACACCCGGTTTCCGGAGGAGCTTCTGGAGTACTACAAACGCCACATCATCGAACTCGGGTTCGACCGTGAGGCGGTTGAAGCCCGGGAGATTGCGGCGGGGCTCGGCGAGTTCACGACCTACGAGGAGTGGCCCGCGGTCCGGCGGGCGGTCAAGGAGCCGTTCCCGGCGGAGCAGGCCGACGGCATCCTGGGGGAGAACTTTCTGCGGTTCTGGGAGCGTGCGGTGTAGCCGGCCCGGATTCGACCTCCTTGATACCCTCCCCGGCCTGAAGAGCGGGGGAGTTCACCCTTGCAACCTGCATAATCTATTGCTTGCGACCGAAGATTTTAATCTTGGTGACCAAGTCCGATTCGGTAATGACTACCAATCGGGAGACGGAGCGGTACGACCCGAACCGGCTCCGCGACCCCGCGGAGCTGATGCAGCCCCAGCGGTTGGCCTCGCTGAAACAGACCCGGCTGAGCTTCACCCGGTTGCTGATGGAGAAGATGATCGACGAGGAGTGGGACGTCCGGCCGACCCGGATGGAGTTGGACGACCGGGGGGTCGGACGCGTGGTCTACACCATCGAGACCCCCGACCGGCTGTTCTCGTTCGGGATCTTCTCGCACGCTTCCGGCGACAACGCGAACACCGACCGCATCATCGCTGAGGACTGGGACATGTGGGGGTTTCTGTGCGAGGGGCGGGCCACGCCTGACCTCATGGACGCCCAGTACGAGCAACTCCCCCACGTCCGGGAAGGGCGCGCCACGTCAGACATCCTGATCTGGACCCGAGCGAACCGGAGTTCCCGCTTTTTCGGCCACGTCGTCGACGCGCTGGCCGAGGGTCACCAACCCGACATCGACTTCTGTGCCCGCGGCGGCTACCTGATGCGGTCGTCGGGCTACTACGGCAACGGGCTCAACGGGACGAAGGAGTTCGCGTCGATGGACGGCGACCATCCGCTGAAGAAACCGTACTTCGCGCAGATGCTCACGGTGTGGCTTCTCCGGATCTTCAGCTACGACCTCGCAGACCACGTCGCGGGCGCTCGAAGCGACGACGCGGTCACCCTCGACCACGAAATCAAGCGGTATCTGGGGACCGGTAACTCCTCGGGGATCGGGATCGTCCACTACCTCGTCAACCACCCCCAACTCCTCCACTCGTGGCTCCGCGCGCGAGAGGTGGCATTGGCGCGGGCGAAGACGATCGACCCGACACCCGAGGAGGTTGAGCGCTTCAGAGCCGTCCTCGACAGCGCAGAACAGTGGTTCACCGACGACGAGTGCGACACTAAAGAGTACTTTCTCTCGAAAGACGAGATCGCGGCCGGGTTAGAGCGGGCCGAGCGGCGGATGGACGAACTCCGGAACGGACACGGGGGGTCGACGCTCTGGGGCCGACTCTGTGAGTGGGCCGGCGACGAACTCCCCGCCGAGACCCAGGAGTTGGTCCACTCGTTGTTGCTCGACGTCCACCCCGAGGTGTGTTCGGGGCTGGAGGAGTCACTGACCGTCTCCGAACGGAGCGACGTGGTTCCGGAGATGACGATCGGAACCCTGGCGTCGGCCATAGACTCGGATTACCAGTGGGCGTTGGCGGTCGACTTCGACGCTCCCGGCGCCGAGCGGTACTTCTGGTACCGGTCGATCGACAGCGAGGAGCCACGGCTCGGGATCCGGGGCGAACACGACTACGAGGAGTACGGCTTCCCGGTCGACATCGCCCGCCAGGTCCAGCGACTCCGCGCCGACCTCGCAGCGTGGGACGACACCGACACCGTTGCGGCGTTCCTGTTCGAGCACCCCGACCACCGCCACATCGTCGAACGGATCCAGACCGTCCACGGCCTCCGGTACGCGGAGATCCGCGCGAACCCGCTCGACGCCGACTTCGTCCCGCTCTCGTTCATTTCGTGTCTCAAGGCGGTCTGGGGGATCCAGAAGGCCCACCCGAAATCTCAGGGGTGGGTCCGGGGGACGTTCTACCAGGGCGCGCCGCTGCCGGAGGACCTCCGGAACGGAGCCGAAAGCTACTGGCTGTACCCCTCGAAGCCCCAGCGGACCGCGCAGTGGAGGAAGCAGTGATGCGCCTCGCCGTCCGCGAGGTGCTGGACCTGGCCGAACGGTGTTTCTCCGCCGCGGGGTTCCCACCGGGGCCGGCGCGGGCGGCCGCGAAGGCCGTCTGGTGGACCGAACTGTACCGCGGGTCCGGGGTGACGACGCTGCACGACCGCCTCTCGGCGCTTCCGGCGTGGGACCCGGACGCGCTGACACGCACCGACCGGAGCGAGTTCGTGTGGGCCGTCGACGGATCGACCCAACCCGGCCTGGTGTCGAGTGCGCCCGCCGTCGACCTGGCGTGTGCGGCGGCCGCCCGCCACGGGGTCGGAATCGTCCACACCCGAACGGCCCCGGGCGACGAGACAGTCCCGACACTGGGGCATGCGGCCTACGCGGCGGCCGAACGCGGGCTCCTCTCGACTGTGCTTGCCACCGGCGGTGTGGGGACTCCCCGGACCGTGATCGGTCGCCCCGACGACCCACACCCGGTCCTGGCGGAGCGCGAACTCGACGCGCCCTCGGCGGGTCACGCCGCACTCGCCGCGGTGGCCCGGGCCGGCGCCAACGACCGCCAGGACAACCCGTTGACGCAGGCGGTTTTCACCGGCGGTCCCGAGACGGAGTACGGCACCGCCGGCGAACGCCTCCTCGGCCGACTCCTCCACCGATCGGTCGCCCCTTCCGGGTCCGACTCCCGCGTCGACCCCGGATTCACGCTCGTGTGTCTCGACCCCGACCACTCCCGGCACTCCGGCGACCTCCGACGCGTGGTCGACCGGTTTCTCGACGGGGGGGAACTCACACGGACATTCCGGCCCGAAGAGATCAGCGACCGAGTGGCGACGGCCCTCGCTGAAGGCGTTGCGGTCAAGGAGTCGGTCTGGCGCGACGTCTTCGAACGGAGCAGTGCGGTGCTCGCCCCGGAGTTCGAGGGGTCGTACCGTGGTGCGGGGTTCAATATCAACGAGTAGCCGACGCTCCCGGGGTTCCGTTCTGCCCACGGGTGGCGGTCACCCCCGCACACGCCTCCGAAATTTTTACCACCGGCGATGCGGTATAGTGCCTCAGCGTCGGTGTGAGGCGTCAGTCCGCCATCGGCCCCGAAGCGTCCGGCGTCGACGCGGTCGCGGCTGTCCCCCCGGACCGCCCGTCCGCCCCCGATTCAACGGGCGTCGGCCGTTGACGTCGCGGGAACGCGGGCCCGACGCGCGACCGACAACCCACCACAAATGACAGACACACAGTTTCAGTATATCGACGGCGAGTGGCGCGACGGTGACAGCGACGACGAACTGACGATCCGCGACCCGGCCGCGCCCGACGACCCGATCGTGTCGTTCACCGGCGCCAGCCGGGGACAGGCCGCCGACGCGGTTGCGGCCGCCGAGGCGGCGAGCGGAACGTGGGCGGCGACGACGCCCGACGAGCGCGACGCGGTGATGTACGCGGTCGCAGACCGGATCGATGACCACCACGCGGAGCTCGCGGAGACGCTCACCCGCGAGGAGGGCAAGCCGCTGTCCTCGAGCCGCGCGGAGGTCGGGCGGGCCGCGGAGCTGTTCCGCTTTTTCGCGAGTTTCGCACGGACGGCGGCGGGCGAGACCCTCCCCTCCAGCGACCCCGAGACAGTCACGTACACCGTCCGGGAGCCGCTGGGTGTTGTCGCTCTGGTAACCCCGTGGAACTTCCCGATTGCGACCCCGACCTGGAAGCTCGCGGCCGCTGTTGCCACGGGCAACACCGTGGTGTTCAAACCCTCCTCGGAGACGCCGATGATCGCGCGGGCACTGGTCGAACACCTGGAGGCGGCCGGCCTCCCGGCGGGCGTGGTGAACCTCGTGGTCGGCTCGGGGTCGACCGTCGGCGACGAGATCCTCACCGACGACCGGATCGACGGAGTCTCGTTCACCGGCTCCACCGACGTGGGACGGCACATCGCCGAAACCGTCGCTGGGCGCGGCATCCCCACCCAGACCGAGATGGGCGGCAAGAACCCGCAGGTCGTCCTCCCCGACGCGGACATTCAAAAGGCAGCCGACGCCGCCGCCGCCGGCGCGTTCGGGCTGACCGGCCAGGCGTGTACCGCGACCAGCCGGCTCATCGTTCACGAGGAGGTCCTCGCAGAACTCACTGACGCCGTGGTCGCGCGCGCCGAGGACATGCAGACAGGTCCGGGGATGGACGACCCCGATATGGGGCCGGCGGTGTCGGCCGCCCAGGACGAGACCAACTTCCGGTACATCGAAGTGGCCGAAGACGAGGGCGCGACACGCCTGACCGGCGGCGGCCGACCCGACGGCCGGGGCGACGACGCGGGCTACTTCGTCGAGCCGACCGTGTTCACCGACGTGACGTCGGATATGCGGATCGCCCAGGAGGAGGTCTTCGGGCCGGTGCTGTCGATCCTTTCGGTCTCGAACTTCGAGGAAGCCGTGCGCGTCGCCAACGATGTGGAGTACGGACTGTCGGCCAGCCTCTTTACGAGCGACATGGCGTCGGCGCGGCGGTTCACCGATGAGATCGACGCCGGCGTCGTCAAGATCAACGGCACGACCACCGGATCGCAGATCCAGATGCCGTTCGGCGGTATGAAGGCGTCGTCGTCGGAGACCCAGAAGGAACTCGGCCACCGCGCCTACGAGTTCTACACGCACAAAAAGGCTGTCTACCGGACGGACCCGTGACGCACCGACACCGCAGCGCTGCCGTGTCGGCCCGACACCACCAGTCGCCGGACCATCACTCGAACCCATGAGCCAGCGTCTCAGACAGGCCGGAACCGAACTGTACTCCAAACACGACGTTGACCGCCATCTCGAACTCCCGGCCGCCCTCAACGTCGCCGAGACCACCTACGTCGAAGGAGCGCGCGGGCGGGTCATCAACCCGGCGAAATCGACGATGCACATGGGTGATGACGGCGGATGGCCCGGCCGGGACGCCTTCTCGATCGGCATGCCGGCGTACGTCGACTGGCTCGACGTCGCCGGCATGAAGTGGGCGGTCGCGACCTGGGACGCCGACACCGAACCGCCGATCAGCTCACAGATCCTGCTTTTCGATCTTCAACAGGGTGGGTTCACGGCGATTCTGGAAGGCATGCACATCACCGGCGTTCGAACCGCACTGCAGTCCGTTGTCGGACTGCGACACCTGCTCGCGGAGCCGCCGGAGTCAGTCGGCGTCTTCGGCGCGGGGTTCCAGGCGCGGTTTCAACTGCAGGTGATCGATGAACTGGTTGCGGTCGATACCTTCCGGCTATACGATGTGGCCGACGGGCGCGCGAGCGATCTCGCAGCAGACCTCGCGCCCGGGATGGACGCCGATGTCGATGTTGTAGACTCACCACAGGCGGCCGCCGCCGCCGAGGTCGTCGTCACGGTCACCGACTCCAAGACGCCGGTGATCGAGGACTCGTGGCTCCGTCCGGGCGGGCTCGTGATCGCGCTCGGCTCGTACCGGGAACTCACAGACGAGACAGTGCTCGGGGCCGACAGGATCGTCGTGGATCACACAGAGCAGTGTCTCCAGCGCGGCGCGCTGTCGGATCTGGCCGGGCGGGGCGATGTGACGGCCGCCGACCTGGACGTGACGATCGGTGAGGTCCTCGACGGTGACGACGACGCTTCGCGCACCCCGGGAGAGCGCGTGGTTTTCGTGCCGATCGGCCTCGGATCGCTGGACGTCGCGCTCGCGGAACACCTCCGGGCCGAAGGTATGAGCGAGGGCGCGGTCCGAACGTTCGACTTCCACTGATCGCGAGCCAGCAGACGCGGCAGTGGTTCGGCTGCCACCCGCGTCGGTTCACCCCCGCCTCGCGAGGATGGATCCGGTAGAGGTTCACCCCCGCCTCGCGAGGATGGATCCGGTAGAGGTTCACCCCCGCCTCGCGAGGATGGATCCGGTAGACATTCATAGGAGAACGCCAACGCTCCCGCGTGGACACCTACGACACGATTGTCCTTGGTGTCGGGGGGATGGGCAGCGCCGCGGCGTACCACCTCGCCGCGCGAGGCCAAGACGTCCTCGGCATCGAGCGATACGACATCCCGCACGCACAGGGCTCGTCACACGGTATCACCCGGATCATCAGGGTGCCGCTGTTTGAGGATTCGGGATACGTCCCGCTGGTCCAGCGGTCGTTGGAGCTGTGGTCCGATTTAGAAGACTCCTACGGCCGACAGCTGTTGTATCAGACCGGCACCATCGACTTCGGGCCACCGGATAGCGAGGTGGTTCGTGGCTCCGAGCGGTCGTGTGCGGTGCACGACCTCGACCACACGACCCTGACCGGCGAGGAACTGACTGCGCGGTCGGGCGGTCACGACGTGCCCGACGACTACCGGGCGATCTACCAGCCGGACGGCGGCTTCCTCCACTCGGATCAGTGCATCGTGGCCCACGTCTCCGAGGCCCACGACCACGGGGCGACCATCAGGGCCCGCGAGGAGGTCACCGACTGGACGGCCGACGAGTCGGGCGTCGAAGTCTCCACCGACCGTGGCGAGTACGCCGCCGACACGCTGGTGATGACGGCAGGCGCGTGGACCGGCCGGCTCTGCCCGGCGGTGTCGGAGTACCTCACGCCCGAGCGCAACGTGCTCGGGTGGTTCCAACCCACAGACCCCGCACAGTTCGACCGCGAGAACTTCCCGGTGTTCGTCGCCGACGTCCCCGAGGGGAACTTCTACGGCTTCCCGACGTTCGAGGTGCCCGGGTTCAAGTTCGGGAAACACCACCACCGCGAGGAGACCGGGAGTCCCGAGGAACTCAACCGGGAGCCGACCCGCGAGGACGAGGCCATCCTCCGGTCGTTCGCCGAGAAGTACATGCCCGCCGGCACCGGACCGACGATGCGGCTGTCGGCCTGCATGTACACGAACACGCCCGATCGGGATTTCATCCTCGACGTCCACCCCGACCACCCGAACGTGGTGCTCGGAGCGGGCTTTTCGGGCCACGGGTTCAAATTCGCCTCCGCGGTCGGCGAGGTGCTGGCCGACCTGGCGGTCGACGGCCGGACAGACCACCCAACCGGGATGTTCGAGCTGTCACGGTTCGAGTGACCCTCCGGCGAGGCGTCGGGGGCTCCGACCCTCGAGAAACCCAGTGAACCGTCCGTTTGCAAAACAAATATATACTTTTGTTTCCTCGAACGGAACGATGACCGAGCAACAGCCAGTGAAGCTTCGATTCTGTTCACAGGAGGAGGGGATCGAGGCGGGCCTTGCCGACATGGACCGATGCGTCGAGACCATCGACTACGTGTTCGGCCTGTACAACGACGGCCAGGTGCTGATGGGAAATCCGGGTCACGACATGCACGGACATGTGACCTCTTTTCCCGGCAACCTCTCGAACGCCGAGGGGCTGGAGTCCGGCCCGGATCGTCGGTTCAGCGCGATGCCGGCGTACGTCGGCGGCGATATCCACAGGATGGGCATCAAGTGGTACGGCTCCAACATCACCAATCCCGCCGAGCGTGGACTCCCGCGGTCGATCCACACGATCACGCTGAACGACCCACTGAGCGGCAAACCAGAGTTCCTGATCGACGGTCAGGTCGCGAGCGCGATGCGAACCGGCGCCGTCGCGGGCGTCGGCGCCGCGCGGATCCAAGGCGACCGCGCGACCACCGCGACCGTGATCGGGCCCGGCGTGGTCGGGCAGACGTCCGCGCTAGCGCTCGATTCCGCGCTTGACTCGCTGGAGACGCTCCGGATCCACCACCCGGAGCAGTGGAAGGCCGAAGCGTTCGAAGCCGAGATGGCCGGCGACGTCGACGCCGAAATCGAACCGATCAGTTCACCCGAAGACGCGGTCAGAGGTGCTGACGTGACAGTCGTGGCCGCAACAGGGAGTCCGCCGCCGAAGATCGAGGCGCCGTGGCTGAAAGACGACTGTCTGGTGATCCCGTTGGGGGATCTCCGCGCTGACCTTTCGGCGTTCGACGAGGACCTCGTGTTCTGTGACATCCGGCGGAACACCCTGGAGTTCGCGGCGCACATGGACTGGCAAATCATGAATACGCTCGCTGCGGCCGTCGACGACGGAGCCGGACTCGACCTCGAGGAACCGGATCTCCGGGCGCTCCACGAGGTGGTCGGCGGTGAGGACACCGGGTCCACCGAGGGGCGGTCGATTCTCTACTCCCCAGGACTCCCGATGGAGGACGTGGCGTGGACGACACGCGTCTACGAGATGGCTGTGGAGCGAGACCTCGGACAGACACTGACGATGTTCGAAGAGCCGTACTTCAGCAAGCCGTACTGACCCGCGAGGTGCGTCCGTCGGCGCGGCGGCAACTATCGCTTCTATTACTATTTTGCATTCATACTGAAACTCGAATATGGTCTTTCGATTGAAAAATCGACTCCAAACTGCTTAACGTCCAGTACGTATAAGAGTGCTATCTAAATACCATTCAACGTTGTATCATAGATTTCTTATGAGACGTCTCAGGCGTGCAACCCACATAATAAACGGGTTATTAGTATAAGGCTTATCGACGTATCCGCAGGGATGCAACGTCGTCGTGTGCGACACCAACATCTCGGTCTGTTTCTCACGATGGCGGGAGCGGCGCTGTTCGGTACGCTCGGCATCTTCGGGAAACTCGCTCCAACGGCGGGGCTCTCTGCTGCGACCCTCCTCAGCACGCGGTTTCTCGCGGCGACTGTCATCTTCTGGGCGCTGCTGGCTGCCTCCGGCCACGGCCGGGTGCGGTCACGACGGCTGTTCGCTGCCGAACTCGGGTTGGGTGTGGTCTACGGAATGATGTCGGTCGCGTACTTCGAGGGGCTGGCGTGGCTCTCAGCGGGCGTGGCTGCGTTGTTGCTTTTCACGTATCCGGTCCAGGTGACGCTCGGTTCGGCGGTCCTTCTCGACGAACCGGTGACGCTGCCGAAGTTGCTTGCGCTCGTCGCGGCGGTTTCCGGAGTCGGACTCGTTGTCGGCGGGGGCACCGAGTTCGCTCTCACGGGAGCAGCACTCGTCGGTCTCGCGTCGGTGTGTTACACCGTCTATTCGATGGGCACACGGGTGATGATGGCGGATCTGCACCCGCTGGTCCACGCGGCGCACACCTTCCTCGGCGTCACGGCGACCGTGCTCGGGTACGGAGCGGTGACCGACGCGCTCTCGGTCCCGGCGACGACCGCAGGGTGGTGGCTGATCGCGGGGATCACCGTGGTCGGCACGGTCGTCCCGATCCTGCTTTTCAGTGCGGGACTGGCCCGGATCGAGGCCAGCAGGGCGAGCATCGTGAGTACGAGCGAGCCGCTGACGACGGTGGGGCTCGGGATCGTCCTCTTGGGGGAGGCGTTCACGGTCGTGATCGGCCTCGGCGCGGCGCTGATCCTTTCGGGGGTCGTCCTCACCGCACCGGGCGTCGAACGCGCGGTCCGCGGCCGACTCGCCGACTTCGGCGCCGACCGAACACCCGGGCGGGAGGGATGAGCGACGTCACCGCCACGATCCGGCTGGAATCGCCCACGCTCGCGCTGACCGAGGCAGTGGCTCACGACCCGACCGCGACGGTCCGACCCGTCGCCGGCGCGGGCACCGTTCCCGACTCCGGTCGGTACCTGTTCACCGTTCGGTCGGCGAACTTCGACCGGTTCGAGGACGGCCTCCGCGGCGACGACACCGTCGCCGGCTTCAAGCGGGTCGTCCCCGGCGACACGGAGTCGGTGTACAGTTTTGCGTACACGCCCGCGGCGACCCTGTTTTCGCCCGCAATCGCGGCGGTCGACGGCGTCTCCCGCGAGTGGATCAACGACGGCACCGCGTGGACGGTCCGCGTCTGGCTCCCCGAGCGATCGGGGCTGGCCACACTGCAGACCTACGCCGCCGACAACGGGATTGAGTTCACGCTCGAAGCGGTCACCGACTACGCCGCCCCCGTCGGCCCCGACTCCGGGCTGACACCGAAACAGGAGCGGGCGTTGGAGGTCGCACTGGAACGCGGCTATTTCGAGGAGCCGCGGGGCGCGACCCTCGAAGACGTTGCAGCCGAGCTGGGGATCACACAGCCCGCAGCGGGGGGACTGCTTCGACGGGGGCTCAAGCGGCTGGTCGTCGCAGCGACCGACGACGGGCGCGGGGAGTAGCGCGGCTGGCCGTGGCGCGCCGATACACCGCTCACACGCTCACTCTGGCGCGAACAGCCGTTGTTGGACCAGTTGGGCGACGCCGGTCAGGTGGGCCTGGCCGAACACCGCGACGAGCAGGGCACCGACCGAGTTGAACATGGTGTCGCGGACCGTGTCGTCGAGTCCGTGTTGCGCCAGCGGCATCGCGACTCCTGTGGCCTCCGCGACGACGTCGAGACCGAACTCGAACAGCTCCCAGACCACGCCGAACGAGAGCACGATCACGAAGATGTAGACGAAGACGAACCGCTGGGGGATGTGGATCTGGTCGCTGTGGAGGTCGACCGCGCGGGCGGTGGTGTACCCCGCCGCTGCGATCAGCGACGCCGACACGGCGTGGGTGATGTTGTCCCAGAAGAAGATCCGGCTGTAGAGTCCCGCCGACCCGAGCGTGTGGAGGAACGCCGCGGTGGTGATCCACAGCCCGAGCCACGGGTCGAGCGGCAGGTCGTAGTTCCGTTCCAACACCGCGGGGACAACCGTGATGGCAAGCGTGACGCTGCCGTTGATGATCGCTTTCGGCTGCCCGGCGACGACGCCGTACGCGACAAGCGCCGCCAGGGCGACCTGCATCCCACGGGTGAGCATCCCCTGGGTTCGCCCCGACGGACGGGGGAGCAACGTCATCGGCGCACCATCCGTCGGATCGCCCGCCAGAGCCACTGGTCCCGTCGTCTGAAGTAGCCGTCGAAGAGTAGCCCCGCCACCACGCCGGCGAGCGTCACGTAGAGCCACTCCATCATGAGCGTCTCGTTGTCGACGAGGTAGTCGGTTCCCAGGAAGGTGTCGGCGTTCCACCGGAACACCGTCCACGCCGCGACCGCCGCCAGCGTCGTTAGCACCACCAGAACGACGGCGAACCAGTGTGTCACCTGCAGCGTGGTGAACGTGTGGAGTTCGACGACGACGAGCAGCGCGAGCGCCGCGAGCGACAGGTAGGTGGCGAACGTGCCGAGCGTCCCGCCGAAGAGTCCACGCACCAGGATTGGCAGCAGCGACAGCACCAACAGTTCCCACGGGAGCATGACGCGCCACTCGCGGTGGGCGACCGGTGGCAGTAGGACGACGCCGCCCACGAACCCGGTGACAAGCGTCCACCCGTAGTCGGTATCGAGAACGCTGTCGCCGAACACGCCCACAAGGACACCGACGAGCGCCCACGCGATGACTGCGTTCGTGCGGCCGTCCCGGAACAGTCGGTCGAACGCGTCCCGGAGTACGGCAGTCCTCCCGTTTCCGTCCGGCCCCGGTGTCCCGTCGCCCATTTGCAGAACGGTGTCGAGAACGAGTCATAAACCCAGCGACGGGGGCGTCGGCAGAACGGGCAATAATTGACACGAACCCTTTACAACCGTGGAACCGCAGGTAATGGGTATGTGCCCGTCGAGTCCCCGTTCGATCCGGGTCGTGGTGGTGGGGAACGAGCGGGTCAAGAACGCCCTTTCGGGGGGGCACGGCGACGCCGTCTTGAATGTCGAGTCAGTGCCGCCGTCGGCGGCCACCGACGAGGTCGAACGCGACCCGCTCGACCTCCGCCGAACCGACTGTGTAATCGTCGACAGCCGGGCGGCGAGCCCCCACGCGGTCGACACCGCTGAACGCGTCGAACAGCGGGACGCCAACGCTTCGGCCGTGGTACTCACCGACGGCTGGGACCCCGACCGCGTCGCCGACGCGGTGTCGTCGGGGATCACCGACGTGCTCCCGCGGTCGCTGCTCGAGGAGGCCCCCGGAGCCCTCGTCGAGCGGGTCACCGACGCAGTCGCGGCCGCGGCCGCGGCCGCGGACGCGGATGTTGGAACCCCAGGGGTGGCCGCCCTGGATCACGGCGCTTCGGATCCGGCCCACCCCGGTCGGGTGGTGCGTCGGCTCCACGACTCAACCGAGGAGATCCAGTCCGCCACGACTGAGCGGGAGGTCTGTGCGGCGACCGTCGAGGCGGCGGCGTCCGTGCTCGGCCTCGCGGCGCCGACCTGTTGGACCGCGGATGCGGCGCCGTCGACACCCGCGGAGACGGACCCGCCGGCGCCCGAGGCCCACTCTACGGCGACAGACGAGGCGACGCTAACGCCGGCGGCGGGGGACAGTTCGGCGTGGCGGCCGCCACGGAACGGCGACGGGGTGGTTCGGCTTCGCGCCGGCGACCCCGGCTACGACGCCTACGACGCCGGAACCCCGATGTCTGTCGGTGCCGACGAGAGAGCGGTCCCCGACGGGGCCAGTGGGGCGGTCTTCCTCCCGCTCGGCCGTCACGGCGTGCTCGGAGCCGGGATTCCGGCGGCCGATACGGTCGCCGACCCGATCTGGGACGCCGCCACCATCCTGGCTCGGCACGCCGCGACCGCGCTGGACCGCGTGGCGCGCCGTGGGGAACTCCGTCGGAGCGAACGGCGGTTCCGGCTCGTGGCCGACCGGATCGACGAGGTCATTTTCCTCTCTGAACCGGACTTTTCGGAGGTGTTCTACGCTAACGACGCGTACGCGGAGGTGTGGGGCGACCCCGTCGAGACGCTGTACGACGACCCGCGGGGCTTCATCGACGCCATTGACCGCCGGGATCGGGACTCCTTCGAGGCGGAGTTCGAGGCGATGCTCGACGACATCGACCGCGGCGACCCCGACAACCGGTACGTCTTCGAGTACCGGATCCGCCCCGACCCCGACGAGGTACGGTGGGTCCGCGCCACGGGCTACCCGGTCGAGCACGACGGCGGCGGCACGCGGTTCGTCGGTGTCGTCGAAGACGTGACCGACCACCGAGAACTCGAGGCGACCTACCGCGGGGTCTTCGAGAACGCCTCCGACGGCCTGGTGATCCACCACCCCGAAACCGGCCGGATCGTCGACGCCAACGACCGGTTCTGCGGGATGAGCGGGTACGACCGCGAGGAACTCGTGGGAGAGACGATCGAAGCCGTCACCGCCCCGGACTACACCCACGAGCACGCGGCCGAGCGCATCCGGGCGGCCCGCGAGGAGGGGCCGCAGTTGTTCGAGTGGCGGAACCGGACCAAGGACGGCGACACGTTCCCGGTGGAGGTCCACCTGAGTGTCGTCGAGATCCGGGGCGAGGAGCGCGTCCTGGGGAGCGTCCGGGACGTCTCCGACCGGAGGCGAACCGAGCGCCGGTTGAGCGAGGTGCTCGACAGAATCGACGACGCGGTCTACATCACGCCCGCCGACAACCTCGGCGACGCCACCAGGGGCCCGGACTACCTGAGCGCGGGGTACGAGGAGATCTGGGGCCAACCGCTCGACGACATCCGGGACCGGTACGAAAACGGGTTCTTCGACACCATCCACCCGGACGACAGGGAGGCGTACCGGTCGTTCGTCGAGGGGATGACCGACGACGTGACCGCCGGTTCACCGGCAGACAGCTACGACACCGAATACCGTATCGAGCGCCCGGGCGGCGAGGTCCGGTGGGTCAGGTCGGAGTATTATCCGATCGAGTGGGGGACCGGTCCATTACGGATCGTGACTGTCAGTCGCGACGTCACCGAACGGAAGCGGACCAGGCGTACTCTCCGGACGATCGCCGAACGGGTCGACGAGGCAATCTACATGTCCTCGCCGGACAAACGCGAGGTGTACTACGCGTCGCCGTCGTTCGCGGACCTGTGGGACCTGCCGATCGAACGCGTCTACGAGGACCCGCAGGCGTTCATCGACCGGGTCCACCCGGACGACAGAGAGTGGTTCGAAGAGGAGTACGACCGGATCCGAGCGGACCTCACACAACCGGACCGGGAGCCGCAGGACACCTACGAACTCGAGTACCGGGTTCGCCACCCCGACGGCGAGGTCCGGTGGATCAGCGTCCGGGGCTACCCGGTGTTCGACGGCGCGGGCGGCGTCGACCGGTGGATCGCGGTCAACCGCGACGTGACCGACCGCAAGACCCGCGAGCGTCGGATCGCGTCGTTCGACGACGCCACAGAGGACCTCACAACCACGGACTCGGCTGCCGCGGCGGCCGAGACTGCGGTCGCAGCAGCCCGAGACACCCTGGAACTCCCGGCGGTCGGGGCGTTCCTCTACGACGAGGACGCGGGCGTGCTCCGACCGGAGGCGATCTCCGGGGCGCTCGGCGACACCGAGATGGACCCGATCGACCCCGACGGGGGACGGATCTGGTCGGCGTTCGCGACCGGAACCGTAACCGCATCGGCAGACGACAGGAGCGGCGACGACGAGGCGGGGCCGCTGTGTGACCTCGCCGCGTGGCGTGCGATCCCGCTCGGAACCCACGGCGTGTTGGTGGTCGGTGCGCCCGAGAGCGCCTTCGAGTCGGGGACCATCCAGACGGCTCACGTGCTCGCGGCGACGCTTGAAGCCGCCCTCGCACACCTTCGAGGGCAGCAGCAACTCGCCGATCGGGAGCGCGAACTCCGGACCCAGACCGAGCGCGCGGAGCGGCTGGACCGGATCGCCCGACTCACCCACCGGGTCGAGGCCGCGATCACCGACGCGACCACGCCCGGCGAGGTCGAGCGGGCGGTGTGCGACCGACTCGCCGACTCCGGGCCGTACGATCTGGCGTGGATCGGCGGCGCCGAGGTCGGGTCCGACCGGCTGACCCCCCGGGCCGTCTCGGGCGCCCCGACGGGGTACGTCGACGCGATGCGGCTCGGCCCAACCGACGGCGGCGCCGACCCACACCCCGCAGTCGATGCCTGGCGGACCGACGACCCGCGGGCGGTCAACTCCCTGGTCGGCGGCGGGCCGTCGAGCGAGTGGCGGCGACACGCCCTCTCGGCGGGGTATCAGTCGGTGTGTGCGGTCCCGTTGACGTACGGTGGCGTCACCCACGGGGTGTTGAGTATCGGGACCGACGCGCCCAACTCCTTCGGGGACCGCGAGCGGGCGACGCTCGCACAGCTCGGGGCGTCGATCGCGAACGCGCTCGCGGCGATCGAACGGCGCCGGGCGTTGGAGTCGGACGCGACGGTCGAACTGGAGTTCAGCGGACCGGGGGAGTCGCTGGCGTTCGCCCGTGCGGCCGCCGCCGCGGACTGCCGGGTGGGACTGCAGCGGACCGTCGCCGCACACGACGGGCCGGTGAGCGTCTACTTCAGCTTCGAGGGCGACGTGCCCGACAACGTCCCCGAGATCGCGCGCCGGACGCTCCCGGGGTCGGTCGATGTTGTCGACGACGAGGGCACCGTCGTGGAGGCGCGGACCGACGAGTGGTTCGGCGCTCCCTTGGCGGAGTACGGCGGGATGGTTCGCGACGCCGTCGCCGACCCCGAGGCGACGAAGATTACCGTCGAGGTTCCCCAGGAGACCGACGTGCGGTCGTTCGTCGAGCGACTGCAGGACGTCGCCCCCTCGTTGGAGCTGGTCGCCCGGCGACACCACGGGACGCAGGACCGGACGCCCACGGAACTCGGCGACACGCTCGGGGACGCGCTCACCGACCGGCAGTTGGAGGTCGTGCGAACCGCGCTGTCAGCGGGGTACTTCGAGTGGCCCCGGGAGCACAACAGTAGCGAGGTCGCGGGGCGGCTCGACATCACCCAGCCAACGTTCAACAAGCACCTCCGGATCGCCGAGCAGGAGACGTTCGAGCTCCTGTTCGGCGGCGACGAGTGAGGTATCACACGGTTTCACGGCCGGCTCTCACTGCGTGTCGCCGGCACCACCCCGCTGCTTGCACCGGGCGGCGGGAGCCCCCGGAGTCAGTCCCGGGATCCACTCCACAGCGCCGACCGCGGCGCCGCGACGAGCGCTTCGAGCGCCATCGCGCGCACCACGCCCAGCGACCGGAGCGGCTCCGCTGCCGGCACCGGGTGGTCCGCGCCGGTCGCGGCGCGTTCGAGGGCCGCAAACCGCTTGGCGCGGTCGGCCGCGTAGGCCGCAGTCGTCTCCGCAACCGCCCTTCCGTCGCGTGCCAGCACCGACACCAGTCCGAGTGCGTCGGTGATGCCCAGCGAGACGCCGACCCCGGTCGCGGGGGCGGCCGGGCACGCCGCCCGGCCACACCGGGCGATCCGGCCGTCTCCCCACCGTCGTTCGGCGACGGTCCCACCAGGGAGCCTGACCTGCCGAACCCGCTCCCGGTCGAACGCCTCGGGCGCGGGACCTTCGAACGCGTCCGACTGCCGGGTCGCCGCCTCGATCACCCGCTCGTCCGCCGGTGATTCGGACGCGGCCACCGTGATCCGGACGAGCGTCCCGCCGTCGGTTGCCGCCGGGAGACACTGGAGGATACCGTTCGGGAGCCACACGTCGCAGGTCCGGGTCCCGCTCGGCCCGTCGACCGTCGCCTCGTACTGGTGGACGACGTCGTGGCGGCCAGCACCGGCGTCGGACCACTCCCCTGACCGACGCTGGCCGGCGTCGGCGTCGGACCACTCCCCTGACCGACGCTGGCCGGCGTCGGCGTCGGACCTCCCACCTGATCGACGCTGGCCGGTGCCGGCGTCGGACCTCCCACCTGACCGACGCTGGCCGGTGCCGGCGTCGACGACCACATCGAACCACTCCCGGACGCCGTCGTCGAACCGGACCGCGACGCCGTCGGCCGCCGGCGAGACCGACTCGACCGTCCGGTCCCGGGCCGACACGTCACCGGGGAGCCCGTCGTTGAGGGTCCGGTACAGCACCGGCGTCGGGACGGCGACAGCCGGCACACGCCGGGTGCCGGCGGACCGTGGTCCGACCGTCCCGCTGTTGCGACCGTCACCTCGGGTCGTCACGACGCTGATGGAGTCGACCGTCGCGCCGCGAGCGAGGAGTCGGCGCCCCTCGCCGAGCGTGCCGAGCACTTCCGTCGCGGCCGGTGACAGGAGCGTCACTCGCGAGACGGCTGTCGGGCCCGCGTGTGACGCCACCACCGGGTCGAATCCAGCCCTGCGGAGCAGGCGTGTGAGCGCTACCCCGGTGGGGGTGTCTCCCACCACGAGCACCTGTCTGTCGGGAGTGGAGTCGATTACGTCGTCTGTCGGTACCCACGCCGGGGTCGGCAGCCCCGCTCCGTCCCCGACCTCCCCGTCGACACGGCTGGGCGGATCAGTCGACTCCGACGACGGGCGGGATCGGCCGGTTCGAGTGTGACCGCCCCCGACCGGCTGGTGTCGATCTGTCATCCCGGCGGGCGTCAGTTCTCCGGACGCGGGAGCGGCTCGGTCGGTTGCGGCTCGGCATCGGATGCCGCATCCTTGGTCCCCGTGTCGTCGCCGACCACGAGCACCAGCGGGCTGCCCTCGGGGGCGTAAACATCCATCCTTCGACCCTTCTCGGAGTACCACTCGTCGACGACATCGACCAGGCCGGCGTCGACGAGGTTGTCGAGATGGTAGCTGACGTTCTGGATTGAGGTGTCGACTCGGTCCGCGAGCTCCGATTGCGTTGCGGGGCTGCGGTACAACTCCCCCAGCACTTGCCGCGCGACTGTCGACGAGAGAACCGAAAACACCGCGTCGGAGCCGTCGTCGCCGAGGGTGACAACCTGGGAGCCGGAGCCGGAGCGTTCAACCGGGGGCGTATGTGGGAGCAGTGCGCTCATACCATTCCAAACGGGTTCTCCCCTGGGAAATCCTGTCACTACACCCATAGCCGACGCCCGCGTCGACGGGCTATACATGTAGCCCGTGGGGGCGATATCTCGGGTGCACACCGCGGCGCCGGCGAAGCAACAGGTTTGGGTTCGTCGGGGGCGTTCTACCCTCCACGCACACAATGACGGTCGGAGTCCGACACTGTCGGCGGGGCGACGCGACGCGCGGCCGGGTGGTGGCCCGGTGAGCGACGACGACGGCGGGTTCAGCGACATCCGCGACTCGGTCGACGGCCACCCGATCGGCCGGCTGCTCGGGTACGCTTGGCCGTACTGGCCGCGGATCACGCTGGGTGTGATCGCCGCGATGTTGACGCGGTTTGCCCGGCTCGTGCCACCGGTCATCATTGCGACCACGATCGACCGGGTCGTCCTGGGTTCGGCCGATCCCGGACTGCTGACCGAGGCCGGACTGTTACCCGCCGGCGCGATCACCGGTGAGGCCGCCCGGCTGGCGTTCCTCCGACGACTGGTGGTCATCGCGGCGCTGGCGTATCTGCTCCGGTCGGCCACCCGGTTCGGGTCGCGGTATCTGCTCCAGTCGTCGGCCCAGAAAGTCCAACGCGACCTCCGCAACGACACGTACGACCACCTCCAGCACCTCTCGATGGATTTCTTCGCGAACCACCAGACCGGGGGGATGATGTCGATCCTCAACAGCGACATCAACCGGTTAGAGCAGTTTCTGAACACGGAGTTCCGACAGCTCATTCGGGTGGTCGCCACCGTCGGCGGGATCGCGGCGGTCCTGTGGTACTACGCGCCCACGCTCGCGATCATCGCACTGGCGCCCGTTCCGATCATCGGGCTGGCGAGCGCGGCGTTCCTCCGGTGGATCGAGCCGCGGTACAAATCCCTCCGGGAGACGGTCGCCCGGCTCAACACTCGGCTGGAGAACAACCTCGGCGGCGTCGCCGTCGTGAAGGCGTTCAACCGGTACGCCTTCGAGCGTGACCGGGTCGCAGAGCGGAGCGAGGCGTACCACGACGAGAAGGTGGCGGCGCTGCGGATCCGTCGGGGCTTTTTCGCGACGCTCCGGCTGCTCACGGGCGTCGTGTTCGTACTCGTCCTCCTCGTGGGCGGGCGGGCCATCATCACCACGCCGCCCGGCGAGGCGGCGCTGATCTCAACCGGGGCGTTTGCGGCCTTCTTCCTCTATCTCCGCCGGCTCTACTCGCCGATGCGTCGGATCGGCCGGTCGGCCAATAAATACCAACTCGCGAAATCCAGCGCCGAGCGGGTGTTCGGGCTGCTGGGCCGGGAGCCGACGGTCACCGAACCCGAGGACCCACACGTCCCGGACGGGATCAACGGCGACGTGACGTTCGAGGACGTGTGGTTCGGCTACGACGACCGGGAGCCGGTGTTGCACTCGGTGTCGCTGGACGTGCCCGCCGGCGCGACCATCGGCCTCGCGGGCGCGACGGGCGCGGGCAAGTCGACGTTGGTGAAACTCGTTCCCCGCCTGCACGACACCGACGAGGGCCGGGTGACCGTCGACGACCGCGACGTCCGGGAGTATGACCTCCAGGCGCTCCGCGAGGAGATTGCGGTGGTCGAACAGAACCCCTACCTCTTTTCGGGAACCGTCGCCGAGAACGTCGCGTACGGCGACAGCGAGGTGTTGGCCGCCGAGCGGGGTGACGGCGACGCCGACGCGGCGCGCGATCGGGTGACCGCGGCTGCGGACGCCGCGGCGGCCGACGAGTTCGTCTCGGAGCTACCCGACGGGTACGACACCCAGATCGGCGAGCGCGGCGTGAAGCTCTCCGGCGGCCAGCGTCAACGGATCGCGATCGCGCGGGCGCTGCTCAACGACCCCGCGATCATCATCTTCGACGAGGCGACCAGCGACGTCGACACCGAGACCGAGGAGGAGATCAAAGCCAGCATTGACCGGCTGATCGAGAACCGGACCGCGTTCGTGATCGCCCACCGGCTGTCGACCATCCGGGACGCCGACCGGGTCGTCGTGCTCGACGACGGCGAGATCGTCGAGTCGGGGCCCCACGAGCGGCTGGTGGCGAAATCCGGCGAGTACGCCGCGTTGTGGGACGCACAGATCGACGACGCGCGGGCGGTCGACGCGGCTGAGTGAGTCACCTCAAGCCGGTTCCTGCGCCGGCGGAACTTTGCTTGCGCCGCCGATAGGTTCGGTATGCGTCGCCCGCAACGGCCGATGGTCGACCTCCTCGTCGTTTTCCTGGCGGTCTTCGCCTTTCAGCAGGTCCCGGTCGCGGCCCTCGGCGCCAGCGGGGCGGTCCTCGCGGGCGTCGGCTACGTTCTTGCGGCCAACCAGGTAGCCGACGGCATCCGCTCCCGGGCCGCGGTCGGTCGGCGTGGGTCGGTTGCGCTGTTGCTCGTCGGTGCGATCGCGGTGAGGCTTCCGACCGCCGGCCCGGGTGTCGCCGTCGCCGCCCACGTCGCCGGGTTCGTGATGGGTGCGGTCGCCGGCCGAGTGCGGGCACTCGACGCCGGAAACCGGAGCGGCCAACCACCTCCACGGGGTGGCGGAGGTGCCGCCTGAGGGGGCCGGACACGAGGTCGTGTTCGTCGTGTCCAACCAGGTTTGTGATCGACTCTGAAACAGCACGTCGCCGCCGAACCCCCTCGGAGCGAAAGAACAGTAGTTTCACGACCCCGACCGCACACGGTACTCGTAGCAATGACGCCCCGAGACGGTTCGACCCGCACCGACGTACTAGTTATCGGCGGCGGACCGGGCGGCTACGTGGCCGCCATCCGCGCCGCACAGCGAGACCGTGACGTGACGCTCGTCGAGAAGGACGCCTACGGAGGTACCTGTCTCAACCACGGCTGTATCCCATCGAAGGCGTTCATCACCGCGGCCGACATCGCCCACGACGCCGAAAACGCGGCCGTGATGGGGATCCACGCCGACCCGACGGTTGACATGGCGGCGTTGGCCGACTGGAAGAATGACGTCGTAGACCGACTGACAGGCGGCGTTGAAAAGCTGTGTAAGGCCAACCAGGTCACGCTGCTCGAGGGGACCGCGACGTTCGCAGACGACCACGCCGCGCGGGTCGCCCACAGCGGTGACGACGGGGAGACGGCGACCGTCGAGTTCGAGGACTGCATCGTCGCCACGGGGTCGCGGCCGATCGAGATCCCCGGCTTCTCCTTCGCCGACGAGGACGTGTGGGCGTCGCGGGACGCGCTCGCGGCCGAGGAACGACCGGACGAACTCGTGGTCGTCGGTGCCGGCTACATCGGTATAGAACTCTCGACGATGTTTGCGAAACTCGGCACCGACGTGACGGTCGTGGAAATGCTCGACTCCGCACTCCCCGCCTACGACGACGACATCACGCGGGTCGTCCGTTCGCGCGCGGCGGACCTCGGCGTCGACTTCCGGTTCGGCGAGGGCGCCAGCGAGTGGCGGGAATCGGGCAGGGGGATCGAGGTGGTCACCGAGGCCGAGGACGGCGAGACGGCGACCTACGGCGCCGACAAGGTGCTCGTCGCGGTCGGGCGCGAGCCCGTCACCGACACGCTGGAACTCGACGCGATCGGGCTGGAACCCGACGATACCGGCTTTCTCGCGATCGACGACCACGCCCGGACGGCGCTTGATCACGTCTACGCCGTCGGCGACGTGGCCGGCGAACCGATGCTCGCGCACAAAGCCAGCGCCGAGGGGATCGTCGCCGCCGAGACCATCGCGGGCGAGTCCGTCGCGCTCGATCACCGGGCCATCCCCGCCGCGGTGTTCACCGACCCCGAGATCGGCACGGTCGGACTGACCGAGTCCGAAGCGGTCGAGGCGGGGGTCGACCCCGTCGTCGGGGAGATGCCGATGCGCGCCAGCGGCCGGGCGCTCACGATGAACGAGTCGGAAGGGTTCGTCCGGCTCGTCGGCGACGGGGAGACGGGGCGGCTGGTTGGCGCGCAGATGGTCGCGCCCGAAGCCTCCGAGTTGATCGCGGAAGCGGGGCTGGCGATCGAACTCGGCGCGACGATCGACGAGGTCGCAGACACCATTCACACCCACCCGACGCTGTCGGAGGCGACGATGGAGGCCGCCGAGAACGCGATGCAGCAGGCGATCCACACCCTGAACCGGTAGTCAGATCGACAATTCTCCGACGATCCCGCGCCACTCGACGGTGCTTCGGGGTTCCGGACCCCGTTGAGGGTGACACCGTCGACCGCGACCGTGATACGGACTTGAGCCGCCGGGAGTCGGTCGATTCCGGCCACATTCGGCATTTTGTATCGCGGTATACAGTACATCGCCCGCCGGGCGACACCACTCCACCCCGGTCCCGGGGGCTTATGATTCCGGTCGCCGAGGCCCCAGTATGGAACGTGACGTTCTGGGGGAGTCGCCGTCGGTGGCCGACTCCGCGTTCGTCTCGGAGATGGCCTACCTCGTCGGCGACGTCGACGTGCGACCGGACGCGAGCCTCTGGCCGTTCGTGTGTCTCCGCGGGGACGGCCGGGCCACAACCGTGGGCAGGGAGACGAACGTCCAGGAGTTCTCGATGCTCCACGGGGCACACGTCGGCGACCGCGTCACCGTCGGCCACAACGTCGTCATCGACTACGCCGATATCGGCGACGACGTCCTTGTCGGGATGTCGAGTACCGTCCAGTACGGCGCCACCGTGGAGTCGAACTCGCTCGTGGCCGCCGGATCGCTGGTCACCGAAGACACCGTCGTCCCTGCGGGCCACCTGGCGTACGGTGTCCCGGCCGAAACCAGGGAACTCACCCCCGAACAGGCGGCGGTGATTGAGGAGACAGCCGACCACTACCGCGAAAACCGGCGGGCGTACAAGGCGGCCGGTGAGCTGGAACAGTAGCGGGGTCCGACCACCGGCGTCTCCAACCGGCGTCGGCAGAAGCGCGGCGACCGTGGCGAGTCGGCGTAGGGAGCGACGCGGCGGTCGACATCACCGTCTCCGACCGGCTCGACGGCGGCGTCCGCATCGCGATCGACGACGACGGCCCCGGCATCCCCGACGCGGAGTGGTCGATCGTCGCGGGTGATCGCGAGATCACGCAGTTGCAGCACGCCTCGGGCCAGGGGCCGTGGCTCGCAACGTGGGTCACAGACAGACACGGCGGCGACCTCGAACTCGTCGCCGCCGACGCCGACGGAGCCACGGTCGCGATCGATCTCCCTCTCGCTTGATCGGTCGCCCGCGACCGCGCCCGGACCGCCAGCGACGCGCCTCTCACTCGTAGGTCTCCTGGGTCAGGAGCCGGAGCCGCGTGCCGTTGTACGAGACGGTCACCCGCGAGGCGGTGCGATCGAACCGGAGTCCGTCGAGAGTCACGGACTGGTTTTCCGCCGGGAGCCGTGCCGTCTCGTTCACCGACCCGTTCGGACGTGTGACTCGCAGCCGGTAGGTCTCCCGGGTCGGGACCACGGTCACGTTCCGGCCAGCGAGTGTGGGCCCCGCGGTGACGGGGTCGGAGGTGTACACCACCCGCCCTGAGTCGCCGTTGTCGAGTCCGACGCGGTAGGCGGTGCCCGCGCCGAGTACCTGCCACCCGTCGCGCTGTGCATAGACCGTCTCACGCCACCCGACGCCGCCGAGCCGGACGGCGGTGCGGCCGTCGAACGCCAGCCGCCCCTTCGGGACCGCAGTGGTCCAGATGCCGCGCTCGGCGCTCCGGACGACGACGCCGGAGGTGTTGACGGCTGTTGTCTCCCCGAACGCGTCGACATCGACAGCAGAGACCAGCCCGTTCTGCACGTTCTCGGCGTACGTGACCTCGTAGTCGCGGACCGTCCGTTCCTCGCCAGGGAGATCGCCCGTCTGGGCGGTGAAGAGGTTCGTGGGGACCGCCGGACCGGCGACGGCGGCGGTCACGAGCAACAGCGCACCCGCCGCGACCTGCCAGTTCCGAACCACGCCAGTGTCGACCCCGAGGTCCCACTCGAAGAGCGGGTCGTCGCTGGCGACGACCGCGAGCGCGACGAGCGTGGCGAGCGCCACCACCAAGACCACGCCCGCGGCGCGGTAGAGCACGTATGTCTCCCCGCCGCGGAACCAGTAGACCGCCCACAGCGACTGTTCGACCGCGACCAGGAGGCCGCCGAGCCAGAGTCGTCGCGCGCTCGGCCGACTGTCCGGTCGCCGCCGAACGATCCAGAGTCCAACGAGGACACCGATCAGGAGTCCGAGTGCGTGGCCCTGGATCGCGATATCGGCCCACCACGGCGAGATGTACGCCGGGCGGCCGCTCGCGGTGAGTGTCGGGACCCGGAGCGCGGTGTACACCAGCCTGACCGCCCCCCCGCCGACCAGCGCAATCACGGTCCCGAGCGGGTAGTTCACCAGCGCGACGCCCGCGAAGGCGAACACGACCCCGGAGAAGCCGATGATCGGCCCGACCGCGAACACCGACGTGAGTAACCCCACCACGATCACTGCCGCGGGGAACGCGACGAACGCGCGAACGTACGGGTCCGTTCGGAGCGACGAGAAGGTCTGTGACCCCTGCTGTCTCGGGAAGTGACCCCACGCGTACTCGGCCAGCGGGGCGAGCGTGAGCGTCCCGACGAGGTTGCCGATCAGGTGTCCCGCGCCGTTGTGCGAGAAGGCCGCGGTGAGCATCCCCAGCGGGTAAAAATACGACCACGCTCGGAACGGGATCGTGACCGGCGAATACCAGTTCCGGAGCCCGCCCTGGATCAAGAGGTACACGCCGAGTACGAAGCCGGCCGACAGGAGCGTTCCCCACGGAACGCCGAGAACGAAGCGCGCTCGGAGGCGGCCACCGAGTGCTGAGGGCCGATCGACCGAGAGCGCAACAACGAGTGACACACCGAGTGCGCCCACAACCGCACCCCGTAAAAGAAGATCCACCGGAAGAGAATCCATCGTGCGTTGTGAGTTCCCGACCCATTAAGAAGCTACGCAGTCCGCTGCCGGCCGGGCCGGTTGTCCGACGGCCCACCCGCCGAACTCCTCCCGTCAGCCAGCGCTACAGTTTGCTCTCGGCGTCGTCGGCCAACTCCTCCATCCGTTTGCCCACGCGCCCGGCGTTTGAGAACTCGTCGTCGGTCATGGCCGACGCGAGGGCGTTACCGAGGACGAACACGGCGTGTTTGTGCTCGCTCTTCGATTTATGAACGTGCGATGGGTCGACGTCGAGGCTCTCGTACTTTTCGAAGAGGGTCCCGTCGACGGTCTCCCGCGCGGCGAAGTTGTCCTTGATTATCACCATCTGCTCGTGGAGTTCCAGGAGTTCGTCTTTGTGCATACCGGCGCATACGCGGGAGACCGGGTTAAGGGTTGTTGGTGGGTGCTCCCACGGTACACCCGCGCAGTTCGGAGAGTCGGGCGTCAGCCGGTCTCAGAAGACGTACTCGTCGTCGTGACCCATCATCCCGTCGTCTTCGAGGCGGTCCTCGTCGATCGGACCGCTCGTCTTAAACGCGCGGAGGCCCGTTGAGAGGAGTTCCTCGATGGCTTCCTCCCGGTTGACGAACTCGCCTTGGTCGACGAGTTGCGCAATCTGCATCTCGAGGTGTTCGGGGACGTTGATGTTCACCTTGGGCATCTGATCGTGAGGGGGTTTGGATTCGGGGTATTTAATTCCTGTGTCGTGGTTTCCGGGTTTACGAAACTGTTGTTTCGATATTGATGTCTCTGGTTTTGATCATAATAAAACTATTAGTGATCTGTGTAACCACTCGGTTCCGTTCACCCGGGTCACCCCGATGCCGGTGGTATATGTGTCTGTGGCCGAAGTGGTGGTATGGCCGAAGACCTCACCGACCTCTACCGGGCGTTCGGCGACTCGCGAGTCCCCCCCGGACAGCGCGAGACCGACGAGTTCCCGGTGCTGTCGAAGGGTGAGACGCCGTCGTGGAACCGGGAGACGTGGTCGTTCGACGTGTGGGGTGCCGTCGACACCGACCTCGCGCTCTCCTACGACGAGTTCCTGGACCTGCCGGCGACGACACAGCGGCAGGACTTTCACTGCGTCACCGGGTGGAGTGCTCTGGGGCGTGTGTTCACCGGCGTCCCGTTTCCGACAGTCGCAGACCGGGCAGACGTCCACGACGACGCCGTCCACGTTCTGTTCCACGCGCTCGACGGCTACACCACGGACCTCCCGCTCTCGGAGTGCCTCAACGAGGGTGTTCTCTTCGCGTACGGCCACGGCGGCGACGAACTGGCCGCGGACCACGGCGGGCCGCTCCGGGTGGTCACCCCGCACAAGTACGCGTACAAGGGCGCGAAATGGGTCGACGGCGTTGAGTTCCTGACCGAGGAGAAACGCGGCTACTGGGAACAGCGCGGCTACTCCGCCACCGCGAACCCCTGGAACGAGGAACGATACGGGTAGCTGGCGGTACAGCGGGTCCCATCCCACAGTTCAGACACGTACCGGGTTCGATCAGTTCGCTCGGTACAGCCCACTGTTTTACTGCGTCGGGTGCGCCTGCGGCGCACCGCTTTTGACGGGCGACTCCGGGTCGCCCGCGAAGAAGCGAGACAACTCGCCGTCTCGCCCCGCTCGCGGATGCTCCACCCGAACGCATACTCTACCGAGTACTCCGGCGAAATGCAGTCGAAACAACCAACCCAGGTCGCTCAGTACAGACGAGCCACGTACCGCGAGCGACCGGAAGGAGCGAGCGGGCTGATACTGTCGGCTATAACTACGTGAAGATTTTCGACACCCCGGGGTGTCGAAATACGTCACGCGACTATAGCCGACAGTATGAGGAACCCTCGACGGAGCGGCGAAGCCGCGACTGAGGGGGTGACACAGAGATTTTGGCCGAGCTTTTGCCAGCGGAGGAACGGGGCGGGACCGGGGGTCCCGCTAGCAACCGGGCGAAACCCGGCGACGAAGTGACCGAGCGCGGCAAAACGTCGGCGGGATAGTCAAATAAAAGTCAGTGGCGTTCCGAAACTCGACAATGGAACCGTTGCGGACCGACGCGGCGGGTACGCACCTCGTCAGTCGATCGGTCCCCGTCACGCCGCCGTCGTTCCGGTCCGTGCTCTCCGCCGCCGACGCTCCGCGGACAGTCTGGAGTGCTCCCGAGGAGGCGACCGTGGCGGGAGAGGGCGCCGCAGCAACGCTGACCACCGACGGGGCGGGTCGATTCGACACCATCCGGGAGGCCGCCGAGGCGTTGTTCGCGTCTGGCGACGTCCACGCCGGCACCGAGGCCGCCAGACCCAGGCTGTTCGGGGCGTTCGGGTTTCACCCCGACAGCACCGACAGCGCTCCGTGGGAGGACTTCCCCGGCGCACGCTTCGTGTTTCCGCGCGTACAGGTCACCTGGGTCGGCGACGACGCGTGGCTGACCGTCAACGCAGTGGGGCCGGACGTGACCCCCGAGTCGGTGGAGTCACGCCTCGAAACGGAGCGCGACCGGATCGAGTCGCTGCCGGACGCCGGCGACCCCGCGGACCCGCCGGGTGTGCGCGGTCGGCGCCGGACGACCGCACGGGACGACTGGCGGAGCGGCGTTGCGGCCGCGGTTGACCGGATCGATTCGGGCAATCTGCGGAAAGTCGTGCTCGCGCAGGCGCTCGACGTCGACCTCGACGGCGACCTCTCCCTGCCGGATGTGCTCTCCCGGTTGGGCGAGCGGTACCCCGACTGTTACCGGTTCCTCGTCGAACCCGACCCCGGGTCGGGGAGAACGCGGGCGTCGCTGTTCGGGGCGACACCCGAGCGACTGGTGTCGGTCAGGGGTCGGACGGTCGAAACCGACGCGCTCGCCGGCACGACCGGCCGCGGGGAGACCGCCGAGGAGGACGAGTGGTTGGCGGCTGAACTCGCCGCGGACGACAAGAACGTCCACGAACACCAACTCGTTGCGGACACGATCAAAGCACAACTCGCGCCCTTTGCGGCGTCGGTGAGCGCCGGCCCGCGACGGATCCGGCGGCTCGCCACCGTCCAGCACCTCCGGACCCCAATCACCGCGACGCTCGACACCGCCGAACACGTGCTGTCCCTCGTCGAAGCGCTGCATCCGACGCCCGCAGTCGGCGGGCTGCCGCCGGAGCGGGCGCTCGAAACCATCCGGGAGACCGAGCCGTTCGACCGCGGATGGTACGCCGCCCCGGTCGGGTGGATCGACGCCGCGGGGTACGGCACGTTCGCGGTCGCGCTCCGGTCTGCCGTGGCTCGCGGCGACACAGCGACGCTGTTTGCGGGTGTCGGCATCGTCTCCGACTCCGACCCCGACCGGGAGTGGGATGAGGTCCAGCTCAAGTATCGGCCGATCCTCGATGAACTCGAACGGGAGGCACACGGACGGTGAGAGGGGGGCTCGACCGCGTTGCGGCCGCCCAGGGGGGCCGACCCCCGTGACCGATCCGAACCGGAACACCCTCTGGGGGCGTGTGCTGGCCGACGAACTCGCGGCTTCGGGGATCGATACGGTGTGTGTCTCTCCCGGAAGCCGGTCAACGCCGCTGACCGTCGCGTTTCACCGACACGACGACATTCGGATCCTCTCGCACCTCGATGAGCGTTCGTCGGCGTATTTCGCGCTCGGCCGGGCCCGCCGGACCGGCGAGGTCACGCCGCTCGTCTGTACCTCCGGGACCGCCGCCGCAAACTACCACCCGGCGGTGATCGAGGCGTCACAATCGCGGGTGCCTCTGCTCGTTTTGACCGCCGACCGCCCCCCGGAGATCCGGGACTCGGGAGCGAACCAGACGATCGATCAGGAGAAGCTCTACGGCGACGCCGTCCGGTGGTACCGCGACGTCGCCGACCCCGAAGCGACGCCCCGGAGGCTCCGGTCGCTCCGGACGACCGCGGCCCGCGCTGTGACCCGCGCGACGGGCACCCCCGCCGGACCAGTCCACCTGAACCTCCCGTTCCGGAAGCCGCTTGAGCCGACGCCCGTATCGGGTGACGTTCCGTCGGACCTCCCGGAACCCGCGGTTGCGGGGCGAGATGGCGCCTTCGTCGACGCGATTGGGGGCGTCCCCGGGCTCGACGACGACCGGCTCCGGGCCCTGGCGTCGTCGGTGTCGGAGTCGCGCGGACTGATTGTAGTCGGCCCTGACGACTCGCCGGGTCTCAACCCCGAGGCGGTGGCCGCGTTCGCCCACGCCAGCGGCTTCCCGGTGGTGGCTGACCCGCTCTCCGGCGTCCGCTACGGTGGGATCGTCCGAACGACGCCCGTGATCGGCGGGTACGACGGCTACCTCGGCGACCGGGTTCGGGACGCGTGGCCCGACCCCGATGTCGTCGTCCGCGCCGGGGCGTCGCCGACATCGAAGCCCCTCCGGAACTACCTCGGCGCGGTCGACGCCGACCAGTACGTGGTTGATCCCGCTGCGGGGTGGCGCGAAGCGGAGTTCACCGCGACCGACCTGGTCGTCGCCGACCCCACCCGGCTGTTCGGCCGGCTGTCGCGGCTCCTGGCCGGTCCGGGTAGCGACGCGTGGCGCGAGCGGTGGGTCGGTGCGGACGCAGCGCACGCCGGCGTCGTAGAGGAGTCCGAGTCGTTCTGTGAGGGTCGGATCCTGGCAGATGTCGTCGATCTCGCGCCCGACCCGTCGACGCTGTTCGTCTCGAACTCGATGCCAGTCCGGGACCTCGACCGGTTCGGCGCGCCGACGACCGCGTCCCTCACAGCCCTCGGAAACCGCGGCGCGTCGGGGATCGACGGCATCACCTCCACCGCGCTCGGCGCGGGGTCGGCGACGACCGACGACCTCACGCTCGTCATTGGGGACCTGGCGTACTACCACGACATGAACGGGTTGGTGGCGCTGCAGCGGTGCGACGTCGACGCCACGATCGTCTTGCTCAACAACGACGGCGGTGGGATCTTCCACATGCTCCCGATCGAGTCGTACGACCCCCCCTTCACCTCGCAGTTCGTGACGCCCCACGGCCTGGATTTTCAGCCGTCAGCCGACCTCTATGACCTCTCGTTCGCCCGAATCGAGGGTGAGGACCGGGACGCGTTTCGCGAGGCGTACACGGAGGCGACGGCGTCGGAGGGGTCTCACGTCATCGAGGTTCGGACCGACGCGGGGGCGAGCCACCAGGTTCGCGAACGGCTCCGCGAGCGGGCGGTCGATCGAGTGCTCAACGCGACAACGTGAGGGCTCAAGGGTGCGCCGCCCCCGAAACGAATCTTTTTGCGGCCACCGTCCGGCCACTGAGTATGGTCTCGGAGATCTTCGACGCCGACCGGTGGGAGGCCGTTGACGGCGCCGACGCGTTCGACGACATCACCTACCACCGCGCGGTTGGCGTTCCCGTGGTGCGGATCGCGTTCGACCGCCCCGAGAAGCGCAACGCCTTCCGCCCCGGAACGGTCGACGAACTCTACGCCGCCTTGGATCACGCCAGAAAGCAGGCCGATATCGGTTGCGTGCTGCTCACCGGCAACGGCCCCTCACCGAAGGACGGCGGGTGGGCGTTCTGTGCCGGCGGCGACCAGTCGGTCCGCGGGGAGTCGGGGTACGAGTACCGCGACGACGACGAGGCTGCCGAGGGCGACGACCCCCTCGTACAGGAAGCGAAGGCCGGCCGACTCCACATCTTGGAGGTGCAGCGGCTGATCCGGTTTATGCCCAAACCCGTCGTCGCAGTCGTCCCGGGGTGGGCGGTCGGCGGCGGCCACTCGCTGCACGTGATCTGCGACCTCACGCTGGCGTCGGCGGACCACGCGAAGTTCCTCCAGACCGACCCGGACGTGGCGTCGTTCGACGGCGGGTTCGGGTCGGCGTATCTCGCGAAGCAGGTGGGCCAAAAGAAGGCTCGAGAGATCTTCTTCCGCGGGAAGACCTACTCCGCCGAGGAGGCGGTGGAGATGGGGATGGCAAACGAGGCGATCGCCCACGCGGACCTCGAGGATGTCGCCCTCGAGTGGGCCGCGGAGATGACCGATAAATCCCCAACCGCGATACGAATGCTGAAGTACGCGTTCAATATGACCGACGACGGGCTGGTCGGTCAACAGGTGTTTTCGGGTGAGGCCACCCGGCTCGCGTACATGACCGCGGAGGCACAGGAGGGGCGAGACGCGTTCCTGGAGGGGCGGGACCCCGACTTCTCCGAGTATCCGTGGCACTACTAGAACCCACCTTTTTTGATACGGAGGGTTTCCTCGCTCGCTTCGCTCGCTGCGGGAACCCTCCGCACAAAAAATCTGGACCAAAAAACTCCGCCGACGTCGCGGCCTCCGGCCGCTCGTCGGCGGCGGATGCTCCGCAGACGCATAATCAATCACGGAGGAAGCGGATCGATACACGCCGCGTTAGAGGCCCCTACTTATTCTGTTGACTATACTATGTGACGGCGACCGACACTCCCGGGTATCAACATACCTTAGCTTACGGAGAATCGAGGAGAAAGCCCCGTGCTTTAGCGCTGTCTCTTACCCACAAATCGAGTTGTTGCCGAGGTCGATTACTTCGGGCAAAATATCGATATCTGCGGGCGTTATACCGTTATGGACCGGTTTTGGCGATCTTGGTTACCCGTGTTCAGTAACCCCCGACTGCCGAGATCACCGCCCGACTCACTCCTTACCTCGATCTTCTGAGTGTAGATTGGGGTCGACAGCGTCTGAAACGTCTGTTTGGAACTTGGTGGACTTATGGGTAAGAGACAGTGCCTTAGCGCGGGGATGAATCCGACACTGCCTTTCACTCATCGCATAAGAACGGATCCGAACTTTCACACCCTCCCCGTCCCCACACGCTCACAATGACCACGCAGGACATCACCCAACGGAAAGCGTGGGTGATCGCCGCTCGTCCCCAGACGCTTCCGGCGGCCGCCTCACCGGTGGTCGTCGGCACGGGGCTCGCGGTCCACGACGGTGTTTTTGCCATCTTCCCCGCGATTGCGGCGCTCGTCGGCGCGGGGCTGATCCAGATCGGCACCAACTTCGCCAACGACTACTACGACGCGGTGCAGGGTGCCGACACCGAGGACCGCGAGGGGTTCACGCGCGTCACCGCCGGCGGCCTCATCGCGCCCGAGACGGTCAAACGCGCGATGTACCTCACGTTCGCGGCCGCGATCCTGTTGGGGACGTATCTGGTCTCCGTCGGCGGGGTTCCGATCGTGATTATCGGGCTCCTGTCGGTCGCCTCGGGGATCGCCTACACCGGGGGCCCGTACCCGCTCGGGTACCACGGCCTCGGCGACCTGTTCGTGTTCGTGTTCTTCGGACTCGTCGCCGTCGCCGGGACCTACTACGTCCAGGCCGCGGCCGTGCTCGCGGGCCCGTTTCCGGTCGGGATCCCGCCCGAAACGGTGCCGGTCGCGGCGGTCGTCGCCGCACTCCCGATCGCGGCGCTGTCGACCGACATCCTGGTCGTGAACAACGTCCGCGACAAAGAGGAAGACGCCACGACCGGCAAGCGCACGCTGGCGGTCCGGTTCGGGTACAGGTTCGCGCGCGCGCAGTTCGTCGCACTGCTCGTTCTCGCGTACGCGGTCCCGGTGTGGTTCCTGCTCCGTTCCGGATACTCCGTTGCCGTCTCCCTGCCGTACCTGACGCTGCCCTACGCGGTCGCGGTCACGCGGACGATGCTGACCGAGACCGCGGGCGAAGTGCTGAACCCGGCCTTAGAGCGGACCGGCCGGCTGCTCGCCGGGTATGCGGTCCTGTTCGCTGTCGGGCTCGCCCCCACGAACCTCCCGCTATGATCCGGTATGACGCCTTCTCGCTCCGGCTGTCCTCGCCGCTCGGAACTGCTGCCGGGCGGATCGAGGAGCGTCGCGGGTTCGTCGTCCGCGTGGAGTCCGACGGCCACCGAGGGGTCGGCGAGGCCGCGCCGCTTCCGGGATGGACGGAGTCGTACGACGACTGCGAGGCCGCTCTCTCGGGCGCGGCCGGCGGGAGTGGCGTCGGCAACTCAGCAATCACGGACCCGATCGACCGGATCGACGGCACAACACCTGCAGCGCGACACGGCGTCGAACTCGCCTGGGCCGACGCCCGGGCTCAAGCGGCCGGCAAGTCGCTCGCCGCGTGGCTCGCGGACGGATCGCCTGCGGAGTCCGTCCCGGTCAACGCGACCGTCGGCGACGCGACCGTTGAGGCGACCGCGGAAGCGACCCGTGCGGCCGTCGAAGCCGGATACGAGGCGGTGAAACTGAAGGTCGGTGCACGGGAGCCGGACGCGGATGCGGCCCGGTTGCGCGCGGCTAGAGACGCCGCTGGCGACGGCGTCGCGCTCCGCGCCGACGCAAACGGCGCGTGGGATCGCCCAACGGCCGAACGGCTGATCGACCTCGCTGCCGACCTGGGGTTCGCGTACGTCGAACAGCCCCGTCCTGCGTCCGACCTCGCGGGTAACGCAGCCGTGCGCGGCCGCGGAGTCGACATCGCCGTTGACGAGTCGGTTGCGACTGCGGGGGTCGATGCGACACTTGCCGCCGACGCCGCCGACGTCGTCGTCTGCAAGCCGATGGCGCTCGGTGGGCCGGTCCGAACCTGTGAGCTCGCCCGCAGAGCGTCAGCCCGGGGTGTGGATACCGTCGTGACCACGACGATCGACGGTGTCGTCGCCCGGACCGGGGCGCTCCACGTCGCCGCCGCACTCTCCGACGTCCGCGCCTGCGGGTTGGCAACCGGCGGTCGGCTCGCGTCGGACCTCGCTTCCGACCCGGCTCCGGTCGATACCGGCCGGATGGCGGTCCCCGCCGGTCCGGGGCTCGCCGGGTCGTTCGATCCGCTCCGGTAAGGGGCCGAACCAACCGACAGGGGCGGTGCCGGTTCGCCGCCGATGTGCCAGCGAGTATATTAGCGAAGGGTTCCTACTAGGGGTATGGCTGAACCGTCCCCGAAACAGCGCCGGCTCCTCACGGGGCTCTTCGTCTTCGCTGCGGCCGTGTTCGTCGGCGGGATCGTCGTGGTCGCGTTCGTCTCGGGCGTGCTCTGACCGCACGCCTCGCCCGACGGTCTCACCCGGACTCGGCGTCGCCGTCGGGGTGGTGTGTCACGCCGCCTCTCGCGTCGGCGTCCTTCCGCCGGATCGCCGCGGCGGCGTTCGACGCGTCGTACCCGAAGTAGACGTTCTCGGCGTAGGTTCCAGCCACTTCAGCCGCGTGGACCAGGTCGTCTAAGTCGACGTCGACGGCGTAGAGTTCGATCGAAAACGGCGTACCAGTCGAAGAAAGCAGGCTCTCGAACCCTTTCGCGATGGTCTCCACCCAGTAGGTCGTCGCGTAGTGGATGTCGTACAGTGGGATCACGAACTCATCAACGTGCTCGGCCAGTGCCGTCACGTCGACTCCGGACCGTCGGTAGAGGTGCTCGGGGTACGGATCGGGGTACAAGGTGAGGTACGCCCTCCCCGGAACCTGTGCCACGGCGTCGGCGACGAAGCCGGTGACCTCCGCGGCCCGCCACGCGAACCGGTCGTCGTGGCCACTCTCAGCGAACAGACGGTCGCACCTGTCACACCGGCAGTACTCCGACCGGGGAAATCCGATGTCGTCGAGCCTGACATCCGGGTTCGCGGCCACGCAGTCCTCAACGATCTCGAAGAGGCCCGCGCGGTACTCCTCGTGGGTCGGACAGACGTACGACCAATCGAAGTACCGCTGCTCGCGGGTCGCGGGCGTCCCCTCATCGTCGACCGGAACCAGTTCCGGGTCGGCGTCCGCGGCTGCGGTGTCGCCGAAACACGACACCATATTCGTCGCGTTCGGGAGGGGTTCGGCAGCCCGGCCGGTCACGTCTTTTACCTCGTAAAACCCGACCCCGAACTCCGACCACTCGACTTCCTCGGCGTTCCGGGTGACGACGCCGTACATACCTGCAGTTCGCCGCGGACCCGTATCAGTCCGTCGGAGGGCCGTTCAGGCGGATAGTGGGGCTGCAGAAACGGTGGCGCGCGGCGACGTCGGCGCCGACCGGATGTTGTCGCGGCCGTCGCTGTCGTGTGGTACGCGGCCGTCGCTGTCGTGTGGTACGCGGCCGTCGCTGTCGTGTGATACGCGGCCGTCGCTGTCGTGTGATACGCGGCCGTCGCTGTCGTGTGATACGCGGCCGTCGCTGTCGTGTGATACGCGGGCTGTCTGGCGGGGTTACTCGTCGCCGTCGACGTCGACCTCGATGGGGTCCTCGTCGCCGGAGACGAGGAAGTAGATGACCGCCACGAGCGCCAGTGCCAGGATGAACTTCGCTTTGCCGGACATATCCTGGAATATTTGGTCTCGGTACAAAACCGTTGCCCTCCGGGCTCCACGCGGGCGGACCCCGGCGTCGAACGGGCGCCGGACTACGTCACGGTGAGGTGGGCGGTGATCTCCGATTCCCTGATTATCTCGCCGCAGTAGTGACACCGGAGCCCCTCCTCGAGGACGGCAAAACGCGTTCGAATGGGTTCGTCGCCGGTCGTGATGCAGTTGCGGTTCGGACACGAGAGCACGCCGTCGACCGATTCGGGCCGGTCGATCCGCTGTTTCTCGATCACGTCGTACTCCCGGATGATATTGATCGTCGCCTCCGGCGAGATCACCGCCAACACGTCGACTTCCGACTGGCTCAGTTCGCGGTCTTCGACTTTCACGATGTCCTTGGTCGCGAGCGTGTCCGAGGGGACGTTCATCCCGACCGAGACGCCCTCGCCACCCGAGCCGTCGATTCCCAACAGGGCGAGCACGTTCAGCGCCTGGCCGGCGGCGAGGTGGTCGATCACCGTCCCGTTCCGGATTTTCGAGACCCGGAGTTCCTGGTCCGCGTCGGTCATCGTCCGGCCTCCGTGTCGGCGTCCAGCATCCCGTCTAGGAGCGCCATCCTGATCGGGACGCCGTTGTGTGCCTGCTCGAAGTAGTTCGCGGCGTCGGTGTCGTCGACCTCCGGGGCGATCTCGTCGACGCGCGGCAGCGGGTGGAGGACTGTCAGAGAGTCTTTTGCGCGCTCGAGGTCCGCGGCGTCGATGCGGTACTCGCCGGCGACCTTGCGGTACTCGTTCTCGTCGGGGAACCGCTCGCGCTGGATTCGGGTGACGTAGAGCACGTCCAACTCGGCCAACACGTCGTCGAGATGGGTGTGTTCCCGAACCTGCGCACCGGACTCGTGGAGGTCGTACCGGACGCTCCGCGGGATTTGGAGGCTCTCGGGGCTGATGAAGTGTTGCCGCACGTCGAAGTTCGTCAGTGCCGCCGAGAGCGAGTGGACGGTCCGCCCGTACTTGAGGTCGCCCATAATTCCGACCGTGATGTCGTCCAACCCGGCGTTCTCGCGGATCGTATAGAGGTCGAGCAGCGTCTGTGTCGGGTGCTGGCCCGCGCCGTCGCCGGCGTTCACCAGGGGGACGTCAACGAACTCCGCCGCCATCGTGGCTGCGCCCTCCGAAGGGTGGCGCAACACCAGGGCATCGGCGTAGCCTTCGAGGACCCGCATCGTGTCGGCCAGGGTCTCGCCCTTCTTGACCGACGACGATTCGACGGCGCCCATGTCGATCGTCCGCCCGCCGAGGCGTTTCATCGCGGTGTCGAAGCTCATCCGTGTTCGGGTGCTCGGCTCGAAGAAACAGAGCCCGAGGATCGACCCCGAGTGCCGACCGTGCCACGCCGCGGGATCCGCGTCGATCTCCGCCGCGCGGTTGAGCACAGCCTCGATGTCCGCCCGCGAGAGCTGCGTCGCGGAGATGAGGTGGTCCTGGCGCATTGTGTGCGTTCGCGCGCGGCACGGACTTGAATCGCTCGGGTTACGCCGCGGCGCCCGCCGACGTCAGCAGGGGGCCTCGGGGCGCCGGCCGGCAGCCACCGGCCGGACCCTGTCGGTACCGCCGGCGCGCCACACCGGGGTGGTGCTGTGGGTGTGCCGTGCCCGACCCATCCACCGGAACCGGCTGCGGTGTCCCGTGTTGCCGCGCCAGCAATCGGCTCGACGGCGGCGCGATACACGCGTCCACAGGGAAGCGTCAAGACCCAGCAGCCGGTATGCACGCGTATGAACGGAGCAGTTCGATACATCCACTGTGCCCCCGAACGGGGGGCGGAACCCGAGTCGGTGCAAGCGGTTCAGGCCGTTGCGGGCGCCGGGTTGCGTGGTGATCGGTATTTCGAGCAGGCGGGGACGTTCGCCGACCGGGAGGGCAACGAGTTGACGCTGATCGAGACAGAGGCCCTCGCCGCGGTCGAGCGCGACTACGGGATCGACCTCGACCCCGGGATGCACCGTCGAAATATCACGACCGAAGCGGTCTCGCTCAACCACCTCGTCGACACGGAGTTCAGGATCGGCGAAGCGGTGTGTACGGGGACCGAACTCTGTGAACCCTGCTCGTACCTCGAGCGCCACCTCGAATCGAACGGTGTCCGCGACGCCCTGGTCCACCGCGGTGGGTTGCGTTGTCGGATCCTCGATGGGGGACGCATCCGCGTCGGAGACGGGATCGAAACAATCGAACCCGCGGTCGGGAGCAGTAAGCCATAATCGGCCGGAGCGCCTACGCTTTCGTATGACAGACCGATTGGTCGGGCGGCTCCAAGATCAAGCGACCCTCGAAGAACGCGTGGCGTCGGGCGAGGCGCCGGACTGGGTCGCTGCCCACTGGAACACCTTCCACGACGGGCTCGTCGGCGAGCGAAATGATGCCCCGTTTCCCTGCTTTTTCGGCGCCGAATCGGTTGCGAACGGCGACCCGCTGTACACCGCTGTGCCGTCGACCACCGACAAGGACGCGCTGTTGGACCTTGGTCGGACGCTGCTCACCTACCTCGACGTGTATCGGGATCACAGCGAGCGTGCGTCGCTGGTCGCGTTCTTCAAGCCGCCCGAGCGTGACCTGTCGGAACCCGAGTACCACGATACGTTGTGGCATATCCTCCAGTTTCTGCACGTCCATGACCCGGCCCCCTGGCCCGAGGACATCCCGACCGACCCCGACGACCCCTTCTGGGAGTTCGCGTTCGGCGGCGAACCGATGTTTCCGACGTGCCGGGCCCCGTTCTACGACACCCGAAAGAGCCGTTACTGTCCCGTAGGACTCGAAATCACGTTCCAGCCACGGGCCCTGTTCGAGGACCTGGGCGTGACCGCCGACACCGCCGCGGGTCAACAGGCCAGAGCTGTCATCCAAGACCGCCTCGAGGAGTACGACGGCGTCTGCCCCCACGCCGATCTCGGTGATTGGGGCGTCGACGGGGACCGCGAGTGGACACAGTATCTGCTCTCCAGCGACGACGCGCAGGCCCCCGACGAGTGCCCGATCAACGTCACACGTGAACACCCGAAATCGGAACGACTGGTGGCCGACCACGACACTCCGATACCGTCGGCGTAGCCAATGTCGTCTCCCGCCCCGGTTCTCGTCCTGATCGATTTCCAGCAGGGGTTCGACCGGCCGCGGTGGGGGACTCGCAACAACCCCGACGCGGAGGCGAACACCGCACAACTACTCTCGGTCTGGCGGGAACGTGGTCTGCCGGTCGTTCACGTCCGCCACAACTCGACAGAGCCGAACTCGCCGCTCAGGGACTCTACGTCTGGATTCCGATACAAACCGACGCTCCAGCCCGAGTCGGGCGAACACGAGGTGGTGAAGCGAGTCAACGGAGCGTTCGTCGACACCGGATTAGACCGATGGCTCCGTGAGCGCGGGTACGACACACTCGTCGTGTGTGGGCTAACCACCGACCACTGCGTTTCGACAACCGCCAGAATGGCCGAGAACCGCGGATTCGAGGTGTACGTCGTTGCGGACGCGACAGCCACGTTCAACCGCACCCTGGGCGACGAACAGTTCGATGCGTCTGTCGTCCACCGTACCGCACTCGCACACCTCGCGGGCGAGTTCGCGACCGTCGTCTCAACGGACGAGGTGGGCGGTGTACTATCGTAGCGTTTGCGAGTCTGTGCTCACTTGCTCGCACGCGATCGTGGGATCCAATGAGCAACCAGTTGTCCGCGCCCGGCACCGTCATCAGCCTAACACGCCCGCCTACGGCCACGTTCCGCTGTCGGTGTAGGCGTCGACGACCCGCCGGATCGCAACCACGTACGCCGCGGTCCGGAGACTCGGGAGGTCCCGTGATTCGTAGGCGGAGACGAGGTCGTCGAACGCTTCCGTGATGACCCGTTCCAGTTCGTCGTTGACCCGCTCTTCGGTCCACGAGAACCGCTGTCGATTTTGGACCCACTCAAAGTACGAGACGGTGACACCGCCGGCGTTTGCCAGGATGTCCGGGACGATGAAGACGTCGCGGTCACCGAGGATGTCGTCGGCGTCGGGTGTCAACGGCCCGTTGGCGGTTTCGACAACGACGTCGGCCCCGACGTCTCGGGCGATCTCAGCGTCGACTGCGTTCTCCAGTGCCGCCGGCACAAGGAGGTCGACATCGAGTGTCAGCAGTTCCTCGTTTGTGCGATCCTCCGACGTGCCGAACCCGCTCACCGACCCGGTTTCGGTTTTAAACCGGCTGACTTCGGCTGTATCGAGGCCGTCGGGGTCGTAGACCGAACCCGATGAGTCGGAGACGGCGACAACTCTCGCACCCTGTTTTTCGAGCAACCCGGCTGCGACCGACCCGGCGTTACCGTACCCCTGGACCGCCACTGTCGCCCCCGCCAGGTCGCGTCCCAGGTAGTCGAACGCCTCCCGGGCGGCGAACATTGTGGAGCGGCCCGTGGCCTCAACCCGCCCTTGACTGCCGCCGGCGGAGACCGCTTTTCCGGTGATAACACCCGGTGCCACCGTGTTCTCGAGGGTTTCGTAGGTGTCCTTGAACCAGTTCATCTCCCGCTGGCCGGTGTTGACGTCGGGTGCGGGGATGTCGCGGTCCGGGCCGACGAACGGCCGGAGCTCCGTCGCGAACGACCGCGTGAGCCGCTCGGCCTCGGCCGCCGAGAGTTTGCGGGGGTCGACGACGATGCCACCCTTTCCGCCGCCGTAGGGAATGTCGACGACCGCGCATTTGTACGTCATCCATCCCGACAGCGCCTTCACCTCGTCCCGAGAGACGCCCGGGTGATACCTGATGCCACCTTTGTACGGGCCGCGGTCGCCGTTGAACTGCGACCGGAACGCGGTGAACTGGCGGAGCGATCCGTCGTCCATCTCGACGGTGAGGTTCGACTCCACCACCCGTTCGGGGTGTTTCAGCCGCTCGATCACGCCGTCGCCGACATCGAGGTACGCCGCGGCGTCGTCGATCTGCTCCTGCAGGGTCTCGAACGGGTTGACCTCTGACATGTATGATGGATTTCAGCGATACGGGATATAAGACTGGTGGCGAACGGTCGCGCTGTCACAGAGGTTGAAGCGGCTGAACGTACCGAGGCTGGCGCTGTGTGTCCGCTTCGGATAAAGTAAGGATTATATGTATATTCTAAAAATTATATTTTGGGTCGGGCGTCATCGAACTGCGGCCACCAGTGGATACAAAAGGCCAAGCGACAGACAACGGACAGTGCCGGCGCGAGCCCGACCCCGATACACCGTGCGTATATTTCATTCTATCGAATACATCTTTTGAAGTGAAAGCATATATACACATAACCAGTGTGTTGTTTCGTCCACCGTGTGCCGCCCAGGCAGTACCACCATATTTGTACGTCCACACCGGTGTGGGACGTATGCGACACGCACGGCTCCGAACCGACGATGGGATGGTTGCAGGGCGCTACGCCGGCGGGCGGGTCGTCGCCGAGGACGGCGAGTACGTGGTCGGCCGCGACGGGGCGCTCACGTATCCGTGTTCGCCGTCGGCTATTTATTGTGTTGGCCGCAACTACGCCGAGACCCTCGAACAGATGGACTACGAGCGCCCCTCGGAGCCCGACTTCTTCATCAAACCGCCCGCGTCGCTGTCGGGCCACGGCGACCCGATCCGGTACCCGGGGTGGACGGACGAACTCACCTACGCCGGGGAACTCGCCGCGGTTGTCGGCCGGCGGTGCCGGGACGTGTCGCTCGAGGACGCGCCGAACGTGATCAGGGGGTACACGATCTTGAACGACGTCGACGCGCTCGACCAGCAGGGCCGGACCGCCCGGAAGGCCTTCGACGGGTCGGGACCGCTGGGACCGTGGATCGAGACCGATCTGGATCCCGAGGGAGTCGGGATGCAGACGAAGATAAACGGCGAAACCAGACAGGACTCGAACACGGAGCTGATGTTGTTCTCGCCGTCGGAGGTTGTCTCCTTTCTCTCGCGGCGGTTCACGCTCCGCCCTGGGGACGTGATCGCGTTCGGCAGCCCCGCAAACCCCGGGACGATCGACCCCGGTGACGAGATCGAGATCACCTACGACGGGGTCGGAACCCTTCGAAGCCGGGTCGTCGAGACAGCAGGCGAGTGACAGCGGTCCTCTGTGGCGGAGCGGTCTGATCGCACAGCGACGGCAACGGCGCGGTTCGGTCGGGCACAACGGTGCCGGGGTATCCGGCCCCCACCCCCGTCAGTTCCCGACCGCAACCGCGCGGTCGATCACGTCGCGGCCGTGGATCTCCGCCAGTTCCTCGTGTTGGTCGGGGCGGTGCTCGTAGACGTCCTGGAACAGCGTGATCGGGGTCTGTGCGGCCTGGTAGGTGGCTTCGCCCCACATCCGATCCGCGCTGATCTCGACCTCGACGCCGTCGATGACCAGGGTGGCCGACCGCGACATTGCGATCGCGCCGCGCCCGGCCTTCTTGGCGGCCTCGAACTCCTCCATCGAGTCGACGATGTCGTTCAGGCTGGGGACATACGAGGTCAGATCCAGCAGTTTCTCCTGGAGCTCAGACTCGTCGAGGACGTGCTCGTCGTCGCCGACGCGGAAGTGGTACTCCCGGTCGCCCGTCACCTCCAGTTCCAGGTCGGAGCCCTCGTACACCTGTTTGCCGTCCTCCGCGCGGAGTTCGACGTCGCGGCCGCCGGCCTCGACGAGCCAGCGCCCGGCCTTCGGCGGGAGCGGAGCCTTGTTCGCTTCAACCACCTGCCCGGACGTGAGCGACCAGATCCCGGTCATCCCCTTTGCGCGGTTCTCATACTGTCGGCTATAACTACGTGAAGATTTTCGACACCCCGGGGTGTCGAAATACGTCACGCGACTATAGCCGACAGTATCAGTCATCCGCTCGTGGTACCCCTCCACGTCTCGGATGTCGTCGTACGGGCCGTCGACCGCGACCAACCCGGCCGCCGACGCCCCCGGGAGGTGTTGTGACGGAGTTCGGGCCACGCCGGGAGCTCGCCGGTCGGCGTCATAGCGCGTATGTCCTTCGTGTAGTCGACCTCGCCGTCGACCAACAGGAAGAGGCGTTCGAGGTTGTTGGAGGGCTTCCCCATCTCCGTTCGGAGGTCGCCGAGTGCGAGTTCCGCCTCACCGCTCTCGACGATCACCGACATCGAGAGGCTCCCCGGTTCGAGACCCACCTCGTGTTCGATGATGGTGAACCGCCTCGGGGTCAAGTGGTTCGAGAGACGGAGTCTCTCGTCATCACGGAAATCTGCGATTTCCGTACGACCCCGAGGCTTCCCGTTTCAACGACGCGACTTGCAGGAACCGACGAAGACTGACCTCCATCGGTTTCCACAGCGGTCGCAGTCTCCCCGGGCGTCACTTCGGCCTGTCCCAGACCTAACTCCTGAAGACCGCGAGAAAGAACGTTATATGACGCATTCTCGTCCCTGTCCGCCTCAAACCCACAACTCGGACAACTATGTTCCCGCACCCACAACGGCTTCTCCGTCTCAACACCGCACTCGGCGCACTCTTTCGTCGTGCCACGCGGATTCACTTGGACGACCTGCGTTCCATACAGGTCGCCCTTGTACTCCAGCATCTCAATGAACCCCCGCCACGCGGCGTCCTGCTTGTTCCGAGCGTTTCCGTCGCTTTCGAGCATTCCGGCGACGTTCAAATCCTCCACAAACACGGCGTCATACGTCTTGATAAGCCACGTCGTGAGCTTCTCTCACGAGTCCTACGTCTCGTGCACCGGGTGCACGCCAATCCAAGTCCCGATCCCGCCTGGCTGTCCAGACGTACGACGCCACATCAGCAACCACTGTTTAGCCGTGGGAGGGATCCGACTCGCGCTGGCAGTCGCATCCGCGCGCATCGAGGAACTCCGCGACCGGGTACTGCGTCCCGCAGGATTCACACAGCACCTGCAGATCAAGGAGGACCTCGAACTCGTCGGCGTCGATCCGCTCGGTCTGTGTGAGTTTCTCGATCCGCTCTTCGGTCACCGACAGCGTCCGCGTCATCAGCCGCTGGATGCTCTGTAGATCCTTCTCGACCTTTTCGTCGTCTGAGAGCCGGCGGTACTCGGCGTCGCGATACTCGGTCAGGTACGACCGGATGGCCTGGTAGCTGACGAAATCCGATTCGAGACCGTCGACGTCGATCCCGTTGGACTCGAGCCGGTTGCGGGCGTCGGTCCGGACCCCAGTGCTCACCTCGTCGTCAGTCAGATTCCGGTACACTGTGTCGACGTCGCTGTCTAGCGCGGCCATCCCGGCGTCGACGAGCGCGCGCTCAACGAGGCGCTCGTTGAAGTCGCCGGCGAGGTCGCGGAGACTGGTCCGTTCGACCCCGTCGCCGGTCCACCGGGCCTCCAACTCGTCTCCCAACCCGTCGAGGCCGTACTCGGAGATCAGCCTCGCCACCTTGCTCGACGGTCGGCTGTCGGTCGTGTCTGGCATTGCCAGCGATTCGGCGAACAGGATAAAAAACCTATTGGGGCCGGTCAGATGGAGCGGACCCGGGTGAACGCGTCATCAAGCGCCTGGGCGTCCTCGGGCAGCAGCGCGACCACGAGGAAGTCGGCGTAGTCCGCGAAGTACTCGACCAGGGCAGCGATCCGATTCGAGTCGATCGCCTCCAGGGAGTCGAGCAACATGAACGGGACGGTCTCGTGGAGGTCGTGGACGAGGTAGCCCGCAAGCGCGAATATCAGCCCGGTCACCTCCCGCTCGCTCTCCGAGAGGTGGTCGATGGTGTCCTCGTAGGCTGCGCCGTTATCGGTGGTCCGGACGATGTGGAGCTCGAACCGGGTCTGTGCGTTATCGGCTGCGGGCGTCTCGATCCGCTCGATCCAGATGCGCTCGATGTTCTCGTACCCCAGCAACTCCAGGATCGACTCCATGTGGCCGTTGAACGAGTCTACCGCTTCGGCCTCGATCTGGTCGATCTTCGTCCGCTGGTCGGTGAGTTGGTCGACCAGCTCCGACCGGGTCTCGCGGAGGCCGTCCGCGCGGTCGACCTCGGCTTCGATCTCCTCGATCGCCTCGGTCACGTCCGCTAGGTCCGACTCTAGACTGTCGATCTCGAATTCGAGTTGGTTGGCCTCTTTGTGTAACGAGAGGATCTCGTCGAACTCCGCCGATTCCAGGTTGTCGACCTCGGCTTCGAGTTGCTCGACGTCGTCGGTCAGCGACTCCCGGTTCGACCGCAGTGCGTCGACCCGGCCGTCCCGACGGTCCAGTTCCCCGTCAACCTCGTCGATCTTCCGCTCGAGCTCCTCGCGGCGTTTCTGCTTCCGTTCGGCCTCGCGCTGTTCGGCCTTCCGGTCGTCGAGTCGGGTCTTGACCTGATTCAACTCCTCAACCTTCTCCGATCGCAGCGTCTTCAGCCGCTCGATGGTGGATTCGATCTGGCCTCTGTCAACCGACGACCCGCACGTCCAACAGACGACCGTCTCAGCGTCGTCACCGACAAGCTGGTCTGTCACCGCTTCCGCGCGAGCGTCCGAGCCTCCGTCGTCGCCTTCGAGAAGCTCGTAGTCTTCGGCTTCGAGCCGCTCCTCGTTGTACTGGATCAGGCTCCGGAGCTCGTTGATCTCGGTGTTCAGCTCCTGGCGCCGCGTCCGGAGCCGGTCGATGTCCGCCTCCAGATCGCGGTGGCCCCCCGTCGACGTCTCCGGCAACGCCTCCAGGTCCTCCACCAGTTCCGCCCGCTCGCGCTTCAGCGAGGAGATGCTCTCCTCTTGGCGCTCGATCTTCCGGCGGATCGACTCCAGGTCCGACCGCGTCTCACGGAGGTCCTGGAGCCGCGATTCGAGCTCGGCCTGTTCCTGCCGACCCTCCTCGACGTTTCGGCTGCTGTCGTCGATCCGGCCTTCGAGGCCCGCCAGCTCCTCGCGTTTCTCTTCGATCTCCTCACGGAGGCCGGTTCGGCTCCGCTCTAACTCCGGCAGGTCACGCTTGCGGGACTCGATTCGCGCCAGCTCGTCGTTGAGCTCTCCTTTCTCCGACTCGAGCTGACGGATTTCGGTCCGGATGGCGTCGATATCCACCGGGCGCATAATCACGTCCCGGAGTTCCGCATCGCGGGCAGCGGCCTGCCGGGCGTCGTTCGTCTCCAATAGGAACGCGAACAGGTCCGCGACCGCCGGATCACGCAAGTAGGACTCGCCCTCGAAGGTAACGCCCTCGCCTGCGCGGGAGAGGCGCCGTTCGTACGTCTCTCCGTTGAGGCTCAGTTCGACGCTCCCTTCGTTGGCATCTCCCTTGAGCGAGACGCGCTCGCTTCCCATCACACACATGATCGCCCGCAGGAACGAGGTCCGGTTGGTGGCGTTTTTGCCCGTCAGAACGGTTACGCCCGGGGGAATGTCCACCTCCGTCCGGTCGATGCCGCCGATGTTCTCGACAGAAAAGTGGACGGAGTCAGCCAACTGTTCGGATGTTGCCATACGACGCACGACTACCCTCAAATATATATGCTTTATGCGTTCGGTTCGCGCGAAATCAGCAATATCCAAATATATTAGTTGGCGCTGACTACGGCCCCGTTTGCGGGGCTACGCGCGCTCGGTGGCGGATTCATCGCACGGAACAAACCAACAATTCGAACTGGTGATGTGTTCCCGGAGTCGGTTCGGTTCGCTCCGGGGTTCAGATCCGGTCGCTGCGTAACACCTGTACTTTTGTTATTTTTGGTCCGTGGCAGTTCTGCGGCACGCCTTCCGGTCGTGGAGTTGTCTCCCTATATTTCGAACGATTTTTCGAGATCGTGACAGCGCATAGATCATTTCGCCGTGTGGTCACCAACGCCGGTGGGATCTGTTGCCGCACCGGTAGCCGTAACCGGCTCTCATAGCCGGTTTCGGCCGTTTCGACCGGACGTGTGCCCAAGCCACCCACGGATCGCCGCGCAGTTCGACTCGGACGCTCGGCCGTTCGGGCCCGATCGCCGATGTTGTTCGATATATCCGCAGTTTTATTATGGTATCACTCGTTCGGTCGTTCACAAATGACACGGGATGTCTCTCCCCTACGGACTGTCCGGCGCGCGTTCGAGGTCCTCCACCTCCTCAGGGACCGCGGTACGCTCGGCGTGTCGGAGATGGCCGACCGACTCGAACTCCCGAAGAGCACGGTCCACGACTACCTCCGGACGCTCCGGGAGTTGGGGTATGTCGTCAACGACGCCGGCACCTACCGGTTGGGGCTGCGGCTGCTCGAACTCGGTGGTCAGACGAAACACCGGAACCGGCTGTTCCAGGTGGCACGACCGGAGCTAGAGCGGGCGGCCGAGACCACCGGCGAGGTGGTGAGTCTCAACGTCGAGGAACGGGGGGAGTTCGTCGTGCTCCACACGGCGTTCGGTGAGAACGCGTTGCGGCTCGGCATCTATCCGGGACTCAGGATCCCACTTCACACGCACGCCGCCGGCAAAGTGCTGCTGGCGGCGTTCGACACCGACCGGGTCGACCGGATCGTCGACCGCCACGGCCTCCCCGCGCGGACGGAGTACACGGTTACGACCCGCGAGGACCTCGACGCGGAACTGGACGCCATCGCCGACCACGGGTACGCCGTCGATCGGAACGAACAGGTGGTGGGAATGGGTGTCGTTGCGGCGCCGATCAGGGTTGACGGCCGGGTTCTCGGGTCGATCGGCCTGGTGTGTCCCGCCGACAAGCTCCGCGACGACGCCTACCGGGCGGAGCTGGTCGCGACGGTCCAACAGTCCGCAAACGTCGTTTCGGTCAACTACCAGTACTCGCCGTGACCGCGCCTGGAGCCTCGCTGGGCGGCGACACTGTCGGCGGCACCCGATCGGAACTGTCTCCATCCGGGGTGTTTTGTACGCTGGTGTCCAGAGGCCGGGTATGACCGCGGATACCACGCCGGTGATCGTCGCGGCGGCTCGGACGGCGCAGGGAACTCGGGGCGGCGTCTTTTCGACCCTCCGAAGCGAGGACCTCTCGGTCGCGGTGATCGACGACCTCCTCGCGCGCACCGGCCTCGGGCCGGGTGACGTCGACGACCTCACGTGGGGGTGCGCACAGCAGACCGACGAGCAGGGGAACAACCTCGCACGCGTCATCGCGCTCCTCTCGGCGCTGGGGGAGTCGGTCCCGGCGGTCACGATCAACCGGTGGTGTGCGTCGTCGGCGGCGGCCATCACCCGCGCCGCCGACGCCGTCGCGGCCGGGCAGCGTACGTGTGTCGTCGCCGGCGGCGTCGAGAACATGACCCGCGTCGGGACCGTGGTGAATCTCTCCAGTGTCCACCCCGCGATCGACGACCGCTACGGCGTCGACCGGCTCCGGATGGGCACCACCGCGGAGACGGTTGCCGAGGAGTACGCCGTGCGCCGCACAGCGCAAGACGAGTACGCGCTTCGAAGCCACCGCCGCGCGGCCGACGCGACCGACGAGGGGCGCTTCGACGACGAGATCGTGCCGGTCGAGACCGACGAGGGAGTGGTGACAAGGGACGAGGGGATCCGGCGGGACACGAGCCTCGAAGCGCTCGCGGACCTGCCGCCGGCGTTCGCGGACGAAGGCACCGTGACCGCGGGCAACGCGTCACAGATCTCCGACGGCGCCGCGGGCGTGGTGGTGACCAGTCGGGCGTTCGCCGCCGACCATGGGCTCAGCGTTTTGGCTGCGGTCGGCGCCCACGAAGTCGCCGGCGTCGACCCGACCGTGATGGGGATCGGACCGGTCCCGGCGGTCCGGCGGCTGTGTGAACGAACCGGTCGCGCCCCGGGCGACTACGACCTCGTCGAACTCAACGAGGCGTTCGCGTCCCAGTGTGTCTACTGTAAGCGGGAACTCGGGGTCGACGACGACCGCTTCAACGTCAACGGCGGAGCGATCGCGCTCGGTCACCCCCTCGGCGCGACCGGCGCCCGCCTCCCGGTCACGCTGCTCCACGAGATGCGGCGCCGCGGCAGCGACCTGGGGCTCGCAACCGAGTGTGTAGGGTTCGGGCAGGGCCAGGCTGTCGAGTTCGTCGCCCGGTAGCAAACCGAAGGCGCCGTGGTCGGTGGTCCGGCTGTCGGATCGGTTCAGTAGTTCCCGGTCGCGGCGATCGGCGGTGCCTCGTGTGGCCCGTACGGCGCGTCGTCGAGATACTCGCCCGCGGGCTCGAAGTGGTCTGCGAGCGACGCCGCGACCTCCTTCTGGAGCACGGTGACCGGGGTATCGCCCTGAAGATAGTCGAGGGCCTGCCCGGCGGCGTCGAGGTTGTACTCCGCGGCGCGCTCGCGGCGCGCGGCGTAGAGTTCGATCTCGTTGCGCGCGACCGCGTCGTTCGCCTGTCGTGCGACCGCGATCGCGGAGGCGGCTTCGTCGGCGTCAGCGATGCACGAGTTCATCCCCCGGGCGCCGAACGGCGCGAGCAGGTGTGCGGCCTCGCCGGCGAGCAGGACCCGACGGTGGTCGTCGACGAACCTGTCGGCCATCACCTGGAGGAAGTTGTACGTTGAGGTCCACTCAACGTTGTCCGCGTACGCCTCGCCCATGATCCGGGTGACGAACTCCCGCATCGAGGTTTCGCTCGCGACCTCGTCGGGGTCGTCGTCGCCGAGACACTGGATGTCGAGCCGCCACCCGCCGGTGAACGGCACGAGCATCACGTTCCGGCCGCCGGCGGCGGGGTCGTCGTAGTGGAACAACCGCTCGAACGGGATCGGCTCTTCGGCGATCGTGTTGCCGTCGAGGGTGGCGACGTCCGCGATGATAAAGGAGTTCTCGGACTGTTCGCCATCGAAGTCGACACCGATCTCCGTTCGAACCTGGGAGCCGCCGCCGTCGGCGCCGACGACGTACGGCGTCTCCCACTCGCGGCCGTCCTCGGTTGTGACGTGGACGCCCTCGGCGGTTGAGTCAACGGTGTCGACGCCGGCATCCCAGTGGATGTCGACCCCGAGGTCGTCGAGTGCGTCGTGCATATACCGCTCGGTGACGACCTGCGGAACGCTGCTGAAATGGGGGAACTCACCGCCACCGCCGGGGTTGTCGTAGGTTCGTCGGAAGACGGTCTTCCCGCGCCACTTGGTGTGCCGAGTTGGCCAGACGAGGCCTTCGTCAACGAGGTCCTGTCCGAGCCCCGGGTAGTTGCGTTCGAGCGTCTTGAGCGTCGACCCGTGGACATAGATCGCGCGGCTGCCGTCGCGGTCCCGATCCTCGGGGTCTCGCTCCAGAATCGCCGCCGGCACGCCGCGCGCCCGAAGCGCGAGGGCGGCCGTCAGTCCGGTCGGCCCGGCGCCGGCGACCAACACTGGGTGCTCTGATGCAGTCTCACTCATCGTGACCCGAATTGGTATATGCGAGTAATAACCGTTGCGGCAACGCCGGCGTCGACACCCCTCGCCGGCTACCCGGCGCGCCGCTCACTCGAGACCGAGTCGGACCGCAACCCAGTGGTCCCGGGCGGCGAAGACGAACGCCTCCTCGTCTTCGAAGACCGTTGTCTCGGCGACGAACGCGTCCCACTCGCCGTCGCCGACGGTCCCGAGTTCGTCGGCGGTGGCCGCTTCGGAGGGACTGAAAGCAACCATCTCGTCGAAAGTGTCGAACTCGGTGTGCTCCCGGACGAACGCCCCGTCGAACACCTCGGTGAGCGGAACCTCCTCGTGTTTCCCGACGACGCTGTGGGGGTCGGGAAGGTCGTCGGCGGTTTCGGCCGCCTTCCTGAGGTTTGTGTCGTCTGCCATACTGACGCCTTCGACCGCTCTTATGTAATGTTTTGTGATCCGTTTTCGCGGGTTTCCCGCAGTCGTCCCGGTTGAGTCCGGCGGGGTGCCATCGACGGGCCCAGGTGGGATCCGGCGACACGGCGCCGTGCGTCCCGCCAGCCGCCTCCACCGCCGGGGTACAGCGATCGCTGCTGAACGGGGGCGGGCGAACGATGCGCCACTACCCGAGATGCGGCGGTCATGGCACAGCGGTCTCGGGCCACCACGGACGCGTTGCTCGCGCCGGACGTCCCCACGGACACGAGCGAGACGGAACGCCTCCGCGCGGAACGGGACCACCGGCGGCACATGTTCGACCAACTCGCCACACAGTTCCCCGACGCGGGCATCGTCGCCGACGGCGAGGGGCGGCTGACCCACTGGAACCGCGAGCAGGAGCGGTTCGCCGGTATCGACGCCCTCGGCCGCCCCGTCCACGAGGCCACCGGGACCGAGAACAAAGCCGGGACGCTCGCGGAGACGGTCGCGCGGACCGGCGAGGCGGTCAGGGAATCGGACGTCCGGACCATCCCGCAACCCGACGGCAAAGCGGCGCACTGCAGGGCCGGTGGCGCGGGCGTCACCCGCCGTCTGCCGCGCTTCCGCACACGAGCACCGGCCGGTGGGTTCCGAGGATCACGTCCTGTGTGACGCTTCCGAACAGGGCCTTCCCCGTGGGTGAGCGCTTCCGGCCGCCGACGCAGATCTGGTCGACATCGTACTCCTCGGCGTACCGCAGGATCCCGTCACCGGGGTTGCCGCTGCCTTCCAGCAGATTGACCTCGACTCCGAGTTCGGTGAGGCGGTCCGAGGCTTCTCTGACGGCTTCGATCTGGTGAACCGAGGCGCCCTCGGGGTTATCGCCGAAGACGTGGAGCACGTGTACCTCCGCGGTGTCGGTGACTGCGACGATATCCGCGATCGCATTCGTCTGTGCGCGTGCTTGTGCGAGTTCGTCGTCGAGCGCGAGCAGTATTCGGACCATACCGCGGTATCGCTGTGCCACTCACTTATACCTCCGCGATTGTTCCGAGGGTGCGGTGTAGTTACGCGATGGCTGGCGGAAAAACGCCAACGAGCGGGACTGAGAGGGACCGCGGTCGTCTTCCCGCCGTGCTCAGCACCACCGTGCCTGACTGAGCGGTACCCGCCGAGGGATCAAAAATATTAATTACCGGGTTTTCCTGATACCCGCTATCGGACCCGTATGAAGCTCAAAGATGCGCTCGACCGGACGGTGCGGTGTTACCCCGATCAGCCCGCCCTCGTCACCGACGACGGGCGGTCGTTCACCTACGCGGAACTGGATCGCCGGGCAACCCGACTGGCGAACGCGCTGGCCGAACGGGTCGGCACGGACAGGTGTGCGACCCTCTCTGTCAACACCGTGGCGGCCATCGAATCGATGCTCGCCGGGAACAAACGCGGGGCCGCGACCGTCCAACTGTCGTACCGGGCGACGGTCGAGGAGTTGGTTCGGATGGCCGAAACGGCGGGCGCGACCGCGATCGTCTTCGACGACCGGAACGCCGACGCCGCACTCAAACTCCTCGACCGCGACGTCTTCGAGGTCGCGATCCACGCGGGCGACCGGGAGATCGACCGCCACGGGGTGGAGTCTTACGCGGCTGTCCTCGACGGCGCCGACCCGGAACTCGAACCGACGCTGCCGGCGGACGACGAGTGTGCGGTGCTGTACACCAGCGGTACCACGAGCGTCCCGAAAGCGGTCCCGTTCGACCAAGAGGAGCTGTGGTACGGCGCGATCCAGGGGATTATGGAACACGGGACCGACGAGACCGACATCGCGCTGTGCACTTCGCCGTGGTATCACATGGTGACTACCGACGCGTGGCTCTACCCCCACTTCGTCGCCGGCGCGACGGTCGTCCTCCACCCGACGTTCGATCCCGAGGAGGCCCTGGAACTGGTCGAGAGACACGACGTGACCGGTGTCCTCGCCGTCCCAACGCAGCTGAGGGCGCTCAACGGCGTGCAGAAGGCGGCGGAGACGCCGTACGACACCGACTCGCTCCAGTACATCCGAACCGGTGGGGCGATCGTGACCGAGGATCTGATCGAGGAGACCAACGAGTACCTCTGCGACCAGGTCTACAACACCTACGGGATGACAGAAGCCGGGGCGGACCTCACGTTCGCACACCCGAGCGCCCAGGACGAGCACCCGGGGACCATCGGGAAAGAGGCGTTCGCTTGGGAGCTCCGGGTGGTTGAATCGCCCGGCCTCTCGCAGACACCGGACCCCGAGGCCACGGTCAACGCGGGCGAGCGCGGCGAGATCATCGCCCGCGGTCCGGGGATGTCGGACGGATACATCGACAACGACGAGGCCGAAAAGAAGAGTTACTTCGACGGGTGGCTTCGGACCCGAGACATCGCCGAGACCGACGACGACGGGTTCCTCTACATCGTGGATCGGGTGGACAACATGATCGTGAGCGGCGGCGAGAACATCTACCCCGCGTCGGTCGAGCGGGTGCTCGGCACCCACCCCGACGTGGCGGAGACGTGCGTCTTCGGGTGCGACGACGAGGAGTGGGGGCAGGTCGTCACCGCGGTGGTGGTCACCGAACCCGGGGCCGAACTCACCGACGACGACCTCGACGACTACTGCCGCCAGCACGACGGGCTGGCGGAGTTCAAGCGGCCACGGGTGTACGCCCTCACCGACGAGCCGCTCCCGCGAAGCGACACCGGGACCGTCCTGCGTGAGCAGCTGGTTGAGACCCACGTCTCGTAGCCGCGCCCCGCTGCAGCCCCCGTCAGAACACCAGCACGAACACGCCGATCTGGACCGGGAGGAGCACGAGGAGGGTCGCGACCGTACACGCGCTCGCCATCCGACTCAACTCCACGGAGTCGACAACGTCGAGTCCGAGGATCGCGACGAGGACCGCCGACTGATACGGAAAAAAGTAGCTGCTCAGTGCGGCACCCTCGATCATCGCCACCGGAACCAGCGGAACGCCGGCGGTGGTCGCGAACGACACGAACACCGGCGTGACGACACTCGCGACCGCGAGCCCCTCCATCACGAACGTCAGCGCTATCGAGACGAACGTGACGAAGACCAACACCAGCGGGAGCGACGGGTCCGCGGGGAGAGACGACAGCAGCGTATTCGCCGCGAGGTCGGTGAACGCCGTGCGTTGGAGCCCCTCCGCGATCGCGAAGATCGCCCCCAAAAAGAAGATGATCGAGAAGTCGGTATCCCCGATCGCCCCGTGATCGATCACGCCGATCCGCGGCGCAAAGGCGAGCAGTGCGACGACGACACCACCAAACAGCGGATGCAGTCCGTGGACGAAGTCGGTGGCCCAGATTCCCACCCCGACCAGGAGGAACGCGAGCATCCGCGTTTCCCGTGGCGACGGCGTCACCGACCCGGTCGTGTCGGGGATCGTGATGCCGTCCCGGTCCGACGGGCGGTAGAGCAGGTAGGTGACGGCGACGACCAGGGCTGTCCGGCCGATCCCCATCACCGGTCCCATCCACAGCGCCCACGCCGTCCACGTGATCGCGGGGCCGCCGCTGGAGTCCACCAGACCGGCCACGATGATGTTCGCGAGCGACCCTGTCAGGACGCCGGCTGCCCCGTAGTAGGTCGCAAACAGCGGGCCGAGGAAGAGCCCGATCTTGGCCTGCCGGTCGCCGAACAGCTCTCCCACCGACCGGAGGATCGGCGCGAGGATCAACACCCGAACGAGCGAGGACGGCACGAGAACCGCGAGCGCGAGGCTGCCGACCGAGAGCACAACGAGGAGGTAGCGGTACACAGAGACCGCGTCGGTCGCGATCCGGTCGGGCATCCGCGTCACGGCGAGCCGCTCGATGAGCCCCCCGAGCCCGCTTGCGGTCGCCGCTTCGCCGATGAGCAACCCAACCACGACCAGCCACGTCGCGGGCGACCGGAAGCCAAACAGCGCGAGTTCGGCCGAGAAGCCGACGCCGATCAGCCCGATCCCGATGAGCGCCGTGAACCACGGATCGACTGGCGTCCCGATCCAGAGCGCGATACAGAACAGCGTGATCGACAACATCCGCGCAGCGTCGGGATTGATCGGGGCGTAGCGGAGCACGGTCCCGGCCGCGATCACGCCCGCGGGCACCGAGAGCCACCCCGGGGCGACCGGCAGAACCGCAGCAGCGCGGCCGGAGAGTTCATCGGTCATGCGTGGGGGATATCCGGCGTGTCTCGACGGACTCGTATGTGCGTATCGATGCGTCCGTCGTCGGGAGGGCGGGCGTGCGGGCAGCCAGCACACCCCGACGCGCCGGTTCGCCCCCGCGGACGCGGTGACCGGCGACACCAGTGCCGACCCACGGGGCAGCGGTGGGAAAACGCTTTGTCACCGTTCGACAAAGCGTGAGACGTGAGTCTGACACAGCTTTTCGAACCCTCGGGGGTCGCGGTCGTCGGTGCGTCACGGGCCGAGGGGAAGATTGGGTATGTGGCGATGGCGAACGCGACGAACTTCGAGGGGCCGGTGTATCCGGTGAACCCCTCGGAGTCGGGAGAGCTGTTCGGTTCGGCGTTTGTCCCGTCGGTGACCGATACCGACGGACCCGTCGACCTGGCGCTCTGTTGTGTCCCCGGTCCGGCGGTGCCCGACGTCCTGGCGGAGTGCGGCGACGCGGGGACCGGGGCGGCCGTGATCTACGCAAGCGGGTTCGCGGAGGCCGGCGGCGAGGGGGAGACGCTCCAGCGGGAGATCGTCGAGGTCGCCGACGAGCACGACATCTCCCTGTTGGGGCCGAACACAAGCGGCTTCCTGGTGCCCGCGACCGACCTCCGGTGTTCGTTCGCCAGCGGCGTTGAGGCGATCCCCACGGGCAACACCGCGGTCATCGCCCAAAGCGGCGGCGTCGCCCACGTGCTCGCGTTCCAGTCCCGCCGGCAGCGACGCGGCGTCTCCGCGATGGTGGGGCTCGGAAACCGTGCGAACGTGGGGTTCGCTGAGGCCATCGCGTACTTCGACGGTGACGACCGGACCGACGCAATCGCGCTCCACATCGAGGGAACCGACGACGGCCGCCGGCTGCTCGATGCCTGCCGCGCCAGCGACACACCCGTGATCGCGTACAAAGCCGGCCAGTCGGACGTGGGGGAGTTCGCGGCGTCGCACACCGGCGCGCTGACCGGCGACCACGAACTCTACACCGCGGGGTTTGCGCAGTACGGCGTGCCGACCGTCGACGCCACCGACGACCTGCTCGACGCCGCGGCGGCGCTCGGGACCGCACCGTTGCCGTCGGGCCCAAACGTCGGTGTCGTCACCGCGCAAGCGGGGCCGGGGATCATCATCTCCGACCGGATCCAACGCGCCGGCGGTCGGCTCCCCGAACTCACCGCCGGGACGAAAGCGCGCGTCGACGAGATCCTCCCGGGGGTCACCTACGACGACAACCCGGTCGACACCGGCCGACCGATGCCGGAGTTCGGCGAGGTCGTCGCCGCGGTCGCCGAAGACGATCTGATCGACATCGTGCTCGTCTATGAGCTGTTCGAGGAAGCGCTGGGATTCCCGGTCGACACACTGGAGGGGTTGGCCGAGGAGGTCGACAAGCCGGTGCTGTTCGCGACCGAGGGGATCGACGCGGACCTCGAATCCGAACGCGACGCCGTCGAGGCCGCGGGAGTCCCGACCTTCGAGACACCCGAACGGGCGGCCGACGCCGCGGGCGCACTCGCCCGGTACGCGCGGTTACACGCCGAGGAGCCGCCAGGAGCGGCCGCGGCCGACGGCGGGTGGCCGCGACCGGGTGGGTCCGCAGCCGCCGACTGGAAGGGACCCCGCGATGAGTGATCCAGCCCCGATCGCGGCCGCGCGGGAGGACGGCCGGACAACGCTGACCGAGGCAGAGGGCAAGCGGCTGCTCGCGTCTGCCGGGGTCGAAACGACCGACTTCCGGGTGTGCGAGACCGCCGACGCCGCGGTTGAGGCCGCCGACGCGGTCGGCTACCCGGTTGTGGTGAAGGTCTCCTCGCCCGCGGTGACCCACAAGACCGACTGGGCCGGCGGGATCGGCGTCGCCGTCGGGCTCGATTCCCCCGAGGCGGTTCGGGACGCCGCGGCTGGGGTCCTCGCCGCAGCCGGGGAGCGCGGGGTCGACGCCGACGTGCTCGTTGAGACAGCCGTGGATCTTGACCGCGGGACCGAGGTGATCGTCGGCGGCGTCCGCGACCCGTCGTTCGGGCCGGTCGTGCTCACGGGGCTCGGCGGCGTCTTCACCGAGATCTTCGAGGACACCACCCACCGGATCGCGCCGATCGACCACGCCGAGGCCCGGTCGGCGATCGAGGAGTTGCACGCAGTGGAACTCCTCCACGGCCACCGCGGGAGTGACCCCGCCGACGTCGACGCGCTGGCGGCGGTGGTCGTCGCGGTCGGGGAGCTGGTGGCCGACCGACCGATCGCGGAACTCGACGTCAACCCGCTTCTGGCGACGGCCGACGGAGTGATAGCGCTCGACGCACTGGTCGTACTGGAGTCATAAGATGTTTGAACGCACCTGGACCGTTCGGTTCTCCGACACCGACCCGTTCGCTATTGCTCACTACCCGCGCATCGTCGACGCGCTCCACGAAACCTCGGACATGTTCCTGGAGGAGATCGGCTACCCGTTCTGGGACCTCGCAACCGACCACGGCTTCGGGCTGCCGCTGGTCGAGATGTCGTTCGAGTTCGAAGAGCCCGTCGAGGCCGGCGACGACGTTCGGGTGACGCTCACGCCGGACCCCGGCACGCGGAGCGTCCGCTTCGACTACGAGGCGTACGTCGATGACACCCTACTGTTTTCGGGGTACGAACAACGGGTGTGCGCCGAGAAGGGCGGCGGGGCGATCGAGATCCCGGCCGACCTCCGGGCGGAATTCGTCGCCCACGCGGATGGAGACGTCTGATTTCCACCCGTTCGGTACGTTTTTACTCCGAACGCGGCTACACCCCGTATGGCCGAGTTCAAGAACCCCTACGCGACAGAGGACCCGTTCGTCGAAGCCCACTTCGACTGCCTGGAGTGCGGGGGCAAACTCTGGGAGTACGGGATCCAGCGCCGGATGGTGTGTGAGGACTGCCGGGCGCTTTTCAAAACCACCGAGATATTCGAAGCACAGGCCAACTGAGGGGGAACGCGGTCGCCCCGGCTGCGGTCCCCGCCCCTCGTTCGCGCCGCCGGGACGCTGCATCCCCAACAAATTTATGATCAAGTTTCACCAAGCTTTTGCTATGGCACAGCAAGAGCCAGAGGACCTCCTCGAGATGAGTCCCGAGACGCGGACCATCCTCGAGGAACACAGCCTCGAGCCGCTCTGGGAGGTCGAAGACCGGTTCGGGACCGTGATGGCGGATCCGGAGGCCGAGATCTGGAAGTGGGAGGACATCCAGGAGTCGATCGACGCCATCGAGCGCGACGTTCCGATCGCGGACCTCCCGCCGGGGTTCCAGCGCCGGGTCGCAGTCCCGATCAACACCGCGAACGCGATCTCGAACACGATCTACGTCGGGATCCAGACGGTGTCGCCCGGCGAGACCGCGCCCGCGCACCGCCACGGCGCCAACGCCCTTCGGTTCACCATCGACGGCGCCGAGGATATGAAGACCGTCGTCGCGGGCGAGGCGTTCCCGATGAAGGACAACGACCTGATCACCACCCCGCAGTGGGAGTGGCACGACCACGTCAACGAGAGCGATGAGACTGCGGCGTGGCTCGACGTCCTCGATCTGCCCTTGGTGTTGGACTCGGTGAACGCCAAAAACACCTTCGAGTACCACGAACTCGACCGCCAACCGGTGACGAAGACCCAGGGCTACTGGGCCTCCCAGTACGGCCGCGGCCGTTCCCAAGAGGACGTGACGGACGGCAGCATCCCCGGCCCCTTCGAGGGTACCGAGGAGCCGACGCCGCCGTACCGCTTCGAGTGGGCGGAGATGATCGAGTCGCTCCGCCAGCGGGCCGACAACGACGACCCCGACCCCCACGACGGCTACAGCCTGTCGTACGTCAACCCCGCGTCCGGGGAGCCGCCGCTGTTCCCCACGATGTCGTTCCGTGCACAGCTCCTCTTCGAGGAGACCGATCCGCACTTCCACAACGCCACCGAGGTCTTCTTCGTCATCGACGGCGAAGGCGCGACCCACGTCGGCGACGACGCCTTGGAGTGGAGCCAGTGGGACGTTTTCGTGGTCCCGCCGGACGAGATCCACCACCACGAACCCGACGGGGAGGCGAAACTGCTCGCGATGACCGACCGGCCGGTGTTCGAGTCGATCAACCTCTACGCGGAAGCCACGCCGTCGTCGTAGAACTCCTGGAACCCGGACGGTCGGTACGACCTGCTACTCCTGGCCGCCCTTCGTGACGTCTGCGTCGGCGTAGGAGACCTCACGCTCGGTCACGTCGACCGTCATCGACCCCACGTCCTCGATCTTGGCGTCGATGGTATCGCCGCCGTGAAGTTCGCTCACACCCTCGGGCGTGCCCGTGGTGAGCACGTCGCCGACCTCCAGGGTCGCACCGAGCGACGCGTACTGGACGATGTCGGCGCAGGTGTACACCATATCGCCGGTGTTCTCGTCCTGTCGGCGCTTCCCGTTGAGGTCGAGTTGCATCCGGAGGTCCTGCGGGTCGTCGACCTCGTCGGCGGTGACGACGCAGGGCCCGATCACGCAGAATGTGTCGTAGGACTTCCGGTTCGAGCGGTCCTGGTCGCCCCGCAGCGAGATGTCGAGCAGGATGGTGTACCCGAAGATCTTGTCCCACGCCTCCTCGGCGGTCACGTCCTTGGTCTCCTCGCCCATCACGAACGCGAGTTCGACCTCGTGGTCGGTTCGGCGGTCGGCGAACGGGAGTTCGATACCGTGATCCGGGCCGACCACGCTGGAGGGCGCTTTCAGGAAGTAGCCCTTGTCTTTGATCGAGAACCACTCCTCGGTGGTGATGTCCTTGTCCGCGATGGCCTCCTCGATGTGGTTCTCGTAGTTGAGCGGCGCGGCGACGACCTTCCCGGGGCGGCCGACGGGCGAGCCAACGTGGACGTCGTCGACGTCGTGATCCGGGTCCGCGTCCTCGTACTCGGCGGCGTCGTAGTCGCCCTGGATATACTCGACGAGCGGCTCCTGGCTTTCGAGACCGAGCCGGTCGGTGAGGTCGATCACGCCGGTGCCGTCGTCTGTGAGTAGTCCGAGCTGATTGTCGTCGTAACGGACGAATCGCATACACCCACCGACGGCGGAATCAGTGATAAAAGATGCCTTTCGGCGTGAACGCCGGGACGACGTTCGGCACGGTGGCCGCGTGTGCCGCCTACGTCGCGGCATCGACACCCGGCCACGAGCCGCGGCGACAGGCTACAGGTGACTCTCCGTCCAGATCAGAACGGGAACTCACGCGGTTCGTGCTGGAGCGAGATCCACTTCTTCTCGGTCACCTCGTCGAGGAAGTCGGTGGTGTTGTACCCGCCGACGCCCGAAGCGTTGGTGCCGCTGAACGGGACGTGGGCCTCGTCGTTGACCGGCTGGTCGTTGACGTGGACCATACCGGTGTCCATCCGCTGTGCGATCCGCCGCCCCGCGCCGACGTCGCCGGCGTGGACCGACCCGGAGAGCCCGTACTCGGTGTCGTTTGCGACCGCGACCGCCTCGTCGACGTCCGACACCGGGATCACCGGCGCGATCGGGCCGAAGTGCTCGTTGCACGCTGCGGCCATCTGGTTGGTGACGCCCGAGAGCACGGTCGGCTCGACGACGAGGGAGTCGTCGACTCCGTCGACGTCGACGATCCCGCCGCCGGTTTCGAGCGTCGCCCCAGCCTCAACGGTCCGCTCGACGAACTCCAGCATCTGGTCCCGCTGTGCCTCGTTGATAATCGGCCCGACGGCCACCTGGCCGTGGGCGCTGCCCGCCGGCAGGTTCGCGGCCCGCTCGGTCAACTGAGCGACGTACTCGTCGTAGACGTCCTCGTGGACGATGTGGCGGTTGATGGAGATGCACACCTGTCCCTGGTGGACGAACGACCCGAACACGCCCGCATCGACCGCGGCGCCGAGGTCGGCGTCGTCGGTCACGATGTGAGCGTTGTTCCCGCCGAGTTCCATCGCCGGCACCGCGAGGTTCTCGCCCGCCAACTTCGCCACGTGCCGCCCGACTTCCGTGGAACCGGTGAACGAGACCACGTCGCTGGCCGGGTGACTCGCCACCCGGTCGCCGATCTCGGACCCGGGACCAGTGACGACGTTCAGGACGCCGCCGGGGAACCCCGCCTCCTCGAACAGCCGGGCGAACAGGAGCCCGCCGACCACTGGGGTGTCGGACGCGGGCTTGAGCACGACCGTGTTGCCCGCAGCGACCGCCGGCACCACCGCGCGCGCCGAGAGGTTGAACGGGAAGTTCCACGGCGAGATCACCGTGACGACGCCCTGCGGCTCGCGTTCGACGACGTGTTCCTTGTTGTGGATGTTGGACGCGGCGTGTTCGCCTTTCGTGCGACGGGGCAGCGTCGCCGCCTCCGCGACCTGGTCCTGGGTGAGCTCGAGCCCGGTCTCGCTGACCCCGTGGATCGCACCGGCTTCGGTGGTGTACAGCTCCAGGATCTCCGACTCGTGTTCCGCGATCGCCTGCTGGAGCCCGTGGATCAGTTCCTCACGGGCCGCCGGCGGTGTCGACGCCCACTCGGATTGTGCGCTCTGGGCCGCCTCGTAGGCGGCGTCGACGTCCGCTTCGGTTCCCCGCGGTACCTCTGTAACGGGTTCGCGGGTCGAGGGATCCTCGACGACGACGGTCTCGCCGCCCGCCGCGTCGCGCCACTCGCCGTCGATGTAGAGGCTGTTCCAGTCGGCGTCGATACTGTACTGTGAGTGGCCTTCGAGTGCCATACCCCGTACGTAGCGCGAATCAGTAATGAACGTTTGGTGGAGTTCCTGGTTCTGTGGCCCCGACCGGGTCACACCGGTGATACCTGTCCGCCACGATCGAACCCACGACGCGGTCCGTCCCGTGACCGCCGGCCCGGCCGATCCGGGGGCTCCCGGCTCCGGACGAAAATATATAAATCGCACCGCCGAGTGGACGGAGTTGTATGTCCAAACAGGGTTGTAGTCGCACGTTCCCAGTGGGTGTGCAAAACACCACGGGACCGTGAACGGGACGCGCGACCCGAAACTCGACTCGCTGACGGGGTGGCTGGTCGTCGCGACCGGCGTGGTCGTCCTCCTGCTTGTGTGGGGCACGATCTTCACGTTCACGGACTACTCCGAGGCGTTGTCGACGGCGTTCGGGCTCTCCGAACTCCGAACATCGACCGTGTTCTCGATCACTACCGCGGCGTTCTACGTCGCGGGCGGTGTGGCCGGGGTGCTCGCAGCGCGGGCGGCGCTCAGGCCGGTCGTCGCGGCCGCCGGGGCGGCCATCGCCGCGGCTGTCGGGCTGCTTCAGGTCACGACGTCGTACCCCGGTGTGCTCCTGGCGTTCGGGACCTTCGGGACCGCCGGCGGCACGGCCTTCGTTGTGGTCATCTCCCTGGTCCCGCAGTGGTTTGACGAGTACGAGGGCCGGGCGGTGGGGATCACGTTCACCGGCAACGGGCTCGGAATCTCGGTGTTACCGCCGGTGTGGGTGTGGTTGCTCGGACGGACCAGGATCAGGGGCGCGTTCGCGGTCATCGGCGGCGCGACGGCGCTTTCGATTCTCGGGACCGCTACGATCTACCGGCGGCCGTCCGGGCCGGTGGGTGGCAGGGCGTCGGCGGTCGGCACCGACTGGATCCGGGCGAACTTCTTCGACACACGGTTTCTGGCCGCGGTCGCGGGGTTCTCGCTTCTGTGGACGTGGTATTTCGTGCTCTCGGCTGACCTGGTCGGAATCCTGACCGGCAACGGGATCCCGCGAGCGGTCGCGGCGACCGCGTTCGGAATCGTCGGCGGTGTCAGCGTGGTCGGTCGGCTCGTGAGCGGGGAGTTCGCGGACCGGGTCGGGCTGTGCGCGACGCTCACCGGCGGGGTCGTCGTGGCAGCCGCCGGGCTGGTGGGCCTGCCGTGGATCGGTTCCTCGCTCCCGATGTACGCCTGCTTGTGGCGTTCGGCGCGGGGCTCGAGGCGGTGGCGCCGCTGTTTTCGCCCATCATCATCTCGCGGTTCGGGCCCGCGAACGCCACTGCGATCGTCGGAGCGTTCACCATCGGCCAGGCGGCGAGCGCGTTCTCCGCGCCGGTCGTGTTGAGCCTCCTCCGGTCGGCGTCGGGCGGATACACGGTGCCGCTCGTGGTGCTGGGCGGTGCGACGTTGCTCGGCGGCGTTCTGTTCTACCGCGGCACTGCGCCGGTCGCGGACGCGTAACGCCGGAGTCAACGCACGACCGAGGGCGGGTGTTATCCTGTGAGCGCCGCGGCGAGCGCCTCGATCGGGGTCGGCGGCTCCACCCGGTCGGCACCGGCGTCGGGGAGGAGCGCGGGGTCGACCCCCGCACCCAGATCCGCGAGCTGTGTCCGGCACGACGCACCGGGCGCGACCACCGACTCCGCGTGGCTGTCGTCGACCTGGGATCCGAGTTCCTCCCCGATCGTCACACTCATGCCGTGGTGTTCGGCCTCGTAGCCGAAGCTTCCGGCCATCCCACAACACCCCGAATCCAGGGGGTCGACACGGTAGCCCGCGCGCCGGAGCACGCCGACCGCGTGGTGGTCTTTCTTCGTGGCCTTCTGGTGGCAGTGGCCGTGGTACGCCAGCGACGAGTCGGGAGCGTCGAACTCGATCTCCCCATCCAACCGAAAGGCGTCGACGTACTCACACACACCGTAACTGTTTGCGCGGACTCCATCCACGTCAGGGCCCGAGAGCAGGTCGCCGTAGTCGGATTGGAGCATCACCGCGTCGGAGGGCTCCGCGACCACGACGTCCCACCCCGCGTCGATCCGCGGCGCGAGTTCGTCAACCACGTTGTGTGCAGACCCCCGCGCGGCGTCGAGAAAGCCTTTCGAGAACGCGGGCCGGCCGCTGTCGGTGGTGTCTGCGAGGGCCACGTGGACGCCCGCGGCTTCGAGCACGCGGACCGCGGCCTTGCCGACCGCCGGATGGCTGTAGTTGGTGTAGGTGTCCGGCAAGAGGACCGCTCGCCTGTCGGCGTCGGCCTGCGGAACGCGGGACCCCCCGCGCGCGTCGAACCAGTCCCGGAGCGTCTCCCGACGGAAGGTCGGCAGCGTCCGTTCGCCCGCGATCCCCACAGTCTCTTCGAGCACGGTCCGGGCGCCGGGGAGCTTCGCCGCCCAGTTCGACACCGGCGCGAGCGCGCTCCCGATCCTCGCGAGGGTGTCGACGTTGGCGAACAGCCTCGACCGGACCGACGAGCCGTGTTCCTGGTGGTGTGCGTGGGTCACCTCCGCTTTCAACTTCGCCATATCGACCTCGCTGGGGCAGTCGTTCGCACACCCCTTACACCCGATACAGAGGTCCATCACCTCTGTCACGAACGCGTCGTCGGTGGGGTCGTCCGGGAGGTCGCCGCTCATCGCCTGCCGGAGCATGTTCGCCCGGCCGCGGGTGCTTGTGATCTCCTCGTCGGCCGCGCGGAAGGTGGGACACATCACCCCGCCCTCCGACTGCTGGGTGCGGCACCCGCCGCAGCCGTGACACAGCTCCACCATCCCCTGCATTCCGTTTTCAGTATCCCACTCCAGGTTCGACTCGAAGCCCGCCTCGAAGTCGTAGTCGGGGTCGAACCGGAGGTCGTCGGTGAGTTCGACGTCGCCGCAGACCTGGCCGGGGTTCAGCAGCCAGTCGGGATCGAACGCGGTCTTGAGATCGCGGAAGGCGTTCCAGAGTTGGTCGCCGTAGAGCTTCCGGTTCCACTGGGTCCGGGCGTGGCCGTCGCCGTGCTCTCCGGAGACGGACCCGCCGAGTTCGACCACCAGGTCCGTCACCGCGTCGGCGATGGCCTCCATCGACTCCACTTCGACCCCGGATTTGGTGTCGACCAGCGGCCGGACGTGAAGCACGCCAGGGCCGGCGTGGGCATAAAACGCCGCGAAGGTGCCGTGCTCCGCGAGGACGGACTGGAACTCCGAGACGAACCTCGGGAGGTGCTCCGGCGGGACGGCACAGTCTTCGAGGAAGCTGATGTGTTTCGCGTCGCTCGTCCGCCCCAAGAGGATCGGGTTGCCCGCCTTCCGGAGTTTCCAGAGCTCCGCTCGGTCGTCCTCGTCGTGGGCCTCCAAGGCGTCGAAGGCGTAGCGGCCGGCGCCGTCGTCGGTTCCGTTGCCGCCGACGCCGCTGTCACCCTCCGCACCGCGACCGCGGACCCGACCTGCGAGCAGTTCGTTGACCATCGCCCGGCCCGCCGGGTCGTCGGCGGCGTAGAACTCGACCAGAAGCGCCGCGTCGGTCCCCTCAGGGAGTTTCGTCACGACCTCACGGAACGCCGTGGTCTCGGAAGCGAGTTCGATCAGCGTGTCGTCGATGAGTTCCACCGCCGCGGGGTCGTGCTCCAGCACGTGGACCACGTCGCTGACAGCGTCGAGGACGCTGTCGTAGGTCAGGAGCGCGACCGACTTCGTCTCCGGGAGCGGCGCCAGCCCGACGGTCGCCTCCGTCACGACAGCGAGCGTACCCTCGCTGCCCGCCAGGAGCCGGGCGAGGTTGACCACGCCCGCCTCGCCGTACTCGCCGTCGGCCTCCGCGAGCAGCCGATCGAGGTTGTACCCCGAGACGTTCCGCTTCATCTCCGGGTAGCGGTCGCGGATCTCGTCGGCGTGGTCGTCCAGCACCGCAACAACGCCCGCGGCGAGCCGCGCTTCGGCGCCGCCGTCGGGGTCGGCGCGTTCTCGGAGTTCCGCGACCGCAACCTCGCCGAACGTGGTCACGGTCCCGTCGGCGAGGACCACCTCCGCCTCCGCGACGTAGTGGTCGGTCTTCTCGTAGACCAGCGAGTGCGCACCCGTGGAGTTGTTGCCGATCGCGCCGCCGATCGCGCTCCGGTCGCCCGCCGCGGGATCGGGGCCGAACGTGAGCCCGTGTTCGGCGACCCGGTTGTTGAGCTCCGAGAGGACGGTTCCGGGTTGGACTCGCGCCTCGCGAGCGTCGGGGTCGACCGCGCGAATCGAATCCATGTGCCGCGTGAAGTCGAGGACGACCGCCTCGTTCACCGTCTGGCCAGCCAGACTCGTCCCCCCACCGCGCGGCAACACCGGGATCCCCTCGTCGGCGCAGTACGACACCACGCTCGCGACGTCGGCGGTCGAGGTCGGGAAGACCACCCCGATCGGCGTCACTTCGTACGCGCTCGCGTCGGTCGCGTAGAGCTGTCTGGTGTAGGTGTCGAAGCGAACCTCGCCGTCGACTGCGGCGTTGAGCGCCGCAACCATCTCCGGACGTTCGACGTCGTCGGAGGTGTACTGGTAGTCCGAGCGACCGTCGGTGGCGGGCGAGCGCACCACGCCGCCGTCCGGAACCGTGTCGGTGTCGCGGTCGGGCATATGCCTCCCATTGCGTGAACGGCACACTTATACTCGCCGCTGGCGGCGACGCCGCCGGGAGACCCACGCGATACGCACGGGCTTGCGCCGCCGGTCACACCACCGACGGGACCGTGCCACGCGGAGCCGACACCGACCGGCTCCCGGTTCGCGACGTCGACGTCGACGCCGACGGAACCGGTCGGCGGGCCTCCCGGGGCGAGCCCCGATCCGACGCGGGGGCCCGCGACCGGATCCTCGGGCGCCACGCCCTCCGCGTTCCGGACACACTACGACACGACGCAAACGGACGCGTCATGTGTGCGTGTTCACAGCTATATAGAATCCACCATAATACGTTGTAAAACAAACTCGACTGAGACCTTGGAAGCCGATACTCGATTAAATCTCGTTTTCTGAACTGAACTATATATTTGTGTGTCGGCCGACCGGGCCGGCAGCGGCACCGTCGCCGGCAAACTGGACATCCCGGCCGAGCAGATCGGCTCGGTGCCGCCGCTTTTGACGATCGACGACCCGAACGTCAGGCGGCGCGCGGTGGACAGCGTCGCCACGCTGGCCGAACAGGGGCCCCCGGCAGAGTCACCAACGCCCAGCAGGCGCCCGCAGACCGGGACGGAGGAATCCGTGCTCTCGCGGCCGACGTCTGCAGTGACATCGGCATCGCGGCCACAGAGCACAGAGTTGGGTGACGCCGACGCCGTGCCGACGCTCGCGCGTAGGCTCGACTCCGAGGAGCACCCGACCGCCCGCGCGCAGACCCCGGGGTGGCTTCCCCCTCATACTGTCGGCTATAACTACGTGAAGGTTTTCGACACCCCGGGGTGTCGAAATACGTCACGCGACTATAGCCGACAGTATCAGTCACTTCTCGAACCGCGACTCCAGGTCGTCGATCAGTCGCTGGTTACCGACGTACACCGGCGTCCGGGCGTGGAGATCCCCGGGGTCGACGTCCAACAGCGACTGGTGGCCGTCCGAGGACGCCCCTCCAGCTGCCTCGACGATGAACCCGACGGGGTACCCCTCGAACTGGGTCCGGAGTTTGCTCTCCGGCGCGTGCGAAAGCGTCGGATACGCGAAGATCCCACCGTAGGTGAGTACCTGATTGACGTCGCCGATCATCGCCCCGCCGTATCGGAGCTTCATGGAGGGATCCGACTCCACGTCGGCGGCAAACTCCTTGAAGGGCTCGACCCAGTTCGGGACGCGTCCGCCGAACCCGTACACCGTCGGGTCGTCTGGGAGTCGTACGTCCCGCGTGAGCACGTCGTAGTCGCCACCGTCGCGGATCACGTACTCGGTAACGCTGTCCCCTCTCGCGACGACCATCGTGGTGATCGGCCCGTAGAGAACGTACGCCGCCGCGCGGATGTCGTGGCCGGTGGCCGGCAACGGGCCTTCGTAGACCGCGACAATCGTCCCCATCGCGGCGTTGGGTTCGAGGTTCGACGACCCGTCGAGGGGATCGACACAGACCGACACCCCCGACCCGACATCGACCGTCGCCTCCCGCTCCTCGCTGGCGTACGTGCCGACCCCCGAAACCGCCCCGAGTCGGTCACACAGGAGGTCGTCGGCGAACACGTCGGCGGCCATCTGGGTCTCGCCCGAGGGGTTCTGCCCTTCGGCGGCGACACGGCGACCCGGGAGACCCTCGCGGACCTCCGGGGCCGTACGCGCGACGACGTCGACGACGGCATCGACGGTCGCGGTGATCGATTCGGGGTCGGACGGGTCGGTGGTGTCGGGGTCGCTCATTGGTGGGTGGCTCCGGCAGGGGATCGTCACCCGGACGTGCGTCGACCGACCGAATAAACTCTTTGTTGGACCGGAGCCGCGGGTCGAACAGCGTTGCGTAGGGGCCGGCCCGACGCCTCAACGCCGGCCCGACGCCTCAACACCGGCCCGACGCCTCAACACCGGCCCGACGCCTCAACGCCGGCCCGACGCCTCAACACCGGCCCGCATCCGTCCGCCGCCGGACGAGGACAGTCAGAAGCGATACTGCGGCGACGGGTTTTATCCGGAGGGCTCCGTGACGAGGCGTAATGGCGATGATACGCGTCGAAGGGCTCCGGAAGACGTACGGCGACTTCCCCGCCGTGGTGGGCAGCGACTTCACGGTCGAAACCGGGGAGATCTTCGGGATCGTCGGGCCGAACGGGGCCGGCAAGACCACGACGCTGAAGATGCTCGCGGGGTTGGTCGAACCCACCGAAGGGACCGCGACAGTCGCTGGCCGCGCCGCCGACGACACCGAGACCCACCGAAACCTGGGGTTTCTGCCGGAGGAGTCGCCCCTCTACGAGGACATGACTCCCCGGTCGTACCTGGAGTTCTTCGCGGACCTGTATGACGTACCGCGGGCGGAAGCCAGAACGCGCACTGAGTCGACGCTGGACCGGCTGGAGCTGGAACACCGCGAACGCCGGCTGGGGGACATGTCCAAGGGGATGAAGCGGAAGGTCGCGATCGCGAGATCCCTAGTCAACGACCCGGACCTCCTGATCTACGACGAGCCCGCATCCGGACTCGACCCGCTGACGACGAACTACGTCCTCGAGTTCACCCGCGAACTGGCTGACCGGGGGAAGACGGTGGTGTTCAGCGCCCACAACCTCTACCACGTCGAAAGCGTCTGCGACCGGATCGTGATCCTGAATCGCGGGGAGATCATCGCCCGCGGGACTGTTCCTCGGATCCGCGAGACCTACGGGGAGACCACCTACCACGTGTTCACGAGTGTGCCCCTCGAAGCCAGCGAGCCGGTGGCGGGAAGCGAGGCCGAACGCCACCGCACGACCGTCCCGAACATGGACGCCGTCGACGCGCTCAGAGACGACGCCGCAACGGCGGGCGGGCGCGTGGTCGACATCCGGACCCGAGAACAGAGCTTAGAGGACATCTTTCTCGACCTCGCCCGCGGGACGCCCGACACGGGGACCGACCGCGGCCGCGAACCGGCGGGTGCGGGCGATAACGGATCCGCGACACGCAATCCCGACGACCCGCCGGCGCCGTCAACGCCCGGATCCGCGGGGCGCGACGCGCCCGACGGCCCCGGGGGCGACCGACGGTGAGACGGTCGCCGCGCGACCACCTGCGCGCCGTCCTCCGAATCGCCCGGTGGGAGGTCGAACGCTCGGCGGGCGTGGTGGACCGCCGGACCGCTGCCCTGGGCGTGATCGCGCTCCTCCTCGCGGGCGGTGTCGTCGCTGCGGGCGCCGCCGGGGGCGGGGTCGCACTCGACCGCGACATCTACCGGGTCGGCGTCGCACCCGACAGCCCCTACCGCGCGCCCGTCGAAAGCAGCGTCGCGCTCGACGCTCAGCCACCAGATCCCGACGCGTTCCGCGCGGGCCGCGTCGAAGTGTTGGTCCGGGACGGCGACGTGGTGGTGGCAAACTCCCAGAAGGGGCGGGCCGCGGCCGGGGCGTTCCGGTCGGCGGTGCGCGCCCACAACGTGGGGCTGATGCGCGCCGAGGAAAACGGCTCTTCGGCGTTCCCAGTCGTGGTTGTGGTGGAGTACGCCTCCCGGTCGGCGGCGCTCCCGGACTCCGTCACCGCCGACGAGGGTGACGGTCGCGGGATCAGTGGTAGTGGTGACGGCGGGGACGGCGCTGGCGGTGGCGAGGGCGGCGGCGCTAGCGGTGGCGGCGGCGCTGGCGGTGGCGAGGGCGGCGGCGCTGGCGAGGGTGACGGTGGCGGCGGGGCGGGTGGCCCGCTCGGCGTCCCGGCACTCGACGGTCTCAACCCCCTGAGCGGCGGCGGGTCGGGGTCGCCAGCGGAGATCCAGCCGCCGTTCCCGTTCGGGTCGTTGGTGTTGGCGTTCGCCTTTCTGGTGCCGATGAACTTCGTGATCCAGGCGTACGGGTCGACCATACTCAACGAACGAATCAACCGCCGCGGGGAACTCCTGCTCGTGGCCCCGGTCTCGCCCGGCGACATCGTGGCGGGGAAAACGCTGCCGTATCTGGGGCTGCTGGTCGGCCTTACCACGCTCGTTGCGGTCGCGGTCGGCGGCAGCATCGTCGCGGTTGCGGCGGCGCTGCCGATCGCGCTGCTCTTCCTTTCGGCAACGTTTGCGGGCGCGATGTTCGCGCGGTCGTTCAAGGAACTCACCTTCGTGACCGTGACCGTCTCGGTGTTCCTGACCTCTTATACGTTCGTGCCGGCGATCTTCGCGAACGTCACGCCGATCGCGCTGATCTCCCCGCTCACCGTGGTGGTCCGGGACCTCCAGCCGCTGCAGTCGGTCGCTCCCGCGGAGTTCGCGTTCGCAACGCTTCCATTCGCCCTGTGTGCCGGCGTGCTGTTCCTGCTCGGCACCGGCATCTACCGCGAGGAGGACCTCTTCACCCAGCGTCCCGTCCCGCTGAAGTTGCTGGACGCGCTCGCGGTGCGGGTCACCCGGCCGCGGGACGCCGCCGTCCTCGCGGGGCTGTCGGTGCCGTTCGTGTTCGTCGCGGAGTTGCTCGTGGTCGCGACCCTGTTCGCGCTGCCGGTGTCGGTGACGGTTCCGGTCGTCCTGGTCGCGGTCGCGGTCGTTGAGGAGGTCGCAAAGAGCCTTCACCTCCTCGCGGCGTTCGAGGCCGACCGGTTCTCGCGGACCCGGCGGACCGCGCTCGTGCTCGGCGGGCTGGCGGGGCTCGGCTTCTTCGTCGGCGAGAAGTTCACCGCGGTTGTTCAGGTTGTGGGGCTCCCCGAACTGGTGTTGGGGCAGGCGGCGTTCGCGCCCTCGGGGATCGGGGTCTCGACCGGAGTCGCGCTGTTTCTCGCGCCGCTCGCGCTCCACGTCGTCACCACCGCCATCGCCGCGTCGGGCGCGCGCCGGAACCTCCGGTGGTACGCCGCCGCGTTGGTCGGGAGCATCGCGGTGCACGCCGCGTACAACCTCACGGTGGTGACCCGGCTTGCGTGACCGCACCGACTCGCGTGTCACCATCGCCCGCCGAGAGCTGGGGAGCCTTCGGAAGGAGAAGACCATCGTACTAGCGCTCGCGCTCCAGCTGCTCATCGCGGCGTTCTCGTCGTTCCTAGTTGTCGGGCTCGTGTCGCTGTACGACCCGGGCCAGGTCGGCGGCGCTGAGGTCGACGTCGCGGTCACCGGCGACGCGGCTGAGGACCTGATCAGCGCCTCGCAGGAGGTTCGCGGGGTCGACGCACAGCCATACCGCACCGAGGAGGCAGCGATGCGGGCGTTCCAGGAGTACCGCGCGACCGGCATCGACGCCGTGGTCGTGGCCGAAACCCGCGACGAGCGGGTGTTCGTCAGGGCGGTCGCGCCCGACTCCAACGTCCAGACCACGGTCGTTGTGGTGCAACTGCGCGACGTGCTCCGCGCCTTCGAGCGCGCCGAGCGGACCGACCGAGCGGCGTTCCTGTCGTCGACGCCGCTCGAACTCCCGCCGGAGACCGACTCCAGCCCGTACTTCGGGTTCACCTACACCATCCTGTTACCGCTGCTTCTGGTGTTGCCGGTGTTCATTTCCGGGTCGATCACGGTGGACTCCGTCACCGAGGAGATCGACCGCGGCACGCTCGAACTCCTCCGGGTCGCGCCTGTCACCCTCCACGACGTCGTTGACGGGAAACTCGCGGCCGCGGCGGGCCTCGCGCCGATCCAGGCCGGGGCCTGGATCGTGCTGCTCGAACTCAACGGGACCAGCGTCGCCAACGCGATGGCGCTCGTCACGCTCGTTGCCGGCCTCGCGCTACTCGTCTGCGGGCTCGGGGCGGCGGTCGCGCTGGTCTCGCCCGACCGACGCGCCGCGCAGTTCCTCTACTCCATCGCGGTCCTGTTCGTGATCGGCGGGACCACACTCCTGCCGCACGGGCCGGTCACCGCCGCCGCCCGGCTCGGCATCGGCAGCCCCGCCACCGCCGACTTCCTCGCAGTCGCGAGTGTGGCCCTGCTCGCGATCGCGGTCTACCTCGGGCTCCACCGGCTCGTCGACCGCGTCGACGCCGACGCGCTCTGATCCGGGTAGATGTCGTGTGGTCCGGCTCGCTCTCGCCGTCGCACGAGGCAGACGGCTGCCACTACGCCCGTTGTGTGTGGTGAAAAAATCGGATCTCGGTCCGCCGCCGTGTGCGACGGGTGTGTTGGTGTTACTGCCGGACGACGTTCGACGCGCGAGGCCCCTTGGGAGAGGACTCGATGTCGAACTCGACCTCGGTCCCCTCGGTGAGGTCTTCGCCGCCGACGTCCTCCATGTGGAAGAACACGTCTTCGTCGTCGTCGAGGTCGCCGTCGTCAGTCGAAATGAAACCGTAGCCGCCTGTGTCGTTGAAGAAATCAACCTTTCCGTTTGCCATTGCGAACGAACGTACTACGAGTGGAGGGATAACCCTTCCGAGGGTCGCGGTCTCACGGCCCCCGCCGGACGTTCGCAGTGTTCCCGGTCGGACGCCCGCCCCCGACCGATTCCCCGCTCGGGCGGTCCGGCCGTCCCGACTGTCCCTGCTGGAAGCCGGAACGCACACAAACCCGGACCGCCGAACAGGACACATGGGACTTGGAGGCACGGCACGGAAGCTCCAGAAAGTGACGGACATGGCGGAGGACGTCTACACCCGGCTGAACGACCTCCGTGAGCAGATCGTAGAGATGCGCGAGACCACCCGGGAGACCAGCGACCGGGTCGACCGCTTGGAACGGGAAACCGCGGAGGTGCGGGCGCTGGTGGAAGCGCTCGCCGACGCGGAGGATATCGATATCGAGCGGGTGACCGCCGAAGCACACATCGCCGAAGCCGAAGCCGAAGCAGAAGTCGAAGCCGACGCGCAGACGGACGACAGCACCGAGGCATCCGACGCCGCCGACAGCACCGAGGCATCCGACGCCGCCGACAGCACCTGACCCGCTCAGGCGGGGTTGGTTGACTCGCCGCCCGGACGCCGTTCGGTCCGTCGCCCGTATCGAGGCTTACCCGACCAGTCGTCGGTGTTCGACCTTCATACACGCGTCCTGGACGAAATCCAGCCCGGCGTCGGCGGCCCGCTGCCCCGCGTCGTCGTCGACGATGTCCAGTTGGAGCCACACCGCCGACACGTCGTCCAGCCGTTCAGCCCGCTCGGTCGCGCTGTCGACGATCCCGCCCACCTCCTCGCTGGGGCGGAACACGTTCACCACGTCGACGTCGATCGATTCCGGAATCTCCGCGAGGGTGTCGGACGCGGTCTCGTCCAAGATCTCGTCGGCGAAAGGGTTCACCGGGACGATCCGGTAGCCGTGGCGCTGTAGGTACGCCGGGATGTCGTGGGCCGCCTTGCCGGGCGTGGTTGAGCAGCCGACTACCGCGACCGTGTGGTGGTCAAGGATCCGGCTGAGTCCGTCGTCGTCGGAGACGAGCATACCGGCCGCACGTCGCGGGCGCGTAAAATACTGCCGCGAACGCACCACCGAGACCCGCGGATGCACCATGCCGCGAGCGCACCACCGAGACCCGCGGATGCACCATCCCGTGGATGCACTACGAGCGTCCGGGCGCACCCCCACAACCGTCTCAGTCCGCGACCGACCCGCCCACGCCGGCCGCCGGTCCCAACCGCTCCTCGCGGGTCAGGTAACACTGCGGATCGGGCGCGAACACGTCACCTTCCGCCGCGAACGCCCGGAGCCGGGAGCCGCCCCGGCAGACGCCTCGGTGGCGACACGTCGCACACCGCCCGGTCAGGTGTTCCTCGCGGTTCCGGAGGCCGGCCAGAAGCGGGTTCGAGTCGTCCTCCCAGATCGCGCCGAACGGGCGGTCGCGGACGTTGCCGAGGCTGTAGCCCTGCCAGAACTGCGTGGGGTGGACGTTCCCCTGGTAGTCGACGTCCGCGATCCGCTCGCCCGCCGGGTCGCCGCCGTTGACCTCGAGATACCGGCGGACGGCGGACGCGCGGTCCCCGCCGAACCAGTCGCGGGCGTGCTCCACGAGGAACGCGGCGTCGCAGTAGTTGCCAACCAGCAGCGTTTCGACCGTTCTGCCGGCGTCGTGAGTACTACTGCGCGCCCCACCGGACGATGGGTATGAAAGGCGTCGTCGTCGTGGAATAACGTCGCGAGTATCAGGTCTGGGCGCGCCGGCTCCGGCCGCCGTGTGGGGAGTCGAGGTCCCACGCCTCCAGGAGTTCCTGGTACCGGTTCCGGATCGTGACCTCGGAGATGTCGGTCGCCTTGCTCACGTCTGCCTGTGTGAGGTCCTCGTTCGTTAACTGCGCCGAGGCGTACAGCGCGGCTGCGGCGAGCCCCACCGGTGATTTCCCGGAGTGGACGTTCTCCCGCTTTGCGTTCTCGAGTAGCTCCCGTGCGGTCCGCTCGGTCTCTTTTGGGACCTCCAGATCGGACGCGAAGCGGGGGACGTACTCCTCGGGGTCCGCCGGTTGGATCTCCAAGGAGAGCTCCCGGACGACGTAGCGGTAGGCCCGCTCGAACTCGTCTTCCTCTACCCGGGAGACGCGCGCAACCTCGTCGATGCTCCGCGGAACTTGGGCCATCCGGGCGGCGGCGTGCAGCGACGCGGTCGCGATCCCCTCGATGGAGCGACCGGGCAGAAGGTCCTCATCGAGCGCGCGGCGGTAGATGACCGACGCGGTCTCGCGGACGTTTTCGGGGAGTCCGAGCGCGGACGCCATGCGATCGATCTCGCCGAGCGCCTGCTTGAGGTTGCGCTCTTTCGAGTCGCGGGTGCGGAACCGCTCGTTCCACGTCCGGAGCCGCTGCATCTTCTGGCGCTGGTTCGACGACAGGGAGTTGCCGTAGGCGTCTTTGTTCTGCCACCCGATGTTGGTCGAGAGCCCCTTGTCGTGCATGAGGTTGGTCGTCGGCGCGCCCACGCGGGATTTCTGGTCGCGCTCTGCGCTGTCGAAAGCGCGCCACTCCGGCCCGCGGTCGATCGAGTCCTCGTCGACGACCAGTCCGCAGTCGTCACACACCGTCTCGCCGCGCTCGCTGTCGGTCACCAGGTCCGTCGAACCACACTCCGGACACTGGAGTTCCGCCTCTGACTCGTCGGAGCGTTCCGCGGTCTCGGTCTGTGTCGCGTTCCCGGGGTCGCTGTCGTGGTCTCGCCACTCTCGTTCGTCGTCTCGCGTGCGCGCGTGAAGGGCATCACTCATTTTGTGTCACCGGAGGTCGATGAGAACCGAACCATCGCCTCGCTCTCACTAAACTATTGTTTGGCTCGCGTAAAAAATCTGTTGGCCGTACACGAACATAATGTTCGATCCGGACGTTTGGAGTCGCAACGCCGCGCCGGCTCACGGCTCGGAGCCGTCGGAACCGCTCCCGGCCGGCCGCGGAGCGACGGAGTCGGATCGATCACCCGACGGTGCCTCGTCGTCACCGAGTGCCGTGACCGACACCGTGCCCGTGACTGGGTTCTCCGAGACGACCGCGGTGGCGTCGAACGCGTCCCGGATCGCCGACTCGGTGAGCACCGTTGCCGGCGGGCCAGCGGCGACGACACGGCCGTCCGAGATCAACAAGAGTTCGTCGCAGTACCGGGCCGCGAGGTCGAGGTCGTGGATCGCGGCGAGGGCGGTTCGGCCCTCCGCGGCGAGGTCGGACACGAGGTCGAGCGTCCGCACCTGGTGGTTGATGTCGAGGCTGCCGGTCGGTTCGTCCAACAGCAACAACGGGGCGTCCTGTGCGAGCGCCCGCGCGAGGAGCACCCGCTGGCGTTCCCCGCCGGAGAGGGTAGTGACCCCTCGGTCGGCGAACTGGTGGGTGTCTGTCCGGTCGAGCGCGCGCTCGACCGCCGCGGCGTCGGCGTCGGTCCACCTGCCGAACCGCGACCGGTGCGGGTTTCGGCCCATCTCGACGAGCGTCCGAACGTCGAACTCGAATGCGACCGTCGTGTCCTGAGGCACGCTCGCGACGAGTCGGCTCGTCGCCTTCGAGGAGAGGCCGTGGATCCGCTGCCCGTCAACGGCGACGTGACCGGCGTCCGGCGGGATCGCGCCCGCGACCGTCCGGAGCAGCGTTGTCTTCCCCGCGCCGTTGGGGCCGACGACACCGACGAACCGTCCGCGGTCAGTCTCCGTGTCGACGCCGTTGAGAACAGTCGCTCCGCCGAGCCGAACTCGGAGGCCGTCGATCGTGAGCAGCGGTTCCGCCGAGACCGCGCGGTCGGTGCTCACAGCTCCGTCACCTCTCGGGAACGGAGCAGATACAGAAAGAAGGGTGCGCCGAGCGCTGCAGTCACGATCCCGACCGGGATTTCGGCGGGGCCGGATCGAGCCAGCGTGTCGGTCGCGACGAGGAACGACGCTCCCGCCAGCGCGCTGGAAGGAAGCAGGATCCGGTGGTCGGGGCCGACGAGCAGACGCATCCCGTGCGGCACGATGAGACCGACGAACCCGATCACCCCGGTCACCGCGACCGCGGCGGCAGTCGCGACGCTCGACACCGCGAGCAGGATCCGCTTCGTGCGTTCGACCTCAACGCCGAGACCGCGAGCTTGCTCCTCGCCGAGCAGAAGGACGTTCAGATCGCGAGCGTAGAACAGGAGGACGAGAAACAGCGGTGGAAGCGCGACCGCGATGACCTGGACCTCGTCCCAGGTCGTTCCGCCGAGGTGGCCCATGAGCCAGTAGACCACCCGTCGGAGGCTTTGCCCGCTGTGGAGCAGCAGAAGCGAGATAATCGCGCCCAAGAACGTCTGGACGGCGACTCCAGCCAGCAGGAGGGTCGCGGTCGGCGTGTGCCCGCCCTGTGTCGCGATGAGGTAGACGCCGAACGCGGCGAGCACCGCCGCGAGAAACGCTGCGGCCTGAAGCTCTAGCCCGAACGGGAGCGCGAAGGGGAGCACGATGGTCGCGACCGCCCCCACGGCAGCCCCCGAAGAGACGCCGATGATCGAGGGGTCGGCCATCGGATTCCGGAAGAACCCCTGCATCACGGTGCCGGCAGTCGCCAACGCGACGCCGACGAACGCCGCCAACACGATCCGTGGGAGGCGCACGTTGAGGACGATGACCCGGCTCGTCCGGGGCGCCTCGAACCCGAGCGGGATCGGGTCCGCAGAGAGGAGAACCTTCGCGACCGTCGCTGGCGGGATCGAAACCGGCCCCGTACCGGCGCTGATCACCAGAACGACCGCAAGAAGGCCCGTCAGGCCCGTCGACCACGCGAGCGTCCGAGTCCGTAGGGTCACGATACGTCAACAAGTGTAGTTGGATTAGCCAAGTACTTGTTGCAATATCTCGCACGTGGGTGTATGCAACGCCACGCGTATCTGGTCTCGGTTCTGGTTGTCGTCGCCGCTGTCGGCCCGGGTGCCGGCGGCATCGTCGCGGCCTCGCCCACGCACACGAGCGCCGATATCGCCGTCCAGAGCGACTCCGGAGTGTCCCACGCCGTTGTGTCGGACCGGCGGCCAGCCGTCCGAAACGCCCAGTCTGACGCGTGTGCATTCCCGTATACCGCTACCGACGCCACTGGGGCCGAGGTGACGATCGAGGCCGACCCCGAGCGGATCGTCACGCTGAATCCCAGTGCCGCACAGACGATGTGGGAGATCGGCGCCCGAGACGAGGTTGTCGGCGTCTCGCAGTACGCGTCGTACCTCGACGGTGCCAGCGAGAAGGCGAACGTCTCCGGACCCAGCGGTCCGAGCGTCGAGAGAGTCATCGACGCGAACCCGGACCTCGTCTTGGTGCCGAGTAGTTCCTACGGCGCGGCCAAGGAGCGAACACAGCAACTCCGTGATCAGGGGATCCCGGTGTTCGTGTTCGGGCAGGGGACGTCTCTGGCGTTCGTCGCGAACAAGACCGAGGTGACCGGACGGCTGACCGGTAACTGCGAGGCCGGAACCGAGCGCGCCGCCGAGATGCGGCGGTCGATCGCGCTGATGGAGCAAGCGCTCGGCGACAGCGAGCACCCGGTCGGGCTGAACGTCTTCTTCGGGTACACGTCGGGCTCGAACACGTTTATCAGCGACGTGATGGAGACCGCCGGAGTGCGGAACGGAGCCGCCGAGGTCAACGTCTCCGGATTCCGGCAGATCAACGACGAACAGGTGGTCGAGCTGAACCCCGAGTGGATCGTCGTCCCGGAGCACAGTCCCGTGCCCGCGACGCCGGCGTACAACAGTACGACTGCGGTCCAGGAGGGCAACGTCGTTGTCGTGAACACGAGCTACCTCCAGCAACCCGCTCCACGGGCTGTGATCGCCGCGGAGACGGTTATGCAGTCGGTCCACCCCGAAGCGTACGACAAGTACCGCGAGCGGCAGGCCGGCGCGGAGGGCGAGTCGACCGTGACCACCGAGTCTGCGCCCACCACCGCCCCATCGGAGACGGCGGCGACGGCGACCCCCACGCCCGAGTCGCCGTCGACGACCGCTACCGGGACGCCCGGGTTCGGACCCCTGGTTTCTGTCGCCGCAGTCGCGGCACTCGCCGTGCTGCTAGCGAGGCGTCGCTGACCGTCGACAGCCTGGCAGCCCTCTGTGGCGAACAGCCGGCACACCGCACCCCACGCCGTCGTGCCGGACACCCGCTGCCCGACGTGGGATCGACCTCACGTCACGGGGGCGGTGGTCCCGGATCCGGATATAAACCTTCGTGACCGGGACGGGACCGCCCGATCGGTCGCTCGGAAGCGGTAGTTTCAATCGGCGGTCCGACGAACGCGTGGCGTATGGGTATTCCGACACACACGCTCCCGAGCGGCGACGAACTCCCCGCACTCGGGTTCGGGACGTACGACCTCGACGACGAACAGACCACAGAGAGCGTCCGCACCGCGCTCGAGGCCGGGTACGCCCACATCGATACCGCGGAGGGATACCACAACGAGGTGGCCATCGGCGACGTGCTCGCGGCGTACGACCGCGACGATCTTTTTCTCACCTCGAAGGTACTGCCGAAACACCTCGACTACGAGTCGGTGATCGCGTCGTGTGAGGCGTCGCTCGACCGCCTCGGTACCGACTACCTCGACCTCTATCTGATCCACTGGCCAAACCCCGCGATCTCGCTCCGGGAGACGTTGCGGGCGATGGCACGGCTCCACGACCGCGGGCTGGTCCGGAACGTCGGCGTCTCGAACTTCAGCGCCTACCAGTTGAGCTGTGCCCACCACATCTCCGAGGTCCCCATCGCGGTCAACCAGATCGAGTTCCACCCGTGGTTCCAGCGCCCCGATCTGGTCGACTACTGCCACGAGACCGACACCGTCGTTGAGGCGGCGGCGCCGCTGGCCCGGACGGACGTCCTGGACGACGCGGTCGTGCAGGAACTCGCCGAGAAGCACGACCGAAGCCCTGCCCAGATCGTCCTCGGGTGGGCCGTTGACCGCGACGTCGTGCCGCTGCCGCGGTCGTCCTCGCCCGAGCACGTCCGGGCCAACGCCGACCTCGACGTCTCGCTGGACGAGGAGGATCGCCGCCGGCTCGACGGCTGCGACCGCGACCAGCCGGTGTACGACTTCCCGGCGCGGGAGTGGACCGGCGACGTGTACGGGATCGAGCAGTAGCGCTCGCGCCAGTACTCCGAGGCTCACCCCGCGCCCGCAACCACGTCGCCGGCGATCCACCGAGCCGCGACAGTAAGGATGAAACCCCGCCCCACGCCACCAACGGGTATGGACGTCACGATCCCGGAGTCACGCGTCGCTGGCCGCGTACGCGCGCCGCCCTCGAAGAGCTACACCCATCGCGCGATCCTGGCGGCCGGATACGGCGACGAAGCGACGATCACGGATCCACTGGTGAGCGCTGACACCCGGGCGACGATGCGCGCGGTCGCGGCGTTCGGCGGCAGCGTCGACCGCGGGGACGACCGACTCTCGGTGTCGGGCTTCGACGGCCGGCCCGACGTCCCGGGCGACGTGATCGACTGTGCGAACTCCGGGACGACCACGAGGCTCGTGACCGCCTGCGGCGCGCTGGCGGACGGGCTCTGCGTGTTCACCGGCGACGAGTCGCTCCGGTCGCGTCCCCAGGGCCCGCTGCTCGACGCGATCGACCAGTTGAGCGGGCGTGCGGAGTCGACGCGGGGTAACGGCCAGGCGCCGCTCGTGGTCGGCGGCGGGATCGGGGGCGGGACGGTGTCGATCCCCGGCGACGTGTCGTCGCAGTATATCACCGCGCTGCTGATGGCCGGTGCGGTCACCGACGAGGGAATCGAGATCGAGTTGGAGACCGAACTGAAATCCGCGCCGTACGTCGACATCACCATCGAAGTCCTCGATGGCTTCGGGGTCGTGGTCGAGCGGACGGCGGACGGGTTCTCGGTCCCGGGTGGGCAGTCCTACCACCCGGCGGGCGGCGAGTACGCCGTCCCGGGCGACTTCTCGTCGATGTCGTACCTGCTCGCAGCGGGCGCCGTCGCGGCAGCCGACGGCGACAGCGTGGTCGTCGAGGGCGCGCGCCCCAGCGCACAGGGCGACAGCGCGATCGTCGACATCATCGATTCGATGGGTGCGTCGGTCGAGTGGGATCGCACGGCGGGCGAGATCACGGTCCCTCGGGCGTCGCTGTCGGGGACCGTCGTCGACGTGGGCGACACCCCCGACCTGCTTCCGACGATCGCGGCCCTCGGCGCGGTCGCCGACGGCGACACCGTGATCGAAAACTGCGAGCATGTCCGGTACAAAGAGACCGACCGCGTGGCAGCAATGGCCGAGGAGTTGGCAAACCTCGGTGCGTCGGTCACGGAAAAACAGGATCGGCTCACGGTCCACGGCAGCGAGAGCGACCTGGAGGGCGCACGGGTCGACGGCCGGCACGACCACCGGATCGTTATGTCGCTTGCGGTCGCCGGGTTGGTCGCCGACGGCGAGACGACCATTGCGGGCGGCGAGCACGTCGACGTGTCGTTCCCCGACTTCTTCGACACTCTGGGGTCGCTCGGGGTCACCGTCTCGACGAGCGGGTAGGCGTCGGGAGAGCACACACCAGGGGCGCCCCGGACCACGAAATGACTCCCATTTTCTGAACGTATTTAACCCCGGAACCCCGACCACGGCGTAATGAACGGGAACCGATTCGGGCGGTTGTTCCAGGTCACGACCTACGGCGAGAGCCACGGCGACGCCATGGGCGTGACCGTTTCGGGATGCCCTGCCGGTCTCGAACTCGACGAGTCCGACGTCCAGGCCGAACTCGACCGGCGGAAGCCGGGTCAGTCCATGATCACTACCTCCCGCGGGGAACCCGACGCGGTCGTCATCAACTCGGGAACCCAAGACGGGTACACCACGGGTACCCCCATTGGGATGGTCATCGAGAACAAGGACGCGCGTTCCGGGAAGTACGAACCGTTCGTGACCGCGCCGCGCCCCAGCCACGGCGACTTCACCTACTCCGCGAAGTTCGGCACCCGTAACTGGGGTGGCGGCGGCCGGTCATCGGCCAGAGAGACACTAAACTGGGTCGCAGCGGGCGCGGTCGCGAAGAAGATCCTAGAGCAGGACGGCATCCGAGTGAAGGCGCACGTGAACCAGATCGGCGACATCGAGGCCCCGCCGGTGACTTTCGAGGAGATGCTCGAACACACCGAGAACAACGAAGTGCGGTGTGGCCACCCCCAAACGGCAGACGAGATGCGTGAGCGGATCGACGAGTACCAGAAAGCCGGCGACTCCATCGGTGGGTCGATCTACTTCGAGGCCCGCGGTGTCCCGCGCGGACTGGGTGCGCCCCGGTTCGACTCGTTTCCCGCACGGTTGGGACAGGCGATGATGGCGATCCCAGCAACCACCGGCTTCGAGTTCGGCTTGGGCAGTGAGGCCCGGGGGTGGACCGGGTCGGACAGAAACGAGGACTGGGAGTTTGACGCCGACGGCGACCCCGCCCCCGAAGGCAACACCCACGGCGGCCTCCAGGGTGGGATCACCACCGGACAGCCGATCTATGGCGAGGCCACCTGGCACGCCCCCACGTCGATCCCGAAGACCCAGAAGACAGCCGATTGGGAGACCGGCGAGGAAAAGGAGATCCAGGTGGTCGGCCGCCACGACCCCGTGTTGCCGCCGCGGGCGGTCCCGGTCGTCGAAGCGATGCTGAACCTGACCATCGTCGACTTCATGCTTCTCGGCGGGCGGCTCAACCCCGACCGCCTGGACGATCAGCCGGGCGAGTACGACACCGACTACCACCCGTCGAGCCCCGACAACGAGTAGGGATCGGACCCGGAACCGGGTGGATCCCGGCCGGAACGGGCGCGGTGATTGTGCCCACCCGGTCGGCAAATCGAGTATAACACGAAATACCGCCAGTGATTACTCTGTTTAGTGAACGAATCTGTGGGTGTTGGTGCGAATAATGGGTGTTCCACACACATATTAGGATTATCATTATCTTTCCTTGGTAACTTATAGCAAAGGCTTTAATCGACTCGTAGCGATAGTGTTTGGTAGTGGCCCCTACGGGCCGTGAGCTCAACTATGACCACCGACGAACTCATCTGGCGGATCGCAGGCGGGTCCGGCGACGGGATCGCCTCCACCAGCCAGAACTTCGCGAAGGCCCTGATGCGATCGGGGCTGGACGTATTCACGCACCGGCATTATCCGTCGCGCATCCGCGGCGGCCACACGTACACCGAGGTACGCGTCTCCGCCGACCCGATCCGGTCCCGGGGCGACGGGTACAACTTCCTGCTTGCACTGGGTGACTCCTTCGCGCGGAACCCACAGGAGAACGCTTACTACGGCAACGAGGAGGTCAAGCCCCTCTCGGAGAACCTCGATGACCTCGACGACGGCGGGGTCATCGTCTACGACTCGGGGCTGCTCGACACCGACGACATCCCCGACTTCGATCAGCGGGTCGAAGAACACGGGTGGCACGTCTACGACATCGACCTCCGGACCATCGCCAGAGAGCACGGCCGCGAGGTGATGCGGAACACCGCGGGTGTCGCGGTCACCTGCGCCATCGCCGGAATCGAACCCGAGGTTATCAAGAGCCTCATGGACGACACGATGCCGGAGAAGGTGTTCGAGCCGAACATGTCGGTCTTCGACGACGCCTACGGCGTCGTCACCGAGGAGTACGACGCCGACGCCCCCGACATCTCGATTCCATCGGGTTCCCACGACGAAGAGCAGGTCCTCATCTCGGGGTCAGACGCCATCGCGTACGGTGCCCTTGACGAGGGGTGTCGGTTCATCGCTGGGTACCCGATGACGCCGTGGACCGAGGTGTTCACGATCATGTCTCAGAACCTTCCGGAAGTCGGCGGGATCTCCGAACAGGTCGAAGACGAGATCGCTGCGGCGGCGCTTGCGATCGGCGCCTCCCACGCCGGCGTGAAGGCGATGTCCGGCTCCTCGGGCGGCGGCTTCGCGCTGATGTCGGAGCCGCTCGGACTCGCGGAGATGACCGAGACACCGGTCGTGCTCATCGAGGCGATGCGCGCGGGCCCCTCCACGGGGATGCCGACGAAGACCGAGCAGGGCGATCTCGAACACGTCCTCTACACCTCCCAGGGCGACTCCCACCGAGTGGTGTTCGCGCCCGCTGACGCCGAGGAGGCGTACCGACAGACCCGGCGGGCGTTCCAGATCGCCTACGAGTACCAGATTCCGTCGATCGTCCTCTACGACCAGAAAAACGGCGGCGAACTCCAGAACGTTCCCGCCAGCGTCTTCGACGAGGCGCCCAACCCCGACCTCGGGTCGGTCATCACCGAGGCGGAGTTGGCAGACGCTCCCCACGACCCCTCCGGAAAGTACAACCGGTTCCAACACGGCGTCGAGGACAACGTCAGCCCCCGGTCGATCCCGGGTCAAGAGGGCGGTCGGTACCTCGCGACCGGCAACGAACACATGCCCGCCGGTCACATCTCCGAGAGCCCGGACAACCGCGTGAACCAGGTGAACCGCCGGATGTCCAAGATGGAGACCATCCGAGCGGAGCTTGACGCCGACGGCGGCCAGCGGAACTTCCACCACGGGCCCGCCGACGCGGACTACGGAATCTTGACGTTCGGCTCCCAGCAGGGCACCGCCGTTGAGGCGGTCGACCGGCTGAACGACGAGGGCGAGTCGGTGAAGCTGCTCGGCGTCTCCGAGCTCGCGCCGTACCCCGTCGAGGAAGTCACCGGGTTCATCGAGAGCGTCAACGAGGTGTTAGTCGTGGAGATGAACGCCTCCGCGCAGTTCCGCGGCCTAACGCAAAAGGAGCTCGGCCGCTTCGGCGACAAGCTCTCGAGCCTCCTGAAGTACAACGGCAACCCCTTCGAGCCCGCCGAGATCGTCGAAGGATTCGTCACGAGCATCGTCGAGGACGGGAGGCTTCCCGGCCACGAGACCAAGTTCGTCCCCGCAGCAGGTGATTAACAATGAGCGCATTCAGTGCAATCAGTGAGGACATCGAACACGACCGCAACGAGTACACGCCCGGCGTTGAGCCGCAACCGACGTGGTGTCCGGGCTGTGGTGACTTCGGGGTTCTGAAGGCCCTGAAAGGCGCCGCGGCCGAACTGGGGCTCTCGCCCGAGGAGATGCTGGTCTGTACCGGCATCGGCTGCTCCGGGAAGCTGAACAGCTACTTCGAGAGCTACGGCTTCCACACCATCCACGGTCGGTCGCTCCCGATCGCGCGGGCCGCAAAGCTCGCGAACCCCGGGCTCACCGTCGTCGCCGCCGGCGGCGACGGCGACGGCTACGGGATCGGCGGCAACCACTTCTCGCACTCGGCCCGGGAGAACCACGACATGACCTACATCGTGTTCAACAACGAGATCTTCGGGTTGACGAAGGGGCAGACGTCGCCCACGTCGCCGAAGGGCCACAAATCGAAGACCCAGCCTCACGGGTCGGCGAAGGACCCCATCCGGCCGCTGTCCCAATCGTTGACCGCCGGCGCCTCCTACATCGCCCGCACGGCTGCGGTCAACCCCAACCAGGCGAAGGACATCATCGTCGAGGCGATCGAGCACGACGGGTTCTCCCACATCGACTTCCTCACGCAGTGTCCCACCTGGAACAAGGACGCCAAGCAGTACGTCCCGTACATCGACATCAACGACTCCGAGGACTACGAGTTCGACAGGACCAACCGCGCGGAAGCCTCCGAGATGATGTACGAGACCGAGACCGTCCTCCACGAGGGCACGGTGCTCACCGGCCGCTACTACGTCGATGAGGAGCGTCCCTCCTACGGACAGGAGAAGCGCGCGATCGGCGAGATGCCCGAGGAACCGCTTGCGGAGCGGTACTTCGATGACGACCACGAGTGGGACCGCGTCTACGACACGTTCTTGGATCGACACAAGTAGGACACCAGACATCGATCCCGGCCGGCGGGATTCGCCTCGGCACGGAAACGACACAACGCCCCGCTTACGGCGGCCAGCACAACTATATACGAGTGCTGAGACGCTATTGTGTGTACCGAAGACAGCTTATTGCCGCGTGTGCAGCCGGGGCCGCGGCCACGCTCGCCGGATGCGGGAGTCCGGACGACGACAACGGCGGAAGCGACGACGGGAGCGAAGAGACCAGCGAGGAACCCGGCGGATACTCGCTGAACGGTCCTCAGCCGGCAGTGGAACGTCAGCCGTGACCGTTCAGCTAGTCGGTAGCGCGGAGTCCCTTCCTCAACGCCCGAGCGAAGCGAGGGCGTAGGGAAGAGCGGAGCGCGTTACGAAGCTGGACGCAGCCGTTTTCACAGCCCAGTCCGTGCTGTCGCGTAGCGCTGTGCGGCCACAGGCGCCGTGCAGTACGGGCCGCAGTAGCCCGGCCCCAACTGGTGTGTCCGTCGACCCCGAAGTGCGTTCGGGAGGCGGAGCACACGAAACGCCCCGTCGCACCACTTGACGGCGAGGACCGAATCAAAACCCCACCCTCTACGAGCGAGATCATCGGACCGAGCGAAGTGGGGTGGGATCGGTTACCGGCCAAACGGAGAGAGAACCGACTCTCTCAGCACTTTCGAGGTGGAACCCCCGACCTCGAGCAGCGAACGGAGTGAGCGAGTAGGTCGGGGACGAAACCGATATCTGATGACACAACCGCCACACTGCGACCGACTCCCAAGTCGAAAAGTACCGTCAAGTAGTCTCTGAAACTATGGATGTGCGTTGAGCCGCCGTCGTGACACTCGCTGTTTCCGACGAGTAACGCGACGCACTCCACCGAACCGCCGAGCAATACCTGTACTGCGCGAACCGAACCACCGACTACTGTCGGTCCAACACCTCCGCCACCGAGTGCAAAACCACCACGCGAGAGGTCCGTGACGCGCTCTACGCCGAACGTCGCGAGGAGACAGATCCACAGGCTCAACGTGTACAAACTGCTATCAAACGCGCTGTTGAGGCTGTCAAAGCGTGTGTCGAACAGTGAACAGTACGTCCACGCAATCGCCAACGAACTCGTCTCGGAAGCCGTCGAACACGACTGCGACGTGATCGCGTTTGCGGTCTTGAGCGACATTCGCGAGCGGCTTCCACACGCGAGGCGGCGCCACGTCTAGGCGTTTCGACGCCTGTGGGTTCACACACGAGACTGCCCACCACGGAGAACAGTTTGAGCGCCGGGAGTGCGGGTACGACCTGAACGCGGACTACCCAGACCTCGAAAACTAACAGAGCGCGTCATCCAACAGCTGCAACGGATGCTCGATCTCGTAGCCCGTGCCGTGTTCCATCTGCATCGAGCAGGTCGGACACTCGGTCATCCCGACCTCGCCGGCGGCGTCGTCCATGTGCTCGAACATGTCCTCGCCGATCTTCATCGAGGTCTCGTACTTCTCTTCTTTCCACCCGTAGGTCCCCGAGATCCCCGAGCAGGAGTCACCGACGTCCTCCATCTCGACGCCGTCGACCTCGCGGAACAGTTCGACCGCCTGGCGGTCGAGCCCCTGGTTTCTGGCGTGACACGGCGCGTGGTACGCAAACGCCTGCTCGTCCACGCTGGCGTCGGCGAGTTCTCCATCCAGATCCTCGTGGATCCGGAGATACTCGAGGGACTCGTAGGTGTTTGCGGCGACCTCCTCGATCCCCGACAACTGAAACAGCTCGGGGTACTCCTGCCGGAGCGACATCGAACACGAGGTACAAGAGGCGATGACGTCGTAGCCCTCTTCCAGGAGATCCGAGAGTTCGGAGACGTTCACCGACGCCGCGCGCTCGGCGTCGTCGAGCATCCCGTTCGCGAACATCGGCGTCCCCGAACACCGCTGGCGGGGGACTACGACCTCGTAGCCGAACGCCTCGAAGACGCGGACCATCGCCTTGCCGACCTCGGGAGTGTTGTAGTTCGAATAACACCCGTGGAAGTACGCGACCCGTTTGTCCTCGGATCGGACCCGCGGCCCGCCGCGTTCGGCCCACCACTCCCGGAACGTCTCCGTTGCGAACTCTGGGAAGTCGCGCTCGGCGGTGATCCCGAGCAGTTTCTCGTTGACCGTCTGGACGAGGGAATTGCCCATCACGAAGTTAGTGAGCCGCGGGACCGCGCTCCCCAGCCGGGCGAGCGTGCCGTAGTTCGCCAGAATCCGGTTGCGGACGTACTCCCGGGAGAGCTTGGTCATCTGCTCGTCGACGTACGCCCCGCGGGCAGTGTTGTGCATCTGGCTCAGCGGGACGCCCGACGGGCACGCGTCGTCACACCGCATACAGTTCGAGCAGGACATGATCGAGTCGTCGATCTCGACGTCTTCTTTGCGTTTGAGCCGCCACTGCTCGGGACCCTGGAACTTCGGGCCGGGGAAGTCGTCGTCGACCTCCGCGACCGGGCAGGTGGTGTCACAGACCGAACACTTGTAGCAGTTGTCCGCGCCCGGGCGGAGGTCCATCTCGCCGTCTTCGAACACCGAAACCGGCTCGAAGTCGTCCTGTGCTGTCGGTCCAGTCGAGTTAGAGAATTCTGTGTCGCTCATCGTACTGTCTCCTCGCCGGCCCGGCGGCCGGCGTAGGTACCGGTCGAAATCGAGACGCCGGCGGCGGACTTCTCCCGGGCGACGTCGGCGCCGCCGAGAACGCCGCCGGCGGCCCGGAGGTTTCGAAAGTGGACGTCGCCGTCGGCGTCGGTCGGCCGGAGGTCGTCGTCGGGGACCACCCCGAATCGCGCGAACGCGTGGTCGCCGAACGCCTCGGCCTCCGACCACTCGTAGCGGTCCGCTGGGTGCGGAACGTGGCACCCAAACAGCGGCTCGACCACCGACTCCCGGTCGGAGTCGATGCCCTTCCCCACGAGTCCGCCCGTCGCCAGCACAAACTCGTCGGCGTAGTAGGGAACGTCTCGGCCGCGGCGGTCCACGGTCACTGCGGTGAGTTCTCCCTCATCGGTCTCGTACCCCACCGCGGGGTTCCCGGTCGAGAGCCGGACTTCAGCCCGTTCTAAGGCGTCGATCAGCAGGTCTTCGAGTTGCATCCCGAGCAGGCTCGGCGGACCGGTCGGGATCTGGAAGACCGTAGCACTGAGCCGGCCTTCGAGGAACTCGCGGACCTCGGGCTCGTGGTCGTCGCCCAACATTGCGGGGAACCCGACCCGGTCGTGGGCGTCAAGCTCCGCGACGACGGCGTCGGCAAGTCGGGCTCTGACATCCTTTTGATCCTTGTCGAGCGCCCTCGCAAAGCGGGTGGTCCGGGCGTCGTCGCGGAACTGGATCGGGAAGTCGACGGTCGAGCCGTCAACGTCGAACGGGACCCCCGCGGCTTCGAGGTGGTCTGCGGCAGCCCCGGCGTCGAAGTCTGTGAGCCCACGAAAGCCGACAAGCAGGGTGTCCTCCTCGGCGCTCGCGAGGCCGGGTGCCACCGAGACGGGGTACCGCGCGGTCGGTTTTACTGTCCCGCCGTGGGTCACGACGAGGGCGTTTCGGTCGGTGTGAGCGCCGCGATACCGGTCGCCGACCACGTCGTCGAACCGGCGCAGCCCCTCCCGGATCCCACCGACGCCGACGACGCGGTAGGGGTGCTTGTCGGGCAACTGGTCAACCGCGGCAAAGGGATCCGAGACCGGCGCGTCGCCGTTGACCGCGCCGAGCACGTCGACGAGGCCACTGGCCTGCCGGAGCGTGCTCTTTTTGTGTGAGATCAACCGGACCTGCGCGCCGGACTCGGCGGCCGACAGCGCCGCCATCGACCCCGCGAGCCCGCCGCCGACCACGACCACATCGTCACGAATCGGCATCGGTTTCTCCGGCCGGATTGGAACCGTCGCGGTCGGGGCCGCCGGCCGCCTCGATACCGGTCCCGCCGTCGGCGACGGCGTCGTCCGGTCCGCCGGCGGACTCCGTTCCGGCGCCCGGGGCCGAGGTCGCGTCGGGACCAGGGTCGAACGCCCCGAAATCGACCGGCTCTTCGGTGGCCGCCGGGTCGGAATCGCGGTTCATCGTGGTGGCGTGGAGCATGTGTTTCAACGTCGCCTGCGAGAGCTGTTGGCCCCAAAGCGCGTGGCGCTCGCCCTTCCAGCGTTCCTGGTAGAGGTCCTCGAAGGCGTCGCGGGCGACGACCTCGTCGTACTCCGGCACCAGCTCGTTCGCCATGCGGTGACAGCAGAACGCTCCCTGGCAGTTCCCCATCGACGCGCGGGTCCGGAGCCGCACCGCGTTGAGATCCGACCCCGCGCCCTCGATCGCGTCGTGGATCTCCGCGCGGGTGACGGCCTCGCACTCACACACGGTGGGGTTGGGGCCGTCCCACTCGCCGATCACCTCGTCCATCCGCGACCCGAGGCGTTCGGCGCTCCGGCGGCCGACCGGCGACCGGAGCCCAAACTCGTCCATCCAGTCGCGGAGCACCGAGAAGTCCTCCGAACCAGGGAGCGGTTCCTCGGCAGTCCGGCACTCGGCGTCGACGTCGAGCCGATCGCAGACGTGGTCGGCGATCTTCTCCGCCATCAGCCGGTAGGTCGTGAGCTTCCCGCCGACGATCGACGTCATCCCGGGGAGGTCGTCGCGGTCGTCGTGGTCGAGGAGGAAGAAGTCCCGCGTGATGTCGGTCGGGTCCTCGCTTGCGACCGCTGGCGGTTCGTACAACGGGCGAACCCCCCAGAACGACCGGATGGTGCGGGCCTCCGAGAGCATCGGCACCAACTTCGAGAGGGTGTCGATCATCATGTCCACCTCCCATCCCTCCTCGGGGTAGTCCTCGGGGTCGTCGACCTCCTCGTCGGTCGTCCCCAGGATGCAGGTCGTCTCGTGGGGGACGACGATGTCGGCGTCGCCCTTGGGCTTGCACCGGTTGATCACGGTGTCGACCTGCCGGACGTTCATGATCGTCATCACGCCCTTCGAGGGGCGTACGGCGACATCGACGCCCGCCATATCGCCGATCTGGCCCGCCCACGCCCCGGTGGCGTTGATGATGTGGTCGGCGTAGATCTCCTCGCGTTCGCCGGCCTCGCCGTGGACGAACGATCCCTCACCCGACTCGTGTTCGATCTCAACGCCGACGGCCTCACCGTTCTCGACCAGCACGTCCGTGACCTCAGCGTGGGTCTCGACCCGCGCGCCGTGGTCGATTGCGGCGGCGGCGTTCGCGACGCAGAGCCGGAACGGGTCGATTGCGCCGTCCGGCACCCGGATCGCGCGCTCGATGTCTCTCGCAAGGTGGGGTTCGATCTCGCGGGCCTCCTCGGGGGAGAGGACCTCCGCGGGGATCCCACACTCGCGGCACCCCTCAAGCTTCCTCTCGAAATACTCGTCTTCGTCCTCGGGGCGCTGGACGAACAGCCCGCCGGTCATCTCGACGCAGTGGGTCGCGATCCGGCGGAGAACGCGGTTCTCCTCGATACACTCCGTTGCCGAAGACTGGTCGGCGACCGCGTAGCGGCCGCCGCTGTGGAGGAGTCCGTGCATCCGCCCGGTCGTCCCGTGGGTCAGGTTCCCCTTCTCGACGAGGGTGACGTCAAGGCCGCGCATCGCGAGGTCGCGCACGATGCCGCAGCCGGTGGACCCGCCGCCGATCACGAGGGCACTCGGCGCGTTACTCATCTATCGGCCTACGTTTGGCTACCACGTACTTTACACTAGCGTCTCCCGACGCGGCAGTGTTCAGATAAGCGATGCGTGATCAAGGAACCGACCCTGGGCGGGAGTCCCGCGAGTGGAACGGGCGGGACATCGGTTGACCCGAAGCGTCCATCCGGACTGGAAGGGGCCGCGGTCTCGCTGAGCGAGAGCGCGTGAGCTTCCGAGGCCGTCTTCGCACCGTCCAAAGCGGTTCCATCCCCAACTAACCAGTACCGCTCTCGGACGCAAAACTCCTATCAGTCCGACAGGTGCACACTCGTGTATGTCCCACAAGACAGGCGCGTCACACGTCCTCGCCGCGCTCGTGGCGATGGTCTCGACGTCGTATCTCAACGATATCCTGCAGCGGTTCGTGAGCACCCGCGAACTGCTCGTCTACACGAACACCGCGGCCCAGCGGGCCATCGAACGGTTCGGGGTCGGGGTGTCACCGGACCTGCTCCCGGCCATCGCGTCGGCAACGCTCATCTCGGCGCTGGTGTTCGTGTGGGGGTGGGCGTACCACCGACGGGTGATCGGGTGAGCAGCGGGGCGGCACCGTGCTGTCGGCGGGCCGGTCCGAGCCGGAACCGGCTTGTGGACGGGCCGCGTACCTCCGTCTGCGCACCCTCAGTCCCCGTCCGAGTTCTCCCGCTACGGGAGCGATGACACGACGACGAACCCGGGTGTGCGACACTGTGGATCGTCCGCGCCCCAAAGACGGACCGCCCGACACGAGGGTTTCCCGGCCGACGCGGCACGCCGCCTCGGGATGAGGCCGGCCGTTAGTGTTCCGGGCGTACATTTCATATATTCGATTAAAAAAGGCCTCTATAGCCAGTTTCTGCTTACGTATTCGAGGGTTACGTCGGACTGGTCTATGTACTCGGAGAGTTCGTGTACGATGTCTCCTACCTCTTGAGCCGAAAGCGTCTGATCCTTCTGGAAAAGGATTCAAGCGGTTTCTTCGACATCCATCTGGGTGAAGAAGTCGTCATCCTGCGTGAGAATGAGGCGATCCGTCTCGCGTCCGTATGTAGCGATCGATTCATCGCCAGCGCCAAGGCCGAGTTCTTCGACATCTCCGATCCATTCAACATCGTGACCGAGTTTCCGTAGGTAATTGATCGTCGCCTGCTCGACGTTCTCGTCAGCGAGGATACGATACCCCATTAGTCACGCACATCGTCGGGGTCGGTCGTCAAGTGGTCGTGTTCCTCGATTGCAGATTGCCGCTGGCGTTCGATCGTACGCATCTCTTTGGGATGGTCGTGGTAGTATGTGAGTGCCCGATAGACATCAGCCACGTCGAGGTCGTGGCGATCGGCAACCGTTCTTGGGGAGAGCCCCCGCTCTTCGACCTGTTCTTTGAGGAACTGAACAGTAATCCGCCGGCCTTCGAGATGTGGCTCGTCGTGGAGTTCCTGTACGATACGTCTCGTCACTTGGCTCATACTACAATTTACGCCGCCATCATACTTGAACGTCTGGACTGGGGTTCTGTCCGTTTTTCACGTTCACTGAGCCTACTAGTAGATTCTCGCCCGGTAGTGTTCCAGGCGTACATCCTTTCGATTGTATCAGTCATAGATTGCGCCGATGTGCAACGTTCCGCCGAGAGTTGTTCATCCGTGGAGCGAAAACAATAGATTAGTCGGGTGTGAATCCCAGATAGTGACTGTCTCGATCTGGTATCCGTCGGTTGAAGACATCCTCGACATCCACGAGGAGATGTCTCGGAGTATCCAGACACCAGCTCAGGCGTCCAAAGTCGCGGAGATATCGAATTCGCACTGGAGTATGTCAGCGAAGGGAGTTTCAGATCGGTTCCAGAGACGATTCACGAGAAGGCGTTTCATTTGCTTCGTCTCCTCGTCGCCAATCACCCGTCCGTGGACGGAAACAAGCGCACTGCACTCAACACGGCGACAGTGTTCTATCTGCTCAACGGTCGCCAGTTCGAGTACGACGACGAAATCAGAGAGATACTGACGAAGTTTGGCACCGATGCGACGGCTGTCGATGAGGACGAGGTGCTTGAATATCTCCGAGCACACACGACCGAAGTTGATTTGAACGAAGTGGTAAGGCGATGGCGAGGCGACCTCGTCGAGTATGGACTTGAGCAGTTGTCCGACGGATCATCGGACCCGAACGATTAACCGGATTCGTGGTCAAGAGCCAGACATAGCGACAGAAGAGAAGACAGGCGAACGAACGCCACTCGACGACGTGATGGATGACATTCGTCGAGAGCTCGTGTTACGCGTCGCCAAGGCTGATCGGGACGAACACCGCGATATTTACGACGCCCTCGAAAACGAATAGCATTCTCACGTCCATCCTTTCTCGGTTCTCAGAAACGTGCGTTTCACTTCCACCGAGTCTACGTTCCGGACACCACCTGGCTCATCAGCCGCGGTCAGTCATCCTCACTCTCGTGTTCTTCGGGACTGATACTGTCGGCTATAGTCGCGTGACGTATTTCGACACCCCGGGGTGTTGAAAATCTTCACGTAGTTATAGCCGACAGTATGACAACCATCCAGCAAATGAGCGTGACCTCGTCTTCCTGGATCGGCGAAAGCGGGTCCGGAGGCGGCAGTCGCCGCGGTGGTAGCAGGTCGCGGCCACCGGCCTGCCCCGAGGCGACCCGGCCACCGCGGCTCATATGTGTGCGGCCACGTCGGCCTCGGTCACGATCCCGACCGTCTCCCCACCTTCCACCACGAGAACGGCGGCGTGGTGGTCAAGAGCGGTGTCGATCTCTTCTAAGGTGGCTGCGGGTTCGACCGCCATCACCGACTCGCGCATAACCTCGGCCACCGGAAGCGTGCCCACGTCTTCGCCCTCCTGTGCGTGGCGAATGTCGCTGTTCGAGATGATCCCGACGGGCCGGCCATCGCGGATGACCGGCAGCTGGGAAAACCCCTCCTCGAGCATCACGTCGCGGGCGGCACGCACAGAGTCGTCGGGCGCGACGCTCACCACGGTCCCGTTCATCAGGTCGGCGGCGCGGATGATACTCCCTTCGGCTTCCTCCAGGGCGTTCACGATCCGGCGGAGCGTCGAGAGCCGCGGGTCGACGTCGCCACCTTCGATCCGGGCGATGAGCGGCTGCGAGACGCCCGCCTTGTCCGCGAGGCTGCTCTGAGTCAGGTCCAACTCCGTCCGGCGCTGTCGCAGATCCTCCGGGGTCGGGAGCTCCATGCGCCTAATTACCCGAAGTTATACGAAAGCCTTTCGGGGGGACAGTGTGAGACCCCGGGCCGGTCCGGACTACCCGTGGTTGTGAGCCTGCGTCTCCGCGTTGTCCTCGTCGCCCTCGCCGGTCTCGACGACCTCGATCACCGAGAGAGGGACGTCCCGGAGTGCGCCGCCGACCTCGCTTTTGGCAATGCGGGAGGCGTGTTCCTCGCTGTCGGCGTTGAACACGTCGATCTCCAAGAGTAGGCCGACCAGGGCGGTGTTGGCCGCGATGAACGCCGAATCGAACGGTTCCCCACAGGCGGGACACGGCGTCGCACCCACCTCCACCTCGACGTACTCTTTATTCTGGTCGTTGAGGCGCTTTCCGGCTTCGCTGACTGCGACGCCGATCGCGTCGTCGATGTCGTCGACATCGCGAACCAGCCACGCGGCTTCCATCGCGACGAGATAGTTACTCATACTCGGCCTCACGACCCACGGGGTCTCGTGTCTTGTGGTTCGTCGCGGCGCCGGTGCCGGCCGATCCCTGCAGCGGGCGCGTACGGAACCCCGATTCATCCCATAAGTTATGCCGACGAACGAGTCCGCCGATCGTGCTATTACGCGGTGACCGCCGGCCGGACCCCGATCGGACGGACGCGCGTCCCGGCTCACAAAACCGCACTACTGCGGCGGGTCCAACCGACCGAATCGATGCGAAGGGTTATATACATCCGCTGGCGGAGAACGGGCAAGATGATGCTGGACGACCTTCGACGCGGCGCGGCGTTCGTGCTGTACCAGATTACGCTCGCCTTCGGGATCCTGGCGATGCCGGTCGCGCTGGGGGCGCAACGCCTTGGGCTCACGCTCCCGATCCGACGGCTCGTGGAGTCGGCCGAGCGAGCATACCGGAGCGGGTCGCGTTGAACAGGCGGCACTGATCCGGTCGCTGGACGGGTTTTTGCCCTCTCCGGCGTGTAATCGACTCGCCGACCACCGCGGTCGTCTCCCCGGTCGCAGCACGCGAGCACGGAGCGATGACCACAGGAGGTCCGTGTCCGTTCACCGCGCTTGGTGCGGCGGCCGTCGGTACGGGCAACAGCGGTGGGAAGGGTGGCATTTATCAGCGGCGGGCCGCAACCGTAGGTAATGCGTACACCGACGAGCGACGATCTTTCAACCGGTCTTGATTCGCTGAACGGCGACCACAACGACGTGTTCGCCCCCGAGATCGGTGAGTTCCCCGAGGCCGAGCGCCGCGCGGGAGAGATGGGCGACAAAGAGACGAAGACCGGCACCACGACGGTGGGACTCAAGACCGAGGACGGTGTCGTCCTCGCGACGGATATGCGCGCGAGTCTCGGTCGGATGGTCTCCTCAAAGAACGTCCAGAAGGTCGAAGAGATCCACCCGACCGGCGCGCTCACCATCGCCGGGTCGGTCTCAGCAGCGCAGTCGCTCATCTCTTCGATCCGCGCGGAGGTCCGGCTCTACGAGGCCCGTCGCGGCGAGGACATGAGCATGCAAGCGCTGTCGACGCTCCTCGGCAACTTCCTCCGGTCGGGCGCGTTCTTCATCGTCCAGCCCATCCTCGGCGGCGTCGACGAAGACGGGCCGCACATCTACAGCATCGACCCCGCGGGGTCGATTCTTGAAGAGGAGTACACCGTCACGGGATCGGGCAGCCAGTACGCGCTGGGTGTGCTCGAACAGGAGTACACGGACGAACTGAGCATGGACGAGGCAACGTCCGTCGCCGCCCGCGCCATCGACAGCGCGGTCGAGCGGGACCTCGCCTCGGGCAACGGCATCAACGTCTGTACAGTCACCGACGAGGGCGTCGAGATCACACAGCACAAGGACTTCGACGACGTCCTGTAGTCGGCGTCACACCGCCCGGGGTTTCCGTCACAGCCAGTCCGCGAACGAGCCGTCGAGCAGCGTTTCCTCCTGTCGCCGCACGTAGTCGCGTTGCATCCGGGCGACGGCGTCAGCGAACTCGTCACCCTCGGCGAGATACGTCCGAACCCGCGACACCTTCCAGTCTGCGGGCGTCGTTCCGTGCTCGAGTCGCGCGCGGAGCGGCGCCACGTACCGCTCGGCCTCCGACTCCGAACACCCGGCGGTGGTGAGGCCGTCAACCGCGTGTGCGAAGATGTCGTCGTAGACCGCGTCGGTGTCGATTGTTTCGGCCCCGTCGTTGCAGACCCACCGCTGACCGCTGTCGAGGCCCTCCCTGGCCGCGGCGTAGAAGTTCTCCCGGGCGGTTGACCACCGCTGGTCGGTTGCGGGGTGTTGCCGGCGCGGGAGGCTCTCCATCAACCCCGCGAACGTGGCCTGGAACGCCATGGAGTCCCGGACAGTGGGCTGGGCCGGGATCGGCCGGAACTCGATCCGGGCGTTGGCGGCCGACCGCGACGCGCCGTCGAACACCGGCCGGACCCACCGCCAGTAGGTGCCGTGCTTCCGGCGGAACGTCGCGAACTCGTCGTCGAACCGGTTGCCCTCGGGAACCGGCATCGGAACCACCGTCGGGTCGGCGGCGACCCGATCGACCGCCTGCTCGATGGCGTCGAGGTCCTCGGGGAACGCGACCTTCCGGGCGTCGGGCGTGTTGAGCACCGACTCGAAGACCCCGATCCGGTTTTCCAGCCGGGACTCCGCGAGGATTTTCGCCGCGCCGACATCGTCGTAGAGGTCCGGCGGGAAAAACGGGGAGTTGACCCCGAGGGCGACGAGCGGTCCCGCCAGCCTGAGCGCGTAGTTGAACCGCATCGGAAGGTCGTCGGCGTGGGCGACCTGGTAGTGGGGTTGGATCGACGTGATCAGCGATTCCGGCATAACCGTCCGCGCCGAGAGGCACACGTTCGGCGCGTCGACCGTTGTCTCGTCGGGGACGGCCGGACCGTTGGCCATGGCGTGGTACCGGACCGACCCGCTCATGTTCGTGGCGATCCTGACGCGCTCGGCTTCAACACTGTCGGTGAGGTACTCGCGAGCGGTCTCGCCGGCCGGCGGAATGGCCCACATCCCGTCGCTCACCAGCCTGATGCCTTCGGCGGCGGTACACTCCTGGGCGGCCGCCAGCCGCGCCCGTACCTCCGCCTCCTGGGCGCCGAGCCCGTCGGCGTTCAGCGGCTGCGGGCTGGTGGTCATCTCGGCGTTGTGGAGCCCGAGTTCCTTCTCGAAGCCGATGAGCCCCAGCAGCCGGCGCGGCACGCGCATCAAGCTGTAGATCCCGGTGTCGTTGGAGGCTTCCCACCGACCGTCGGCGACCGCGTAGAACTCATACTCTAAGCCGACGATCGACTGGTGGTTGTCGAAGGTGCCCTCCCGGAGTTCGGATTTGACCACCTCCGCTTCCGTCCGCGCCTGCGCCTCGAACTCCTCGGAATCTATGTCGAGGGCGTTCCGGACAGCAGCCGCCAGCTCCTCAGTCATAGCGAGGCGTGGACGGGCGAAGGGCTTGAATCCCGCGCTTCCGAGGGTGGTGTGCCGCGCCCTCCCGCCCCGACGTCTGCCGGAGTCGGCGGACTCTTGTCCCGCGAGTCGGTAGCCGGGATCGATGCAGTTCGCCGACTTCGCCGCACGCGCCGCGGAACTGGAGGCCGAACCGGGCGATCACGCCACCGTCGCGGGCGTTCGCCGACTCCTCGGCGAGGCGGGCGACGACCTTCCGACAGTGGTCCGGTTCCTCCAGGGGCGAGTGTTCCCCGCGTGGGACAGCCGGACGCTCAATGTCGGCCCCGCGCTCCTCCGCGAGGCGATCGCCCGGGCGGCGGGCCCCAACGTCGACGCCGACGACGTGGAGGACGAACTCGCAGACCTCGGCGAGGTCGGCGCCGTCGCGGCGGCGTACGACTTCGGCGGCCAACGCGGACTCTCGGCCTTCGGCAGCGGAAGCCGGGAGCCGCTCACCGTGACCGAGGTTGACGAGCGGCTCCGCGAGGTCGCGACCGCTGACGGCGACGGGAGTGAGGATCGCCGAGTCGAAATCCTGTTCGGGCAGTTCAACCGCGCTTGCTCCGATGAAGCCCGGTTTCTCGCCCGGCTCGTGCTCGGAACGATGCGGATCGGCGTCGGCGAAGGCACCGTTCGTGACGCGGTTGCGGCGGCGTTTCTGGCCGAGACAGCCGACGAAGCGGAGGCCGACGACCGGGGTGTCCATCCGGCGGATGGCGACAACCCGGCGACCGCGCCCCCCGACGAGGCCGTTACGGCGGTCGAACGCGCGCTCCAGGTCTCGAACGACTACGGGCGGGTCGCTGTTGTCGCCCGCGACACAGGGCGTGCGGGCCTCAACGCGATGGGGTTGGAGGTCGGCCGCCCGGTTCAGGCGATGCTCGCGCAGGCGGGCACCGCGACCGACGGGATCGACGCGTGGGGCGAGGCGGTGGTCGAGACCAAATTCGACGGCGCGCGGGTGCAGGTCCACCACGACGGCGACGAGACGTGGGTCTTCTCGCGAAATATGCAGGACGTCACCGATCCGCTCCCGGAAGTTGTAGGGTTCGTGACGGCCGAACTCGACGTGCCCGCGGTTCTTGACGGCGAGGTCGTCGCGGTGGACGAAGACGGCGACCCGTTGCCGTTCCAGGCGGTGCTGCGGCGGTTCCGCCGAAAGTACGACATCGAGCGGATGCGCGAGGAGGTCCGCGTCGAACTCCGAGCCTTCGACTGCCTCCACAGTGACGGGGTGGACCTGCTCGACGCGCCGCTGACCGCCCGGCGCGACCGACTCGACGACCTGCTGGGTGACACGGACGCGGTCGAGTCGGTCGTCCGGACGGCCGACCCCGACGAGGTGGCCTCGGCCGAGCGGACGGCGCTCGACGCGGGCCACGAGGGCGTGATGCTGAAAGACCCCGAGTCGGCGTACGAACCGGGTAGGCGCGGCCGAAACTGGCTGAAACGGAAGCCCGACGTCGAGACGCTGGATCTGGTCGTGACCGGCGCGGAGTGGGGCGAAGGGCGGCGCGCCAACCTCTTCGGGACGTTCCTGCTGTCGGCGCGGGTCGAAGGCGGGGAGTCCTACGAGACCATCGGGAAGGTCGCGACCGGGATCACCGACGAGAAGCTTCAGTCGCTGACCGACCTGCTGGAGCCGTACGTGGACCACGAGGACGGCCAGGAGGTCTCGATCGACTCGGCGGTCGTCTTCGAGGTGGGCTACGAGGAGATCCAGCCGTCGCCGACCTACGAGTCGGGGTACGCGCTCCGGTTCCCCCGGTTCGTGGGCGTCCGACCGGACAAATCGCCTGCCGACGCCGACACCGTGACGCGGGTCGCGCGGTTGGCCGACGAGCAGTAGTCGATCCCGCTGCGGGCAGCCGCTCGGGAGCTACAGCACACCCATTACGTTGAGTCGCTCGGGCAGGTACGTTTCGGTGACGAAGTCCAGCCCGCGGGCCGCCAGCGACTGCTGTTCGGCCTTCTTTTCGATGTCGAGTTGGAGTTCGATCTGTTCGGTCCAGTAGTCGGTCTCGAATCGGGGGTCTTCCAACTCCGATTCCAGGGCGTTGATGTCCGAATCCGCCAGCGGATCGGTGGGGAGGTCGTACTCCACGATGTCCTCGGGCTGGATCCCCACGAACCGCGCCTGCGGCGTCGCGAGGTACTCCGAGAGGTGTGCGGATTTGATCGATCCGTACGCCACCGACCCGTAGATCCGGTAGGACCACGGGTCGCCGTCGGTGAAGACCACCACCGGCAGGTCGAGTTCGTCGTGGAGCCGCTTCGTGATCCTCCGGGTCGCCCGCGCAGGCTGGCCCTTCAGGTGGACCACGAGGCAGTTGTACTCGTCGTCGAAGCCGTTCTCCACCAGCCGGTCGCGCATCCCGCCGGTCTCCACGCAGAGCACGAAGTCGATGTCGTGGTCGAGGAAGTCGATCGTGTCCGGGTTGTTGGGGATCTGGTAGCCGCCCTCGCCGACGTCCTTCTGGCAGTGGATCTCCCGCTCGCCCCGTCGGGTCTGCTCGCGGAGTTCCAGTGGGCCCATCAGGGTCGCCCCCGACTCCTCGGGGCGCATGTGGAAGTCCTCGCGGGTGACCTTCGAGACGATCTCCAGGTCCTCGATCAGCTGGTTCGACTCGTCCTGACTGGAGAACTGCGCCTCCTGGTTGTCCCACGATTCCGAGAGGTAGTACAGCTCACGCAGCGTCGACGAGCGGCCCTCCTCGAGTTGGTTCACCAGGAATTCGATTGCGTAGGCGGCTTTCAACAGCTTCCGCGCGCCGCGGACGCTGTTGGCCGATCTGGTGGAGGTGCGGTCGCCGTAGACCCACACGTTCGAGTCCTCGTCGAAGACGATGTTGGATTTCGTCCGGGTGGGGATCTCCATCCGCGGCACCTCGCCCGCCGCGAACTGGTCGTAGAACTCCGCGGCGAGGTCGATAAGTCGCTCCTGTGCGAGTTCGTCGTCCTGTGTCGTGCTCATGGTGTGTCCCGTGTGTTACGCGTCGATCGTCAGTTTCTCCGCCTCGATCCCGTCGATGTCGATGTCGAAGGCCGCGTCCGCGGCGGTCGTATACGTGAGCGTCGCCGACTCGCCGGCCGGTACCGACGGCGTCCAGGTGATGAACCACTCGCCGTCGAGGTTGACGACGCTCCCGTCGTCGGGGAGGTCCGCAGGTTCGGCCGACACGATCTCGGTGATCTCAGGCTCTTCCGCCCGGTCGGAGTGGTTCTCGACGGTCAGAGAGACGGTGTCGCCGTCGATCGATCGCTCAACGCTCACGTTGTTCATGATCCGCGCGAGCGCACCGTCGATGGTCGGCCGCTCTTTGCTTGTCACCTCCGAGAGCTTGTCCGCCATCTCCGGGAGGATCCGGCCGAGGACGTCCTGTTTCTCCCGGCGCTTCTGCATCGACCGCCGCTTCTTGAGGTAGGATTTCAGCTCGCGGGCCGCCTCCCGGACCGCGAGTTCGATCTCGTCTTCGATCGCAGGGATGTTCGCGATGGCGTCTTTCGACTCGCTCGTGAACGGGACGTTCGTGGAAGCGACGTGGATCATCACCACCGCGGGGCCGCTCGGCATGCCCGACCCGCCCGGCTGGTCGAGGCCGTAGTTCCGCCACCCGATCCGCTTGACCACATCCGTGGTTGCACATGCCCCGCGCTGGTAGACCAGGGGGACGCGGTTGGCGAACCGGAGCAGCCCGACGGTGCCGTCCTCCAACTCGCCGCCGTGGGCGATCCCGGCCTCCACAATGAACGGGTCACCGCCGTGGACTTCGGCGTCACGAGTGGCCGCCGCGTAGAAGTCGGCGTCGTACTCCTTCCGGAGGCCGGCCTCGACGAGTTCCGCAGTGATCGGTGAGAGGCAGTTCGTCGGCGGCGCCAGGATGTCGGTCTCCCGCATCGCATCCAGCAACTCCGAGGCCGTATCACGATCGTCGGCGACCCGGCTCACTCTGGGGACGTCGTCCGGAACCGTCCGCATCACGCTCCAAACCGCCTCAACAACGTTCTCGCGGGCGGTCTCCCCGAACGACACGTCCTCCGAAACCAGCTGGTTCGCCGAGCGGTCGACGTACGCTTCGAGCTCCGACCGGGTCGCACGGTGTGACCCGCCGGCCTCCCGGAACTTATCAGCGAGGCGATCGGTCAGGCCTTCGACCGTCGCGGCGTCCTTCCGGGTGCTCGTGGCCTCGTCGACGATGGCGTACAGCTCGGAGTCGATGTCGGTGGTCAGCACGGTCCAGGCTGCGTCGGCGGCGTTCTCGCGAACCGTACTCCCGAAGGTCGTCCCGAACTCGCTTTCGATATCCTCGCCGACGGTGTCGATGACCGATCGGAGCGCCGAGTGAGCGGTCCGCTCCCGATTCGAGAGGGCGTCGGCGACCCTCGACGCGAACGCCGCCGTCGCCTCCGCCCCCTTGTTCGCGACGGCGTCCTCGACCGCGGCTTCGAGGTCGACATCGGATCCGGAGGAGACCGCCCACCCCATCTCGCGGCCGAAGTGGCGGTCCCGGAGGTTGTCGAGCACTTTGGTCGCGGTCTTCGATCCGACGCGGGTGAACTCGCCCCGGAGGAACCCCGACACCGAGTATGACTCGGTCGCTTCGAGCATCGTGATGAGCGTCCCGAGTTCGACCCCGTGTGGGTGCGGGCGGATCTCCTCGGTCTCTGCGGGCAGGTCCGCGCCCTCAACGCGTTCGTACCGCCTCGGTTCGTCGAACCCGGGCTCGTCAAGGACCAACCGCGCGTGGGGGTTTATGACCGCGGTCTGTTGGGTGTAGTCGTGGAGCTGCTGGCGCGCCCGCATGTTCGCCTCCATCTCCAACTCGATCCGGGTGCCGTGGGTCGGCGAGAGGTCCGACTCGCCGGGCGCGCGCTCCTCCTCGACGGAGATCTCCGGCTCGTTGGTGTCGGTGTCGATGATCAGCTCGAAATACTGCGCGCGGTCGGCGTTTTGGGTCCGGGACGTGATCTTCGCTGGTTTCCCGGAAGTCTTCTGAGCGTACAGTACAGCGGCTGATATGCCGATTCCTTGTTGTCCGCGGCTGTTTTTGACACACAACGCGCCGTCGTTTGCGACAACGAAGTTCTCGTCTCGTCCGCTCGCGCCGGGAACGGAGATGTCGTAGACGTACTCCGGAGGCTCGATTTCTTCGATCGATTTCACGGACAGGAGGCACACGTCCGTGTCCGTGAGACCGTGGAGCCCCCGGACGGCCTCCCAGAGGTCCGCGAGCTCCTCGGTCGCCCGTCCGTCCTCGCTCAGGAGACCGTACTCCGTGAGGTTGTGCGCGTACCGGGGCGCGTCGACCTGCTCGCCCGCGATCGCGGCCTCGATAAGCGACTGGTATTCGGCGGCGTGCTCGGTGCTGGATCCGATGCCCGCGCCCATCAGCAGTCCCGGGATCGTGTCCGGAACAGTATCGTGGGTGACGTTGCCCACGGCAACGTCTTCGAGGAGCGATGTCGGGACGCGCTTGTACCGCTGTTCAGCGGGGTTTTCGGCCCCGAATACGTCCAGAACCTCCGCGTCCTCGCCGTACACTTTCGTCCGGTACATCTCGGTTTCGCCGTCGCTGTACCCGCTTGCGTCCGCCCTCGACTCCGTACTCGCGACGACCCCCTGTATGTTCCACAGTACCGAGAGCTGCCGAGCGAGCGTCTCGCTGGCGGTCGTGTGCGAGAGTTCGTTGTTCGGGTATCGATCCGAGCCGTCGCCCCGGTAGAGTGCGGCGATGAACCGCTTCTGTAACCCGGGATCGAGGTCGAAGACGAACGACGGGATCCGCTTGGTGTCGGCAGCGTCGCCGCAGACGGATTCGAGGAACATCGCGAGCGGGGACCCGAACGCCTTCACGCGCGTCGAGTTCCGTTCGCGTTCGACCGTCGTAGTCGACCCGGTCAGCGCGGTGACGGCTTCCTCTGTCGCCTCGATCAACCCCGACTCGTGTGAGCCGAACGTGAATCCAACCTGGCGTGGTCCGGCGTGCCCCTCCGAGACGTAGTACGCCAACAGCTCGACGAACGAATCGTCGACCGGTATCGTGACCGGGACCGTGGTCTCCTCGCCGCCGACCTGGTACGTCTTCAGTTCACAGTCGGCCGCGCGGTCTTCCCACCCGAGTTCCAACACCGTCTCGGCCGGCAGGTATCCCTCTTCGATGTAGTTCCCTTCGAGGCTATCGCGGAGGATCTCGACCCCGTCGTGGCGGTAGTAGTACCTCCTGCGGTCGCTGTCCGGCGACGGCTTCTTGCGGACTGTCTCTTCGCTTCTGAGTTCGGCTATCGTCTCCTCGTCGAAGCCGTAGACGTAGACTCGTCTTCCATCCAGTTGGCTCGGCCTGATGTGTTCGAGGACGTTGATCTCGGTCGTCTGTTTCGCAGCCGCCGGAAGCCGTTGCGGCGCCAGAACCGTGTCACCGGGGGAGAGGTTCCCCGCTTTCACTTCCGCAGTGTCGCCGTCCGGGGACACCGAAAAGAGACTGTGGTTCCCCGTGACCTCGACCGTGCGACCACGTTCGGTCGTCACCCGATAGACCGCTTCGTCGGTCTCGTGGCGGATCGCGTGGGTAACCCCCTCCCACGTCATCTCGTGTGTCTCGCGGTCGAACGATGGGACCTCGATGTCGTCCGCGACCGGAGCCGTTCCCGAGCCTCCCTGTGGGAGGTACGCGTCACACAGCACCCCGATCGGAACGAAGTCGACCTCGCCGTCCCGCCGAACCAGGAGCTGTTGCTCCGGTGTCAGCGACTGCTCACGGGTGTGGAACCGAGACCCATACAGGAGTTTCCCGAAGACCTTCGGGATCTGCTCGCGGGTGATCCCGGGGCCGTTGTCCTCGACGACGAGTTTGTAGTAGTCGCCGGATTCGGTGATCTTCACCGAGATGTCAGGCTTGATCCCGGCCTCCTCGGTGGCGTCGAGCGCGTTGTCGACCGCCTCCTTGACCGCGGTGACCAGCCCCCGGGCCCCGGAGTCGAAGCCGAGCATCTGCTTGTTCTTGTCGAAGAACTCGGCGATGGAGATGGCGCGCTGGCTCTCCGCCAAGTCAGCGGCGACCTCACCGCGGGTATCGGTGTCGTCCTCGGCGTCGTCCTCGGCATCACCCTGGGTGTCGTCTTCGCTGTCCCCGTCTTCGCTGTCCCCGTCCTCGCCGTCGTCATCGAGCGTCGACTGAAACGAAGTCATTCCCTGGGGGGCGTACCTCCCCAACGGTTAAGAAGTGTTGGGGAGCGCGGTGGAAGTGGAAGCCGTCACCGTTCCGTCTCCGCACTGGCGTCGGCGACCCGACTACTCGATGTCAAGCGATTCGATCTCGATGTCCTTCATCGGCTTGTCGTTCCGGTCGGTCGGGACGTTGCCGATCTCCTCGACGACGTCCATCCCGTCGACGACGTGGCCGAAGACCGCGTGCTTGCCGTCGAGGTGGGGTTGGGCCCCGAGCGTGATGAAGAACTGCGACCCGTTGGTGTCGGGGCCGCGGTTCGCCATGGAGAGGATCCCCGCCTCGTCGTGGTTGAGGTCCTCGTGGAACTCGTCGTCGAAGGTGTAGCCGGGGCCGCCCTGGCCGGTTCCCTCGGGGTCGCCACCCTGGATCATGAAGTCGCCGATGATGCGGTGGAAGATGGTGCCCTCGTACAGCGAGTCCGTCCGGGTCTCGCCGGTCTCGGGGTCTGACCACTCGGTGTCCCCGGTCGCCAGCCCCAGGAAGTTCTCGACAGTGCGGGGGGCGCGCTGCTCGAACAGTTCCAGCGTGATGTCGCCTTTGGTGGTCTCCAGCGTGACCGCGGGGTTGTCGGGATGGTCGAAGTCGGAATCGTCTACCATACGCGATGGTGGCGCGACGGACACAAAACGGTGTCTACTCCAGTCACTCCCCGCGCAACTCCGCCATGTGGTCGATCCGCCGCTGGACGACGTCGGGCTTGCCGACATCGTGGCGGACCCGAAGCCCGTCGCCGGCGGCCGCGAGCGCGTCCTCGGCCTGTTGTTCCGCGTCCGCGATCGAGTCGGCGACGCCGACGACCGCGAACGAGCGCGAGGTAGTGGTGTAGAGCCCGTCGTCGCGCTCGTCGACGCTGGCGTAGAACAGCAGTGCGTCCCCCGCGCTCTCCTCGTCAATGGTGACCGCCGCGCCCGAAGAAGGGTCGGTGGGGTACCCGTCCGGGACGGCGTACTTACAGACGGTCGCGTGGCCCCCGAACTCGAGTTGCGGAAGCGGGTCGCCGTCGCGGGCGGCGGTCACGACATCGAGAAACCGGGTTTCCAGCACGGGCAGGGTGTTCATCGCTTCGGGGTCACCGAAGCGGGCGTTGAACTCGACGACTTTCGGCCCGTCGGCGGTGAGCATAAACTGTCCGTAGAGCACCCCCTTGTAATTGGGGAGGGCGTCGACGGTGGCTCCGAGGATCTCGACCGCGTCGGCGTAGTCGTCCGTCGTCATAAACGGGAGTTCGGGAGCCGCGTCGCTGTAACTGCCCATCCCCCCGGTGTTGGGTCCCTCGCCGCCTTCGTAGGCGCGTTTGTGGTCCTGGACCGCGGGGGTCGGCCGCACCTCGCCGTTCGCGACGAACGCCTGGACGGTGAACTCCTCGCCGACTAGTCGCTCCTCTAAGACGACCCGGTCGTAGTCGGTGTCGCGAAGGTACGCTTTCGCCTCTCCAGGTGTAACCTGGTCGCCGACGACCCGGACACCCTTCCCGCCGGTGAGCCCCGCGGGCTTGACCGCGAGGTCGCCGTCGTAGTCGTCGATGTGCTCGCAGGCGGCCTCGGTGTCGTCGAAGACCGCGAAGTCGGGACACCCCGGAATCGACTCCGAGCGCATGAACTCCCGCTGGAACGCCTTGTCGGTCTCGATGCGGGCGGCCTCGCTGGGGGGGCCGAATGTGTACACCCCGGCGTCGTCAAGCGCGTCGGCGACGCCGGCCTCAAGAGCAGCCTCGGGCCCGATCACCGCGATGTCGGCGCCGACGCCGACCGCGTACTCGACCACCGCCGCAACGGCCGTCTCCTCGACCGTCTCGAACCCGTCTGCGAGTTCCGCAATGCCGGGGTTGCGGTTGCTCGCACACGCGTACAGGTCACACGCCGGATCGCTCGCGAGCGCCCGGGCGATCGCGTGTTCCCGTCCACCGCCGCCGACGAGCACCGCCGTCTCCGTGGTTGTCATACGCGGGAGGCGCACGCAAAGCGGCCTAAAGCTTGCTGTTCGCGGGCCGGCGCTGCGCTGGGGGACACCCTGACACCCCACCCGTCCGGCCGCTTTTTACTGTCCCCGCCGTATCGAGTGTATGGCTGATCCACTCTCGCGGAACCGACTGAACAGCGAAGAGAGCCCCTACCTCCGTCAGCACGCCGACAATCCGGTCAACTGGCAGCCGTGGGACGACGCCGCGCTGTCGGGGGCCCGGGAGACCGACCGCCCGATCTTCCTCTCAGTCGGTTACTCCGCGTGTCACTGGTGTCACGTGATGGAAGAAGAGAGCTTCGAGGACAACGAGGTCGCGGGAGTGCTCAACGAGTCGTTCGTCCCGATCAAAGTTGACCGCGAGGAGCGGCCGGACCTCGACCGGATCTACCAGACCATCTGCGGGCTGGTGACCGGCGGGGGCGGGTGGCCGCTGTCGGTGTGGCTCACGCCCGACGGCGAGCCGTTCTACGTCGGTACCTACTTCCCGAAGACGGAGGATCCGCGGCGCGGGAACGTCCCGGGCTTTCTCGACATCTGCCGGTCGTTCGCGTCGTCGTGGGACGCCGATCGCGAAGAGATCGAGAACCGCGCCGACCAGTGGACCGACGCGCTCCGGGATCGGTTGGAGACAACCCCGGCGAGTGGGGGCGGGGCGACCGAAGGTGGGGAGGCGGGGGCGACCGAAGGTGGGGAGGCGGGCGAGGACGGTTCGGATGGCGTCGGCGCCGACAGCCTCGACAGCGTCGCCACCGCCGCTATCCGAGCGACCGACAACGAGTACGGCGGGTTCGGATCGGGCGGTCCGAAGTTCCCCCAGCCGTGGCGGGTCGACGCACTCCTCCGGGCGTCGGTCGCGGTCGAGAACGACGACGCGCTCCGGGCGGCGACCGCGTCGCTGGACGCGATGGCCGCAGGCGGCGTCTACGACCACCTCGGCGGCGGTTTTCACCGGTACGCCACCGACCGCGAGTGGACGGTCCCCCACTTCGAGAAGATGCTCTACGACAACGGCGAACTGCTTGCGCTCTACGCCGCGGCGTATCAACAGACCGGCCGCGACCGGTACGCCCGGATCGTCCGCGAGACCGCCGACTTCCTCCGCGGAGAGCTCCGCCACGACGACGGCGGCCTGTTCAGCACCCTCGACGCCCAAAGCGAGGGTGAGGAGGGCACGTTCTACGTCTGGACGCCAGCGACGGTCGACGCCGCCATCGACGACGACCGCACCGCTGCGATCGCCAAGGACCGGTTCGGCGTGACCGATGCCGGTAACTTCGAGGGGAAGACGGTGCTCACGGCGTCGTCATCGATTCCGGACCTGGCCGACGCCTACGACTGTCCGGAGTCGGAGGTCGTCGACCGGCTCGACGACGCTCGGGCGGCGCTGTTCGCTGCGCGGAGCGACCGGGTTCGGCCAGCGCGCGACGAGAAGGTCCTCGCGTCGTGGAACGGCCTCGCGATCAGGGGGTTGGCGCGTGCGGGGCTCGTGGTCGGCAACGACGAGTACGTCAATCTCGCCGCGGACGCGCTGTCGTTCGTGCGGGAGCACCTCTGGGACGCGGAGGCCGCGCGGCTCTCGCGGCGGTACAAAGACGGCGACGTGAAGGGGACCGGCTACCTCGACGACTACGCGTTCTTGGCCCGGGGTGCGTTTGAGTTGTACGGCGCCACCGGCGACGTCGACCACCTCGCGTTCGCCGTCGACCTCGCCGAGGTGATCGTCGGATCGTTCTACGACGCCGACGCCCGGACGCTGTACATGACCCCCGCCGACGGGGAGGCGCTCGTCACCCGACCGCAGGAACTCAAAGACCAGTCGACGCCGTCGAGCGCGGGGGTCGCGGCGTCGCTTCTGGCGGATCTGGACGCGTTCGCCCCGTCGGCCGGCTTTTCCGACGCCGCGGGTGCGGTCGTCGACACCCACGCCGACCGGATTCGGGGGCGGCCGCTGGAACACACGTCGCTGGCGCTTGCGGCCCACACACTGGCGCACGGATCGACGGAGGTGGTTGTCACGATGGGGGACGGCACCGACGCCGGTGCGGCGACCGCTGGCGTGGGACTCCCGGAGTCGATCCGGGCGTCGCTTGCGTCGACGTCTCTCCCGGGTGCCGTGCTCGCGCCGCGGCCGCCGACGGAGTCGGGGCTGGACGCGTGGCTCGAAACCCTGGGTCTCGACGAGGCGCCGCCGATCTGGCGGGGGCGGAACGAGCGCGACGGCGACCCGACGGTGTACGTCTGCGAGGGCCGGGCGTGCTCGCCGCCGTCACACTCGGTTGCGGACGCGTTGTCGTGGCTCGATGACGGGGATGGGAGCTTCATCGGCAGTGCGGGGGGCGACGGGGACGCGATCGACGGTGTCGGGGGCGACGGGGACGGCGACGCCGACGGACTCCCGTTCGACCCGGACTAGTCGCCCGTTCCGACCCGCAGGATCCCGGCGACCGAGCGGGCGTGGAACCTCGCGAGCCCGTTCAGGAGGTTCAGCCCGACGACTAGAACGACGACGCCGCCAGCGGCAACCGCGAGCGCCTCCGGAAGGCTCCCCACCGTCCACGACCCGACCCGGTACTGGCCGGCGGCCGCCGCACTCGACACGACCCCGGCCGGGTCGTCGTAGACGAACGGCGCGGCGAGCAGCGCCGCGGACACCGACCCGACCGTGGTGACGGCGACGAACGCCGCGGTCCCGAAGACGAACTTGTACACCAAGAGCACGACAGCCGTCCACGTTGAGGGGGTGGTCACGAGGCGTCGGACCGCGTCGACGAACCCGTCCCCGGGAACGGCGAGGCCGTCGTTGACGTCGAACTCCCGGAGGAACACGGGTACGGCGGCGTCGACGCCGACGAGCCGGGTCGCGAGTCGGGCTTCGATTCCGGCGGCGGCCGCGGCGGCCACGAGCGTGAGGAGGAGGATCGGCAGCCCGACCCACGTGACAAGCAGTCCGAGACCGGCCGCGGTCCCGGTGACGAACCCGACGAAGTACACGACGCCGAGCGGAAACGCCAACACGAGGTACAACAGGTGTCTGTACGTCCGGGCGCGGAGCGGCGCGCCCAGGAACTGCCGGCCGACGCCGCGGAGGGATTTTGTGGACGCGAACGGATCGACGGTAGACATTGTACCGCTACCCACGGGAGTTGCGGCGTTAATCCGCCCGGAAGCTCAAACGCCTGTTTGAGTGAAAGCGGCGCTGATACGGCGTTTCCGCCCCGGATCCGCACGCCGGCCTACCCGGACAGCCCGTCGGCGAGGTAGACCGCGATCGGAACGCCTTCGTCCTCAACGAACCGAGCGACCGCCTCGCCGTCGCGCTCGACGACGACAGTCGGGATGCGTTCGATCCCGTACGCCTCGACCTCGGGGCCGGCCTTGCTCCCGTCATCGTCTTTTTCCACGGGGTGGTGGTGGACGCAGTCGTCCGGGACGTCCGCGGCGTCGAGCGCGGCCCCGAAGTCTGGAAGCTGTCTCCGGCAGTCGCCGCACCAGTCGCCGCCCCACACGCGAAAGACAAGCCCCTCCTCGGAGAGTGCGTCGACGACATCCTCGTAGGCGTCGGCGCTCCACGCGGGGTTCGGCCGCATCGTCTCGAGTTGCTCGGCGGTGGCTTCGGCCCCGGGGTCTGTTTCGGACATACCGTCCGATACACCGGCCGAGGGCCTAAACCCCGCGGTGTCGACGGACGGCGGACGACGGAGACCATCGAACCCGTCAGCGATACCGGCACGCCCGGACGGGCGCCGTCACCGTCTTGTGCGCCACCGACGAATCCGGAGACGATGCACGCCACCATCCTCGACACGATCGGGTCTCCGCTGGTCCGGGTGGAGTCGCCGCCGGGGGTCACGGTCGCCGCGAAGGTCGAATCGAAGAACCCCGGCGGGTCGGCCAAGGACCGCCCCGCGCTGGCGATGGTCGAGGCCGCCGAGCGCGACGGGCAGATCTCACCCGGCGACGACCTCGTCGAACCCACGAGCGGCAACACCGGGATCGGGCTCGCGGTCGTCGCGGCCGCGAAGGGGTACGACCTCACGGTGGTGATGCCCGAGTCCCAGTCGCCGGAGCGCCGCCAGGTGATGCGTGCCTACGGCGCCGACATCGAACTCGTCGCCGGCGACATCTCCGACGCGAAAGACCGCGCTGACGAGATCGAGCGCGAGGACGGAGCGATCCAACTCCGGCAGTTTGAGAACCCCGAGAACCCGCGAGCGCACTACCTCACGACCGGTCCCGAGATCCTGGAACAGATCGGTGATCGGAGCGTCGACGCCCTCGTGGCGGGTGTGGGCACCGGCGGCACGGTCACGGGGATCGGGCGGCGGCTCAGCGAGGAGTTCCCGGACATGGAGGTCGTAGCGGTCGAGCCCGCGAACTCCCCCGTCCTGTCCGGCGGGGACCCCGCGGCCCACGACTTTCAGGGGATGGGTCCGGGGTTCGTCTCCCCGAACCTGGACACGGACCTGCTCGACGACGTCGAAACGGTCACTATCGAAGACGCAGAAACGGAGTGCCGTCGACTCGCCCGCGAGGAGGGGATCTTGGTGGGCCAATCCTCCGGGGCGTCGAACCTCGCGGCCAAGCGGGTGGCCGAGCGGCTGGCGGATCCGGACGCCGTCGACGACGGGGCCGACGCGGACGGCTACGTTCTCCCCGACGAGCCGGGTGGAACGGTCGGCAGCGACCTGCGGACCGAGAGTGACGACCTGCCGCTCGTGATCACGGTTTACTGGGACGGTGGCGAACGGTACATGTCGACCGGTATGTTCGACTGACGGTCGGGTCACCGACGCCTCGGCGCGGCATTCTTCACCGCATCGACCGCGACCCCCCGGAGGTGGCCCGCGTTCGCGCCGGCGACGAGGTGGGCCGGACAGTCGCAGTCGGAGGCGCCGAACCCCGGCAGCGGGGCGTCACCGTCGGAGTCAGCGCCGGCAACTCCGTCACGGAGTGCGGCCGCCAGTCGGCACTCGATGTCGGCGTCCGGTGCGGCGACGACGGCATCCAGCGACGCCGCGGCGTGGCCCCCGAGGTAGTCGACGTGCCAGTGTCGCACGTCGTGAGAGCCCGCGGCCACCCGGCGGTGGCGGTCGACGCGCCCGAGCCCGCTCGGGCCGAACGCGCTCCCGACGTAGGCGTACGCGCCGGACGGAAACTCGGCGGTCCCGAGCGCCCCAACATCGATCGTCGCACCCGGGTCGACCCCGAAGACCAGAACGTAGGTCCCCGGCGGGGCGTCGCCGGTGCCGACGCCAAGGGTGTCGGTACCGTCGGCGATCGTGTCCGGATCGAGCACGACGGCGGCGCCGCCCGCGTCAGTCGGCACGGGTCAGGCGATGGATTCGGGCTGTTCTGCGGCGGCGGCGGCGAGCCGATCGAACAGCGCTGACGCCTCGTCGTCGAGCCGGTAGATGTCGTGGTAGTCGTCGGGGGCGCGGCCGCGGCCGCTGGCGATGCCGACGACCGTCGCGATCCGGTCGTAGTTGTCCCGGACCAGGGCCCCGACGACTCCGGGCGTCCCCGCGCGGTCGGCCAGTTCCTCGGCGGCCGACCGGCCGGCGTAGACGCGCTCGCGGCGGCGGTCAACCAGGAACATCGCGAAGGGCGCCTCCCCGAACTGCGCGCCGAGAAACGCCTGGGCGTCGTCGTCGTACCACGAGATCGCGCCCACGCGATCGAGGGCCTCGAGCGTCCGCGCCGCGACCGAGCAGTACGGACATTCGCCGTCGTAGATCAGCACCGCGTCGTAGCCGTCCATACCCGAACTGAGGGCCCGACAGACAAAACCGTGCTGGCGGGTCGGCCGGGACAGGCTTCGAAGACCTTGACATCCTCCCGCGTTTGACCACGCGGGAACCCACGACGTGGATATGCAGGTTGCGCGTTTCCTCGGTTTCCGTGAACGTCGGAGAACACGGGCCACCCGTCTTTCCACTCGGTGACTCGCTTCTGGTGTTGGTACGCCGAACCGATGTTGTCTTCGTCGGTGTTGAGGGCGTTGTACTCGTACCGAGTGTGGTTGTAGGCTTGGCGGTGGATGTGGATGTGACGTTCCGCTTCCGCAGTCACGCCTGTTCGGTCAAGATAAGCGCGGAAGCGGTAGTCGTACCACATCGCTGTCCCTCGGTTATTGGTATGTTCTGGCTTAATCGGTTGGTTCACGAGTTGTCGGCTTCATCCACGGGGTCAAGCCCCGTGGCATTCGCCTCGACAGCCTGTAAAACGACGCACACAGCGCCCGCATCCGGGAGTTTATCCACCCGGTCTCGGCGAGACACCGCATCGACGCGTCGACCATCGGGTAGCCGGTCTCGCCCGCCTTCCACGCCGCGATCAGCTCGTCGTCCCGACGGTCGGCGTTGAATCCTTTCAGCACGGGGTTGACGGCGGAGTCGAGCCACCCGGGCCAGTCTTCGAGTTTCTGTTCGTAGTGTTTGTTCCAGAACAGCCGGGAGACGAACATGTCGGTCCCCCGGCACGCAGGCGCGTTCGCGACGACGCACTGGTAGACCTGCCTGACCGACAGACACCCGAACTTGAGGTGCGGCGAGAGCCCGCTGGTGCCGCCGCGGGCGTCAACCGGCGCGGAGATGGTTCCGGGATACGCCCGGATCCGATCGACGAACGCCGCGAGTTTCCGCCTCGCGGGCGTGGTGCCGCCGTCCGGAACCTTCGACTTCTCGGGGTCGATCCCGTAGGCGGCGTCGACGCCGTCGATTGTGACGCCTGTTTCGGCCGCGTGGACACTGACCGAGTCGGGGTCCCAGGTGTCGTGGTCGTCGGTCAGCCACGCCTCAACGCGGTCGCTCCACCCGTCCCGCGGCCGGTCGACCCCCCTGACGAGACCGTCGCCGTCAACGAACGAGACCCCGACCTCGGCGCGGGCTCTGCGGTCGCGTTCCAGGCCGTATCGTCCCGTGAGCGAAGCCGCGGCGACGACATCCCACCCGGCGTCGCGGAACCGCCCGAGCACCTCGATCGGGTCGCCGTGGGCGAGCGTGAGCCCCGCGTCCGCGGCCGCTCGGTACTGGCCGTAGAGGTCGGCGAGGCAGTCGTGGAGGAACCCGATCCGGGCGTCGGACGCCACCCCGGTTGCACCGTAGAACGACGGATCGAAGACGAACACCGGGAGGAAGTGGTCGGCGTCGGCGGCCGCCGCCGCAACGGCGGGGTGGTCGCGCACCCGGAGGTGCTCGCGGTGCCAGACGACAGTCCCGGACTCGTCGGGTCCGAATCTCGGAATCGCGGCCTTCCGAGGACGGTCGCCGAGACGCACAGCGGGTGCGTCCACCACCCCTTACTCCGCGGGCCCCCGTGACTCGGACCGCTCCGCCGGCGCGGTCTCCACCGGCACCTGTACAGTGAAGACGCTCCCGCGGGGCTGGTTGGCCGACAGGTCAATCGAGCCACCAAACGTGGTTACCGACCAGTAGATCACCCAGAGCCCGATGCTATTGGTGTGCTGCAACGGCGTTTCGGTCCCTGTTTTGATGACCTCCCACTCGGACTCCGGAATCCCCGGGCCGTTGTCCGCGACTTCGACGGTGACGGTGTTGTCGACCACGGAGTCGGTGACAGTGACATCGGCGCGCGCCGGGTCGCGGTCAGCGTGGACCACCGCGTTTTCGACGAGTTCCTCGAGCGCGAAGGCGAACATCGAGCCGTTCTGGATCGTTCGGTCGCCGCCACTCTCGATCGTCGCCGACAGTGTCGCGTCAGGATACGCCTCTTGGAGGTCGTCGACGAGCCCCGCGATGTCGCCGACCGGGAGGGGTGACGGGTCCGTCTCGGCCTGGATGAGTTCCCGGAGCCGGGTGGTCTGATCGCTGATCTCCTGTAGCGCGGCCGTCCGCTCGCGGATCGTCCGGATGGCGGAACGGCGTTCGGCCCCCTCAACGCCGGATTCGAGCAGTTCGGTGTAACCCTCGATCACGTTGACCGAGGTCCGGACGTTGTGCCGGAGAATGCGGTTGAGGACGTCGAGCGCCTGAGTCCTGAGCCGCTCGTCGGTGACGTCGGGTTCGAGCGCGACGAAGTGCGTCACCGCTCCCAAATCGTCCGTGACCGGGACGATCTTCTGCTTCGACCGGTAGAGCTCGCCGGATTTGGTGCGGTTCGTGAGCTCCGCCTCCCAGACCTCGCCCGCGGTGATGGTCTCCCACATCTCCTCGTAGAACGCCTTGTCCTGTCGTCCGGACTGCAGGATACGGGGTGTCTTCCCGACGGCTTCGGCGGCGGTGTATCCGGTGACCCGCTCGAAAGCGGGGTTGACGTACTCGATCACCCCGTTGACATCGGTGACGAACATCACCTGGTCGGACATCTCGGTGTGTGTCTGAAACAGCGCTCTCTCGTGTTCGTTGAGCTTCGTTTCCGAGACGTCCTCTTGGAACCCCAGGAGGTGGGTAACGGTCCCCGCCGCGTCGCGGACCGGCGAGATCGTGACTCGGTTCCAGAACATCGAACCGTCCGTGCGGTAGTTCCGCAGGGTCACCGTGACCGAGCGCTCAGCGTCGATGGCCGCCCGCATCTCCGCAACCGGCTCCTCGCGTGTGTCCGGCCCCTGGAGGAACCGGCAGTTGCGTCCGATCGCCTCCTCGCGGGTGTAGCCCGTGAGTTCGACGAACGTGTCGTTCACGTACACCAGCGGCTCGTCGTCGGCGGTGGCGTCGGCGATCGTGACGCCGATCGGGGAGCGGTGGGCCGCAGTCTCGCGTGGCGTGGTCGCCAAGCGCCCACTCGTGTCCCCGAGGTCCATCACCGAGGTGTGGATCCGGGTTTCGCCCGCCCACTCCACGTGCGAGCTAACCGTGACCACGTGGGTCCGGACGCCTCCGTCGGGTTTGAGTTCCACCGCGAGCCCGTACGCCGGCTTCTCGTTTCGGCCCAGTCGGTCGAAGTGGTCGGCGAGTCGGTCCCGGTCGGCGTCGGCGACGAACTGTCCGAGCGGCGTTCCGACGACGGTTGCCGGCGCGTCGACGCCGACAAGCTCACAGAACTCCCTATTGGCGTACGTGATCGTGCCGGCCGAGTGAACAACCACGGGCCCGACGAGATCGCCACGGTTCATTCGTGTGAATCTGCGGTGGAAGACACTTCTTAGTTCGGATTGCGTTGTCACGCGGGCACGCCGGTGGCCCAACCGCTACCTTCGAGTTCCTCCGGTCCGTACCGATCGGTAGTGACCAACTCGTACGTGTGTCCGAACTGCGAGCGCGTGGAAGGCCGCCCCTACCGGGTCCGGTTGATCGTCCTGACCTGCCCGGACTGCGGGGACAACGGACGGTTTCTCAACCGGACACTCGTTGACCGCCTTCGGGAGGTTCCGGAGTCCGACCGACCGGACGACTGGGGGGAGATGCCGCTGGACGCCCGGCTGGAGTACGCGATCAGAGAGGGGGTCTTGGACGTGAGTTTCACCGGCCCGCTCCACGCGGAGTGAGCGGGGCCCCGGCGGTCGACCACCGACCCCGTGGCAAGGCTTGGTGGCCGAAGCGTCGTTGTGAGCGAGCGAGGAGATGTCTCGAACTGTGACAGTTCAAACACCGGTCTCGGCTCGGACGACGCGGGAATCGCCGCGATGGCGGACGCGGTGGGCGATGCGGTTCCGACGGCCGACGTCGCCGGGGTCAGAGGCTCCGGCCGTTCGGGTCGGGGCCGACTGGGACCCGAGACCGAGTTCATCACCGTATCCCGTCGAGCGCCACTCCCGTCGAGCGCCACTCCCGTCGACTGCGCTCGGTGGGACGTGGCGAGGGTCGTCAGTGGCGTTCAAGATACTGTGAGCCCGAACACGGTCACGAATAGTTATCGGATGGACGGGCCAGTCATCAGTGTATGGTGAGTGTCGCGTGCGGGTCCTGCGACGCCGACATCGCGGACACGAGTGGCTTCTGTCCGGAGTGTGGAACCGAACTCGACTACGCCGTCTGCCCGGAGTGTGGAACCGAACTCGACTACGCCGTCTGCCCGGAGTGTGTGTCGCCGCTCCCGAGCAACGCCGACGACTGCGTCGAGTGCGGGTACAGCCCCGCCCGGACTGCAGCCGGGGGATCGCCGGGGGCCGGCCGCGGACTCGACGCGGCGACGCTGGCGGCGGCGGTCGACGAACTCGACGGCGACACGGCCGATCCGCTGCTGGAGCTGTTGCGCAGGGACCCCGGGCTCGTTCGGGCGTTCGCGTACCTGGTGGGGCTGGAAACGCCCCCGTACGGGCTCCCGGACGACGTCTCCGATCACCGGCGAGCCATCTACGACCTCGTCGAGGACACCGGGCTGAAGAAGTCCGTCGACAGGGTGGCCAGGGAGTTCGAGGAGCAACACGGCGACCTCCTCGGGAACTCGGGAGTCCCGGCGGAGCCGGACGAGCGGTGGGTCGAGGCGCAACTCGAAGAGCTCGTCGGCCACGGCGCGCTCGGCAGGTACGAGTCGAGGTCCGGGCCGGAGTACGGCGACGTTCCGCAGATCCTCTCGGACACACTCTCGCTGAGTGACGTGTCGCTCGAGGATGTCGAGGAGTGCGCCGCTGAAACCGGGCTCCCACGCGATCTGATCACGTACCGCGTCCTGGATGCGTCGATGAGCTACCTCGACCTGTCGGAGTAAGGCGCCGGACCGGTGGCGGAGCCCCCAACGTCCCGCTACTCCTCGCCGGACTCGTAGTGGTCGCCGGCGGCCTCCGGCAGCCGCGTCCGGCCGACCAACGCGAGCACGACGATCACGACCACGAACGGGATGATCCGGATGAGCTGTCGGGGCAGGCCGATCCCCTGGAGTTGGAGTACCGTCTGGATCGCGTCCAGCCCCGCAAACAGCATCGTCGCCAGGAACGCCCCAATCGGGTTGTAGTTGCCGAACAGGTACGCCACAATGGCGATGAACCCCTTGCCGTTGACCATCGTCGGGCCGTTGCCAGTGAACTGCCCGAGATCGAGCGACAGCGCCGACCCGCCCATCCCCGCGAGCACGCCCGAGACGAGTATCCCGACGTATCGGACGCGTGAGACGTTCACCCCCGCGGTGTCGAGGGCCTTCGGGTTCTCGCCGCTGGCGCGGATCCACCGCCCGAACGCGGTTCGCTCGAAGACGTACCACGACGCCGCCACCGCGACGAAGAGCATGTACACCGACGGCGACGCCGAAAACAGCGCGCCGAAGAACGGGATCTCCGCGAGCACCGGAACGTAGATGCTGCCTGTCGTCCCCACTGTGGGGGTATTCGGCCCGTTGTAGATGACCTGTGAGGCGAACGGTGCCAGCCCGAGAGCGATCAGCCACACCGCCAGCCCCGCGATGATCTGGTCGGCGCGGAACTCGATTGTGACAACCGCAAACAGCAACGCGAGCAGCGTGCTCGCAACCACGCCGCCGCCGAACCCGATCCAGATCCCGCCGGTGACGTCGGTAACGTAGATCGCGGTGAACGCCGAAATGATGAGCAACCCTTCGAGCCCGATGTTGATCACGCCCGACTTCTCCGAGAAGATCCCGCCCAGGGCGGCGAAGGCGATCGGGACCGATAGCCGGAGCGCCGCCGACAGCGTGTCCTTATCCGTGATGACGTCGGCGAGCACGCCCAGGATCGTGTTCGGGAACGCCGCCCCGCCGAGAAGCAGCGCCGCGAGGGTGCCGATCGCCGCCCACGCTATCAGTTCGCGGTTCGACCGCGACCCGAGGGGGCCGGCATTCGGAGTCGAGTCCGGGTCGGGATCGGACCCCGCCTCCGCGTCCGTTCCCGGGGCTTCCGCGGGCGCGTCACTCATCCGCCGACCCCTTCGCCGGTCCACCGTCGGTCGCGACTGGCTTCGACCCGGGGTCGACCACGCGCCGCCCCACCATGCGGAAGAACTCCGGCATCGCCACGAACAGGATGATCAGCCCGCGGAGGACCCCGACGAGTTGCGGCGGAACGTCGGTCGCGAACTGCACGACCGTGGTGCCGCTTTTGAGTACGCCGAACAGCAGCGCCGCGAACCCGACCCCGATCGGGTTGTTACCCGCGAGGATCGAGACGGTGATGCCGTCGAACCCGTAGGAGGGCAGCCCCGACTGGAACGTTCCGAGCACCATCATCACGTACATCGCGCCGGCGACGCCGCCGAACGCACCCGACAGCGTGAGGCTCGCGACGATGGTCCGTTTGGCGTCGACGCCACCGTACTCCGCGGCGTCGGGCTGCAGCCCGCTTGTTCGGATGTCGTAGCCGAACGCCGTGTGTTCCAGCAGGTAGTAGAGCCCGCCGATCGCCAGGACGCCGAACGCCAGCGCGACCAGCGAGAAGTCCTGCCGCCCGCCGAACAGTACCGTCGGGAACTGGGCGTACTCCGGCAGCGGGACCGTCTGGTTCGCCGCGCTCTCGGGGTCTTTGAACGCGCCGCTGACGAGATACAACGTCACGCCGGTCGCGATGAAATTGAGCATAATCGTCGTGATGACCTCGTTGGCGTCGGCGTACGCCTTCAGAAACCCTGGGATCGACCCGTAGAGCCCGCCGAAGACCGCGCCGACGACGACCCCGAACGGGATCAGCAGGACCGCGCCCACCACGCCCGAGACCAGGTCTGCGGCCCGCAGCACCAACACCGCGGTCGCGAGCCCGCCGACCACCATCTGGCCCTGGGTCCCGATGTTGAAGATCCCCGCTCGAAACGCCAACGCGACCGACAGCCCGGTGAACATCAGAAGCGTGGTCTCCCGCAGCGTGACCGAGAACTGGCCCTCCGGCGACCACCCGCCGCTGAACGGCTCGCCGAGCGCGCCGAGGAACAGCCGGTCGAACACCAACACTGGATCGTAGCAGAATCCGGTCCCGAAGTAGTAGACCGCGTCGCTCGCCGTACACGTGGTCATCCGTCCCGCGATCAACACCAGGACCGCGCCGAGCAGAATCGACAGCCCGAGCGCGGCGGAGCTGATCAGGATGCGCTCGGCCGCCGACGCCGCCACCAACCGCTTCAGCACCCGACGGGCGCGGTCGGCCGAGGTCACGCCCGCTCACCGCCCGCAGGCGCATCGACCGGATCGTCGCGGTCGGTCGACTCCGCGGTCCCGGGGTCGTCGCTCTCTGCGGGATCCTGGCCGGCCATCAGCAACCCGAGTTCGGACTCGGTCGTCGTGGTGGGGTCGACAACGTCGACGAACTCCCCCTCGTACATCACCGCCAGCCGGTCGGAGAGCCCCTGGACCTCTTCGAGCTTCGAGGAGATCAACAGAACCGCAACCCCCGCTTCACGCAGCTCCAGCAGCCGCTCGTGGATGAACTCGATCGATCCCACGTCGACCCCGCGGGTCGGGTGCGACGCCACCACGAGTTCGGGGTCGCGCTCGAACTCCCGACCCACGATGAACTTCTGCTGGTTCCCGCCCGACAGCGACTTCGCGGCGGTGTCGGCGCCGGGCGTCCGCACGTCGTACTCGTCGATCACCGTCTCGGCGTGCGCTCTGGTCTCCGGCCAGTCGATCCGACCGTTCGGGCCGAACTCCGTGGAGTGTTGGCTGCCCAAGAGCGCGTTCTCAACGAGGTCGAAGTTCATCACCACCCCGCGCTCCTGTCTGTCCTCCGGGATGTACGCCATACCGGCTTCGGTCCGCCGGCGCCGGGAGTCGTCGGTCACGTCCGCACCCAAGAACTCGACCGTGCCGGCATCGGGCGTCCGGAGCCCGGTGAGGGCCTCAACGAGTTCGGACTGGCCGTTGCCGTCGACGCCCGCGATCCCGAGAACCTCCCCGCCTCGGAGCTCGAAGTCGACGCCGTCGACCGCCCGCACCCCGCGGTCGTCGTCGACAGTTATGTCGGAGAGCGAGGCCACCACGTCGCCGGTCTCGGCGGGCGGGCGGTCCACGTCGAGGAGGACCTCGCGGCCGACCATCAGCTCCGCGAGCCCCTCCCGGGTGGTGTCGCCGGCGTCGACCGTCCCGACTTTCCGGCCGTCCCGGAGGACGGATATCTCGTCGGCGGCCGCCATCGCCTCCCCCAGTTTGTGGGTGATGAAGATGATCGTCTTCCCCTGGGCGGTCAACTCCCCCAGCACGCCGAACAGGTCGTCGATCTCCTGGGGGGTCAACACCGCCGTGGGTTCGTCGAGAATCAGGGTGTCGGCCCCGCGGTACAGCGCCTTCAGGATCTCCACACGCTGTTGTTCGCCGACCGAGACGTCCTCGATCCGGGCGTCGGGGTCGATGTCGAACCCGTACCGGTCCGCGAGGGCAGTCACTTCCTCCCGTGCCGCCGTCCGGTCGACCGCCAGTCCCCCCCACTTCCGCGGCTCGTTCCCAAGTGTGATGTTCTCGGTGACGGTCATCGGGTCGACGAGCATGAAGTGCTGGTGGATCATGCCGATGCCGGCGTCAATGGCGTCCCGGGGGGAGTCGAACCGCCGCTTCTCGCCGTCGACTTCGACCCGTCCGGAGGTGGGCTCGTATAGCCCGTAGAGGACGTTCATGAGCGTCGTCTTCCCGGCGCCGTTTTCCCCTAACAGCGCGTGGACGGTTCCCCGTTCGACCTCGAAGTGAACATCGTCGTTCGCCACGACGCCGGGAAACCGTTTGGTGATCCCCTCGAGGCGGACGGCCTTGGACATACGTCTGTTACTCTGTGTCGGTGGCATAAACGAATAGGTTTGGGTGTGGGTTGCGGCGCCGGCGCCGTTCCAGTGTTACTCCGGCGACATCGGGACCGAGATGTCGCCGTTGACGATGTCTTCGCGCGCGGTCGCGACCTCGTCGGCAACCGCTTCGGGCACATCCGAGCCGATCGAGTCGCCGTAGACGAGGTCGACACCGTCCTCGTCGAGCCCCAGCGAGAGGGCCTCGCCGCCGGGGAACTCGCCGTTGACCTTCGACTCGATGGCGCCGTACACCGGCGTGTCGACCCGCTTGATCATACTTCCGAGGATGACGTCGGCGTACGAATCGCGCGTGATCGACTGTGCGCGGTCGACCCCGATCGCGAACCGCCCGGCCTCCTGTGCGGCCTGGAACACGCCCGTGCCGGTGTTCCCTGCGGCGTGGAACACGATGTCTGCGCCGTCGTTGTACATGGCTGAGGCGGCCTCTCGACCCGCGGCAGGGTCGTTGAAGCTCCCAGTGTAGTTGGTGAGGACCTCGGTATCCCCGTTGCCGGCGGCGGCACCCGCCTCGAACCCGGCCTGGAACCGCTGGATCAGACCGGACTCCACGCCGCCGACGAACCCGAGCGCCGCGGAGTCGGGCACCGTCGACCCGGCGCCTGCGGAGAACTCCTGTGTCGTGAGCAGGCTGCCCATCAGCCCTGCGAGGTACGACCCCTCGTGTTCCATGAACGTGTAGCTCGCGACGTTCGGCGCGTCGACCACCTCGTCGACGATCATGAAGTCCTGGTCGGGGTACGATTCGGCGTTCTCCGTGAGGGAGTCGAGCTGGAGGAACCCGATACAACAGACCAAGTCGTAGTTGGGATCACTCGACTGGGCGAACTGCTGCTGGAAGGTGCTGAACTGCGCCACCTCGTCGGGCTGAGCCTCGTTGTACTCGATCCCGAAGTCTTCCTCGGCTTGGATCACCCCGCTCTGTGCCTGGTCGTTGAACGACCCGTCGCCGAGGCCGCCGGTCGCGTAGACCATCCCGACGTTGGCCGCCGGACCGCTCTCGGTGGTTTCGGCCGCGGTGGTCTCCTCCCCGCCATCGTCGGAGTCATCCGACTCGGTCGGGGACTCAGTCGCCGTGTCGCCGGAGCCGTCGGATGGACCGCCGCTACACCCGGCCAGCCCCGCAATCCCCGCCACACCGGTCGCCTTCACGAACGCACGTCTATCCATAGCTGTGAACACCTATAGAACAATGGGTAGCGAGGTGTGCATAAATTCGTCGCTTCCGGTTCCCCCTCCGAGGGTTCCGAGGGAAAGAACTGGACGGACATCCGGCTCTCGGACGGTCTGTGCGGCCCACACCCCCGGACACCGGCCCCTACCCGCCGGCGTCGGCGACGGCGCCGGTCACAACGTCGGTCACGCCCTCAACCAGCGCGTCGACGTCGTCGGCCTCGGCGTAGACCCGGACGTACGGCTCGGTTCCCGAGGGTCGGACTAGCGTCCACGACCCGTCGGGGAACTCAACGCGAACCCCGTACTCGGTGTCGGCGTCGGCGTCGGGGAACGCCGCGGGGAGCGCAGATTCGAGGCGCGCCATCGCGTCGGTCTTCCGGTCGTCGGGGCACTCGACGCTGACTTTCCGGTAGGGGCGTTCGGCCACCGGATCGCGGAGGCCGTCGAGCCCCTCAGCCGCGATGAGACGGGTCAACACCGCCGCGGAGGCCGCGCCGTCGATCCACCCACCGTGGTCGGGGTGGATGTGTTTCCACGGTTCCGCGGCGAAGACGACGTCACCCCCGTCGGCGCGCGCCGCGGCGATCCCCTCGTGGAGGGCTCCGAGCCGGACGCGCTCAACCCGGCCGCCCGCCGCGGCAACCCGCTCGTCGATCCGACCGGAGGCGTTGGGCGTGGTGACCACGACGGGGTCCGGCGCGGTCGCAGCCCGGACGAACTGCTCCGCTACGATCGCCACCACGGTGTCCTCGTGGACGATTCCGCCCTCGCTGTCGAGGACGACGATCCGGTCGGCGTCGCCGTCGTGGGCGATCCCGAAGTGGAAATCGCTGTCGGACAGAACCCGCCGGAGGTCACCCAGGGTCTCGGGGGTCGGCTTCGACTCCCGACCCGGAAAGTGGCCGTCGATCTGGCCGTTGAGCGTGACGACCCGTGCGCCGAGTTCCCGGAGCACCTGCGGGGTGCCGAGCGCGCCGGTGCCGGTGCCGCAGTCGACCGCGATGTCGAGCCCGTCGGCGGGGTCGCCGTACCCGCGGGCGTACTCGACGACCGCCCGCCGGTAGCCCGCGAGCGGCGCCACGGTCTCGGAGCCGCCCCACTCGTCCCACGCCGCCGGCGGAGCCCCGTCGGCGACGCGGGACTCCACCGCCGACTCGCGCTCGCGGTCGTACTCCTGACCGTCGACGAAGAGCTTGATCCCGTTGTCGGTCGGGGGGTTGTGCGACGCGGTGAGCATCACCCCGTATCGGCCCTGCGAGGCGTACGCAAGCGCCGGCGTGGGGAGTATACCCGCCCGCCGTACGTCGACACCGGCGGAGTTGATCCCCGCTTCTGCTGCGGCCGCGAGCGCCTCGCCGGTGGGGCGGCCGTCGCGGGCGACAACGACTTCCGGGCGGTCCGATCCGGTGTCGGCCGCCGCGTCGTCGACGACGCCGGCACTGACCGCACGCCCCACCGCCAGCGCGAGGTCCGGCGTCACCCGCTCCTGTACTGACCCGCGGATCCCCGCGGTCCCGAACAGCTCCATACTCCACCTGCCCCTCCCCGGAGACATAAACACCACCGACCTTTTGCTGCGCTCCCTCCGGTCGCTCGCGACACAGCAGCAGGCTGTACTATCTGACTATGTGTTTTCACGTTTCATTTCGACGAGGCGGGCTGTAGAACAACCGTTTGAATCGAACAACCATGACTCCGACATCTATATCAGTATGAAAAAAGTATGAATAGGTGTGTCCGAACACAAGCGGAAAGTCGGAGATCGGGGGCAGGTGACGATTCCGAAGGAGCTGCGGGACCGCCGTGGCATCGAAGGCGGTGACGAAATTGAATTCGTCGAAGTGAACGACGAGATCGTACTCAAACCGCCGACGGATGAGGACCGGCTTGCTGAAGGATATCGAAAGAGAGCCGAGCGGTCTCGTGAGTTGGCTGAAGAGCTGGAAGAAGCATCCTCAGAAGCAACCGGGCATCTCGGTGACGCGCCCGGTTGGAGCGAGTGAACTCTGGAGTCAATTGTGCAGGTACGCCGCGGCGACATTGTCGTCGTCGAACTGAATCCCACGAGAGGGAGTGAGCAGCAAGGAACGAGCCGGCCCTGTGTTGTCATCCAGAACGATGTTGGGAATCAGTACTCACCGACAACCATCATCGCTCCATTTACGAAGCAGTACACGGCTGGAGACACGTACCCGTTCGAGGTGGAAGTACGGGCTTCGGATACTGCCCTCGACCACGATTCAGTGGCAGACCTCAGTCAGATCCGGGTTGTCGACATCGACGAACGTGTAAAAAAGAACATTGGCTCTGTCCCGTCATCAGACATAGTGAAAATCGACTCGGCAATCAAAGATAGCCTCGGCATTTGAGCGAACAGTTTCGTCAGTGTCTAGTCTGTACTGATACTGTCGGCTATAACTACGTGAAGATTTTCGACACCCCGGGGTGTCGAAATACGTCACGCGACTATAGCCGACAGTATGAGCAGTTCCTGTTCGTTGTCGTTAGCTGAGTTCCGCCGAATCGACCGTAGACCGTGCGAGTCGGCCCTTTTTATCCACCGTGAAGCGCAGAGCGCCTCACGAGCCCCGCTTCGCACCGCTCGGCGGGACAGATTTTCACGAGGGGGCGAGACGGCAGCCGTCTCGCTTCTTTTCGGGCGACTCGCGAGTCGCCCTCCCTGATCTGTGTGACTCCGAACGGCACACGCTATTTGTGACTCCTCCTCGTAGCCGACGGTATGACCGAGGACCGAATCCGCGCGCACGTGTTCGTCAGCGGGACCGTCCAGGGCGTCCGGTACCGCGCGTCGACCCGGGACGCCGCGAGGGAGCACGGCGTCGCGGGATGGGTACGGAACCTCGACGACGGCCGAGTCGAGGCGGTCTTCGAGGGACCGAAGGGGCCGGTCGAGGCGATGATCGAGTGGTGTCACACCGGAAGCCGGATGGCATCAGTCGACGATGTCGGCGTGAGCTACGAGGACCCGACCGGGCAGTCCGGGTTCCAAGTCAGGTGGTAGCTGCGAGGGCCGAATTCAGGCCGCGGCGTCGTCCGCGACGCCATCGGCCGGCTCAACGCCGTCCGTCCCGGTGTCGTCTCGCGGCCCCATCGGCACCCCGGGGTCGTCGTTCACGAACCGGTCCCAGACCACAAGCGCCGAGGGAAGCACGAGCAGCGACGCCAAAAACGAGTAGACGATCGAGATCGCCGTCAGGATCCCGAACTGACCCAGCACCGAGAGGACCGCGAGGGTCAGAACGCCGATTCCGGAGGCCGTCGTGGCCATGCTCCCCAGGAGCGCGCCGCCGGTCCCGATCACGGTCCGTTGGAGCGACGGAACCAGCGCCCGCTCGCGGCGCTCGTCGATGAACCGGTGGACGACGTGGACCGAGTAGTCGATCCCCAACCCGATCGTGAGCGAGAGAATTGTCGCGGTGAACGCGTTGAACGGCACGTCCAACAGCCGCATCGTGCCCGCGACCGACGCCACCGCCACGACGATGGGCGCGAGGTTGGCGATCCCCAGGGAGGGCAACCCTTCGAGCACCCAGTAGATGAACACCAGAAACACCACTGTTGCACTCAGTGCGATCGCGAGGCTGGTGATCGCGGACTCGAATATCAGGTCCGACACCGCCTGGAAAACCACCGTGTTGCCCGTCGAGGTCGCATCGGTCCGGAACCGGTCGGCGACCTCGTGGCCCGCCGCGGTTACCTCTTGATCGGAGGCGTCGGCGGAGGCGGTGTAGACGACCCTGGCGCTCCGCCGGTCGTCGGCCAGGTATTCCGAGGCGCGGTCGCCCGCGGGCGACGCTTCGAGCTCCCGGTAGATCGTCGGGAGGTTGTCGTCGGGGACGCCGTTGTCGTTACGATCGTTCCGCTGGATCAAGGCGTCGAACTCGGGGTCCTGCTCCGCGCGGTCCTGGATGATCGTCACGATACTCGTCGACTCCACACGGCGGTTGCCGTCGGTCACGAACTCCTCGGGCGGATCCTCGCCCGCGCGGTAGATGCGTTCTAAGGCGGCGTCGTTCTCCATGCGCCCCTCCAAGTAGATGGTCACGGATCCCCCCTGTGAGGACGTGAACTTGTCGTCAAGGAAGTTGATCGTGCCGACCGCGTCGTAGTCGCTCGGCGCGAACGGCTCGGGCAACGCCTTCAGAAGCGGCGATACCTCCTCCGGGGGCAGGAAGTCCTCCTGTGAGAAGTTGGTGTCGACGCCGGTGGCGTACCCCGCAGCCCCGGCGCTGAACACGAGCGTGAGCACGAGCAGTACGACCGGCGCTCGGTTGGCGATTGTCACCCCGACCGAGAGGGCCCCGCCCAGCGCCGACCCCTCCTCGCCGAGCGGCCGCTGACTGAACGTCGGGATCGGCCACGAGTCCCGCCGGCGATCGACCCACACCTTCGCGGCAGGCAGGAAGATCCCGAAGATCAGGAACGTGAACACGATCCCCACCGCGGCGACGATCCCGAAGTCACGGATCGGCGGAAGCTCCGACGCGAGGTTCGAGAGGAACCCGATCACGGTGGTGCCGGTCACGATAAAAAAGGCCACGAGCAGCTGGTCAGTTGCGACCCGCATGGCGTCGCCCACGTCGCGGTCGGTCGCCCGGTCCTCCCGGTATCGATTGACCGCGTGAATCCCGAAGTCGATCCCGACCGCGAGCAAAAGCGGCGGGACCGATATCATGATCTGGTTGAACGGGATGCCGGCCAGCCCTAGGAACCCGAACGTCCAGATCGACGCCATCCCGAGCGAGACCACGCCCAACACCAAGTCGATGAGGTCGCGGTAGGCGACGATCAGAAACCCGAAAATGAGGAGCACCGCTGCGGGCGTCACAATCAGAAGCGAGTCGGAGATGACCGTCCCGAACTCGTCGGCGATGATCCCGCTCCCGAAAACAGTGATATCCGCGTCGATCTCGGTCCCGATCACGCGCTGGGCCTGCGTCTGGATCGGCGTGAGCGGGCTGTCGCCCGACTGGCCGGCGGTCCCGCCGCCAGCGCCGCCGGGGAGGTCATGTTGGACGGCGCCGATCGTCGCCGACGCCGACGCGTCCCGCTTGTTGAAATCGTTGCTCACGCTTCCGGTGAACCCGGGATTGTCGGCGTTCTCCCGGACTGCACTCCGTACCGTCGACGGCGTCGACCGTTCGAGCGTCGTGATCTGCTGCTCTAGAGTCGTCGCCTCCGGATCGATGCTCCGGGCGACGGTGCCGGCCGCCGACGACGTGCCCGTGACGTACATGTCGTCGCGGTCCTCCAACGCCCGCTGGGCCCGCAGCATCGCGAGCAGCGAGTCCTTCGAGAGCACGTTGCGGCCGCGCTGGACCAGTTGCGTGCTCCCGGGATCGTCGCTGAACACCGGCAGGAACTCGTTTTCGATGCGTTCTAACGCGTTCGCCGCGGGGATGTCCTCGGCGAACTGCTGGGTCCCAGACTCCGTTGAGACGCCACCCAACCCAGCGGTGAACAGAAGCGTCACCACGATGAAGACGCCGATCACCGTCCCGGGACGGTTGACGATGTTGTCGTCGGCCCAGTCGACGAACTGCTGGTAGTCGACCCGCACCGTTTACTCCCGTCGCCGGTAGTAGAGCACGCCGCCGGCCGCACCGCCGAGCAGGACCACCGCGACGAGGATCAGCGTGACCGGGAGCCCGCCGGAGCTTCCGGCGACGTCCACCGGCACCTGGTAGGTGTCGGAGATTATCGTGTCGCTGTCCTCGTCGTCGTACTGGAAATCCATCTTGACCGGGTAGGTCTTCTCGGTGGCGCCGCCGTCCGCGCTCAGTTGGAAGGTGATCGTCGTCGATTCGCCGGGTCCGAGCTCGTCGACGAACGCCTCGTCGTCGGACGTCGACAGCGGCGAATCGGTGTAGATCTTCGCCGAGAGGTCCGAGACAACGTACTCGCGGGTGTTTGTAACGGTCACCCGGAACTCCCCGCCGGAGCCAGCGCTCAGACTCCCGTCGACGGGTTCGACGTCGAACTCGGCGGTCCCCGCTCCGACACCGACCCGGGTCGGGATGTCCCCTGACGCTCTGGCGGCGTTGTCCTCGTCGCGGTAGGAGACCGCGAGGTCGAACTGCCGCGGGCCGGCGTCGGAGCTGCTTGTCACCTCGACGTCGAACGAGAAGTTCGCGGCTTCGCCGGGGCCGAGGTCGCCGATCGCGACGCTGTCCTCGATCGGTGTGACCGTCGGCCCGGGATCCTCGAACGTGACGACGGCGTTGGTCACGCGGTCCTCGCGCGTGTTCACGATCGTCCCGTCCAGTGTCCCCTCCTCGCCGACCCGGAGGGTACTCTCGACGTCTTGGACCTCAAAGCCGGGATCGTTCGCGTCGACCGGAACGCGGATGTCGACGACGTCGCTCCGGAGTTTGTCACCGTTGGCGTTGCGGAACGCGGTCCGGATCCCGAACTGCCGCGGGCCGGCGTCGGCGGTCTCGTCGACGCTCACTCGGAACGAGAACTCCGCGGACTCCCCGGGTGCGAGCGACCCGACAGCGTAGCCGCCGCCGACGGCTTGTGCAGTCGACGTGGCGTTGAACCGAACCACCGCGTTGTGTGCGGTCATCGGACCGGTGTTCGTGATGGTCCCCGACAGCGTGTCGCTCCCGCCGATACTAAGAGTGCTCCGGAGGTCGGAGACACGGAACGTCATCTCGGGGTGCGCCTCCAGCGGGACGGTGAGCTCCGGGGTGGATCCGACCGTTCCGCTGGGCTTTTCGAAGTCGACCTGTGCGTCCAGCGAGTAGTTGCCCGCCACGGCGGTGCCGCCCAAGACGGCGTCGAACGCGAACGTGCGGTTTTCACCCTGTTCCCACTCGGAGACGAACCGGGTACTCGAGTCGCTTGCGCCCAGCGATATGTCTGTGCTGGACGTCGACAGCGTCAGCGTCGAGTCGTGGGCGGCGGTGTCGCCCACGTTCCGCATCGTGACCTCAAGGATCCCCTGGCCGTCCACCGTGGCCGTTGAGTTGGTGCCGACGACTGAAAACCGCGGGCCGGATTCAACCCGGACAGTGACGTGGCGGGTTACCTTCCGTTCGGTGGCCGACCCCGCACCGTTATCGTACTCGTAGGTGAGATCGAGCGGGATCCGGTAGGTGCCGCTCGCGAGGTCCGCAGGCACGTTCAGCCGTAGAGAGAGGTCCGCGGGGTCGCCGTCCGGCAGGGAGGGGACGTAGAGTTCGCCGGTCTCGACGTCGATGCGCCCGGTGTCGCGGGGCTTGACCCGGACGTTCGTGGCCGCGCGCGTGTCGTCGTCCGGCCCGTCGGGGTCGTTCAGGAGTTGGAACGACACCTCGTTGATCCCGCCGGGCTGGAGGTTCGGGGTCTCCGTGACCGTCCGGAGGTCCGGGTTCGAGGTGAGTGCGACGGCGGGAACCGCGGTCACGAGAAGCGATGCGACAACAGCGACGACGAGTAACGTGCGTTTCATTGGTGAGAGGCGCGGCAGCAACCGGAGAGCGGTGGCCGCCGGGTGGATCGGTGGATGGTTAGTACAATCACGGGCCGTACATAAGCCATTGTAAACCGCGACAAACTACCGGGATGTTTCTTTGGTGCGTTCCGAACAGGCCGGGTCTAATACACCGCTTGAGGGCGCTACGATCGTCAATATCCCACCGAGACTCAAAACGGCTACAGAGTTGTAAGCCGCTTCGTAGCCGAGTATCCCGGCGGTACCGGGTGTGACCGATGTCCGGGAACCGGCGTGTCCTCTTCCAGTGATCACGCAACGGGACAGTACCACCCGTCTCCACGCCGGTACTGCAGTCGGACGCCGGACCGGTCGGGGTCGCGTTTCTCGCGCGGCCGGAGGGTGCGTGACCCGACGCGTCCGGCACCGGGTTGTAGAGCCGCAATGCGACCGACCGGGCGCGGCGCTCGGCGACAAGCGACGGGAGCGACCAGTGCCACCGCCCCTGGTGACCGTGTCGCGACCGGGACGTTTAATCGGCCGCCACGCGCCGGTGGAGGTATGAAGGCGACCGCGACGGCCCACCCGATCCAAGGCCTGATCAAGTATCACGGGATGCACGACGAAGAGCTCCGGCTCCCGTACCACGACAGCATCAGCATCTGTACCGCCCCGAGTCACACCACCACGACGGTTGAGTTCCAGCCCGACGCCGCCGCAGACGTGTATGTCATCGGCGGCGACCGCGTTGAAGGCCGCGGAGCCGAGCGCATCGACTCAGTCGTCAACCACGTCCGCGACCGAGCGGGGGTTACCCACCCGGTCCGGCTGGAGTCGGAGAACTCTTTCCCGCCGAACATCGGGTTCGGGTCGTCGGCGTCGGGATTCGCGGCGGCCGCGATGGCGCTGTCGACCGCCGCGGGGCTTGAGCTCTCCCGCCCCGACGTTTCGACGATTGCCCGCCGTGGCTCCGCGTCGGCCGCGCGGGCGGTTACCGGGGCGTTTTCGCACCTCTTCTCCGGCATGAACGACGCGGACTGCCGGTCGGAGCGGATCGAGACCGATCTCGAAGATGACCTCCGAGTTGTCGCCGCCCACGTGCCCGCGTACAAGGAGACCGAGGAAGCCCACCGCGAGGCCGCCGAGAGCCACATGTTCCAGGCCCGGCTCGCACACATCCACCACCAGATTGACGCCGCGCGGGACGCGCTCTACGACGCCGACTTCGACCGGGCGTTCGAGCTGGCGGAGCACGATTCTCTCTCGCTTGCGGCGACGACGATGACCGGCCCGTCGGGGTGGGTCTACTGGCAGCCCGCCACCATCTCGGTGTTCAACACGGTGCGGGAACTCCGCGACGACGGAGTCCCGGCGTACTTCTCGACTGACACGGGGGCGAGCGTCTACGTGAACACCACCGTAGATCACATTGATGCCGTCGAAGACGCCGTCTCCGCGGTCGGTGTCGACACCGACGTCTGGGAGGTCGGCGGGCCGGCGGAGGTCCGTCCCGAGGCCGAATCGCTGTTCTGACGCCGACGAACTGACGCTCACAGACGGAACGGATGCCTCCCCCGCCGCGGCCGTTCGCCATTTGTTCTTTCGCCCCCAACACCAGGTATGCGAATCGCCATCCTCGGCGCCGGGTACGCCGGCGTGACCCTCGCGCGCCGGCTGGAATCGACACTGCCCGGCGACGTCGACCTCGTCGTGGTTGAGGCGTCCGAAACCCACCTTGTCAAACACGAGGTCCACCGCGTCATCCGCCGGCCCGCGGTCGCCGACGCCATCCGGGTCCCGCTCTCGGCGCTGTTCGACCGCGCGACCGTCCGGATCGACCGGGTGACCGGGCTCGATCCGGACGGTCGCGCGGTCCACCTGGCTGCGGGCGACGACCTGTCGTATGACTACGTCGCGGTCTGTCTGGGGTCGGTTACCGCCGACTACGGGATCCCGGGTGTCGCAGAGCACGGACAGCCGCTCACGTCCGTCGACGACGCCCTCGGGATCCGACACGAGTTCCTGTCGGCGGCCGGCGTCGGCGACGAAGCCGGCAGCGAAGCCACTGGAGACGCCGGGCCTCCGGGGTCGGTCGACGTCGTTGTCGGCGGCGCGGGGCTCTCCGGCGTCCAGACCGCGGGCGAACTTGTGGCGCTGGCGCGCGAGGAGGGCGTTGACGCCGACGTGACGCTGCTCGAACAGCTGCCCCACGTCGCGCCAAACTTCCCGGAGAACTTCCGGCGGGCGGCCCGCAAGGAGCTTGAGTCCACCGGTGTAACGGTCTCGACGGACACGACGGTCGAACGCGCTACCGCCGACGCGGTCGAGACCAACCGGGAGACGTTCGGCGCGGACGTGTTCGTCTGGACCGGTGGGATTACCGGAACCGGCGCGATGGGCGGCGACCGACCGCTGGTCTACGACGACCTCCGCCTCGACGACCACGCGTTCGTGGTGGGTGACGCCGCTAGAGCCGTTGACGCCGACGGCGAGCCCGTCCCGGCGTCGGCGTCAGCCGCGATCCGTGAGGCCCGGACGGTCGCGGCGAACATTCGCCGGCTCGTTGACCACGACCGCGGTACGGGCGAGGGGTTCCGCCCACGACTCGACCCCTATCGATTCGACGTACCCGGGTGGATCGTGACGGTCGGCGACGGCACGGTGGCACAACTCGGCCCCGAAGTTGTGACCGGCAGCCCGGCCCGAGCCATGAAGGCGGCGGTCGGCGCCGGACACCTGAGTTCCGTCGGTGCGGTTCGGAACGCGGTCGATCTGGTCGAATCCGAACTGTGGGAGTGAGCGCTGTCCGGCACCACTCCTCCCGTGGCGGCCGGTACAGTGATACGACGCCGTGTCTCACCCGTCGCCACCGAACAACCGCGGCCGGGCGTCCCTCACCGCCTCCTTGACCGCCCTCGCGCGCGATTCGAGGTCTGCTGCAAACGACCGGTCCGGAAGCGCGGCCGCGTTGATCCGGACCGTCTCCAGCGACGCCCGGACCGCGGCGTCGGCGAGGTACGCGCCCGTCTTTGCGTCCGCAGCCACACCCGATCGGCCGCGACGGTGAGCCGTCTCGGCGTCGGTCAACACGCTCGCAGCGGCCTCCGAAACCGCGAGTGGAATCCCGGCGGCTCTGCGCTGGAGCCGTATCGACGCCTCCTCATCGTCACCGAACAGGTCGTCGACGAGCCCTGCGTCCTGCGCCCCCAATGCGAGGAGCGTCTCCCGGCGCCGCCGCAACCCCGACCGGAGTTCCGAGAGTTCGTCGGCCGCGCCGTCGTCCGAGGCAGCGATCGTGTGCACACACACCATCTCACACAGCGCCGCACCGGTAGCGCCGGTGATCGCGGCCGCGGTGCCGCCCGCCGGTGCCACCTGCTCGGAGGCGATCGCGTCGAGGAACTCGGCGATCGGCGTGTCGTCGTCGGTCACGGCCGGCGGTTCGGCGGCCCGCTCAAAGAGGGTTCTGGCGAGCGTTCTGACCGGAGAATATTTTGATCGCGCGCGCCCACGCTCACGTATGAGCGCACCGAACGGGACCGAGAGCCCGACGCGAGACGGAGCGGACGACGACGCCGTGCGAAGCGACGACGTTGACGGCGCAGCTAGGGGGGACACGTTCGGTGTCGGAATCCACGTCACCGACGCCGAACTCCAGTTTGTCGTCCACGTGCCCGCCGACATCGACTCCGGGTGGACGGATCCCGAGGAGTTCCAACGCCTTGTCGAGCGGGCGGTGTGGGACCGGCTTGACCGGTCGGCCACGCTCCGCGGGATCGAAGCCGACGCGGCGGTCGGTGAGACGGTGACGCTCGGGCGGATCACGCTCACACCGGACGGCACTGTTCGGGAGGCGACGTTTCGGACGGATGTCGTGGCGTCGTGACCGACGCGCTCGATCTCGTGATCGACGCCGTGCTTGAGCGGGCGCTTCTCGCGGACGACGCCCGTCAGCACTTCGCGCTTGCGGGCGCACTAGAACGTAGCCGGTCTACCGACGGATCTGACGGTGTCGGGGCTTCATACCACGACTGCGACGATACGAATCGGCGGGACCCGGAGCCGTCGGGACGCCCTACTGACGCACTCGGGGCGGCCCTGCTCAGTACCGTTGCCGTTGAGGCGCTTGCGACGACGAGAGCCACCGACCTCCACCCCAGTGCGTGGTCCCCGGGCAGTCGCAACGACGGCCCGCGCGCGGAGCTGGTCGCCGCCGGCGCCGCCGCCGCGTGCCGACGGTTCGATGTTGACCCTGTGACCGCCGCCACGCGCTCGGGGCTCTCGACCGAGCGACTGGCCCGATATCGGGTCGACGGCGACCCGGCTCCTGAGCCGGAATGACGGGGCCGGCTGCGTCCGGGAAGCGGACGGCAGGGCGTCAGGGTTGATGGTGATGCTGCCGCCTGTGCGCGCGTTCGAAATGAAAATCGCCCACGAGACGCGGTGTCTCGTGAGCGTCTGAGTATGAGTGGGTGGGCG
>NZ_BMOC01000004.1 GCF_014646875.1 Halobellus salinus | reverse complement strand
CTCCTTGTCCTCTGGGGACTGCGGAATCACGTCGAACGTGTTGGCTCGCTTCATCGACTACGTATTATCTCATAACACACATAATTGTTCTGTTTATGTGATATTGTATGGTTGCAATTCGCATCGAGTTTGACGACGACGAACAGTACGAACGACTGAAGAAATTGAAAAAGCACCGTGGATTGAGGTGGAAGGGCTTACTGCTTGAAGGAGAAAAGAAAGTCAGAGAGGATACCCTGAATAAGGGTCGAACGTGGTTTGTGCCGTGGAGTGTCGGATTCACGCCCGCGGTGAACGGCGGGACTCTCTCCTTGATTCAGGTAGCCACGGTTCGGGGCGCACCGACAACAGATGGGGAAACCCCAAACGTGTAGCGGCGCCGTATCGTGAGTATGGTTATCCCGACGACGTCAGTGTGGGAGGAGATCACCGACGGGTTCACGCCCGAGTCGGTGATGGAGTACGAGAAAGCGACCGTGTACGGCGACTCCGAACAGGAGCGGGTGCTCCACCAGGGCCCGATCCGGATGCTCCCGAACGGGTGGATCGCGCTTCCAACCGGGCGGCTCCTCTCTCCGGAGGCGGTCCATCACATCGATCCGTAGCCGGTTCGCTCCGGTCGGATTGCGGCGTTATGTTTCCGGTCGAACAGCAGCCTCCGCGCGCCGTAACACCTCTCGGACGGGGAGTCCCGTCGCCGCTGCGACTGCGGCGGCGTCGTCGTACTCGGCGCTGTAGTCGTAGACCTCTCCCTCCTGGTCCGACGCGACCTTCACCGTCACCTCGTGGGTCTCACCGTCAACGCTGAGTTCGGCGGTTCGGAACTCGCGGTCGGCAATCCACCGGTGGCCCGCGCCGTGCTCGCGGACACCGAGTGTCCCGGTCTCGACCGCGAGTCGGCGGGCGACCCGGTCGGTGTCGCCGGGCTTGACGATCACCTTCACCAAGTGACCCGGCCGTGACTTCTTCATCGTCGTCGGCAGGATCGTCACGTCACGGGCGCCGGCGTCGGTCAGCGACCGCTGGAGGTCACCGAGCACCTCCGGGGGGGCGTCGTCGAGGTTGGTTTCGAGCACCGTGATCGACTCCCGATTGAGGGTACGGCCGCCGTCACCGACCAGCGCCCGCAACACGTTCGGCCGGTCGGGGAACGTGTAGCCACCCGCCCCGTAACCGACCGCGTCGACGTTGAGGGCTGGCAGCGACTCGACGCCGTCGGCGAACTGCGCGAGAATCGCCGCGCCGGTGGGGGTGAGAAGCTCCGCGTCGACGGGGCCGCCCCGGAGCGACCAGTCGGCGCCGGCCGCGATCTCGACCACCGCGGGCGCCGGGATCGGATACTCGCCGTGCGCCATCGACGCCGTGCCGCCGCCGGTGGCGAGTGGGGTCGTGGCGATCCGGCCGACGCCGAGGTCCTCGACCAGGAGCGCGACACCGACCACATCGGCGATGGCGTCGTCGGCGCCGACCTCGTGGAACGGTGTCGATTCGAGATCGGTGTCGTGAACCGACGACTCGGCCTCGCCCAGTCGTTGGAAGGTCTCGATCGCGTCGGACTCGACGCTTGCGGGGAGATCCATCGATCCGACGATGTCGACCACCTCGGCGTAGGTTCGGTGGGGGCCGTGTCCCTCTGCGGGAGTCGCAGCATCGTGCGTGTGGCTGTGGCCGTCGGAGCCGTCATGCGTGTGGCTGTGGCCGTCGGAGTCGTCGTGCGTGTGGCTGTGGCCGTCGGAGTCGTCGTGCGTGTGGCTGTGGCCGTCGGAGTCGTCGTGCGTGTGGCTGTGGCCGTCGGAGTCGTCGTGCGTGTGGCTGTGGCCGGAAGCGTGACCCCCGTGGTGGTGATCCGTGTGGCCGTGCGCTCCGTCGGACCCGTCGTCGAGCACCACTCGGACGGCCGTCGCCGCGATCCCGTGTTCGTCCACCCGATCGACCTCGTAGCGGACATCGAGGGCGTCCTCGATCGGCGCGAGGGCGTTGCGGTCCGCACCGGCCGCAAGCAGGGCCGCGAGCAGCATATCACCGCTGGCACCCATCCGGCCGTCGAACGCGAGTGTTCGCATACACGCCCCGTCGGTCCCCGGTGGCAAAGATCCACCCGTCGGTTCCGCGGGCGGTAAGGATTTGTATGCCCGACCGAAAAGACAAGACAAGATGTCACGAACCGGTGTCTGCGGCGACCGCAGCAGGCTGGGCGTCGGCCCGGGTCGTGACCGGCCAGCGGGACGTCCCCCCGCGATCTACCCATGAACGAAGTTCAACTCGAAGTGGCGAAAGCCTACCCGAACGACTCGGGCCGCGGGATCGCCCGTCTCGACCCGGACACGCTCCTCCACCTCAAGCTCTCGCCGGGCGACATCATCGAAATCGAAGGCGCCGAGACCACCGCGGCGAAGGTGTGGCGCGCCGACCGGCAGGACTGGAACACCGACACCGTCCGGATCGACGGCTTCACCCGACAGAACGCCGACATCAGCATCGGCGAACGCGTGACAATCCGGAAGGCCGAGGAGACGAAGGCCGAAAAGCTCGTGCTCGCACCGCCCGAGGAAGCGAGCGTGCAGTTCGGCTCCGACGCCGCGGGGATGGTCAAACGCCAGATCCTCAAGCGGCCGGTGGTTGAGCGCGACATCGTCCCCGTGATGTCGTCGACGAACCACCCGTTCATGCGGTCGCCGGGGCAAGCCATCCCGCTGATCGCGGTCGAGACCGAGCCCGACGGCGTCTGTCTGGTGACCGAAGACACGGAGGTCGAACTCCGCGAGGAGCCCATCTCCGGCTTCGAGAAAACCGGCGGCGGGATCACCTACGAGGACATCGGCGGGCTGAAAAACGAGATCCAGCGCGTGCGGGAGATGGTGGAGCTGCCCATGAAGCACCCGCAGATCTTCAAGAAGCTCGGGATCGAGCCGCCAAAGGGGGTGCTGCTCCACGGCCCGCCCGGCACGGGGAAGACCCTGCTCGCGAAGGCAGTCGCAAACGAGACCTCCGCGAGCTTCTTCTCGATCGCGGGCCCGGAGATCATCTCGAAATACTACGGCGAGTCCGAACAGCAGTTGCGCGAGATCTTCGAGGACGCCACCGAGGAGTCGCCGTCGATCATCTTCATCGACGAACTCGACTCCATCGCCCCCAAGCGCGAGGATGTGACCGGCGAGGTCGAGCGCCGGGTCGTCGCCCAACTCCTCACGATGATGGACGGCCTCGAGACCCGGGGCCAGGTCGTTGTGATCGCGGCGACCAACCGCGTCGACAGCGTGGATCCAGCGCTCCGTCGCCCCGGGCGGTTCGACCGCGAGATCGAGATCGGCGTCCCCGACGAGGTCGGGAGGAAAGAGATCCTCCAGATCCACACCCGCGGGATGCCGCTGTCGGACGACGTCTCCTTGGGCCACCTCGCCGACGAGACCCACGGCTTCGTCGGCGCCGACATCGAGTCGCTGACGAAGGAAGCGGCGATGAAGGCGCTTCGACGATACCTCCCGAAGATCGATCTCGACGAGGAGGACATCCCACCCAGCCTCATCGACCGGATGATCGTCAAGCGGGAGGACTTCGAAGGCGCGCTCGGAGACGTTGAACCCTCCGCGATGCGGGAAGTGTTGGTCGAGCTCCCGAAGATCTCGTGGGACGACGTCGGGGGGCTCGACGACCCAAAACAGACCGTCAAGGAGAGCGTGGAGTGGCCGTTGACCTCTCGGGCCCGGTTCGACCGGATGGGGGTCGACCCGCCGAAAGGCGTGTTGCTGTACGGTCCCCCGGGAACCGGGAAGACGCTGATCGCGAAGGCGGTCGCCAACGAGACTAACGCCAACTTCATTTCGGTTCGGGGGCCACAGCTCCTCTCGAAGTGGGTCGGCGAGTCCGAGAAGGCGATCCGGCAGACGTTCCGAAAGGCCCGGCAGGTCAGCCCGACGATCATCTTCTTCGACGAACTCGACAGTCTCGCGCCTAACCGCGGCGGCGAGACGGGCAACAACGTCTCCGAGCGCGTCGTGAACCAGCTGCTGACTGAACTCGACGGGCTGGAGGAGAGCGGCAACGTGATGGTGATCGGCGCGACCAACCGCCCGGACATGATCGACCCCGCCTTGATCCGGTCGGGGCGGTTCGATCGCTTGGTGCTCATCGGCCAGCCCGATGAAGAGGGCCGCGAGCAGATCCTGAAGATCCACACCCGCGACTCGCCGCTGGCGCCCGACGTGAGCCTCCGGGAGATCGCGGAAGTCACCGACGGCTACGTCGGCTCGGACCTGGAGACAATCTCCCGCGAGGCCGCCATCGAGGCGCTGCGTGACGATCCCGACGCCCGCGAGGTCGAGATGCAGCACTTCCGCCGCGCGATGGAGTCGGTCCGGCCGACGATCACCGAGGATCTCATGAGCTACTACGAGGAGATGAAAGACCAGTTCAAAGGCGGCGGTACGGAGCAGCTCGGCGGCCGTCGCGACGGGCGGATCGGGTTCCAGTAGTCGCAGCGCGCCGTTCGTCCGCGTCGTTATCGAACTACCGTCACCGGCACCGGCGACCGCCGAACGACACCTTCGGCGACGCTGCCGAGCACGAGTCGGGAGACGCCCTGTCGACCGTGGCTTCCCACAACGACGTGGTCGGCGTCGATGTCGTCCCCAACCTCGACGATGGTCGCCGCAGGCCGTCCCACCTCGGTTCTGGTGTCGATATCGCGGGCGGCTCCCGAGTCCCCGTCGCGACGCGTTACGGCGAGGCGCTCTCGGCCCTCCGTCAGGAGGTTGTCTGCACGCTCTTTTGCGCTCTGATACCACGCTTCCGACCCGCTCGGGAGGACGCCCGCGTCGGAGCCGGCCTGAATCGGGTCGATGACGTGGAGCAGCGTCGTCGACGCGTCGCCCCACTCGTCGGCGACAAACGTGACCGCGCGCTCGGACTGGGGGGAGCCGTCGACGGCGACGAGCACGTGAGTCGGCATACCGGGGCGTACAACGGGCGATGATAAAAACGCTACCCGTGGCAGCTACTCTCCGTGGCGTGTGAGGCAGGTCGAAAGCCCCGTGAGTTCTACAGGCTCGGAGTTATCCGGGGAGTAGACCACGAACTGGCCGGTCTCCATATACGGCACTTTGTCTTCTAGCTCCGGTGGGATGTTCACGCTCTTGATGGCGTCCTCGTCGCCGAGGTTCAACACGAGCCGTGTGTTGACCTGTTTGAACACCGGGTCGGCGATGTCCTGGGGGTCCTGGGTGACGAGACACAGTCCGAGGCGCTCCTTCCGTCCCTGCTTTGCGGCCTCGGTGAACTTCGAGATCACCTTTCGCGCCTGGACGGTGTCAGCGTCCGCGAGGAAGTTATGCGCCTCGTCCATTCCCAGCAGGACGGGCGTCTGTTTGATTCGATCGGAGTCCGGTGCGTTCGAGAGCTTGTCGTCGATCAGGAGACTCGACACCGCGAGCACGAACACCTCCTTCGCCCGCGACGTCGAGAGGTGGTACGTCGGGATCACCGTCAGTCCGCCGGGGCGAACCAGCTGGTGAGCCAGGTCCGTGATCGGCCGCGCCGACTGGTCGAAGACGCCGTCGGGGACGCCGTGGACCCGACGCTTCACCGCGTCGAAGGTTGCTTCGTGGACTCTCCCCGACTCGTCGAGTTCCTCCTTGAGAGCGGGGTTCTCGAGGAACGTCCGGAACTCGTCGTACGTTCCGCCGTCGCCGTACTCCCGGAAGAACCGGTTCAGGAGGTGAACGAGAGCAGGATACTGGTTTTCGTTGAGGCTGCTGCCCGCGACCAGCCACGGCCGGTCGCGAGCCATGGAGAAGGGGATCGTGAACTCCAACTGCTCCGCGTGGTGGCCGTCGCCGCCGTAGGGCACACCGTCCTCCTTCGGGACAAGGGCGACGGTGTCGTTGTGGCCGCCGTGGGCAACCCCCTCTCGTTCGTACCGGCGGGCGGTGGCGTCGTCCATCGCGGGGTTGTCGTCGTGCATCTGGGCGTACTCGTTCTGCGGGTCGAACTGGACGACCGCCAGTCGGGCGTCGCGACCGTCGTCCATCCCGTAGGTTCGGTCCTCGGCGAGCAACTGGCGGAGGAGGTTCTTCGTGGCGTGGGTTTTCCCGGAGCCGGTGCCGCCGGCCACGAGGGTGTGCCGGAAGACCAGCGGCTCGCCGCCGTCGTCGCCATCGCGGAGTCGATAGTCGATGGTCGGCGGACTCGCTGCGGTCCGGACGGTCTCGCCGCCGACCGAGAGGTGTCCGATGAAGATCCCCTCGCCGGGGATGTCGAGCCCGGTCTTGATCTGATCGGGATCGGTGGCCTCCGCGACGACCGCGCCCGGTTTGGGGACGCGGTCAACCATCCGGCGGTTGAGTTCCGGCGCGCCGTCGCTCGCTGCAGCGGCCGTGTCGGTACCCATATCACCGCCGCCGTCCTCAAACAACACCGCCAGCGGCTCCAACGACGCGACGAACTTGTAGTCGCGTTCCTCGAAGCCGTCCCGGCGCATCGCCCGCCGGGCGTGGATCTCGGTGGCGTCGTCGGTCCGGAACTCCTGGGCGTACTCCAAGGCGGTGATCTTCGAAAAGAGGAGTTCGTCGTCGGGGTACGGGACCAGGAGATATTTGCCCAGTCTGACGGTCTCGCGGTTGTCGGCGGTCACGTACGCTCGAAGTGAGGTGTCGTCGCCGTCCTCGGCCACGCGGAGCCCCTGTGAGACCGCAATCGCGCCGAGGCCGCGGTCGCGACCCGCCGGATCGGCGTTGTAGCGCTCGAACTCCACACCGACGCCGTCGGAGTCGTCTGTCGGGGTCGTCGACGGGTCGTCGCTGGCGGAGGCCCCGACCGACCCACTGTCTGCGGACCCGCCGCTGTGTCCCGTCGCCTCCCGGTCGTCGTCCCGGTCGGACGGGCGGTCGTCCGACCCGGGCTCGAAGTCGCCGAGGTCCATTACCGGACGGTTGCGCCGGCGACGGATAAAACACCCCACCCTCGTCGGCTCGACCGCACACGCCCACGGCCGCGAGGTGGCCCCCACAACCTGACAACCAATGCATATTTTTACGTGGGTTCCGCTGGAACGTTCAGCCATGAGCTACGACAAGATCCTCATTCCGACCGACGGAAGCGGACAGGCGGGGAACGCTGTCGAAGAGGGCATTAACCTGGCGACGGAGCTCGATGCGACCGTCCACGCACTCCATGTCGTTGATGAGTTCGAGGCGAAAGTCGTCCCGATCACGGGCGAAGAGGAGGCGAAACGCGACGAGTACGTGGCGTACGGCGAGCGTATCACCGACGAGGTCGCAGACTTGGCCACGGAGGCCGGACTCGACGCCGCGGCGACGGTCGAAATCGGGATCGCTCACAAGAAGATCCAGCAGTACGTCGAGGACCACGGCGTCGACCTCGTGGTGATCGGCTCCCGTGGCCTCGGTATGATCGAGGAGGCGCTGCTGGGGAGCACCGCGGACAAGGTGATCCGACTCGTCGACGAGCCTGTCACGGTCGTGTACAAACGCCCGGGCGAGAGGACCCAGTGGATGCTGCCGTCGGCGGAGGACACCATCCACCGCTGACGCGCCGGACGCGATGGCTGAGGACCGTCCGACCCCCCTGTCGGTGACTGGGCGTGATCGGTGGGCGGGTGTCCAGAGACGGAGCGCTAGCGACCGCGGTGGGATTGCTTCTCGAGCGGTCGCTCAAACCGCACGTTTATAACGGATCACGGGACCACCGCCGGTGTGCGGTGAGAACTGCCCCACGTCGGGTTGCGATTGCCCGGCACATCGGCGTGGGGGTTCGGTGTGCCGGCTATACGCCACTGATTCGGGTCCGAACCGAGGCTCCGCCGGGCAGCTTTTGTCGCCACGGCCGCAACGCCGAGTATGTTGCTCGTGCGCGGCCACGCCGGGGGAACTGCGCTGACCGGGACGGTGTTCGAGCGCGGGGAGTCGGCGCCGTCTTACAAGGGTGCACCCGACGACGGGGCCCCGTACGTCTGGGTCTGCGACGCGTTCTACGAGGTCGAGAGCGGCGGCCCCGAAACCGAGATCGACGGCCAGACCAAACACGTCGCTTTCGAGTCGCCGATGCCCCGAGGGTTCGAGACGCGGGAGCGGGCGGTCGAGGCCGCGAAAGAGCACGTCCGGACGCAGTTCGCGCGTGTCGGCGTCGCGGAGTCCGAGGTGCGGGTTGAGGTAGTCAGGACCGAACCGGAGTCCGAACAGTCGTAGCCGCCCCCGGATCTACTCCGCCTCGCCCCACCGGACGTCGTCGTACCGCCTGACCTCGTCGGTATCGAGCGTCTCGGCGAAGCGCTGGCGGAGCGAGGACTTCTCCGCGGCGCTTATTCGTGCCAGTCCGTCGGCCTTTGCGACTGCCTCGGGCGGGCCGCGACGGGCCGCGACCTCGCCGAGGATCTGTTGGGCGATCGCCTCGCGGGTGTCCGCGGTGCGGGCGAACGCGTACGGCGTCTCAACGCGGTAGAGCACGTCCGTCTGTGGCTCGTACACCGCGAAGAAACACGTCTCGTAGAGTTCGGGATCAAGCCGGCGCTCCACGCCGTAGGCGTCGCCATCGGCTGCGACTGTCGCGTCGACACCGCCGCGGGAGACGAACCAGCTGGTGAAGGTGAGCTCGTCGGTCCGCCTGTTCTCGGGGCCGCGTCGTCGGCCGTCGTCGGCGTCGTCCGCCCGTCGCTCCAGTAACTGCGTGAACAGCGCGGTGTCGTCTGTCCACGGCACGTCGATGCCACGGTCACTCCCACGGAGCGTCCCGACGATTCGCTTGGAGGCGGGGTTCTTTACGAAGCCGCACAGCGGGACGTCGCGTTCGACGAACGACTCCACTAGGCGGATGTAGTTCTCGACGATTGACCGCGGCTGGAGTTCCTCGGCGAGCGCCTGTAACTCGGCGTCGCGGTCCCGCCAGTTGAGGAGTTCGACCGGATACAGCGGGCCGTCGAGAACGAGCAGGTCCGACACCGCGTCGGCGTGCTCCAGGGCGTGAGAGCTCTCGGCGAGGTACAGCGCCAGGGCGTGGACGATCCCCTCGGCGTAACGGTTGATCCGCGGCACCTGCAGCACCCGCCACCGGCAGTGCCCCTCGTCGACGGTCCGCCAGGGCTCTTCTAAGGTGACCGTGCTGTCGTTGACGTGGGTTGCGGCGACGATACTCCGGTGACGGTGGAGGTCCAGATCCGACGGCGCAGCCGCCATCGCGGCCTGCGCAAGATCGACAACCAGCCCGTTCTTGAACGTTGTGGGGTTGATGGTGCCCGAATCCAGCCCGTGGGTGGTCGCGAACGGCGCGTCGGCGAGTGCAACGTCCTCGGTGTCGACCGCGCGCAGCCGCTTTTCGCCGACGGGTTCGAGCACTGCCCGACCGTCGGGGTCGTACAACGGGTCGAGGAAATCCGCCCAGACCCGTGCAGCCACGTCAACGTGGTCGGTGTCGTCCACGTTGCGCGCGAGATACGCCGCGAGGTCCGCGATGCTGTCGACGTGAACGGGATCCAGACTCACATCGGTTCTGTGACACCCCGACGAGAAAAGTCATACGTCCACGTTGTCTACTGGAGGTCGTGACGATCACCGCGGTGGGGTTCGACCTCGACGAGACGCTCGCCGTGCCGGCGCGCGACCGGGAGACGATACTCGAAGACGCCGTCGCAACCGTCGACGGGCCGCCGTTGACACGGGAAGGCTACCTCGACGCCCACAGCCGGAACCTCACCAGCGCCACGCGGGAACCGATCTTCGCGGCGCTGCTGGACGGCCGCGACACCGACGTGGAGCCGGCGCGGCTCGCCGGGATATACCGCCGGAAGATCGCGGACGCACTCGCCCCACTCTCCGGTGTGGAGGCGTTCCTGCGCCGGCTTCGGGACACCTACCGGGTCGGCCTCCTCACCAACGGTCCGAGTGTCGCCCAGCGCGACAAACTGACCACCCTCGGGTGGACCAACCTGTTCGACGCCACCTTGGTTACGGGCGACCTCAACGCGGGGAAACCCGACTCAGCCGCCTTCGAGGCGCTGCTCGACGCGCTCGGCAGCGACCCTGGCCAGACCGTCTACGTCGGCGACGACGTCGACACCGACATCGCCGGCGCGGCCGACGCCGGGCTGGTCCCGGTCCAGGTGACGTTCGAGGATGGGCCCCCCGCGTCGCCGCGGGCGGCTGCCCACGTCCAACGGACCCGGCTCGTGGCGGAGTTGCCCGACCTGCTGGAGGGCGTCTAGCGGCGGACCCTCGGTTACGCTGCCACGACCGAGCGGAGCACCGATAGTACCCGCTTCACCTGCGCGCCGTCCTCGACGAACACCAGAGTTTGCGGCGGCTCGACCGCCTTCGGCCGGACGCGGAGTCCTTCTTCCCGGGCGGCGTCGACAGCGACGTCAACCGCGTGCTCGAACTCCACGCGCGCCCGGTCGGGCTGGACGAACACCGACGCCACGCGGTCGTCGTCGCGGTCGATGCCGTAGGCGAACGCCCCATCGGGCGTGGGATCGGTGTCAGGATCGGCGTCAGTGACCGACAGCGCGGCGAGAGCGTCGCCGTGGCCTGTGACCTCAGAGGCCAGAAACTGTGCGATCCGGCGGCCGTCGGTCAGTCGTTGCTCGACCATACGACGTGTTTCGTACGACGCAAAAAAGGCTCTCGGTCGGGCGCTACTCGCCGAGGCGCTCTGCGGCCGCGCGCGCCGCGTCGCCGACATCGACGCCCTGTCGCCGCGCGTACAGTGCTGCCGCCGCCTCGACCGAGACCCCGAGTCGTCGCTGGCGCTCGTTGATCGCGGCGACCGCCTCCTGCTTGTCGTTGCCCGCCGCAACCAGCGCGTCGAGGATCCGCTCGAATGTCGACTGCTCTCTGAGGAGCGACTCGTCGGGTTCGTACTCGTCTGGGACGGTCACGCCCGGCGGATCGAACCGCGCGACCACCTCGCCGTTGTCGCGTGCGAGGAGGCCGCGCCCCGCTGCCACGTCGATGAGCCGTTTGGCCTGATCCGGCGAGAACCAGTTTCGGTCCAAGGAGAGCGCAACCACGAACTCTCCTTCCCCCAGTCGGGTCGTCCCACGCTGTTTGAACGGGACGGCGACCGCGACGTCCAGGCTCATACCGGGAGTAGGTGCGGCCCCCCACAAGGAGGCCTCGGTTTCGACGCGTCGGTCGGGTGAGCTCGATGCGGGTTCGGGACGGTGGCCCCGTCAATCCGTGTCGAAATCCAGCACCGACGCGCCGCAGGCTTCCCCGTCGACTTCGATCGGGTGACCGCCGGACGCGGCCCATTCGGTGGTGTCGGGCAGCACGACCGTCGCACCCGCGATGATCGGCGCCACGAGCCCCGCAACCACGACTGCCGGATCGGTCAGCGGGCCACGGAGGAGTACCTCCGTTCCGGGGCCGATCCCGACACCGTTGACAACCGCCGTGGCCGCTTCGAGGACCTCGCCGTGGGTGTAGATCACGTCGCCGGCCGCGAACAGGGGATCGTCCGCGTCGACAGCGACGGGGTGGACTGCGGGGTTCTCGCTCCACACCTCCGTCTCCCAGTGGGTCACCGACGGGTCGGTCGGCGGGTCGCCGTAGACCGCGAGGTTGTGGCCCGGCGGAAGGTCGAAATCGTCCTCACGCGCCGCGGGTGTGACAGCAACCCGTGGTGGCGATTCTCCGGCCTCCGCGTCGAAACGGGTGACTGCCCCCAGTTGTGCTGCCCCGTAGAACGAGAGCACGGGTTCGGGAGCGTGCTCGGACGCGACGTAAATGTCGTCACCGGGGCGAACGCCGAGGTGCCGGAGCACGTTCCCGGCCTTGTACGAGGTCGTGATGAAGTCGTGGTAGCTGTACGTCCGGCCGGACGCGCGGGCCCGGAGCGCGGGTCCCGGCGCGCGGCGCTCGCGGGCGACGCCGTCGCCGAGGGTCGCAGCGTCGTGACACGGCGCCGGGGCGTCGCCGTCGGGACCGGACCCCGTGTCGGCGTCGCGAGCGGGTGGCATAGCCAGCGTTCCGTGTGCCCGACTCAAAACGGCGTCGGCCGCGAGCGCCGCGCGTCAGCCGATGCTCAGTGCGCGCCGGCGACAGCCGGCGTACTCGGCGCCTCGGCGTGAAGTCGCCGGTCGGATTCGGGGTCGACGCCCGCGGCGTGTTCGGGGTCAATCATCACCGCTTCGTCGTCATACTGTCGGCTATAACTACGTGAAGATTTTCGACACCCCGGGGTGTCGAAATACGTCACGCGACTATAGCCGACAGTATCAACGGCGGTCGGCTAGTGTCTGAACCTGGGGAGGCGACTCGGGACCCTACCGGTTTATGTTCCGTGCGCCTGACCCGGGAGCCGATGGCACGAACCGCACTCGTCACCGGTGCGAGCGGTGGAATCGGCAGTGCGACGGCGCGCGACCTTGGTACGGATCACGACGTCGTGGCCCACTACAACACCGACCGCGAGCACGCCGCGGCAGTCGCCGACGACGTCAGCGACGAGGGACACGAGGCGATCGTCCACCAGTGTGACCTCCGCGACCCCGACGCCATCGGGGAGATGGTCGACCGCGCCCGCGACGAACTCGGCGGCGTGGACGTGTTGGTCAACAACGCCGGGGTGCTCCACGCGGCGGGGCTCGAGACCGCCTCCGACGACGAGATCCGCGAGACGCTCCGGGTGAACCTCGAAGGTGCGGTGTTCTGCGCTCGGGCGGTGCTCCCCGGGATGCGCGAGCGCGGCGAGGGGTGGATCATAAACGTCTCCTCAACCGCCGGCACGGGCGGGAGCCCTACCGATGCCGCGTACGGCGCGTCGAAGGCCGGTCTGCTCGGGTTGACGAAGTCGCTGGCGAAACAGTACACCGACGACGGGGTCTTCACGAACGCCGTTGCACCCGGCCCAGTGACGACCGATCTGTTCGCGACAGAGCGCCGACCGGCGACGCGGGCGGCGTCACCGATCGACCGCCTGGTCCGGCCCGAGGAGGTCGCCGAGGCGGTCCGGGCGTTCGCGACCACGTCGTCGACTACCGGGCAGACGCTCACTGTCGACGGCGGGATCCGGTTGTAGAGGCGTCGGAACGCCCAGACGCGGCGCCACGTCGCCCCGGGAATAGTCTCCCGGATGTGGGTCAACTCCTCGAACGCGATGTGCGAACAGTCGTTCTCGATAGCCTCCGCAACGGCATCGTTCGCTACCGTGTGTAGGCGTGTCTCGAAGCGTCTGTCTCTCTTTTGCCCGACGCTCTCGATATTCTCGTGAGCGTGACGTGAAATGACGCGGTTAAAATGGGAGCAGTGCCCGCAACTGCGAGAGGATTCCACCGCCGGCTTCCCGATACTCCTCTAAGACCGGATGCAGCGCGTCGAGAAGCTCCCGCTTGGTATCGAATTCGGTCGCGCGAACAGCCCCGAGGGCATCCGAGAGCGCCACCGTGTTTCCGTTCGAGTCGTACGGGATCGCGGGGTCGCCGAGCGCGCGAACGATTTCGTCCGCGGTCGCCGGGAACGTGAGATCGGACTCCGAGAGGTACGGCGAAAGCGCCGCGATGCCGAACTCGAGGGAGTCGGGCTCGTCGCCGTCCTGCTGCGGTGGTCTGACAGCCATCGAACGTCGGTAGGGGTGCGGGAAGTGAAAAACCCCCGGCTCCGGCTGCGACGAGTCCGCACTGTTTTGACCGCGGGTATCCTCCTCGGACCTGTGACTGACTACACCACGGTGTCAATCCCGAAGGAGTTGGCCGACCGCGTCGACGAGACCATCGAGGGGACGAGCTTCTCGAGCACGAGCGATCTGGTGCGGTTCCTCCTCCGGAGTATCGTTATCCAGTATCAACGCGAGGGCGAACTCACCGAGGCGGAGTTCGAGGATATTGCCGAACAGCTCACCGATCTAGGGTATCTCGATCGGTAGCGCGCGGCCGACACGCCGTACCCGCGACCGCGTCGATGCCGGCAACCCGCCTCACTCCCCCGCCAGACGCTCTGGCGGCGGTTCAGCGTCGATTACGTCCAGGTCGAGCCGCCGGTCGTTCCGGTCGAAAGCGGCGACTGACCCCGGCTCCCACGGCGGGACCGCGACCACCAGGGCGGCCGCGAATGTGTCCTCACGAGTGGCTTGCAGCCGACCATCGGGGTGTGAGACGAACCGGCCGCGTCCCTGACCCGCGGGTGTTCCGAGGTCGACGCCGAAGACAGCGTTCACCGACCCGCTCGCCTCCGGAAAATAAAAGTGTGTCAGCACTGGGGTCTCGCTGTCGAGGCCGGCGTCGGAATCGAACTCCCCCGCGGGCGTCGACGCGAGCACGACGCTGGTCCCGTCGGGGTCAGCCTCGGCCGCCATTTCTAAGAGCGCCTCGAGGAGGCCGCGGGTGATGTGTACCACACGCCCAGGGAAGGCGGCATGACTCAAAATACCGTCGGACGACCCGGGTCCGAGCGCAGAGACCGGCGGTGACGGGCGTCATCGCGTGATGGAGGGAGTGCGTCAGCAGGGTGCCCGGTCGGACACCGCCGATCCGGAGGGGGCAGGTGGGGAGAGAGGGGAGCGTCGGATCGAGCGCGTCGGTGGGGACCGAGTCGCGGGCGGCCCAACCGGGGCACTTCCGTATTGGGATGGATCCGATGTAAATCCGACTGAGCCTCAAACAGTCGTTTCACCCACCGGCTACTGGCGTCGGCTCGTGGGGAGGAGAAGCAACGCACCGGGGATCGAGAGTGTCGCCAATCGCAGGGGGTTCTCGCGGATGTCGAACTCCGGATCCAGCGGCTGGCTCTGCACGTCGGTGATCCGCAACGAGGAGTAGTAGACGATCACGTGTGTGAGGAGGTAGCCGACCGCGAACGGTACCGGAAGCGAAAACCGGACGCCGAACGCGGCCAGGACGTCGAAGAGGACGGCCGTCACCGACGACACGGCGAGGAAATCCCCGAGTTGGAGCGTGACCCCCGTGAACGCCGTAACCACAGAGTCGACCACAGAGGGTGTGGTCGGCGTGTAGACGAACGCCGAAAAGACGCTGGCTGCGAGTAGCGCCATCCCCCCGACGAACCCAGCGACCGGGTAGACGTACTCCATCACAACGTTCGTGTTCCGCTGTTCTGATAATTGTTGCCCACAAATCTCAGTTTCGATACCGGGAGTGCATCCGGACAACGGGGGCAACGTCACGGGTGAACCGGGGGCCAGCGCCGAATCGGGCAGGAGTACCCGTCCGGTTCAGTTGCTGCCGCCGTTCGACGAGCCGCCGTTCGACGAGCCACCATTCGACGAGCCACCATTCGACGAGCCACCGTTCGACGAGCCACCATTCGACGAGCCGCCGTTCGACGAGCCACCATTCGACGAGCCACCGTTCGACGAGCCGCCGTTCGACGAGCCACCGTTCGACGAGCCACCGTTCGACGAGCCGCCGTCAGAGCTGGAGCTTCCGTTTCCGTTTCCGTTTCCGGGGTTAGAGTCCGATCCACTGCCGCCGTCCGATCCGTTGTCACCACCTGAGCCGCGCCCGTTACTGTCACCCGATTCGGATCCCTGACCCCCGTTCTCGGGGTCGTTCCGGTTCGCCTCGGATTCCCGCGACTGTTCGCCGCTGCCGGGGCCATCCCCGCGGTCACCGTTGGCGCCGTCCCCCGGCCCGCGGTCGGACGCCCCGTCACTCCCGGAGCCGTTTCGGGTGCGGTTCGCCGGCGGGCCGGCGTCACCGTTGGCGCCGTCCGGTGGACCACCGGGCCCCGACGCCGCACCGCTCCGGCCGGGCGGACCCACGTTGTCACCCAGCCCTCGGCCGGACCGGTCGCCGCCGATCGAGCGGGCGATCGTCGCGACCTCCGGCCCTGAGAGGTTTCGGGCCTCGGTTCGGAGGCGTTCGATGGTCGAGGTATTGATACCGTTTGCCTCGCGGACGTCTGCGGGCAGTGACGCCGCGGTGTCGTTGCTCTGCTCGAACCGCCGCTCGACAGCGTTGATCTCGGCGGCCACCTGTGCGGTGGTGGCCCGGTAGCGGCCCTGGGAGATGTTGCCCGCCTCGCGGGCCGCCGCCAGTTCGTTGAGGCGCTCGCGCAGCGTTGTGAGACGCTCGCGGCTGTTGTTCAGTTCGTCGGAGACCACCGCCGCTTTTGAGTCGTTGCTCGCGGCGGCGGCGACGCGCTGACCGAACGCCCGGGAGCCGACCTCGCTCTCGACTTCGGTGGCCTGGACCGCGAGCGCGCCAGCCAACTGTGCACCAGGGTCGGTCCCGTCCGACCCGTTCACGTCGGGTTCGGTCGCGGTCTCGGCCCCATCAGGAGCCGCAGTGGTATTCGACCCGGCAGTTCCTGCTTCCGTGGTATTCGATGTGGGTGTACTCGTCGCTGTCCCGGTAGCCTCGGTCTGCGCCGGCCCCGGACCGACCGCGAGGTCGGTCGGCGACGCATCCGGTGACGCAACCGCGGCAGCGCCGACCGGGGCGGTCCCGATCACGACGACAACGGCAGCGAGGAGCGCGAACAGGGGGTTCATCACACCCGCTGTTGATGGCCCGGCCTCATATAAACGGATCATCGTCTACCCTGATGTAGCCGGATTCACGCGGATTGGGTCCGGCGGTCCGGGGTGGTATCGATGCCTCCAGCACGGCGGACGGTCACGCGTCCCCGTCGCTCGGCCGGAACTCCTCATCCGGGAGCACCAACACGTTCTCCCGCCCCAGCCGGAACGCGTCAAGGTCGCCCTCCTCGCGCATCTTCCGGACGACCTGGCTGGTCTTCGCGTCGGTCCAATCGAGTGTTTGAGCCACCTCCTGCTGTTTCATCCGGCCGCCTCCGTGTTCCACCAAGGCGAGCACCTGCTCTCGGTTACTCAGGAGTTCGTCCGCCCACGGCGGGTCGTCGTTCGACCCGTCCGCAGGGGGGCCGGCCGCGGTGCCCCTGCCTGCTCCGGCGCCCGCGGTGCCCCCGCCGGCACCGTTGTCTGTGGCGTCCGCTGCCGCTCCGTCGCCACCGGTGGACGCGGCTTCGGACCCGTCGCGCCCGTCGGTTTCGAGGTCGCTCGATCCTGGCGCGCCGGCGGCCGCTCCGTCCCCTGCGCTCTGGCTCAGGCCAGTCTCGACCCCCGCCGGGGAACCGGACGCGTCGACGGCGCTGTCGTGCCGGCGTCTCCAGTAGACGATCCCGGCCGCAGCGAGAGCGACCCCGATGACGGCGATCGCGCCGAGGAGGAGGCCGCCGTCGCTGTTTCCGTCTGCGCCGCCGCTTCCGTCGCCGGCACTGCCACCGCCGCCGCTTCCGTCGGCCACGCCGTCACCAGGAGCCGTGGTCGTTGTCCCCCCGGCGGCTCGCTCCGTGACGATGAGCGTGGGTTCGTTGGGGCCGAAATCGACCTGGCCGTTCCAGACGGCGATCCGCGACGCCGACCGGATCTCGTCAGGGTCGGGTTGGGCCGTCTCCACGGCGTACCCCGGCGGCCAGGAGAACTGCATTGAGGTCTCGCTGTCGAGGAAAAAGCCCGTCAGGGCGTCACCCGCGGTGATCGACCGCTCGTCGATAACCGAGAAGTTCGTCCACGCGAACGTGTAGCTGAGGACGCCGTACTCCTGCGGGAGTTCCTGTCTGCTCGCCGTCACGGAGACGTTCCGGATCTCCATCTCCCGGCCGGTGGCGTTTTCGGCGGTGTCTGCGGTCGCCACCATCCGGCCGCGGAACTCCGAGACGTACCGGGTGTCGTTGGCCTCGATGTCGTCGCGCAGCGACTCGAAGGCTCGCGTTGTGTTGTCGTCGTCGAGCCGGACGCGGTACTCGACCGTCCACGCCGCCGACCCGTCCGTCCGGAGGTCGACTCCCAGAGAGACGTCGTCGGGATCGACCTGGGTGCCCGCAATCCTGTCGGCGGGCTGTGCCGACACGGGCGCGCCGGTCGCGCCCACTCCGGCGAGTAGCACGACGGTGATAAGGGCGACGACGGCCGGGCGTGCGACACGATCGGACATCTTGCAGCAGTGGTGATGCGGGCCACACAAACAACTTCCGGGATTCGGTGCGATCCGGGATGGACCCGCGCTACACGTCGAAAACGACGTACGCCGTCCACCCCTTCTCGGTCGATTCGACCCGCATCTCCGAGTACGTCACGGCCTTGATCTCCCGGGCGTCGACCGACTCAAGCGGGACCCCCCGAGCCGTCGCGTCCAGCCGCCACGCGGCGGCGCCGGGGTCGGCTGCACTCCCCCCGAGTTCGTCGTCGCGACCGCCGGTCGGGGGCGTGACCGCCACGCGGTTCCGGACGGGGAGAACACCGCGTACATCCCGTTCGTAGATGAGCTGATCCAGGTAGTCGAACAGCAGTGCCTCCCGGCCCTCGGCGGCCACCGACACCTCGAACGTCGCGGCGTCCGCCCCCGGCTCCGGCACGTCGTCACAGCCGGCTGCAGCGAGGCCGTCAGCGACGGCCGCAAAGACCCCGTCAAGGTCGGGCGCGGTCGCCTCGACGGCCACATCCGCGGTGTGATCGCGGAGCCGGAATCCCATACCGACAGGCGGCCGCGACGCCACCTATCGCTTCCGGTCGGCAGCGCGACCCGTTCCGGCCACCTCCGGGCCGCTCCGGGGCCGGCCGGAGCGAGGAGGTTTATGCCCGTCGCACCCGGAGAGATCGTATGCCGATGAAGGGCGGCAACACCGACGGGTACCGCGAGATCGACCGATGGGGCCGGGGCGTGGGGTGGATCGCCTACCCCGAGGAGACCATGCAGCGCGCCAGCCACGCGGTCGTCGGCGACGACGGCGGCGTCTGGGTCGTCGACCCGGTCGACGCGCCCGGCCTCGACGACCTGCTCTCGGAGTTCGGCGACGTCGCGGGCGTGGTGGTCGGTCTCGACCGTCACAAGCGCGACGCGGCGGCGGTTGCCACCAGACACGACGCGCCGGTCTACGTCCCCCAGTGGATGTCCGGCGTCGCCGACGCCCTTGACGCGCCGGTCGAGCGGTTCGGCGGGGAACTCGCCGACTCGGGGTTCGAGGCGGTCCGGATCCGCGACTCCGGCATCCCTCCGTGGCAGGAAGTCGGGCTCTACCACCCCGAGGACGGCACGCTGCTCGTTCCGGAGGCGGTCGGAACTGCGGAGTACTTCTGCGCGCCGGGCGAACCGCTGGGGGTCCACCCGATGCTGCGACCGGTCCCGCCACGGCGTGAACTGTCGCGGTTCGACCCCGGGCGCGTGCTGGTGGGCCACGGTGCGGGCGTAGACACCGACGCAGCCGCCGCGCTCCGGGACGCACTCGACAACGCCCGGTCGAACCTCCCGGGAGCGTACGGGCAGGCGCTGAAGCAACTGCTGTCGTAGGCGGTGTGACCGGGCGTCGTCGGTCACGCGTCGTCAAGCAGCGCAGCCACCTGCGACCTCGTCGCGACCATCGCTCCGGAGTTGTCGACCGTTGCGTGCGGGAGTCGGACCGAGTCGTACCGCTGCCGGAACTGACGGTACACCTCGACGTCGGCGTCGCTGGCGTCGTCCTCACGGGCGGCGATCCGTGATTCGACCACCGACGCCTCGCACTCGACGGCGACAACGCCGAGGGCCGCGCCGGTCGAAGCGGCGAGTTCGACGGCGCGTTCGCGATCCGCGCGCGCTCGGAACGTGCCGTCGAGAACGACACACGGGCCGCGGTCAAGCGCGTCGCGCGCCCGGGCAAACATCTCGTCGTAGACGCGGCGCCGCTCGGCGGAGGTGTAATCGGGGTCGGGGAAACAGTCGGTGCGAACCGTGTCGGTCCGGATCAGCCGGCCGTCCAGCCGGTCGGCGAATTCGCGCGCTACGGTTGTCTTGCCGACGCCGGGCAGCCCGGCCACGACGACCAACCGGGGCGTCATCGGGGGAAGCCAGGGGTGGGATTCGAACCCACGAAGTCTCGATTACAAGTCGAGTGCATGCACCGCCCATGCTCCCCTGGCGCGGGTCGGTCTACTCAGTCCTCCTTTGAGTGTGTGTCGTTTTCCTCGGCGTCCGGAGGCCCCGTGGCCGCCTCGCCGTCCAGCGGCTTCTCGAACTGCACCCGGTGGGGCGCGTACCCGCGGCGTCGGTAGAACCCCTGTGCGCTGTCGTTACCCGCCATCGCTTCGAGCGCGACGACCGTCGCGCCGGCGTCGGCCAGCGCGGTTTCGGCCGCACCCAGCAGGGCCCCGCCGATTCCTCGGTCCCGGTACCCGGGGTCGACGTAGATGTTGCGCACGATCCCGCGCGTCTCGTCGCTCTCGTATGCTCCTCGTTCGAGCTCGAAACTGACGAACCCGACGACGTCGCCGTCGTGCCGCGCCGTACGGAGTTCGCCCGTCACGGCGTGCCGAGCGAGCGTGTCTCGGATCACCCCGCGGTTCGGCTCCGGGCGGATGTGGGAGTCGTAGCGCCGCTGGTCCGACGCGAGCGCGACCCACAGGTCGACGACCGCGTCGACGTCGCCCGGGTCGGGACGCTCGATCTCGACGGGGGTCTCGTCGGGGGTGCCGCCGTCCCGGTCCATCGGATCGGCCATGCCCGCGGTTCGGCCGACGCACGGATATACTCCCGTGGAAGCGAGTCGAAGACGGGTGGGGTCGCCCCGCTCGGCCGAATCAGTCGACCGCGCGCCAGAGGTACAGCGACGCGTACGAGCGGTACGGGCGCCACCGCTCGGCGATCTCTTCCATCCGTGAGCGTTCGAGGCCGTCGCCATAGAGTGTGCACATACCGTTCCGGATACCAAGGTCCTCAACGGGGAACACGTCCGGACGGCCGAGAGTGAACATCAGTTGCATCTTTGCGGTCCAGGTCCCGACACCGGTGATATCGGTCAGTTCGGCGATCACCGCGTCGTTGCTCGTCTCCGCGAAGTACTCCCGGGAGTAGTCGTGTTCGACGAAGGCCGCGGCGACGTTGTGGGCGTACGACGCCTTCTGGCGCGACAGCCCGAGGTCCCGAAGGGTCGAACAGTCGGTCCGAAGCAGAGCCACCGGGGTGAGTTCGACGGCGTCCTCCAGGCGCTCCCTGGTGGCGTTCGCCGACGCCGCCGAGACCTGTTGGCGAAGGATCGAGACGATCAGTCGCTCGAAGAGGTCCTCCTCGGACGCCAGTGTCTCGTCGCCGTGGTCCGCGATGAGGTGCCCGATGTCGGGGTCGTCCCGGAGGAACGCGATGGCTTCTTGGCTCACACTCGAACAGCGGGGCTACAACGGTATCGTGATTCCGTTCGAGCGAACGGACCCGACACGCTGCCGTGGGAGCACGCGAACGCGTGTCGAACGCCCACCGTAACGGAATATTTAACCCCGTCTGACCGCCAGGTTAGGATGCGGGCTCGGTTGGTGTAGTCCGGCCAATCATCTTGGCCTTTCGAGCCGAGGACCAGGGTTCAAATCCCTGACCGAGCACTTCTCCCGACACAGGTCACCGAGCGATAGCGAGCGATCTTGCGAGGACAAAAGCGCGCAGTGTTGAGTCGCCGTCCCAGCCAGCGGGATCGGGGGAGGCTCAACCTCCGAACCGCCGGAAGCCGCGAGCAGGCCGAAGGCGGGCGTCCGCCACTCCGAACAGCCCGGTCCCGGCCCCGGTCGGAGACACCACCGGACGCGGACGGGCTGTCGAGCACGGCGGCTCACGCGGCCTTTTTCATAATCTGCGGCAGGACCAGGAGGTCGAGGGCAGCGATCCCGAACGCGACCAGTCGGGCCGTGCCGTCGAACACCAGAAAACCGACCGCAACGGCAATAACGGCACTGGGCAGGGCGATCCCGTAGCGCACGAGTGGGCTCTGGAACGCGGACATAGAGTACCAATCAAACGGTGTGGGGACGCCAGGGTATGTGTGACGGAGACTGAAATCCCGATTACACCCACGCCGCGCTCACCCCAAGAACGCTGGCGACGCGGTCGGCAGCGAGATCAACCACAGACTCACCGCGGTGTACCCGATCATGACGAGCACGAACGGGTACTGGCTCCGGATGGCCTGCAACCGACTGGGGAACAGCCGGTAGGCCGTCGAGTGAGCCACCCAGATCGCCACCAGGTGGCCGCCGAGCACGAACGCGATGTTGAGCGCCGACACCCACGCCGGGAGCGTGAACACGGTCGGGTTTGCGGGTGCCGACAGCGGCGAGACGAGCGCCGCCGCAAGCGAGGGCGATAGCGAGAGAAAGAAGCCAAAGTAGTGCGCGAGGTGGTAGCCCGCGGCGACGATCAGCAGCGAGGGGGCGAACGCGACCGCGAGCGTCCGGGGCGAGCGCGTGGTGCGAAGCAGTCGGGTCGCGACCCGTGCTGCGCCGAGAAACGCGAGGTAGAACGCGGCGAAGCCGCCGAAAAACAGTGTCGCGTAGATCGCCACCGGCGGGGCCCCGACTGCTGCGACCGCACGGACCGCGGCGGCGCCCTGCTCGGTCGTGACGAACCCGCTGAACGTCAGTTCCCACACCAGCGCCACCGCAATCGCGACGTCGTCGAGTCCTGAGACGAGGCGGTCGGCGGTGTTCGCTCCCTCGTCCCGCCCGACGACGTTGCCGTCCGGGTCTACGTCCGGCACCAACCGCATCCCGGGGATCGACGCAGTGAGCCGCCCGGCCTCCCACGACAGCGGCGCAACCCGGCCGTAGAACCGGAACGCGGTCGCTATCGGGTCGGCGTTCCGGGCCCACGCGTCGCCGCCGACCAGGAGCACGCCCGCGACGGCGACGACTGCGTACCCGAGGACGGCGGTCGCGAGCACGTCGGGGCGGCTGGTCACGCCGGTCGTCGTCTCCACCCACACGAGGAGTAAGATCCCGGCGAGTGCGGGCCACCGCCCAAGCCGATCGGGGTACGCCACGATCCCGGTCGGGAGCCGGCTGAGGGCTCGGAGGGGGTTCAGTGCGGGCCAGACGTTGCCGACCAGGTAGGCCGCCATCGTCAACCCCGCGCGTCCGCCCGCGAAGGTCACGACCACCGCGAAGTTGACCGTCGAGATCTGGGGGCCGGCGAACCCGCGGTAGACCACGAGCGTGACGAGGCCGGCGCCGACGACACCCGCTGCGGTACCGGCGACGCGACGGACGCGACCGCCGCCGAGGTCGCGCCGCCACCTGTGGATCGCCGCCACGAATCCGCGGTCGGTGACAAAGCCCGCGAGCAGCGCAGAGGCGCCGATGGCGGCGCCGCCGGTCGCGACGTAGAGCCACCGCGGGACCGCCAGGGCGTCGCCGGCGGCGTCCGAGAGCCCGACCGCGGCGTTGCTCGCGGCGACACCGCGGGCGAGAATGGCGATGCCGACCACAGACACGGCAGTCGCAACCGCGACGCCCGCAATCCGGGGGAGCCACCGCGGCGCTTCACGACGCATAGACCACATAGAGGAACAGTAGCCCGAAGTACAGGACGACCAGAATCCCGAGCGCACGGATGCGAAACGACCGGATCGCCCGCTCTTCTTCCAGATAGACCTCTCGGTACGCCTCCTGCTCCGCGGCGTCGAGCGCGTTCGGGTGCCTGACGCCGCGGTGGAGGACCCGGAGGTCCGCGGTGTGGAACGCGCGGCTGCAGTCGCTGCAGACGTAGGCTGCGTCCGCAGTGGGGCTCTCGTCCGGGTCTCGCGGTGAAGTGGTGGCGTTGTCGTCGGTCATCTGCTACGGGGGGTCTCGTCGTCCGGTGGTTCGTCGGAGCCGAGTTCGGCTGGCCGCCGCCGTTAGGTCCACGGAACCGACCGCTCCTGGAGTTCGCCCGCGAGCGACCGCCGCATCGCGTCGGCGGGGTGCGCGAGGTTCTCCAGCGCCCACATCAGCTTCACCTTCGCCGTCCCGGGGAGCGTGTCGCCGGCTTCGACGACGCCGGCGTCAAGCAGGTCGCGGCCGGTGTCATACACCCGGTCGCAGACGCGACCCGCCAGACACTGGCTGGTCATCGCGACCACGACGCCGTCGTCGGTCAGTTCCTCGACGACCGGGATGAGGTCGGTGTGGACGTGGCCGAGCCCGGTCCCCTCGATCACGAGCCCGTCGATATCGGCGTCGCGGAGCATGTCGGCGTACCGATCGACGTCCAGCCCGGGCGTGGATTTGAGGAGGTCGACGTTCCCGTTCAGCCCGGTTCGGACGTTGAGGTCGACGGCGTCGCGCTCGGCGTACTCACGACGGAACTCGACGGTTCCGGAGTCGTAGTCGACGTTGCCTACCGGTTCGGCGCCGACGGTCTCGAAGGCGTCCCGGCGGGAGGTGTGGTTCTTTCGAACTCTCGTGCCGCGGTGGAGCGCGCACGCGTTGTCGTCGGTCGAGGCGTGCATACACACGAGCACCTCCGCGGCGTCGGATTTGGCGGCCTCGACCGCCGAGACCGCGTTCATAACGTTGTCCGACGACGGGCGGTCCGCAGAGCGCTGGCTGCCGGTGAACACGATCGGCACGGGCGTGTCGAGCATGTACGACAGCGCCGACGCGGTGAACTGCATCGTGTCGGTGCCGTGCATCACCACCACGCCGTCGGCGCCCGCGCGGATCTCCTCGGCGACGACCTCGGCGAGGTCCTGCCACACGCCGGCGGTCATGTTCTCCGACAGGATGTTGGCGACGACCCGGCCGCGGTAGTTGGCGCGCCCGGCGAGGTCGGGGACCGCGCGGAGCACGTCCTCGGCGTCGAACTGCGCGGTGACGGCGCCGGTTCGGTAGTCGACGGTGGAGGCGATCGTGCCGCCGGTTGAGATGAGCGAGATCGTCGGGAGGGCCTCGTCGAACTCGATCTCGGAGGTCTCGGACTCCGAGTGTGCGGAGTCGACGTCGTAGACGTCGGATTCGACGACTTTGACGTCGGCCTCGGCGCGTTCGATCCCGACGTTGTACCCGCCGTCGAGTTTGACCACGAGGTGGTCCGGGGTCGAGGAGGGCATCAACACACCCTCATTCGTGACGCCCGCGCGGTCGACACGGACGCGGTCTCCGGGGTTCATACTCCCAGGTATCCCCGGCGCGGACTTGAATCCACTCCATTGCCCGTCGTCGGATCGATCACGAACATCTCGAAAGCCGATTTCATTCCCGCCCGACTGCGAATTCTCGGTCGGCTGTCGTGCATCCGAACTCGGTCGGGCCGAAGCAGGCACAAGAGTAACCACGCGCGACGCCTACAACCCCGTATGCAACGCTCCGACGAACGCGACGCCGACTACGACGACCCCGCCGCGCTGCTCGACGACCTCAACGACGACACCGGCATCGACGCGGCCGGTCGCGCCGACAGTACGAGCGATGCCAGCTCCGGAAGTCGGCTCCGCGGCCTGCTGCCGTCTGGGGTCGGTCCCTCCTTCTCGCTCCGGTCGTTCCTCGTGATCCTCGTCGCCTCCGTCGCGGGCGTGGTCGCGGGCGGAGCGATCCCGATCGTGGGGTCGGTCGGACGGTTCCTCGGGCTGCTCGCGGTCGCGTTCGCGGCGGGGCTGATCGGCTCCCGCAGCCGATACCTGGAGGTCGGCCTCGCCGGTGCGGTCGCGGCGGGCACGGCGTTCCTGCTCGGGACGCTCACAAGCATCTTCGCGCCGGTCGCGGTGCAGTTCCTCGCGGACTACGGCGTCGCGATCGTCGGCGTCGGGGTCGGAACTGGCTTCCTCGTCTCGATCGTGGGTCACTATTTCGGCCGGGACTTTCGGGACGGACTCACGCGGGAAGTCTGAGGATCACCTCGGGCAGAAGGCTCGGATCGGTTGCGCGGGGGCTTCCACGGTCGTCTCCGCGCTGTTCTCTCCGATTTCAGCCCTAACGAACCAGTGCCTTCGGAGAGCTATTGCTACCTATGCGTGCTCGTCGATCGCCGCGGCGACCTCCTCGTAGTCGGGGAACGCCGGCCACTCGTCGGCGACCCACGCGTACTGGACCGTCCGGTCGGCGTCAAGCAGGAACACCGCCGGTCGGTGTTCGGTCACGCCTTCCATTCCGTCGAGGTGGTTCTCGACGTCGTACGCCTCCGCAACGCCCGCGTCAGGGTCGGAAAAGAGCCGGGCGCCCTCGGCGCGCTCTTCGAGGAGGTCCTTGTGCTCGTACGGCGACGACGCGGAAACGCCGACCAGTTGGACGTCCTCGGCGAACCCGTGGTCGTCGATCGCGTTCCACATATACGTCGCGGGGAAGGCGCCGTCCATCGGGTGGAACGCGAGCAGCGTCGGCCCCCCGACGACGTCCGACAGCGACGCGTCCGCCCAGTACTCCGGGCCGACCAGCGGCCGGGTGAAGTCGGGGGCGGTGTCGCCGGGTTCCGGATGGTCGCTCGTCGGGAGGTCGATGACCTCGAACCCCAACTCCATCAGGCGGCCCCCCCGTCGCCGTAGGTGCGTTCGAGGTACGCCACGATGTTTGCGGATTCCGACATCGTGACCCCGGTGTTACCGTCGACGATCGCTGGGACGCTCCGCTTGCCCGAGACACGTTTGACGACGTTGCGCTCGGAGTGCATCGGCTCGACGAACCGGGAGTCGTACGCTACGTCGAGGTCGTCGAGCACCCGCACGACGCGCTCGCAGAACGGGCACGCCTGGAGTCGGTACAGCGTGATCTGTGGGTCGGAGTCGGTCATACCCGTATTACGCCCGAACCACTTCTAAGCGCTTCGTTCGCGGAACCGTGCGATGTGGGAGTAGGCAGCGCTGATGTGAACGGACCGACTACGAGCCCGAAGGCCTCTGCGCGCTCGACTCCCGGGACTCGCTGTCGTCCGAGAGACGCGCAGCGTCTTTCGTGATCCTGAGAGGGCGGCCCTCTCGGACGACGCGCTTCGTCGCTCACTGCGTCACCGGCGGCGGGCCGCCGGTTTCCAGCGAGACCTCCGGTCTCGCCCGGTTCGCTCCTCGGTGCTTGCATCGTCCGGGTTCGTCAAGCGCGCAGCCCCTTCCATTCCCGCCCTGATGGGTTCTGTAGCCAGCATCGCGTGAGCGGGACGACGGTTGAGCGGCGCGATCCGGTCTCCCGGACGTTGTTTCGCTGGTCTCACTCGTCCCGTCGCGCGCCCGTCCCGGCCAGTCCGCGGTCGTCGAGCGCCGACAGGTGGATCCCGTCGCCGTCGACCGGGACGCCGGCGTAGGGGTCGGATTCGAGGAGAAGGGATCCGTCGAGATCGGCGTAGTCCAGTAGCGGCGCGAGGTGACACGCCGCCGCGATCGCAGCGTTCGTCTCGATCATACACCCGAGCATCACCTCCAATCCGTGGGCGCGAGCAGCGTGGATCATCCGGCGGGCCGGCCCGAGTCCGCCGCACTTCATGAGCTTGATGTTCGCGATGTCGGCCCGGTCGGCGACCGCGGGCACGTCCGGGAGTGTCACACACGACTCGTCGGCCGCGACCGGGAGCGGGGAGCGCTCGTACACGTATCGGAGCCCGTCGGGGTCGGCGGCGGGCACCGGCTGTTCGACGAACGCCACGTCGTGGTCCGCGAGCGCGTCGATCTGCCGGATGGCTTCGTTCGGGGTCCACGCCCCGTTGGCGTCGACGCGCAGTCGGGCGTCGGGCGCGGCGTCTCTGACCGCTGCGATGATTTCGCTATCGCGGTCGGTTCCGAGCTTCACCTTCAGGACCTCGTGGCCCGCGTCGGCCGCCGCCGCTGCCTTCTCCCGCATCCGGTCAGTTGAATCGAGCCCGATCGTGAACGACGTCATCGGGGTCGCGTCGGGGTCGAGTCCCCACTTGCGGTACAGCGGGACGCCAAGGCGTTTCGCGGCGAGATCGGAGAGTGCGATGTCGACCGCGGCGTGGGCGGCGGGGTTGTCGGCGATCACGTCCTTTCGGTCCCGCTCGATCCGCTGGCGTGCGTGCGGGTCGCCGACTGACTCGACGACCGACAGCAGAGCCGGGAGGACGGCTTCGACCGTTGCGGCGGACTCACCGTAGTGGGGCGAGGGGGCGGCGGCGCCGACGCCGGTGGCCCCCGACCCGTCGGAGATCCGAACCACCAGGTTCTCGGCGGTCTCCTGTGTCCCGCGCGAGATGGTGAACGCGTCCGAAATCGGAAGCGAAACCCGCTCGAACTCGGTATCGAGCATGCGCTACCGGCCTCCGAGGATCGGATCGAGGATCGCGTCAGCGCCGAACCGGATCGGGTCGGTCGCGGGCGCACCGATAGCGTCGGCGTAGTCGTCGGCCGCGGCTCGCGCTTCCCCGTCCGCGTCGATCCCGCTCGTGTTCACCGCGCCCGCGACGACCTCGCTGTCGTGGACCGGCGCGGCCAGTTGCTCGTAGCGGTCGACGTACTCCGGCACCGGAGGGAGGTCGAACGACTCGTAGCCGTGGACCACCTCCCGGCCCGCCTCGTGACACAGGACCATCGCGTCGGGCATCGCGCCGTGAAGGATCCCGCAGGTGACCGCCGAGTACGCCGGGTGGACGATGCTGCCTTGTCCCTCCACGAACAGGACGTCGTGGTCGTCGCTAGCCTCGGAGATCATGGCTTCAACCGCGCCCGCGGTGAAGTCCGAGACCACCCGGTCGACCGGGGTCCCCCACCCGGCGATCACGATCCCCGTCTGCCCGGTGGGAACGAACCCCGCGTCGACGCCGCGCTCGCGGGCCGCATCGACCAGTTCGAGCGCGACGGTCATTTTCCCCACCGAGCAGTCGGTGCCGACCGTCAACACCACGTCGGCGTCGACGGTGGCGCTCCGCCCGCCCGCGACACCGATGTCCGGATCGGGTCGCCGAACGTCACGGAGGGAGACACCGTGTTCGGCGGCGAGTGCGGCGAACTCGTCGTCGGCGGCGAGGAAGTAGTGGAGCCCCGCGACTACGTCGCACCCACGTTCGATCGCGGTTCGGACGTCCGGCCGCCACGACTCGTCGAACCCTCCGCCGATGGGCGCGATCCCAATGAGCAGCGTGTCGGCCGCCGGGGCGTTGTCCATCGACGCCACGATCGGAACGTCGGGGAGGTCCGACCGGTGATCCGCGGCGGCGGTGCCCGCGCGCTCGCGGTCGAGAACGGCCACGACATCGCTGTCGCTGTATTTGAGCACGCCGACCGCGGTCTTCGCCCGGCCGGGAAACTGCCCGTGTGCGAGAACGACGACCCGGTCGCTGTGTGTGGCTGGCGTGTCTGGCACAGTCTGGGAGATGACGGTCCCCGATCTTAGTCGTCGCGGTCGGTTGGGGATGCGGGCGGTCTGGGTGGCACGACCCGGATCACAGAAGCGACAGCCGGACGGCCCAGAAGTCCCGGACCGCGCTCCGGAGCGCGTCGGCGGGGTCTCCCGTGGCGTCAACCGTGGCCGTCCGGTCTGCGAGGTCGGTGAACCGCCCCAGCACCGTCTGCTCACCGAGCACGACCACGTCGGCGTCGGCTGGGGGTGTCGGGCCGTCGGCGCCGGATCCCGCTCGGGACTCCTCGCCAGCGTCGGCGCCGAGGTGCGCTTCGAGCGCCTCGCGGGCGCGGCCGAGGTGTTCGTCGACCTGCTGGTCCCGCCGGCGCTCGAACCGCGCCTGCGAGAACCCGCCTTTCGAGTGTGTGCCCCGCACGTCGGACTCGATCTCGTCGAGCGGCGTGACCGCGTCACCAGCATAAACCCCAAGCGCGAACCGATCCGACCGGACGAGAGCGACCCACGTCGGCTTGACCGGGGCGAACCACGACCGGTCGATCCGGAACGAGTCGCCCCACTCCACGAACGGCGCGGGCGGGGTCGGCGGGGCGAGTCCGGCCGCGACCAAGCCGGCGTCGTCGACGCAGACCAGACACGGGGCCGCCCGCCTGATCAGCGCCGTCCGCTCGCCGAGCACGTCGCGGAGGGCGTCCGGAACGTCCTCGGTGACCATCGCGGTCAGCGCTCCTTCCGCACTGGTCTCGAACGAATCAAGCCGCGCGAGCACCTCGTCCCGACGGTCGCCGCGGAGGGTCTCGGTCCCGCGGAACGACACCTCAACGTCGTCGGTCGCCGAAAGCCGCCCGATCCGTTCTTCAAGTCCCCCGATCCGGTCCTCCAGCCGGTTGACCTCGGCTTCGGCCTCCTGGCGCTTCCGCGCGGCCTCCGAGCGCCGCTCCTCTTCGGCCTCTGCCCGGCGCTGGAGGTGGCGCTTCTCCTCTTGGAGTGCCTCGATCCGGTCTTTCAGCTCGGCCCGGCCGAGGAGTTCGTCCAGCATGGTTCGACCGCCGGACGCGCGGTATTTATACTGTTGGCTGCGGGTGTCGGCGGTCGTCGATTGTGACCGGAGCGGGTTCGGAACGAGCGACCCGACGGGGTCAGCCCGCGGCCGCGACCCCGCTGTTCAGCGTCACGTTGCTGAGGACGCGCGTGACGGTCCGGCGGTCGGCGCCGCCGGCAACGACCACGACCACGACCACGACCGCATCGCTGGTCGCAACATGGGCAACGTACCCGGTGGTTGTCCCGTTGCCGTCGGTCAGCGCCTGGACCGGGACCTCCCTGTCGAGCAGCGTCCCGGAGAACACTCGCCGGCTGTCGGTGCCGGGCAACGGAGTGTCGACCGACCGGGTGGCGAGAGCCGCTAGTTCGACCGGCGACATCGACCGCGGGCGGTCGGACTCGACGTAGGGCTTCTTGGGAGTCGTGTAGACAACGGCGGCGTCGGTGCCGCGCAGGGTGGGGTACGCGTAGGCTCGGCTGGTGACGGTGGCGTTCCGGACGTCGGGATCCTCCCAGTTCGACGAGCGGTCCCAGAACGCCCGCGTCTCGACCGGCGACACGTCCGAGCCGGGGTCGTACCCCGGCAGCGTCGCGTTCTGTTCGGGGTTGTCCGTCGGATACGCGGTCGTCCCGCACCCCGCCGTGAGGACGACGAGGAGGAGCGCAACCGCCCGGATGCCGGGGCGTTTCGACACGACATACGTAGTGAGGACTCGAGTCGAATATACCCATCTCCGCCCGCGCCGCCGGCCGTCGGGGTGCCGGTGTCGACCGCGACGCGGCGCCGCGGTAGCAACACCGGGAGCGACCGCCCTCGCTCCCGAAAACAGATATACTCCGGCGACGTACGTTCGAGGGATGCTGCTGGTCCTCTGTGTCGACCTCGACGACGACCTCGGCCGGAAGACCGGCGCCGACACCCCGATCGTGGGCCGGGACGCAGTCGAGGCCGCGGCCGTCGACCTCGCGACGGTCGACCCGGAGGACTCCGACGTCAACGTGCTGTTCCAAGGCATCCACGAGTACGACGCGCTCCGGTCGGATCCCGACGTCGACGAGGCGGTGACCGTCGCGGCCGTCACCGGCACCCAGGGCGGTGACGTGCAGGCCAATCGGGCGATCGGCGACGAGATCGACCGGGTGCTCGCGGGGCTTTCGACCGGCGAGAACGTCGGTGCGATCGTGATCACCGACGGCGCCCAGGACGAATCGGTGCTGCCGGTGGTCCGCTCGCGGGTGCCGATCGACAGCGTCCGCCGCGTGGTCGTCCGACAGGCCCAGGACCTCGAATCGATCTACTACACTATGAAGCAGGTGCTCGCCGACCCCGAAACCCGCGGGACAATCCTGGTGCCGCTGGGGATCCTGCTTCTCATCTACCCGTTCGTCACGATTGCGAGCCTGTTCGACGTCCCCGGCGCGGTGGTGTTGGGGGTCATTTCTGCGCTACTCGGGCTCTACACCCTGTTTCGCGGGTTGGGGCTGGAAGGCGCTGTCGACGAGAGCGCAGAGCGCGTCCGGGATGTGCTCTACGAGGGCCGGGTCACGCTCATCACCTACGTCGCCGCGGCGGCGCTGCTCGTCGTCGGCGGATTCCGGGGCTACGCGCTCCTCGGGACGGTGCGCGCGAACGTGATCGACCCGACGCCGCCGATCGTTCTCGCGGCGTTGATCCACGGTGCGGTCCAGTGGTTCGCCGCTGCGGGCGTCACCTCGAGTCTGGGGCAGGTCACCGACGAGTACCTCGCCGACCGCTTCGAGTGGCGGTACCTCAACGCGCCGTTCTACGTCGTCGCCATCGGGGTCGTGCTCTACGTCGTCTCGGGGTTCTTCCTGCCCGAGGCGGTCGCGGGCGTGCGGTCGTTCTCGTTGACGGGGGTCGCGATCGGGCTGACAGCGGGGACGCTCCTCGGGGTGTTCAGCACGCTCGCGTTCGCGATCGCGGAATCGAGGTTCCCGACTGCGGCCGAGGCGGCCAACGGGTGATCGCCGACGCCGCGACCCGCCCAGCGGGGCTGCTACCGCTCCCGAACCACGACGAACTCGGCGAGGTGCCGGAGATACTCCAGGGAGTCGCTTTCGTCGACGTTGGAGGTCGCTAAGGCGTCGAGCGCCTGTTCCGACTGGGTGCGGGCCCGTCCGTCGGCTTCCTCGACGGTGAGTTCGGTGACCTGCACCAGGGAGGGGCGGTCCATCTGCGCGTCCTGGCCGGTGGGCTTGCCGAGGGCGTCGGCGTCGGCGGTGGCGTCGAGGACGTCGTCGCGGATCTGGAACGCGACCCCAACCCGCTCGGCGTAGTCGCCGAACGCCTCGATGGTGAACGGGTCGGCGTCGGCCGCGACCGCGCCGAGTTCGGCGGCCGCGCGGAACAGCGCGCCGGTCTTCCGACGAGCGAGAAGCATATACTCCCGCTCGTTGGTGGGGCGGGCCACGAGTTCCGTGGCCTCGCCCTCGCCCAGTTCCGCCATCGATTCGGCGACGATCTCCATGGCGTGGTCGTCCCGGGAGAGGAGCGCGAACGCCTCGCCCAGCAGGCCGTCCGAGGCGATGATCGCGGGGCCGTAGCCGTACTCCGTCCACGCGCTGGTGGTGCCGCGCCGCACGTCGGAGCGGTCGATGATGTCGTCGATCACGAGCGAGGCGTTGTGGACCAACTCGATCGCGACCGCGAAGTCGACCGCGTCCTCGGGGTCGCCGCCGCAGGCCTCACACGAGAGGACGGTGACCGCCGGCCGGACGCGCTTGCCGCCCGCGAGCGCGACGTGGGCGACCTCCGCGGACAGTTCCGGGGGGTCGACCGCCTCGATCACGGCCTCGAGGCGGTCCTCGACCATCGAGACCCGACGCTCCAGGTACTCCATTACGCCCAGATCCGGATGGCGCGGCAAAAGAGGTTCCGGAACGGTGCTGCCGGTCACCCGGGGTACAGCGTTTCACGCCGACACCCCACGAGTTCACTCACGGGTGGCTGTCAGGCTGCCTCGTTGTCGCCGGCGTCGTCGTCGGGCAGAGAGATGAGGTTCTCCCGGCCGAGCCGGAGCTTGTTGATCCGCCCCTCGTCGGCCATCGCCGACAACAACTGTGAGACCTTCGCGTCCGACCACCCCATCTCGTCGACGATCGTGGCCTGCTTCATGCGGCCGTCGTTCTGCGCCAACAGCCGCTCGACACGCTCCTCGTCGGAGAGCAGCGAGAGGTCGACGTCCTCGCCGTCGGCACTGTCGCTGTCGTCGGCTGCTGCCGTGGGGGGCGTGCCGTCGGCGTCGGTATCCGCCGGATCGGTCGGGTCGGTGGTGCCGGCCGAAGGCGGGGTATCGCCGGGCGTCGCCGGCGGCGCTCCACCGGCGCCGCCGCCGGAGCGCTGCCGAAGCACCCACACCCCGCCGGCGACGGCGACGACCGCGACGACACCGATCCCCGCGAGAAGCCCGACCGGGAACTGGTCGGTCTGCTCAACGGGCGTGTAGGTGATCCGGAGCGCGGACTCGCCCTCGAAATCCGAGGGCTCCGCCAGCACGACCGCGTTCTCGCGCTGTTGCACCGGAATCGACGTGCTCGTCACGGTGTACTCGTCGGGCGGCCGGATCCGAATCTGTTGGCTCCTGTCGAAGACCGACAGCCACGTGCGCTGTCGGTCCTCCTTGGCGGTCGGGAGCCTGAACGCGTCGTCGAGCACCAAGGTCCCGTTCTCGCCCGCCCGCAGGAAGTTGCTCCACCGGAAGGTGAGCGCGAGCGTGCCGCGGTCGGCTGAGTCGTCGACCGAGGAGTGATACGTCACGTTCGCGATCGCCATCTCCCGGCCGGTGGCCTCGCTCGCCCGCCGTTGGATGGTCTCGAAGAGCACGGCGTTGGGGCCGACGTCCGCCTCACCCGACTCGTAGCGGTCGGCCACCGTCCGGAAGGCTGCGGTCTCGTTGTCGGTCTCAAGCGCGTACGCCGCCTCGATCCGCCAGAACGCGCTGCGGTCCTCGCGGAGCGAGACCTCGACGGTGGTGGGTGCGGCGCCGGCGTCGTCGGTCTGAAACCGGACGCCCTCGCCGCCGAGTGCGGCGTCGACCGGCTGTGTCGCCCGCGACGGGATTGAGCGGTCCGCGTCAGCGGCTGGGGCCGCAGCAAACGCCGACGCTGGTGCGACCGCAGCGACCACGAGAAGGAGGGCGATCCACAGCGCGGACGTCCGCATTTGCTGGCAGTGCTCGTGGAACGGTCAAAACGCTTTCCATCGGGCGGGTCGGTGCGGTCACCCGAAACCGGGATGGGGCGTTTTTATTACAGCCCCGGCGCTACGTTCTCTGTATGCGCGCCCTCGCTCCCGCAGTCGCCCTCCTCGTGGTGCTCTCGGGGGTCGCCGTCGCGGATCCGGCGCCGTTGGCAGCCGGGCCCGCCACCCCCGACAACACGTGGGGCGCGGACACCGCCGCGGCCGCCACACCCACCCAACCGGCGGTGACGACACCCGGAGCCCCGGCGCAGGCCAACGCCGACCCGCAGACCGGGGCCGCCGAACTGCCGTTGAACGTCCTCGCCATCCCGTCGGGCGCAAGCACCCGGAGCAGCCTGGAGCTCGAATCGGTCGAACTCGGTAGCGGGCTGGCGTTCGAGTCCACAACCACCGGGTTGCGGGTGTCAACCGGGACGGCGCTCGAACGCATCGATTCGGCAGAGTCCGACGAGCGCCGCCAGCAGCTGCTGCTCCAGGAGGTCAGCGCGATCGAACAGCGGGTGATCTCCCTCCGCGCCCGCCAGCGGCAGGTGGTTGACGCGTACGCCCGGGCGGAGTTGCCGCCGCGGCGGCTCCTCTATGAACTCGCCGAGATCGACGCGGAGGCCCGAGAACTCGAGGACCGCCGGGAGCGAATCCAATCGGTTGTGGAGTCAACCCCGGGGTTCAGCATCCCATCGTCGCGGTTCGGCAACATCGAACTCGAGTTGAACACCCTCACCGGCCCAGTTCGCGGGCACGCCGCGGCGGTCCTCACCGGTGAAGCCGACTCCGCCCGGTTCTTCGTCCAGACCGGTCCCGAGAGCGTCGCGCTCGGGATCCTCCGTGACGGGACGTACGTGCGTGAGGTGTACCGCGAGCCGCTCCGCGGCGGCGACAACGGCGAGTTCACCCTGGCTGACGCAGTGAACGTCACCGAAGGGGCCTACCCCACGATCGCGGCAGAACGCCTCCGCGACGACACGCTGGGGAACCCCGGCAGCGACAGCACACGCGTCACCATCGAACACCGCCGCGGCCGGCTGGTGGCGTTCGTCGACAGCGGGAGCCAGCGGGTGTTCAAGGAGTTCCAGTTCCGGCCGCTCGACCAGGTTATGACACCGAATTCCGTGTCGGCCACGCGCGACGGCCTGGAACTGACCGCCCACCGGACGTATCCGGGTGGCCCGACCCGACTCCGGCTCAACAGCACGGACGACGCCGAGCCGGTAGACGCCCAGATCACCGTCGGCCCGCCCGGCGGTCGGAGTGCGGTCGTCGGGCGGACCGGTGGCGACGGGTCGCTGTGGACCGTCGCACCCACGGGGACCTACCAGGTGACCGCGATCGACGGGAGTTCGGTGGTCGTGCTCTCGGTCGACCCGACGCGGACGCCGTCGGTCTACGGCGCGACGGACAACAGCACCGGAGACAGAACCGACACCGCGGGGACGACGACCCCGACGGCGACGCCGGCCGGGTGAGCGGTGCTGTGTTGCGGGCGGAGGTGCCGGGTGACTAGACCGAAGGTTCATCCCCGAGAGCGCGGCCAGCCCCCCCGTGATGGCACGCGGCACAGCTCCGGTGGTCGGCGTCGTTGTCCTGCTCGCGGTCGGCCTCGCGCTCGGGGGCGTCGTCGCCGCCGGCGCGGAGGCGGTTGCGACGGCGACCGGCCAGGACCTCGGAGGCGACGACCCCGGTGCGCCGGGGTCGATCGCGGTGTCGCTCACCGTTGAGGGCGACGCGATCGCGGTGACCCACGAGGCGGGGCCGGATCTCCGGACCGAACGGGTTCGGCTGGTCGTCGCAATCGACGGCACGCCGCTCGCTCACCAGCCGCCGGTGCCGTTCTTCGCCGCAACGGGGTTCCGGGGCGGCCCGACCGGGCCGTTCAACGTTGCGAGCGACGGAACCTGGAGTCCGAAAGAGACCGGGTCGGTCCGGGTGGCAGGGACAAACGACCCGGAACCGGCCCCGGGCCGGACCGTGTCGGTGAGGATCTACGTCGGCGACGAACGGGTGGCGACGGTGCGGGGAACCGCGGACTAGGCGTCGGCCTCGGCGTCGGCGTCGGGAGAGGCGTCAGCGTCGGCGTCGGGAGAGGCGTCAGCGTCGGCGTCGGGAGAGGCGTCAGCGTCGGCGTCGGGAGAGGCGTCAGCGTTATCGGCTGTTTCGACGGCCCTGCCGGCCGCCTTGTCCGCCGGTGCGCGCGCGATGGTGGTGATGGCTTTGGGTGTGCCCGGCTTGTTCTGCTGGATGTGGTGTTCGATGTCGACAAACCCTGCCGCCTCGAACATGCGCTGGGCCTCCGTCTCGCCGTAGAACAGCATGATCGCGTCGGCGAGCCGCTGGAACACGGGGTTTTCGGGGTAGTCGGGGCCGACCACGAGAACGCGACCCCCGGGTTTGACCACCCGGCGGAACTCCGCGAGCGCGTCGACCGGGTTCGGCCAGTACTCGATCGATCCCGACGACCAGACCTTATCGAAGGAGTCGTCCGCGAACGGCAGCCGTTCGGCGTCACCGCGGTGGAACCGGACCCGATTCCGGGCCCCGAACTTCGCGAACGCCTTCTCCATCTGGTGGCGGCTCTGATCGAGGCCGTAGACGTTGTCGGTGTACTGGAGTAACCCCTCGGTCGCGAACCCGGTTCCACACCCCACGTCGAGAACGCGGTCGTCCTCCCGAATCGCGAACCACTCCAGGGCGTCGTTGCGCATCTCCTCGTTCCAGATAGCGGGGTTGATGCGGTCGTACACCTTCGAGAGGTATTTGTAGAACAGGCGCGCGTTCGCCTTGTCTTCGAGGATACCCATTGGTCGCTGTAACGGACGCGACCGCAATAACGGTGCGGATCCGGGCGACGGAGCCGGACGAGTAGACTACCCCGCCCTACTCGCTCGCGGGTCGGCTCGCTTGTTGAGGGCGGGGCGTTCCCCGTGCGGTTCGCTTGTTGAGGGCGGGGCGTTCCCCGTGCGGTTTCCATCCGCCCCCGTGCGTGGACGTGGCGCGGTTCACGCCGGCAAGACGAGCACGCGAAGGGGGTTCCTGCGCGGTGTTTCGTCCCGTGGTCGAAGTCCGAAGCCGTCGCACCCGACTGTAATTTCCGGTGTTCTCGGCCACTCTCTGGCTTCGTCATCCCCGGATTCAGGCCCGGTCTACGGCGGCCTCTCCACGCGGTCCATTTTGCTCCCCGGAGAGTGTGGCAGGGTGTATCTCGGCGAGTCTTGCACCGATGCGAACGCGCTTTCTCCCCCCTGCTCGCTTCGCTCGCTGCGGACGGGGCCTCCGCGCTACCGAACGGTGAACGGCGGTTCGCCGGGGCGTTCCGCAAACACCTTATACGCCGTTCCGTAACTGTTCGGTGATACGAATATGCCGAGACCAGAGGTTCTCGAACGGATCAAGGCGGCCGAGTCCGACGCCGACGAGATCATTACGGAGGCGGAGGCGGACCGCGACGAGCGGATCGAGGCGGCTCGGCGGGAGGCCGACGAGATTCGCGCCGACGCGGAGGCCGAGGCCGACGAGTACGAGGCCGAACGCCTCGCGGAGGCCCGCGAGGAGATCGAGGCCGAAAAGGAGCAGCTCGTCGAGGAGGGGGCCGAAGACCGGGAAGAACTGATCGCGTCCGCCGAGGAACACGCCGAGGAGGCGGTCGAATACACGATCGAACGGGTCGAGGAGGCGGTAGATGCTCAGACCTGAGCGCATGAGCAAGGTCTCGGTGACGGGATCGAGTGCAGTGATGGAGGCGGTCATTGACACCGTCCACGGCCTGAACCTACTGCACGTTACCGAGTACGACGGCTCCTGGGAAGGCTTCGAGCCGGGCGACCCCGCATCGGGTGCCGAGGAGTCCTCCGAGCGGCTGGTGACCGTCCGCGCGCTCGAGAGCATTCTCGGTCTCGACGCCGAGGACGCCGGACCGACCCGGATCGTCACCGACGACGCCCTCGACGAGGAGCTCGCGGAGATCAGGACACGGGTCAACGACCTCGACGACCGGCGCCAGGACCTCGAATCGCAGATCCGGTCGATCGACGACGACCTCGAATCGATCGAGCCGTTCGTCGACCTCGGCATCGACCTCGACCTGCTGTCGGGGTACGACACCCTTGAGGTCGCCGTCGGGACCGGCGACCGCGAGACGGTCGAACGCGCCCTCGGCGACGCGGCGGCGATCGAGACCTACCAGGTGTTTGCCGGGGACGACACGCTCTGTGTCTTCGCGCGGCCGGCCGCAGAGACCGACGCCGGCGACGCTCTCAACGACGCCCTGGTGGGTGCGGAGTTCACCGCACTCGACGTCCCCGACGGCGAGGGCAGTCCCGGGGAGTACGCCGCGGAACTGGAACACGAGCGCGACCGGCTCGAGTCCGACCTCGACACCGTCGACGCGGAGCTCGAATCCGAAAAGACGGACGCGGCGGGCTTTCTGCTGGCGGCCGAAGAGAAGCTCTCGATCGACGTCCAGCGGACCGAGGCGCCGCTGTCGTTTGCGACCACCGACAACGCGTTCGTCGCCGAGGGGTGGATCCCCAGCGAGGAGTACCTCGACTTCGAGGCCGCCATCGAAGACGCGGTCGGCGACCGCGTCGAGGTCGAAGAGCTCGAGCGCGCGCGGTTCTCGGCCGATGGCACCGACCACGTCCGCGAGGACGTGCCGGCCGATCCCGGGAAACCGGGCGGCGAGGTCGGGTCGCCCACGGCCGCCGACGGCGGGAGTACCGACGACGCCCGTGCCGACGGGGGGACGCCTGTCGTCATGGACGACGACGAGCCGCCGACGGTGCAGGACAACCCCGGCGTGGTCAAGCCGTTCGAGGTCCTAGTGCAGGCGGTCAGCCGGCCGAGCTACCGGGAGTTCGACCCCACCGTCGTGATATTCCTCACTTTCCCGGCCTTTTTCGGATTCATGATCGGCGATCTGGGGTACGGTATCATCTACACCGCGATCGGCTACTTCCTCTACACCAACTTCGAGGACAGCCCGGCGTTCCGGAGTATGGGTGGCGTGACGATCGCGGCGGGGATATTCACCGCGGTCTTCGGGGTCCTCTACGGCGAGTTGTTCGGGCTTCACGTCATCTCGACGTACCTCTGGGAGGGCGTCGTGGGGCTGGCCCACGCCCCGATCGAGAAGGGGCTCTCGCCCGCCGGAATCGACTGGGCGCGCGGGTGGCTCGTGGTCAGCGTCCTCGCCGGCGTCTTCCACCTCAACATCGCGTGGCTCGTCGGGTTCGCCGACGACTACCAGCTACACGACCTCAAACACGCCGTCTATGAGAACGGCTCGTGGCTCCTGATGATGAACGGGCTGTGGGTGTGGGTGTTCAGCGATGCCCTCCGTGGGACCGCCCCCGAGTTCATCTACACGACATTTTCGAGCGAGGGCGTCCTGCCGCTGGGATTCGCCGGCTTCCCGGCGATGGAGCTTTTCACCATCCCGGTCATCAACGGACCGTTCACGCTCCCACTCTTGGCGTTCTTCATCGGGCTCGGGCTCCTCATCGTCGGTGAACCGATTGAGGCGGTCGAGTTCCTGAACGTCTTGGTGAACGTGCTCTCGTACACCCGGCTCGCTGCGGTCCTGCTCGCGAAGGCGGGGATGGCGTTCACGGTGAACCTGATGTTCTTCGGCGTCTACGTGACCGAGACCGGCCCCGACGCGGAGTGGCATTTCGGCCTGGGACACATGCCCGAGGTTGGGTCGATGGCCCACGGTCACGAGGTGACCGAGATCATGTTCGGCGGGCTCGTCCACGGCAGCGCGGCGGCGATGCTCGTTGGACTCCTCGTGCTGGTGGTCGGCCACCTGCTCGTGCTTGCGCTCGGCGTCACGAGCGCGGGGCTTCAGTCGGTGCGTCTGGAGTACGTGGAGTTCTTCAACAAGTTCTTCGACGGGGGCGGTCGGGAGTACGACCCGTTCGGGTACGACCGCCGCTTCACCACGGAGGACTAAGCCGGGGGACGGCAACGGCCGTCCAACCATCGCCGACCCGTGTGAGCGGTGCCGGATGGTTGCGTACGACAATCCGTCCGAGGCCGAATACGCTGTCTTTCTGACGCCGTTCGCTGCGGCGGATTCCCGACCGCCGCTGACCCGTATGTCCCGCCGCTCAGCGTGGGTCACTCCCACAGACGAGGATCGTCGTATCCGTCGAATACCGCCGTGTAGGATCACTCTGCGGCAGATATGTCGATCCGTTTGGGAAGCTTTATGAATCACGTGGCCGCATCAACACACGCTCGGAAACGAATATCCGGCTACTATCAACACAATGCTCGAAGTATTCCTACAGGAGACCGGGACAGCCGCGCCAGCTATCGAACCGAACGCCGCTGCAGCACTCGCGCTGGGCCTCGCCGCTCTGGGTGCGGGGTATGCGGAGCGAGGAATCGGCGCCGCCGCGATGGGGGCGATCGCCGAAGACGACAGCCTCTTCGTCAACGGACTGATCATGACAGTCCTTCCTGAGACGCTGGTTATTCTTGCAGTCGTCGGGTTCTTCCTGATCTAACGCCGCTTTTTCATCAATGAGTTTGGACAATGTCGTCTCGGACATCCGGGACGAGGCCAACGCGCGTGCGGAAGAGATACGCCAGGAGGGTGAACGCCGCGCCGAGGAGATCGTCGAGGCCGCAGAAACCGACGCCGAAGCGCTCCTTGACGCGCGGGAGGAAGCGGTCGAGCGGCAGATCGAACAGGAGCGTGAACAGGCGGTGTCGGGCGCCAAACTCCAGGCCAAACAGGAGCGTCTCGAGGCCCGGCGGGACGTCCTCGAAGACGTCCGCGAACGGGCCGAAGCGGAGCTCCGCGACCTCTCCGGCGAGACGCGGGAGGCGTTGACGCGGGCGCTGCTCGACGGGGCCGCAGAGGAGTTCGACGGCGAGGAGGCGGTCGCGGTCTACGGCCGCGACGACGACGCGGAACTGCTCGAATCCCTCGTTGCCGACTACGACGGGGTCGAGTACGGCGGCGAACACGACTGCCTCGGCGGCGTCGTGGTCGACAGCACCGACTCCCGCGTCCGGGTGAACAACACGTTCGACTCGATACTCGACGACGTCTGGGAGGACAGCCTCAAGGACGTGAGCGGCATACTGTTCGACCAATGAGTAGCGCCGGCGGCTCCAATCCGGAGTACGTAACCGCCCGGGTCAGAGCGCGGAAGAGCGCGCTGTACGGCGACGAGGAGTACCGCAAGCTGGTCCGGATGGGGCCCTCCGAGATCGCGCGGTTCATGGAGGAGTCCGACTACGAGGTCGAGATCAACGCCTTGGGTGCTCGGCACTCGGGTGTCGACCTCATCGAGTACGCCCTGAACCGGAACCTCGCGAGGCAGTTCGACGACCTCCTCGAGTGGGCTGGCGGTCGGCTCTACGACCTGATCGCACGATATCTCCGGAAGTTCGACGCCTGGAACGTCAAAACCGTCATCCGTGGGCTCTACTCCGACGCCGACCGCGAGGACGTCGAAGACGACCTCATTCGCGCGGGCGAGTTCGACGACGCAGTGGTCGACTCGCTGCTCAGCGCGCCGAACATTGAGGAGGTCGTCGACCGGCTGTCGGGAACCATCTTCGGCGCGGACCTCGACGCCGCCTACGAGGACTACGAGGACACGAACGTGCTCGTACCCCTCGAGAACGCGGTCGACCGGACGTACTACGGCCACCTCCTCGACGAACTGGTGGTCGATGAGGCAACGGCGCAGTATCGGGCGTTTCTGGAGGCCGAGATCGACTTCCGGAACGCCCGGAACGCGCTCCGGTTGGCACAAAGCGGCGCCGACATCGACCCCGCGGCGTACTACATCGACGGCGGAACACTGTTTACCGCCTCGGGGCTCGCGAGCCTGTCGCAGAACCGCGACGAGTTGGTGGCGGCGATCCGCGAGTCGCAGTACGGCGACGACCTCTCGGCGGCGCTCGACGAGCTCGAGAACGCCGAGAGCCTCATCCGGTTCGAGCGCGCGCTCGACGTCGCGCTGCTCGAGTACACAAACGGCCTGGGCCACGTGTTCCCGCTGTCGATCACCCCGATCGCGTCGTATATCCTCGCAAAGGAGCGCGAGGTCGACAACATTCGGGCGATCGCGCGGGGTCGCGAGGCCGGGCTCGCCGAGGACCAGATCCAACAGGAGCTGGTGATCCTATGAGCCAGGAGATCGCCGTCGTCGGGAGTCCGGACTTCACCACGGGGTTCCGCCTCGCGGGCGTTCGGAAGTTCGAGACCGTCGCCGACGACGACAAGCCGGAACAGCTAGACGAGGCCGTCTCGGGCGTGTTCGAGGACAATGACGTCGGCATCGTGGTGATGCACGACGACGACTTGGAACACCTCTCCCGTGACGTCCGCGAGACCGCCGAAACCAGCATCGAACCCACGCTGGTCACGCTCGGCGGCAGCGCGGGCGCAAGCGGTCTCCGCGACCAGATCAAACGCGCCATCGGCATCGACCTGATGGAGGAAGACTAACACATGAGCCAGACACAGACCGTCCGGGAGGACGGCACGATCGCGAGCGTGAGTGGTCCCGTCGTGACCGCCCGTGACCTCGACGCCAGGATGAACGACGTCGTCTACGTGGGCAAAAACGGCCTGATGGGCGAGGTCATCGAGATCGAAGAGGACATCACGACGCTGCAAGTATACGAGGAGACCTCCGGAGTCAGCCCGGGTGGCCCCGTTGAGAACACCGGCGAGCCGCTGAGCGTCGACCTCGGTCCCGGCCTGCTTGACACCATCTACGACGGCGTCCAACGTCCGCTGGACGTCCTCGAAGACAAGATGGAGAGCCCGTACCTCAGACGCGGCGTCGACGCGCCGGGGATCGAACTCGACAAGACCTGGGGGTTCGAGCCCGAGGTTGAAGCGGGCGACGAAGTCGGCCGCGGCGACGTGGTCGGCATCGTCGAAGAGACGGTCACCATCGACCACAAGGTGATGGTGCCACCGAACGCCCTCGGCGAGGGCGAGACCGCCGAGGTCGTTTCGGTCGACTCCGGCGAGTTCACCGTCGAGGAGACGGTGGCAGAGCTCGACAACGGCGTCGAGATCCAGATGCGTCAGGAGTGGCCAGTGCGGGAGCCCCGCCCCACGGTCGAAAAGAAGACGCCGACAACGCCGCTGGTGTCGGGCCAGCGCATCCTCGACGGGCTGTTCCCGATCGCGAAGGGCGGGACCGCAGCGATCCCGGGGCCGTTCGGCTCGGGGAAGACCGTCACCCAGCACCAGCTCGCGAAGTACGCCGACGCCGACATCATCATCTACGTCGGGTGCGGCGAGCGCGGCAACGAGATGACAGAGGTCATCGACGACTTCCCGGAGCTCGAGGACCCCTCGACCGGGAACCCGCTCATGGCTCGAACGTCGCTCATCGCCAACACGTCGAATATGCCGGTGGCGGCGCGGGAGTCCTGCGTCTACACCGGGATTACGATCGCGGAGTTCTACCGCGACATGGGGTACGATGTGGCGCTCATGGCCGACTCCACCTCGCGGTGGGCGGAGGCGATGCGGGAGATCTCCTCGCGGCTCGAGGAGATGCCCGGCGAGGAGGGGTACCCCGCGTACCTCGCGGCGCGGCTGGCGCAGTTCTACGAGCGAGCGGGCTACTTCGAGAACGTAAACGGGACCGAAGGGTCGGTGTCGGCGATCGGCGCGGTGTCGCCGCCCGGCGGCGACTTCTCGGAGCCGGTGACCCAGAACACCCTGCGAATCGTGAAGACGTTCTGGGCGCTGGACGCCGACCTCGCGGAACGTCGGCACTTCCCGTCGATCAACTGGAACGAGTCGTACTCGCTGTATAAGGATCAACTCGACCCCTGGTTCCAGGACGCGGTCGCCGACGACTGGCCCGACCGGCGCCAGTGGGCGGTCGACGTGCTGGACGAGGAGGCCGAACTCCAAGAGATCGTCCAGTTGGTCGGGAAAGACGCGCTGCCCGAGGACCAACAGCTGACCTTAGAGGTCGCACGCTACCTGCGTGAGGCGTACCTCCAGCAGAACGCGTTCCACCCGGTTGACACCTACTGTCCGCCGGAGAAGACCTACCTGATGCTGACGACGATCCAGACGTTCAACGACGAGGCGTTCGACGCCTTGGAGGCGGGCGTGCCGGTTGACGAGATCATCGACACCGAGGCCCTGCCGCGGATCAACCGGATCGGCGTCCAGGACGACTACGAGGCGTACGTTGATGAACTGCAAAGCGACATCGAATCGCAGATCCGGAGTCTCTACTAACAATGAGCAAACAGTACCAGACCATCACGGAGATCAGCGGACCGCTGGTGTTCGCCGAGGTCGACGAGGACATCGGGTACGACGAGATCGTCAAGATCCACACCCAGCAGGGCGAGACCCTCCGCGGCCAGGTGCTCGAATCCTCGGAAGGCATCGTCGCCATCCAGGTCTTCGAGGGCACCTCGGGGATCGACCAGAAGGCTTCGATCGAGTTCGAGGGAAAGACGATGAAAATGGACCTGACGGAGGACCTGCTCGGGCGGGTCCTCGACGGGTCGGGCCGGCCGATCGACGGCGGCCCGGACATCGTCCCCGACACGAAGGAAAATATCGTCGGCGCGGCGATCAACCCCTACTCCCGGGAGTACCCCGAGGAGTTCATCGAGACGGGTGTCTCCGTCATTGACGGCATGAACACGCTTGTGCGCGGGCAGAAGCTCCCGATCTTCTCGAGTTCGGGCCAGCCCCACAGCGAACTCGCCATGCAGATCGCCCGGCAGGCCAGCGTGCCGGAGGAAGAAGCAGACGGCGAGGGTGAGGGCTCGGAGTTCGCCGTCATCTTCGGTGCCATGGGGATCACCGCCGAGGAGGCAAACGAGTTCATGGAGGACTTCGAGCGGACCGGCGCCTTGGAGCGCTCGGTGGTCTTCATGAACCTCGCGGACGATCCCGCAGTCGAGCGGATGGTCACCCCGCGGATGGTGCTCACCACCGCGGAGTACCTCGCCTTCGAGAAGGACTACCACGTCCTCGTGATCCTCACGGACATGACCAACTACTGTGAGGCGCTCCGGGAAATCGGGGCCGCGCGCGAGGAGGTCCCCGGCCGGCGTGGCTACCCCGGGTACATGTACACCGACCTGGCGCAGCTCTACGAGCGGGCCGGCCGGATACAGGGTCGTGAGGGGTCTGTCACGCAGATCCCGATCCTCACGATGCCCGGTGACGACGACACCCACCCGATCCCGGACCTAACCGGGTATATTACCGAGGGACAGATCTACGTCGACCCCGACCTCAACAGCCAGGGGCTCGAACCCCCGGTGAACGTCCTCCCCAGCCTCTCGCGGCTTATGGACGACGGTATCGGTGAGGGCCTCACACGCGAAGACCACGCCGACGTCTCCGACCAGATGTACGCGGCGTACGCGGAGGGCGAGGACCTCCGCGACCTCGTGAACATCGTCGGTCGGGAGGCGCTGTCTGAGCGTGACAACAAGTACCTTGACTTCGCCGACCGGTTCGAACAGGAGTTCGTCGACCAGGGCTTCGACACCGACCGGGCGCTGGTGGAGACCCTCTCGATCGGGTGGGACCTCCTCTCGATGCTTCCGAAAGAGGAACTCAACCGTATCGACGAGGAGTTCATCGAGGAGTATTACCGCGAGGACGGGAGCGAAGAGACCGAAGCGGAAGCGACCGCCGACTGACGCCTGACGGCACCCGTGCGGTCGCGGAGCCACCGTGCCGGTTGCTAGCGAGTCGGATCCGGACGGCTGATGCGCATCACCCTGATTTTTAGTCGTTCGGACGCTCAATCGCGTATGGTACAGGGACGGGACTCGGGAGCCGGCATCGGGGCCGATGGCGATCCGGCAGCGAACTCAGCGAGCACTGACACCATCGACGAGTCGCTGAAGACCCGGACAATGGACGAGGCACCCATCGGGATCACGGTCGCGGACGCCACCGAACCCGAGATGCCGCTGGTGTACGTGAACGCCGCGTTCGAGCGGGTCACCGGGTATCCCCCAGAGTACGCGGTCGGACGGAACTGCCGGTTCCTGCAGGGAGAGACGACTCGCGAGGAGCCGGTCGCGGAGATGCGCGCGGCCATCGAGGCGGGGGAGGCCACGTCCGTCGAACTCCGGAACTACCGCCGGGACGGCGAGTTGTTCTGGAACGAGGTGACCATCGCTCCCCTCCGAGACGAACGGGGAACGGTCACCCACTACGTCGGATTCCAGCGGGATGTCACCCGTCGGAAGCGGGCCGAGCGGGCAGCCACCGAGCGCGCCGCCCGGATCGAGCGCGAGCGGAGCACCCAAGAACGGCTGCTCGAACGGCTGGACGGCGTCGTCGCCAACGTGACCGAGGCGGTGACACGCGCCGAATCGCGGAGCGACCTCGAGTGTGCGGTGGTCGAGAGCATCGACTCGACGTACGCCGGGGCGTGGATCGGCACCTACGATCCCTCGGAGTCGGAGATCGTTCCGCAGGAGACCGCCCTTACCGCCGGCTACGGCGTCGGTGACCGGCGGTTTCGGGTGCACCAACCGCAGGCGGACGGAAGCGAGGCTGCGGGCGAGCGGGCGGCAGCCACTCCGGTCGATGCGACCGCGGCCGCGGTTTCGAGTGCGGTAACCGACCAGTACGTCCACATCAACCCGATCACCGCCAGTGACGTGACGGCGACCGCGGCGGTGCCGCTGCACTACGGCAACGCCACGTACGGCGCGATCGGAGTGTACACGCGGGCTGACGAGGGGTTCGACAACCACGAGCGCGCCATCCTGACCGCGTTGGGGCGGACGGTGGCAACGGGGATCAACGCCCTTGAGAACCAGCGCACGCTGCAGGGCGAAGGCGTGGTCGAACTCCGGTTCGAGATCGGGGACCATCCGCTGGTCGGGGTCGCCGCGGCGGCTGGGTGTCGGTTCGTGTACGCCGGGAACGTCGGCGATCGACAGCAACCGTCGATGCTGTTCGAGGCCGCGGCCACGACCAGCAGCCTCGACCCGGCAGCGGTTCGGACGGCCGGCGGCGACGCTGTCGACGTCCACAGCGTGTTGGAAGCCGACGGAGAGGGGTCGGTGGTGGAACTCTCGGTTATCGACGCGACCTTACAGTCCATCCTGACGGACCACGGCGGCGAACTCCTGTCGCTGTCCGTCGACGAACACCTGGCGACCGTGACCGTTGAGGTGGGACAGGAAAACCTCGCACAATCGTTCGTTGACGCGGTCGACGCCGCGTTCGAGCGGGTGGAGTTGGCGAGTTACCGCCGGCGGGAACACCGCGCCGAGACCCAGCGGGGGTTCGTCGCGGACCTCAGGTCGGAACTGACCGACCGGCAGTACGCCGCCCTGGCCAGGGCGTACACCGCGGGGTACTTCGAGTGGCCTCACGACACAACGGGCGAGGAGATCGCCGAGGCGATGGGGATCGGCCGGTCGACGTTCCACCAGCACCTTCGGGCGGCACAACGGAAACTCGCCGGCGCGATCATCGACTCCTGATACTGTCGGCTATAACTACGTGAAGGTTTTCGACACCCCGGGGTGTCGAAATACGTCACGCGACTATAGCCGACAGTATGAGACCGGGCACGCGCACGCCTCACACTCCACCACCCGGGGGTGGCTGGAAGTGCCGGGAGCGACCGGTCTGGGAAGCGCCCCGAAGCCGCCTCTTGTGCAGCCGTTAACCAACGGAACAGGGCGGTCGACGGTGTGTGAACCAGTGTCTACTGTGCACCCAACAGAACTCCGGACGGCGAGAGGGTTTCCTAACTAGTTGTGTATGCTGCTTATTACGATGACCTAATATACTACTAATTGTACTATGCCACAACCCGGAAGCGAAGGAATTTGGCTATGGATAGGCACGCTCGGAATGTTCCTGGGGATGCTGTACTTTGTCGCCAGGGGCTGGGGTGAGTCGAACAGACGGCGTCAGGAGTTCTATATCGTCACGGTCTTCATCACCGCCATCGCGTTCGTAAACTACCTGTCGATGGCGTTGGGATTCGGGCTCACGGAGGTAACCCTCGCCAGCGGTCAGACGCTGGACATCTACTGGGCCCGGTATACTGACTGGTTCTTCACCACGCCGCTGCTACTGCTCGACCTCGCGCTTCTCGCCGGTGCGAACCGGAACGAGATCTCCGCGCTGGTCGGCCTCGACATGCTGATGATCGGCACCGGTGTGCTGGCGACGCTGACGGCCGGTCCGGGCGCGCTCTCGGACGGCGCTCGTCGCCTGATCTGGTGGGGCGTCTCAACGGGCTTCCTGCTCGTCCTGCTGTACTTCCTGTACGGCTCGCTCGACGAGAAGGCCCAGCGGCTCTCGGGTGACGCCGCGTCGACGTTCGGTACGCTCCGGACGCTGATCGTGGTTGTGTGGCTGATCTACCCCGTGTGGTGGATCGTCGGCACCGAGGGACTCCAGCTCATCTCGCTGTACATCGAGACCGCCGGCTTCATGGTGCTTGACCTGGTCGCGAAGGTCGGCTTCGGGATCATCCTGCTGTCGAGCCGCGAGGTCCTCGACGCCGCCGCCGAGTCCAGCGCGAGTGCGGAAGCCGCCGACTGAGCATTGATGCGCGGGGCCGCCCCGCGTCCGCGGTAATCTGTTGCGGTTTTTTTCGATCTGTCACCACGCGGCCGGTAGGTTATCCGACACCGCGTGTCGAGGGCCGCACGGCACAGATGGTCTGATACCCGCCTCCGGCTGCGGCCGGAGAGACTCCGGACGGTGGAACAGGAGGGTGTGTAGTCTGCGCCGTCTCCCGGCGTGGACCGTCCGCCCCCGCAGTCGAACTCCGGCTGGGGTGTCGGCGGTGGGTTGCAGGTCGGCGTGTCGGGTGCATCCCGCGCCGTTCGGCGCGGGTGTCCTCCTTGCTGTTTTTAACCCGTCGGTGCGTACGATGTCGACACTGATGAACGTCGGTTTCAGCTACCTCCAGTTTCACCTCGCGTTTCTGCTGCCGGCGGTGATGCTGCTTCTTGTGACCGGGTTTGTGAGCCGGACCCGGATCACCGACACCACCGCCCGGTGGACCGACGGGTGGCGCCGGTACTGGGCGGGAGTGGTGATCATTACCGTCGTGGCGCTCGTGTACACCACGCCGTGGGACAACCTCCTCATCGCCAGGGGCGTGTGGTGGTACGGGGAGGGGCGGACCATCGCGACCATCTGGGAGGCGCCGCTCGAGGAGTATCTCTTCATCGCGGTGCAACCGTGGTTGACCGCGCTGTGGCTGTCGCACCTGTCGTTCTCGACCGAGTGGCCGGTCGCGACTCGGCCGCGCGCGAGTCGGGTGGTGATGCTCGGCGTCGCGGTCGCGGTCGGGATCGCGGGGTGGCAGTGGCTCGGGTCCGACGCGACGTTCTACATCGGGGCAATCTCGGCGTGGGCCGCGCCGGTGTTGGGGCTCCAGTGGGCGGTGGGTGCGCCGCAGCTGTGGGCGCGCCGGCGGGCGGTCGCGGTCGGCACCATCGTTCCGACGTTGTACCTGTGTGTCGCCGACCGGATCGCGATCGAGTACGGGATCTGGATCCTCTCGGAGCAGTACACAACGGGAATCTCGGTCGCCGGACTCCCGATCGAGGAGGCGGCCTTCTTTTTTGTGACGAACCTCTTCGTGATTCAGGGGCTGGTGCTCTACCGGCTGGTGACGGCGAAGTGGGGAATCGAGGCGCTCTCTGGGTGGATCGACGACCGTCGGGCACGTATCGAGCGCCCCGAGGCGTAACCCGATGGACCGGTCGACTCCCCCGGCGGAAGCGACCGCGGACGACGCCCCCGGTCGGCGGGGCGGAGCCACCGACATGTCGGCGGGCCCCGTGACCGGACGCCCGCTGATGCTCGCGATCGGCGGTCGGCCCGCCTGGCTCGCGGTCGGCGGGCTGACGATGGTGGCCGCGGCGGCGACGGTGGCAGGTGTCTCGGTGTCGGTGCCGGTGTGGGCGCGGTACGCGCCGCTGGCGGCGAGCCTGCTGGTTTTCGGGCTCCCGCACGGGGCCGTCGACCACCTCGCCCCTGCGCGTGCCACGGGGGAGCGACCCACCGTCCGGTCGGTGTCGGCCGTGGGGGTCGCATACCTCGTCCTCGGCGGCGCCTACACCGCAGCGTGGGTGGTCGCACCCGCGGCGTCGGCGGTCTTCTTCGTTGGCTTGACGTGGTTCCACTGGGGACAGGGTGACCTCTACGCGCTCGAAGCGTTCGGCGGATCCCACCTCGGGGGGCGCCCGCATCGGGTCGCGACGATCTTGGTGCGGGGCGGACTCCCGATGTTGGTGCCGTTGCTCCGGTTTCCGGAGCGGTACCGGGACGTGATCAACGCGTGGGTGGCGCTATTCGGTGGGGGTGTCGACGCTGCGTGGGTGACGGCGCCGGGCCCGCGGCTGGCGTTGGGCGTCGGGTTCGCTGCCCTGACCCTCGGGACGCTGCTCGCAGGGTGGCGACGCGGCGGTGGCCGGGAGTGGCGCCGCGACGCCGCCGAGACGGGGCTGTTGTGGGCGTTTTTCCTGCTGGTCCCGCCGGTGTTCGCGGTCGGGGTGTACTTCTGCGTGTGGCACTCACTCCGGCACATCGCTCGGTTGGCGGGCGTCGATCCCGCGTCCGGGGCCGCGTTCGCAGACCGGGGGGCGATCGCCGCACTGGTTCGGACGGGCCGGGACGCCCTGCCCCTGACGGTGGTGTCGATCGCGATGATCGCCGGTGTCGTCGCGGTCGTCGGCGTCGGGACTGACCCGGGGACGTTGACCGCGCTGTACCTCGTGTGTATCGCAGTCTTGACGCTGCCGCACGTCGCGATCGTGACCCGGATGGACCGAGCCGAGGGCGCGGGGCTGAGCCGCCGAGCCCCGGAACAATAAACAGTTAACAGGATCGGGGCGTAAATCCCCGGTAATGGCCAAGGACGTCAAACCGACCCGGAAGAACCTGATGGCGATCGAGGATCGCATCGAACTCTCCGAGCGCGGCCACGACACGCTGGAACAGAAGCGTGACGGGCTGATTATGGAGTTTATGGACATCCTGGAGCAGGCCCAGGACGTGCGGTCGGAACTGGATGCGAACTACGAGACCGCCCAAGAGACGCTTAATATGGCGCGGGCGATGGAAGGTGACGTCGCGGTCCGCGGCGCCGCGGCCGCGCTGAAAGAGCACCCGGAGATCACTACCCAATCGAAAAACATCATGGGTGTGGTTGTTCCGCAGATCGAGTCCTCGCGGGTGAAAAAGAGCCTGGATCAGCGCGGGTACGGGCTGCTCGGGTCCTCCGCACGGATCGACGAGGCCGCCGACGCCTACGAGGAGCTTCTGGAGACGATCATCCTCGCCGCGGAGGTTGAAACCGCCATGAAGAAGATGCTCACGGAGATCGAGACCACGAAGCGCCGGGTCAACGCCTTGGAGTTCAAGCTCCTGCCGGACCTCAACGAGAACAAAGAATACATCGAACAGAAACTCGAAGAACAGGAGCGCGAGGAGATCTTCCGGCTGAAAAAGATCAAGAACAAGAAGGAAAAAGAGGCGGCCGAAGCCGAGGCCGAGGCCGAAGCGGAGGAGGCGACCGCGACCGCCTCCGCGGACGACTGAGACGGGCAGGTTTTCCTGTCGGGGGCGGTTCTTTTTTGCGTGGCAGCCGGGCTCGGTTTCGTGTCGGATCGAACCGCCGGCGCCAGCGATGTGGCCGTCGCCGGACCGGCCGGCGGGTGCGCCCCGAACACATGATAAGTCTTAATTAGACTACCGGGTAACTGGAAAGTGAAGCAAGCCCGGGTGGTGTAGTGGCCCATCATACGACCCTGTCACGGTCGTGACGCGGGTTCAAATCCCGCCTCGGGCGTTTTGCTTCGAGCGTGGCCTGCCCGGGTGGTGTAGTGGCCCATCATACGACCCTGTCACGGTCGTGACGCGGGTTCAAATCCCGCCTCGGGCGTTCTCGCGACGAACGAAGTGAGGAGCGGAGCGAACATACCGTGGATTTGAATCAGGGAGCGAACGAAGTGAGCGACCGAGGTTCAAATCCCGCCTCGGGCGTTCTCGCGACGAACGAAGTGAGAAGCGGAGCGAACATACCGTGGATTTTTGTCAGGCAGCGAGCGGCCGCGGCTCCGCCCCGAACGCCTCCAAACCCCACTCACACCCCGACCAACACCGATCCCAGTCCAACCCCCGCCAGCGCCGCGACCAGCGTCCCGGCGGCGTCCGCGAGCGCGAGGTCGACGCGACCGGTATCGAGCGCCCGGGAGACGTTGACCGCGAACGACGAAAACGTCGTGAACGCGCCACAGAACCCCGTTCCGATGAGCGCGAGCGTCGCTGCCGGGGGCGACGCCGCGACGAGCGCCCCGAGGAGGGTACTCCCGACGACGTTGACCGCGAACGTACTGCGCCGGCCGCCGTTGAGCAGGCCGTCGACCGCGTGCCGAGCGAGCGCGCCGGCGGCGCCGCCGACCCCGACCAGGATCGGCGATGGGATCGCGTCGAGTGCGGCGGTCACGCCACTCGCCTCCCGACTACGAGTCCGAGACCGGCGGCCACAACGCCGAGGGCGTAGGTGGCAGCGACGTTTGCGGCGCCGGCGGGGAGGCCGAGCGACGCCGACTCGACCGCGACGGTGCTGTAGGTGGTGAACGACGAGAGCAGCCCCGTCGTGAGGAACAACCGGAGTCGCCGGGAGTGGACCACAGCGACCGTGGCCGCGAGCGCGAAACTACCGGCCACGTTGACGAGCAGGGTCCCGCCGGGGTCGACCACGAGCGTCCCGACGACGTACCGGGCGATGGCGCCGAGGGAGCCACCGAGCGCGATCACCACCGGCGCGAGCCTATCGGCCATCAGGTGGTGGTAGACCGGATCCGACTCGTCAGTTTCGGTCCGTCGCCGTGCGGCCGGCCGAACGGACGGACCCGAGAGCGGACGGGTCCAATGGGGACGACGAGGCACGGGGGCTGTCGCCGCCGTGGGGCGTGTCGCGCTCGCGGATCGCGACCGTCCGGACCGCTTCGGCGGTGTCGTCGATAACGAGCGCCTCGCCGGGCGCGGTCGGCATCGACTCGGACAGGGCTTCGTCGAGGTACGCCGGGTCCGCGGCGGCGAGTGCGTCGAGATCGGGGCCGGCGGTGAGTCGGTGGACGATCCGAAGGTCCGACTGCGACACCGCGACGTCGGGGAGCGCGCTCGGGCGCTGGGTGGCGGCGACAACCGAGACACCCGGCGCCCGGCCGCGCGTGAGGATCCGGTGGAGCGGCGCGCTCGCGACGCCCGAAAGGAAGGCGTGAGCCTCGTCAACCACCAGCCACGGGAGCCGGTCGATGGTCGATTCGGCCGCGCCTGAACCCCCGGCCGCGCCGACACGGCTTCGATAGAGCGCGGCCGCCACGCCCGCAACGATCGCGTTCGCGGGCGCGTCGTCGAGGCCGGAGCAGTCCAGGACGGTCGCCTCGCCGCCGGCGAGCGCCCGGGTGTCGAGCCCGTCAGGATCGAACACCGCCCACGCCGCGGCGCGGCGGAGCCGGTTCCCCGCGGCGCGGACGGTGGCCGGGTCGGCGTCAGCGTCCGCGACGACGGACCGCATCTCGGAGAGCGTCACAGCCGTCGACGCAGCGTGCCACACGAGCGCCCCCACCGGGTCGTCGGCGTCGGCGCCGACGAGCGCCGGCCAGCGTTCCGGCGGGACCGCGTCGGCTCTGACAGTCGGGTCCGTGACAACCCTCGCCGGAACTGGGTCGGCGTCGGCAGCCGACTCGGCCGCCAACCCGCAGAACACGCCCATCGGGTCAATGACGACCGGCGCGACCCCGTGGGTTCGGGCGGCCGCCTCCGCGAGGACGCCGAGGGTGTATGACTTGCCGTAACCTCGCTTGCCGACCACGAGTCCGGCGTGTGGCCGGTCGAAGTCGACCGCGACCGGCCCGCCACGGCTCCCGTCCCGCGCGCGGTGGTGGCCCAAGCGCCCGGTGTACGCGGCGGCGTCGGACTCGCTGTCGATATCGTCGGTCGGCGCCCGCCCGAGGATCTCGGTGCGCATCGGCGGTACTGGCCGCGTTCTGTCTTGTAATCCCTCGTCCGGAGGTTTATATATGAGACCGGGACCACCGCCGGTGTGCTCGAAGAACTCAGGCGGTTCGCGGCCGACGACCGTGCGATCGAGGGGCTCCCGATCAGGCTAGTGATCGCGTTAGTGGTGGGCGTGGCAACTATGAGTGTGATGTTGAACATGCTGTCCGGGGCCCAGGGGCTCGTGGTCTCGGAGCTCGACGTCCGACCCTCGCCGGACGTCGTCGAACCTGGCGACCACGAACTGGAACTGACCGTGGTTGACGACGACGGCGATCCCGTTGAGGGAGCGACGGTGATCGTGAAAGACGGAAGTGCGGAGGTTGACGGCGTGGCGACGGCAACCTCCGGCGGCGACGGGGTCGCGACCGTCACCGTCGATGCGCGAACGCGTGCGAACCAGGAAACCGGAACCCTGAGCATAGACCTGAAGCCGCCGTCCGACGGCCGGTTCGTCGACAGACGCGCCAACACCGATATCTTGGTGGTGTCCGGGTGACGGGGCACTGCGGGTGACTCACCGCTCCGGGTGGGCCGGCGCGTCGAACCCCCCGCGGACCAGCGGCTTCGCGATGTGGCGGCGCGCACGGGGCGGGACTTCGTACCACCCGACTTCGAGGTCGCGGTCGAGCGTGACCGTCGCCCGCTCCGCGGCGGTAGTGCCGCAGTCGCGGCACCGGTACCCCTGGTCGCGGCCGGCGCTCTCCATCGTCCGGCCGCAACCGCTGCAGGTGGGTGTCGTGGATTCGGTGCGGCGCAGCGACCGAACGGCGAACTTCTCGAGTTTGACCGTCCCGCCGCTCACCTCGCCGCAGACGGTGAGGTCATCGCCCGGTCGGAGCCCGCGGATCCGGTCCCGGAACCGCTTCGTGGGCTCGAACGCAACGCAATCGACCCGGGAGGCTGGGTCGGACCGGTCCCGGAGCGCGAAGAAGACGTGACCACCCTGTCGGGTTTCCGGGTCCGATGCGACGGTCCCGTCGACGCGGTAGGCGCCGCCGTCGCGGAGATCCCCAACAGTGCCGTCCCGGAGGTGGGCGTCGGTCCCCTGGTTCGTCAGAAACGTCGCCGCCCGCTCGACCGGCTCACTTCGGATCCGGTCGGCGACGGCTTCAACCGCGTCGGGGTCGTCGCCGCGGATGCCATACAGGATTGGGCCGGGGGCGTTCGGGACGCAGACCGCCTCGCCGGCCGTCCGATCGACTGTGTCCCACACCGTCGGATACGCCGCTTCGGCCGCGTCGAACACCGACGCCTCGTCGACCTCTCGTGGCGTTCCGCACCGATCGAACTCCCGGTAGGCGATACGTTCGTGGGTCCACGTGCCGTTTGCGCCCCACGCGCCGACCGCCGCGAGCGCGCCGATCTGCCCTCGACCCCCGGACCACCCGCGGTGGCGGTAGCCCACACGATCCGCGAGGTCGACCGCCGACTCGCGGTCGAGGATGTCACGAACCGCCCGGCGGGAGAACGACCGGACCGCGTTCGGAACCTCGTCGGGACTGCCGGGGGCGACAACGACGCCGGGGCTGGTTCGGGGGTCGTCGGTCTCTGCGAGCGGGTCCAGCTCCGCGGCCGCGAGCGAGAGGGCACGGTCGGGGTCGGCGTCGGTGTGGAGCGCGAGCGCGGCGTTACCGCGGGTCTTGTGCTCAACCGCGGGGTTGAGCCGGATCAAGAGCTTCCGGCGAACGCTCGCGCCGTCGGCGCCGAGCCGCGCTGCCAGCCGCGTCGCAAGGTAGGTCGTACACATCCCTCGTGTCCGTGAGTCGGTGTCGTCCACCCCGATAACCGTCATCCCGCTGGAATAGTCGGGGCGGGGGCTAACCCGTTTCGGGTCCCGGCGGTGTGGGCAGAGGTTGCAGGCGGCGGCGCGGGGTCGGCTCGCCGCGCCACGGGCGTCCGAAAGCCCGGGAAACCGGCCGACAAGCCCGGAATCGGCGGCACAACGTATATATGCGCTCCGTAAACTATATACAGGTATGTCTCGGTCTGCACTGGTCGGAAACGTCACAGCGATGCTCGAGGACGCCGGGTTCCTCGTCAGCGACCGGTGCGCCATCCGTCCCAAGAGCTTCGACGTCGCCGCGCGGCGTGGCGAGGACCTAGTGCTGCTGAAGGTGTTGGGGAACATCGACGCGTTCGACGGGACCACCGGCGGGGAGATGCGCCGCCTCGGGGCGTATCTGAACGCGACACCGATGGTGGTCGGACTCCGCGCCCGTGACGAGGACCTAAAGCCGGGCGTGGTGTACTTCCGCCACGGAGTTCCTGTGCTCAACCCGGACACCGCGCTCGAGCTGTTCGTCGAGGGGGTCCCGCCGCTGATCTACGCCGCTCCGGGCGGCCACTACGTCAACATCGACGGCGACCTCCTGGCTGACGAACGTGAGGAACGCGGGTGGAGCCTGGGCCAACTCGCGTCGGAACTCGGCGTCTCCCGGCGAACGGTCTCGAAATACGAGGACGGCATGAACGCGAGCATCGAGGTCGCAATCCAACTCGAGAAGATGTTCGACCAGCCGTTTTCCAGCCCGGTCGACGTGATTGACGGCGCCGACGAGGTCCGTGACGCCGAGCCGACGCCGGACGACCCCGACCCCGAGTCCGACGACGAACACGTCGTGACGGTCCTGACGCGTGCGGGTTTCACCGTCCACCCCACCGCCCGCGCCCCGTTTAAAGCCGTCAGCGAGGACGACGGGGGGCGACGCGGCTTCGCGCGGATGCTCACCGGCCACTCCGCGTTCACCCGGAGCGCGGAGAAACGCGCCCGGATCATGTCCTCACTCGGCGAGGTGACGCGGACCCGATCGGTCTACTTCACCGAGGGCGACTCGAAGCGCGACTCGGTCAAGGGGACCGCCCTTGTCGGCTGCGGGGAGTTGGCTGCGATCGACGACCCCGAGGAGATCCGCGACCTCATCCGGGATCGGTCGCAGGAACCCAGCGAAGCGTAGTCGGCAGGAGGAATCGCTGCGCGGGCCCGCGGCTGTCGTCCGCAAGCGTGTCGAAAACGGCGGAGTCGCCCAGCGCCGGTCAGTTCGCGGCGTTGCCGTACGTCGTTTCGAGGTACGCGACGATGTCGTCGCTCTCGGGCATCCCCTCGACGTCGTGTTCCTCGTCGACAAGGACCGGAACGCCGGTCTGGTCGCTGACCGCCTCGACCTCGGTGCGCTCGCTGTGCGCCGAGGGGACCATGATCGAGTCGTACTCCAGCTCGAGTTCGTCGAGTTTGGAGATCACTTTCGCACAGTACGGGCAGCCTTCGAGTTCGTACAGCGTGAGGTTTGCCATCACCGGTTGTAGGGGGTCGGCGCTAAAGAATCACGGGGTCGAGTGTACGACGGGCACACGGGAGACGCGGTGTGGCGGCTATTCGCCGAACCGTTCCCGGAGGGTTGCGGGGAGGCGTCGACCGCCGGCGAGGAGCCGCCGCCTGTGGACGACCACCTCCCCGCCCGCCCACGCGAGCCCGATCAGGGCGGCGCCGATCGTCCACGCGAGGTCCCATCCGGTCATCCACACTGGTCGGAGCCACGGCGTGACGTGCGCCCACCGTGTGGCGAACTCGTTCATCGGTTCTTCCAATAGTGTGTCGGCGAACGTGGCACGGACCCGGCCGTCGAACCCGACGCTGCCGCCGCCGCCGGCGGTGAGGTTCGCGCTCCCGGTGATGGCGTACGAGCCGCTGGCGTTCATGTCTCGGATTGTCGGCCCGGAGGACTCGGGGGGCGTACCCATCCGCTCGGCGTCGTACGGGCCCCAGGTGGCGTAGTACTCCCACACGACCTCACCGGTCGGCGTGACCTCCATCACGCGGTGGTTGAGCGTGTCCGTGATCAGGGTGTTGCCGTTGCGGAGGCGGTCGGCGTCACGCGGCCAGTTGAGCGACTCGGCGCCGACCTCCCAGGTCCGGACCCACTCGCCGTCTTCCTTCGCGTACTCGACGACGCGGTTGTTCTCGCTGTCGGCGACCAGCATCGTGGGCGTGCCGTTCTCGCTTTCGAGCCAGTCGGGATTGTGCTGCTCCCGGAGCACGTCGTAGTTCTGGTCGCTCCCCAGCCGCTCGACGACCTCTTTCGATTCCATATCGACGACGATGGCCTGGTCGAAGTTGCGGGGCGACAGCAGGAGCCGACCGTCGCCGACCGGGTCGACGTCGTTGACGTGGGTCCAGTCCTCGCTGTAGCCGCCGTCGGTGCTCTCGGGGTAGTGGTTCCGGAAATACCACTCCCAGGTGAACTCGCCCGACGAGCGGTTGTAGACCACGACCCGGTCGTCGCTGACGCCCGTCGACTCGTTCCACTCGCGCATGTTTGCGACCGCGATGCGGTCGTCGCCGAGATACGCGACGTCGTGGGTGTCGGTCATGTCGAACCGCTCCTGCCAGACCCGCTTTCGGGTGTCGGGGTCAAGCTCGAAGACGACGGTGTCGCCCGCCCGTGGGGAGGAGACCAACAGGTTCCCGTTCGGCATCGGGTCGACATCGAAGAACCACGCACTGCCGCCGACGGTGTCGTCGTGGGTCCACCCCAGGTCGCCGCGCTCGCCCACCGAGACAAGCCGGGCGGGCTTCTTCGGGTTGGTGTTGCCCTGAAAGGTGTACCCTTGGACGCTGATCACGGTCGAGTCGTTTGCGGACTCGGCGACCGTCCCCTGTTCGAGGTCGGTCGTCTCTGCTGGGTCGTACGTGAGTGCCGACACCGCAGAGGGTGCGAGGAGGCCGACAACGGCGACGAGGATGACCAACCGGACCGCGTTCGCCCGGGAGAAAGCGGGAGCTCTCACGTCTCCGAGTGTGTGTGTCGGTTATGAATGACTTCCGGTCCGGGGAGGTACCGGGTAGCAGCGGAAACGGCTCCTGAGCGTTCTTTGTGCGAGCGTGGTCGTATCTACCGGGGGTGAGACGCCAGCCGGCGGGCCCCGGCGGACGACGCGGGACCCGCCAGGTCACGGCGTGATCGGTCACACGACAGACGGAGGAACCTGGCGACGACTGGCGACGCTACAGTTGCCCCGTGAGCACCCCGCCGGTGCGGACGACGAAGTAGACCACGAACGCACCCGCGAGCGCCCAGTGGCCGGCGCGGACGTCGCGGCCCTCGCCGGCGGCGAGTTTGACAAGCGGGTACGACACGACTCCCGCCGCGATCCCGTAGGCGATAGAGTACGTAAAGGGCATGATCAGGATCGTCATCCCTGCGGGAATGGAGTGAGTGAGGTCGTTCCACTCGATGTCGATGACGTTCCGGAGCATGACGACCCCGATCACGACAAGCGCGATGTGGGAGGCATACAGCGGGATCGCGGCCGCGAGCGGGACCAAGGCCAACGAGGCGACGAACAGACCCGCGACCGTGAGCGCGGTCAGCCCGGTCCGGCCGCCCTCCTCAACCCCGGAGGCGGACTCGATGTAGGTGGTCACCGTCGAGGTGCCCAGCGCCCCGCCGACGGTCGTCCCGATCGCGTCGGCCATGAGCGGCCGGTCGATGTCGGGGAGTTCGCCGGTCTCGTCGAGGAACCCCCCGGCCTGGCCGACGCCGACCAGCGTCCCGGCGGTGTCGAAGAAGTCGACGAAGAAGAACGTGAACACCACCAGGGCGAAGGTGAACGCCTCGACGTTCGCGAGCCCGGAGACGAACGCGCCCGCGAGCGGGGTGATGTCGTAGGTGACCGTGGTGGTGCCTGCGACCAGCCCGGCATCGGGGGCAACGGGGCCGAACCGCGTGAGAGCCCACCCGGCCACGGTGGTCGCGGCGATCCCGATGATGATCGATCCGGGAACGTCGCGGGCGTAGAGCCCCAGCGTGAGGAACAGCCCGAGCACCGACAGAATCGCCACGGGGTTCGACGCGACCGACCCGAGGGTGATGAGCGTCGCCTCGTCGGCGACAACGATCCCCATCGCCTGCAACCCAATGATGGCGAGAAACAGTCCGATACCCGTCCCGACCGCGAACTTCACCGGGTTCGGGAACAGCCCGATCACGTACTCTCGTGCGCCGATCGCTGTGAGCGCGACGAAGAGGAGCCCCTCAACCACGACCGCAGCGAGGGCGGTCTGCCACGGGACGCCGAGTGCGCCCACAACGGTGAACGCGAAGAAGGCGTTCAGTCCCAACCCGGGCGCCTGGGCGAACGGGCGGTTGGCGTACAGCGCCATCACGAGCGTCGCTGTCGCCGCCGCGATGATCGTCACGACAGCGAGCATCGACTGCACCTCTCCCTGGGGGACCCCCTGTGGCGTGATCGCGCCCGAGAGGATCGCGGGGTTAACCACGACGATGTATGACATCGTCAGGAATGTCGTCGCGCCTGCGAGGAGTTCGGTCCGGACGGATGATCCATGATCTTGGATACCGAAACGGTCTGAGAGGGAATCAGCCAGGCCCATAATACACGTCTGAGCATAGCCGACATCAGGTCGATAAACGTTTCCATCGGTCCTCGTGGCGGTCGGTCGCGCCGCGGCGCTACGTGGTCACTCGGGAGCGAACGTCGAGAGCGCACCGACAGGGGCGTCGGTGAGTCCACGCACGCGATCGAGGCCGTCCCCCCCGACCGCGATGAGCGCGAGGACGCCCGCCACCGTCGTCTCGGCCTGGTCAGCGATGTCGAGAAGCAGGGTTTGGGTCTCCCCCGACCGGATGAGGTCGTCGACCACCAGGACGGTGTCGGTCGGGGACAACGCCCGGGCCGGAAGGTAGTATGTGAGTTCCATCCCCGGGGAGACGCGCTGACGGGATTCGATGAACTCCTCGACGGCTGTTTCCTTTGTCTTTTTTGCGTAGGCGACGCGGGCGTCGAAGTGACTCGCCATCGCGGCACCGAGGGTGATGCCGTCGGTGGCGGCGGTCAGGACCACGTCCGGCCGGTCGAACTCAAGGGTGTTGGCGGCGACAGGCGCGACCAGATCGAGGAAGGTCTGGTCGAACACCACCGCTGAGTTGTCGACGTACCCCCCGTCGTCGGACTCGATTCGGGCTTCGAGTTCGGCGGTCAGGGCGTCGCGGCCGGTGCGCGCGACGAGGTCGTGGGCGCGCTGGGTCCCCGGGAGGACGTGGCCGTTGACGTACCGGTTGAGGTCGCCGGCGGGGAGGCCCGTGAAGTCGGCGAGTTCGTCGTAAGTCCGGGTCTGTTTGAGCATCCGCAGGATCGCGACCGCCTGGAGTTGGAGCGCCGCCTTCTCCGCTCTGTTCATACGTCATCCTGGGACGATTCGTATGTATGAATATACCGATCCGAAATGAGGGCTGAAACACCACGAACGTGCGTTTTCGTCCGGGGGACGCTCAGTCTCGTCCGTCTGCGAGGAGGTCTTCGGCGGTCACCAGTGATTCGAGTTCCACGCCGGCGTCGGCCAGCAGACCCCGCGCACCCTCGTTGCGGTCGACAACGACGAGCACCCGCTCGACCGTCGCGCCGGCCTCCCGGAGCGCCTCAACCGCTTCAAGCGCGCTCCGACCGGTGGTAGCGATGTCCTCCAACACCACAACCGACTCGCCGTCGGCGAGTTGTCCTTCGATCCGGTTGCCGGTGCCGTACTCCTTGGCCTCCTTCCGAACGATGACGTAGGGCGCGTCAGTTTCGGCGCTCGTGACCGCCACGAGCGGCACCGCACCCAGGGCGACACCCGCGAGCGTGTTGCCGCCGAGCCGGTCGGCGAACGCCGACGCAATCGACCGGAGGCACCCCGGATCAGTCTCGAAGAGGTATTTGTCGACGTAGTAGTCGGAGGTGCCGCCGTGGGAGAGCTCGAACTCCCCGAACCTGACCGCGTCGGCCTCCCGGAGCGCCGCGACGAGTTCGTCGTTCGTCATTGGTGGAGTAGGCGGCGGCAACCCGCTTAAACCGGACGGTTCGGGGTGAGGGGTATGGTGACAAACGCAGAATAGTGTGCAGTATCGGGAGCCGTGGCGGTGCGGGGCGGTCGCCGCCAGCACCAGCACCGCGAGGCGAGCGAACGCGAGCCTCGCGGGATTTTTTGATCCGGATTTTTTGTCCGGCGGGTTCCCGCAGCGAGCCGAGCGAGGAAACCCGCTGGATAAAAAAGGTGGATTAGTAGGGCTCGTCTTTGAGCCCCAGCAGGTACGCGACCCCGTTGGTCACGACGTGAAGAATGGGTGTCAGAACGATCACGACCCCCAGCACGGGGAGTGTGAACGTGTCGGTGACCCACCCGAACTCCGGGAGCGCAGCACACACCAGGGCGCCAGCGACGAAGTCGAGTTGGTCGACAATGGGGAACGCCGCGCCGCGCTCGCGGCCGGTGCGTCGCTTCAGGAACGACGCGGAGATGTCGCCGACCATCGCGCCGAACGCGAGCCCGACCGCGGCGAGTGGCGGGAAGGTGGGGAGCGAGACGCCCGTCGCCGCGGCGGCGGCCGGAGCGGCCCGATTCAGCGCGAGCGCGAGCGCGATGCCCGCGGCGGTGCCGACCGCGGTCCCGCGCCAGGTCTTGCCGTCGCCCAGAAGCCGGCGGCCGTTGACCGTCCAGCCGCCGTCGATGGGCGCACCGCCGCCGGCAAGAACGGCCGCGTTGTTCGGTACGTACGCCGGCAGCATCGCCCAGAACGCGACGGCGACGAGCGCGTGGAGCATACGTGGGGGCTCCACCGGCGACGACAAAGGCTCCCCGGTTCAGGCTGAGGTGGGTGCGGACGGCGGCGCGGACCGCGGGGTCGGTCATTTTAATCCGGGGGCGTGTGTAGGTTGCGGCAGATGTCTTCCTGGAGGCGCGACTTCGCGAGCGGGCTGATCGTGTTGGCACCGATCCTCGTCATCCTGCTCGTGTTGAACTACCTGTACACCCAGATCGTCGACCTCCCCGTCATCCGCGGGCTCCGGGAGCCGTTCGGCTTTTTCGTCGCCGTGATCGTCTTCACGATGCTGGTACTGTCGGTCGGCTACCTCATGCGGACCACGGTCGGGCGGCTGTTCGAGACGTACCTCGACGCCGCGATGAACCGGGTGCCGTTGATCCGAGTGCTGTACAACGCCTCGAAGCTGGCGGTCGAGACCGCGGTCTCAGGCACCGACGACCTCCAGAAACCCGTGAAGATCGAGCCCTGGAGCGGGATGCGCACGACCGCGTTCAAAACAGGCAAGACCACCGACGACGGCCGGATTGTGCTGTTCATGCCCACCGCGCCGAACATCACTACCGGATTCGTGATGGAGGTCGACCCCGGTGACGTGACCGAAACCGACGAGACCGTCGAGGAGGCGCTGACACGGGTGTTGTCGGCGGGCTTCGGCGAGCAGGAGCCGACGTCGCCGATCGAGATCGACACCCGATCCGAGGAGTGAACAGCGTGAACAGCCGCTGCGTGCGACGCCCACGCGCGGCTTCGTCCGCCCCTACCGGCTCTCGCTTCTCGTTTCTGCACGGTGCTCGGAGATGATCTGATCAACCATCGACGCCTTCCGCTCCCGACGGCGTTCCGCGGCGCGGCGCTCCCAGTCGCCGAGTGCGGCTTCGATCTCGGACTCGCGGGCGACCGCGAGTTCGTCGACTTCTTGAATCGTGATGTCGGCGGCGGGCGCGACCGGGATCCCCGCCTCAAACAGGATTCGGTCCGCCACCTCCGAGAGTCCGCTGCCCGACCGGAGCACGATCCGTGGGTCGACATCGGCCAGCCGCTGGGCGGTCGAACGGCCCGCGCCGGAGGCGTCCCGGAGGTAGACCACATCGCCCGCGGCCAACCCGAACTCCGTGTCAGCGGCCTCGATCGCGCCCCCGGTGAACTGCTCGATCACCTTCACCGGGACGAGGTCACCGTCGGTGTCGACGTCCGAGAAGTTGGAGTGATCCAGCTTCCAAAGCGCTTTCAGGCGTTCGAGCTTGTCGTCGAGGGCGTCGTTTTCGGCCTCCAGTTCCTCGACGCGCCGCTCCAGCCGGCCGTTTTCGCGTTCCAACCGCTTGACCTCGCGTCGCTCGCGGGCCTCCCGGCGCTCTTCGCGTTTTGCCTCGGTGAGTTCGTGTTCGTACTCCTCGATCGTCTCGTCTCTCTCTGCGATGGTGTCGTTGAGGTCCGCAACGTGGGACTCCAGGCGGTCGACTCGGTCGCGAAGCCGACGGATCTCCTTTTCGTCGTCGGTGAGTTCCCGCTCTTCGTGGTCGGACTCGTCGGTCTCGTCGTCCTCTTCGTCCCGGAGCTCCCGCAGGGCGGCCTCGACAGACGCCTCGCTCGCGACGACCCTGGAGATGACCTCACCCCGCTCGACGTCCGGCGGCACCTTCCGGGAGATGCGCTCGAACTGGTCGGCGTGGTCGTCGACGGCGAAAAGCGCCGCCGCCAGGGCGTCGCGCTCGTGGTCGTTCTCGTAGGGCTCCTCGCGGGTCCGGTGGAGCTTCTCGTCGACCGGGAGATCGGAGTCTGGGGTCCACTCCGCGGCGTCGAAGCTGCGGCGGAACTGCTCGACCGTCTCCGGGATCGGCGTCACGTCGGCGGCGACGATCACCGGCCGGCCCCGTTCGATCAGCCACTCGATCACGTCGGCGGTGTCGGCGGTCCGGGTGGAGTACACGTCCAGAACCGAGCCGTCGAGACCGACCACCGCCGCAGCGGTGGTGGTTCCGGGGTCGATGCCGACCACCACGCGGTCACGCCGTTTGACCACGGGCTCGAACTCGATGCCGTCTCGGCGCTCCCGCTCGATCTCGACGCGCGTGTCGCCGGACCGCCCGCTCGACACCGGGATCTCCGAGGGTGGCGCCGCCACGGTGAAGACGGCGTTTGCGTACCCCCCGTACTTTTCGGTGATGTCGACCTCGAACTCCAGGTTCGCCTTCTTTAGGCGGCCTTTCACCTCGCGGGTCCGGCGCTTCACCGACCCGTGAATCCGGCGGGTGAACCGGTCTTGACTCCACCCGCCGCTGCCCGTCGAGCGGCCGCGTGAGACCTTCACTTCGGTCGTGTCGCCGAACGCGGTCACCACACTCCCGACGTTCGCCGCCGCGAGCCGCGCGGCAGCCTCCGCCTCCTCCATCGGCTTCTTGCCGTAGGGGACGCCGTGTCTGGAGGCGACCCGCGACAGCGGCTCGGGGCGTTCGGCGCCCGTCACCTGCACCAGGGTGGTCGGCTCCGGGAGGGCCTCGAGAAAGCGGACCAACCCGTTCTTGTCGGCGGCGAGCTCGTACATGTTGTCGGTCGCGAGCATCCCCGGTTCCTCACGGTCGAGCAACCGGCGCAGCTTCCGGTGAGAGACCACGTCACGATCAATGTTCTCACCGTCGAACGCCACCACGGCGTAGGAGGGCGAATCGCCGCGGACGTCGCCGCTCTGGATGTCCACGCCGAAGACGAGGGTGTCGAGCGCGCTCGTCCGGTCGTTCACACTATGGGTTGGGCGTGTGTGGATATATATGCCACGGCGCGGGGGTCCGCCAGCCTCGCTGGCCGACAGCTACGCCTCGTCAGGGTACGGAACCTCCACCGTGTGGCCGTCGTCGGGGAGGAACACCTCGGTTCCCCCGGCGGCCGCCGACGCGGCGTCGCGTTCGATCGGCGAGGCGTCGCCAGCGTACCGCGAGGAGGCGTGCACCAGCCCCAACCGCTTCGCCCCGGCGCGGGCCGCGATCTCGGCGGCCTCCCGCCCGGTGGCGTGGCCGGTTCGTCGCGCCCGCTCGGCCCACTCGTTGTCGAAGGTGGCGTCGTGAACGAGCAGGTCGGGCTCTTCAGCGACCGTCACGGTCGCATCCGCCGGTCGGGTGTCGCCGGTGTAGACGAACCGCCGGCCGGGTCGGGGGTCGCCGACAACGTCCTCGGGGCGGACCACCGTCCCATCGTCGAGTTCGACGGCCTCGCCGTCGTGGAGCGTGCCGAACTTCGGGCCGACCGGGACGCCGAGTTCTTCCGCGCGCTCGCGGTCGAACCGCCCCCGTCGATCGGCCTCGATCAGGGCATACCCAACGGAGGAGGCGTTCCGGTGGTCGGTCTCGAACGTCCGGACCTCATACGCCGCGGCGTCGAGCGCGACGGTGTCCGGCCGGAGTTCGTTGATCGTGATCGGGAACTCCGGGCGGTAGCCGCCGGCTTCGATCAGGCTCCGGAGGTGCGGTTTCGACCCCGGCGGACCGTAGAGCGCGAGCGGCTCCTCGCGGCCGTTGAAATCGAGCGTCTGGATCAGCCCGGGGATCCCGAGGACGTGGTCGCCGTGGAGGTGGGTGACGAACACGTGTGAGACCGCAAACCCGGTGCCGAACCGCATCATCTGGCGTTGGGTCCCCTCGCCGCAGTCGAACAGCAGCCGCTCGCCGTCGCGCTCGACAAGCAGCGCGCTCGGCCCCCGCTCGGTTGTCGGGACGGCCCCGCCAGTCCCGAGAAACGTCACGCGCATCGACATACCTGGGCTGGGTGACGGCGGGGTAAACCCGTGTCGAATCGGCACGAACGCTCGAAAACGGGCGGCTGTGAGGCGGTGACCCCGGACCCCCACACCCGAGGGTGGGGTATCGACCACCGATCGGACACCGAAAGGCCGCGTGAGACCCCGCGTGACTGGTCGGTGGTGGTCGTCCCAACGCCGAGGCGGTCGGCAGACAGCCGCTGCGGCGGTGTCTGTCGGCGGGACTCCGCCCCGTGTGACGTCGGCGCCGCTTCGCGTCGGGCCGCGGTCGCTCGACACGTCGACGTGGGGATCGCCACACCCGGTCTGCTCCCCGAGCGACCGGTGTCGTTCCACGGGACACCGCGTTGCGCGTTCCGCTCCGAACCCACTCGGAGGAGACGGCACCCGCCGCCGGCTACCCGCCGAGAAACTCCTGGCGGACCTGCTCGTCGTTCAGCAGCACGTCGCCGTCATCCATATACCGGTTCTGGCCGTTCGCGAGGACGTACCCCCGATCGCACCGCCGCAACGCCTCTTTGGCGTTCTGTTCGACCATCAGCACGGCGGTTCCGGCGTCGTTGATCGCGTCGATCCGGTCGAACATCTCGTCGACGAGGTCCGGCGCCAGCCCCGCGGAGGGCTCATCGAGGAGGAGCAGCGACGGCTCCAACATCAGCGCCCGGCCCATCGCGAGCATCTGCTGTTGGCCACCCGACATCGTGCCCGCCTTCTGTGACGCCCGCTCCTCGAGAATGGGGAACCGCTCGAAAACCGCTTCAAGAGCGTCCTCAGGGAAATCGTCCAGGATGTACGCGCCCATCTCGAGGTTCTCGCGGACCGTGAGTGACGCGAAGACGTTGTCGTTCTGTGGGACGTAGCCGATCCCCTCGCGGATGATCTCCTCCGGCCGGAGTCCGGTGATGTCTGCACCCTCGAACGTCACCGTACCGCCCATCAGGTTCGTGAGCCCGAACACGGATTTCATGACAGTCGACTTCCCGGCGCCGTTGGGGCCGACGATGGTGACGTACTCCCGGTCTGCGACGTTGAGGTCAACATCGGTCAGGATCTGGAGGTCGCCGTAGCCCGCATCGACCTCGCGGACTTCGAGCAGCGCCTCGCTCTCGCGGTCCGGAACCGTCTCCTCGGGGACCGCTGCATCCGCATCACCCGCCGCGTCCTCGGCGCTCATACGTTCCCCCCCAGGTAGGCCTCGATGACCTCCTCGTTCGCTTGGATCTCCGCGGGAGCGCCTTCCGTGAGGATCTGCCCCTGGTGGAGGACGATGACGCGCCCGCAGTTCTCCATGATCAGGTCCATGTCGTGTTCCACGAGGAGGAAGGTATACCCCTGTTCGCGGAGTTCGTGGATGTGCTCCAGCAGCCGCTTCTCCAGGGAGGGGTTCACCCCCGCAAACGGCTCGTCTAAGAGCAACACGTCGGGATCGGTGAGCAGCGCACGCGAGAGTTCGAGCAGCTTCCGCTGCCCGCCGGAGAGGTTGCCGGCGTACTCCTCGGCGAGGTGGTCGATGTCGAAGAACTCGAGCACCTCCCAGACCCGCTCTAGGAGCTCCGACTCCTGATCGATCACCTCGCGGCGAACCCCCGGCGTCACCGACCGCCACAGCGACTCGCCGCGCTGGCCCTTCGGCGCCAACATCATGTTCTCGAGGACGGTCATGTCCTGCAGCTCCCGGGCGATCTGGAACGTCCGAACCAGCCCGCGGTTCGCGATGGCGTGCGGCTCCAGTCCGGTGATGTCCTCGCCGTCGAACGTCACCGTGCCGGCGTCGGGGTCGAGCATCCCGGTGATGAGGTTGAACGTGGTCGATTTCCCGGCGCCGTTTGGACCGATGAGCCCGGTCACACTCCCGCGCTCAACGCGGAAGGACGCGTCTTCAACCGCGGTGATCCCGCCGAACGCCTTCCGGAGCCCCTCGGCCTGTAGCGGGTACTCCTCGTCGATGCCCGGCCCGCCGGAGCCGAGGGTCAACCCACCCGACTCCGCGGCGTCACTCATCGTCGCCACCCCCGCCGTCGGCCGCCTGTCGCTTCTGTGCCCGCTGTGCGGTCAGCGGAATCCCGGCGGCGGTCTCCTTGCGGTGGCCGAGCATCCCCTCCGGACGGTTGTGCATCAGCCAGATGAGCACGAGTCCCATGAACACCAACTGGAGCTGTCGGACGCTGTCGAGGGTGTAGAAGAGTAGTGGTGCGGGGTCGAGAGTCGAGAACAGCGGCGCGACCGCCGGCCCGAACCCCGACGGCGCGTTCGTGCTCGGGAGCACGGCGTCGATGAGGTTCTTCAGCGTGCGCGGCCCCTGATACAGCAGGGCAGCGAAAACTGCGCCGCCGAGAACACTCCCGGTGTTCGACCCGGCGCCACCGATAATCAGCGCGATCCAGATGAAAAAGGTGATCCGGGGGCGGAAGGTGTTGGGAGTGACCGCACCGCTCCGCATGAACCAGAGAACGCCCGCGAGCCCCATCAGTGCACACCCGAGCATGAACGCCTTGATTTTGAACCGGTTCGTGTTCTTCCCGAGGGAGTTCGCCACGTCCTCGTCCTCGCGGATCGCCTTGAGCACGCGACCGAACGGCGACTCCCCGGTGCGTTTCAGCAGCCAGAAGTACGCCGCGACGAACCCCAAAAGGAGTGCGCCGTAGACTAACCCGTCGACGATCGGCTTCGGGTTGGTGGGGATGAGAACCCCGAACGCGTCCACCACCCCGAGGTAGGCGTCCCAGAGCCCAACGACCGAGAAGAACGCCTCGATCGGGTCGGTGTAGTCCAGGATGAGCCCCGACCCGCCACCGAACCCGACGCGCTCGCCGAAGAGTTGGAACTGCTGGAAATCCCCGGATAGAAACGAAAAGCGGACGATCTCCGACATCGCGATCGTGACGATCGCGAGGTAGTCCGCGCGGAGGCGGAGCGCGGGTAACGCAACCACCAACCCGAGGAGCGCAGCCGCCGCCATCCCCGCGAGCATCCCCACGACGATGGGGAGTCCGAGCCCGCCGACCTGCGACGCGCCGCCGGCCTCGTACAGTGGCTTCGAGACCAGCGCCATGACGTAGATCCCGACCGCCATAAATCCGACAATACCGATGTTGAACAGCCCGGTGTACCCCCAGTGGAGGTTCAACGCGAGCGACAGCATGGCGAAGACGCCGATGAAGAAGGTCAGCGTCGCAACGGTGTTGAGCTGCCCGCGGAGGGAGAATCCGAGCCCGACACCCGCGAGTACGTACGCGGCGTAGATCACGAGCAGGACTGCCACGATGGCCCCCGTGTCGCCGCCGGGGATCCGGGCGACCACGTCGTCGCGCACGCTCACGCCGTCGACCTCCCGGAGAAGATCCCTTCAGGTTTCACCAGTAGGATGACGATCATCACGAAAAACGCCGCCGCACGGGAGAACGCCGAGGGGATCCAAATCACCGACATCGACGCGGTCAGCCCGATCGCGAGCCCGCCGACAATAGCGCCGTAGACCGAGCCGATCCCGCCGAGAATGACCGCAGCGAAGATGAGCAACAGCAGGAGCCACCCGTCGTTGAACCCGAGGGTCCCCTTCCAGAGCACGAACATGTACCCCGCGACGCCGGTGAGCCCGCCGCCGATGATCCACACCGCCCGGACCACCCGTTCGGTCGGGATCCCGGTGATCTGTGCGAGATCCTCGTTGTCCGCCATCGCCCGCATCGCCTTCCCGAGGGTGGTGAGCTGCAACAGGAGGTGAACGCCGAGCATCAGCCCGCCCGCAACGACCACCAGCGCGATGTCGTGGGCGTTGATTCGGACGACCCCGTCGACGAAGTACAGCGAGACCGACGGGGGCTGTGCGGTGGTGCCGCGAACGCTCGAACTGAAAACGAACTGCATGATGTACCGGAGCGCGAACGCCACCCCGATGCTTGTGATGAGCAGCGTGATCCCGCTCTCGTCGCGAATGGGTTTGAACACCGTCCGATCGATAACCACCGCGAGCGCGACGGTGAATCCCCCCGCGACGAGGGCTCCGGCGACGACCGCGAGCGGGGTACCGGTGACGCCGATGCCGAGCGTCCCGCCGAAGACCGACCCGCTCGCGCCGACCAGAAACAGCGCCCCGATGTCGGCCCGCCCGAGTCCGGCGACCACGTACGTCGTCGCCCACCCGGAGAACGCGCCGGCGGTGATGTAGTCGCCGTGGGCGAAGTTTGCGAAGTTCAGGATGCTGTACGTCATCGACAACCCGATGCCCGCGAGCCCGATCACAAGCCCGCGCATCAGCCCGTCCCACATGAGAGACCCGACGCCGCTGAACGAGTTGTCGCCGGTCGCTAACCCGACGCCCAAGTCGAACAGCAGGACGGCGACGACGAGCCCCAGGATGATGGACCCCGGGCGCGCGACCGCGGCCTGCCGCCCGCGAGTGTATGTCTCAGCGATCCCCATTGATAACTATCCTCAAGAGGAGAGGGGTTGTGAAACGATGTTAAGTCTTTCCTCCCGCGGCGCTCGAAGCCGGCACGGCGCGCGGTTTCGACCGGAATCGGTGGTGCCACCCCGCGGTGGGCGAACGCGGCCGGCGCAGCCACACCCGATCGCGGCGGGTCACGCCCGGAGACGGCGGTCGTAAACCCCGGCGGCGACGACCGCCGCCGAGAGCACGAACCCGACCGCTGTCGGGCCCACCGTGCGGAGGCCGGGGACGCCCGCGGCAGCGCCGAGCAGGGCCACACCACCCAGGAGGCCGACACCGGCGTAGCAGACCGGCGAAACCCCGGTCTCACCCGTTGCGGGCTCCAGATACGCCCGGAGTTCGCGGGCGTTGGCCGCCAGTTCGACCGTCTTCCCGTCGGGGTCGTAGTCGACGACCCCGAGTTCGTCGAGCTTGGGGAGGTGCGTCTGGTGAAGCGAGACGTAGACGCTCTGTCGGACGTTCCGGGGCGGTGGCGACTCCCCCGCCTCCACGCCGCCGATGTGTTCGGCCAGGTCCGAGACCGTCTCTGCGTCTCGCGCGGTCCGGAGTCGCTCTAGGACCAGGCGACGCCGGTCGTTCCGGAGCACGTCGTGGATCTCCGACGCCGATAGCTCGCCGATCGTAGTGGCTTCCGGTGCTCCGGGTCCGGTCATGCTACCTGTATCTCGTAGCCCGGCCTACATGAAGGTATCTGACACGGGCCGGCGCCGGCGCCGGCGCCGGCGCCGGCGCCGGGGCCGGGTCGCGGCGCCGGGGGTCGCCGCTGACGGCGTGGGAGGGACAAACCGCCCCGGCGTCCGCCGACAGCGGCGCGGTCACTCGGGACGGGGGCGCGCGACGAACAGCGTCTGCACGATGCTGAAGGGGTCGTAGATTGACTGGTGGCACTGGCAGTAGACTTCGTTTTCGCCACCGAACTTGGCCGATCCCTCGCTTTTGTACTTCGGCACGCAACAGAAGTGCGTGCATTTGTTGAGCCACGCAACGAACCCCTCCTGCGTGGAGGCCTCGAGCCACGGGTCCTGTTGGGCGAGGTCCTCAACCCGGTCGGATTTGATAACCTGGATCGGAATGACGTCTTCGGCGTCCTCCGAGCGCCACCGCCCGGTGGCGCCCTTCCCGATACCGGGGTCGCCGACGCCGTTGGACCACTCCTGGTAGTCGGAGAAGTCGTCGACGTGGAGGCGGTCACCCTCGGAGTAGGCCTCGCTCTGCCACTCGTAGCCGGGGTTCGATCCGACCCGGAAGTAGTTGTCCGAGTCGTAGTCGGGCTGGACCCCGGCGTAGGACTCCACGCCGCAGTACTGGAACCACTCCGTGGAGTAGGTCTGACCGGAGCCTTTGAAATCCTCGGCCTCGGCGACCTTGACCGAGACCCCGCCCTGCTGTTCGGTGGTGACTTCGGGCCAGGCGCCCTTGAGGTATCCCTCGTCGTCGATCTCGACCGGGATCTGCGGCATTCCACGGGGGGCCGGTCCGTCAGTGTTCTCGATGGCAAACGCCTGGGTGGACCCGCCACCGGCGCCGCTGGCCTGCGTCGCGGAGTTGATCGCGGCCGCACCCGTCGCGCCGACGCCCGCGAGCGCTGCGCCCCCAACGACGCCCTTGACGAACCGGCGGCGGCCCGATTCCGCCGGGTACTTGTCGCTCTCACTCATACCTGAGTCTTCGGCCCGCCGGTAAAAAGGATGACGACCTGGGCGTCGTCGACCGACTGTGGTGTCTCCCCCGGCCGCGGGCCGAGCGACCCACCGCACCCCGGAGGCGCCACACGCCTGCCTCCGGCGGTTCGGGCTCGACACGGGGTGGTCGAGACCACCGAACTCGGTAGTTTTTACCCGGGCGATAGTATACGGCCTGGTATGGATCTCCACGGCAGGGACGTCAACCAGGACGTCCGGGAACTCGGGGCCCTCCTCGGCGACGTGTTGGCCGACCAGACGTCGGAAGGATCGTTCGAGACCGTCGAAGACATCCGGAACGCCGCGATCTCCTACCGGGAGGGAGAACACGACTCACGCGCGGAGCTCGACCGACGGCTCGAAGGCCTCTCGCCCGACGGCGAAAGCGTTGTTTCGCGCGCGTTCACCACGTATTTCGAGTTGATAAACCTCGCCGAGGAGCGGGAGCGCGCCCGCGTCGTCCGGGAAGGCTCCCAGTCCGGCGACCTCGAGGACGGGTTGGTCGCGACCGTCGAGACGCTCGTCGAATCCGACGCCGACCCCGAGACCGTCCAGCAGGTGCTCGACGACGTGCTCATCGAGCCGACGTTCACCGCCCACCCCACCGAGGCCCGGCGGAAGACGGTGAAAGCCAAACTCCGGTCGATCGCGAGCCGGCTGGAAGAACTCGACGAGCACCGACTCACCGACCGCGAACACGACCAACTGTGGCGGAAGGTCGACGCCGAGGTCACCAGCCTCTGGCAGACCTCACAGGTCCGGGAGCGCCGGCCGGAGCCGCAGGACGAGGCCCGGAACGTGCAGTGGTACCTCGAATCCATTCTCTTCGACGTCGTCGGCGAGGTGTACGCCGAACTCGAGGGTCTCCTCGGCGAGGAGTATCCCGACGTCGACGTGCCGAAGCTCTTCGAGTTCCGGTCGTGGGCGGGGTCGGACCGCGACGGCAACCCCTTTGTCACCCCGGAGGTCACCACCGACACCCTGGAACGACAGCGCGCGGTTGTCTTGGAGAAGTACCGAACCGCACTCAAGCGGCTCTCGGGGTTCCTGAGCCAGGACGGTCGGCGGGTCGACGCCGGCGCCGAGCTTGAACGGTCGCTGAACGCCGACGCGTCGCGGCTCCCCACTGTCGCGGCCGAGGCCGGAGACCGGTACCCGAGCGAGCCGTACCGGCAGAAACTGAAGCTGATGCGGGAGCGGCTCCACCGGATCGAGGACGTCCGGCCCGGCGGGTACGCCGACAAGGCGGAACTGCTCGATGACCTCACCACGATCGATCGGAGCCTCCGGGCGACCGGCGCTGAGGTTGTGGCCGACGAGTACGTCGAGCCGCTGATCCGGCAGGTCGACACGTTCGGGTTCACGCTCGCGAGCCTCGACCTCCGCGACCACCAACAGAACCACACCGAGGCGGTCCACGAGGCGCTCGCCGGGGCGGGCATCGACTACCGCGGCCTCGACGAGGACGGTCGGATCGAGGTGTTGACCGAATCGATTCTCCAGTCGGAGCCGGTCGTCGACCTCGACGACCCCGGCGACGTCTCCGAGCTCGCCGAACGGGTGCTCCGGCGGTTCGGGATGCTCGGCGAGTGGCAGAGCGAGTTCGGTGTCGGCGCCATCGACACCTACTGCATCTCCATGACCGAAGAGCCCAGCCACGTGCTCGAGGTGCTGTTCCTCGCCGACCAGGCCGGGGCGGTGTCGCTGCCGGACCACTGCGGGATCGACGTCGTTCCACTGCTCGAAACCGAGTCCGCGCTCAACGGCGCCCGCCGGATCATGGGCACGCTGTTCGAGAACGAGGCCTACCACCAGGCGCTTGCCGCCCGGGACAACGTCCAGGAGATCATGCTGGGGTATTCCGACTCCAACAAGGAGAACGGCTTTCTCGCCGCCAACTGGGACCTCTACAAGAACCAGCGCCGGCTGGCCACCATCTGCCGGGATTTCGACGTGCGGATGCGGCTGTTCCACGGTCGCGGCGGGTCGATCTCTCGCGGTGGCGGCCCGATGAACGAGGCCATGCTCGCGCTGCCGAACGAGACCGTCTCCGGCCAGATCAAGTTCACAGAGCAGGGCGAAGCGATCGCCGAGAAGTACGCCAACCCCGTCATCGCCGAGCGCAACCTCGAACAGATGGTGAACGCACAGATCCGCGCCCGGCTCCGAGCGATCCGCGAGCCCGAAGAGGAGGTCGCCGACGCGTGGGTCGACGCGATGAACGCGATGGCGCCCGCCGCCCGTGAGGCCTACCTCGGACTCTTAGAGTCGGAGGGGTTCGTGACCTACTTCGGGCAGGCCACCCCGATCGGCGTGATCGAGAACCTCAACCTGGGGTCGCGGCCGGCGTCGCGGTCGGGCGAGCGCACCGTCGAGGACCTCCGGGCGATCCCGTGGGTGTTCTCGTGGACCCAATCGCGGTGTATCATCACCGGGTGGTACGCGCTGGGGACCGGCATCCAGGCGTATCTCGACGACGGCGGCGACATCGAAACCCTGCGTGAAATGTACGTGGAGTGGCCGTTCTTCCGGACGACCCTGGATAACGCCGCGCAGGCGCTGGCCCGGACCGACTTCGAGATCGCGAGCCACTACGCGGAGTTGGCGGATCCGGAGCTCCGAGAGGCGTTCTTCCCGGAACTCCAGGCCGAGTACGAACGCGCCCGCGACGTTGTCCTCGACATCACCGGCCGGGAGTCGTTGCTCAAACGCGAGTGGCTCGACGAGAGCCTCCGCCGTCGGAACCCGTACGTCGACCCGCTGAACCTGCTCCAGACGAAGCTGCTGGCGCAGGCCCACCGGACCGACGAGGAGGAACAGACCCTCCGGCTGACGGTGAAAGGCATCGCCGCCGGCATGAAAAACACCGGGTAGCGCCGGCAGCGGGCTGGCAGACTGCCGTCTCGCGGGTCGGTGTCGGTTACCGGTACGGAACGCCCTCGGTCGACTCCACCCCGACGGACGAGTCGTCGCGGTCCAGATCCTCCAGGTGGACGACCTCCTCGTCGGCTTCGAGTTGTTCCTGGAGGTAGTCGATGTACTGTTTGTGCTCCTCGAGTTGCTCCCGGAGGTGGTCGGCTTCGAGTTCGAGGCGCTCGTGCTCCCGGACGAAGCTCTTGGGCACCTCCACCGTGGGGGGGAACGGTTCGGCGTCGTCGCCGTCATCGCTGCGGAGCCGTTCGAGTTCGTGCTCGGGGATGGCCTGGACTTGGCCGTCGTGGGCAACCAGGGTGTCGACGTAGTCGCGGAACACCGCCGACAGGGAGATGTCGCGCTCTTCGGCGATCTCTCGGAGCGTCTCGAACGCGTCCTCGTTGACACGGAACGAGATCGTCTTGTTTTTGTTCCCCATCGTATCGCGTACGTATCGTCGACGTGCGCACTTAGTAGTTCGTCAGACGCCAGTGGTACTGTTTAGTTAGGAGTGAAATCGGTGAGAACGGGAGAGAGACGAGCTTGGAAGCCCGCGGCCCCTTCCAGTCCCACCCGTCGGTGGTTCTCTGGTCGGTCGTTGCTTAACTAAACACGACCACGCCAGTCTGGACGGCGAGCGCGACCGCGGCGACGAGTGCGAGTATCACGAGCGTCGTCACCGCGATGCTTCTGAACGTCAGCGGGGCCGGCTGTCGGAGGCGTGTGCCCGCCGGGCGGAGGGTCTGCAACATACGCACCCGACGGATACGGCGAAAACCGACATCAGACCGGCGATGACTCAAAAAAGATCGAACTCACCATCAACCCGGGACCGGCAGGCGCCTCAGGGCTCGGGCTGGAGATCCGCGCTCGGCGCCGACCCGCCGACGCCGAGTTCGTCGCCGTCGGACTCCTCGACGCTCTCTAACGCCGACACCGTCGACTCGAGGTACCGGTCGACCGGGATGTCGTACTCCTCGCGGGCCATCCGGCCGTACTCGTTGCCCTCGTCCTCGAAGGCGCCGACCCGGTCGATGGTGCGCTCGGCGGCCTCGACCACCCATCGGTCGCGGGTGGTGGCGTCGACGACCTGGATCGACTCCGGACGGACCGAGACGTTGACCGTGCCGTCGTCGGTCTCGTACGTGCGGGGCTTGCCCACCACTGCGACGTACGCCGGCGGCTCCAGATCCCGGAGCGTGCTCGTCGCTTCGGGCTGGTACTGGCCGGCGTACACGAAGAACGTGCCCGTGGGGTCGACGATCCGGCCGCGCCAGTACTCGTTGTCCTCGCCGACGTCCTCTTTCTCGGTCAGGGTCCCGATGAAGAACACGCGGTTGACTTTCTCCCCGGTGGGAAGCAGCGCGTAGACGGGCGCGCGGTCGTCGTCGGACTCCTTGAAGCTGAACGTCGCGTCGTTGAACTCGTCTGCGAACACACGCCGTGCGACCTCTCGGGTCGGGATCTCGTTTGAACTCATCTCAGATCGACCTCGCTTTGATCAGCACCGCTTCGGGATCCGCCGGTTCGGTGAGCCGTTCGACGTCGTCGGCGAGGACGTACCGACCGAGTTCGGGGCCCGAAATCCGGTAGTACGTCCCGAGGAGGTCCTCGCGCATCTCCTCGACGACGACCGTGGTGTCGAGGGCGTCTTTCGCCATCTGCTGGGCGGTCTCCAACCCGATCCCGGTGAGGTCCTCGGTGGTCTCCCGGCCGAAGATGGTCTCGTGGACGGTCGTGCCGTCGTCGAGCACCCCCTTGATCCGGAGGTCGAACTCGCCGTCGACGTCGCCGTGTTCGGAACACCGGCCGTTCTGGAGCACGCGGGTGCAGCCCTCCTCGGGGCACCGTTTGATCAGGCCGCTACCCGACTGGATGTCGACCAGCGCGCCCTCAACGGTGACCGCGTCGTCGCCGACCTCGATCTCCTCGTCGACCGCTTCGATGGTGGTCGTGCGGTTGAGCTTCACCGAGAAGTCGCCCTGGTACTCGTCGGTGACCAGGTTGCCGAGCCGGTAGACCGCGCCCTCCTCGAGTTCGGGGAGCTCAGAGGTCTCGAACGCGACGAACTTGGTGCGCCCGGACTCGTCGCCGAGCAGCCCCACCTGTGCGATGGAGTCGCTGCGGGGCTCCCAGAGTTCGACGACTTTCGCGGTGGCGTCGATCCACTGTTCGTCCTGGTCGATGTCGGCGAGGCGGACCTCGTCGTTGCCGCCGCGGCCGAGCTCCTCGCGTTCGAGGTCGGCCTCGTCGAGGTAGCTGTTCGTGACCGAGCGCCGCGCCTCCTCGACGGGCACGCGGTACTCCTCGACGAGGGTGCGAAGTCGCTCTTCGACCTCGTCGTCCGTCACGTCGATGTGGTCCGAGAACTGTTCGGTTATCTCCGCTGCGTGGGTTCGCAGGTCTGTCATGGTGGGCTCGCCTCCGCCTTGGTTTTCATTGGGAGGCACACGCAGATTGGTTCGCGATGAGTAATAAACTATCGCAAGCGGGGTGGAAGTGAATCCGCGGGTCGGGGTCGACCCCGATCCGACGGCGCCGCGTCGCGGTGCTGTGCAGACGAGGGAGGTGAGACTGCAGATAGCTCGAAAGCCCCGGCTCGCTGGAGTCGGGGGGCTCGTTGCGCGCGCTCCCTCCGGTCGCGTGCTTACCTCGCCCGCCTTCCTCCAGCGAGCCGCCCCTTTCAGTCCCACCCGACGGTGGCTTACCGACCAGCCGATACGGGTGAGACTGAAAGGGGCTTTCGGGGTGATCCCCGGTTCAATGGCTTCTCTGAACGCCACCTGTCGCCCTCACCAACGGACCTATACCGATCGCCACCGCATATCGGGCCGATGGACGACCGTCTCGAAGGCCTGCTCAGGCGGAAGTTCCGGGCGGCGGGCCGGCAGTACGCCCGCGCCCGTGAGGCGTACAACGAGGGCCGCGACGGCAGCGACACCGACGCCGGGGACGACCGCGTGCCGTCGCTTCCCCGCGACGACGAGGGACGGGCGCGGGTGGTCTGCCGCCGCCACGCCGATCGGCGGGCGGTCGCGATCGACGACGACGGCCGTCCGGCGTGTTTCGACGCGGGCCACCCCGACTGCGAGGGGTGCGCCGAGGACGTGCGCGACGGGATCGTGGAGACGTGGTGATGGCCGGGGGTGGCTCCGGCCCCGACTCCGGGTTGAGTTCCGACTCCGAGTTGAGTTCCGACTCCGGGTTGAGTTCCGACTCCGAGTTGAGTTCCGACTCCGAGTTGAGTTCCGACTCCGGGTTGAGTTCCGACTCCGAGTTGAGTTCCGACTCCGAGTTGAGTTCCGATCCCACCGTCGTCGCCGTGGTGCTTGCGGGCGGTACGGGGTCGCGGCTCTACCCAGCCAGCCGATCCGACAGACCGAAGCAGTTCCTGTCGCTTCTCGGCGAGGCGTCGTTCCTCGAGCGCACCGTCGCCCGCGCCCGGACGGTCGCCGAGGCGGTGATCGTACTGACCCGCGAGTCGTACGCCGAGGGCGTGGCCGAACGCGTCCCCGACGCCGAAGTGCTCGTCGAACCCGCGGGCCGCGACACCGGGCCGGCGCTGCTGTACGCGACCCACCAGGTCGCAAAGCGGTACGACGACGCCGTCGCTCTCGTGCTCCCGAGCGATCACCTGATCGGCGACGGCGGGGGCGATGAGGGGTTCGCGCCCGCGGTCCGGCGGAGCGTCGGAGTCGCCGCGGCGACCGACCGACTGGTCACGTTCGGCGTGGAACCCACGCGGCCGGAGACCGGCTATGGGTACATCGAAGCTGCCGAGCCGGTGGCGGACGCCGCTGCGGGCGGTCCGGCGACCGACCCCGTCGCGGACGGCGCGGACGCCGTTGGGGGCGACCCGTCGATCGGCCCCGTCGCGGCCGATGTGGAGTGGTACCCCGTTGCGTCGTTCCACGAGAAGCCCACCACCGAAACGGCCGAGTCGTACGTCGAGGCGGGCCACTACTGGAACGCCGGGTTGTTCGCGTGGCGCCCCGAGGTGTTCCTGGCCGCGGCCGACACGCCGCCGCTTGCGCCCCTCCTCGACGCGCTCCGGACGGGCGACGACGCGGCGGTACGGGCGGCGTTCGAGTCCGCCGAGCCCGTGAGCGTCGACTACGCGGTCTTGGAGTCCGCCGCCAACGTCGCCGTCGTGCCCGCGGCGTTCCCGTGGGACGACATCGGGTCGTGGGACGCCTTAGACCGGGTGCTCGACACCGACACGGACGGCAACGCCGTGACCGAGGGTGCGACGGTGCGAGCGCTCGACGCCGCGGACAACGTCGTCGCCGCCGACGACGCCCACGTCTCACTGGTCGGCGTCGACGACCTCGCGGTGGTGGCGCGGGACGATCGGGTGCTGGTGGTGCCGAAAAACCGCGCCCAGGACGTCAAACGGGTGGTCCGGCGGCTGGAGGATCGCGGGGAGTTCTAACCGGATCGGGCCCGGACGTCCGGGCGGCCGTGACACCTGTCACTCAGTGGAGCGCCGCACCTGCACCCGACCGTTGGTGGTCACACCCACGAGCAGCGACTCTCGGACCTCCCGGCCCTGGATGGCGTCGCCGGCGGCGTCCGACACCGCCTTCATGAGCTCCGGAGCGGTGCGGTTCACCTTCACGCCCGCGTCGTCGCAGGCGTCGTACACCGCCTTCGGGACGTCATAGAGGTCCGTGCCCTCCGCGACCGGGATCCGGACCGGCGCGGTCAGCGCCTCAGCGAACGCCACGGTCTCTCTGGCTTTTTCGACGTTCCGGCGGGCGCTGGACTCGACGCTCGAGACGTTCGCGCGGGAGGTCCCCAGCGTCGACGCAATCTCGGATTGGCGGATCCCCCGCTCTCTGAGGACCAACACCTCTGCCTGCCGCCGAGTCAACACGCTCGCCTCGGCGTCGAACCCCGCCGCGGAGAGTGCGTCGTCGGGGTCGGAGGCGTCCTCGGTCGGTCCGCCGTCGGAGGCGTCCTCGGTCGGTCCGCCGTCGGTCGCCGACGGGTCGCCGGAGTCGGTGCGCTCAGGTGTTGACGCCTCGTGGTTGCCCCGTTCGGCGTTTGTCATACCGCGTCGTACGCACGCGCCGGCAAAAAAGGTGCCACAGACCGACTGTCCGTTCTCCCCCGCTTCCGGTTCCGACGGCTACCCGCCCCAGAAGTTGTCGCGGCTGCCGAGCGCCGTGGACCGGTCCCGGCCGCCGCGTCCGCCGCGATCGCGTCCGCGTCCGTTCCCGTCGTCCTCTGCCGTGGAGCCATCGCTCTCGTCGTCACCCTCCTCGTCGTCCTCCATCGGGAGGCGTTCGACCACCTTCTTCGCGGTCGCGTGGTTCGACTTCACCCGGTCGATCCGGACGACCGCCCGTGTCGTCGGCAGCAGGCCGTCGATGAGCACGATGAACCCGTCGTCGGTCCGACCGACCCCCGCCCCGCTCTCGTGGATGTCGTCGACCTCGACGAGGATCTCCTCGCCGGGCTTGACCGGCTGGGCCTTGAGGTCCCGGATCGGCTGGTCGTAGGAGTTACACCACTCGGCACCCCCGCGGTCGCCGTAGTACTGACACCCCATCCCGTTGATTCGCTCCGAATACCTGGGGCAGTCGTCGGCAAGCGGACAGTCGGACATAGCGGTGAGTACTCCGCGGCGTGTCTAAACGCTTGTGGGTTTTGCGGTGGGCTCGACCGGGGCGCACGCGGGACCGCAACGCTTTCGCCCGCGTCGACCCGAGAAGCCGGTATGAGCCGGCGTGTCCCCGAGTTCGCCGTCCTCACCGGCGTGTTCCTCGGTGTCTCCACCCTGGTGTCCGGCGCCGTCCTCGCGTGGGGGCTCTACGCCACCGTGGTCGTCGGCGCCGTGGTCTCGTACCCGTTCGTCGCGTTCGGGATCGTCCGCGACAACGACCCCGCGGCGACGATCCCGCCGCGGTGGCTGCTCGCGGCCGGCGCGGTCGTCGCGGTCGCCGGCGGGGTCGGGGTGGTGGTCGGCGACCCCACGCCCGGCGGCGTCCTGTCGGCGGTGCTCGTCGCCGCACTCCTGGGTGCGCCCGCCGCCGCCTACGCAACGCGGTTCGGCGCGGACCTCAACCCCGTGGCGCCCCGAATAACCGTTCTCGCCGGGGGAGCGGCTGGACTGGCCCTGCTCGTCGCCGGACTCGCGACCGGGCGGCCACTCGTCGGCGCCGCCGCGAGCGTGCTCGCGGGGCTCGGGGCGGCGCTCTACGGAACTGAACGCGGCGTCGACGTTGACGCGCGGACGAAGCGGCTGGTCGCCGCGGGGGGTGGGGTCGTCGGGATCGGGATCGTCGGCGTGGGGGTCGCCCGCGGCGGTCCGCTCGGGCCGTGGCTGCTGGTCGGCATCGCGGCCGCGGTGGTGCCGAGCCTCTACGCGGCGTTGACGCGGGCGCGCTCCGGTGGATCCCGGCGGCCCCGCCGGTCGCGGTAGTGACAGACCGCGTCTCACTCAGGCCGACCGCGTCCGACTCAGGCCGACACGCGCGATTCAGGTCGGCGCGTGCGACTCAGGCGGACCCCGTCCCGCTCAGGCCAACGGCGTGCGCTCGACAACGGTGCCGTCGGCGGTGGGGTACTGCTCGACGAGTTCGCCCTCGGGCACGTCGCCCTCGTCGACCATCTCTTCGAGGAGCCACCACGCGACCTCGACGTGGTCTGGCTTGACCGTGTAGAAGTCCTCGGGGACGCCGAGAGCGTCAAGTGTCCCGGGGGAGACCCACGTTTTGCCGTAGACGAGCGTGCCGTCGTCGGTCACCTCGTCGAAGGGACGGCGGATGGTACGCGCCATCCGCTTGAGCCGGTTGCGGTGCTGGGCGGCGTCTTTGAACACCGAGGTGCAGAAGTAGACCCGCTCGTGGTCGCCCATCGATTCGAGGATCTCGGATTTCGACCCCTCGACCGCGGACATGTGGCCCTCCTGGAGTTCGTACCCCTGCTCTTGCATCCGGCGGTAGTTGCCGTCGCTCATCTCGAACTCGTTGACGTTACAGAACTCGGCGGCGCCCTCGTCGAGAAACTCGAGAAACTCCTCTTCGGCGCGGATGCCGGGGATCTCGAAGGCGGGCGTGAGCCCCTCCTCGCGGGCGATGTAGAGGATCTCTTCCCACTCGGTGCCGTGAAGCTCACCCCACAGTTCGTACGGCGGGTGAAACCGGATCTCGTCGAGGCCGGCCTCCGAGAGACGGCGCATGTTCTCTCTCCCTCCAGTGATCCCGGTGTAGAGGTGGGTGTGGTGCTCGGCGCCGAACTCGTCTTTCAGGAGTTCGAGATAGCGCGTCGTCTTCGCCATCGCCTCCTGGGGCTCGCCGCCGGTGATTGAGGTTCCCAAGGCGTCCATCCGATGGGCCTCCTCGATGACGTCGCCGTCGGACTCGACGAGGCGCTCGTTGGCGTAGACGTCGGTGACGTTCTTTCGGTTCTCGCCGAGCGGGCAGTAGAAACAGTCGCGCTGGTCGCAGTACCCGTAGACGAAGAGCACCATTTTGCCGCCCTTGGCGCACTGCTCACAGCCCTTCGAGATCATTTTCTGTGCCTTCTACCGGCCCGAGACTCAAAAGTCGTGCTACTCGGGACGGGACTGCGTAGCTAGGTGTGAGATCGTCGGGAACAGGATAATGACGACCTCGGAAGCCCCCGCGGTCTCGACTCGGGGGCCTCGTTGCGCTCCTCGGCCTACGGCCTGCGGTGCTTACGTCGGCCGCCTTCACCAGAACGCTTGCGTTCTGGTTGGCTGACGAGAGCTTGCTCTCGTCAACTTCGTCGAGACCGCGGCCCCTTCCAGTCCCACCCGAGGGTGGATTCTGACCAGCATTCGTGTAACGAGACACGACCGGAGCGACGACGGCCGGTTGGTGGTCTCGCCCGGATGGATCCGGACGGGGTTGTCGGCCGACGCGTACGACGTCGCTTACGCCACCGCCCCGTCGTCGCCGAACCGGTAGCCGGAGTACTTCAGGAGCTCGGCGGCGCGTTCGGACTTCGCGAGGAGGACGTCGCGCTCGCCCGGGAGGTCGCGGTCGTCGACCGAGTCGGGGACCGCGAGCGTGCCCGACGCCACGTCCTCGTCGCCAAGCACGGGGATGTGACCGGTGTCGAGTTTCATCACGAGCGGTGCGTCGACCCGGAACACCCCCTCGTCGCCGTAGAGCCGCTCGTTCACCTGCTCGTGATCGGCCTGTCGGATCGCGGGCACGTCCCGGTCCGACGGCTCGACGTAGAGGCGTCCCAGGTAGTAGCTCGTGGAGAACGTTTCGAACATCCGTGTGAATGTGTCACAATCACACACCGTAATAAGCCTTTCCGGGAGCACGTCGACCTGGGTGGCCCGTGTCCGTCCGCCGTCGGTCACCGGTCGGGCCGTCCGCGACGCGTTCTCGGACGAGCAACCCGCAGTCGAGTTCACTCCTCGCCGCGCGTGGCCGCGGTCATCGCCCAGACCGCGGTCAGCCCCAGCGCGGCCGCCGGCAGAAGCGGGAGCACGAGCAGGGAGGCGATGTACGGGATGCCGACCGCCGCGAGGATCCCGGGCCGGAGGTAGATGATTCCGGGTACCACGAGGGTACACCCCACGAGCACGCCCACGAGCACCCACCCGCGGGAGCCGAACCCAGGGGCGGTCGCGGTGGCTTCACTCGTCGTGGGATCTTCACCTGTCGCGGCCGCGGCTCCCGTGGCGTCGTCGCCGGTCGAGGGTCGGCTGTCGGCGTCGCCGGGGCGGTGGACGTAGCCGCGGTCGTCGTCTGAACTCACTGACTTCCATTACGGCTACCGCGACAAAGCCCTCACGGTCCCCGACGACGGGTTCTGAGCGCGGCGTTCGGGTGGTGAAGTCGGGATTCGGGGGGACACGACGGCACTCGGTCCCCGAACCGGCCCGGTCCGGCCGACACACTCGGCGTGAATCGGGCCCGTGGCTCGAACACGAGACCCGTTCGGTTGAAGTGGTTCAACCGATTACTGGTCAGACAACGAATGAGCGAGGACTTCTACGACGTGCTCGGTGTCTCCCGGGACGCCACCGACGAGGAGATCGAGCAAGCGTACCGCAAGAAGGCCGCGAAGTATCACCCCGACGTTTCCGACGCCGAGGACGCCGAAGAGCGGTTCAAGCGGATCAAGAAGGCCAAGGAAGTCCTCACCGACGACGAGAAACGCCGGGTGTACGACCAGGTGGGCCACGACCGCTTCGAGCAGGCCGAAAAACGCGGCGGGTTCGACAACGGCGGCGGCGGGGGCGGCGGCCGCGGCCAAGGCAACCCCTTCGGCGGGATGGGCGGCGGCGGCCAGGGCAGCCCCTTCGAGGACATCTTCAACCAGTTCTTCGGCGGCGGCCAGGGTCGCGGCGGCGGCCGGAACCGCCCCCGGCAGGGCAGCGACATCCGGACGCAGGTCACGCTCGACCTCGAGGAGGTCCACGAGGGCGTCGAGAAACAGTTCACGCTCACCCGGCCCGAGGAGTGCCCGGAGTGCGGCGGCCGCGGCCACCCGGCCGACGCCGACGTGCGGACCTGCCCGCAGTGTAACGGCCAGGGCCAGACCACGACCGTCCGTGATACTCGCTTGGGGCGGGTCCAGCAGACCCAGACGTGTCCGCGGTGCAACGGCGCGGGCGAGACCTACAGCGAGTCGTGTTCTGTCTGCGGCGGCGATGGCGTCACCCGCGAGGAGGCCACGCTGCCGGTCGACATCCCCGCGGGGATCCGCGACGGCCAGACCCTCCGGATGGAACGCGAGGGCGCGCCCGGTGAGAACGGCGGCCCGAAGGGCGACCTCCTGATCGACATCGCGGTCCGGGACCACCCCGACTTCGAGCGCGACGGCGACGACCTCTACCACCGGCACCCGATGTCGTTCCCGAAGGCGGTCTTCGGGGCTTCTGTGGAGGTGCCGACCGTAACGGGGTCGACCGAACTCGACGTGCCTGCGGGGACCCAGAGCGGCGAGGAGTTCCGGATCCGCGGGGAGGGGATGCCACACCTCCGTGGGCGGGGCCACGGTGACCTCTACGTCCAGGTGCAGGTGGTGACGCCCGACAGCCTCAACCAGGAACAGAAGGAGGCGCTTGAGGCATTCGCGGAGGCCGGCGGCGAGGACGTGGACGTTTCCGAAGGGTTCTTCGAGAAGATCAAGAACAGCTTCTAAAACCCACTTTTTTACCGGGGGCCCTCGGCCGCGCGAAGCGCGGCCTCGAACCCCTGCAAAAAATCTGTCTCGCTGAGCGGAGCGAAGCGAGGCTCGTGAGGCGCTTGCGCCTCACGGTGGATCAAAAAATGCCGCGAGACTCGCGTTCGCTCGCCTCGCGGTACTACTGCTGGACTGCTATGTTTTGTACAACACTACGACCGCCTCACTGACCGTACCGTTATTCGAGTTCCTCGACGAGTGCTGCAACCGCCTCGTCGACGAGGGTCTCGGCGAGACGCCCCTGCCAGAAGTCAATATCCTCGCGGTCGATCGACTGGACGCCCCACGGAACGATCCGACTCTCGTCCGGGGTCCCGCCGCGAAGTCAACTCTCCTCGGGGATATCGATGAGGCCATCCATCCAGGATCTCGTCGTGAGCGTGACTGGGATGTACTGTTCGCCGTGGAACGGTCGTCCCTCGTGGTTCGAGAGAACGAGCCAGGGTCGAGCGTCCTCGTCACCTTTGAACGGGTCGTCACCGTAGACGACATCGCCCCGTTCGAAGATCGGAGCTGCGTCGTCGGTCACTGTTCTTCCTCGACGCTCGGGTGTAGTCTCTGGGGGGCGTGCTCGCGCCACGCCTCCTCGTCTTCGGTACCGAGACGGTCGTTGAACAGTTCAGTCGCTCGCTCGTAGCCGCTGTACCCTTCGAGGCGCTCGGCGTCGTCAGTCACCGCCCAGTACGTAGCCTTGTGTTCGACCAGGTCACGATCCTTCAATCGTGAGAGGGCAGTGCTGACTGCCCCTTCGTCGACATCGATCCGGGACGCAATCTCACGAGCTTTGAACGCGTGATCCGCGTGGGCCGCGAGGAACCCGAGTACCCGATCCGGAGCTGAAAGGTCTGCGAGTTCGTCCTCGCTCGCATTCTCGAAGGTGTCTCGGTCGATAGACATCGATGGATTGGGATACGGTACGTTCTGTAAAGAGTGTTAGGCGTGAAAGGTTTGAAAATACTGTACGAAAACTCACCACAGCGGTTCACTCGCCGTCGGTGACCGGACGCTGTCAGTAGTCGTCGGGATCGCCACCGAGATCTTCAGCGAGCGCTTCACGGAGTGCTTCCCCTTGTTTCGCCATCCCGTCGCGAAGCGCTTCGAGCTCTTGGTCGGTCACTGATCCCTGATCTCGTGGCATTTCTTACTCCGACCCGGCCTCCTCGTCGATCTTCTGCAGCGTGTCGCGATGCAGCGTCAACACCAGATCCGCGAGCACCCCGAACATCAGCAGTTGGACGCCGACGATGATCCCGAACCCGGAGACGACCGCCATCACCTCGTGGGAGATATTTCGGGTGATCCACTCCACGAGGACGTACGCCGCGATCACGAGCCCGGAGACCGTCGAGAGCACGCCCAGGCTGCCGAAATAAAAGAGGGGGTTGTTGGTCTTCGCGCGGCGGTAGAGCTCGAGGAAGATGATTCCTCCATCTCGGACCGGCCGGAGGTTCGTGTCCGAGCCGGAGGGCCGCGGGTAGTACGTGATCGGGACGACCGTCGTCTGGATGTTCCGCTTCGCGCACTCGACGGCCATCTCGGTCTCGATGCCGAACCCGTCGGCCGAGAGCGTCATCTTCAGGAACGACTCGCGGGTGAACGCGCGGTACCCCGAGAGGATGTCGGCGAAGGTCTCGCCGTGGACGAGCGCGAACCCCTTGTTGATGAGCCGGTTGCCGAACTGGTTGAACCCCGTCATCGCGCCCTCGCGGAGGTCCGCAAAGCGGTTGCCGATGACGTGTTCGGCGTCGCCCGCGATGAGGGGGTCGAGCATATTGTCGGCGTCGTCGACGCTGTAGGTCGCGTCGCCGTCGAGCATCAGTATGTAGTCGCGGTCGACGTGCTCGCGAACGGCCTCGCGGACGGCTTGGCCCTTGCCGGACCCCGACTGGTAGACGACGCGTGCGCCCTCGGCCTCGGCGACAGCTGGGGTGTCGTCCTCGGAGCCGCCGTCGACGACGAGGACGTCGTCGAAGCCCGCGTCGCGGAACTCGGCGACGACACCGCCGATGGTCTCGGCCTCGTTGTAGGTGGGCACGAGGACGCAGACGTCGTCGAAGGGAGGCATTGCTTGGAGTGCGTCGGGGGCGCATCAAAGTGGTTCCGGAACGACGCTGGTACTCGTTAAGAGTGAAATACGTAAGAACAGTGGGGAGACGGGCTTGGAAGCCCCCGCGGCCCCTTCCATTCCCACCCGTCGGTAGTTTTCCGGCCGGGCGACGCTTGAGTGAGTGTGACCACGACGCTACGCGACGGTTGCGGGATCGAGTCGGCGAACGATGCCGTCGAAGTCGTCGTCGAAACTCAACACGCGGTCGATGCCGTGTCGCTCGGCCAGCGCGACGGTCGTCGCATCGGTGAAGCTCAGTTCCTGATCGTTGTACCGCTCGAACACGTCTACTGCGTCCGAAAACGGGCCCGCAGAGACCCGTAGTAGCTCGAATACCTGCGGAAACCCTTCGTGCCCTATTAGCCGGTCACTCAGCCGCCTGGCTATGTCGAACGATCCCGTCCGCGTACGGGCTAGTGTGATCGTTTCGTCGAAAATGAAGTCGCTGATGTACGGCTGTCCGAACTCGCCATCGTAGACCGAATCCAGTGCTGTTGTAGCAGCCTCGTGTCTCGTCGCGTCCGTGTCGTGCTCGGCGTAGAGGACGCCCGTGTCCACGATGACTGTCATCCGTAGAGGATGTCGTCGATGTCGTCCTCGTCGGTTTCGACGCCGGAATTGAAACGGGCCTCGCGCATCGCCTCCTTCTCCGCCTCCGAGAGCGGCACGGACGACTCCCGGAAGGAGTCGATGACCTCCTCGCGTGACTCGTATGCGTTGTCGATCAGTCGTGTCAGGAGTTCCTGTTGCGTGACCTTTCGCCCCGTTTGGAGACGGATTTCGGCCTGGAGTTCTTCGAGTCGGGACTTCGCGTCGTCATCGACTTTCACCGCCGTCGTCATGGTTGAAACTCAGTCTGGTTCTGCGTAAACATTTCTATTCAGTAAAACATACTACGAGCTATGTCACACCGCTCGGGACTACCACCCTCCGATGCCGATCTGTCGTCGGGACAGATCTACACAGGGTCGTCGGCGCCACGCGATGGAGCACGCGGCCGTTAGAGACCCAAACCGTCGTGTCCGCGGACGATCGTGCGCTCCTCGAACATATTGTCGTGAGGCGTCCGCCGTCGCGGTCGGCTACCGGGCGAGGTGATCGACGCGTTCGGACACGAATATCGGGTCGTTCCGACCGTGTACACACGGGTTCTATCCTCGACCACTGCAGTGTCCTGGCTGTATCCCCCTACGGTCGGGGCCTGTCGCTACTCGGTGTCGCGCGCGAAAAAAAGTGGAAGCCGAAGGGCCGGGCGGAGTCCGGTAGTTTAGCCGTCAGTCCCGCCGGATGGCGAGCAGCGCAGCGGCGAGCAGGGCCGTCAGCGCGACGATCACACCGAAGCCAGGCGTGCTGGTCGGGGTGGACGTCGGCTCCTCGGTGCTCATCGAGGTCTGGGTGTCCTGCTCGTCGGGCGTGGCCGTATCCTGCTCGTCCGGCGTCGCCGTGTCGGTGTCAGGCCCGGCCGTTGCTGTGTCCGTGTCGGGTTCAGGCGTCGCAGTGGCGGTCTCGACTGCCTCGACGACCTCGCCGCTCTCCTCTTCGTCGCTGGCGAGGAGCGTGTTGGCGACGACGATGTCGTACTCGTCTCCGATGTTCTGCCCGCTGAAGTCGAACGTCGCACCGAAGGTCCCGTCAGACTGGACCACGGGCGATGCCGTCTTCAGGAAGCTCGGGCTCACGCCGCTCTGGCTGCGGACGCGGAGCCGGAGTTCCGTGCCCGGTGCGATGTTCGTCGTGCCGCTGACCGTCTGGCCGTCTGCTTGGGAGACGTTGAACGGCTCGTCGACGCTCGCCTCGGGCTCTTCGGCGGTGAACTCGACGAACGTCTCGGCGTTCTCGTCGTCGTCGAACTCGTCATCGGGCGTGAAGTCGAATCCGGCGTCGTCCTGCAAGACGGTGAAGTTCGTCTCCAGTTCGGTGTCGTCGTCGGACGGAAGCTGCTCGTCACGCGGCGCGTCGAAGTCGACTACGCTCGTGTCCACGACGACAAAGTACGTGTCGTTCGGACCGTCCGCGATGACGGTCACGTTGTCACCGTAACTGAGGTTGAGCTCCGAGGCGTCCTGGTTCGCGCCCGGGCTTGCTTCTTCGATGGTGAGGTTAATCGGGCCGTTCCGGACGAGCGTCTCGAACTGCGAGGTCACGTCCTCGTTGGCGCGTGCGTCGAGCGCACCTTCGAAGCCGGACGCTTCGAGTTGGTGGACCGCGAGGTCACCCACCGCGACATCGTTCGATTGGGTGATCTCGCCGTTCTCGATCGCGTCGTTCACGTCTTCGAGGTCAGACGGGCTGAGTTCGCCGGAGCTGCCGGTCCACATTCGGAGCGCGTCCGTGCTGCGCTCTTCGAGTGTGACCGTGGCGACGTCGTCGGCGTCGGTGACACCCTGCCCGGTGCTGACACCCTGGTTGCCGGACTGGACTTCGAGGTCGTAGTCACCCGCGTCGACGAGGTCGTCGGTTCCGTCTTCGAGGTTCTCTGCGAGAACGTTATCGTCGCTATCGGAGTCGACGTTGAACACGTCACCGCTGACACTGCTGTCGAGCCGATAGGTGTTGATGTAGACGGTCACTTCGTCGTCGCCATCGTCGTCCTCGACGGTGGCGTTCGCGACCACGCCGTCGTCAGCGGAGCCGAAGGTGAGCGTCGCTTCGGAGGTTTCGGTCATCTCGACGGTGGCTTCGAGGATGTCACCACGTTGTTCGGTGATGACGTTGGTAGCGAAATTGGCTTCTTCATCGTCGGCTTGGCTCACAGTGATCTCCGAGGATTCAACCGTCACACCGGTGGCGTTGTCAATCACTTCAACCGTGTACGTGCCTGTGTCGAGTTCGCTACCGTCGTCGGCGGTGGCAGTGGTGAAGTCGACGTCGGCTTCGCCCTGGCCGTCCAGCCTGGTTACGCTACTGGTGTTGATCTCGTCGTCGCTGCTGTCCAGGAGCGTCGCTTCGATGTCGCGATTACCGGCGACCGCGCTGACGTCGGTCTCGATTGTGTCGTCGGTCGAGACGTTCGTGTCGTCGGCTGCGATATCCAGTTGCAGATCGCGGAGCGTGAACTGCGTGTTGTCGATGTTACTCCCGTCGATACTCACGTTGTACTCGCCGAGGTCACGGTCGCTCGTGTTCAGCACGAACACCTCGCTGTTCGTGTCCGTCGACCCCTCGAAGAAGAAGTTGTTCGGGCCCTCGGTATCGACATCGACGTTGGTGTTGCTGCTGACGATCGCGAGGTTGCCACCTTCGTAGACGGTCTTGTCGTCGTTCAGTTGGACCGTCTGCGGCGCGACCGTCACGGAGACGTTGTCCTCCGTGTCGCCGGTCACGAGCGCGTTCCCGTCCGCGTCCTCGATGTCACTCGTGAGGTCGACCTCGACATCGCCGGTCAGCACCTGTCCACTGGTGTCGAGGAAGTACCGCCCGTCAAGCGTTCCGGTGGACGGCGCGGGGTTCAGCGTCGCGGCGACGGTGTTGCCGTCGTCGTCGACCAGCGTGACGTCGCTGGAACTCGGGATCTTCACCGGTTCGCTGAACGACAGCTCGACGCCGGCGCCCTCGTCACCGGTGTCCTGGTAGTGGACGACGTCGACGAGTTCGGGGCTACCGGAGGCCGTATTCTGGACGGTGATCTGGTCGACTTGTGTCGAGTTTTCGATAATCCCATCGGTGTTGTTGTCCACCGTGAACCGAACCTGGTAGTCCTCATCGCTGCTGACCGATGGTGCAACCACGCCGGTCAGATCGAAACTGAGGTTGATCTGCTCGTCGTCGAGTCCGTTTCCGTCTGGAGTAACCGTCGCAGTGAAATTATCCGTCGTGTTGTCGATTGAGGTCGTGATGCTGCTGATGTTTTGATCGTCGTTAACCTGGATCGTGCTGTTGTCAGCGTTCGAGAGGTCGAAATTGTTTCCCCCGTCCGATAGCGACAGGTTGTAATCTATACTCGTACTGTTGCTCGCGTTGATCGTGGAGTTGAGTTCGATCGAGTGGGTGTTGTTACTCGTCTCCACGACTGTCGTATTCGTAATGTTCGCTCCATCCACTTCCGGATCGGAGGCTGCCACTGCGCTCCCGGAAAACGCGAGGGTCCCCGCGAAGATACTGAGGATCATCAGTACTGCGAGGAACATCGCTCGATGTCTATCTTTGTCTGTTGCCATAAATTGATCTGGGGATCACGATGTCACCAGTGGAAACCCTCCTCTCGCCCCGGTTTTGATCATCCACGTGGAACCTCGTGATATCGGCTGATACAGTCCAATTCACTTTGTATAGGGGGAGTACATAAATCGTGCGCCTCAGTTGTCGGTGCCGATAGTATCCGCTAAAATGAGTGACTAACGCTGTCGCTACTCGGTGTAGCGCGCGAAAGAAGGTGGAAGTCGAAGGGCCGGATTAGATCCGGTGGTTCAGTTTAGTTGTTGCGACGGACTGCCAGCAGCGCCGCGGCGAGCAGGGCCGTCAGCGCGACCACAATGCCGAAGCCAGGCGTGCTGGTCGGTGTGGAGGTCGGCTCGTCGGTCGGCTCTTCGGTCGGCTCTGCCGTGGCCGTGTCAGTCGGTTCGGGCGTTGCCGTGGCCGTGTCAGTCGGTTCAGGCGTTGCCGTAGCCGTGTCCGTATCAGTCGGTTCGGGCGTCGTAGTATCGGTTGCGACAGCCTCGACGACCGTGCCTTCCTCCTCAACCGGTCCATCCGGCAGCGTGTTGGAGTTCACTTCGATGTCGTACGTGTCACCAACACTCTGCTCGCTGAAGTCGAACGTCGCGCTGTAGGTCCCGTCGGACTGGACCACGGGCGACGCCGTCTTCAGGAAGCTCGGGCTTACGTCGCTGTCACTGCGGATGCGGAGCGAAAGCTCAGTGCCCGGTGCAATGTTCGTGTCGCCGCTCACTGTCTGCCCCTCTGCTTGGGAGACATTGAACGGTTCGTCGACGTTGATATCCGGTTCGTTCGCGTCAAACTCGACGAACGTTTCGGAGTTCTCGTCGTCGTCGAACTCGCCGTCAGGCGTGAAGTCGAAGTCACCAGCATCATCTTGAAGTACGGTGAAGTTCGTCTCCAGCGCCGTGTCATCGTCGTCTGGGAGCGGAGCCGAGTTGCTCCCGTCACCGTCGTCGAGAGTAACATCGCTGGTGTCAACGACCACGAAGTACGTGTCGTTTGGCCCGTCAGCGATGACGGTGAGGTTGTTCGGGGTGAGGTTCAGTTCCTGTGCATCCTGGTTCGCACCTGCATCCGCTTCCTCGATGGTCAGATTGAGGGGACCATCCGTGTCCAGGTCAGTGAACTCAGTCGTCACCTGCTCGTTTTCACGCGCGTTGAGTGCACCCTCTAGGCCCGATGCCTGCACTGCGTGAACTGCCAGGTCACCGACGGCAACCTCCGAAGACTCCGTGAGTGTACTCTCGTCGAGAGCGTCATTCACATCTTCGAGGTCGCTGAAGCTTCCGATCTCCTCGGCGCTTCCGGTGTGCATCACGATACCGTCAGTGCTACGCTCGTTGAGCGTCACTGTGGCGACATCGTCGGAGCTGTCTGGTTCGATCCCGACGTTGTTGGAACCGTCACCGAAGTCCTGATCACCGGCTTGAACTTCGAGGTCGTAGTCGCCGGCATCGATCAGGTCACCGGTCTCGGTAGTTATATCCTGATCAACAAGGGTATCGTCGCTGTCAGAGTCCAGGTTGAACACATCCCCCCCGCTGTTCGGAAGGTCACCAGAGGCGCTCATCCGGTAGGTGTTGATGTAGACGGTCACCTGGTCGTCGTCATTGTCGTCCTCGACAGTCGCATTCGCCTCAACACCGTCGTCGGCCGAGCCGAAGTTGATCGTCGCCTCGTCTGTTTCGGTCATCTCGACCGTCACTTCGAGGATATCACCGCGCTCTTCACTGATAGTGTTCTGAGTGAACTCAGCCTCCTCGTCGTCGGCTTCCGAGACTTGGATCTCGGTCGACTCGACGACGATACCGGTCGCGTCATCGGTCACCTCAACCGTGTACGTACCGGTGTCGAGTTCATCGCCACCATCGGCGGAGCTCGTCTCGAAGTCAACATCAGCCTCGCCCTGACCGTCAAGCGTCGTTACGCCGCTGGTGTTCACTTCGTCGCCGTTGCTATCGAGAAGTTCTGCTTGGATGTCACGTCCGCCAGCCACAGCAGACACGTCTGTCTCGATCGTATCGTCGGTCGTGACGTTCGCGTCATCGACCGAGATGTCGAGTCCTAGGTTACGGACGTCGACGTACGTACGGTTCGCTTCGTTGTCGCTTCGGTTAAGATAGATCTTGTACTGCCCGAGCTCACGGTCGGACGTGTCGAAGGTGAAGACCGTGCTGTTCGTTCCGGTACTACCTTCTTGGAAGTAGTTGTTGTCCTCGCCTTCAACGACTACATCAACGTCACCGAACGAGAAGTCGCCGCTCTGCGCCTCCTGATTCGTGACGTTCGATGCGTTGACAGCGAGCGTCACACCTTGGTAGGCGGTGACGTTTTCTGGCTTATTGGCCTGCGAGTCTGCCCCGCCGTCAGAGCTACCATTCTCAGCGGTATCGTGTTCGAGAGTCTGACCGGCGAAGACTACCGACTTTTCACCGTCGTTACCGATAGGTTCATTCCCAGCAGATTCAACATTTTCGGAGATGTCGACTTCAATATCTTCCGAGGAGATCACCGAGTCAAGCACGATTTCAACCGTGGAATTCGGAGATGTCTTAATATCGGTGATCGTATAATCAGTGCCGTTATTATTATCACCGTCGTCAAGTACGGTGAAATTGTCCGTATCGGCACTGGCTTCGCTGACGTTTCCTGTGAACGGTACTTCAATTACCGGGACGCCACTACTGTTTACGTAGTGGACGGCATTACCATCGTAAGATGGTGCCGTCGCAGCAGCACTCCCCGAGAACGCCACAGTCCCAGCGAAGACGCTGAGGACCATAAGCATCGCGAGGAACACCGCGCGGGTCTTGTTTGTGTTTCCTGTCATAGTTTGGTTGGATCGCATCGATCGCGACAGCAACTTTCTCTTGACCACCGGACGCCCCGCGGTCGGGGGGCACCGTCGTAGCCCTCGGGTACTCGTGTGCTGCCACTGGGTAGGGGTACGTACCAACGAACAGTCTCCCCCATTAAATGCTTTGTGTAGTTTACGTCCGTGTGCCCGTCTCACACGGCGTCTGACGGGCGTCTGATGGTGGTTGGTCTACAACGGCGAGTAGTGGGATCGAATAAAAACGAGAACTGCTCGTTGCGGGAGGGTCGAAGCCGAGGCCTTCGAGAGAAGTCACTTCTGCGAGTGCTCCCTACTACAGCGACGAGCCGACGCGGTCTGGCTGGAATATCCACCGATGCCAGGCGTGTCACAGCGGCCGGAACCGAGTTGTGACCGTCGGTCTCGACTGTGGACGCCGGTCGAACCCACGACTGTCGGAGTCGCCGCCCGGCACGGAGCGTATGTCTTCGCTTGTTCCTATTGCGCGCCCGAGACATCTCTGTCGATAGTCATCGACACATCCGGACGCGAGGCCCACCTGATTGTGTCGTGGGTGCCATCGGGACGAGCGGCCGGTACAGCCATCCGGGAAATGATGGCGCCGGTGCGACCCGATCGGCCTCGTACCCCCGGTATCGACGACACCCTCAAGATAACAGCTTACAGTTTCATACGTGGGTCCGCAGGTACGGTATCCGATCGTTTCGAGGACACTGAGAGAGTACATTTCGTGTGCTTTCCACTGTTCGCCGGGGGGTGCCACTGGAGTGAGAGAGTACGTTTCGTGTGCTTTCTATCGTCCAGCGGGGGCCACCACTGGAGTGAGAGAGTACATTTCGTGTGCTTTCTATCGTCCAGCGGGGGCCACCACTGGAGTGAGAGAGTACGTTTCGTATGCTTTCTATCGTCCATCGGGGGGTACCTCCGGAGTAAGAGAGTACGTTTCGTGTGCTTTCTACCGTCTACGGGAGGGCCATCGTTACAACAAGAGAGTACAGTTCGTGTGCTGTCACTCAGTGTGTGCAGTGATCTCAGCTCGGGTCTCAAGCACGATCGTGGGGTCGAGATCCAGTTCGTACTCGTAGTACTGCCCGCCGCTCAGGCCCTCGTTTCGCCCGTGGCGTCGAAGAAATCCCAGCATGTGGAGGTCCGAAAGGTGATCCTGGATGCTCTTCAGCGTCGACAACGGCGAGGCAGCGTGTGCGTCGGCGACTTCCTCGTACGTCCGTTGTATCTCCTTCGAGCGCGCGGGCACCGCCCCGCGGCTCTGGAGGTTCGCGATCGCCTCGAGGATGTACTGCCCGTGCTCTGTCTGGTCCCGTATCTTGTTCTCCAACCGACCGCGCTGCACCTGTTCCCGTGCGGTCTCGACGTGTCCGTCTGTGACCGGCATCTCACCGTTCCGCTCCGCCAGTTCCGCGCCGACGCGGAGGAGGTCGAGCGCCTGCCGTGCGTTTCCCATATCCTGCGCTGCCAGCGCGGCCGCCTTCGCGATCGCCGACTCGTCGCAAGCGCCCTCGACGAAAGCGCTCTCCGCCCGGTGTCCGAGGATCGTCCGCAACTCCTTGGCGTCGTACGGGCCGAAGGATATCTCGGTTTCCATCAGCGTGTCCTTGACTTTCGGCGACAGCGTCCGCCGGAAGGTGTAGTCGTTGCTGATGCCGATCACACCGAGTTTCGCGTTCGAGACGTGCCCGTTCGAGCGCGCACGCGGGAGTTCGTACAACAGTGTGTCCGCGTCTTCGAGGTGGTCGATCTCGTCGAACACAGCCAGGTGCGTTCCACCGATCCGGTCGAACTGTCGGTACAGTTCGTCGAACGCGTCTCCCGTCCCGAGCCCTCGTTTCGGGAACCGGCTGGCGTGTTCCGGGAGGAGGTCGTTGACGAGAGTACGAAGGATCACGAACAACGTTCGTCCGTTACAGTTGATCGTGTGGATGTGGAGGTCGTCGGCGTCCGGCCGTGTCTCCGTTTCTTTCTGGAGTTCGTCGATTATGTACCTCGTGACTGCGGTCTTCCCGAGTCCAGCTTTCCCGTACACGAAGATGTTCTCGGGTTCTCGCCCGAACAGGACGTCCTGCAGCGCGTGGCTGTACGCTTCGATCTCCTCGTCACGTTCGAGGATCGTCTCCGGGTGATAGCTCTCCGTCAGTACTGCCTTGTCCGCAAACACGGTGTTAGCAATATCGTCGAACGGCCCACTCATAGCTATCTGATTCTCCTAGCTATTTATTTATAAAACCAAGGTTCGTATGATTCGTATGCTTTTGTTCGGTCGACCTCCTATGCTAAATCGCCATACAGCAGTGGGGCTACCGTATGACTCCGGAGAAAGCACACGAAACGTACTCTCTTACTGTGGGTCGACGCTTCGTTACTACCGGCCGTAGTGGCACACGGAATGTACTCTGCAGCGCTTGTACCCAGCAGTAACGGTCGAAAGCACACGAAACGTACTCTCTCTGGGGTTGGCTGTCTTGTTACTACCGGACGTAGTGCCACACGGAATGCACTCTGCAGCGCTTGTCCCCAGCATCAACGGCCGAAAGCACACGAAACGTACTCTCTCAGTCTAGATCAGCCGGGTTATTGTTTGCAGAAGATAGCCCACAGAGCCCTCGCATCCGTACACATCTATCGATAAGGCCACTCAGTGCTGCTTGAGGTACCGGGGTGGGTGTGTAGCGTATTCCACGAGATGTGGTCCTTTGACAACTGATGTATAACCGTCTCGCCGAGCTCGAACGCTCGCGCTCCCGCGGACCGTGGCCCAGTCCGTCCGCGCCCGGCGATAGCGGGAACACTCGACACAGTGGGGTGTGGGAGAGTAGCGATCACGGAACACTCGACACGGTGGGGTGTGGGAGAGTAGCGATCACGGAACACTCGACACGGTGGGGTGTGGGAGAGTAGTGATTCACGGAACACTCGACACGGTGGGGTGTGGGAGAGTAGTGATTCACGGAACACTCGACATAGTGGGGTGTGGGGGAGTATCGGATTCGCAGAACACTCGACACGGTGGGGTGTGGGGGAGTAGTGATTCGCAGAACACTCGACACAGTGGGGTGTGGGAGAGTAGCGATTCGTAGAACACTCGACACGGTGGGGTGTGGGGGGAGTAGTGATTCACAGAACACTCGACACGGTGGGGTGTTCCACTACCTGTCGAGGACATCGTCGGCCGGTTCGGCCGTCTGGGGGACTTCTGACCAGTTACGCAAGAAAGGATGGCCCTGCACACGAGACAGTGCCCGTCACTTCTCCGGTAACGGTCCTCCGGATTGTGAGTTACATTTCCCTATGTTACTATTGTCCAGATGCTCCGGAGTGAGAAACACAATTCTTATTCGCGACTTTGTCGAATCTCCGACAATGAAAGTCTCCGTCGTCGTCTGTACGTACTCGATGGAGCGCTACGGGTCGTTTTCGGAGTGCGTCGAGAGCGTCCTCGGTCAGGAGTACGACCCGCTGGAGGTCGTTCTCGTCGTCGATGGCAACGAGGAAGTCTACGAGCGCGTGCAAAGGGACTTCGGACGCGAGGAGGATGTGATCGTCCACAACAACGACGAGAATCGGGGAATATCTTACAGTCGGACGAAAGGCGCCGAGTTGGCGTCCGGAGAGGTCGTCGCGTTCATCGACGACGACGCGACCGCCGAACCCGACTGGGTGCAGCAGCTGGTCGACATCTACGAGGAGACCGACGCGATCGCGGTGGGTGGGGATGTGAAGCCCGACTGGCAGACCGACAAGCCCGACTTTTTTCCAGAGGAGTTCTACTGGCTCGTCGGCTGTGTGGAGCCAGGATTCGCCGACGATGGCGAGGAGGTCCGGAACACCTACGGCTCGAACATCTCGTACCGTCGTGAGGAATTCTTGAACGTCGGCGGGTACGATCCCAACACGGGACGGAAGGGCGACAAACACCTACAGGCGCACGAGGCGCCCGTGGGGGTTCGGCTACTTGACGAGTACGGACAAGGGATGGTATATTCTGAGGACGCGGTGGTCCATCACAAACTGTTCGACTACCGCGGGGAGTTCTCCTGGCTGGTGTCCCGGTCGTTCTGGCAAGGCTACTCGAAGCGCGTGATGGATTTATTGTATCCGGATGCCCCCGACGACAAGAGTGCGTACCTGAAGCAGTTGTTGACCCACTTCGTGCCGAAGCGGCTGAGTGCATTGGTTCGGTCACCCTCGGTTTCGGGGCTATTGCAGTTGGTTTCTATCTTCGCATTCACCGGAGCCGTCGGGTTGGGGTATCTGTACGCGATCGCGATGCCCGATGTCGTGGAGAAGGCCAATACGTAGGACCCAGTGGGACTGGCTGGTGGTCTCTCTAACCGCGGTCAATAACTGGATAAGAAAGGATATCCTTTTTTAATGTGGAAAGACAGACGACGTATGGACGTAACGAAGGCAGTCATTCCGGCAGCCGGTTTCGGGACGCGATTTCTCCCGGTCACGAAGGCTCAGCCCAAAGAGATGATGCCCGTATTGGACAAGCCCACGATCCAGTACGTCGTCGAGGAAGCCGTCGAAGCCGGGATCGACGACATCCTCATCATCACCGGGCGCGGCAAGCAGGCGATCGAACGTCACTTCGACAAGTCCTACGAACTGGAAGACGCGCTGAAAGCCGACGAGAAACTCGACCGGCTCGACCGTGTGCGGGAGATCGCCGACCTCGCGGACATCCATTACGTCCGACAGAAGGAGCGGGACGGACTGGGAGATGCGGTTCGGTACGCCCGCAAGCACGTCGGCGACGAGCCCTTCGCGCTGCTGCTCGGGGATACGATCATCGAAAGCGACACGCCGTGTACGGCGAACCTCATCGACGCTGCGGAAGCCCACGAGGCGTCGGTGCTCTCGCTGGAACGGGTCCCCTGGGCGGACGTTCCCTCGTATGGGGTTGCCGACGTCGGCGATAGCGAGTCGGTCGGTGAGAGTTTCCCGGTCGCGGACTTCGTTGAGAAGCCACCGCGGGAGGAGGCCCCATCGAACTTGGCGATCACTGGTCGATACGTGCTCACCCCCGAAATCTTCGAGCTGCTCGAAACGACGGAGAAAGGCGTCGGCGGCGAACTTCAGCTGACGGACGCGATCCGGAAACTCGAAACGGTCCGAGGCGTCGAACTCGACGGCGACCGATACGACATCGGGAACATCCCGAGTTGGCTGCGGGCGAACGTGGAGATGGCGCTCAACCACGACGACGGCGAAATGAACGACGCTGTCGAGGAGCTCTTGGAGGCTCACTTCGCGTGAGTCGCATTCTTGTCACGGGTGCAGCAGGCTTTCTAGGCTCATTCGTCTGTGACCGCTTATTAGAGGAGGGTCACGAGGTTATCGGGATGGACAACCGCGTGAGCGGTCAGACCGAAAATCTGGACGAGGCGTTCTATCACGACCGATTCTCCCTCTACGAGCACGATGTCACGGAGTTTATCCATATTTCGGGGGAGTTGGATGCTGTATTACACCTGGCGAGCCTGGCCTCACCGGTGTACTATCGGGACTATCCGATCAAGACTTTGAAAGTCGGCGCCTTGGGGACACACAAAACGCTCGGCTTGGCCAAAGAGAAGGACGCGACGTACCTGTTCACCTCGACGAGCGAAGTGTATGGCGACCCCGAGGTGAACCCGCAGCCGGAGTCCTATCGCGGCAACGTCGACCCCTACGGTCCGCGGTCGTGTTACGACGAGTCGAAACGATACGGGGAAGCGCTGGTACGGGGGTACCGTGACAAGCACGACTTAGACGTGCGCGTCGCACGAATCTTCAACACGTACGGCCCGCGGATGCGTCTCGACGACGGCCGGGTGATCCCGAACTTTATGAAACAAGCACTGACTGGACGTGATCTGACCGTGTACGGGGATGGGGATCAGACACGGAGCTTCTGCTACGTCTCGGATATGGTTGATGGGCTAGTCGCGTTGCTGGAGTCCGATGTCGAGGAACCGGTGAACATCGGGAATCCGGACGAGCGGACGATCAACGAGCTGGCGGAAGTCGTGTTGGAGGTGACGGGAAGTGACAGCGGGATCACTTACGAGGCGTTGCCACCACAGGATCCGCAGGTTCGGCGGCCCGACATCTCGAAGGCGCGATCGGAGTTGGGCTGGGAGCCTCAGGTGTCGCTACGGGAGGGACTTGAGCGGTCGGTGGAGTTCTTCGAGGCGGAAGTCTGAGTGGTTTCACGCGGGAGAGAGGACCGTAGCGGTAGTTGATCGGTTCGCTGACCGGGCCAGCATTACCTACTTTGAAAGCGACACCGGAGTCCGGGGGGTCGAGTGATGAGGAACGTTTTTGATCGCTCGGGCTGAGTTCGGCGTGTTTGAATGTATTTGTGGACGACGAAGTCCGGAACGATCCCGATGTTATGAGTGATATAACTGACAGCGACATCCGCCCGCTTCTCGTAAACGCGTCGGACACCGGTGGATCGGCAACGGCGACAAAGCGGATTCACTACGGGCTTCGTCGGATCGGTGTCGACTCCCGGATGCTCGTCCAACAGAAGTCGACGGACGACCCGACCATCGTCGGCCCCGAGTCGACGGTCGGCCGCGCGTGGAGTCTCGCTCGCCCGCACGTGGATATGCTCCCGCTTCGATTCTACGGTCGATCCGACGGCTTCGCGGTCAACTGGCTACCGGAACGGAAACTCGAACGGATCCGGGAGATCGACCCGGACGTGGTGCACCTGAACTGGGTGTGGCGCGGCGCGCTCTCGGTCCGGACGATCGGCCGCCTCGACCGACCGGTGGTCTGGCGGCTCCCCGATATGGCGGCACTTACCGGCGGGTGTCACTACGCGTACGGCTGCGACCGCTTTGAGGACCGCTGCGGGTCGTGTCCGCAATTGGATAGTGGGGCTGATCTTGACCTGTCGCGGCTGACGTGGCATCGGAAATCCCATCACTGGGATGATCTGGATCTCACGATCGTCACGCCCTCGAGTTGGTTGGCAGAGCAGGCTCGGCGGAGTTCGCTCTTCGGCGACAAGCGGATCGAGGTCATTCCGAACGCGCTGGATACGGAGACCTACCGGCCGCGAGATCCGAAGCTAGGTCGGGAGTTCTTCGACTTGCCCGAGGACAAGCGGCTGGTGTTGTTCGGGGCGGTCGATCCGATGGGGGACTACCGGAAGGGTGCGGATCTGTTGCAGGAGGCGTTGCAGTCGCTGTCGGGAGAGATAGAAGATGTGGAGTTGGTCGTGTTCGGCGCGACGGAGCCAGCAGATCCGCCGGACTTCGGGTTCCCGACGCATTATGTGGGATACCTTCACGACGATCCGAGTCTCGTGTTGCTGTACTCGGCGGCCGACGTGATGGTCGTCCCGTCGCGGTACGAAGGGTTCGGGCAAACTGTGTCGGAGTCGTTGGCGTGTGGGACGCCTGTGGTTGCGTTCGATGCGACGGGACCGAGTGATATTGTGGATCACAAGGAGACTGGGTGGTTGGCGGAGGCATACGAAGCGGAGGAGTTAGCTGAGGGGATCGAGTGGGTTCTGGAGACGGCCGATCGGGAGGTGGTGGGAGATGTCGCGCGTGCTCAGGCAGTTTCGTCGTATCTTCAGTCAACCGTGGCCAAAACGTACGCGGAGTTATACGACGATGTCACTTGATCGATTAAAACGGAATCGGACTCTGACTTTTCTACCTACGGATTATGATTTTGTTACCAAGTATTCGTCTAGTACGAGCACATCCAGCCCCATCCCGAAAAAGTCCTTCAAAGCCTCTGTAGGGGTGTTCACAATCGGTTCCCCATGATCGTTGAACGAGGTGTTCAGGAGTACGGGGACGCCGGTGATATCCGCGAAGTCGGAAATCAACTGGTAATATTTTGGATTCTGCTGTTTTGATACCGTTTGTGGACGCGTGGTACCGTCGGCAGGGTGGAGCACAGCTTCGATTTCGCTTGCCCGTTCTGGACGCACTTGGAATGTGTCGATCATAAATGGAGACGGAGCTGGGTTTTCAAAGTACGATTCGGCCGCGTCTGCCAGTATTGACGGTGCAAACGGTCGCCACTCCTCACGGTGTTTGACGAACCGGTTGACTCTGTCACGCGACGCCTTAGTCCGGGGATCTGCCAGAATACTACGATTTCCGAGTGCTCGAGGACCAAGTTCCGTTCGCCCTTGGAACCATCCAACCAATTGTCCGTTTGCGATTTCCTCGGCGACTCGTTGGGTCAACTGTGTCGGCCTTGTGTAGTCAATCTTGTTCGTTTCCAGAATAGACTTGATAACCTCGGTGTTATGTGCTTGCCCGTAATATACATCTGTTATTTGATAGACAGTTTCAGGGGACGATTCGAGGAATCCTGCCCCGAGCGCTAATCCGGCATCGTGAGAGACCGGTTGGACGAACACGTCGTTTACAGCATCAAGTTCCCGAATCTCCTTGTTCATCTTACAGTTCAATGCGACCCCCCCAGAAAGAGTGACCGTCCGAATCCCGGTTTCATTGACATACTGTTTAATAATACCTGTTACGATTTCCTCTAATAGATGCTGAGTTACCCGTGCTAAATCCTTCTGCCAGTCGGTGAACTCTCCACGAGATGTGTTCCGTGGTCTACCGAGAAGTCGTTCAAGTTGTGCGACACCATCTTCGATACCGTGTTCCGTAATTGAGGTTACGTCGTAATCGACGCCAGTCTCAATGGCACTACGTAGACTCGTCTCAATCTTTTCATTTAGTTCACCGTAGGGTGCGAGACCCATAATTTTCCCCTCACCGTTGAAGGCCCGATATCCGAGATACTCGGTCACTGCTCCGTAAAAATGACCGAGACTGTTCGGGAAAGTGTATGTTCGAAGTCGTTCCAGCCCTTGCTCGTCTCCGTGCCAGACGACTGTCGAGTCGTGCTCGCCCTTACCGTCTACTGTGAATACTAGTGCTTCATCGAATCCCGATGGATGAAACGCGCTGGCCGCGTGACAACGATGATGTGGTTGATTGTCGATCGGTGGGAGCGAATCTCCGATTTGGCGGAGTTCCGACTTGACTTTCGAGGTGGGGAGAATGTGTGCTTGAGCACGGTGTTCGAGATAGCGTTCGATCCAACGCAGTCGTTCCGGTGTAGACTTTGAAGAGAATAACCGTCGCTTCAATTCGGGTAACCAGATTTTGGATTCCAGGCTCGGTACGTAGGGTAGAACGATTTTGTCGACATCGGAAAGAGAGATGTCGCAATAGTTGAGGCAGGCATTGATCGACTTATGCGGAAAGTCATCGACAGCGTGCTTCCGTCTATTGAGGCGTTCCTCTTCAATGGCGAATACCAACTCTCCATCGACGAATATCGCCGCACTGGGATCGTGTCCACCGTATAGATCAAGAGTGGGCTTGAAACAAAGAACGTGTTGACTCATAACGTTGGATTAAGTAGACAAGTAATATAGGTTTTGAAAACCGTATTGGGTTCCCTACTCCCAGTGTGCGATAGCGGCGAGTCGGAACAGTGCGGAGAGACAATCAAATGGTTTTTGACTCCTGCGAGGTGGCTTACGACAGCAAACTTCAGATAAACATCGGAGAAAACAACGTACTGCGCTAGTGTGGTGCAATATACTCCCAGCAAGTCGGTTCGCGTCGGAATTAGCCTAGTGGACCTGCTGCAAAAGGTTCGCTGTCGGATGGCGTTGAACACTCCCGCTACCGTTCCGACCCAGCGATCAAAGATAATAGTGTCAGGTGTATCAACGGTATTTATGTGCGAATTGCGGTCGAACGTTCAACAACGGAAATGGCACAAGCTTGGCTCATTTGAAGTTCTCCCCGAAACAGTGGCACTTCACAATCTATGCCTGCGAAGCCACGCGTCACATCAGCGATGGTAGCCATTCTCTCCTTGAGAAGTGCCGAAAAACAACCTAATACCGTATCTCAGAGTATTCCAGCTCCGCCCGGAACTCTACAAGAAACCAGCACCAAAGCAGTCAAATATTGCCCTAACACCACCCTCTGAATACCGACAGTGTGCTCCACAAGAGTATCCACTCAAATTTTGATACCTGTCCCCAAGTTTAGTGAGCGAAGGATGAAATCAGCTTCCAGAACGGGTACACAATCGGGTGTTCCTTCCACCGACCAGGTCGGATTTTATGAAACGCTTGATCGTAATCCCCATCAACAATAGTATATGGCGGTGCAGAAAGTGGAAAACTTGCCGAATAGGTATCGATACCAGACCAAGGAGAACTGGATTGAGTCGTATTCGTGGCTTCTGGTCCGAATCCAATATTTGATACGAGATTTCGCGATGGGACTACCGACAGGCCCGAGTTGATCTGCCTAGCAAACGTCCAAGGATAGCTCCAACTCTCGTCACGCTCATTGTAAGCTTCCTCATACACTCTGTGCATATGGTTGTATTGCCACTCATCCCCGAACAGGTCCTTCAGTCGGTCTCGGACAATGCGATCCTCCCAAAGCTTCATATCTGGATCGTACATTTCCCAGCAATCGCTCCACGTTGCCCAGCCCCAGATTCCCCCATTATAAGAAAAGTGGTAGTCCTGTTTGTCTGCGCGCCATGTCCCCAGTTGATTACGTCCGGTAATCTCCATAATTCGGCTATCGTCACGATACCTGTTTAGCAAAACTTGGCAAAATCTGAAAAAAGACGGGTCAGGTAATGTGTCATCCTCAAGTATAATAGCTTCATCAACAGTATCAAAGACTCTATTTAGACCAGTTACGAACCGCTCTTTTATACCTAGATTCGTATCGGAATATAAACGCACAACATTACAGTCCCACGTGACTTGATTAACGATCCTCCGAGCCCGTGTTGTTCTCTTGTCATTATTCTTTTCCTTTGGACCATCAGCGATTATGAATAGCTTTCGTGGTTGGACATCGGATATTCGAGAAAACACCTTAGCTGTATGCTCTGGTCTATTATATACAAAGAAGGCTACCGGGGTTGACAACGTGAACTCACCAGACATATGAGCTACGTACTTTTCGTGTATTATAAAAATCACTAATGTACTGAGACTGCGTCGAGTGAGAAAACGTAATATACGGTTGGTAAGCACCTACCGCGAATTCAGTTACTAACATCACATATATCCTAGCGCCTCCAATCTTTCCCGCATTACTCCATCATCAGAATAATCAAATCCCTTCGATTCCTCTTTTTTAATCTCTTTTCTCTCCCCAGAAGGCAGTTGTAGCCACGGGACGAACCGACACTCAACCGTTTCGTGGCCGTGATTTACTCGTGGGAGGCCGAATTGTACTTCCCCTAAGTTTTCTCCGTGATCAGAGGTGAGTACAGTCTTCCCTTCTAATTCTTCAAGTAGTGATTCAACGTACGATTCAGCTATATTCACATTCTCAACGTACGATTGTCTCATTTTTTCTTTGGAAATATCTCCATTTAAATACAACTGAAAAATATCTGCAAACTCTTCGTCTGGCCCCGCAAGGTCCTTCGCTATCTGTCCTCGATGCGGAGTGTGTGGCGTCATATAGTGAACTATGAGTCGCTTATTTGGATACTTCTCATTCATCCGCAGTGCAGTCTGCGTTATCTCTTGTGGATCTCGGCCAAGTGATTTTAATAAGAACAGAGTATCTGGCTCCAATCGCTCGTAAAATACGTTTCCTGACACACAAACTGTATCGGTTAAATCTCTACCCCTAAAATTTCCGAGTACCCATTCCAAACTCCAATTTCCCTTAGTCAGTTCACGGAATAGTTCCCCCTCAAATCTTGAGTGTCTTTTAAAATAATCATATCGGTAGGCGTCTAATACAATTAGATTATCCCAGTCACGATCAAGCACATCTATACCAGTTCCGTATTTTCGCTCAAACAATGGTCGATAGAACATATCTGGGACCTCATATCTTAGAGCCCTATTCATTTTAAATACGTCCAATTTCACATACTGATACGACTTTCGTAGACCAGTAAGAAGCCCTTCCTCAGACATTACCTCAATAAATCGCTTCAGCTGCCAGTTCATATCCTTAGTTGCTCTCTCCGAAATAAAAATTCTCTGATGAGAGGTTAGATATCTCATAAGCCTGTTTAGCTAAAACGGTATCATCGATATTTGTTATCTATATGTCAAGACAATTGTTTCTGCGATATATTATTGAAGTCTTCTGAATATTACTTGTGACTGGGCCTATGCCCTGAAAAAATATCTCCTTAAATTCTCCCCCAGTCAAATCATCAACAATCTTTTTGTTCTGATCTCTATATGTATCATCCAGTAGTATGATTCCCTCTGAGTTGAGATTCTGCACCGCTTTTTTTACACATTCATTCCTATACTTTCCATCAATAACGACGATATCAAAGCCATCATACTCGTCAATAGCGGTTATATACTTTTTTCCGGTCCGATACAATATCTTTGCATTTGACGGTAGAGAACCATTGATTTTCTCATACCAATCCTTGTTGTGTTCTACAGAGAAAACTTGACTTACATAAGTAGCAAACCATTCCGTAGAATTACCACTACCGTACTCAAATACATTTAATCCGGAATGAAGACGGTCAGATATAAAATCAATCAACGAGTAAGGCATCCACGGTATCGGGTTTCCACATTGATCCGTTGGAGGAGCTGAGTAACAGTTGAACCATCCCCGGTCCCGAATGGGACTATCAAATAGTATATCAGTATAAGGACGGATATTACTGTATTTTAATACTTTACGAGTTATTGACTTTATATCCTCTGGAAACTTGCGGTATACCCTGAGAACGAGCGGCTGTTCACTTTTAGACTGAGTGTCTCTCCCCGGCATAGCCCTCATTGAATGTGGTTATTACTTAATTTTTCTATTTCGACATCATATGTGGGTTATCTTACCAAATTATAGTCATTCAACCATCATATAGGTATATAATAAAGGTTTATTGAATGAAATAGCTCGACAAATGTTTCTAGATCGAATTAATTCATATATCAGAAATCCTGCAGAAGTGATTCTATTCCCGAAACGTCGGCTACAATATCGTTACCTTGTGAGTTACACATTACACTGACATACCCGTGACCTAAGCCGTTTGCTAATGTAAAGAAACAGGCATTTTGGTACGAGCCGAACAGTTCGACCAGAGTCGTCTCTGTGGCGAAGATGGCGTTCGTCAGCCCCGCTCCGTGGGGGCCAAGGACGATTTCGGCATCCGAAAACTGGCGAACTTGTTCCTCAAACGTGTGCTCCCCGGGGACGATACGCTCAAATCCATAGTCGTTGAGCATCGACATCAATGCGTCTTCGTTACGAATGCGACGGTCCTGTGCATCTGCTCGCGAGACGTATATGCGGGACGAGCAAGTGACAGCATCGGTATCGTATCCGTCATCCAGAACCACGTCTCGGATCCGGTCTCCAAGTCGGGCCATCGCTGCCGGAGAGTGAATATAGCCATCGCTCGTGGAAAAAGTGTGGCGCCGCAGTGCACCGACTACGAGCCGCGAGCAATGCACCCGGTTTCCTGGCCACTCCCTCGTCTGGTCCGGATCGACCCCCGCAAGCGACAACGAATCTTGTAGCCAACCGGGCGGATTCGCCGGAATCAATACCGTCGGATCGGTACCGGTCTGCTCCCGATAGGCTTCGAGGGCGAACACTTGTACAAGATAGTCGGTAAGCCAGTGGTAGTAGTCAGTCGTCCACGGTCCGACAAGGGGGAACAAAGGGCCCTCATACCAATCCTCAGGACGCTGGAATCGCGTCTCGAACGGAAGTTGACCGGCCAACAGTGCTCGAACCGATGCGTCTATCAGTCGTTCGTATCCGCCAAGGGCTGACTCAAGGATTATTCGCCCGTCGGCGGCGACCAGCGCTGACGGCCCGATTATCGTTGTGTCCTCAATTTCGACGACGAACGGAGCGGGAACGGTACACTCGCCTACCTTCGACTCAATGACCGCAGGTAGGTCTCCGACGTGTCTCGGACGCTCGAACTCGTAACGCTCGTCCGTTCCAAATGAGTAGACGGTATAGTCGTCGGGCGGGTTGTCGAAGAGTCGGGTCCGCGTCACAATGCGAGTATCGAGTGTTTGCTGGGCGATGGTGGCTATCGACGGTCTGGCCCGGCGGTACAGTCGTCTTGGTAGCCCCATACTGTCACGTTCCTCCAGTACCCAGTGTCGTTCCAGTCGACTCCCGAATCAAAATTTGTACCCCAGCGCCTCCAGTGTCTCATCGACGTCCTGATTCGATGCTTCTTCGGATTCCGACGGTCGGGGAGTTTCCGGAGTGCACGTTCCGTTGTCGCTAGCCGTCGTAACTGCCCACGGCACCGTCCGAACGTGGGGATGGAGGCTTCCAATAGGGTGGCCGTAAATCCCGTACTCTCCGAAAGCTTCGCCATGGTCCGAAGATATGACGACCCTGTCGGCGTCGATGTTGTCAAGCAGCAGCTTCACGTCGTCCAGCACGTAGCGGAGGTCGGCTAGATACGACTCCCAAGCTTTCTCGGGGTCAAGACGGAAATGGGTTTCGTACTCAAACAATTCTCTTTCTTCTGCCATCGCCTTCGCAGCGTAAGGGTTGTGTGGTTGGTGATAATGAAGAATCATTCGGTCGAAAGAATGTTTTCGACCGACATCTATCGCTCGTTCGGTAAGGTAACGTGGTGGCGTCGCCCCGTCCACATGTCCGCGTGGACCTTTTTTCCCAGTAGGTTCGTAGAACCACAATTTCTCCAGCCGGCCAAGCTGACTGGAATCGACGTAATTGAATCGTCTCAGCAAGCGGTGTGTAAGGTATGACGGATCAGTTGCCGGTTTGTTTCGTTCAAGTACCGCTTCAGCGTTTCCATTACTGCTCAAATACGCTGTTTGGTTGATTTCTTCAATATGATTTTCAGTAAACGTGCGGGCAATCCATTCGGGTGAACTGGCACCGACAGAGACAAGATCTCCGATATCCGCTAAGAAGTCGTACTCGTCGGCCACCTCGCGGAGCGCGTCAACACGGCAAGTATCGAGGAGAATTAGTAGATCCCACCCTTTCTCAAATACATTCGTCCCGATGGAGAGCCGATCTTCCAATAATACGACCGGGACCCGGTACACGTGTTCAAGAACTAGCTGGTCGAACGCCAGAAATGGGTTCTTGATCCCGGTCTTGATGTTTTCCCAATTTAGGTCGTGTTGCATATTATTATCTCCAGGTAGTTGGTTTTGATTTATAACCGCTCCGTCATACGAATTGTAACGCTTACATCTGCATAGGCAATTACGTTTGACTGAATATACCTTGTCGCGTGATCCATAAGCAGTTAGTTGATACTATTATTTACGTCTTGTAACAGGCACAGTAAATCCAGAGCAATATTGTTACCGTTCCCCACAGCCTCTTAGCCAGTGATCGGTGATCTCGGATACATACACTCTGCTTACGCCGGATATAGTCTCTCGGGGAGATTGTCTCGGACGGTCTTTCGAAGCCGTTTCGAGAGCCCCAGTAACGAACCCAAATATATTCCGGCACCGGATAGTACCGCCAATAAAACGAACAATATATTACTGTTGATTGTGATATGCCTTGTCTCAACCCTGATAAGAGCAATCAAGAAGCAGGCCATAAGACCGGCTGCTATCCACTGCTTGCTGATCTCTTCTACAGGGATAGTGAAATCAAGTATTGAACCGATATATTTGTACGCAACGACAAGGCTAATAACGATGGAGAGTGCGGTTGCGACCGCAGCCCCGACCCACCCGTAGACAACGATCAGCACAACGTTGAGGACGACGTTAGAGAGAATGAACACTAAATTGATCTTAAATGCAATATCGGGCCGGTCAAGTGCGTTAAGCGTCGTTGTAAACTGTTTTTGATATGATTGCAATAGTGTGGCGAAAATCAACACAGACAGTACCAACCCGGCCTGCGTGAAGTCCGGGCCGTATATCCGGAGCAGTTGCTCGCCAATCAGCGTCCCGCCAACGAGACCCGGAATCATAATGAGCCCCGCAAACGACAGCGCCGTGTTTAGCAGGTCCGAGACAGCTTCCGAGTCGTCAGCGACTGCACTCTCGCTCATCTCGGGGAACAGCGTCCGACTGATCGCGGTCCCGAAGACGACTAGGAACTGCGCGATGTTCCACGCGGCGGTGTAGTATCCGATGAATGCGTTTGAGACAAAGAACCCGAGTAGGGCGATGTCCACCCAATTAAAAGCCTTTGATCGAAGTCCCCCGAGCCAAGCGTATTTCGCGAACGAGAGTATACCCCGGAAGTGGCGGGCTCGCGGCATCGTAATCTCGTCGAAGCTACGTATGAGGACGTAAAATCCCCCAAGTACAACGACGACATACCCGATGATGTAGCCGCCGAACAGGCCGACGATCCCTAGTCCCAGAGAGAGCGCGACGATCTGGGATCCCGCTCGGCTCCCTGTTTTGACCGGAGAGAATACGCCTGCGATATGGACAAGCTTCCGACCGTTGAGTAGTGACATAACTGTACTTTGTGCAAGCGTGACGACCACCATAGCCGCAATAAAGACTGCCGCCGAAAACCCAATGTAATCGTTGACTTCTCCGCGAAACAACAGAATAGCTGTAGCTAAGCCGACGGCGAACACCGATACGATACTGACGCCAGCGATTGCGTACGCACTTGACTCGTCGCGCTCACTGACCCGTTTCGTCATACCGCTGGTGACTCCCATCGTCCCGAACAGCACGAGCCAAGAGACGACAGCCGTTGCCACGGAGTAGATTCCGAGCGCTCCCGAACCGAGCAGCCGAGCGACGTATATCGTTGCGATAAACCCGAGGGCAGATGCGAGTAACTTGGAAACAAAATATACGACGGAGGTCTGGCCGAGACGAAGCGATCCCACTATGATCCAACTCCCCGAACGGATCTCATTAGTGCTTTTACCACCGCTGTGGTGGGACTCTCCGACAAATGCCGCACGTTACTTTCCATCCCTTTCACTGGATAATAAGCGCTCTTGATCATCAATGGGGTAAATAACCAACTTTTTATATGAAATATAATTATATATATCCCATTTTTTCTAGATGGTCCTTAACGTGGTCATCAAGATCCTCGTCGTGTTCACCGTCCGGAATCTCGTCAAGCCTTTCATTCATCCGTTGAGAGAGCTGGTGCTGTACCTTTTCATTCTCGACGGCTGTTTCGTCTCCGTTTTGGATTCGGTAGAGTGTCTCCTCGCCCGTTGTCGTCCGAATAAGCTTATACTCGGTAGTTCGGATTGCCTGTAGCCCTCTATCGTACTCTTCGAAGCCATTATATGTCTCAAGCATCTGATCCCGTTTCGGTGGCTGTGGCCGATCGTACTCCGCAAATACGGCGTCCCGGCCTGATCCTATCGTGAGGTCCCGACCCTGCATTCCGGAGGGAGTCTCTATGCCGGCCCACTCACAGATCGTCGGGGCGATATCTGTCAACGAGACGAGGTTATTCGAGATCTCGCTTGGAAGCGCCCGATTATGGCCGTGGTGGCCGTCGGGCCACTTGACGATCAGCGGCACGTTCACCAGCTCCTCGAACAGGGAATACGCGTGGTAGACCAGGTTGTGTTCCCCGAAGTGTTCTCCGTGATCAGCGGCCACGATCAGCAGCGTATCGTCATATAGACCCTCGTTTTTGAAGAAATCGATGAACTTGGACAGTAGATAATCCGTGTACCTGATCTCACCGTCGTACCAGCATTTGACGAGGTTCCACTCCGTTTCAGTTACTTTGTTATCACCTAATGTATAGTCACGACCATTTCCTGTGGCGATATGTTTAGCAGTTTCCTTATCCACGGTGTCCCATTGGTCGAAGTACGCCTCGAATTGCTTCCTGAATTTGGACGGCGGATCGTACGGTGAGTGCGCCGCGTTAAGATTGATGAACCCGAAGAACGGTTCCTCGGTTTGTGTGAGCTGTGTCTTCAACCTCCGCAGCTGTAGATCAGAGATATCGTAGTTCTTCAGGAAGTAGTTGGGAAGAAACCGAAGGAAATCGAGGCTTGGATCGTACATTTTCCCAAGAAACCGGGGAAGCTCGAATACATCGTGATAGTAGTCAAATCCACGATGGAAGTTCCGCTCCGTACTGGTATGATAGGAGTTACTAAACCCGAGCGTCCTGTATCCGTTCTCCGACAGCAGTTCGGCGATCGTCGGCCCGTCGTAGGTCAACGAGAGTTGTGAATTGAACACACCGTGTCGCGACGGGTAACACCCGGTGAACATCGAAGCGTGGGTAGGTGGTGTCCAGGCCGATGTGGCGATTGCCTGCTCGAAACGGGTCCCATCTGCGGCGATACTGTCGATTGTTGGAGTTGTGGGACGATCGTAGCCATAACACGAGAGATGATCTTTCCGGGTCGCATCGAGTACGATCAATAGAACGTTCGGTGCCTGCTCCATCTCCGTGTTAGCGCTCTCGGGAGCGAAATATTAAACGCACGGTTTGTCCGGTCACTCCTTTCCCTCCAGCGGTTCGTATATGCAGCGGTCGACGGAATCCTACAGTCGGTACTTATCGGTAGCCGAGCTGTGCTAATTGATTCTCCACGTCTGTACTTACACCGTCGACACGTTCAATACTCGTCTCGAAGGTTCCCCCATCCTCAGCCGTCGTCTCTACCCACGGTACCCGGCGGACCGCTGGGTGTGGACAGCCGATGTTGTGCGAGTAGAACGTCCATTCGCCGAACCCTTCGCCGTGATCGGCCGTGATAGCAACCTTATTGACGTCGTAGTTCTCCAACAGTACTTCAACCTCATCCAAGACCGCACGCAACGTGTCGATGTACGCTTCCCACGCTTCCTCGTGGGAGAGCGATCCGCTCCTGAGGTCGTCGAATACATGATTTGGCGATCCATCAGCACCGATATACGGGGCGTGGGGCTGCATATAGTGGACAATACACCGCTCCGGGTTCCGCTCCCGTCCGACGGCGATAGCGCGGTCAGTCATCGTCCGCGGTAGCACAACCCCGTGGTCGTCGTCGTAGCCGTACTCGTAGACGTTGTCGACGTGGCCGAAGTCGTCGGGCGTGACGACACCGTAGGCGTCCATCGACGGGCCGACGGGTGCGGCGGCGATGTGTGGCGGTGTTCGACGCTCCCGAAACACCTTGTCGAACTGGGCGTTACCGTTGACGTACGCCGTCCGAGCGATCTCGGCGGCGTACCGTTCTCGGAACGTGAGTGCCATCCACTCGATGGACGTGCTGCCGACCGACCAGATTGAGTCGACCTCGGGGAGGAAGTCGTACTCGTCGGCTACCTCCTGAAGCGCATCGACACGGCAGGCGTCGAGGACGACCAGTAGATCCCAATCGCGTTCGAAGACGTTCGTACCTATGGGGTACCGCGTTGCCACCGACAATAGCGCCCCGGAATAGGCGTAGTAGGCGCTCTGAAGCAATCCACGGGTGCCTTTCTGCTGAATCCGGTCGACTGATTCCGAAAGCCAGTCCGTGACACTGATGCCGCCCATACTCGCTTACCGTTCGTGCAACAGCGTCTCCAGATTCTCTCGGACGTACTCCGGGTCCCGATGCTCCGTGTACCAGTCGATCGTCTCCGCAAGCCCGTCCTCCAACGTATATTCGGGTTCCCACCCGAGCAACTTCTCTGCCCGCGACGTATCTGCCGCGCGATGCCGCACCCCGACCGGCTTGTCGGTCATATAGTCCATCTCGGGCAGGTCCTTCCCCATATATTCGAAGATCGCCTCCACGACCTCATTAATAGAAATATACTCCGAAATCCCCGCATTGACCGGCGTCGCGTCGGTCACGTTCTCGTTCGCCAACAGCAGCGCGCTGACGATGTCGTCGACGTACGTGAAGTTCCGGGTCTGCTCGCCGTCGCCCCAGATCTGGAACGGTTCCTGTCCGGCGTAGGCCTTCGCGATCAGCGCGATGATGGCGTGGGTCTCGTTCTCCCGGGGGCCGTACGCAGTGAATATCCGAACCGAACTCGCGTCGACGCCGTACTGTTCGTGGAACGACTGCAGGGACAACTCCCCCATCAGCTTCGCCCACCCGTAGGACTCGTCGGCGTAGGCGCCACCACGCTCCTCGAAGCTGACCATATCCTCCTGGAGACGCTGCCGTTCCTGCTGGATGTCGGTCGGGTACGTGCAGGCGCTGGAGGCGAAGGTGATCTTCTCGACACCGTTCTGGACAGCTGTCTCGAAGACGATGTTGTCCAAGGCCATATTGGTCGCGCAGTTGGCGGGGTAGTTCGAGATGTAGCCCCGCCCGCCGTGGTCGGCCGCGAGGTGGAACAGCCGATCGATACCCTCGGTCGCCTCGTCCGCGAAATCCCAGTGTTTGAGGTTCCCTTCGTAGACTTCGACATCGTCTTCGACCGCCGCGAGATTGTTCGTCTCACCGCTGGAGAGGTCGTCGGCGACGCGTACGTCGGCACCGCGAGCCACCAGTTGCTCGGCGAGGTGACTTCCAATAAAAGAGGCACCGCCGGTGACGAGAACCGTGTCGCCCTCGAAGCCGGCGCTCATCGTGCACCCCCGTCAGCCCTGACTACGTCGGCGTCGAGTTCGTCCTCGGCACCGAGTTCCTCGGCGGCCCACGCGTACGTCTCGGCCAATCCTTCGGTGAGGCTCACTTCAGGCGCCCAGTCCAACGCGGCTTCCATCTTTGTCGTGTCCGCGGCGTACTTGTACGTCCCTTCGGGTGCGTCCATATCGTGCTGGATCTCGATGTCCTTGCCGCTGATCTCGGTCACCAACTCCGCCAGCTCCTTGATGCTCACGACCTCTTCGCCGTTCCCGAGGTTGATCGGCTCACCGTCCGCCTTCCGTTCGAGTGCGCGGATCATCCCTTCGACGAGGTCGGTCACGTAAATAAACCCCCGTTCTTGTGACCCGTCGCCGAACATCTCGAACTCCCGCTCCGGATACTCGATCGCCTTTCGGATGAACGACGGGATGACGTGGGCACTTTCGAGGTCCAGGTTCTCGCGTGGCCCGTACGCGTTGAAGATCCGAACCATCGCACAGTCGAGGTCACAGTCCTGGTGGTATGCCTGACAGGCCACCTCACCGAGTACCTTGGCCCACCCGTACGTGCTGTGCGGGTCGGCGGGGATGGCCTGGTCCTCGGTAAACCGGTTGAGGTCATCGTGTTGCTGCCGGTAGATACAGGCACTGGAAGCGAAGAGGAAGCGGTCGACGCCGTTGATCCGGGAGGCTTCGAGCATATGCTGGTTCATCAGCACGCTCGGCGTCAGCCCGCCGACGTTCTCCCGCTGGATGTAGTGGATCCCACCGACTCTCGCGGCGAGGTGGAAGACATAATCGACGCCCTCGGTCGCACGGATACACCCTTCCCGGGTCGTGAGATCTGCCGGGACCAGATCGATCTCGTCGGCCACGTGTTCGAGGTGTTCGAGACTGCCCCTAGAGAAGTCGTCCGCGACAACCACATCACATCCCTCCTCGACGAGACGGTCGACGAGGTGGCTGCCGATGAAGCCGGCACCGCCAGTGACCAGCACGGTTGAATCCGCAAGTTCCATACAGTGACTCGTCGGCTACGTGTAATATATTCTCCGACTCGCGAACGGGTTACTCGTCGGTGAACAGCCGACTGGACAGGATCTCGCCGATCGTATCCACGTCGAATTCCCGTTGATACACCTCGTACCCGCCCGGTTCGAGCCGTTCGATCAGCTCTCGCTCCGTTGCGAGGGTCTCGATCGCGTCCGCTAGTCCCACCGGATCCTCCGGCGGCACGGTGTAGATGCTCTCACCGTGTTCGAACCACTCGTCGATCGCCGGCGACTCCTCGGTGATGACCGCCTTCTTCGACGCGACGGCTTCACTCACTTTGTTTGTGACACTTGCAAGTGACCGAGGGTCGTCGGCAAAGATCCCCAGACAGACGTGCGACGACGCGATCCACTCCTGCTGTTCCTCACGCGGGACGAACCCCTCGAACCGGACGTTCGGCAGCGCGAGTTCGTCGGCCATCCGCTGGTACCGCTCCGTTTCGGGACCGCTCCCGAGGAAGACGAACTCGTAGGGCTTGTCTCGGAGCTCGGTTGCTGCGCCGAGTATGGTCCCGACACCGTGGTGTGGAAGGAAGTTTCCCCAGTACAACATAGTGAACGGCTCCCGCTTCTCGATCCCTTCCCGCGGATAGAACCAGTCGCCGTCCGCACCGGGAGGCAACCGCACGAACCGGTCGCTCGGGATCCCGTACATATCGCTGTAGAGATCGATGAACTGGTTGGTACCGACGAGGTGGTAGTCGGGTAACCGAAGTACCATCCGCTCGAGGGCAGCGACCGCTCGGATGATAACCGGGTTGATATCCCGCATTTCGGCGGTTCGATACAACGAGACGAACAGATCGTAGACGAGCGGACACTCGAAGCGCCGGGCGTAGTACGTCGCAATCGGAATAAGCAGCGGATTGAATTTCGTCAGGACGATGGCGTCGATTTCCACACCCGATCCATCGATCTCGTTCATCCGGCGGACGATGCGGACGTAGAACAGTGGGAGCAGGAGCAGTTTCCAGACTCCGATGAACCGTGAAGTTTCGCTGAACCGGCACTCGTGAACTGTTGCTCCCGCTGTCTCGAACCCCCGCCTGAGTAACTTCTCCCGTGGATAGTCGTAATCGTAGTCACCGAGTAGTACCACGTCACGGTCCGGATCGGTCATTGTGTGAGCGATGATCGGTCTCGCATTTATAATACACTACTCGAAGGACTCGATCATCGCTATTGTCTGCTTATGCTCTTGTCCAGTACCGAACGGTGCTCAGTAGGACGGAAACTATTTGACACGCTGGTGTCCCTCCCGAGTATGAAGGCAGTCATCCTCGCTGCTGGGAAAGGAACGCGGCTTCGTCCACTCACCGACGACAAGCCGAAGGTGCTCGTCGAGGTAGACGACAAACCGTTGATCGAGTACGCGTTCGATTCGCTCGTCGACATCGGTGCCGAGGAGTTGGTTGTCGTCGTTGGATATCTGAAGGAACAGATCATCGAGCGGTACGGTGACGCCTATCGAGACGTGCCGATAACGTACACACACCAGCGTGAGCAACTGGGTCTCGCCCACGCGATCCTCCAAGCTGAACCGCACGTCGACGACGATTTTATGCTTATGCTGGGCGACAACGTCTTTTGCGGGAACCTAGACGCCGTTACGCGCCGTCAGCGGGAAGAGCGAACGGACGCCGCGTTCCTCGTCGAAGAAGTCCCCTACGGCGAGGCGTCGCGGTACGGCGTCTTGGACACGAACGACTACGGCGAGGTCGTCGAGGTTATCGAGAAGCCCGATGATCCACCGAGTAACCTCGTGATGACCGGATTTTACACGTTCAGCCCCGCAATATTCCACGCCTGTCACCTTGTTCAACCCTCTGACAGAGGTGAGTACGAACTACCCGACGCCATCGACCTGCTGATCAAATCGGGGCGCACTGTCGATGCGATCCGTCTCGATGGGTGGCGGATTGATGTCGGATACCCTGAAGACCGAGACCGGGCTGCGGAGCGGCTGGCAGAGTAGTGTGACCGAACAAGCGGAGTGGGGAAGGGTGAGACTCCGAAGGTGACACAGAATCAAGTAGGTAGAGGCAGAAGATCACTTTCAGTCCCGTGGTTGGATCGTATTTTGTTTTTCGTAGTCGATGTCCAAACTACCGACTGCCTGGAATCGCTGGGTCAGACTTCGTAACAATCTAACGAGCGATGTTACGAACGAGCGCCTATCACACACTCGAAGGACGGTGATTACTCCGTAGTCCCCGAAATAGCGCATCACAAGGCTTATGAAAGTAATCCCAGTCGTTCGTGACAATGAGTGAGTCGCAGGAAGAGCGTTCGCCTTCCGTCGTGGACATCCTCCGTACCCACTACCCGAAAGCCGCCCTCCCTGCAGTCGTCGTGGCAATGCTCTGGATCCGCCTCCAGGCGTACGACACATTCCTTCGTGACGGCGAGGTGTACCTATCGGGTAACGACGCGTGGTACCATCTCAGACAGGTAAATTACACCATCCAAAACTGGCCGGGAACGATGCCGTACGATCCGTGGACCGGATTCCCATACGGGAACCTTGCGGGTCAGTTCGGGACGCTCTACGACCAACTGATCGCCACCGCGGCGCTCGTCGTCGGCCTAGGCGACCCCTCCCAGGAACTGATCGCGAAAACCCTCCTCGTCGCCCCAGCGGTGTTCGGCGCCTTGGTCGCCCTGCCTACCTACGCCGTCGGCAAGCGTCTCGGCGGCCGCCTCGGCGGAATCTTTGCTGCGGTCGTCCTGATGCTTCTCCCCGGCACGTTCCTCCGACGCGGACTCGTCGGATTCGCCGACCACAACGTCGCCGAACCGCTGTTCATGCTGATCGCCGTTCTCGCGACGATGATCGCGCTCACCGTGGCCGACCGGGAACGCCCAGTCTGGGAGTTGGTCGCTGATCGTGATATCGACGCCCTCCGCGACCCGCTGAAGTGGTCCGCGCTGGCGGGGGCGGCGATCGCGCTCTATATGTGGGTGTGGCCACCGGGAATCCTCCTCGTCGGGATCACGGGGGTGTACTTCCTCGTCCAGATGGTGGCGTCCTTCGTGCGGGACGACTCCCCCGAACACATCGCGTTCGTCGCTGCGGTGTCGATGCCGATCGCCGCGGTGCTGATGGCCGCCCGGATCTCCGAACCTGGGTTCGGAGTCACCGGATTCACGCTTCTCCAAGTGTTGCTTCCGCTCGCCGTCGGTGGCGGTGCCGTCCTCCTCGCGTGGCTCGCCCGGGTTTGGGAGTCACAGGATCTTGAACGGAACGGCTACCCCGTCGCCGTGGCCGGTCTCGTCGCGGTCTCGCTGGGGCTCTTCTCGATCGCCCTCCCCGGTGTGTTCGGCGGAATCATATCCAACTTTCTCAATACTGTCGGATTCAGCGCCACTGCGGGCACCCGAACCATCGGCGAAGCCCAGCCGTTCCTGGATCCAGGGATCCTCCAACAGCGGGGACTTACCGCTTCCGGACGCATTGTCAGCGAATACGGGTTCACGTTCTTTTCGGGGCTCCTCGCGTCCATCTGGCTCGCGGCGAAGCCGCTGATCAAGAGCGGTGATACCCGAAAATTCGGGTACTTCGTCGGCGCGCTCGGCGTCGTCGCGCTGATCTTCCTCGTCCCCGCAATCCCGGACGGCCTCGGAAGCGCACTCGGCGCTGAATCGTCGCTCGTCAGCCTCACGATCGTCACCGCACTCATCCTCGGCGGGATCTTGCAGGCCGATTACGACCCCGAGAAACTCTTCGTGCTCGTCTGGATCGCGTTCATCACCTCTGCGGCGTTCACCCAGGTGCGGTTCAACTACTACCTCGCGCCCGGTGTCGCCGTAATGAACGCCTACCTGGTCGGCCAGCTCGTCAACTCGAAGTACCTCGGCATCCCCGACATCGAGGCCGTCTCGGACATCGACGGCTACCAAGCGCTGGCTGTCGTCGCGGCCATCCTCCTGATTTTGGGTCCGGTGCTTTTCGTCCCGATCTCCGTCGGCAACACGACTACGCAGACGGCGTGGGACGCCGCCGAACAAACCGGCCCCGGGTCGGTCACGGTCTGGGACGGACCACTCGGATGGATGCAGGAGAACACCCCCGAAGAGGGGAACCTCGGCGGCGCGGGCAACGCCGATCAGATGGACTACTACGGGACGTACGAGTACACCGACGACTTCGAGTACCCGGACGGAGCCTACGGCGTGATGTCGTGGTGGGACTACGGCCACTGGATCACCCTCCGCGGCGAGCGGATCCCCAACGCCAACCCGTTCCAGCAGGGCGCCGACACGGCCGCGAACTTCCTGCTCGCGCCCAACGAGACCCAATCCGAAGACGTGCTCACTTCCCAGAGCACCGAGGGCAACCAGACGCGCTACGTGATGGTCGACTGGCAGATGGCCACGCCGGGCTCGAAGTTCGGCGCGCCCACGGTGTTCTACGACGCCGAGGAGAACGTCTCCCGCTCCGACTTCCTCCGGACGCTGTACCGCTTCGACTACCAGAATCAGGGTCGCTTCGTGGGCACGACGCTCCGCACGCAGCGGTTCTACAACAGCACGATGACGAAACTCTACTACTACCACGGCAGCGCCCGGTCGCCCTCGCCCATCGTGGTCGACTGGGAGCCCCGCCAGGTCGAGACGGGATCCGGAGAGGCCGTCACGATCGACTCGAATCCCCGCGGCGAGGCCTTCGTCCGGACGTTCAACAATATGAGTGCAGCCCGCGAGTACGTCGAGGAGGATGGGACGGCCCAGGTCGGCGGGCTCGGCTCCTTCCCGAGCGAGCGCGTCGAGGCGCTGGAACACTACCGGCTGGTCCAGGTGAGCGACACTTCCGCCAGCAACCGGATTCTCCGGACGGTCGGGCGTGAGGCACAGATCGCGGGCGCGAACCCGCAGGCGACGGTGCCCGCCGATCCCGCGTGGGTGAAGACCTTCGAGCGGGTGCCCGGCGCGACCGTCGAGGGCAGCGGCGCCCCCGCTAATACGACAGTCACCGCGAGCACCGAACTCCGGATCCCGAACACCAACTCCACGTTCACCTACACCCAGCGCGCCGACACCGACGCCAACGGCAACTTCGAGATGACGCTGCCGTACGCGACCACCGGCTACGACGACTACGGCCCCGACAACGGGTACACGAACGTGAGCGTTCGCGCGACCGGCCCGTACACGGTGTCGACGCCCGCGACGCTCGGAAACAACGGGTCGATCGTCTCCTACCGGGCGAACCTCTCGGTGCCCGAAGGCGAGGTCAACGGCGACGGGGACGGCGAGATCGGCGTCGAACTCGACCGCAACGAGGAGGAGCTGACGATCGGCGGCGGGTCCGGCGGCGACGGGTCGACCGACGGCGGGTCGGGCGACTCGACGAGTGCGGACGGCTCGGGTAGCGAGACGCAGTCGCTGCGTGAGCCGGCGGTCGCCGGCGACGCGGCGCGCGCGGCGTAGCGAATCGGTAGCGGCTCAGCCGGCGGCACCATTCTTGTCTGTCAACGCTGTCGGCGAACGTGTCTGGGAACCAAACAGATCCGCGTGAGCGAGGACCTGTACGCTCACATAGAGTCGGAGAAAAAGCCGGACGAGACGCTCGGGGAAGCGCTCGAACGACTCGTCGGCGGGCACTCGCTGACCGAGTTCGCGGACGACGCGGCCGAGTTCGACCGCGATTTCAGCGTCGAAGACGCGACCGACCGAGCGGTTGGGGCAGTTGCCCCGGAAAGCAGGACAAAATGACGTGCTCCTATTCGGGGTGTCCGATCTGGTCACGACCGACAGCAACTCGTAACTCAAACCCGTCTCCTGGACGACCACTCACACCCGAACAGATACGTCGCCTATCTCCAAGAACGCCGTCTCGTAGCCGTCGTGGCGCGCCACCTGCGGTGGCACCGTCGTCGTGATCGTCACCTCGTCGCCCTCGCGCACGCCCGGCACCGACGCGCCGTAATGATACCCCAGGTCGGGATCCAACCCGCTCTGCAACGTCGATTCCCACGCGACCTCGCCGTCGCGGCGCACCACCCCCTCCAGGCCCATCATCGGAATAATGATCCCATTGTGGGGCGTCCGCGCGGAGGCGTAGAGGTAGGGGTCGTCGCCGAAGCGCCCGTCCCCGGAATCGACGACGAACACCTCGAAGACCGCGTCGCCCGCGTTCTCACTTCCGAGATGGCGCCCCGGCAGCGACTCCACAGCGAGCGCCCGGCCGACCGGCACGCCGTCCATCTCCATCGGCGCGACCGCGCCGCGCTCGCCCGCGCTCTCCGGACGCGAGATCGACACCGCGTGGAGGTCGTCGGTGTCGAACGCGAACGCCAAGGTTGCGGTCGCGGGCGACTCGAACGCCCCCGCGTACGCGCCGGTCCGCCGGAGCGACACGCCGCCGACCTGCACCCGGGCCTCGTACTCGCCTTCGCCGTCGAGGACGTAGTTCGACCCGTAGTGCAGCCCCATGGTCTGCGAAAGCATCGGGTACGCCACCTCCTGGGTGACGACTCCCCCACTGTTCCGGATTTCGATCGTCACCCCGGAGTCCAGCGGGAGCACCCGCTCGGTCTCGGTGTCCCACAGCGACACCATCAGGTGGACGTCGTCGTCGGCCTCGACCACCGTCTTCGCGGTCTCGCGCCCCGACAGCGTCCAGAAGCGGTGGGGATACGAGTACGTGAGCGCCACGCCGTACCGACCCGCGGTCGTCCGGCCGTACATCCCCATCCCCTCGGTCACGGCGGGCACGTACACCGCGTTCGGGCGGTCCTCGACCAGCGGCGGGTCGCGCCACGCGGACTGCCGGCTGAACCCGAGGGTGCCCAGACACCCCGCAGTCCCCGCGATACCGCCGGCTGCGACGCTCCCGAGGAACGCGCGTCTGGTGGTCGACGGCGGAGTCATCGGCACGAAATTCGGGTTCGACGGTGATGACGGTTCCGACCGGTGTCGGACCGCGGCGTCGGTCGGGGCGGCGACTCAGAGGAACTCCGCGACGTGGTCGGCGACCTCACCCGGCGTGTCGCCGACGGGGACGCCCGCGTCGTTGAGCGCGGTGATCTTCGACTCCGCGGTTCCGGTGCCCGACCCCGACACGATGGCGCCCGCGTGGCCCATGCGCTTGCCCGGCGGCGCGGTCCGCCCCGCGATAAACCCCGCGACGGGCGTGTCCATGTTCGCCGCGATGTACCGCGCGGCGCGTTCCTCGTCCTCGCCGCCGATCTCGCCGCACATCACCACGGCGTGGGTGTCGACGTCGGCCTCGAACGCCGCCAGCGCGTCGACGAACGAAGTCCCGATGATGGGGTCGCCGCCGATCCCGATCGCGGTGGTCTGGCCGATCCCCTTCTCAGTGAGATTCGAGACGACCTGGTAGGTCAGCGTCCCGGATCGCGAAACCAACCCGACGTTTCCGGACTCGAAGATGTTGCCCGGGAGGATCCCGAGTTTCGCCTCGCCGGGCGTGATGATCCCGGGGCAGTTCGGGCCGATCAGCCTCGTATCGACCTCGGAAAGCCGCTTGTCTACCTTCGCCATGTCCTGGGTTGGGATGCCCTCCGTGATCGCGACGACGAGATCCAGACCCGTATCCAGCGCCTCGAAGACCGCATCGCCCGCGAACGCCGGCGGCACGAAGACCACCGAGGCGTCGGCGTCCTCCGCCTCCACGGCCCCGTCGACGGTGTCGTACACCGGAACGCCCGACACTTCCTGGCCGCCCTTCCCGGGCACCGCGCCCGCGACAACGTTGGTGCCGTAGTCGATCATCTGTTCGGTGTGGAAGTTGCCCTCGCCACCGGTGATGCCCTGTACCACTACGCGCGTGTCGCTGTCGACGAAAATGCTCATTGTGCGTCCTCCGCGTTCGCAACCGCCCGCTGGACCGCGTCGCCGAGCGTCGCCTCGACGTCGACCAGGTCGGTGTTCAGGATCTCCATCCCCGCCTCGGCGTTGGTGCCCGCGAGCCGGACCACCACCCGCTTGGGGATCTCGTCGAACTGTGCTAAGGCCTCGTTGATCCCCTTCGCGACCTCGTCGCCCCGGGTGATTCCGCCGAAGATGTTGAACACCACGCTGTCGACGTTCTCGTCGGCAAACACCATGTCGAGGGCGTTCGCGACGCGTTCGGCCTTCGCGCCACCGCCGATGTCGAGGAAGTTCGCGGGCGCTCCTCCGTAATGGTCCACGAGGTCGAGCGTCGTCATCACCAGTCCCGCGCCGTTGCCGATGATGCCGACGTTGCCGTCGAGTCGGACGTAGTCGAAGCCGTACTCGTTGGCTTTCGCCTCCAACTCGTCGCCTGCGGCCTCGTCTTCCATCTCCGCGAGGTCGGGCTGGCGGAACAGCGCGTCCTCGTCGGTGTTCATCACGCCGTCCGCGGCGACGACCGCCCGATCCGCGGTGATCATGACGGGGTTGATCTCGATCTCCGACGCATCCTTCGACTCGTAGAGGTCGTACAGCGTCGAGAGGATCGACGCCACGTCGCCCGCCACGTCGCGGGGGATGCCCGCGCCGTAGACGGCTTTCCGGGCCTGATACGGGTGGAGGCCGAACGCGGGGTCGATGTGTTCGCGGGCGATCCGCTCGGGCGTCTCCTCGGCGACCGACTCGATGTCGACGCCACCTTCGGTCGAGACCATCGCGACGGGTTCGCCCTCGCCGCGGTCCATCGTGATCCCCACGTAGAGTTCGTTCTCGAAGTCGACGCCGGCCTCGACCAAGACCTTCCCGACCTCGTACCCTTTCAGGTCCATTCCGAGGATCTCCTCGGCGTACTGCCGGGCCTCGGCCTCGTCGGTCGCGATCTTGATCCCGCCGGCCTTCCCGCGGCCGCCGACGTGCACCTGTGCCTTGATCGCCGCCGGGAAACCGATCTCCCCGACCGCATCGAGGACCTCCTCGACGGTGGTCGCGAGTCGGGAGTCGGGCACCGGCACCCCGGCGTCGGCGAAGACCTCCTTCGCCTGATACTCGTGTAAGCGCATCGTCCGAGCCAGGGTCGGGTGGCCGCATAAATCCCGCCGGTATCGGTCTCGGCCGCCGATGGATTACCCGTCTTTGTAGTTGGAATCGCGTCGACGATCGAGCCGCTGCTTCAGTTCAGCCGCGACCGCTTCACGCTCTGTCTCTGTCGCATCGTCCGGAACGAGCATCCCGCGCCCGCCGGTGTGAGTGCGCTTCGTCGCAAGGATACCGTCGTCGGTGTCCATCCAGACGATTTCGTCACCGGCCGAGATGTCGTACGTATCGCGGAATTCTTTCGGAATAGTGACTCGTCCATGCTCGGAGATCCGTGTCGGCTTCCACATATTCGGAGATTCGTCCGGCAATACGTTGCTTTTGGGGACGGTCGAGTGCTCCCTCATCACCCCTCCGTTTACTCCGGCCAAAGCACCTCGACCGACTCGTCGGACGTCTCCGGCACCCCGGAGAGCCGGTCCGTGAGCGCCCCCGCGACCCGATCGAACCGGTCGTCGCCGCCGGCGTCGGCGACCGTCCCGACGCTCGCCGGATCGAACGGGTAGTCGAGACGGTCGTACACGGCCGCGAGCACGTCGGCGAGTTCGTCGCGGTCGGCGACGGGGAGTACGCCGGAGACCAGCGCGCCGGAGGCGGTCACCCGCTGTGCGAGCCCCGCGAGCTTGGCGTCGGCCCGGAGGCTGTGGTCACCGGGACAGTACGCCGCCTCGGGTTCGCCCCGGGTGGCATCGATACCGAGATCGTCGAGCGCCCGCTGCACCGCCGCCACCGCCCGATCGTACCGCGCGCCGATCCCCGACCGGGCGTCGTCGGCGTCGACGGGCTCCGCGACCGCGAAGAGCGCCGTCGTCGCGGTCGTGGCGACCGCGCGCCCGCCCACGCGCCGCTCGACGGGCTTGAACCCCGCCTCCCGCGCCCGGGTTCGTGCGGCCCGGTACCCCGACTGCCGGGTGTCGCGGTAGCCGAACCGGAGCTGCCGACCCGGCCGCCACACCGCCAGCGCGGGCGTCCCCGTCGACGCGCGCTCGAGGAGCCGTGCGTGCGTATCGCCCGCCACGGATCACCCCACGTACGCGTCGGCGTCGTTCAGGTGGTCCGCAAGCGTCCCCAAGAACCGGGCCGCGTCGGCGCCGTCAACCACCCGGTGGTCGAAGCTCAGGTCGAGCGTCATGCGCTTGTCGGTCGTGAAGCGTCCGTCGGCGGGGCCTCCGTCGCCGCCCGCACCGTTTCCGGCGTCGCCTGCGGGGCCTCCGTCGCCGCTCGCACCGTTTCCGGCGTCGCCTGCGGGGCCTCCGTCGCCGCCCGCACCGTTTCCGGCGTCGCCTGCGGGGTCTCCGTCGCCGCCCGCACCGTTTCCGGCGTCGCCTGCGGGGCCTCCGTCGCCGCTCGCACCGTTTCCGGCGTCGCGCCCCTCGGCCGCCGTCGCGGGCACGACCGCCTCCCTGATTCGGTTGACGCCCAGGATCGCCACCTCCGGCGGGTTGATAACGGGCGTGAAGAAGTCGCTCCCAAGCGGCCCCAGGTTCGAGACGGTGAACGTCCCGTTCTCGAACGTGCTCATGGAGTACTCGCCCGCCCGCACCCGGTCGGTCAGTCGGCGGCGCTCCCGCGTGATCTCGGCGAGCGACTTCGAGCCGACGTCTTCGAGCACCGGCGTCACCAGCCCCTCGTCGATGTCGACCGCGACACCGATGTTGTGCTGCTCGTAGATTCGATGCGTTCCGTCCTCGAAGGTCGCGTTGAACGACGGGTGGTCGGCCAGCGAATCCGACAGCGCACGGAGGAGGACGTCGGTCACCGAGGGCGAGACGGAGCCGTCGCCGTCCAGCTCGACGTCCGACGCGGCGAGTGCGGCCGTCGCCGAGACCTCGCGGCTCACGGTGACGTGGACCGCCTCCCGGTAGCTCTCCTGGAGCCGCGAGGCGATCGTCCGCCGCATCGGGCTCAGCGACCGCTCGCTTGCGACCGTCCGTTCGGCGGGGTCGTCACCCGGCATCGGGGGAGATCCACGCGAGGGTGTCCCCGCGGGCGAACTCGGCGTCCTCGGCCGCGACGACCTCCGTGAGCGTCCCGGCGACGGGCGCGAGCACGTCGACGCTGACCTTCTCGATCTGTACCTCACACAGGCTGGCGTCGGCGTCGACGTGGGCGCCCTCGCGGGCGAACCAGTTCACCACCACGCCCTCGTCGGCGTCGGCGTCGTCGGGCCACTCCGCGAGCGTCACCGCGGCGCGGTCGGTCCCGTCCGTCATCGCACCCGGCTCCCGCACTCGGTGTCCCCGCGCATCTCACTGGGTCCGCTTCACGGCGTTCTCGATGTCGCCCGCGTCGGGGATGACCTCGTTCTCCAGCGGGCGGGCGTACGGGATCGGCACGTCCGGGAGCGCAACCCGCTCGACGGATTCGAGCGCGCCGAGCGCCTCGTCGGCGACGCTCGCGACGATCTCGCCGGTGACACCGTACGAGCGGTAGTCCTCGTCGACGACCACGAGGTTGCCGGTCTTCTCGATGGACGCGACGATGGTGTCGGTGTCCAGCGGGACGAGCGACCGGAGGTCGACCACCTCGGCGTCGATCCCGTCGTCGGCCAGCGACTCCGCGGCGTCGAGCGCCCGGTGGACGTGGAGGCCGAGGGTGACGATCGTGGCGTCGTCGCCCTCCCGCTTCACGTCGGCGCTGCCGAACGGGATGGTGTACTCCTCCTCCGGGACGGGCGTTTTCGGCCCGTCGGGCGCGGGGAGCCACCCGATCCCCATCAGCCGCTTGTGGAACATGTACGCCACGGGGTCGTCGTCACGGATGGCGTTGTGCATCAGCCCCTTGGCCTCGTAGGCGGTCGAGGGGACAACGACCTTCATGCCCGGCACGTGGGCGAACGTGCCGTAGAGGGTCTGGGAGTGCTGGGCGGCGTCGTTGTAGGTGCCGCCGACCGCGGCGGTCAGGACCATCGGCACCGACACGTTCGCCCCGCTCATGTACGTGTTCTTGGCCATCTGGTTGTAGATCTGGTCCATCGCGACGCCGAAGAAGTCGACGAACATCAGTTCCGCGATGGGCCGCATCCCCTCCTGGGCCGCGCCGACCGCCGCGCCCAAGTACGCCGTCTCGCTGATCGGCACGTCCATGACGCGATCGTAGCCGAACTCCTCGCGGAGCCCCTCCGTGGAGTCGAAGATGCCGCCGTAGTCGGCGACGTCTTCGCCCATGTAGAACACCTCGTCGTTCTCGCGCATCTCCGTCGCGATGGCTTCGACCATCGCCCGACTCATCGTCAGCTCGCGGTCGATCTGCTCGGCCATCAGTCGTCACCCCCCGCGAGGTCGAAGTCGGGTTCCGTGTCGGTCACGCCGCTCCCCGGGTTGATCCACATGTCGTCGTGGGCGGCCGCCGGATCCGGCTCCGGTTGGTCTTTGGCCCACTGGATGGCCTCCTCGACGCGGGCTTCGGCCTGCGCCCGGAGGTCGTCGACCTCGGCGTCGTCGACGCCGGCGGCGCGGAGGTCCTCTACGAGCCGCTCGATCGAATCCCGACCCGCTGCGGCGTCTTGGTCCTCCTCTGGGCGGTAGGTCTCGGGGTCGCCCATGAAGTGGCCCATCCGGCGGTGAACCTGGATCTCGAGCAGCGTCGGCCCGTTGCGGTCGCGGGCGCGGCCGACGGCCTCGCGGGCGGCGTCGTAGACTGCGACCGCGTCGTCGACGTCGACCCGACGGCCGGGCATGTCGAACCCGCCGGCGCGGTCCGAACCGTTCTCGACGTCTGTCACCCGGTCTTTGGGCATACTGATCGCCCAGTCGTTGTCCTCGATCACGAACACGACGGGGAGATCCTGGACCGCGGCGAAGTTGAGCGACTCGAGGAACGCGCCCTGGTCGATGGCGCCCTCCCCGAGGTACGCCACCGCGACGCTGTCGGTGTTGCGCTTTTTCGCGGCGAGGCCGGCGCCCACCGCCGGCGGACACCCCTCAGCGATGATCCCGCTGCACGCGAAGCTGACCTCGGGGTCGAACAGGTGCATGTGGCCGCCCTTCCCCTTTCCGAGTCCGGTCTCCCGACCGAAGATCTCGGCGGTCATGCGCTTGAGGTCGACGCCTTTCGCGATCGCGACGTGGTGCGGGCGGTGCGGCGCGGTCACGGTGTCGTCGTCGCGGAGGTGCTGACACACGCCGGCCCCCGCGGCTTCGTGGCCCGCCGCGAGGTGGAGCTCGCCCGGGATCGGCCCGGCGGAGATGTCGAACGCCGGCTGTTTGCCCTCCAGATACTCCTCCTGTAACCGCTCCTCGTAGTGGCGTGCGGTCGCCATGTCGAGGTACATCTGCTTCAGTTCGCTGGGTGTTACCATACGTCGCGTACTACCGATACCAGATATTTAATGATGATTGTTCTCCACACCTCGTGCTGCTGTCGCCGTCTTTTATACGACACTGGCCCGAACCGTCGGCCGATGCGCGCAGTCAGATTCCACGAGCACGGCGGTCCCGAGGTACTGCAAGTCGACGAGGTCGAGCGGCCCGACCCCGACCACGGCGAGGTCATTGTCGACATCGAGGCCGTGGGCGTGAACCCCGTCGACACCTACTTCCGGGAGGGTGCCTACCCCGTCCCACACTTGCCGTTCATCGGGGGCGGCGACCTCGCGGGCGTCATCGCCGACACCGGCGAGGGTGTCGAGGACTTCCTGGTCGGCGACCGCGTCCTTGGCACCGGCCTCGGGAACGGGCGCCCCGGAACCTACGCCGAGGCCGTCGCCGCGCCCGCCGACACCCTCGCACACCTCCCCGAGTCGGTCTCCTTCGAGGCGGGCGCGGCGCTCGGCACCGTCGGCGGCACCGCGTGGCAGGCGCTGGTTCACCACGCCGACGTCGACCCCGCCGAGAACGTCCTGGTTCACGGCGGTGCCGGCGGCGTGGGCCACGTCGCCGTCCAACTCGCGGAGACGATGGGCGCCCACGTCTCCGCCACCGCCTCCCCCGACGACGCCGACGCACTCGCCGACCTCGGCGTCGAGCGGACGTTCGACTACGCCCGCGACGACCTCGCGGACGCCATCGCTGAGACCGCCCCGCCGGATGTCGTCGTCGACCTCCACATGGACCAGTACCTCCAACTGAACGCGGACGTGGTGAACACGGGCGGGCGTGTGATCGGCATCGGCAACGACACCGCTGAGGGCGGGTTCGAAAACATCGGCGTCACGAAGGGCAAGGAAGTGCAGTACCAGTTTATGTCGCTGTTCAACGCCGGGGACCTCGGCGCAGTCCTCGGCGGCGTCGCGGACCTCGCTGCCCGCGGCGAGGTCGAGCCGGTCGTCCACGAGACCTATGGGCTTGACCAGGCTGACGAGGCCCAGCGCGCGGTGCTAGAAGACAGCTTCCTCGGGAAGTTGGTGCTGACGCCGTAGCGTCGTCGAGCGACCTCGAACTGATGGGCCGGTCGACCCGGCGTGAGACACCGGGAGACAGAGCCGACGCGGGCGGGGGCCGGCCTCACGGCCGCGGGTCTGCGGTCGGTCTCGGGAGCAGACCATCCGGCGGGCCCGGGGGGTCCCGCGGCCAACGACGGCACCGCGTTCTCTCAGTGTCCCCCGGACCGTACTGTTGGTCGGTGTGCCCCGGACCGTACTGTCGGTCGGTGTGCCCCGGACCGTACTGTTGGTCGGCGTCCGCGGCGGGACCGAACCGGAGGCGAAGGCACCGAACCCAAGCGGCACCCTCGGCGTCGTCACCGGGCTCCGGACACACGAGACCGACCGGATATCGACGTTCGACGAACTCGAGTTCGTCGGATTGCGGAAACGCTTTGTCCCCCCGTCGGCACGTCCACGACAATGAGTGGAGGTGGTCCGACGTGACGATGGAGGACCGGATCGAGGAGTTGTGGGAGAAACGGGAGCGCGCGCTCAAGGGCGGTGGGCAAGAGCGCATCGACGCCCAACACGACAGGGACAAGATGACCGCCCGCGAGCGCATCGACTACTTCCTCGACGACGGGACGTTCTACGAGTTCGACCAGCTCCGGACCCACCGCAACCACAACTTCGGGATGGAGGAAAAACAGCTTCCGGGTGACGGCGTCGTTGCGGGCTACGGCGAGGTCGACGGGCGGAAGACGTTTGTGTTCGCCCACGACTTCACCGTCTTCGGCGGGTCGCTCGGGGAGGTGTTCGCCGAGAAGATCGCGAAGGTGATGGACACTGCGGTGGAGGTCGGCGCGCCGATCGTCGGACTCAACGACTCCGCGGGCGCCCGGATCCAGGAGGGCGTCCAGTCGCTCGGCGGGTTCGGCGAGATCTTCCGGCGCAACACCGAGGCGTCGGGCGTGATCCCGCAGATATCGGCGATCATGGGGCCGTGTGCCGGCGGCGCGGTCTACTCGCCCGCGCTGACGGATTTCACCTTCATGGTGAAGGATTCGAGCCACATGTTCATCACCGGGCCCGACGTGATCGAGACCGTCACGGGCGAGGAGGTGAGCTTCGAGGAACTCGGCGGCGCGATCACCCACGCCGCCACCTCCGGCGCCGCACAGTTCGCGTGCGACTCCGAGGAGGCGGCCTTGGACGACATCCGACGGCTGCTGTCGTACCTCCCGCCGAACAACGTCGAGGATCCCCCGCGCGTCGAACCGTGGGACGACCCCGACCGCGCCGACGAGTCGCTGAACACTGTCGTCCCCGACCAACCCCGGAAACCGTACGACATGCGCGACGTCTTCGAGGGGGTCTTGGACTCCGACTCGTTCTTCGAGGTGCACGCGGAGTTCGCGAAGAACGTCCTCGTGGGGTTCGCCCGGCTCGACGGCCACTCCGTCGGGGTGGTCGCCAACCAACCCCGGGTCAACGCCGGCACGCTCGACATCGAGGCCGCCGAAAAGTCCTCGCGGTTCGTCCGCGTCTGCGACGCGTTCAACGTCCCGATCGTGACCTTCGTCGACGTGCCCGGCTTTCTCCCCGGCACCGATCAGGAGCACGGCGGGATCATCCGCCACGGCGCGAAGCTGCTGTACGCCTACTCCGAAGCCACAGTACCGCTTTTGACGGTTATCACGCGGAAAGCGTACGGGGGCGCCTACGACGTGATGGCGTCGAAACACCTCGGCGCCGACGTCAACTACGCGTGGCCCACCGCCGAGATCGCGGTGATGGGGCCGAAAGGCGCGGTCAACATCCTCTACGATGAGGAGCTCGCGGCCGCCGAGGACCCCGAGGCCCGCCGCGAGGAGCTCATCGCGGAGTACCGCGAGGAGTTCGCAAACCCCTACACTGCCGCTGACAGGGGGTTTATCGACGCCGTGATCGAGCCGACGGAGACCCGGGCACGGCTGGTCTCCGACCTGGAGATGCTCCGGTCGAAGCGCCAGTCGCTTCCCGAGAAGAAACACGGGAACCTCCCGATCTGAGCCATGCCGGAGGAGTTCACGGACCGGCTGTCGATCCCCGACAACGCCGACGACGGGGAGGCCGCGGCGATCGCGGCGGCGATTGCGGCACACGTGAGCGACACCGAGCGGGCCGTCGCGGCCGCCGCAGCGGCTCGGAGGTCGGAGCCGACGTGGGACGGCGAGAAGTGGGGATTCGCCGGGCGGGTGGCGTCGGCCGGCGCCCGACGGATCCGCCGGGTGCCCACCGGCGCGCCGACGGACAAGTGGACGGCCGCGGGGCGCGTAGACCGGTTCTGAGTCGGACCCGACAGCTACCGCTCACCGGGGCGGTGTCGACACCGGGTACAAGAACCTCCGACTACGCGGCGGGCTCGCCGCCGCCGCTGTTCTTCCGGGTGATGTAGCCCGCAATCCGGTTGCGCACGCCCTTCGAGTCCACGTTCGTGAGCGTCGCGACACTCTCTTTGTTGGTCTCAAAGTCCGTGTTGAACGCCTCCGGATACGTTTCGAGCAGCACCTTTCCGAGCTGCTTGACGTATTTGGGTTTGATCGCCATACTGGAATATCCGCCAGCGCGCACAAAAACGATTCGTTCCTCCGACGACAGCCTGTCTGGTCGGACAGCGGTCGGACAACCCCCCGAGGCGGTCACTCCAGGTAACCCAGTCCTCGAAGGTTCTCCCGCGTGCCTTCGTCCAACTCGCTGTCCGCGAGCGCCTGGCCGGCCACCTCGTGCTGTTCCTGGATCATGTCGAGCAACTGGAGGGCTGTCCGGAGTTTGAACCGCTGCTCGTCGTCGTCCGTTTCCTGTAGTACCCCGTTGATCAGCTCTGCGGCACGTTCTCCGGTTGTGTACCCCATACACAACATCACGCAGCCGCCAACTATAATTTTGCTGGTATCTTACGGAACTTCCGAGGTGAGGGCCTCGCGTGTCAGTCGGGGGAGAGTATCAGAGCCGTCCGAGTCCTGACCGAGACAGTCGCGCAGACGCTCAGCGTGGTCGTCGTCGGCCGTGACAGCTCAAGCCACGCCGGCCGCGGGTCGGCGCCGCTGGCGACGCGGTTACGCCCACCCGCGGCGGAACGCTTTTGCAACGGAGTACCGTAGTTTAGCTAACTATGGGAATGGGCTCGGATATGTATCGGCAGCAGATCCTGGATCACTACAAGAACCCGCGGAACAAGGGGAAGATGTCGGATCCGGACTTCTCACACAGCGGCGAAAACCCCTCGTGTGGCGATACGATTACCGTGAACGTCAGCCTCGAGGACGACGGCGAGACCATCGAGTACGTCAGCTTTACTGGCGACGGGTGTGCGATCAGCCAGGCGTCGGCGAGTATGCTCTCCGAGCGATTGCCGGGAACGACGCTGCCGGAACTCGAAGCGATGGACACCGACGACATCACCGAAATGCTCGGCGTCGACATCTCCCCGATGCGGATCAAGTGCGCCGTCTTGGCCCGACAGGTCACACAGGACGGTGCTGCGATGCATCAGGGCGAAGCGATCGACCGGACGACGACCGAGGGCTGAACACCCATCTTGTTACTTCGTCGGGTCGCGCTTCGCGCGACCGCCTCCCCGCAAAGAGCTGGAGCGAAAAGAACCCGCTCGGCCTGCGGCCTCGCTCGCGGCTGATTCAAGCACGGGAACGACCTGAAACGGATCGCTTCCGTGAGCTCATTCGTGGTTCGACACCACACCCCCGGTACGTGCTCCAAGCGCTGACGCTCCTTTCGCTAAACGACACCACAGTTGCCGACGATGGGTTCCGCACGACACCGATATACGATATTCACGAGCAGATCTGTCGGCAGGAAGCTACAGACTCACTGTCGCTGCGCCGTGTTCGTGACCTGCTGAAAGAACACGCGTTTCTCGACGTCATCGAATAAACCCGGTATAGTGGTGGGAGCGCAGAAGGCCCATACACGAAACACAAACTGCTTGAGGATCCTGAGGTGATTCAGAATGTCTTGGAGGCTGACGTCGAACCGGCGACGCTGTCGGACTGACCGGGACTAGTTCACCGGAAACGAGGTGTGTTGATTTCTATTTCGCTTCCGGAGCAGGGTTGTTCTCGATGCACCGGAAACACGGTGTGTCCCCCGTATCCCCGTCAGGGTCTGCTCGTTGCTTCGGCACCATAGTCTTCGAATGGAATTCGTGACAGTTTTTCAGCGGAAACGTGGCGTGTCCGTCACTACCCGATGGGTTAGTCAGGCCACCCCGCGCAGCGTCCCGCGGGACAACTCTACCACCCGGCGTGCGACCACACGGGTTGGCGACGACAGTAACAGGAGTGTCCCCGCGAATCCGAAGAGACAGACGATGGCGGCGAGGGCAGCCACCGCGGACGGTGACAGTGACGTTGGAGTTCCGACAGAGACGACACCGATAGCGAGGAGGGATGCAACCACACCACCGGCGGTCAGGTGTGCTGCGGTGACCGTATCAACGGGGATGTATCCGAATATGTCGCGGGCGTAGTAACAGACGTACCCGAAGATCACGAGGTTCATAACGCCGTAGCCGGCTGCCCCCGCGATCGCACCGTACTCCGCACCGAGGAGCGTTGGTACGGGCACACTGAATACGAGGCCGTACAACTTCGTCCGGAAGCTCACGCTCGGCTTGCCGAGTCCCTCCATCGCGTGAGAGGTGAGCGTCCAGAACCCCCGAAGAACGTTGACCCCGCCGACGACGAGCACCGTCGTCGAGAACGCTGTCTGTGCGTTGGCGAAGGCAATCTGGGCCACAACGTCGTGTGCACCGATGAGGTACCCGAACACGACGAACGTTACTCCCGTTCCACCTGTGATCGCCCCATCGAGGTAGGCAGCGTAGTTGTTCCCTGCCGCGGCGTCGCCGCTGACCTTCGTGAGAAGCGGCGACGAGAGCCGCCAGGAGACGGTCGCCCCGAAGTCCGCAAAGCGATCCGCAGCCTCGTAGACACCGACTGCCGTTGGCGTGGCGACGACGCCGAGCACCAACACGGGCATATTGTACGAGAAGCGGTCGAGCACCTGGTCCGGAATGCTCCATCTGGCGAACTCCCAAGCCCGTTCGAGCTCACGACGGCCGGGGAGCCGCGGAACCACACCGAGGTACACGGCGACCGGCAAGAACAGCGCGACCCGGACCCCGGCACTTATCAAGAGGAGTTCGGTCGCCGAGGTCACAAACGAGTCCAGCAGCAGAATCGCCGCCAGCCGCACACCGGTTTGTGTACCGCCGAGCCAGGTCTGAGCGCTCGGATACCCGATTGCGCCAAGTAGGCTCAGGACGACCATCGAGAGCGAGAGCGACGCAGCGTACACCCCTGCGGGGGCGAGCAGATCCGCAGTAAAGACGGTTCGGCGCGTGAGGCTCCCGGTTAGGAGGGTTGCCACCGCGCCGCCGGCACCGAGATAGCCCACCGCGAACAGGATGGCCAACCCAAGGTAAACGCCGACACGCTCGTCGGGCTCGCTCCCGACCTTCTGAAGCGTCTGGCTGATCCCCCGCACCGGCCGGAGCACGAGCGCTGCCACGATTGAAATAAAAAAGAACGTTCCCGTAGCGGCCGGCGACGTCACGACCGCGTAAACAACGCCACTGAGAACGTACAGCGGTGTTGAAACCACGGCTCCTCCCGCGGTCCGGATCGACGAATCCAGCAGCGTGATCTCGTTGCCCGCCCGCCGTTGAACCATTGTCGGAGGTTATAACGTGACGCTCAAATCCTTGGCGCGTTCCCTGTGGTCGCGCATATCCGGTACTTCCCAACTGACGTGAGAGACGGAGCTAAAGCGTCGGTCTGATTGAGGAAGATGTCTGATTCGGTAAGTGTGCTTGAACTACCCGAACCAGACGGTGCTCTTTCGGCGGCGGATGTCAAAGAAGTAGCGGCTGACATAATTGGACAGCTCCCACTGGAAGGAATCGAGGGCTCGCCCCTCGATTCCGATGACATTTGGCCTATCGTTACACTGGCCAGCGTCAATCAGTCGTCCGTCTGGGACGTGACTTCCCAGACGGACGACACACCCTGCGACGACACTGTTCTCAACTGGTTGCATACTCTTCAGCGTGACCACCTCGAAATGGCTGCCAGCATTCTCTTTCGTCACCTCGCTCTGACGATTCTCGACCGGTCAGGGTCGAGAATCGTCTCCATCGACTTCGTCGATAACCCCTACCACGGCTCTCCTGATGAGGATGCTAGTGAACTCTGCACAACCAACCCAACCGACGGGACCACGACTTGCCACCGCTACTGTACCGCGTACGTCGTGTCAAACGGAAAGCCGGTGACGCTGGCGCTCACCTACGTCCGCAGCGACGAGAAGGAAGCCGACGCGGTTGAGCGCGTCCTCGACCGCGTCGGCACCTATCCCTTCGACGTTGACCTCTTGCTCGCTGACCGCGGCTTCTACAACGAACGGGTAATTCGTCGCGCACGCGACCTAGCGACAACAGTGATCCCTGTCACGGAGAAGGGTGAGCGAATGAAGGACAAACTCGATACGCACTGCTCGTATATGAGCACCTACCGTATGTACAAGGACAGCGAGCGGGAACTCCAATTCCCGCTCGCGGTCTCTGTCTCGTATCAGGATGGTGATTGAGGAAAGCACGGTGAGGTCGTCCGGGGGTACGTGGCGTGCGATCTCGGAGATCGCACGCCCACACAGATCGAACGCCGTTATCGGAAACGCTCGGCAATAGAGACGAGTTACCGGCTGTTTCGCCAAGTGCGAGCAACAACGACAACACAGGATCCACTCGTCAGGTTTGCGTTCGTGATCGTCAGCTTCTTGCTGGAGAATCTGTGGTTGGTGCTGCGATGGACGGTCGTCGCCCGCCCACGACGGGGCGGGCGCGACCTGCCCGAGCAGTTCACGTTCTCAATGTGTTGTGACTGGATTCGTCACGAACTAGAAGCAGAGTTAGCCCGACAGTGGGAGATCGAGATGAACGGCGTTGGCGTGCCTGACGCGCACGCCTCGGGCCAGCGACTCGTCAGCAACAGCACTCCACGGGGGCCATCTGAACGAGCCGCTCTTGTCACAGTTTCCGCTTCTCCGAGACTGATGCTTCAGTTCAGTAACCTGCCGCTCCGAGTTCGAACGACTCACACCGACTCAGCTCGGCTTCCGATTCCTCGGTTGGGAAGTACCGATACTGAGCACGAGATTGCCGCATATGACGTTGAGTACCTCGTTCACTATCGTGGATCATCACCGAAGGCAGCTCTGAATAATACACTCAACCGGGCAAAGAGCTACTCACAGCGCTGGATAGCCGAAACGTCGTACTCAACAGCCAAGCGCGGTAGTGTTCAGATAAGCTGATTCCATGCGAAGGCGGAGGATCGAAGCCAATCGTCGGCGGTGTCTGCTTCGGCGTTGCTGAAACAGTTTGAAGAACTGGTAGTTCTTCGTTTTATTTCTCGAAAGATACGTTCGACGCTGTTCCGATTTCCATAGCGTTCATATCTGAAATCGAGGCTGTGGCGGCGACAGGCGTTTTTCAGTGAGTGCGAGCCATCGATGAGCAACATCGCGCCGTCAACATCGTGTTTCTCGCGGAGTTCAGCAAAGAATCTGTGAGCAATTACCTTGTTTGTCGTCGGTTCAAGTGTTCTATGTAGTAATTCGTTTGTCTCAGGATCGACAGCAATATACAGCCAGTACTGCTTACTATTCAGTTGGATCACAGTCTCATCCACCGCAACGTGATCCGGATTCCGACCAGATTCGGGCTGTAGATCTGCCTTGTGAACCCAATTGTGAACGGTGGATCGAGCTCGACTGACACCAAATATTTCAAGAACAAAAATAGTATTTGAAAGTGATAGGCTAGCAAGATGGAGCTGAATACCGAGTTTCATCAGTAATCTCGGTGTCGCCTCTCGCTCCACAAACTCTAACTCAATCTCGTTCAAACAGCCGTTGAGGCGGTCGTTTTCGGTCATAGATCACTCAAAAAACGAACCGCCTCACTCTTCGTCCTTATCTGAACACCGCCTGCGAGAACCACCCGTAAAAAAGTGACGCTATTTCGAAACCGCCTCCACCCGGTTCCGGAGCGTCCCGATTCCCTCGATGTCGACCTCAACCGTTTGGCCCTCATCTAATATGATGTCCTGAAATGCACCAACACCTTCCGGCGTTCCCGTTGCGATCACGTCTCCCGGCTCCAACCGTACCCGAGATGAGACAAAAGAAACGAGCTCAGCAACCGACCGAACCATCATTTCAGTAGTATCGTCCTGCATTGTTTCCCCATCAACGCGGGATTTAATCGCCAAATCCTGAGGATCGTCAATCTCGTCCACCACCACGTACGGCCCCATCGGGGTGGTCGCCTGCATTGTCTTCCCGGAGAACCAATCGAGCATCTCATCGTCGCCGACCCGTAGCCCGAACTGGAGATCCCGCGCCGTCGTGTCGTTGAAGATTGTATACCCGGCAACATAATCGAGTGCCTCATCGGCCGCGAGATGACGCCCTGGAGTTCCGATAACGGCCGCGAGTTCCGCCTCATAATCGATTGCCTCCGTGACCTCTGTGTGATACGAAATCGGTGCTTCGTGGCCCACCACTGCCCGCGGCGGTTTCATAAAGATCAGCGGCCACTCCGGCACGTCGATATCGCTTTCCTCGGCGTGGGCCTCGTAGTTCAGCCCGGCACAGAATATCGTATTTCGGTCCGTTGTAGGCGGGAAATGTCTGATTTCCTCGATATCAAAGCTCCGCCCGCCGACATCGTCGACGGCGTCTGGCCGACATAAGGCATCGGTGAACCCCTCCACCCCACCGCTGATGTCCCTTACTTTGCCGTCTTCGAAGACTCCGATGCGCTGCTCGCCTGCTGCCTGAAATCGTCCTAGCCGCATACCAGACAAATTCGTGGGTGCGTGATTATTGTTTCTCCTTCGAGCTGAAGATCAGTACTCCATATTGCAGTGCATATGCTCGTAGCCGCGGGAGTGCAACTCGACAATGTTTCCCCACGGGTCCGCACAGTAACACATCTGGTAGTCGGGCGTATCGGGGAAGATGTTCCACACCTTCGAGCTGAGCTGCTCTCCACCGTGCTCTACGATACGATCGGCCGTCGCTTGGACGTTCGGATCCTGCAAGCACAGATGCGAGAGCCCCGGGCTCGTCGGATCAGGATCATTCTGCCCGACGCCCTCGAACTCAAACAACTCGAGGCCGACGTGGTTACCCGTCGCCATATGTGCGATCTTCATTTCGCCGAAATCCTGGCCGACGGCGTCCTGAGCCAGCTTGCCAAAGTGCCCAACCCCCGCCTCGACAGTATCCGGCTCCATCACGGGGGTGAGCCCCAAGATTTCTTGATACCACTCGAAGGCCTCGTCGATATCGCTGACCGCCAACCCGATGTGCCCCATCGTCCGCGGATAGGGCTGTTCTCCCTCGGACATACGAAGCGTCTGGCGATCCAAAATAAAAAACATTCCGAGATTTGTTTCAAATTTTACAATAACTATAAGTATCGAATCAAGCATCCACTCGTATGCGCATCCGTCAAAAAACGTTCTCGATCGAGACGGCCGACCGGTTTGATATCCAGAACGTCTCGCCAGAGGTCACCGCCGCGATCGAGGAGATGGAAGTCGACGACGGCCTCGCGTGGGTATCGACACCGCACACGTCAGCGGCACTATCGACCAATGAGTTCGAGGAGAAGCTCCTGTTCGATATGAAACGTCGATTTATGGAACTCGCTCCGCCGGACGATGGGTACTACCACGACACCGACCACATCAACCGCGGCGAACAACCCAACGCCCACGCACATCTACTGTCGGCGATGATCAAGCGGCCAGTTCTCACTCTCTTGCAGGACGGGGAACTCGATCTCGGCACCTGGGAGGAGATTATGTTCTTCGAACTGTGCGGTCCACGCACTCGGGAGGTGGATGTCGTTGTTCTCGATTGACCCCCAATCCGCTCTCTTCCCAACGGAGGCATCTAGTGATGAATGAGGATGCCGTCGTCGTCGCGATCGACCACGGACTTCACTGGGGAAGCTACGACGATTTCGCCGACCGCGAAGCGACCCTCCGAACACTCCTTGAAGCGAACGTCGACGGATTGCTCGCTGGGGTGCCGTTCCTCCAACGGTTCCAGTCGCTGGTCGACGACTACGACGTCCATCGGATCGCGACGCTCGATCTGCTCCACAACTCGACGATCCCTGGCGGAGACGACGGCAACGAAATCCACACACAAGTGTTCTCGCCGGAGACCGCCGTCGGGGTTGGCGCCGACGCAGCGAAGATGGCACTCGTCTACGGGCGGTCGGATCCAGCAGTGCTCTCAGACAATCTAGATTTTGTTGCTGACGCCGCCGAAGTCTGTAACAAAGTCAACTTGCCGCTCGTCGTGGAACCGATGTTGTGGGGCCAGGAGATCGATGACGAATTTAACGGCGAGATGCTCGCCGACGCCGCCCGCATCGCTTTCGAACTGGGGGCTGACGTTCTCAAGACCCCGTATCCGGGGGCGGAGGAGTTCACCCAGATGGTCGAGAACGCACCAGTCCCGGTGTACATCGCTGGCGGGCCCGCCGTCGAGAGCGACTGGGAGGTTCTGGAGATGGTGGCAGGTGCCCGCGACGCTGGAGGCCTAGGCGTGATGTTCGGTCGTAACGTATGGCAGCGAGAAGACCCCGAAGCCGTGGTCACTGCGTTCCGACGAATTATCCACGATGGGGCCAGCGTCGATGAGGCGGCTGCTGCGTTGGAGGGTGTATGACGGACGATCACGCAGTCCCGTACCCACATTTCCAGGTGAACTGCAAGATCTACCCAGGGACTGGCGGCGACGAGGGCCTCAGGTTCGCTCGGATCGTCGAACGCGTGCAGGACGAGGCTGACGCGACGTTCGTGTTCACTCCGCAACTCCCGGACCTCCGGCGGATCGCGACTGAAACCGACCTCGCCGTGACGACCCCGATAGTCGATGGGGTCGAGGCGGGGCGGGGAATCGGAAAGATCCTGCCGGAGACGATCGAAGCGGCAGGAGCCCTCGGTGCTGTCATCAATCACGCGGAAGCACGCGATACGCTTTCATCGATCGAACGGAAAATTGAACGATGTAAGCAGGTCGGGATGGACTCGATCGTCTGCGTCGACAGCGTCGAGATGGGGCGCGCAGTAGCGGCGTTCGATCCCGATTCCCTTGTGTTCGAGAAACCATCAGATATCTCGACCGACAGGGCGATTACGCAGACGCATCCGGACCGAGTCCGGGAGTTTGTTCGGACTATCAACGACGTCAACTCCCGGACGGCGGTATTAGTTGGGGGCGGCATCTCGACGGTGGACGATGTTCGTCGAGCCTTCGAACAGGGCGCCGACGCGGCCGGCGCGGCGTCGGCCATCTCCCTCGCCGGCGACCCGGAGGCCAGACTCCGGTCGATCGCCGAGGCGTTCGAGGACCTCTGAGGCGTCGGGGTCGGAACAGATTGGATCCCTCTGACGGGAGAGGTTGTGGTCGCGGTCGCCGCAGCCGATCAACGATCATAATCTGTACCGAGGAGGTCTCATTACAGAGAATCTGGCGACCCGTAGCCCTGAAGATTTTTTATGTGGCTCGTACTACGTGACTGTATGGCGCATCGGCTGGCGATCGACGTAGGTAGTAGTGGTGTCAAGGTGTACGCTGGGGGTTTGGCCGACGCCGAACTACACTTCGAGCAGATCGCTCGGATGGACAACGGCACCAGGTGGCAGGACGGCCGGCACGTCTGGGACGTCGAGACGCTGACCGACCAGTTGCGCGAAGAGATCGAGCGTGCCGCCGACGGGTATGACACCGTCGCCTCCGTCGGGATCGACGCGACCGCCCTCGATTTCGGGCTGCTCGCCGACGGCGAACTCCTCCGAAACCCGTATTTCTACCGCGACCCGTCGCTGTGGACCGCGACGGATGCAGTCACTGACCGGTGTTCGGCGCGGGAATCGTTCCACTTGACCGGGTACAATGGTCCGCCGGGGCCGCTGTACTATCAACTCCAGGAGGCCCCCGACACCTTTGTGGATGCCGATACCCTCGTGCCACTTCCGGGGTTACTCAGCCACCAGCTCGGGGGCGAAGCCGCAACGGAAACCTCGTACGCGATGACCCTGCGCCTGCTCGACATCCGTACGCGAGACTGGGCGGATGATCTGATCAAGGCCATTGAGTTTCCGCGGGACCTCCTGCAAGACCCAGTAGCGCCGGGGACTACCGTAGGATCGGTCACCGGCGTCGCGGGGGAGCCGGACATTGTGCTGCCAGCGAGCCACGACACCGCCTCCGCGGTGGGTGCACTCCCGCTCACGGCAGAAAACAACGTCTTCCTCTGTACGGGGTCGTGGTTCATCCCCGGCTTGGAGCTTCCGGAACCGACCGTGACCGATGAGGCGTTCGACGCCGGCGGCTCGAACGAAGTCGGCGTTGAGGGGACAGTCCGGTTTATGCGGAACCTGCCCGGGTTCAGCCTGCTGGAGCACTGCCGCGACCGGTGGCGGGAGACCGACGCGCCCCACGAGTACGAGCTGCTCTTGAAGCGGGTCGCCGAACTTCCGGTTGACGGCCCGATCGTCGACATCCGCGACGACATATTCGTGGAAGCACAGTTCGAGGGCGACGTCGCGGAACGAGTCCGAGACTACTGTAAACGGACCGATCAGGAGCCACCTGAAGACGAGTTTGAAATGACGCGGTGTTTGCTAGTCAGCCTCGCAGTCGGATCTGCGATCGTGATCGATCAGCTCACGGATCTCGCAAACGAGACGGTCGACCGGGTCCACCTAGGCGGCGGCGGCGTGCGGAACGAACTGTTCTGTTCGATGTTCGCGTCGGCGGTCGGTAAGCCAGTGAAAGCCGGTCCGACGGAGGCGACTGCGCTCGGCAACATCCTGTATCAGCTCCGTTCGGGCGGTGAGATACCCGACTTCGAGACGGGGCGACAACTGGTCACGGATCGGTTCTCTCTCACGACGTACGAACCACAAAACGAGTCGACGTGGGCGGCGCTCCGGGAGCGGGTCCGGATCCTCGACAGGTAATCAGTGGGCAGTCCACCCGCCGTCCACGGTGAGAATCGATCCTGTGACGAACGACGCGGCATCGGAGGCCAAGAAGACGGCCGCGCCGGCGACCTCTTCGGGTTCTCCGAACCGATTGAGGAGATGCCCCTCACGCATTCGCTCGTACCACTCCTGGTCGCTCATCGCCTCGCGGACCAGCGGCGTTTTGATGTACCCTGGCGCAAGAGCGTTGACGCGGACATCCGGTGCCCACTCCGCAGCCAGCACTTTGGTGAGTTGGATCACGCCGCTTTTGCTCGCGGAGTAGGCTGACTGGTTGGCGCCGCCGTCGATCCCGCGGACGGAGGCCATATTGATCACCGATCCGTCGCCGGCGTCGACGATCGGTTCGGCAAGTATTTTGACCGCTTTGAACATCCCGTTCAGATTCAACTGGATGATCTCCCGCCACTCCTCGAACGAGAGGTCGAACACGGGCTTGCGGGTGTTTATGCCGGGTACGTTACAGAGGATCTGATACTCCCTGTGGTCGCGACGCACCCGGTCACGGAGGGAACGCAGCGACGATTCGTCGGTGACGTCAACTTCCATCGCGACGCCATTCGTACAGACGTCCGCAACCTCCCAGGCAGCGTCACCGTCGATGTCCGCGACGACAACCGTCGCTCCACGTGCATCAAGGCCGAGTGCGATCGCCCGCCCGAGCCCGGAACCAGCCCCGGTGACGATAGCCCGCCGCCCAGACAGATCGAACATCGATTCCGGGTCGTACTGCCAGTCCTCGGACTCCCAACTCATACGCTCCGACACTTCAGTATTCAGTATAAACTTTTGGGGGAGGTGATGGCTACGCCGGCGTCGATACCGCCGCTTGTGGAACAAATTATAAACCGGACTGCTAGTATTCTGTGCTATGGGCCAACTGAACCCACAGTTCACCGACGACACTGTCATCGTAACCGGGGGTGCCTCGGGAATCGGCCGCGAGGTAGCACAGCAGTTTGGCGGCGCGGGCGCGACGGTATTAGTCGCCGACCTTCGCGAGGAGCCGAAGAACGGGGGCACTCCGACACACGAAGCTATCGAAGAAGACGGCGGCACGGCCGAGTTCGTCGAGACGGACGTGAGCGACCGCGACGATATCGCCGCGCTCGTCGAAGCAGCCCACGATTACGGCGGCCTCGACGTGATGGTGAACAACGCCGGGATGTTCATCGGCGGGTCGATTCTCGATCTGGAGCCCGAGGAGTTTGAGCGAATCCACAGCGTCAACGCCAAGGGGATCTATTTCGGGACTCAGGTCGCCGCCAACGATATGCTCAAGCGCGAGGACCCAGGAGCGATCATCAACACCGCGTCGATCAGTTCACACTACGCTCAGTTCGAGCAGGTCCAGTACGACTCCACGAAAGGAGCAGTCAGGATGATCACTCGCGGGGCGGCGCTGGAACTTGCCGAGACGGGTATCCGTGTCAACGCCGTCGCACCGGGTCAGATAGCGACCGAACTAGACGAAGGGTGGTCCGAGGAAGCGACACAGAAAGCAGCGAACGACGAACTCGTCAAGCGAGTCCCGCTTGGGCGGGCCGGTACGCCCGAAGATGTCGGGCCTGCGTACCTCTATCTAGCGAGCGAACAAGCCAGCTACGTCACCGGGGAACTGCTCTTCGTGGACGGCGGCTGGCAGGTGTTCTGATCGACAGCTGACGGACCCAGCGTTCGGAACGTCGGTCCTCACTCGTAGACGTGGACGCTTCCAGTTGCATTCTCCTCGATGAACTCCCAGTCGTAGTCGACACCGAGCCCCGGATCGTCGGGGACGGGTACTGTTCCCTCGTCGTCGATAGCGTCGATCTGATCGTTGTAGTCGCCCTTGTACACCGGCGGGATCGGGTTGCGTGCGTTCGGGTGCACTAACGCGAGTTCGTAGTAGTTGGAGTTCCGGGTCGCCGCCATCAGATGCCGCTGTGCGGGACCGGGTGCGTGGTATTCGACGTCGAGACCGAACCCCTCTGCGACGTGCGCGAGCTTCGTCGCGCCCGTGATCCCCGCGTCATACTCGGGGTCGGCACGGACGAAATCCGTCGCCTCGTTCGCGATGAAGTCCGTGTGGAGTTCCAGCCCCCGGACGTGTTCGGTCTGGAGGATCGGCGTGTCCATATTGTCCTTCAGGCGGCGGTGACCATGCTGTGATGTTCCGGCGTCGCGGTAGGGATCCTCGTACCAGAAGAAGTCGTGCGCGTCACACGCTTTGCCGACGCGCAGTGCGTCGGCCCACGTCTCGTACTGGCAGGCCGGGTCCAGCATCAGATCCATTTCGTCGCCGACGCGGTCGCCGACGGCGTGGACGGTTTCGACCTCCCGGTCAATGTCGCCCCACTCGTCGCTCTCCCAGACGTGGAGTTTGAACCCGTCGTAGCCACGTTCGTAACATTCCTCTGCAAAGTCTGCGAACGCCTCCGGCGAGTCTAGCCCCCCGTTCAGATCGGCTTCGTACGTGGACGCGTACGCAGGCAAGCGTTTTCGGTAGGTGCCCAGCAGTTCGTGGATGGGGGCGTCGTGGTATTTGCCGGCGAAGTCCCACAGCGCGATGTCGATGGGGCCCATCCCCATTCGATCGTACTTCCGGAGTGCACGCTTGATCTCCGACCAGTGCTTCTCCCGGTGCAGGGGGTTCTTGCCAACGAGGTAGTTCGCAAACATATTGATTTGGGCCGCCCCCGGCGAGTTCCCGCCCACGTACTCACCGGCGATGCCGGTGTCCGTGTGGATCTTGATCGCGAACAGTTTCCGACACGTCGTCGTCCCGGGTTCGTAGACGAGACAGAAACCGTTCGGGCTGTATCCGACATCCTCGATCGGAAACGAAAACTCAGTGCTCTCGATCTTCGTTATCTCGGGCGCCATAGCGGCATATCCCGGACGAAGAATATAAATCTTGGCCGATAGGGGCGAACTTTGATCAGTTGGCGCGGCATCCACCCGGTATGTCGCACCTTGCCGTCGACCTGGGGGCCAGCGGAGGCAAAGTGTACATCGGGACCGTCAACGACGGCGGGATCACTATCGACCCAGTCGGTCGGTTCGAGAACCGTCCCGTTGAGCGGGGCGGCCGCTACGTGTGGGATCTCGATCGGTTGCTCGAAAACCTCCGTCAGGAGATCGACACCGTTCTTGACTCCCGTGATGTCGACACCATCGCAGTCGACACTTGGGGCGTTGACTTCGGGCTCCTCGCCGACGGTGAGCCGCTCGCAGATCCGTACTCGTACCGCGACCCGAAGCTCGACGCGACGATCGGCGAGATCACCGAAGCGGTGAGCCGGTTCGAGTTGTTCCGCCGAACCGGGATCAACCACTGGAATCTCCCGAACACGCTCTGGCAGTATCACCATCTCGCGACCGAACAGCCCGACCTCCTCGCACAAGCGGACCGACTCGTGATGATGCCGCAACTGATCGCCACCCAACTGGGCGCCCGGTTGACCGGTGAGCCCACGATCGCGTCGACCACGCAGATGCTGGACCCACAAACCCGAGAGTGGGATCGACAGCTCCTCGATCGGCTCGGACTGCCGACTGAGCCGCTGCCCGACCTCAAACCCGCCGGAACGACCATCGGAACCTTGGCCACCGCGGACGTCGACATCGTCCTGCCTGCCAGCCACGACACGGCCTCCGCGGTCGCCGGCTTACCGCTCGACGACGGTTCGGCGTTCCTCTCGACAGGAACGTGGTTCATCGTCGGACTCGAACTGGATTCCCCCGTCCTGACCCGGGAAGCCTTCGAAATCGGGGCCTCGAACGAACTCGGCGCCAACGACACGGTTCGGTTCCTCTCGAACATCAACGGCTTCTTTCTGCTCGAAGAGTGCCGCGAACACTGGGCTGCCGACGGGGACCGACCCGATTACGATACGTTGCTCGCGGCGGCGGCCGAGGCGACGACCGACGCGGTGGTGAACCCCGACGACCCGCTGTTCGGGATCGAGGGCGCGATGCCGGACCGCATCCGACGGTACTGCCGCCAAACCGACCAACCGGCTCCAGAAACCCGCGGGGCCGTCGTCCGGGTGATCGTCCGCAGCCTCGCAACGAAGGCGGCACTCCAACTTGCGGACCTCACCACGGCCGCGGGGACGTCGATCGACCGACTCTATCTCGGCGGTGGCGGCGTCCGCAACGACCTGTTCTGCCACCACCTCGCGGCTGCCGTCGACCTGCCGGTCTACGCCGGGGCGGCGGACGCAACTGCGGTCGGGAACATCCTGCTACAAGCCGTCGCAGCCGGGACGGTCTCCAACCTTACCGCGGGTCGTCGATTAGTTGCCGAGGGCTTGCCGCTGAGGGAGTACAAACCGCCTACTGACGTGTCGGCGGAGGCCGCGCGTGACCGGATGCGCGGCCTGTGCGATCGGACAATCGGCGACGACTGACCCCCAGCACAGAGAACCGGTTGACCTGCTCGTCCGTATTTATCCGCCCGACTCCCTGGACGGCTCTAAACACACTTCGGTTCCAGCCGAGACTGTGTCACCCGATTCACTGGCCGGCATTGTGCCCGAAAGATCATCGAGATTCCCACAATATTTTTATATTGTGGTCTGCACTACCAGCCTATGCCAGACTTTGATGGCAATACTCTTGAAGGGGAGTTACCGTTCGGTATGAACCGGCGCCAGGTGATGAAGTATTTCGGCGGCGGGTTAGGCGCCGGGATGGCCGGATTGGCGGGGTGTAACACCGGCGACAGCGGCGGCGGTGGTGACGACAGCGGCGACGGTGGTGACGACGGTGGGGATGGTGGCGGCGGCGATACGGAGACACGGCCGTTCCCAATTGAGGACCCCGAGACGTTCGAGGAGGTCGAACTCCGGTGGACGACGGACAACTCGGCCGGTCCGCTGTATGCGATGTTCGGGCCGCTCATCGAGGAGGAGACGAATATCACGTTCAACAGCGGGCAGACGCTCCCGGCAGACAACTACTATTCGTCGCTGAATTCCGATCTGATCTCCGGCGACGTTCCCTACGACATCGTTCTGAACATCCCGCTGTACCTGGGTGACTTCCAAGCCCGCGGGCTCTTCGAGCCACTTGACGATTATCTGGCACAGTACGAAGGAACGCAGGAGTACCTCGACAGCATCATCGAACCCTACAAGCGGTTCTATATGGAGTTCGACGGCGACACCGTCGCGCTGCCGATCGACGGCGACATCCACAACCTGTTCTACCGGCCCTCGTACTTCCAAGACGAGACCCATCAAGAGGAGTACGAGGCCCAGTACGGACAGGAACTCCGGGTGCCGCAGACGTGGCCCGAGTTCAACCAGGTGGCCGAGTACTTCACCGAGAACACCGAGGACGGCGTCTATGGGACGCAGGTGTACGGTGCTCGACCGTTCAATTTCGGGTGGTGGATGGACCGTGCGGCGTCGAAGGGCGTTATCTACTTTGACGAGGAGATGGAGCCACAGATCAACTCCGACGGGGCCGTCGAAGCCCTCGAGAATATGGTCGAAACGATCGACTACGCCCCGGAAGGGTCGGCCCAGTTCGGCATCGCCGAAACGGTCAATCAGTGGCAGCAGGGCAACGTCGTGATGTCGGTGTGGTGGATCGACCTCTCGGAGTTCACCGCCCGTGGCGACTTCCCGGTCGTGGGAGATCAGCGGTCGGCGGCCGTCCCCGGGTGGGAGCAGGACGACGGGAGCATTCGCCGGAACGCGATGATGCTGTACAACCGGTTATATTCGATCCCGGCGAGTCTCCCGCAGGAACGGAAGGACGCCGCCTTCTACGCAATCCTCCGGTTGGCCCGCGACCCTGTATTGAGCCAGGCGACTGCCGACCCGTTCACCGGGCTCGACCCGTCGAACGAGAACCACTACACTGAGGAGGCCGCGCAGTTCTACACCCAGTCCAATCCGCTCCGGGGGACTGGCGAAGGGTTCCCGGACAATCCGCCGATCTTCTCACCCGACACCGACTACGTCGGCGGGATCAGCGCACAGGAACAGGCGCTGCAGCACATCCAAGCTGGGCAGACGAATATGGAAAACGGATTCCCACAGCCGCAGTGGCCGGGTGCGACCCAGTACACCAACGCCCTCTCGATCCACATCCAGCGGGCCCTCACCGGTGAGGAGTCGCCGCAGGAAGCCCTGGATAACGCGGCGGAGGAGTGGCGGACGACGGTCGAAGAGCTCGGCCGGGAGTCGCAGCGCGAGCAGTATCTGAACTTCCTCGAGACGGCCCGCGATCTCGACTACGTCTGAGGGACGCGCGTCACAGCGCAAACTTCTTATTCGATGTGTTTATTGGTAGCAAACAAGCTGATTCATATGAGCACAACTCGAGACTCGCTGCAAGAACGTATCGCGGTTAATATTCCGATCCGTCGGGAGAAGCTCACGCCGTTGCTGCTGGTCGGCCCGGCCTTGGTGACGGTGTTTCTGGTCACCATCGGCCCGATGCTGTGGTCGCTGTGGCTGAGCTTCAACCGGTGGACCCCCTCTTCGATCACCTATCAGGAACCGACATTCAACGGGATTGGGAACTTCGCGTGGCTGTTCACCGAGGGCCGGTTCTGGGATTCGGCGATTAACTTCGTGTACTACGGCGGCGTCGGCGTCACAGTCCAGGTGCTGCTCGGGACAGCCCTGGCGCTTGCCCTGTACAATTACGTCGAACGACGGAGCGTCCGGATCGGGTTGCTCACGCTGTTTGCGGTGCCGATGATGATCGCGCCGCTCGTCGCGGGTCGCATCTGGCAGCTCCTACTCCTCCCAGGCGGCGGGGCTGTCAACGGCATCCTCGGAATGGTCGGCAACAGTGGCCTTCCGTGGCTCCAGTCGCGGTGGCTGGGGTTGACAGCGCTGATGATCGCCGACACGTGGCAGTGGGTCGGACTCCCCCTGTTGATCATCTACGGTGGCCGTGCAAGCATCCCCGATTCGATGTACGAAGCTGCTCAGGTCAACGGCGCCTCGCGGTGGATGCAGTTCCGACGGATCACGTTGCCGCAGTTGCAGACCCTGATCGCGATTGCGTTCATTCTCCGGTTCATGGACGCGTACAAATTCTTCGACAAGCTGTTCATTATAACCCGTGGCGGCCCGGGGACACAGACCGAGCTGCCGACCTTCTATACGTACATCGTCGGATTCAGCGAGTTCAACATCGGCCGCGCGGCGGCACTCACCTGGGTAATCGGGCTCGGCTCGATCCTCACGATGTTACTGTTCTGGCGGTTCATGAACACGGAGGGATCCGTATGAGCACCGCACGAACGAACCGGTTCAAATGGGCGGGGCGGGGGCTTCTCGTCGTGTACACGCTATTCGTGGCGTTCCCCATCTACTGGACGCTGAACACGGCGTTCAAACCGCTGAGTCAGATCGGGACGTTCCCACCGACGCTGTACCCCAAAGGGTTCCAGCTCGACGCGTTCGTTTGGGTGCTCTCGAATTCCCGAGCGATCGACGCGATCCTCAACAGCCTCATTATCGCCAGCGGCACGACCATCCTCTCGGTAATCCTAGGGGCGCTCGCCGGGTACGCCTTCTCCCGGTTCAGCTGGGTCGACCCCGGCGGCCACGTGTCGTTCTGGCTGCTCTCGACCCGGATGTTCCCACCGGTGGCCGTGGTTCTGCCAATCTTCTTTATTTACGGTCAACTCGGGCTGCAGGACACCCTGATCGGACTGATACTGCTGTATCTGACGTTTAACCTCCCGCTGACGACGTGGCTGATGCGGGACTTCTTCGACAAGATCCCGATTTCGTTCGAGGAGGCAGCGTTCGTCGACGGCTACTCCCGGTTCCAGGCGTTCCGGAAAGTGATCTTCCCGCTGGTCCGACCGGGACTGGTGGCGACGATGATGCTCGCCTGGGTGTTCGCGTGGAACGAGTTCCTCTTCGCGTGGATCATCACCGGGAACAACACCTCAACGTACACGACGATCATTCCGACGCTCATCGAATCGAACCAGATCCAGTGGAACAACATTATGGCGATGGCGGCGGTGGTGGCGACGCCACCGACGCTGATCCTGATCGCGTTCCGGGACAACATCATTGAAGGAATGACCCTCGGCATGACGGACATCTAACGATGGCGAGAGTAGAAATCGACAACCTGACCAAACGATACGGCTCGATCGTCGCGACGAACGACATCTCTCTGGACATCGAGGACGGGAACCTGACTGTTCTCGTCGGCCCGTCGGGGTGCGGGAAGACGACGACGTTACGCTCGGTCGCGGGTCTCGAAACCCCGACCGAGGGGTCGATCTCCTTCGACGGCGTGGACATCACGGACCGACCGCCACAGGAACGGGACATCTCGATGGTGTTTCAGGACCTGGCGCTGTATCCTCACATGACCGGCCGGGAGAACGTGGCGTTCCCGCTCCGGGCTGAAAAGGGGTACAGCGAGGCGGAGATCGAGGAGGCGGTCCAAGAGGCGGCGGAAGTCACGGACTGCGACAGATTCATCGACAAGAAAATCACCGACCTCTCTGGCGGCCAACAGCAGCGCGTTGCCCTGGCTCGTGCGCTCGTCCGCCGCCCCGAAGTGTTCCTGATGGACGAGCCGTTCAGCGACCTCGACGAACTCCTCAAACGCCAACTCCGCGCAGAAGTGGTTCAGCTCCAACAGGAGTTCGGGGTGACGATGATCCACGTCACGCACGATCAGGAGGAGGCGATGACGATGGGCGACGATCTCGTGGTGATGAACCAGGGGGACGTGGTCCAGTTCGGGAATCCCGACGAGGTGTTCAGCCGACCGCGGACGCTTTTCGTCGCGATGTTCATCGGGTCGCCACAGATCAACCGCTTCGACTGTGGTCTCTCGTGGAACGGTGACACAGCCGTCCTCAACTCGGGGGAACTCGTCTTCGAGCTCTTGGGGGAGGTGGCCGAACCGCTGCGGCGAGCGACCGAAACGCGGCTGGCGGTCTGCATTCGTCCACAGCGGCTGAGTTGGGCGGAGACCGAACCCGAGGACGGATTCTCCGTTCCCGCCAGGGTCAACGTCGTGGAGAAGATCGGGACCGAAGACATTGTCCGGTGTACAACCCCCGAGGGCCAGGACGTGACGGCAGAAGTCGACTCGGGGGCACTCACCGAGGGAATGGAAGGTCATCTGGTGTTCGACCCCGACAACCTCCACCTGTTCGACGGGGTCAACGAAGAGGCGGAACGGCTGAACTGACGGACTCACCCGCCACCGCGGCGGCTCAATGCCGGCCGTACTCGTCGAATATGTCCCGAAGCTCCGTCAGATCCGACTCGGCCATCGGTTCGGGATTCCCGATGTTCAGCGCCTGGTAGTGAATCCGGGCCACATATTCGACGACGATCGCGACTTCGAGTGCCGCCGGGAGCGTCTCACCGACCGCGACAACGCCGTGATTGCGTAACAGACACGCATCGTAGTCGGTTCCGAGTGTCTCAGCCGCGAGGCGTCCTAAATCCTCCGACCCGGGCGGGGCGTAGCCGGCGACAGGAATCTCCGTGCCGGCCTGTGCAATCAAATAGTGTGTTCCTTCTATTGGTTCGTCGAGTACGGCGAAGGTGCTCGCGTACGGGGAGTGGCTGTGTACGATGCCACCAACCTCGGGCCGGTTCTCGTAAATCGCTGTGTGCATCGGGGTTTCGCTCGACGGCGGATCCGACCCGGACACCTGCTCTCCCTCCATCGTTACCACCGGAACGTCTTGGCGCTCGATCTCCGGATACGGGATACCGGACGGACTGATGGCGACTGTTTCGTCGGCGGTGCGGGTACTGACATTGCCGCCAGTCGCCCGCGTCAGTCCTTCCTTGAGCAGCTGTTTGCCGATTCTGCTGACCGTTTTCCTGTCGGCCTCGGTCATACACGCACCTCAGAGCCAGTCGGAATATGAGTATCGGTCCGATACGATCCAACGAGTGAGATTCCGTTTGGGTGTTGCGCTCCCAACGTCTGCGATAGTGTTCTTTGTGGCTAAACATAAAATAACGAATTTAAATCCCGAAATACGTCTCTTCAGCCGTTGGATCACGTATCGTAAGCCACACAATTTTGTTCTATATGATAGAAAATTATTTACACGTACAATCATACACAATAGGTATGGGAGACGAAGCCAAACATCCGGTGAAAGCCACCGCCCGCACGCTTGAGATCATCGCGGCGCTCAAGCAGCTCAATTGGGCGGGCGTCACGGAGTTGGCCGAACGGCTCGACACCTCGAAAAGCGTCGTCCACAATCATTTGAGTACGCTCGAAGAGCACGATTACGTTGTCAAGGGCGAGGAGGGCTACTCCATCGGGCTTCGGTTCCTCGAGATGGGCGGGTATCGTCGCAACAAGATGACACTCTACCGGATGGGGAAACCCGAGGTCGACGCGTTGGCCGAAGAAACCGGAGAACTGGTCAACATCGCTGCCGAGGAACACGGCCAGTGCGTCTATCTCTACCGCTCCAGGGGTGCGCAGTCGGTCCACTTGGACATCCACGCCGGTGAGCGCGCGGCGATGAACACCACCGCCCTGGGGAAGTCGATGCTAGCGTATATGCACGACGACCGAGTCAACCGGATCATCGAAGATGGGCCGTTACCGGCCGCAACTGAACACTCGTACGCCGACTCCGAGGCACTGCGGGAGGAACTGGCAGCGACGCGTGAACGAGGCTACGCCATCGACGATGAGGAACGGCTGGAGGGGCTTCGGTGTGTGTCGGCCCCGATCAGACAGGACGGGGAGGTGCTGGGAGCGATCAGCGTCTCCGCGCCAACGAACCGGTTGAAGGGCGACCGGCTGGAACAGACGGTCCCGGACAAGGTCGTCAGCGCCGCGAACGTGATTGAACTGAACAGCGTCCACTCCTGAGCAAGTTCGTTCACACAGAACAAGTACACACATCGGCCCGCAGCCACGACGCGGTAACCCCACCGGCCTCAAGTCCGAGCTAAAATACCACGTGTACGCTTGTTATATCAGGACCGGCAAAGTATCGGGGAGGCCACCTGTCAGGACCCACTTACACCCGACCACGCACGAGACAGCCAGGACCGGAACGGTAGCCCGAGACGAGCACTGACCCCGCTACTACGAGTACATCGGCCGCTCGTTGTCTATGTGACTCGCTTCGGCAGTGTTCTTTATTATATAACGGCGTCGCTACTCAGGTAGTCCTGGCGTGAGCCATCTCTACAGCCACGTCGAACGCGTCGAGGAGGCTCTGTTCGGAAGCGAGTCCCTCTCCCGCGATGTCGAAGGCGGTCCCGTGGTCGACGCTGGTGCGGATGATCGGCAGTCCGATAGTTACGTTGACACCGGAGACGGCCTGCCCGCTATTGAATCCCAGCATCTTGATCGGAATGTGTCCCTGATCGTGGTACATCGACACCACGCAGTCGAACTCGCCCTGGGCCGCGCGGACGTACACCGTGTCCGGTGACTCCGGACCGACCGCATCGATCCCCGCCTCTCGCGCCTGTTCAACAGCCGGCTCGATTTCGGTCGCTTCCGTGTCTCCTAACAGCCCACCGTCGCTAGCGTGGGGATTCAGTCCGGCAACCCCCACGGTCGGATCCTGGTCACCGAGATCCGCAAGCGCATCAGCAGTCAGTCGGATCGTGCTCAGGACGCTCGATGTCGTGACCTGCTGACACGCCTCGACCAGCGGGACGTGTGTACTCACGTGTGTCACGCGCAGCTCGGACTCGATGAGCATCATCGCGTACTCGCTCGTATCGGTTCTGTCGGCAAGCATCCCGGTGTGACCGGCGTAGGTGCTCCCTGCGAGTTTCGTGGCTTGCTTGTTGATCGGGGCGGTCGTGATCCCGTTAATCTCTCCTGCCTGTGCCAGCTCGATCGCCCGCTCGATGTACTCCAGGCTCGCGTTCCCGTACTCCTCGCGGACTTCTCCACGGACGAGCCTCCCGACATTGTCGAGGTCGACGACGGGAATCGCGCCGGAACCGAACCGTGCATCGGTCACGGTTTCCACCCGCTTCACCCTGAGGTCTGACTCACAGACTTCGGTCGCGGCGGCGAGTACGTCCCCGTCGCCGATCACGATTGGTCGGCCGGAGTCAAGGAACCGTCGGTACGCTTTCACGATCACTTCGGGGCCGATACCCGCAGGATCACCCATCGTCACGCCGATGATCGGCTGTGAGTCAGTCATCGTTCACCATCCAGTATGTCGAGACAATTAATTATAGTTGTTTCTTCGCCGAATCCACCGGCCTTGGTGATCACCATCGTGTCGGCCACGACGCCATCGACTAGCCGGCCCACAGGGACCCCGGTAGCGACCGTCGCCCCGGTCAGCGAGACTGTCGTCGCGTCGAGTGCGCGGAGCCCCGCCACAGCCACGTCTCCACCACTCAAGAGGAGTCCGGACGGCCGCGTGATCCGGCAGGCCTCGGCTGCGACGTCGGCCAGTCCCGTCGAAATTCGGCCGCCGACCTCCGTATCCGAGAGCCCACGATCACAGCCGGCCGCGATGGTATCCTCAACGGTGGCGCGGTCCGAAGCCGCGGTGAGCACTGTCGGAACGCTACGATCCAATCGGCCGGCCACGTCGGCCCCGGCGTCGGGCGTCCCCTCCAACAGCTCCAGTGGATCGAGGTGGAACAGGTGTGCGTCCGGGACGCGGCCAAGCTGCGCTAACGTGGTGTCGCTGACGCTCCCGACGGCGGCGAGTGGCGTTCCGGGCCCCGGCTGTGGGACTTCTCCAGCGGAGTTCGCAGGCGCGTTCACACGAATGTGGGCGGCAAGCCCACCGCTGCCGACGAACAGGGTGTCGAACCGGGCCCCGGCCGTAGCGATGGTATCCAGGTGTGTTCCGGTCCGCGCGTCGCAGACGACGATCGGCGGCTGGTCGTGCCGCTCGACGGCGGCGCTGAAGCACGCTGCTACCCGGTCTACGCCGCCGGAGACGTCCGCTCCGTCGAGTCGCTCGACCGGGAACTCCTGCGCTGCGAAGAGGTCGTCCACTGCAGACGAAGCTGGCCCGTTCTGATCCGCACCAAACTCCGTCTCGGCTACGGGCGTCCCGTCGACCGTGTGGACCCCGTCCCACGTTTCCCGGTCGGTGGCGGGGAACGCCGGCGCGACGACGGCGAGTTCGGCTTCCGCGGCTCGCAACGCGGCTGCAACCTCAGAGCCGACGTTGCCCCGGAGCGTCGAGTCGATCTTCTTGTACACCATCGAGGCGGCGACCGCGCCGACGCCACGCCGGACCGCTTCCGCCGCTTCAGCCGGCGTCGCGTATCGGCTTTCGGTGTTGACTGCGACGACCGACGCGTCTGGCGGCGACGCGTCGGGCACCGCAAGCACAAGTGTTTCGTAGCCATACCCTGCGACCTCGTTGGCTGTGTCCATCGCTCCAGTGAGGTCGTCGGCGATGATCCCGAGCGCCGGCATTTTACGTCCGACTCCTGTTCGTCGAGGCGACGGTTGAATCGATCAACGCGAACCCCCACTAGTCGGTCGTGAGCCGTCCAACGGACGAGGCCCAGAGAACGGGCGATTGACTGGCATACACTATTGTTCCCAGGATTCGTACCTAATGTTTTCGTCCACGTGAAGGGGAGCTATACCCAGCTCGTCGCTCTCTTTTGCATAGGATATCTCCGTGTCTGTATGCTCCCGAAGAGTGGTTAGTCGATCTGACAACAGCAAGTTTCATATCCGGTCTCACGTTCACAGATGGTATGCGGTATTACCAGCGGCGATTGGACGGCGGCACGCGACTCCTCGCGGTGGCGGACGGCTCGGCGTACGATCTCACGTTTGCAAAGCCGGGTGTGGATTCGTTCGGGGCGTTGGCCGAGGCCGCACACGTAATGGACCGGACGCTCGACGAGGTTGCGCAACCGCTCCTCGAAACGGCCGAGACGCTCCCGTTGCAACAAGTCGAAAGCGAGGCTATCGTCCCCCTCGTCGCCGAGGAGGTGTGGGCTGCGGGTGTCACGTATCAGATCAGCGAGGAAGCCCGAACCGAAGAGAGTGGGATGCCCGAGATCTACGTCGACGTCTACGACGCCGACCGACCGGAGCTCTTTCTCAAGTCGACTCCGGACAGGACCATCGGCCCCGGACAGGCCATCGGCGTCCGAGGCGACTCCGAGTGGAACGTCCCAGAACCGGAACTCGGGGTCGTCCTCTACCGGGGGGATATCATCGGCTACACGATCGGAAACGACGTCTCCAGCCGATCTATCGAGGGTGCCAATCCGTTGTACCTCCCGCAAGCAAAAATCTACGATCGATGCTGTTCGCTGGGTCCGTGTGTCACGACCGACATCGACGATCCTCATAATCTTGATATGTCGCTCACCATCTACCGCGACGAGACGGTCGTGTTCGAGGGACGGACCACGACGGCGGAAATGGTGCGAAGCTGTGAGGAACTAGTCTCCTACCTCACCCGTCACAACGCGGTTCCGGAACTGACGGTGCTGCTCACCGGCACCTCGATTGTCCCTGACGATGAGTTCTCGCTCCAGCCGGATGACACGGCCGTCATTGATATCGAGAACATTGGGACCCTGCGCAACCCCGTTACCGGCGTCTGAGGCCGACAAAGACGTGGAGGGCCCGCAGCTTACGAAAAGCGAGTCAGGTCGTCAGCGGTCGCCGGCCAGCCACGTGACCGTGTCCGCCCACAGCCGCCGATAACCGTCCCACTCGACGAACTCCATCGGTCCCCAGTGCGGCGCACAGTCGCTGGCGAACGCTGCCGACCGCCCGTCGCCGTGCGTTCCGACGGCCAACAGGGGGTCCTCGTCGATCCGGACAACTTCCTCCGCGTCGCCGTCCACCTCGAACCGGTTGTACCCGAGGAAGTCCGGCCAGCCGTCGTCGATCTCCGAGACGACGGGGTGGTCTGCGACGACAACCTCCGGGTAGGCCCCGTCGGGTCGCTCAACCCGGTCGTCCCCTCTTTCCATCGTATTCGGGAGTATCCCCTCAACGGCCGTTCCGGCGTAGTTCGCGCGGCCGTTGATGCCCTGGAACGAGAGATACCCGCCCACCATTAGGGATCAGCCACCCTCGCGTACGAATTCGTCCAGTATCTGGAGCCTGTTCGCTCGGCGGGTCCCTTCGCTGAATGTCTCCGGCGGGATCACGATCGTGTTGTATCCGATGTCACTGAGTATTACGACATCGTAGGATTCCAACGCCTCGCGCGACTCCGGGAACTCCGAGGCCGCAACGTGGCATAGTTGATATGTTGTTTCGATACCGTCGGTCTCTAAAGCCGCTTGGAGATAATCTCCGGCTTCTGTGTACTCCGCATTGGAGAACATATCGAACCCCCTCACGTGAAATCATATTGTTTGCCACGACTACCCCGATAAACAGCACTCTGATGTCAGCCATATTAGCTCCCAGACAACAAAATAATATAATCCGTTGCGCGGGAAGCCCACACGACACACCCAAGTAATTTATTACATTGAGGCGATCCATTGATCTATGGGCTCAGCCCTAATAAGAACCCTACCGGGCGGTGACGATATTCCGATGATCGATTTTGGGACGTGGAACCTCTCCGGTGAGACGGTCAAATCATCAGTTCGGGCGGCACTTGAGTCGGGATACTCCCACATCGACACGGCAGAAGGATATAAAAATTGCTCTATTGAAAATGCGGTACGGGAGTCGGATCATAGTGTCTTGGAGAGCTTCTTGATGTTCAGTACCTCACAAAGCCGGTTAGTTAGAACGTCTGCTTGCTGTGAATGTGACCAAACACAAGCAGCAAGCAGACAGTGAACTCCACGAAGACCAACTTCTTAATTTCCTCGTCAATCCAGACCTCCACCTGCGGCCCTACCACGGTGATGAAGACGACATACAGAGCCTCTATCACTCGGAAGCCAAGCGTGGAACCACCGCGTTCCACGCCTACGCCACACTCTACGCGCGTGTGAAGAACAAACGCTACACGCTGGCGGTGCGCCGTCTCGAAGACGGCGACACCACCAGCAGCGTCCTCGCTGAGTTCTTCGGTGTCCTTGACGGCCTTGACACCGAGGTCAAGGCCGTCTATCTTGATCGTGGATTCTACGACAGCAAGTGCCTCGCGCTGCTTCAAGCGCATAACTACGCGTACGTAATCCCGATCATCCGGTGGGGGAAGACGATTCAGCAAGAGCTCTCGGAAGGGTGGAGTCGTGTCATTCAGCATGATCTGACAGGGAAACTCGACGGTCACAGCTGGACCGTCGAGTTTCCCGTCTACATCGATTGTACGTACCTGAACGGGAAGTATGACGACCACGGTGTGGTGCGTCACGGCTACGCCGCTGACGCGCCGTTCATCGAGAGACCACGCGACGCTCGATACCACTACGCGAAACGGTTCGGTATCGAGTCGAGCTATCGCTTGTCCGAGCAAGCGATAGCGACGACAACGACACGAGATGCGACGGTGAGACTGCTGTTCGTTGTGGTGAGTTTGTTGTTACAGAACGCGTGGCGGTATCTCCACTACGAATATGTGGCGACGCCCCGCCGTGGCGGGCGTCGCCTCTGGTGGTGGCCGTACAAGGAATTCGTCAATATGGTCCGACAGGCTGCGTGGACGGCCCTCGCGGTGCGTCGGGCCGTCCCCGCAAATCGACCACCAGACGACCGGTTCCACCGGTAGTCACTGGCCGAGTACGCCCTCTCGTGAGTGGCAACGCTGTCGCGTCGGCGGCTGAGCGCCGCCGACAGCGACAGCTCCGGCTTCGAACAGCGTCGATCAATCGCTACTGACGGTTCATTTCGACAGAACAGGTGACTCAAGTCAGGTTAGCTGACGATGCTTTGTGAGGTACTGATGTTGTTGAGCGCGAACAGGAGAACGATCTCGCGGAACTGGCGGTACCAGAACCGCGAACGCAGGGCGGAGTCCTGGGTTCGCTTGACCGTCGAGTAGGACGTTTCTGACATACACCGCTGTGTGTAGCCCTTCGACCGGATGAGAGCGTTATTCGCGGTTGCCATCATCGACGAGCCGCGGTAATGAACGAGGTACTCGATTCCTAATGCAGCAATCTCGTACTCGCTGTTCCAGTCCTGGAACCCGTTGTCAGCAGCCACGGCCCGCAGGTCGTCCGCGTTCCGGCGGACGACCCGCGGGCCAGCCTTCGTATCGTGCTCACGCTCGATACAGCAGTGTACGTCAAGTACCGCTAACGACTCTGTATCGGTCAGCGTCGTCACTTTGACCCTTTTGACGCTTCGCCCACATCGCTGGAGGTAGTGTTGTGACGCTTGCTCGCGTTCGAAAAACGTGCTGTCGAGGGCAACGCAGCCTGATTGCGGGTGTTGCTGCGCGGAAATGCGCAGCAACGCCCGCCAGATGTACATCGCGTAACGGTCGAACGAGTGGTAGAACGTAGATGGATCAGGCGGTGCGTCCGGGTGGACTCCGAGGCGGTCGCAGACTTCCGGCATAAGGCTGATCCGATCGACGAGTTCGGCGTAGCTGTACCCTCCTCCCTTACGAATACAGTGCGCGACGATGTGAGCCTCGCGGGCAAGCCCGCCCGAGTCGGGCTTGCCCGCTCGCTTCCCCAACGCTTGTTTGGCTACACGTAGCGTAGTGCTGTCTCAACGAGGTCAAGCAAAGCGACTCACATAATCGCCTTCTCGACCTCATTTCCTCAAACCGTTACGGAATAATCCTCCCGCTGTCTTCCATTTTCAATAGAGCAATAAAAATGAAACTGAGATCGGTGACGTCCTCGCCGAGTACGACCGCTCGAATATTTTCCTCACGTCGAAGGTGTTGCCGAAGAACCTCGATTACAAGAGTGTGGTCCGAGCCTGCGAGCGGTCGCTGGGTCGACTCGATACCGACTACCTCGACCTATACCTGACCCATTGGCCGAATCCGGCGATTTCGCTGCGGGAAATCCTGACTGCGATGAAGACACTATGCGACCGTGGACTCGTGGACAACGCTGGTGTCTCGAATTTCTCGGCCTATCAGTTGTCCTGCACAAAGTACATCAGCGAGGTTCCGATCGCTGTCAACCAGATCGAACTCCACCCGTTGTATCAGCAACCCGAGGTGCGGGAGTACTGTCGCCAGTCCGATACTGTCGTTGAGGCCGCCGCACCGCTCGGTCGGACGGACATCTTCGAGAATCCCACGATTCGGGAGATCGCAGACGCTCACGGACGCTCGTCGACGGAGGTGATCCTTCGGTGGGCCATCGCTCGTGATACGGTGGTGCTGCCCAAGTCCACCTCCCCCGCACACATCGAGACGAATCTCACAGCCTGGAACTGGGACCTCCCCGAAGAGGATCTCTCCGTCATCAACGATCTCAACCGGGACGAACCGGTGTACGATCAGGCAGCGCACGGCTGGGGTCGCGACGTGTACGGGATCTCGGAGTGACGGATCGATACCGGTGACCGGTCCAGCGGGACCAGCCACCCCTGGATATTATAATAACCCCTGCCGTTGCAGTTGATATGCCCGCACCTGACGCCATCGAGACGCTAATCTATCACGAGACCGACGCCACCCTGGGTCCCCTCGACGAGAAGATCGTCGCCGTCGTCGGATACGGGAACCAAGGGCGAGCACAGGCCAGGAATATGTGCGATTCCGGCGTCGATGTCATCGTGGGCAACCGCGAGGACGGGTCCCACGAACAGGCAACTGCGGACGGGTTCGAGGTGTATTCGATCGCTGACGCGACGGCACGAGCCGACGTGGTGCTCCTACTGATCCCCGACGAAGTACAACCTGAGATCTACCAGCGTGACATCGGTCCCAATTTGGAGGCCGGCGACACACTCGTCTTCGCATCGGGGTACAACGTGACGTACGAGCGGATCGATCCCGCCGACGGCATCGACGTGGTGCTCGTCGCACCGCGGATGATCGGTACGGTGGTGCGCGAACTCTACGAGGACGGTCGGGGAGCACCGGCGCTGCTTGCCGTCGAGCAGGATGCGTCAGGAGCGGCACAGTCCCGCGCGCTTGCGGTCGCACACGCTGTCGGAGCCACTCGGTCCGGCGTCGTTGAGACCGAGTTCGAGACTGAAACCCGCACAGACCTTATGAGCGAACAGGGTCTCTTTCCAGTCTTCGCCTCCGCACTGCTGGCCCGGTTCGAGGTCGAGACCGAAGCCGGGGTACCCCCGGCGGTGACGCTGCTCGAGTCGTACCTCTCCCGGGAGATGGCACACATCTTCGAGAAGTGTGCAACTCAGGGGATCGTCTCCCAGATGGATCTCCACTCTCAAACCAGCCAGTACGGTCAGCTCCTCGGACTGAGCGAATTCGACCGCGAGCCGATCCGCGAGTTTATGCGCGAACGTTTGGCGGCGATCGACTCGGGCGAGTTCGCCGACGAGTGGGCCGACGAACAGGCATCGGGCTACGAGCGCCTTTCGAGTCTCAGAGAGGGTTACGAATCCTCTGAGTTCATCGAGACCGAACAGGCGACGCTCGATGCATTCGGACTGCGTAAGGACTGAGTATCTCGCCACGACTCACGCTGCGTGTCCACACTTCAGGCCGACGTATACAAATCTGAGAGCAAAAATTAATATAATCACGCATTGACATCCGATCGTATGTTCGACAGTCCCGACGAGATTATCGACCTGTGCAACCCGATCGACAATGACATTCCGGTGTGGCCATCCTTCCCGCCGATCGACCTGAAACACGAATCGTTGGCGGCGCGGGACGGTTTCACGATGGAAAAAGTGACTATGCGGACGCACACGGCGACTCACATCGATTCGCCGCGGCACTTCATCCCCGAGGGGCGGACGCTAGACGAGTTCCCTATCTCGAAATTTATGGGTGAGGGCATCGTCCTAGATATGACAGACGTCGGGAACTCCGCTGCAATCGATGTCGACGACATCGATAGGTACGGAGACGACATTCAGTCGGGTGACGTCGTGATGCTCAACACCGGCTGGGATCAGTACTACGGAACCACCGACGAGTGGATGTTCGAGTTCCCGCACCTTTCGGGCGAGGCGTCCGAGTATCTTGCTGACCGTGGCGCCAAGGCAATCGGGATCGACACGCCGAGTGTCGGCGGGTGGTACGGCGAGGTCCCGGGACACGGCCCGAGCACGGACGTTCACCCAGCGGACTCGCATCTCCCGCTGCTCGAGAACGACGTCATTCCGATCGAGGAACTGCGAAATCTCGATGCGGTGCGCGGCGACGCCGCGACGCGACGGGCTTACTTCTTTTATCCCCCGCTGAACTTCCAGGACACCAGCGGCTCGTCGGTCCGGGCGTTCGCGTTCCTCTGAGTTCGTCAGAAGTTCTCATAAACCGTCTTTTCGATCGTGTAGAAGTCCAACCCGGCGTCGCCCTGTTCACGCCACGTCTCCGAGGAGGAGCTTTTGAACCCGCCGAAGGGAACGTGCAATTCAAGCCCGGTCGTCTTCTCGTTGATCTTGGCCACGCCGGCCTCGGTCTCCTCAACGAAGCAGTTTGCCTCGGTGTGATCGTGGGTAAGAATGCTGGCGGAGAGGCCGTAATTGACGTTGTTCGCGACGTCGATGGCGTCCTCGAACCCGTCGACTTCGAGCACCGCGAGGACGGGACCGAAAACCTCCTCCTGAGCGAGGCGGTGATCCACACTGACGTCGCTGAAGACCGTCGGTTCGACGAAGTAGCCGTCGCCGAACCGGCCGCCGTCGGGCGCCGACCCCCCGGCCGCGAGCGTCGCGCCTTCCTCCTTGGCGACGTCGATGTACCCGAGCGTGCTTTCGAGTTCGTCTTCGCTCACTTGCGGTCCCATATCGTACTCGTCGCCCGGACCGACCTCAATCGCCGTTGCTCGGTCGACGATTGCATCGACGAACTCGTCGTACACGTCCTCGTAGACGATCGCTCGCGATCCCGCGGTGCACGCCTGCCCGGTCACACCGAACGCCCCGCTAGCGACGATGTCCGCAGCCTCCTCAACATCTGCGGAGTCAGCGACGATGGTCGGATTCTTTCCGCCCATCTCCGTCTGAACCCGTTTGCTGTCGTCCGTCGCCAGATCATACACCTGGTGCCCTACAGCACTGCTTCCGGTGAACGAGACGGCGTCGACGCGGCCGTGCCCGATCACAGCGTTCCCGACGGTCTTCCCCGGACCGGTTACGAGATTGATCGCACCGTCGGGAATGCCGGCTTCGTCGAGAGCCTCGACGATGGACACGGCAGGACCAGGGGCGAGACTGGCTGGCTTGATCGTAACCACGTTTCCGGCAGCGAGCGCGGGCGCGATCTTCCACGCCGGGATGGCGATCGGGTAGTTCCACGGTGTGATGAGCGCCGTCACACCGACGGGCTCCTCTCGTGTATAAAGATTGGTCCGGCGACCGGAGGAGGACTTCACCGTGCCACCGAGGTCACGGGCCTTCTGTGCGTAGTAGTGGAAGATGTCGACCGCGCGCTGAACTTCACCGCCGGCTTCGGCGTGCGTCTTTCCCTCCTCTCGGGTCAGCTGGGATGTCAACTCCGATTTCCGCTCGGCGAGAACGTCGCCCGCGGCTTTTAATATCGCACCGCGTTCCGGTGCCGGAACCGACGCCCATCCCGTTTCCGCGTCGGCTGCGGCCGCGACCGCAGCGTCCGCGTCACTCGCCGTCGACTCTTGATAGGCGGCGACGACCTCACTCGGGGCTGCCGGATTGACAGTCTCGAACGTGTCGCCTGACTCCGAGTCCGTCCACTCGCCGTCGATATAGTTCTGAATCGATGGCATACCTCTCATCGCGGCGGCTCCCACTCAACCCTTTCCATTCACCGGACGGTCGGTTCCATTCGATGGAGTGGTCGGGTCCCGTGCCAGACGAGTCCGTTGCTACTCGTACACGTGGATACTCCCCGTCTGGTTCGCCTCGATGTAGTCCCAGTCGTACTCGACGCCGAGTCCGGGGCCGTCCGGAACGTGGAGCATCCCGTCCTCGTCGACGCTCTCGAGTTGGTCGTCGTAATCGCCGTCGTAGATCGGCGGTGTGGTGTTCCCGCAGTCCGGATGGACGAGCGCCATCTCGTAGTAGTTCGTGTTGCGCGTCGCCGCGATACAATGGCGCTGCGCCGGGCCTGGAGCGTGGTACTCGACGTCTAGCCCGAACCCCTCGGCCATCCGCGCAATCTTCATAGCGCCCGTGATTCCGGCATCGTACTCCGGATCAGCGCGCACGAAGTCCGTCGCCTCGTTCGCGATAAAGTCGCTTGTCATTTCCAGCCCCCGGACGTGCTCCGTCTGCAACAGCGGGGTGTCGAGGTGCTGTCCCAACTTCCGGTGGGCGTGCTGGGATGTCCCCGCATCCCGGTAGGGGTCCTCGTACCAAAGGAAGTCCTCCTCGTCGAGCGCCCGTCCGAGGGTCAGCGCATCGGCGAAGGTTTCCAGTTCGCACGCCGGATCGTGCATTAGGTCCATCTCGTCACCGACGGCCTCCCCAACCGCGTGAACTGCTTCGATCTCGCGGTCCAAGTCCCGGGCACTATCGTCGCCGCCCCAGCCGTGTATTTTGAAACCGCCGTAGCCGAGATCACGACACGTCTCGGCGAACTCGGCGAACGCCGCGGGGGAATCCAGTCCCCCAGCGTCGTCCCCGTGGTAGGTCGATGCGTAAGCGGGCAGCCGCGTTCGGTAGGTGCCGAGGAGTTCGTGGATGGGCGCGTCGTAATATTTGCCGGCGAAGTCCCACAGCGCGATGTCGATCGGCCCGATCCCCATCCGGTCGTACTTCCGGAGTGCGCGTTTGATCTCCGACCAGTGCTTCTCTCTCGCTAGCGGATCCTTTCCGAGCAGGTAGTCCGCGAACATATTGATTTGTGCAGCGCCGGGGGAGTTCCCGCCTACATACTCTCCTGTAATACCTGTATCGGTGAAGACCTGTACACCGAACAGTTTCCGTGTTGTTGTCTCGCCGGGGGCGTACACCAAATTGAACCCGTTGTGGTCCGTTCCAACATCTGACAATTGATATGTGAATTCTCTACTCTCAATGCGAGTGATTTCGGGTGACACAATAGTACCACCCAATAACTATTATATAAATGTACGGACGGGCCGCCGCGCGGTATTAAATTAAGAATGAGACAGAGCGATGTTCTAGTGTCTATGCCAGAAATCGCCCACCTCACCGAGTCTACTGAGTGGATTGACTTGGACTTTGTGGAGCGAGAGCGGACACCCCGCGAGGTCATTGGAAAGAGTATTCGCCACCATCTTGCTGAACTATCACTTTTGAATACAGTTACTCTTCTTGGGAATTTTGGTGTCAATCGAAGTCGTGTGGCTGTTCACAATTGGGCACAGAAAGCCGATCTACAGCCAACCGACGGTGAGAACCCGGATCGCGTTGCAGTCGATCAAAAATCGATCCGGATCGACGACGAGCAGCACTAGCTGTACGCTGCCGTCGATTCGCAGACGAACAGAATCCGTCACTCGCGGCTGTTTCCGACGTATACGATTCCGATCGCACGAGAATTTCTCACTGAACTGGCTGAGAAACACGATGTCGAGGACGCTTTGTTTCTTATCGATGACGCAGACGATCTGATCGGTGGTCTCCGCCGCGAAAACTACAGCTACCGCGTCGAACAACACGGCTTCAGAAATTTGTTGAACATATCTTTAGAGAAGTAGAACGACGGACCTTTTTGTTTTCAAACTGTTTCAGCCACGTTGATCCACCGACCGCGGAAACGTGGCTGCAAGCCCACGCCGCCTGGTGGAATCGTGCTTAACTTAACACGACCGAGCGTCCGCGAGCGGAGCGATCGGGTCACGCCGACCCACGGCCTCCGGCCGTTCGTCGGCGGCGGTTGTTGATCCGGCTTTTTGCAAGGGGTGGTGCGCCGCAGGCGCACCCGACGAAATAAAAAACGTGGGTTACTCCGGCTTCAGTCCCTCGTCCTGCACTCGCATCACGGCCTCGCCGTCCGCGAGGTTGGGGGCGTCGACCAGCCGGACGATCCGCTTGTTGCCCTTCGATTTCCGGAGGTACATCCGGAACGTGGAGGTGTGACCGAGGATGTTGCCGCCGATCGGCTGGGTGGGGTCGCCGAAATACGAGTCGGGGTTAGAGGCAACTTGGTTGGTCACCAGAACCGAGGTGTTGTAGAGGTCACCAATCCGCATCAGGTCGTGGAGGTGTTTGTTGAGTTTCTGCTGGCGCTCGGCGAGTTCCCCACGACCGACGTACTCCGCGCGGAAGTGAGCGGTGAGCGAGTCCACGCAGAGCAGCCGAATCGGATACTCCGCGTCCTCGTTTTCCTGGGCGAGTTCTTTGGCCTTCTCGGCCAGCAGGATCTGGTGGTTGGAGTTGAACGCCTTCGCGACGTGGATGTGTTCGAGGAAGCTGTCGAGCAGCGCGCCCATCGTTTCGTCGTCGCCAGGTGTGCCCTCGATCTCGCGGCGCTGGAGCATCTCCTCGATGATCTCGTCATCGAGCCCGCGGATCATGTCGTCGATCCGTTCGGGACGGAACGTGTCTTCGGAGTCAATGAAGATGCAGCCGCCGCCGAGGCCGCCGTACTCCGGCGGGAGCTGGACGTTGACCGCCATCTGGTGGGTGACCTGTGACTTTCCCGCCCCGAACTCGCCGTAGACCTCGGTGATCGACTGCGTCTCGATTCCGCCGCCCAACAGGTCGTCGACCTCGGGGATCAGCCACGAGAGTTTGCCGATCTCCTCGCGGCGTTCTAAGACCGTGGACCCGGTTTCGAATCCACCGATGTCGGCGGCGTCGCGGGCGGCGTTGATGATGTCCGCAGCGGTCGACTCACCCACGTCGGCGGTGTTCGACATCTCGCCCGGGCTCGCGACCGCAATCGACTGGTAGCTCTCGAACCCCGCGCCGGTGAGTTTGTCCGCTGTTGCTGGGCCGACGCCGGGAAGGCTCTCTAGGTCGTCTTGTGGCATCGTATGCAACCTTGGGTCCCATCCGTACATAAACCCTCGTTAACAGCAGGGTGAAAGTGAAACCGCGGGACGGCAGCAGCGGATCAGCAACGGGCCGACGAGGGTTCAAACACGAACAGACACGACGGCCCGGATCCACCCGCTGCTGCGGGGCGTCACTCCGACGACCGGAGCACTCCGTTCGCCTCGGCGGCCGTGTCCGGAAGCGCACGGCGGAGCGATGCGACGGTGACGTACCGCGTCGCGTCGGCTTCGCCCGAGTCGATACGGACGCTTCCGGAACCCCGGTCGAATCGGTCGTCGATCCACCCGATGGTGCCGGCGACCCCGGTGAGGAGCGCGTCGGTCAGGAGTTCCGCGCGGTCCGCGTTCGATCTCCCGGTGGACGACCGCCGCGCGAGCCGGATCCTCACCGGGGGGCGACCACCGGGTCTCGAGCGCGTCGACGTCGTCACGGACCGCCGAGATCGACGCCGTCGACGTCCGCGGTCAACGCCGACGCCGACGCCGGGGTCTCGGGGTCGGCAACGAGACTGTGGCGCCACTCGTCGACTTAGCGGTCCGGCTCATCGTCGCCGTCGGTGTCACCACCTGATTCCCGGAGTACGGGCTCGTCGAGGACACGCTGGCTCGGTTGAACGCGTTTCCCGAGACAGAGATGAACATTGAGAAGATCCTCTGGGAGGGCACCCCCGAAGACGGGTACTACACCTCGATGGTGCGTACCATCACTGCAGAGAACACCGGACCGACAGAGCACGGCCCGCCGACGGGCAAAACGATGGAAGACAACTTGGGTATCGCGAACTGCCTCATTCAGCGGGTCGACGGCGAATGGAAATATGTCGAAGAGTGGATCGCCTACGACAAGATCGGCTATATCGAAGCGGTTACCGACGACAGCGATCCGATCCACGACTACTGAGTGGATTCGGTCTTTTCGTGTGACCCAACTTCGCGTACTGCATCTGTGGGTATGAACTGAGAGGTGGTTCGGTTCTAGATCGTGGGAACGGTGTCTGACACTCGGGGCGTCGGATCCCGGAGTGCTGTTGCGGTGGGGTGATGCCGTGCGAAAGCGAAGAGTTCGAACGCTCGTTTGTACTGCCCGCGTCGACGTACAAAAGCAATCAGAAAACAAACTATTCCGGTGGTATGTAATAACAAGCATATTTAATCCGTTCCGGCGACGATAGCGTTCGCATCTGAAGCCGGAGTCGGTGACGGCAGGCGGTACGTAGTGGTTTCGCGCCACCGGCGAGAGACACACTGTCATCGCCCCCGCGTGGTTCGCCGAAGAACGAGTTGGCAGTGACGGTCGTCCTGTTGTCACAAGCAGTTGTGTGGGACAGTTCGTTCGTTTTCGGTCGCCACGGCTACAGTTGGTGCCGCTCGTTGGTGAGTTGCATCACGGTCTCATCAACCGGACGGCGGTCCGTGCTTCGGCCCGCGTCCGGGTGTAGACCAGGCTTGTGAACTCGGTTGTGAGCGGTGGGTCACATCCGTTCGACACCGAATATATAATGAATACGATCAGTAGGTAACTATGACAAGTATACGAGAGAGCTGAATATTTCGGTGTCCGCTGTTGCTCCACAGTTCCCAGGCGAAGCGGGCGATCGCTGGCAGAGGCTACCGGAGAACTCCCGGGTCCCACGTTCCACCCGCAGCGGAACACGACCGTTCGCTCCGCCCGCGAGAGGCCGCTCGCGCCCCCGCACTCACTCCCAGGGGTGGCCGCCGGCGGTGTCGGGCCACATCGGGTACCAGTAGGACTCGTCGTCCTCGACGTCGAGTTCGCCGTCAAGCACCGACTGGAGTTTGAACTCCACGTCGTTTGCCCGCTCGTTCCCGCGCCGGGGCGCGAAGGGGTAGTACGCCCCGCGGCGGAACGAGTAGATCCAGTAGGCGCGGTTGCCGCCGGACTCGAACCCGAACACCGCAACCAAGAGCCGGGAGCCGTACCCCCGTTCGCCGAACTCGTCGGCCGCGAAGTGGATCGAGGTGACGAGGTCTTCGGGGTCGTCGTCGCGGAGCACCACCCACTCCCACCCGTGGCTGTCCTCTCGCACCTGAAACTCGGTTCCGGTCTCCTCCTCACCGGCGCCCAAGATAGCCGCAACATCGTCGACGGTCTCCGCGAAATCAGTGCTGTCGACCCCCGAGAAGCACAGCGCCGCGGTGTCGACCGACTCGTAGTCGAGGTCGGCCTCCATTGTGACGTATGCGGTGCTCATCCCGAAGAGATCCTCGGGGTCGGCGTCGCGGGTCGCGTCCGCCTCGGCGCTGGTGCCCAAAGCCGCGCGGATCGTGTCGAACAGGCCCATCGGCTCCCTCACCGCGTCTCCATGTCGCGTTCCAGCTCCCGCAGCCGGTCGACGCGGTTCTCGGTCGAGGGGTGAGTGCTGAACAGCTTGGTGAGGGTGCCGCCCTTCGCCGGGAGAATAAAGAACGCGTTCATCTCCGATTGCTCCCGAAGATCATCCTGTGGGACCCGGTCCATCCGGCCGTCGATCTTCAAAAGCGCCGACGCGAGCGCGGAGGGCCGGCCCGTAATGAGCGCCCCGCCACGATCCGCAGCGAACTCCCGGTACCGCGAGAGTGCCCGGATCAGGAAGAACGACACGATCCACACGACCAGCGACGCCACGATCGCGGCGATGACGCCGCCGCCCTGCCGGTCCCGGCCGCCGCCGAACCAAAATCCCATGCGAACGATCATAAACGCCACCGTCGAGAGGAACGACGCGATGGTCATCACCATCACGTCGCGGTTCTTGACGTGGGCGAGTTCGTGCGCGATCACGCCCTCCAGTTCGTCGCGGTCAAGCGTGCGGAGGAGTTCGGTGGTCACACACACCGTGGCGCTCTTCTGCGACCGCCCGGCTGCGAACGCGTTCGGGACGCGAGAGTCCGCGACCGCAACCGCGGGCTTCGGGAGGTCGGCCTGCTGGCTGAGCCGCGACACCGTCGCGTGAAGCTCGGGGCGCTCCTCGGCTGAGACCTCCTTCGCGCCCATACTGTAGAGCGCGATCCGGTCACTGAAAAAGAACTGTACCAGTACGAACACGCCCATAAGCGGCAGGAACACCGCCGAGTTGGTCTGTACGAGCACCCCCACGAAGACGAGATAGAGGGCGAAAAGCAGGAACATTGTGAGGACCATCCGGCCTCTGAGTCCCCAGTCGGATTTCCACTCCATACTCGGAGTTACGGGTCGCGACGTATAAACGGTGTTGGCGTCGGCGCGGCACGGCTGGCGTGCGGCGCTTCGTCGCGCTTAACCGCCCCTGCCGCCTACAGTCGTCAATGAGCTCCGGAACGTTCTGTCCGCGGTGCGGCGACCCGATCCCTGCCCGCGCGGAGCCGCGCCCGGGCGAGCCCCGCGAACGGGACGCCGTGCTGTGTGATGAGTGTTACTTCGAGGATTTCGATCTGGTCGATGCCCCGGAGCGAATCGAAGTCCGGGTGTGTTCGCGGTGTGGCGCAGTCCACAAGGGCAACCGGTGGGTCGATATCGACGCCGAGGACTACACCGACGTCGCAATCGACCGGGTGACCGAATCGCTCGGCGTCCACCTCAAGGCCGAAGACGTCCGGTGGGGGGTCGACCCCGAGCAGGTCGACGAAAACACCATCCGGATGCACTGCACGTTCAGCGGGATCGTCCGCGGCACACACCGGGAAGAGGCCGTGACGGTGCCGGTCCACATCGCCAAGCAGACCTGCCAGCGGTGCGGGCGGATCGCGGGCGGCTACTACTCCAGTATCGTCCAACTCCGGGCGAGCGAGCGGCTCCCGACCTCGGAGGAGGAGGCCCGCGCGGTCGAGATCGCGGAGTCGTACATCGCCGACCGGGAGGCCACCGGCGACCGGAACGCGTTCATCACCGAGACCCTCGACACCGACGACGGCGTGGACATCAAGATCTCCACCAACCAGATGGGCGCCGGCGTCGCAAAGCGGATCGTGAGCGAACTCGGGGGGGCGGTCGAGGAGTATCCCACCCTGGTGACCGAGGACGGCGACGGCAACGAGGTCTACCGGGTGACGTACGCAGTCCGGCTCCCGGCGTTCAGCCCCGGCGACGTGATCGATCCCGACGACGGCGACGGTCCGGTGCTGGTCCGGAGCGTCCAGGGAAATCTCAAGGGGGTCCGACTGACCACCGGCGACGCCTACGAGGCCGCCTTCGAGGAGGGCGAGGCGCCCGACGCCCGCCGGCTCGGGACCGCCGACGACGCCGTCGACACCACCGTCGTCGCGGTCGAAGACGAGTACGCGATCCAGGTGCTCGACCCCGACACATACGAGTCGAAGACGGTCGCCCGGCCGTCGTACGTCGACCCCGACGCCGACTCCGTGCCGGTGTTGTCGAGTCGGGCTGGGCTGTCAATCCTGCCGGGCGGTGCCGTCGGCCGAACGGACACCGACGCGCGCGAGTGACCGCCGGTCGAAAGAATTGAACCGCTCGGGCGTATAGCGCGCCGTATGGACCGACAGCAGATACTCGCGATTATCCTCGTCGTGCTGATGATCGGGTCGTCGGTGGCGTACGGGGCGGCGCTGATCCTGTAGGTCGGATCGGTCCTGCCGCTCGCGACCGGACGGATCTTCAGCCTCGAATGCGCCAGCCCTCTCCCGCGGCCGACGCGTTGTCGGCCGCTCGGGCTCACCGGTTCCGTTCGGTGGCGTCCCGCCCGAGGGAGCCCTCCGGCGACGCCTCCCGAACGCGGAGCGTCGCCATCGCCGCCAGCGACACGACCGCGACCGCGACCGCGACGATGTGGCCCCCGACCGCGACGAGCAGCACGGGGCGATCGAGCAGAAACGGTACCATCGCGAACAGGAGCAGTCCGAACCCCAGATTCATACTGTCGGCTATAACTACGTGAAGATTTTCGACACCCCGGGGTGTCGAAATACGTCACGCGACTATAGCCGACAGTATCAGGAGGTAGAGCCGCCGGAGGTGCCGGACGGTCTCGGCGTCGAACGGGTAGCGCCACGACCGCCACAGCGCGACGACCGCGGCCCACCACGACGTCCCGATCCGGTAACACAGGTCCCACAGGATGAGCAGCGTGAGGTAAAACGCGGTCGCGAACACCAGCCCCAGCCAGATGCTGATCCCGACGATCGCGCCCGGGAGCGCTCCCAACCCCCGGGAGATGAAGTAGTAGCCGCCGCCGGATTTCGGCATGGCGGTCGCAAGTTCGGAGGCCGGTAGAGCAACGAGGAGCGCGATCACCGCACCGAGCGCGAACGACCCCGCGGCGGCGGGGCCGGCCCGACCGGCCGCGAGTCCGGGAAAGACGAAGATCCCCGCCCCGATCATCGTGCCCACGCCGATGGTGATCCCGCCGGAGAGCCCGATGGTGCGTTCGAGTTCGCTCCCGGCGTCGGTGGTGGTCGTCTCCTCAGTCGCGGTCGGCGGCGCCACGGTCGTCGGCGCCTCGCCCGCGCGATTTTCGCCGGCGTCCGACGGCTCTCCCTCGGCCGCTGTCATACGGGCACGTCCTGTTGGGGGCAATAGGTCTGTGGCTCGTTCTCCCGGGAGAGCCGGGGCCGTTCGGTGCCGACCGCCGCAGGACGTTTGTCGGTCGACCGCCTACCACAGGCATGACGAGTCAATCCTGTGAGGGCTGCGGCGAGTCGGTCCGGATCGCCGGCGGGATCGGCGACTTCTGGTCGTTCGAGTCCGGCTCCTCCGGCGGGATGACGCTGGAACTCGACGACGGCGGGGAGTACTTCCTGTGTCACGGCTGCATTGGCCGGCTGCCGGACGACCGAGCGGTGACGAGTGAGGACGTAGAGTCGCTATGACATCCTCCCCAGCGTGAACGCCGGGGTTTCCTCACGCTGGGGGTATCGCTTACCCGCCCACGGA